>JAGIAR010000001.1 GCA_017744735.1 Novosphingobium sp. | reverse complement strand
TGGCAGCGCCGCTGGGATGGCGGGGAGGGATACCAGAACCTCTTCCTGCGACGCGGTTTCCCGGTTTATCTCTGGGACGGCCCCCGCGTCGGCCGCGCCAATTATGGCTGCGACAGCTACACCTTTACCCCTAAGCCCGGCCGCGACGCACAAAGCTTCCTCGCCTGGCGGCTCGGGCCGGCATTCATGGAGTTTTATCCGGGGGTTCAGTTCCCTGCGAATGACCCGGAGGCGTGGGACCAGGCGGTGCGCGCGCGGTACGACGAGTTCGACACCGTGTTCAACGCCCAGCTCGAATCCGACGCCGCGGCCAAGGCGCTAGAGCGGATCGGGCCATCGGTGCTGGTGACCAACTCCGCCGCCGGTTTCCGCGCGATGCTGACCGCGCTCAAGACCGACAAGGTGGCCGGCATCGTCGCCTACGAGACGCCGGGCTTCGTCTTTCCCGAAGGCGAGGGACCCGGCCCTGGAAACGGCCCGTTCGGCCCGGTCGTGGTGCCGCGCGCCGAATTCGACAAGCTGACCCGAATGCCGATCCAGCTGGTCTACGGTGACTATCTGGACAAGGCGCCGCAATGGGCCCGCGCCTACGAGACCGCGAAGCAATGGGTGGCGATCGTCAACGCCCAGGGCGGCCACGCGGAACTGTTGCACCTGCCCGATCGGGGACTGCACGGGAACACCCACATCGCCTTCGCCGATCTGAACAATGTCGCGGTGGCCGCCCTCTTGTCGGAATTTCTCCATCGGAACGGACTCGACAAGCGCGCGGCGGGCGGCTCGCAATCCGGCGACTGAGGCACTAGACCCGTTCGACCGCGAGCGCGAGCCCCATCCCGACCCCGACGCAGAGCGTCGCGAGCCCTCGCCGGCCGCCGCTGCGCTCGAGTTGATGGACCAGCGTCAATGCCAGCCGCGCGCCCGACATCCCGAGCGGATGGCCCAGCGCGATCGCCCCGCCGTTCGGGTTGACCTGCGGCGCATCGTCCGCAAGCCCCAATTCGCGCAGGACCGCTAGCGACTGGCTGGCGAAGGCCTCGTTCAACTCGATTGCGTCGAAATCGCCGATTTTCAGCCCGAGCCGGGCCAGCAGCTTGCGCGTCGCGGGAACCGGGCCGATGCCCATCACGCGCGGCTCGACCCCGGCGGAGGCCATCCCGAGGATGCGCGCACGCGGCGTCAGTCCCTGCGCTTTCGCCGCCGCTTCGCTGGCGACTATCAGCGCGGCGGCGCCGTCGTTGATGCCCGACGCATTGCCCGCAGTGACGGTACCGTGCGGGCCGAACAGCGGCTTGAGCCCGGTCAGCGCATCGATCGTCGTGCCGCGCCGCGGATGCTCGTCCGCCGTCACCTCGACTGTTTCGCCCCGGCGAGTGCCCGGCGCGCCCACCGGGACGATTTCCTCGCCATGGAACCCGCTGTCCTGCGCCGTGATCGCGCGCTCCTGGCTGCGCAAGGCAAATGCGTCCTGGTCCGCCCGGCCTATGGCGTAGTCTGCTGCAACGTTTTCGCCGGTGCGCGGCATGGCCTCTGTCCCGTAGAGCGCATCGAGTGCCGGATTGATGAACCGCCAGCCCATCGTCGTGTCTTCCAGCGCTTGCGAACGGCCGAAGGCGCTGTCGGCTTTGCCGATCACGAATGGCGCGCGGGTCATGCTTTCGACCCCACCGGCGATCGCCAGCGACATCTCGCCGGCGGCGACCGCGCGGGCGGCCGCTCCGACCGCCTCGAGCCCCGAGGCGCACAGGCGGTTGACAGTTACGCCCGGCACCGTGGGCGGCAGCCCCGCCAGAAGCAGGCTCATCCGCGCGACATTGCGGTTGTCCTCGCCCGACTGGTTGGCGCAGCCGTAGAACACTTCTTCGACTGCCGCCGGATCGAGCCCGGGATTGCGCGCCATCAGTGCGCGGATCGGCACCGCGCCAAGGTCGTCGGCCCGCACTTTCGCGAGGCTTCCACCATATCGGCCGATCGGCGTGCGCACGGCGTCGCAAATGAAGGCTTCGCTCACCGCGGCCTCCTCAACCCGCACCGACGGCAAGGCGCAGCGGTACGCCTGCGATATCCTGCAAGGCGTCCAACGTCAGCCCGTCGATCATTTCGACCACCGAAGCTCCTTGCGGTCCGACGTCGAACACCGCGTGGTCCGTGTAGACGCGCGACACGCAGGCAAGGCCGGTCAGCGGATAGCTGCAGCTTTCGACCAGCTTGCTCGCGCCGCCGCGCGTCAGCAGCTCCATCATCACGAAGGTGCGCTTGGCGCCGATCGCAAGATCCATCGCCCCGCCGACTGCGGGGATCGCGCCGGGCGCATCGGTGTGCCAGTTGGCAAGATCGCCATGGACGGAGACCTGGAAGGCGCCGAGCACGCAGATGTCGATATGGCCGCCACGCATCATCGCGAAGCTGTCGGCGTGGTGGAAGAACGCGCCGCCCGCCAGCAGTGTGACCGGCTCCTTGCCGGCGTTGATCAGGTCCGGGTCTTCCTCGCCGGGGGCGGGGGCAGGGCCCATGCCGAGCAGACCGTTTTCGCTCTGCAGGATCACTTCCCGGTCGAGCGGGAGGAAATCGGCCACCCGGGTCGGCAGGCCGATCCCCAGGTTGACGTAGGCGCCTTCGGGGATGTCGCGCGCCACCCGGGCGGCCATCGCTTTGCGATCGAGGCGGTTCATGCGGCTCCCTCCCTCAGGCTGCGCGCGCGGCCGACGGCGCGAAGGCGACTACGCGCTGCACGAAGATGCCCGGCGTCACGATCGTTTCGGGGTCCAGCGAGCCGAGCGGTACGATCTCCTCGACCTGAGCGATCGCGGTGCGTGCCGCCATCGCCATGATCGGGCCGAAGTTGCGCGCGGTCTTGCGGTAGACCAGATTGCCCCACCGGTCCGCGCGGCGGCCTTTGATCAGCGCAAAATCGGCGCGGATCGGATATTCCAGAACATAGTCCCGCCCGTCGATGCGCCGGGTTTCCTTACCTTCGGCCAACAGCGTGCCGTAGCCGGTGGGGGTGAATATCCCGCCGAGGCCGGCGCCCGCCGCCTGGATCCGGGCGGCGAGGTTTCCCTGCGGAACCAGCTCCAGCTCGATTTCGTCGGCCCGGTAGCGGGCATCGAAATGATGCGAATCCGCTTGGCGTGGAAACGAGCATACGATCTTGCGAACGCGGCCCGCCTTGATCAGCGCGGCAACCCCGGTCTCGCCATTGCCGGCATTGTTGCTGATAATGGTGAGGTTGCCCGCGCCGTGCTCGATCAACGCCTCGATCAGCTCGTCGGGCATCCCTGCCGTGCCGAAGCCGCCGATCATCACCGACGAGCCGTCTGCGATGTCCGCCACCGCTTCGCTCACCGAGTCTACCGACTTATCGACCACGGATAATCCTCCTTACGCGCCCGGCTGCACGCACCAGCGCGGTTGCTGTTGCGGCTGCGTATTCCGGGCGGGCTTTATCCCGAGCGGGTGCGCTCGGTTTCGAACCGCGCAGCGATCACGATCATCAGGCCGCCCAGCGCGGCCGCGCAGGAGACGATCCCCATTGAATAGCGCAGGGCATGCGTGCCATGGCTGACGAAGATCGTGTCGTTCATGATCCCGATGATCGTCGGGCCGATCAGGTCGGCTATCAGGTTGCTCAGCAAGAGCGCGAAGGCGAGCCCGGTGGCACGCAGGCCCACGCCCGAAACGTCCATGCAGATTGCGACCACCGAAGCCTGCGAACCCATGATCAGGATCCCGGTGAGCAGGTAGGCCGGCATCCAGACCCAATAGCTGTCGGCGAGCAGGTAGGTCAGTTCCATCGGCGTGCCGAGCATCAGCATCACTCCGGGGACCCAGAAGCGCCAGCGATGGTCTGCACGCGCGAAGCGATCGGTGATCCATGCCCCGAGCAGCGAGCCGATCAGCAGCGCCGGACCGCGTGAAAGGCCGGAGAGGAAACCGATCTCGGCCGGCGAAAGCTCGCGCACGCGGGCGAGGAAGGCGGCAGCCCAGGTGCTGTTGGCCTGCAGGGTAACCATGGCCATCGCAAAGCCGCCCAGCACCAGCAGGAATGCGGGCGAATGGCGCCACCTAGCCCAGGCGTCGCGCAGGCTGACCGGGCCGATCGGCTTGCCTTTGGCGTCGGTCTCGCGTGCCGGTTCGGGCACGGTGAACAGCAGCAACGGCACCAATATCGCGGCCGGCAGGGCGAGAATATAGAAGGATGCGCGCCAGCCATAGGTGTCGGACACGATGCCGAGGCCGCTCATCATCCCGAACACGACGATCGCGCTGCCCACCCGCATTCCGGCGAGCGCCATGCGGCGGTTGCGCGGTGGCACCAGATCGTTGACCATCGCGCTCGAAGGAGCGTTGCCGGAAGCTTCACCCACGCCGAGCAAAATGCGGCTGGCGAGCAGTCCGGCGAAGCTGGTCACCATCCCGATCACACCCATGATTGCGCTGTAGAAGCCAAAGCCGATTGCGATGATATTTCGGCGGCTGGAGCGGTCTGCAAGGCGAGCCAGCGGAATGCCGGCCAGCGCGTTGAACAGGAAGAAGCCGATCCCGGCCGCAATGCTCATCTGCGTGTCGGACGCGTTGAGTTCGAGCTTGATCGCCTCGAGATTGAGCGCGAGCAGACCGCGATCTACCATGTTGAAGCCGGCCAGAACGCCGAGGATCATCAAAGCCCAGAGCTGCTTGCCGGTAAACCGGGACTGGCCCGTGGGCGGGCTGGCCGCGGTTTCGCTGGCCTGTGCTGCCGGATTCATTCGCTTGGCCTCCCGCCTGCGCGGCGCTTCACCTCGTCGGGTGTCAGGACGCCGTCTTTGTTCTTGTCGAGCTCGGCCATTGCGGCCGGCCTCCGGCCCGCGGCGAGCCACTCGGCCTCCGAAATGCGGCCGTCTTTGCTGGTGTCGAGCGAAGCGAGGGCACCCAGGTGCGCCGAAGGAGGCAGCGGGCGGGTATCCGCCAGTCCGGCCACGCCGGCGACCGTCGAGGCTATCGCAAGGCCCAACGCGATTATCTGCGGCCGATCCATCCCATCCTCTCTATGCTCCCGATCAAAAAACCATACATCCGGTTTTTAGGTCAGTAAAGCCATTGCGAATCCCGGTTTTGCCTGGGACTTTATTTCGACTTGATGTTGAGCCGCACGATGTCGCCGCGGTAGATGTTGCGGGCGAACAGCACGAGCGTTCCTTCCTCGTCCATCGCGTAACGCTCGATCTGCGCGACCGGCGCGTTGAGCGGAATCTGCAGCGCTTCGGATGCGGCGATGTCGGCCACGCCGATGGTCATGATCTGCTCGACGTCGTTGATTGTCAGCCCGCCGATGTCCGCGACCAGCTTGAGCGCGGTCTTGCTGGTGAAGGCCGCGCGCGGAATCGCGTTGACCCATCGTTCCGAGATGAACACTTCGGCGATCATGTAAGGCTGGTCGTTGCGCCAGTGCCGCCGCCGCAGCTTGCGGTACGACTGATCGACGGTGCCGAACTCGACCTTGCCGCTGATCGCGACCTTGCGCTCTTCGGAAAGAAGCTCGATCTCCGCGCCTTCGCGTGCCTGCAGCAGACCGAAGAAGTTGGTCTCGAGCTGGCACCACACCTGGTCGCGCGGAGCGGCCATCACAAAGGTGCCTTTGGCGCGGTGGCGGCGGATCAGGCCATCGTCCGCCAACATGCCCAATGCCTGGCGCACGGTTTCGCGGGCGACGGAATAGGAATTGGCCAGTTCGACGACCGTCGGAATCTGGCTGCCGACTTCCCACGTTCCGGTTTCGATATGCCGGCGAAATACGGTCGCGAGTTGGTGGTAGCGCGTTATGCCCCGGCTGCCGATATCCGCAGTTGCCCTCGTCCCGTCGCCCGGCAGCCCGGCGGCAGATCGCTGGTTCGCCTGGGAAACCTTCTGTTTCATGTGCTCATGTCCCCTCTTGCCGGGACACATTAACGGCCTGCGGACCTAACACAAACGGCGTTGCACTGGGTTTTTCACCGCTCACGCTTCGGCGTCCTCCAGAGACAGCGCATATTCCTCCGCATTGAATACCCAATTGCGCGCAATGAAGTCCTCGCGCGGGGGCGCGAACACGTCGACCAGAATATGGCGCCCCGTGCCGACACCTTCGGTGGTGTGGATGATCTCGGGCGGAATCACGATGACGCTGGCGGGCCCCGCCGTGACATGGGCATCGTCGCGCCACAGATCCGCGTTGCGGCCCCAAGGGGTCCGCAGGTGATGGACGAATTCGCCCTCGATCGCGAGCGAGGCCTGCTCGAAATCGGCATGCGCGTGCGGGCTCAGCCCGCCGCGATCGCGCACGCCATCGTACTCGACCCAGTTGATGCTCATCGTCTGGCTCCGGAGAAAGCGCAGCCGGCCGTTGTCGGGCGGGATCGGGATGTCGGCGATCGGGTGGATGTGGACTTCGCCGTCCCCGGTAATGCGCCGCCGCGGCGCACCCACCGTGCGCACCCGCTCGTCGCGAGCCGGTGCGCCGGCTCCGTCGAGGTCGCTCCGGTCGGTCGACAGGATATAGACCTCGCTCGGCCCGGCGAGTTCGAGGGAATAGGAGCCGCGCGGGACGATCACCGCAGCCTTGCCCGGCAGTTGCACGTTGCGATCGCCCGACAGCGCGGCGCCGATTCCGGGCAGGAGAAGGATGCATTCGGTCAGCGAGGCGAAGGCGAAGCTGCTGCCCGTGTCGCCGGTCAGGCGCTCGATCGTGAAGGCCTGCGTTTGTGCGAGCGCGCGGCCGGCTTCGGCGTCCGGCACGAGATCCAGAAGAACGGGCTGTCTGAGCGGAAGGACCATGGAGGGGAAAACTTTCAGTAAGTGGCTTCGTTGGCCCGGGTGAACTTGCGGGTGAGCACGAAGCTGTCTTCGGTCACCGAATATTCGGCGCCGCCGAGTCGCGACACCGGGCGCGCGGCGAGCGTATCGAAGTGGCCGTCCTCGTGGAGGAAGCCGGGCGCGATATGCATGCCCACCACCTGGCCGAAGGTCACATGGGTCTGCGGCCCGAGATCTCCGCCACCGAAGGCGATGGTTTCGAGAACCTTGCATTCGAGGCTGCAGGGCGAAGCCGCAACGCGCGGCGGGGTCACGAAGCGGCAGGGCGCCTTCTCGATCCCGCAATATTCGAATTCGTCGACTTCGTAGGGCACTGGGGTCGAGGTGTCGTTCATCGCCGCAACCTGGTCGGCGCCGACCAGGTTGAAAACGAATTCGCCGCTCAGCCGGACGTTGGCCAGCGTGTCCTTGGCCTGTCGGTCCTCGGGCGTATTGCACGAGAACATCAGGATCGGCGGCAGGTTGGAGACGATGTTGAAATAGGAGAAGGGGGCGAGGTTGGCTTGCCCTGCGCCGTCGACCGTGCTGATCCAGCCGATCGGCCGGGGGGCGATGATCGCGTTGAAGATGCCGCGCTTGTAATCGGCGTCGCGCGCCGGATCGATGAATACGGGCCGCGTATTGGCCATCTCAGTTCCCTGTTCCGTCGGCCGCCTGCGCCGCTTCGCGCCGGGCAGCGAGCTGCGCCATGATTTCCGGCAGCCGTTGCTGCGCGTCGTCTTCGAGTGCCTGGTAGCGGGACACGCCGCGGGCATCGATGCCGACGGTTAACGGCCCAAGGTTCTCGACCCGCAGCCGCGTCAGGCGGAAATGGGGCGGAAAATCCTTCCACTCGACTTGCAGCACCTCCTTGATCGCTTCGGACAGGATCGGGCTACCGCCGCCGAGCAGCGACAGATAGGCGCAACCCGCCTCGGCCATGGCTTCGGCCACTTCGGACCCGAGGCCGCCCTTACCGCCGACGATCTTCAGGTCGAACGCGCGGATCAGCCGCGGCATCCACTGGTCGAACCGGCGGCTGGTGGTGGGGTTTGCGTAATGGATCAGATAGCCGCTCCCGGGCTGCTCCTCGACCATGTGCGGCAAATGGATGAACACGCCTTCCATCGCGATCGGCAGCGGCTCGCCGCGGTCGAGATATTCGAAGATCCGCTTGTGCGCGGGCAGACCGCCAGTGACGACGATCTCGCCGCTGAGGTAGACGAGGTCGCCGACTGCCAGAGCGGCAACCGCCTCCGGCGAAGGCGGGCAGGCAAGATAGACGACAGCCATCAGAACAGCCGCTCGACCCGGCCGTCGCTATACAGCCGCGCCTTGGCCCGCCGGTTGATCCAGCAGTTGAAACAGACCGCGACCGGCGTGTAGCCATGACCGAAAGCGTAATCGATATGCACCGCCAGCGCGGTGGTGCCGCCGCCCACGCCCATCGGCCCGAACCCGGTCGCGTTGGCCGCTTCGGTGAGCCGTTCCTCCATCGCCGCGAGCACCGGGTTCGGATTGACCGACCCGATCTCGCGGTAGGTCGCGCGGTTGGCCAGCTTGGCGGTCAGGTCGAAATTGCCGCCGATGCCGACCCCGACGACCACCGGCGGGCAATGCTGCGAGCCGGCTTGCATGATCGCGTCCATCACGCAGGCCTCGATTTCCTCGAGCGACGGCGAGATCAGCGTGGTCAGCGAGGCCCAGCGGCCTGAGCCGAGCGCCTTGGGCACGCACGTGATGTCGATATAATCGGCGTTGCCGATCAGATCGACGCTGATCGACGGCATGTCCTTGCCTTGTCCGCCGCGCTCGTTCGTCAACGGGTTGTTGACGTGCTTGAGCAGCGGCGGCGAAATCGTTTCGGCCAGATGCTCGAACCCGCGGGTGATGGCGGCCTTGATATCGCCCTGCCAGCGCGCCGAGCCGCCGATCTCGACCAGATAGGTCGGAACGCCGCTGTCCGAACAGACGAAGCTGTCTTTGCTTTCCGCAAGACGGGCGCTGCGGAGCATCAGGCCCAGCGTGGCCCTTGCGCTTTCCAGTTCTTCCTGCTCGCGCGCCGCTTCGAGCGCGCGCACGGTGTCGGGCGGCACTCTCCGCAAGGCGGCAGAGTAGAGTGATTCCGAAACCTCCTGGACAAGATTCTCGTCAATCATTTGCGGATAACATCCATAAAAATAGGTTTTAAATACGAACAATCAAACCGTCAAGCGCGCCCGAGCAAAGACGCGGGGTTGGTCACCAGGCAGCGGGCGAAGCCTTCGCTCCCGAGCCAGGAATGGAGTTGTCCAATCAGCATTGCAGGATCGGGCGGGGTGTCGACACGAACGAACGGCCAGTCGGAGCCCCACAGGACCCGTTCCGGCGCGCATTCCGCCAGCGCGCGGACTGTGGCTTCCATATCGGAATAGTCCCCGGCGAGGCGCGAACGGCGAAACCAGGTGAGCTTGATCCACACGAAGCCGCTCGCCAGCGCCTCGGCGAGCCGGTCGAACCGCGCCGATCCCGGGCGGTCGCCGGGGTCGAGCCCGGCCAGATGGTCGAGAACCAGTGTCTCTCCGCGCGCCGCAGCGCCATGGGCCAACTCCGCGCAAGTGTCGCCGTCCGCCCACAATTGCGCGTGAAGCCCGGCGTCGGCCATCCGCGCGCGCATTGCGGCCCAGGCTTCAAGGCCCTGCGTGCCGGGATATGCTCCACCGCCGGGGCCGGTCATCGCGACGAAGCGGAGGCCGGCGATGCCCTGCGCCCGCAGGCTTGCCAGCGTTTCCGCCGACGTCGCGGGATCGCACGAGCCGATCCCTATAAACCGCCCTTCGCTCCGCGCTATCGCATCGAGCATCGCCGCCTGGTCGGTCCCATAGGGCGAAGGCTGGATCAGAAGCGCATGCGCGAAGCCGAGCGCCGCCAGCGTCGAGGCATGGCGGTTGCGGTCGGCATCGGGCAGCGCATAGGCTCCGGTCCCACCGACCGGGAAGCGATCGAACGGACCGAACACATGCATATGGCAATCCCATGCACCTGCCGGCATCCCGACGGACGAGTGCTCGTCCCGCGCAGTTTGGATCGGTTCGCTCACGCTTCATCCCTCCCTTGAGACGGGACGCCCCGGCGATTTGCCTGCACGTAACCGTCCTCAGCTTCACCGTTGACCTAACAGTCTAGGTCATGCAAGCAAAGGTCGTTTAGAGGAACTGGCTTATGGGCATCGAGCCGAGCGAGATTGTGGTGATCGGCGATCTTCCGCCAGACGTCCGCGCCGCCCTCGCCGCCGACTTCGACCTTCGCGACCACTTGCTGGAAGGCTCCGCGGCGCGTGACGTTGCCAGCCTGCCGCGCGACTGTCGGGCGATCGCCACCCGCGCCGTTCTCGGTGTGCCTCCGGGGGCGATCGAGGCATTGCCGAACCTCGGGCTGGTCCTGTCGCTGGGCGCAGGCATCGATCGGATCGACCGGGAGGCACTCGCCGCGCGCGGCATAACGCTCGCACACACGGCTGACCAGTTCACCGAGGATGTCGCCGATTTCGCGCTCGGCCTGATCTATGCGGCGCAGCGCGGGATCGTCGCGGCCGACCGGTTCAGCCGTAGCGGCGCCTGGCTCGGCGTACGCTTTCGCACCACGCGGCGGGTGAGCAACCGCCGCGTCGGGATCGTCGGGCTTGGCCGGATCGGTGCGCGGATCGCGGAGAAATGCACCGCCCTGGGGATGGCGGTCGCGTATTATTCGCGCACTCCACGTCCCGAATCCGGCTATGCCTACCGAGCGGACCTGCTCGCGCTGGCCGAAGCGAGCGACATCCTCGTACTCGCACTCGCCGCGTCCGCAGGCACGCGCCATCTGATCACCGCGGATGTGCTCGCCGCGCTCGGACCCGACGGCATACTCGTCAACGTCGCCCGCGGATCGGTGGTCGATGAAGCCGCGCTGCTGGATGCGCTCGAAAGCGGCACGCTGGGCGGCGCCGCGCTCGACGTCTTCGCAAACGAACCCGATTTCGATCAGCGTTTCCGCGCGCTCGACAATGTCGTGTTGACGCCCCATGCCGCTACTTTCACCTTCGAGGCGCGTCAGGCGGTGATCGACCACCTGGTTGCCGAGGCCCATCGTTTTTTCGCCGCATGATCACGCTGACGATGCGCCGCGGGCGGCCCAAAGGAGAAAACATGTCCGACCTTTCCTAGTTCGAAATCGCCCGGCGCTGGCCGGCCAGCCACCCCGACCGCATCCAGCTTTATTCGGTACCCACGCCCAACGGAGTGAAGGTCTCGATTGTGCTGGAGGAAACCGGGCTCCCCTATGAAGCGCATCTGGTGCCGTTCGCGGAAGACGCGCAGAAGAGCCCCGAATTTCTGAGCGTCAGCCCCAACGGCAAAATCCCGGCAATCCTCGATCCAGACGGGCCGGGCGGTGCGCCGTTTGCGCTTTCGGAATCCGGGGCGATCCTGCTCTACGTGGCGGAGAAGACCGGCCTGCTGATGCCGACGGATCCCGTGGAGCGGTGGGAAGCGATGCAATGGCTCATGTTCCAGATGGGCGGGGTCGGGCCGATGTTCGGCCAGCTCGGCTTCTTTCACGTTTTCGCCGGCAAAACCTGGGAGGACAAGCGTCCTCGCGATCGCTACGTCGCCGAGGCCAGGCGGCTGCTCGACGTGATGGAGGCCCGGCTGGAGGGGCGCGAATGGTTCGTCGGTGAAGCTTTCTCCATCGTCGATATCTCGCTTCTGGGATGGGTCCGCAACCTGGTCGGCATGTATGACGCAGGCGAACTCGTAGATTTCGCGGGCCATCCCAACGTCGCGGACTGGCTCGCGCGCGGACTGGCTCGGCCTGCTGTGCAGCGCGGGCTCAACATGCCACCGCGCACATGAGCACTCAGCTCAAGAACGTCGCTTCGCAGCTTATTGGAACCGCCATCGCGTAGAAAGGCTTGCGCGCGGCCGCGAACGCGGCAATTACAAATACCGGAAGATGTTCCGGTAAAACAACGTCGGGTCAAAGCGAGGCGGCAAGGGAGTGGCAGGCATGCAGTCGAACGGCATCACCGTGACGCGGGTCAACGGCTTGATCGGCGCTGAAATCGGCAATATCGATATCGCGGGCGAGCTCGACGAAAGCGCCATCGCCCTGATCACCGACGCGGTGGCAAAGCATGGTATCGTGTACTTCCGCGGCCAGGATTTGTCGCCCGAAGCGCAGCTTGCGTTCAACAATCGCTTTTCGCTCACCGGCAGGCCGAACGAGAACCCGATGACGCTGGCACAGATCACGATGATCGAGAAGGAAGAGCAGCAGCTCAAGAATGTCGGCGGCGGCTGGCATGCCGACCAAACTTTCAACTCCGTTCCGTCCTGGGGGTCGATCCTCGCCGCCAAGGTCCTGCCTTCGGCCGGCGGCAATACCTCTTTCGCAACGCTCGCCGGTGCCTATGACGACCTCTCGCCCGGCCTGCAGCAGCAGCTTGAGACGATGCGCGCCGTTCACGACAACACCCGGGTGATCACTTCGATGTCGCAGTTGCCGCAATATGCGAACGTCAACATCGAGGTGGTACGCGCCGCGCACCCGGCGGTGATCCGCCACCCGCTCACCGGGCGCAAGTCGCTGTTTCTCAACCGCGGCTACACCACCCATTTCGAAGGCTGGACGGTGGAGGAAAGCGCGCCGCTTCTTCAGTACCTGTTCCATCGCTGCGAACGGCCCGAATACCAGTTCCATCTCAAGTGGCAGCCCGGCACGGTCGCGTTCTGGGACAACCTCCAGGTCCTCCACTACGCGGTGAACGACTATCACGGCGAGCGCCGGGTAATGCAGCGCACCTCAGTCGCGGGCGTCCCGCTCGACGAGGCGGGCTGCACCGTCGCGGCGAACACCCCGGCCGAAACTCCGCTCGCGGCCTGATCCGGCATGCTGTTCAATCACGTCTTTGTCGGCACCAACGACATAGAGCGCGCGCGGGTCTTCTACGACGCGGTGATGGGTGCGCTCGGCCTCGCCAATTCCGCCTCTCCCGACGTGCCGGTGCTGTCCTACCGCTCCGGCGAGCAGGGCTTCGCCGTCCGCGCGCCGCGCAATGGAGAACCGGCCAGTTGCGCCAACGGCGGCACGATCGGGTTTCGTGCGGTCAGTACCGAACAGGTCGATGCGTTTCACCGTGCGGGCGTAGCCAACGGAGGCAGCGACGATGGCGCGCCCGGCCTCCGTCCTGAAAGCTTCGGCCAGCCATATATTGCGTATCTGCGCGATCCTGACGGGAACAAGATTTGCGCCATGTGGAAGAGTTCCTGGGCGAGCACGGCCTAGGGCGGCGCCTGATCAGGTCGGATGGAACTCCTGCGGGAATGCTGTCGGACCAAGGGGCCCTCTTGGTAGGGACTAGAGGGTAGGGCGCCGTAATGCCTCCCCGCCGCAAGCCCGATACCCAGCAGCGCGGACGACGGTCACGCGGCCGGCGCCGCGTAGACTTCTTCACACGACATCACCGCCCAAGCGATGCGTGCGGTTTGTTGGCGAGCGCGTCTGTCGCGATCTTCGCAGGCCTGCGTTTCAAGGGTGTTGGCAGACTAACCGGACTTGATTGAAAATCGGGGCGATTGGGGTAGGGCGCGCGATGCCACGTCGCAAGCCGGATAGCCTTCAAACGCGTCAACTCCTCGCCGAGGTGATCCGGCTGGTGGTTTTGACGTAGGTCCGGTTTCCTCTCTCGCTCCGGAATGTCGAGGACCTGCTGTTCGAGCGTGGCATCGCTGCAGGTACAGTTGGCTTGAAAAAGCACGCTCGCCGAGCTTGAACAGGTATACGATTTCGAAAGCAGCCCGTGTTGCGCCGCGAGTGAGTGGACGGGTGAGTCCGGCAAGGCTAGCATTTTCCCCTGAGGAGACCGGACTGCAATCCGGCACAGCATAAGGCGGCAGCGGAAGATGGATCTCGGAATCAGGGGGCGTAAGGCCATCGTCAATGGTGGGAGCACCGGCATGGGCCGCAGCGCCGTATTGGCGTTGGCGCGGGAAGGAGTCGAGGTGTTCGTCTCCGCCCGCACCGAAGATCGCCTGGTGCGCGCCTGCCGTGAGATCGCGGAAGAAACCGGCGCGGCCGTGACCCCGGTTTGTGCCGACCACAGCCGCGAGGACGGCCGGGAGCGCATCCTGGCAGCTTGCCCAGATCCCGACATCCTCGTCGGCACGTGTGCTCCGCCGCCGATGACGCCCGATTATCGGGCAATCACCCGGGAGGATTGGCGGGAAGCGATCGAGATCTCGCTGCTTTCGCCGATCGAGTTCATGCGATCCGTCCTCGACGGGATGGTCGAGCGCAAATGGGGAAGGATCGTCAACATCGCGACAGTCGCGGCGAAGTATCCGGGCGAAATTCGCGTACTTTCGGGCAGTACCCGGGCTGCGCTCGCGAACTACACCGTCGCGGTTTCGAAAGTGGTGGCGAAGCACAATGTCGTCATCAACAATCTGCTGCCCGGCATGCATCACAGCGCCTTCGTCGAAAAACAGTTCGGCGAGCGCGCACAGGCGAAGGGTACGACTTACGAGCAGGAGGTCGCCGAATTCTCCCGCGAGTGGCGCATCGCCAGCGAGCGCTTCGGCGATTGCGACGATGTCGGGGCGTTCGTCGCGATGTTCTGTAGCGAATTCGCCAATTACATCACCGGCCAAAGCCTGGTTATCGACGGCGGCGCGACCACTTCGACCTTCTAGCGGGAGCGAGGCTCGTGAATCGCGCCGGCCAGCGGCGCGGGCATCGGCCGCGCAATGCGCTCGCCGGTCTGGCCGGCGAAGTTTGCAAGGACCGGCCCGGACCAGTCCCGGATGAACCGTTCGGCCAATCGCCAGCGGCCGTCCTCAAGACGAAACCGGTCTTCATAGTAACCCATCACGTTGAGCAGATGAGGGCCGTCGCCCTGCCGCAACGCAACGGCGGCATAGGACTTGCTCCGGGCCCCATCCTCACATGGCTCGACCAGGATATTGGTTACATGATGCTGGCGGCCGGCGGACGTCGGAAGGTTACGGAAATACGTCGCGAAGTGCCGCAGCGCCTCCGTCCCTTCCCAGCGCATTGGCTCTTCGAACGCGTCCCAGATTAGGGCGCCGTCGCTGCAAAAGCAGGAAACGAACCCCTCGACATCGCCTGTGTCCAGCGTCCATGCATAGAGCGCGATGACATCGCGGATAGAAAGTTGGTCGGCAACCGACAAGAACTGGGGCATCTTTCAGGTCACCGCATAATAGTCGAAGAAGGTGGAAGCTCCGCGTCGTTCCGCAGTGCCCACGAAAATGGTGCGATTCAGCCAATCGTGCGGTCCGCTGGGAGCCTCGAAGCGGGGCGTGATCCGGCAATAGCTGTCATCCCGCGCAACGCTCTCGCCGGCCTCGATGCGCGCCAGCGTTTCCGGGTTCGAATAGGCTATGCCGCGATTATGGATGTAGATCGGGGTGCCGTCGTGAGCTTCAAGCATGTAGTGGGCCTCGAACTCGATCAGCCCGCTGGCCCAGATGCGCGGCCAGTCTCCACCTGAGTAAGGGACGACGCGGCCCGAAAGTCGGGCACCGTTGATTTCACCGCCGGTGACGGCCACGAAACCGCGGGTGAAATCCATTTGGGCCGGATTAAAGCGCAGACGCGGTCCGTCGGCGAAATCCAACCGGATGCAGAACGCCAGTTCCAGCGCAGGTTTTTCCAAAGGCTCCTCCATCCCATCCGATGAACTTCCAGGCTTCTTCAATTCTCCGCCGCCCTTGCGGGTTTCAGGCTCAGCACCGGCAAGGCGAGGATAAGAAGCAGCGCCAGCAGGCCGATCGCAAGCGAAAAGCTGTTGGTCCGGGTTACCAGCAGTCCCGTCAGCCACGGCCCGATGATCCCGCCTGCGGTTCCGAACATGCTGATCAGCGCGATTGCTCCTGCCGGTACCTGGCCTCCGCCCAACCGCACGGAGCCCGGCACTGCCCAAAACACACCCTGCGCTGCCCCGATGCCAAACCCGGCAATGCACAGAAGCGCGAGGACGGGCCAACTCGACTGGAGAAAGGCCGCCGCAAGCATTGCCACGCCGGCCGCCGCCGCAGGGATGCCAGTGTGGAGTGGGCGTTCTCCTTTCCGGTCCGAGCGTCGGCTGTTCGCGATAAGGCCGATAGCAAGACCCAGCAGGGGCAGGGCGCTGACCGTACCGATCATCAATTCGCTGCTGCCTACGTCGAGCTTTCGGACAATCTGTGGCAGCCAGAACGCCAGGGCGTAGGATCCGGTCATGATCAAAAGCCACGCGACCGAGCATCGCCACAGCCAAGGATCGCGGGCTATCCCGCGCAATGACTGCGCAGCGGTGTCCCGGATCTCGTTCTCCCCGGCCCCTTCGGCGAGCCAGTCTTTCTCATCCTCCGACAACCACGATGCCCTGGCTGGGAGATCAACAAGGTAAAGCGCTGCGCCAACCGCCAGCACAACGTTTGGAACCGCCAGCATCAAGAACATGAAGCGCCACGCATCCATCCCCAGCGGATTGGCGATCCCCAACAGCCAGCCGCATAGCGGACCGCCAAGCACCATCGATAGCGGAACGGCGACCAGTGCCCCCGCGAGCGCGCGTGCCCTGATCGACGGCGGCGCCCACCGCGAAATCACCCAGGTCATCCCCGGGGCGAAACCAGCCTCCGCCATTCCCAGCAGGAAGCGCGCGGCATAGAATTCACCTGGACTACCGACATAGGCCATCCACACCCCGGAGCAGGCCCAGAGGAGCATCGAAAGCAGAATCCAGAGCTTGATCCCCAAAGTCTTAAGCAGGCGAACATGGGGATATTGGAACAACAGGTAGGCGACAAAGAACAGGCTGACGCCTTGCCCGAATTGTCCCGGGGAAAGCCCAAGGTCGGCAGACATCGCGCTACCTGCGTAGCTTATATTCACTCGGTCGATGGAGTTGACGAAGGTGATCAGCGCGATCGGGAAGATCAGCCAAAGGGCCAGTTTGCGCTCGACTCTTCGCCGCAGCAGCGCCGTGCTTTCCGGCTTGTCGCTTGCCATGTCCTCACCCCCGCGGGCCCGATCGTCGCGAGCCATCGGCTCCCTTATGCACGAAATCGACAGGCGTGACAGCAGGGGGCCGGATCGTTAGCTAAGGGATCGCGGATGGGTCCTGTTCGGAGGAAAGCATGTCGCGCGCGACCAGATCGTCGATCGATACCGTGCTGCTCTGGAGAAGATGCTCGCGTGACCGCTTCGATGCACGAACGCATCCGCTCAGACATTGAAGGTAGAATCTTGTCGGGCGCGCTCCCAGTGGCCCAAGACCTATTGCCAAGCATGGAGATCGGCAGTCTTCCGCGCGACGTCCGCTGCGAAAGCTCGATCAACCGGGGCAGCGCGCGGTTCAAGGAACTCTTAACCTCGCTAAAAGCGTGCGCTGGGGTGCCCTTATACGGTTGTCGAACTTGCACCAATTTGTTCGTCTTAACTGAAGACGAGCGCGGCAGCTTGGACCAGGTATCTACTGAGAAGATAGTCCAATTGGGCCAAGGCCAGCGCGCTGAATCGGAGTCCAGTTACCAGCCTGACAGCACCGAGTGGACTTTGAGCAGCTAAGGCTCACATATTTTGCGAGCCGCCGTGCCAATTGAGCAGGATCTTCGCCAGCAGCCGGTCGAGCGTTGTGGTCTCGCGCGCGGTCAATGCGCCGAATAACAGCTTTTCGCGTTCGCGAAACAGCTCGATGACTTCGTTGAACAGGCTGCGGCCTTTGTCAGTGATTGTCAGAATGACGTTCCGGCGATCGCCCGGGTCGGTCCGGGCGACGACCATCTTCTCCTTGGTCAGCTTGATGACGCCGCGGCTGATGCTGTTCTTGGGCCTTCCGCTGAGGCCGCAGATGACGTTAGCGGTCAGCGGTCCATAATTCTGCAGATTGGCGAGTACCACGAATTCGTCACGCAGCAATCCGTAGTCTTTCTGCAGGCGGGCGAACAGCGGCGCAGAGAAATAATTGCCGATCAGGATCATCCGAAAGCCAATCCATTCGTCGGGCTCCGCCATTAACCTGAGCCGCAGATCCTCCGGCAGCAGGCCTTCGCTGGTCGGGTTCTCGTCTTCGCTGCGCGACATGGTTGTCGGTCTCCTCTCGCCTTCGCATTTTCGGGCGGCGGCCCGCAGGCATTCGTGGCGCGCAATGAATGAATAGCCCTGTGCCGGTCAAGCCAGAGCGGGCGCTCACCCCGCTTGCGGAAGCACCTGATCCCGAAAGTCTCGCGAATCAATACCCGGCCTCCGCGATCGCTTGACAAGTACCATATGGGACCGTTTAGTTCCATTACGGGTGTCGACGGAGAATCCTCGAGGCGCGGAAGCGAAAGGATGGACGATGACAGGAGACAGTCCGATTTATCGACGTCCGCAAGTGTCCGGGAATTCGGTTAGATGAACGGCGAGCGCGCGCTGCGGAAAGGTTTTTACGGCTGGCGGCTGGTCGCGGCCTTCTGGGCGATCATGGCGGTTAACCTGGCCCTGCCGATGTACGGGTTGAGCTTCCTCAACGTGTATATGGCGGATGAGTTTCATTTCAGCCGGACGACGCTGGCGGTCGCTTATGCGCTGTTTATGGCGATGACCGGTCTGCCCGGGCCGCTGGTCGCGAAGTTGATCGCAAAGGTGGGCATTCGCAACACGCTGGCCCTGGGAAATTTCCTGCTGGCGGCCGCCGCCGCCGCGATGGCGACGATCGTTACCACCCCGGTGATGCTGTTGCTGGTGGCGGGGATCGCGATCGGCACCTCGGACGCGATCGGGGGGCCGATCCCAGCGCAGGCCGGCGTCACCTTTTGGTTCGTGCGGCGCCGCTCGCTCGCGCTGGCGGTGGTGCTGTCGGGTGGCACGATCGGCGGAGTTGTGAGCGCCCCTCTGCTAGAAAAAGTGGTCGCCGCCGCCAATGGCGATTGGCGGTACGGCTGGTGGCTTATCGCCGTCTTCGCGTTGCTGGCCTCAGCGATCAGCCTGCTCTTCGTGAAGGATCGTCCGGAAGATATCGGGCAGAGCCCCGATGGCGGCGCGGAAAGCGCGCTGGAGGAAGGCGTACCGGCGGAAGCGCATAATGTCCGCCGGCGGGTGCATCTTACCACCCAAGACTGGACCTCCGGGCAGGTGTTGCGGTCACCGGCATTTTGGCTGTTAATGTTATGCGCGGTCGGGTTCAGCGGCGCCTATGTGATCTTTCTCGCCCAAGGCGCGCTGCAGATCCGCGATCTCGGCTATTCGCTGCAAACGGCCGCCTATTTGCTGTCGGCCGCGGTCGCGATCGGCCTCGCTGCCCATATGGCTGCAGGCTATCTCGGCGACCGAATAGATCCCCAGTATTTGTGGGTCGCGGCGATGGCCTGCCAGGCGACCGGCATCGTGCTGTTCGCCCATGCGAACCACCCGTGGCTGCTTTATGCCAGCGTAGCTCTGCTGGGCATCGGCGGATCAAGTTCGATGGTCTGCATGGTGACGCTCCTCGGCAATTGGTTCGGAGCGCGTGCTTACGCCTCGGTATACGGCCTCGCTTCGGCGGTGCAATCGACCCTCGGCGCGGCCGCGCCGGTGCTTGCCGGAGCCTACTACGACCGGTTCGGCACATTTACACCGGTCCTCTACGGGGTCGGTATCGGCTGCGCGGCCGGCGCGGTGCTGCTGCTCGCTTTGCGTCCGCCGGTTCATCCGGATGCGCCGCTGGGCGCGGCGTTTCCGGCCGACAGCACGCTCTTGCCCGACTGATCCAGCCACCTTCAGAGCTGGCGACGTCAGCCGCTTTTCAACCGGTTGACATAGTCCCATATAGGACTATAAAACGTCCCAATTGGCACTAGTCATACTGGCCGGCAATTGGCGGGAGAGGACTGAAAGGCATCGCGGCGCGGCTCGGGCTCTGGACGCCCGCCTGCGCCGCTGCCGTGTCGATGAGTTCAACCGTTTGAGCGGAGGGTTTAGCAAATGAGAAGACCGATAAGCGTTGCCCGGGGATGGAAGCTTGCCCTCACAATGTGCGGAAGCGCGCTGGCCATTGCTGCAGGTTCGCAGGCCTACGCTCAAGACACGGCGCCGGCGGATGTTGCCGCGAACGCTGGCCCTGCCGGCGCGCAATCCACCGATCATATCGAGGAGATCGTGGTCACCGCGCGGTACCGCAAGGAGAACCTCCAAGCCACGCCGCTTGCGATTACCGCTCTCAGCGGTGACGATCTCACAGCGCGCAGCGTGACCAATGTCACCGACCTCAGCGGTCAGGCGCCGAACCTCACCATCAATCCGGGCGGGGCGGGCTATGGCCCGGCCGCCTTCGCGACCATTCGCGGCATCGGCATGAACGACTTCTCGCTTGCGTTCGAACCGGGCGTCGCGATGTATATCGACGGAGTCTACGAGGCGCGTCCGATCGGCGCGGCGATGGATCTGCTCGATCTCGAACAGGTTGAAGTGCTGCGCGGCCCGCAGGGCACGCTGTTCGGGCAGAACGCGATCGGCGGGGCGATCCACCTGATTTCAAAGAAACCCGACGGCAATGGAGGAGGCTACATCGAGGCGACCATGGGCCGATTCGATCGCCGTGCGGTCAAGGCCAGCTTCGACGCGACCCTAGTGCCGGATCGCGTGTTTGTGCGCCTGTCCGGTTCGTCGAACACCCGCGACGGCTACTTCAAGGTCTATGATTTCGCCTGCGCGCATCCTGATCTCGCCGGCTCGCTGATGCCGACCACCACCGCGAAGGACTGCCAGGTCGACACCGAAGGTGATGTCAACATCCAGACCATGCGCGGTGCGATCCGCTTCATCGCCACCGACAATCTCGAATTTAACGTGGTCGCGGATTACGAGAACCAGCACCAGAAGCAGCCGGCCGACAAGCTGGCGGTGATCGCGACCAGCGGCGAGGGCGCCGGCTATACGCCGGTGTGGAACGATACGGTCGCGATTCCCTTGTACGGCATTCCGTATGACGACCGGTTCGTCACGAACAGCCCTTATTCGAGCTACAACAACTTCCATTCCGACATCACGGGGCTCGATTATCCGAACCGCAACGATGTGAAGCAATATGGTGTCAGCGGCACGCTCGACTGGAAGCTGGGCGATAATATCAGTCTCAAGTCGATCACCGCCTACCGGCATTACCGCGCCGATTTCGGGGTCAATTCGAGCGGCTCGCCGCTGGCAATCAACCTGACCGATGAGCACGATCCACATCGCCAGTTCAGCCAGGAACTGACCCTCTCGGGCGATAATGGACCGATCGAATGGACCGTCGGCGGTTATTATTACGACGGCCATGACGGCGATTTCGGCACCGCCGAAGTCTACCCGCCGACGATCATCGCGTTCTATTTTGATGACGAGCAGGACCAGTCGAACAAGGCGGTATTCGTCCATGCGGTCTATCACGCGACCGACAAGCTGAGCGTGACGGGGGGGATCCGATATACCGATGAGAAAAAGAGCATCTCGATCCTACGCCGGTCGATCATCGACGACGAGTTGCTGTTCCCGGTCACCGACCTGTCGGAGCGCGACAAGAAATGGTCGCCGATGGCCAACATCGCCTATCAATGGACGCCCGAAGTGATGACATACATCCAGGTCGCGACCGGCTTCCGCGGCGGAGGGTTTAGTCCGCGCCCCAACGACCAGACCCAGATCAAGTCGTTCGGCCCGGAAAGCCTGACCAGCTATGAAGCGGGCTTCAAGTCGAGCCTGTTCGACCGGAGGGTCCGGCTCAACGGCGCGGTGTTCTATTCTAAATACAAGGGCATACAGCTGCCGTCGCTCTATGTCGACGACAACAACATTATCGCGACCGTCACCCAGAATGTCGGCAAGGCGCATATGGAAGGTGCCGAGTTCGAACTGGAAGTGCGGTCGGTCGTTGGCTTCGAACTCAATGCGAATGCCGGATATCTGCATTACAAAAACGACGATCTCGGCTCCGCCGCCGGGGTGGGAGGCGGACCGACGCTGGATACGGTGCCGGCGCGCACGCCCAAATTCACCTTCTCGGCCGGCGCGCAGTACGAAATTCGCACCGCCGCGGGCTGGACAATCACTCCGCGCGCGGACGTCGTCTACCAGTCGAAGGTCTATTTCAACTCGTCCAACACCGAGTTCTCGTCGCAGGACGGCTATGCGCTGGTGAATGCCCGCGTCACCTTCCTCGCACCACGGGGCGACTGGTCGTTCGCGGTGTTCGGGACCAATTTGACCAACAAGGTTTATTCGACCGGTGCGCTCGACCTGATCGATGGCTTCGGCACTGGCGAACTTAGTGTTGCTCCCCCGCGCGAATGGGGTGTGACCGCGCGGCGCAGTTTCTGACCCTCCTTCCGGGGCGGTCGTCGCGGCCGCCCCGGAGCTCTTTCGCGATTACACCGCCGTTGCCGGCCAGTTGGGCCGCATGCCATAGAACGACAGGTTGAGCAGCACCTCGATCTGCCGGATCAGCCCGCCGGTGATCTTGAACACTTCCATTATCTGCCATGCGAACGGCCGATCCACCCCGATCGGTACGGTGCGTCCGTCGGTCAGGGCGATCTCGCGAACGGCGCCCGAATGGTCGAGGAACGAGAGGCTGAAGACAACGCCGAATTCCTCGTCGATAATCGGATAGCGCCGGTCGCGGATGCGGGTCACGAAGCCGAAATATCCGGTGGCAAGCTGCTCGGCGGGGCCGAGCGCATAGAACGGCGGATCTCCCGGTTCGTCGAATTCTGGCGCGTGGGTCGCCATTACGCCATTGTCCATCCGGTCGCATTCGGCCGCAATTGGCGGGACTTTGGTGCCGTCGTTGAGCTGCAGCGCCTCGAAATAGGCATCTGCGGTGGCCGCCAGTTCCGCCCGGTTCGCGCGTTCGCTTTCGGGTACGCGCTCCCGCCAGAGCGGCATCGGCTCGCCGCGCGCTTCCAGCTTGGCCGGGCCGTCCTTGTAGAACAGGATCGGGTCGCGCGAGACGACTGTTTCGGCTTCGCTCACCAGGCCGTCCTCAATCCGCAGGCGCAGGCCGAAGATCACCTCGCGCCCGCTCTCCCGCATCACCCCGATAAAGCCGACCTGCTGCGTCACCGGATCGGCGGCGAACTGTTTGTAAACCCCCCGGCCGCTGCAGGTGGCCCAGAAACCGTCGCCGATCTCAAGTTCCTGGCTGTTCTCGGTGAAGCGCGCGGCGAGCGCGAATGGCACTTGGGCAACGTTGTTCGCCGCGAGCGCGTCGAGATAAGTTTCGGCGGCGTCGATCAGGGCTTGCCGATCGAGCGCGCCGGTTGTCGAAAGCTGTCCCATCGGGTCTCCTGCATCTCAATATAATCCCATGTGGGACTAGTATGTGGGTATCTTCTCGCTCCGGAATGTCAATCGAACAAAACGGCGGATGGCGATTGACTGTCCCGAATGGGACTGTTAGCGAGTCAATGAACGCGGCATTACGCTGCATTTGAGCGCCGCAGTGCGGTGGTACGTGGAGATTGAAAAAAATGACGACGACGCGGCTGGAACTGGAGCGCGAGCGGCTGGCCCGCGTGATGGCCGACTATCTCGACGCGCTGGTCCGGCACGATGTGGGGGCGGTCAGGATCGCGCCCGTCGTGCGCAACACGGAAAACACCATTGCGTTGCCGGTCGGCACCGGCCTGTGGCGGACGATCCGCGCGCACTGGCCGGGTGGGCACGTGTTCGTCGATCCCGTTGCGGGCGAGGTGGAATATTGGGGCACGGTCGACGAGAACGGTTCCCCTACGATTTTTGGCGTGCGTTTGCGCGTCGAAGGCACGACGATTACCGAGATCGAGACGCTCGCGGTGCGCGGTTCGCCCGGAAAATTCTTCGAACCCGAAGTCGTCAGCGATGCTCAACCGGGGTTCCACGCACCGATTCCTGAAGCCGAGCGCCGTCCTCGCGTCGAGCTGGTCGCGATTGTCGATCTCTACTTCGATGCGATAGAACAGAGCGACGGCGGCCGGCTGCCGGTGATCGGCGATTGCCGCCGGCTGGTGAACGGCACGCTCGACAGCGTGATGGACGCCGATCTCCTCGACCCGCTCGATGCCCACCGCGCGCTCGGAGTTGAAGAGCAGATGGACGCCGGCAATTACGCCTACATCGAGGCGCTGCGCGACCGGCGCTATCCGATTGTCGACGAGGAGCGAGGGCTGGTGATCTGCCACCTGCTGTTCGATCACCCGGGCGACCGTCAGCGTTCCGACGGCGAATTGGTCTACCATACGCCCAACACGATGATCGTGTTCGAGGCGTTCAAGATTCGCGACGGGATTCTGGAGGAAGTGTGGGCGATCGGCACCGCGCTGCCCTATGGCATCGGGTCGGGATGGAGCGCGCGATGACCGCTTCTGCCGGCGAGCGCGCCCGCTTGATTGGCGCGATGGACGAATATCTCGCGGCGCTCGTCGATCGCGCGCCGGGCCGGTTGCGGCTGGCGCCGCATCTGCGCTCGACCGAGGATACGCAGGAACTCCCGCTTGGCTGTGGCATCTGGCGCACAATCCGCGGGCTCAAGGGCACATCGCATTACTTCGTCGATGAAACGGCAGGCCAGGTCGAATATTGGGATGTGATGGACGAGATGGGCGGCGAGGCGATCGTTTCCATCCGGCTCAAGATTGAAGGCACGACTATCGCCGAGGGCGAGACGATCGTCACCCGAGTCGGTGCGTTCTTCAAGCCAGAAGCGCTGGCCGAGGATCCGGGCGACTTTCACCGCGTGATCGAACCGACCCAGCGGCGTGGCCGCCAAGAGATGATCGATGTGGTGGATCTCTATTTCGACGCGATCGAGCTTTCACAGGGCGACATCGTGCCAGTAAACGACAATTGCCGCCGGCTGGTCAACGGGGTGGTCGACAGTCTCGACGATCCGGATCAGTTGATCCCAGGCGAAGAGCACCGCGCACTCACCGTGTCGGAACAGATCACCGCTGGGCATTATGCCTATATCGAGGCCTTGCGCGCCCGGCGCTATCCGATCGTCGACGAGGAACGGGGGCTGGCGGTCTGCCATTTGGTGTTCGACCATCCCGGCGATCTCAAGCGGGCGGCGGGCGACATTCCTATCAAATGGCCCGGCAGCATGGTGTTCACCGAAGTGTTCAAGATTGTCGACGGGCGGATCGAGGAGATCTGGGCGCTCGGCACTGCACCGCTGCCCTTCGGCAGCGGCAGCGGCTGGTGACCCCGCGCGCAATTCCCAAGCAGAGGACAGGATCATGGTGCAGTTGAAGCCGATCGTTCCCGTGCCGCCGATGCGCCGCGACATGGACCTTATTGCCAATCGCTTGCCTTCGACCCGCGGCCTTGCCGGCCGTTCGATCGCGCTGGCATTCGACGACGGTGCGGGCCTGGTAATGGAAGTGGGTGAAGAGGCCCTCCGCTGGGAAGCGCGCGAACCGACGGGCAGGGTGCAGGCAGGCGAGGATTCCTGGGACGCGGTCGAGATTCGGCCCGGCATCTTCTTTCTCGATTTCGCCGCCGACGACGGGCGCTGCGCTTTTTCCAATGTGATCGATTTCAACGCCGGGCGTGCGCTGACGGTCTGGAACGAGGTGACTGGCGAGGGTGGTGGCACCGATCTCTACGAGATGCTGCGCCCCGGGCGCATCGTCGGCATGGCGGGCAGCTATGAGCCGGTCGCGGAAACGCGCGAGTTGCTCGGCAAGCGACTCTATTGCGAATACAGCCCCGAGGCCGCCCTCGAGCATATTTACGTGAATTCGAAGACGATCATCTGGCAGTGGCTGCTGAGCCCTGAGGCGCTCAAATACGAAGTAGGCATAGAGGCCGTTACGATGTGGAAGATCGCCGAGGAACTTTATCTGATCTCCACCCGCGACCTACCGCCGATGGAGCTGACCCTGCTGATCGACCTGCAGCAGATGCGTAACGTCGGCCGTCTGTTCGGCTACGGCCCGTTCGGCGTCCTTGATCGCCGCGTGGGAGCCACGGTGACCTTTCTCGGTGAGTTCGATTATCCGGCCGGCTATCTCCCGGGATAGCCGGCTACTTCCGGGAGGAGTATTCGGATGCAGGGAAGCGCTGCCCAGCCGCCTTAGTCCACTTTTTCGGATCACAAACTCGACCGTAGGGCGCGGTGGGTGTTGTCAGAGTAACCGCACCGGACCCGACCAGGGCGAGCCAGTCCGTGTGCCCAGGGGCAAGGAGAGCATCGTCCTGAGCCTGCGCTGCACCTGGTCCACGGGGGGCTCATGCAGGCGGGCAAATGCCGTCGTGCGGGCCATGCCGTTCGGGATGGAAGGAACGCTTTCAGCCGATTTCTGCAATCGAAAAATCGTTGACGGCCTAATCTCTACTTGATAACTAGGGATTAGGCGCAGGAACCGATTCCGCCTCGTCTCTCGAAATGGAATCCGCGGCTTTTGATCGGGATGCAGCTTGCTCCGCGTTACCAACGGCTAAAGCGCGCGATGCTCAGGCGACAGCGCCAGGCGTCGTGTTCCCCTCTCTCGATGAGGTGATACGATGCGCATGACCAAGACAGTTTAGCGGGGAGCAGGCGCCGGGACTTTGTGTCCGGCCAGCCGAAGCACCGGATCGAGGCGATTCCTCCCCCCGACCCGCGCATCGGTGACGGCCGTCCCGCATAACTCCGGCGCCAGCCCTTTGGCCGGCCGCGCCCTTCGCGCGACGCGGCCAGCCATACCCATCCCGTCCGGCCCCAAGCGGTTTCGGCGGCAGGAGCCGTTCGCCTTCCGGCGTCCCCGGCCTTTCGGATGAGAAAGGCAGGAACGGATTCCTGCGCCTTTCGCCAGGGGGGACCCGACAAATTCGCAAGGTTCAGGGAAATTCCAATGTCCAGTTTCAACCGTTCCATCGTTTTCCGCCGCGCAGCGCTCGCCACTTCGGCGCTGGCCGGGCTGCTCGCCGCTGCTCCTGCCTTGGCAGCGGACGAAGCCGCCTCCGGCGCCGCTTCTGTCGCCACCGCCGATGTCTCGGTCGCGGCCGGCCTTGCCGAAAACGAGATCGTCGTCACCTCGGCCCGCCGCCGCGACGAGAGCGCGCAGGACGTGCCGATCGCGCTCAGCGTAGTCAGTGCCGAGGCGCTCGAGCGCAAGGGCGATTACACACTGCTCCAGATCCAGCAGCAGGTGCCCAGCCTGCAGGTGTTCAGCTTCAATCCGCGCAACACCAACGTCAACATCCGCGGCCTCGGCAGCAATATCGCGCTGACTAACGACGGGCTCGAGAACGGCGTCGGCTTCTATATCGACAACGTCTATTACGGCCGCGTCGGCCTCTCGCAGTTCGACCTGGTCGATCTCGACCGGATCGAGGTGCTGCGCGGGCCCCAGGGCACACTGTTCGGAAAGAACACCACCGCGGGCGTGGTGAACATCACCAGCAAGGCGCCCAGCTTCACACCCGAATTCTCGGCCGAGGCAAGCTACGGCAATTACGATTACGTGCAGGTGCGCGCGTCTGCATCGGGCGCGATCGTACCCGATCTCGTCGCGGTCCGCGTCAGCGGTGCCTACACCGACCGCGACGGCTTCCTGACCAACACTACCACCCACACCGACGCGCAGGATTATCACAACGTTTCGGTCCGCGGGCAGGTGCTGATCACCCCGACTAGCGACATCGATATCAAGCTGATCGGCGACTATTCGAAGCAGAAGCAGAAATACGCGCTGACGGTGTTCGTCGATCACCACGAGACCTATTCCGACGGCACCGCGATCCCGAACAACTTCCTTGTCCGCGCGGCACGCTTTCCAGATTACATGCTGCCCGCATTCGATCCCTTCGCGCGCGAGGGCGAAGCCGACGGGCATTACCAGGCGAACATGGAGGGCTACGGCGTTTCGGGCCAGCTCGACTGGAACCTCGGCTTTGCCAAGCTGACCTCGATCACGGCCTATCGCTGGTGGGACTGGTATCCGGCCAACGACGGCGACGGCACCTCGCTGCCGATCATCACCGTCGCCCAGCAACAGAACCACCAGCGGCAGTTCTCGCAGGAAGTGCGCCTCGCGTCCGAGACCGACGGGCCACTGAGCTATGTCGTCGGCGCCTATTACTTCTGGCAGACGGTGCGCGGCTACGGTTCGTTCGGCTATGGCGAGGACGCCGCGCTGTGGAATGTGCCGGTGGTCGATCCGGTGGTCTCGAATGCGGCGCTCAACGGCTTCGCCGCGCAGTCCTATTCGGATCCGATCACCAAGAGCCTCGCCGGTTTCGGCCAGGTCGACTGGAAGATTGCCGACAATCTGACGCTGACCGGCGGCCTGCGTTTCACCCACGAGACCAAGACCGGGGACTACGAGCAGTGGTGGACGGGCGGCGACGATCTTGCAGGCCTGAGTCCGGCGCAGCGGGCCACCGCGATCGCGCTGCGCAACAGCTTCAACCCGGTGACCTCCTATTCGACCAGCACCAAGAACGACAGCCTCGGCGGGCTGATCTCACTGGCTTGGAAGGTCACGCCCGACGCGCTGCTCTATGCAAGCTACTCGCGCGGCAACAAGTCCGGCGGGCTGAATCTCACGAACCTGCCGGCTGGCTTCTCTGCCGACAGCATGGACGTCGCACCCGAAAAGGTCGACAATTACGAGGCCGGCTTCAAGTCGCAGCTGTTCGACCGCCGGCTGACCTTCAACGGTGCGCTGTTCTGGACCGAGGTCACCGATTATCAGACCACGGTGACCGAGGTCTCGCAGACCTCGAACACCTATTTCCAGTACATCACCAATATCCCGAAGGTCCGCTCGCGCGGGGCGGAAGCGGATCTGAACTTCCGGGCGAGCGATCATTTCAGCTTTTACGGATCACTCGCCTACACTGACGCGAAATACGTCCAATACACCAATGCCCCGCAGGCGGTGGAGCGGCTCGATCTCGGGTCGATCCAGGATCTTTCGGGTGCACCTTTGCCCGGCGTCCCGAAATTCACCTACGCCCTCGGCGCCGAAGGGCAGACCGAACTCGGCAGCGGCGGGCTCAAGCTCTACGCTAATGCCGACTGGTCGCACCGTTCCCGGTTCAACACCTCGTCGTCGAACTCGGCTTGGGCCGAGGTGCCGGGCTATGGCATCGCCAACGCCCGCATCGGTATCCGGAGCGCGGACCGCAAGTGGGACGTGTCGGTCTGGGCCAAGAACCTGTTCGACAAGGACTATTTCACCACGCTCTCGGTCGCCAACACCGGCGCGGTAACCGGCCAGCTCGGCGATCCCGCGACCTACGGCGTCACCGTGCGGACCAAGCTGTGAGGTCCGGACGATGACTGGCACCCCCTCGTTATCCGGCTGGAAGCTCACCCGCTTCTCGGCCATCGCGCTCCCGGCCTATGCGGCAACCCTGCCGCTTGCGGTTAACCTCCCGGCGATCTTCGCGCGCGATTTCGGGCTTTCGCTCGGCACGATCGGCGCGGTGTTCCTTGCCGGGAGCCTATGGGGCACGCTGCTCGACCCGTTGATCGGGGCGCTCAGCGACCGCACGCGCAGCCGCATCGGCCGGCGCAAGCCATGGATAGCGGGGGGGAGCCTGCTTTTCACCCTGGCGGCGTTCTTCCTGTTCTTCCCGCCGGTCGCGGTCACTCCAGCTTATCTCGCGGCGGTGCTGTTCGCGTTCCACCTCGGCTGGACTGCGGTGCAGATTCCGTTCCTCGCCTGGTCGGGGGAGATTTCCGGTCAGTATCATGAGCGCACAAGGGTTGCGACCTACCAGTCGGTGGTTGCGGCAAGCTCGCTGTTCCTCACTCTGGTGCTGCCGACCATTGCCGATCAACTGCGTCCCGGAGACGGGCGGCTGCAGATGGCGCTGATGGGCGGGCTGGTGCTCGCGACCACGGTTCCGGCGGCGCTGATCTCGCTCACCACTTTCCCCGAAGAGCCGCCGCTCGAAGCGCCCGAACGCTTCTCGCTGCGCCAGTCGCTGACCGCGGTCTTCGCCAATCCGCTGCTGCTCAAGGTGCTCGCCTCGGATTTCGCGGTCACGCTCGGCCAGACGATCCGCTCGTCGCTGATCGTCTTCTTCGCCACCTTCTACATGGGTCGGCCCGACTGGGCTGCCGGGCTCTTCCTGTTCCAGTTCGTATTCGGCATCCTTGCCGGGCCGATCTGGCTGCGCATCGGCCTCAAGCTCGGCAAGCACCGCGCGGCGGTGCTCGGGGAAACGGTCCAGGTCGTGATTAACCTCGGCCTGCTGCTGGTCACGCCCGAACGCTTCGGCCTGCTGCTGGCGCTGACCTTTGCCCAAGGCCTCGCCCAAGGATCGGGCAATCTGATGCTCCGGTCGATTGTCGCCGACGTTGCCGACAAGCACCGGCTCGAAACCGGTGAGGAGCGTACCGGGCTGTATTTCTCGGTCTTCTCGATCGCCAGCAAATCGGCTGGCGCGGTCGCCGTCGGCGTGGCCCTACCGCTGGTCGGCTGGCTCGGCTTCGATCCCAAAGCGGCCAATTCGCCCGAGGTCCTCGATGGGCTGCTCTACGTCTTCGCCCTCTGTCCGGCGATCGCGCACACCATTTCCGCCGCGCTGCTTGCCCGCTTCCCGCTGGACGAAGCCGCGCATTCCGAAATTCGCCGCCGTCTCGACGCCGCCCCCGCGCTGCTCGTCCCGGCCGAATAGCCCCCGTCCGTCCCAGTCCCTGAAAGGAAAATTCCGATGGCTACTCTCGTCGACACCTATCCCAACGCCAAGGACCCCAACTCGCCGCTCGACATCCGCCCGATCGCGGGCCGCATCGGCGCGGAGATCCGCGGCATCGTGCTTTCCGGGGATCTCGACGGCCCCACCGTCCAAGCGATCGAAGCCGCACTCGTCCGCCACAAGGTGATCTTCTTCCGCGGCCAGCAGCATCTCGACAATGCCGAGCACGAGGCCTTCACCGCGCTGTTCGGCGATCCGGTCGCGCATCCGACCGTGCCGGTGGCCGAAGGCTCGAAGTACCTGCTCGAACTCGACAGCAAGGAAGGCTACGCCGCCTCGAGCTGGCACACCGATGTCACCTTCGTCGATGCCTATCCGAAGGGTTCGATCCTGCGCGGGATCACGATCCCCGAAGCCGGCGGCGACACGCTGTGGGCCAACGGCGTGACCGCCTATGACGAGTTGCCCGAGCCGCTGCGCCAGCTGGTGAACAACCTTTGGGCGGTGCACAGCAACGATTACGACTATGCCGCGCTGCTCAGCGGGAATTCGGACACCAAGGCCTCGTCGGACCTGGTCAGGCAGCACAAGAACGTGTTCGCCTCGACCGTGTACGAAACCGAGCACCCGGTGGTCCGCGTGCATCCGGTCTCGGGCGAGCGCAGCCTGCTGCTCGGCCACTTCATCAAGCGCTTCGTCGGGTTGAACCAGGCGGATTCGACCCGCCTGTTCCAGATCCTGCAGGAACACATCACCAAGCCCGAGAACACCGTGCGGTGGAGCTGGCAGCCGGGCGATGTGGCGTTCTGGGACAACCGTGCGACCCAGCACCGCGCAGTCGCCGACTTCGCGCTCCAGCGCCGCACGCTGCGCCGCTCGACTATCGCGGGCGACGTGCCGGTGGGCATCGACGGGCGCGCCAGCCGCACGGTCCGCAAGGAAAAGGCCAAGGAATACGAACCGGCCTGACCCGCCTGGACGGCCGGGAGACCTGCGCCCGGCCGCCCATCTCTCGCGCAGGAAAGGGCCGGCCGTAGCAGGCTCAAATCAGGGATCGATCATGAAGAAGAAGCTACTCCATTCCGTCGCCGCACTCGCCTCCGCGGCTTCCTTGGTCAGCCCCGCAGGCGCACAGGACCAACAGCCCTATCAAGGCACTATCGGCCGCACCTACGCGGATTCGAAGGAATGGTGGCCCACCCCGGTCAAGGCGCCCGCGGGAGCGCCCAACGTGGTGTGGATCCTGCTCGACGACGTCGGCTTCGGTGCTTCCAGCAGCTTCGGCGGACTGATCCACACGCCGACCTTCGATGCACTGGCCGACGAGGGCCTGCGCTACACGAACTTCCACACCACCGCCGTCTGCGCGCCGACCCGAGCGGCGTTGCTGACCGGGCGCAACAGCTCGTCGGTCCATGTCGCGGGCTTCTCGCACACGATCCTCTCGGCCGGCTTCCCCGGTTGGGATGGCCGGATTCCGTCGGAAGACGGCACCATCGCCGAAATCCTCCGCGACAGCGGCTACAACACTTTCGCGGTCGGCAAATACGGCGTGACGCCGGACGAGGACGCGACCGATGCCGGGCCGTTCGACCGCTGGCCGACCGGCAAGGGCTTCGACCATTTCTTCGGCTTCCTCGGTTCGCAGACCGACCAGTACAAGCCCGACCTCGTCGAGGATCAGGCACATGTCACCCCCGACGGGCGACATCTGAACGAACAGATCACCGACAAGGCAATCTCCTTCATCGACCGCCAGAAGAAGGCCGCGCCGGGCAAGCCGTTCTTCCTCTATTACGCGCCCGGCGCGACCCATGCGCCGCATCAGGTCGCAGCCGAATGGAGCGACAAATACAGGGGCAAGTTCGACGCCGGCTGGGACGTCTATCGCCAGGTGGTGTTCGCTCAGCAGAAGAAGCTCGGGCTGATCCCAGCCGATGCGGTGCTGCCCGAGCGGGATCCGGCGGTGAAGCCATGGAAGTCGCTCTCGCCCGACGAGCAGAAGCTCTATGCGCGCTTCATGGAGGTCTATGCCGGCTACCTCGAATACACCGACCATGAGGTCGGTCGGGTAGTCCAGCACCTCAAGGATATCGGCCAGTACGAAAACACGCTGTTCGTCGTGATGATCGGCGACAACGGCGCGAGCAAGGAAGGCACCGCCAACGGCGACATCGACCGCAGCCTGATCGCCAAGCCGCTGAGCGAAAAGGATAACATTGCATATAACCTCGGCAAGATCGACGAACTCGGCACATCCCAAGCGATCGAGGGCAACTATCCATATGGCTGGTCGCAATCGCTCAACACGCCGTTTCGCGAATGGAAGGCCGATGCCGATGCCGAGGGCGGCAGCCACAATCCGCTGATCCTCGCCTGGCCCAAGGGGATCAAGGAACACGGAGAGCTTCGCACACAGTATGGCCATGTGATCGATATATTGCCGACCACGCTGGAACTGGCGGGACTCAAGGCGCCGGGGGAGATCCGCAACATCGAGCAGAAGCCGATCGAGGGCATCTCGCTCGCCTATTCGATCGACAATGCCAAAGCGGCATCGCGCCGCAAGACGCAGTATTATTACATCTTCGGCTCGCGCGCGATCTACCACGACGGGTGGAAGGCGGGCCTCGCCTATCCGAACCGCTTCGTCACCGGTGCGCCGGGGCAGGACACACCGTTCAGCGAGGACAACTGGCGGCTCTACAACCTCAACGAGGATTTCAACGAGCGGATCGATCTCGCGAAGAAGTATCCCGAGAAGCTCGCCGAACTGAAGGCCTTGTTCGACGAGCAGGCGAAAGAGCACAATCTCTATCCGCTGATCACCTGGGACGACATCGGCAAGATCCACCGCAACGCGTCCAGCGGCACGCTCGAGGAAGAGCTGCGCAAGATCAACCCGAACCACTGATGCCGCCATCTCCTTTCGCAAGGATTATCCGATGACCGAGTTCGCTGCGTCCCGCCGCGATTTCCTCACTGCCGCCGGCGTTGCCGGGGCGGCTTCGCTTCTGCGTGCTTCCATCGCCCGCGCGGACGACGACAGCTCCGCGCTGGCACAGGACGCCTTCATCCGGGGCGTGCCGCTGGTACTGAGCGGGCGCTATAGCGAACTGGCGAAGAAAGCCGGTCTCGGGTTCAATACCTTTTACCTCAGCCCGGATCTTGCGACACCTGCGCCCCATGCGGCGGGGCCGAACATCGATACGCTCTACGGCTTCGCCTGGCTTGACCTTGCGGTGGGGCCACAGGTGATCGCGGTGCCCGAGATCCGTAATCGCTATTGTTCGATCCAGTCGCTCGACACCTACGGGGACAGCTTCTCCTACATCGGCTCGCGCGCCACCGGCACGAAAGCGGGCGCCTATGCGGTGACCGCTCCGGGCTGGAAGGGCGCGCTGCCTGCGGGCGACACCGCGATCCCCGCGCCCACGGCAAAAGTGCTGGCGCTGGTGCGCACGCTGGTGGCGGGACGGTCCGACCTCGCAGCGGCGCGTGCGATCCACGCCTCCTACACAACCGGCTCGCTCGCGGCATGGCCCACTGGGCGGACGAGCGGTGTCGCAAGGACAGATTCGATCAACGTCCTGCCGGTGTTCGACGGCAGCTACAAACTGCCTCCGCTTGACATTGTGAGCGGAGCGGCGCCGCGATGACGCTTCCCTCGATCGACCGGATGGCCGGGATCGTGCCCAGCACCACTGGCTTCCATGCGATGGCCAAACCCAGCGGGCCAGCCTGCAACCTCGACTGCAGCTACTGCTTCTATCTCGAGAAGGAGGCGCTGTTTCCAGGCAAGCAGATGCGTCGCATGTCGAACGAAGTGCTGGAAGCCCATGTCCGCAACACCATCGCCTCCACCCCGCGAGGGCAGCCGGTGATGTTCACCTGGCAGGGCGGCGAACCGACCCTGCTGGGGCTGGACTTCTACCGCCGCGCCGTGGCGCTGCAGGCGCTCCATGGAGAAGGGCGGCGAATCGACAACGGCTTCCAGACCAACGGGACGCTGATCGACGACGAATGGGCGGCGTTCCTCGCCGAGAACCAGTTCCTCGTCGGGCTCAGCCTCGATGGGCCGCGAGAAATTCACGATCGCTTCCGCCGCTACCGCTCGGGAGCGCCGACCTTCGACCTGGTCCTGGCGGCGCTCGAGCGACTTCAACGGCACGGGGTCGAATACAATGTGCTCGCCTGCGTCGACGGCAACTCGGCTGCCCATCCGCTCCAGGTCTATCGCTTCCTCAAGGCCCAAGGGGTGAAGCATATCCAGTTCACCCCGGTGGTCGAAAGGCTCGCAGGCGAGCGGGAAAAAGCAATCGGGTTGGATCTGGCGGGTCCGGACGGGACAATGGAAAACGAAAATTCCGATGCGGCTCTAGCACCGTTCAGCGTGAGCCCGGCCGCATGGGGCAGCTACCTTTCGGCGGTGTTCCGGGAATGGGCGGGGCGCGACGTGGGCGAGATTTTCGTGATGAATTTCGAATGGACGCTCGCCGCGATGGTCGGCGCACCAGGAGTGGTCTGCGTGCACCAGCCAACCTGCGGCCGCGCAGTGATCGCCGAGCATGACGGCACCGTCTATTCCTGTGACCACTTCGTTTATCCCGAATATCGCCTAGGCAACATAGTGACGGACAGCCTCGCGGCGATGGTCGATTCCACGCAGCAGCAGGCTTTCGGCCGCGCCAAGCACGAGACGCTGCCGACGCAATGCCGCAAATGCCCGTTTTTGGAGCTGTGCTGGGGCGGTTGCCCGAAGCACCGTTTTGCCCGTACCCGCGAAGGCGAGCCCGGCCTCAATTATCTGTGCGAAGGCTACGTCGACTATTTCGCCACCGCAGTTCCGAAGCTGGCACAAATCGCCCGACTGCTCGAGGCGGGTCGCGATCCGGCCGAGAGCAAGAGCGCCGGCCCTGGGGCTGGCGGAGGATGAGATCGTGACGATCGGGAGCCATGATCTTCACTGAGCGAAACGACGGCTCCTGCTCCTACGGCTGGATTCTGTTGCGCAACCCGGCGCGCGATCGATGCTCCGAATGCCTTTATGAAGAACAACAGCGTACCGCGCGGCGCCAAGGCCTGCCGCGGTCGATAAAGTAGCGTCCGTGCGGTGTCACCGGATGGGCCTCAGCCGCCCCGTTCAACCGCAGCTCATTATCCGCCGCGCCCGGTCGCCTTCAGCACCGCTTCGGCCAGCGCCAGCTGGTTGAACGGCTTGGCCAGCCGGACCACCTCGCGTCCGGGGAGCTCGACCCCTTCGGCATAACCGCTGACGATGATCGCGGCGGCTCCGGGGCGGAGATCGTCGATCGCGGCGACCAGTTCGGCACCGGTCATGTTCGGCATCGCCTGGTCGGTCACCAGCAGGTCGATATCGCCACGCGCGCGGAACATCTCCAGCGCGGCGGCGGCCGATTCCGCCTCGATCACTTCGTGCCCGAGATCCTCGAGCAGCGCGGTGGTGTTGAGCAGCACCAGCGGGTCGTCGTCGACCGCGAGGATCCGCAGCGCCGGGGAACGCACCGGTTCGGGCGGGGCGGCGGGCGCTTCGGCAGGGGGGGCTTCGTCTGGCGAGAGCGGCAGCCACAGCACCGCGCTGGTCCCCTTGCCCGGACTGCTCAGCATTTCGAGCGCGCCGCCGAATTGCTGCATCGTCCCGTGGACCATAGGCAGGCCCAGCCCGGTGCCCTTGCCGACGCCTTTGGTGGTGAAGAACGGTTCGGTCGCGCGGCGCAGGGTCTCCGCATCCATTCCGGCGCCCCGGTCGTTGACCACCAGGCGGACGTAGTCGCCGGGGGCAAGGCCGGCCGCGCCGCGGCGGGCGATCGTCTCGCAGCTCGCCGCAATCAGGATCGTGCCCCCGCCGGGCATCGCGTCGCGTGCGTTGACGATCAGGTTGAGCAGCGCCATCTCGAGGTGGTTGGCGTCGGCCCGCACCGGCGGCAGGCGCAGCGGAAAGCTGGTCGAGATGGGCCATTCCGGCCCGATCGAGCGCTGCACCAGGTCGTTCATGCCCGCGAGCAGCTGCGTCAAGTCGACCCGGTCGACCGTGAGGTCCTGGCGGCGGGCAAAGGCGAGCAGGCGCTGGGTCAGCGTTGCGCCGCGCTGCGCCCCTTCGACCGCATTGTTGAGCAGGCGCTGCGCCTGCGGCTCGTCCGGCAGGCGCTTGCGCAGCAGGTCGAGGCTGCCGAGCACCGCCATCAGCAGATTGTTGAAATCATGCGCGATCCCGCCGGTCAACTGCCCGATAGCGTCCATTTTCTGCGCCTGGAACAGCGCCTCGCGCGCATTCCCCAGCTCGCGCTCGACCCGCTCGCGCTCGGTCACGTCGCGGCCATAGGCATAGACTAGCCCGTCCTCCACCACCGTGTGCCACTCGATCAGGTGATAGGTCCCGTCGGCCGCGCGGAAGCGGTTGGCGTAATTGCTGAGGTTCTGTTCGGCCAGCGCTTCGGCCAGCGCGCGGTTGCTCGCCGCGATGTCGTCCGGATGCATGAACTCGGCGAATGCCCGCCCGACGATCTCCTCGGCCGGCTGGCCCAGTATCCGCGTCCACGACGGGCTGACCGAGCGGAACACGCCGTCGGCGTCGACGACCACGATCAGGTCCCGGGCCAGGCTCCACATCCGGTCGGCCCGGCGCCGTTCGGAATTCAGCGCCGCGCAATTGGCCAGCGCGCCGCCGATCTGGCTCGCCAGCAGCCGCGCCGTATCGAGCAGGTCGCCGGCATCGCGAATATAGGGATTGAGCGCCAGCAGCAGCGTGCCGGCCTGGGTGTCCGGGCCGACCCCAGGGATCGCGATCGCGATCGCCTTGGTCGGCGGGCGGTCCCAGGCGCCGGTGGGCCAGCCGCTCCCCTGCGGCAGCGCGACGATCGCGCCGGCCGCGGCGGGCTCCGCGGGCAGGGCCGGCGAGGCCTGGCGGAACAGTTCGTCGCCGTCATCCCGCGCGAGGCCGATCGCGGCAAAGGGGAAATCGTGCCGGTTGGAGGCAAAGGCCGCCTGTGCTCCGGCGCGGACCTTGTCCAGGTCGGTCGCTCCGGCAAGCGACAGGCCCAACTGGCGCACCGTCTCCAGCCGGCGCTCGCCGATCACCCGGCCGGTCTCCTCGTTGACGACGCACAGCATCCCGCCGACCGCGCCCTCGGCATCGTAAAGCGGGCTGTAGGAGAAGCTGTGATAGGTCTCCTCGGGAAAGCCGCTGCGTTCGAGCAGCAGCAGCAGCGCCTTGTTCCACGTCGCCTCGCCCGCACGCACCCGCGCGACCTGGTCGGCGACGTCGTCATAGACCTCGGCCCAGACCTCCTGGAACGGCCGCCCGAGCGCGACAGGGTGCTTGATCCCGAGGGTCGGGACGTAGGCGTCGTTGTAGAAGAAATTCAGCTCCGGCCCCCAACCGAGCCACATCTCGAAGCGGCTGGTCAGCAGAATCCGCAGCGGGATCTTGAGCGCCTCGGGCCAGCCGCCCGGTTCGCCGAGCGCGGTGGCCGCCCACTCATGCGCGCGCATCGCCTGCGCCATCGCGCTCTCGCCCGGGAAGATATCGGTCAGATCGGGCTTGGTCACGCGGCGCATTTCGCCTCTATCCCACGGTAAAGTCTGCACATTCAGCGGATGCGCCCGACCCGCTCTCAACGTTTGTCAAAGCAGATGGTTGCGCGTTTTCGAAGTCGAAGCAGCGGGCGCGGAGATGCCTCCGCATCCTCCCCGAGCGCTTCGCTTACAGGGAGGATGTTCGTCCACCTCAGCGTGGAACCGCGGAACCTCCCGACCGGTCGAGCTTCGCGAACGCCTTCTTTAACAGCCAGCCGGTCGCGAAGGTCACCGTCACGCTGACCGCGGCGCTCACCGCCGAGCGGGCGACCGATCCGAAGAAGGTCTGCCGCACTTCCTCGCCGGCCTGCGCGCTGCTGTCCGCTGCGTCTTCCAGCCGATCCCGAATTTTCTTCGCCATTGTCCCTGTTCCTTCACTGCCGTTTCGCCGGGTGCGAAGAGAATGGCAGGCGGCGCGCCCGGTTCCGGATTTGCGGTGAGCCGAGCGGAGGGCGCGCCTTCCGCGTCCCGAGACGGGAGGCGGAAAGGTTACTGGTCGAGGACTTCGCGCACCTTGCTGGCCAGCGTCTTGAAGGTGAAGGGCTTCGGCAGCAGCTCGACCCCCGCCTCCAGCCTGCCGTCCTGCATGATCGTGTCGCGCGTATAGCCGGACGTGTAGAGGATCTTCAGCCCCGGCTGCAGCTCGATCGCCGCCGCCGCCAGTTCGGGCCCCGACATCGCCGGCATTACCACGTCGGTCAGCAGCAGGGTGATCGGCTGGTCCTGCCGTTCGAGCAGGCGGAGCGCGGACAGGCCGTCATGCGCCTCGATCGTGCGGTAGTTCAGCTCGCGCAGCGCGCCGACCGTATAGGCCCGCACGTCGTCGTCGTCCTCGACCACCAGCACGGTTTCGTCCGCCCGGCCGAGCGCGACCCGCTCCTGATTTTGCACGGGCTCGACCGCCGCGTCGGCTGCCGCGCGCGGCAGCAGGATCGTCGCGGTGGTCCCGCGGCCGGGCTCGGACGAAACCGTGACATGCCCGCCCGATTGCCGCGCGAAGCCATAGACCATCGACAGGCCGAGCCCGGTGCCCTTGCCCACTTCCTTGGTGGTGAAGAAGGGATCGAACACTTTCGCCAGCATTTCTGCGTCCATGCCGACGCCGGTATCGGCGACGCTGATCGCGACATATTCGCCGGCTTCGACATCGTCTGGCGCCGCCGCCTCGTCCAGCGCGACCGAGCGCGCGGCAATGGTCAGCTGCCCGCCCGCTGGCATCGCGTCGCGCGCGTTCACCGCCAGGTTGAGGATCGCATTTTCCAGCTGGTTGGGATCGGCCTCGATCTGCCACAGATCGTCGGGGACATCGATCGCCACCGCGATCGCCTCGGTGATCGTCCGGCTCAGCAGGTCGCTCATCCCCAGAAGCAGCCGCGGCACGTCGAGGATGCGGGGGTTGAGCGCCTGGCGGCGGGAAAAGGCCAGCAGCCGGTGGGTCAGCGCCGCGGCGCGCTCGGCGCCCGTCACCGCATTGTCCAGACTGCGGCGCAGGCGGGGATCCGCGTCGGGTTCGAGCCGGCGGAGGGCGGTGTCGATGCTGCCGATGATGATCGTCAGGAGATTGTTGAAGTCATGCGCGATGCCGCCGGTCAGCTGGCCGACCGCCTCCATCTTCTGGGCCTGGCGAAGCGCGTCCTCCGCCTGTTCCAGCTGCGCTTCGGCGAGCATCCGATCGGTTATGTCATAGGACGTGCTCGACGCTCCGATCTGCAGTCCGTCGCGGTCGAGCAGGGGGCTGAACCGCATTTCGTACCAGCGCCGTGCCAGCGCCCGATCGCCGAACTCCTCGACGGTCACGAAGGTTTCTCCCGCAAGCGCGCGGGTCCAGATCGCCTGCTGTTGCGCGCGATGCTCGGGCAGGTCGTCGAACAGCGCCAGGAAGTTCGCGCCGACCTCGGGCCGCTTTCCGAAGGCGCCTTCGAAAGCGTCGATATTCGCCCGGTTGATCGCCAGTATCTCGTAGCCGGGGCCCAGCACCGTCACCGCCGCCGGCGAACTCTCGATCACGTCGGCATAGGCTTTCTTTTCGGCGAGCGCCTCGGCTACGCGCAGCTCCAGCGTCTCGTTGAGCGCCTGCATCTGCGCCTGGGTCCGCTTGGCGTCGGAGACGTCGTAGATCGCCCCGAGCAGGCGATAGCCGGGGCCCGAGCCTTCGCGCACGACCTCGCCGCGCCGCGCGATCCACCGCTCGGCCCCGTCGTCTCTTCGCCGGATCAGGAAATCGCCTTCGAGCGCCTTCGGCGCAGCCGCATCGGTTCCCTCGGGGATCAGCTGCGCGGAGCCATCGACCAGCACCGAGTTGATCGTGCGGACCGGCAGGCGTTCGGCCGGATGCAGGCCGAGCAGGCGACAGAACTCCTGCGAGACGGAAACCGTCGCGAAGCCGTCGCTATATTCGAAGGTGCCGATTCCGCCCGCGCTCTGGGCGATGCGCAGGCGCTCTTCCGTGCGCTTGCGCTCGGTCACGTCGACCAGCAGCCCGGTGAACCGCACCGGCTCGTCCGAAGCGTTCAGATGGCTCTGGCCGCGCCCGTGGACCCAGATGGTCTCGCCCGAAGGCAGGACCAGGCGGAACTCCTTGGAGAAGAGCTCCGCGCCGGCGAGCAGCCCGGCGACCGCGATGCGGATGCGGGGGCGATCCTCGGGATGGATCGCGCCGAAGAAGGCCGAAGTGGGCAGGCCGTCCGCCAGGTTGCGCGCATCGAGGCCGTAAAGGTCCGCGAACCGCGTATCGACGAACAGCCGGTCGGCCGCGATGTCCCAGTCCCACGATCCGCTCGCGCCGGCTGCCGCGAGCACCGCGCGCAGCTGATCGTCGGCCGCCCGGCGTTCAGCCATCGTCGCCAACGACGCGGGCGATGAACTCGTCGAGAAGTTCCTTCAGCGTCGCCAGCGACGGCAGGTCCATGAGCATGGCGATATAGCCCCGGATGTTGTGGTTCCGCACCGAGAAATCGATGTAGAGGAACAGGACCAGGCCTTGTTTCTCACTGGCGAAATCGACCTCGAACAAGGTTGCGCCGTCGCCCCGCAGGACTTCGGGAATGGTCATGGACAGCGATCGCTTGAGCATGTTCGCCATCGTGGCGAGGCAGCTGTTGAGGATCACGTTGCCGGTTTCGGCAAGCGCTTCCTCCTCCATCTCCAGCACTTCGTCCACGCCGAGGGCGCCGCCGGTGACCGCGCGCACCAGTTCCAGGCTGTTGGTCTCGGGAAAGATCAGCAGCGCACGGCCTGAAAACGGCCCGGTAAAATCCTGCCGGACGGCGACCAGGCCAGCCAGCTCGCGTTCGCCGATCAGCCGCGCCGCGCGCTGCCGGCTGACGACCTCGATCGAGGGTACCGACAGCAGCACCTGGTCGCCGATCATCTTGCGCAGATTGGCGGCGGCCCGGCCCACGCCGATGTTGACGATCTCTACCAGCGCATCCCTTTCGAGTTCGTTGAGTGCGATTTCGTCGGGGATCATGGCGAGGTTCTGAGCTTGAGCGCCGCGCCGGACACGAAGCCGGCCAGGCCCTCGCTGGTGACGGGCTTGGCCACGAAGGCGGCGCCGATTTCGCGCGCGCGGGCGATCACCTCGTCCTGAATGTTCGCGGTGATGATCGCGATCGGCATGTCCGGGTACAGCGCGCGCAGCTCTGCGCCGAATTCCAGGCCGTCCTTCTCCGCCATGTTGAAATCGATCAGGGCGATGTCGACCTGGTTCGTGGAGACGACTTCATGCGCTTCGGCGGCGCTGCCGGCTTCGACCCTGCGCCATTCGGGCTGCAGCTCGGCCAGCGCCTTTCCGGCGACGATCCGCGCCAGCTTGCTGTCATCGACGATCATAACCGTAACCGACATTCTATCCCCTCCGGGCCTGTCCAAGGATTTCTATAAATCCGCATCGCTTCGCCCGGAAACAGTTTGTTCCCGCGCGAAGGCTGCGATGGCGGGCAACAGCAGATCGCGCAAGAACGCAGGTTCAGGAGCGCCAGCGATCGCCGGTCCCGCAGCCAGCAGCAGCTGCGCCACTGCCAGATGCATCCGTTCGAGCCCCGACACGTCGACCTGCGCCGCCGCGCAGTCCTGCAGCGCCAGCAGCAGGGGCTCGGCGTCCTCGACCGGGCAGGCGCCTTCGAGGAAGATGACGCCGTCTGCGACCCGGACGGTCACGAAAGCAATTCCGGCAGATCGAGCACCAGCAGCACACCGCCGTCGCCGAGGACCGCGGTTCCGCCGATCGCCGGGATTGCCGCCAGCAGCCCGCTGCGCTCGCGGATCATCGTGTCCAGCCGTCCGCCCCATTCGCCGACCCGCACCGCCACCGGCTCGCCGGTCGCCTCGGTCACCACCAGCCGGGCGGCGCCCGTCGTCTCGCCCGGCTTGCCCAGCAGTGTCGCGAGCTCGAGCACCGGCACCGTGCGGCCCCTGATCACGCAGGCCCGGCCCTGGCCGACCGCGTGGATCTCATGCTCTTCCACGCGCAGGGTTTCGCTGATCTGGTCCAGCCGCAATCCGAACAGCTCGCCCCCGGCCGACACCGTCAGCAGCCGGGTGAGAATCGCGTTGAGCGGCAGGTCCAGCCGCAGGGTCGTTCCGGTTCCGGGAGTGCTTTCGACCTCGATCGAGCCCTGCAGCCGTTCGACCGCCGCCAGCACCGCGTCCATCCCGACGCCCCGGCCCGACACGCTCGACACGGCTTTCGCGGTCGAAAAGCCGGGCGCGAAAATCAGCCGCAGAGCCTGCGCTGTGCTCAGATTCTCGCCGGCTTCTCGTTCGACCAGACCCTTGGCGATGGCGGCTTCGCGCAAATGTTCGGGATCGATGCCGGCGCCGTCATCGGCGAGGCTGATATGCAGGCGCTCGCCATGGGTCTCTATGTCCAGCGAAACCCGCCCTCTCGGCGATTTGCCGCCCCCTTCGCGCTCGTCGGGAAATTCGATCCCGTGATCGATCGCGTTGCGTACGAGGTGGAGCAGCGGTTCGAACAGCGCATCGGCGATCTGCTTGTCGGCTTCGGTATTCTCGCCTCTGATGACGAAATCGACCTCCTTGCCCAGGGCCGCCGCGACTTCGCGGGCCAGCCGCGGCAGGCGCCGCAGCACGGGTGCCAGCGGCACGAGCCGGATGGCGGCGATCGTCGCATGCAGCGACCCAGTGGCGTTCTCGATCGCCGCCTGCGCCCGCTTCAGATCGGCGGCAAGGGCCCGGTCGGACAATCCCGCCCGACCGGCGAGGCCATCCAGCCCATGGACGGCGACCGACAATTCGCCCGCCAGCCGCGCCAGCCGGTCGAGCTTGTGGCCTTCGACGCGCAACGCGGACTGCGATGCCGCGCCCGGGTCGGCGGGGGCCGCCGCGGCGGCCCCGACGCGGCCGACCGCGATCTGGTCGGGGACGAGGCGGAATGCGGCGCCGACGCTTTCGGCATCCGCGCTGCTCACCCCTTCGATGATCGTGCGGCAGCGAAACGGATCGAATTCGTCGAACTCGGGCCAGGGTCCGGCCGGCAGCAGCGCCAGCGCCAGCAGGTCCGGAACGGCGGCCGCCGTCGCGAGCGGATCCTCACCGCGGAAAAAGCAATCGGTATCGGGGGAATAGCGGAAGGCGGTGCCGCCCGCTGCAGGCAGGCGCCCGGCAAATTGCGGGCGGAGGAGAAGCGTGCTCAGCCAGTCCGGCGGGGGCGCAGGCAGGCCGGCCGGCTCGCCCGGTTCGCGCGAAATTTCGGCGACGATTTCCCGGGCGGTCGCTTCGGCGGTTTCCGGCAGGCGGCCGGCGCTTTCCATCGCGTCGATCCAGCGGTCCAGCTGATCGATCACCGCGACAAGCCCGTCGCGTTCGCCGACCGTAAGCAGCGCGTCTTCGCCGCGCAACCGCGCCAGCGAGGTTTCGGCGGCGTGGAGCATCCGTTCGGCCGGCTTCATCTCGAACAGGCCGACCGAGCCCTTGAGCGTGTGGATCGCGCGGAACAGTGCGTCCAGCGCGGCGGCATCGTCGCCGGCCCGTTCGAGCCGCTGCAGCGCGCGATGGGCGTCCGCGGTCAGTTCGCGCCCTTCGATCAGGAATTGGGTCAGCAGCTCGTCCATCAGTCCCGACGATAGACGATCGCGTCGCCAAGGCGAACAAGCGTGAAGCGCGGGTCGATCCGCGCCATCGATTCACTGTGGCCAAGGCACAGGAAACCGCCCGGATTGAGCGCGTCGTAAAGGTTCTCGGCCGCCGCCCGGCGCCCTTCCTCGTCGAAATAGATCAGCAGGTTGCGGCATAGGATCACGTCGAACCGGCCCGCCGCCCGCATCGATTGCCGGTCGACGATATTGGCCTGGGTGAACCCGACCGATTCGCGCAGATCCTGGATGATCTGCCGCTCGTGACGGTGTTCGCTCTCGAAATAGGCTGCGCGGACGGATTCGGGGAGATGCGACAGGGCCCGGGTGCCGTAGCGCCCCTCGCGTGCCGCGGCGAGCGCCCGGGTATCGATGTCGGATCCGACGATCTCGATCAGATAGGCGTCCACCAGCGCCCAGTTCTCCAGCAGCCAGATCGCGATCGAATAGCATTCGTCCCCGGTCGAGCAGGGCAATGACCAGATGCGCACCCGGTCCCCGGGGCGGCGATCCTGCACGATCGCCGGCAGGATCCGCTCGCTCAGCGCGGCGAACTGCCGGTCCTCGCGATAGAAATAGGTTTCGTTGACCGTGACCGCATTGATCAGCTTTTGCCGCTCGGCCGGGTCGTTCGCCAGTGCGAGCAGATAGGTTCCCGCGTCGGCGATCCCGGCGGTTTTCATCAGTGCGGCGATCCGCCGTTCGAGGTAGTAGCGCTTCTTCTCGCCGAAGATCATGCCAGTGCAGCGGCGCAGCAGCGCGCACAGCTGGCTCAGCTCTTCGATCGTGAGCGCTTCGGGGGCGCCCCCGGTCACTCCTGCGCCCATTCCAGGAGCTGGGCAGCGATTTCCCCGATCGGCAGGACCCGGTCGACCCCGCCCAGCGCGACCAGCGCGCCCGGCATGCCCCATACGACCGAGCTGGCTTCGTCCTGCGCGATCACGTGGCCGCCACCCTCTCTCATCCGGGCCATCGCGGACGCGCCGTCCGAACCCATTCCGGTCAACAACACTCCGACCAGCCGTTCTGCTCCCAGGGTTTTCATCGCGCTGGTCACCAGCAGTTCGGCGCTCGGATGCCACGGCACCTCCGGCCGCAGCGGAGCGGGCATCGCGATCGCGACCCCCTTCCGCCGGGAAACGAGCAGGTCGGCATCGCCGGTGCCGATATAGACGTGGCCGGCGATGATCGGGGTTGGCCCGGTAACCTCGGACACTGTCAGCGCGCAGTTCCGGTCGAGCCGGCGCGCAAGCGGCCCGGTGAAGCTCTTCGGCATGTGCTGGGCGATCACGATCGGCCAGGGAAAATCGGCCGGGAGCGGTTGCAGCAGTGCGTCGAGCGCGGGCGGGCCGCCGGTCGAAACGCCGACCAGCACCGCCGCGATGCCGTCCAGCCGCTCTACCGGACCGCGCTGCTTCCGCCGTGCGGGGGGCCTGTTCACCGCGCGGGCGCGCAGCCGGACGCGATCGGTCAGCCGTGCCGCGCGAGAGACCCGCGCGGTTGCCGCCGAGCGGACCTTCTCCACCAGCTGGGCGGCGATCGTGTCGATCTCCAGCGAGACCGGGCCGCGCGGCTTGGCGATGAAATCGACCGCCCCCAGCGAAAGCGCCTCGAGCGTTTCGTCCGCTCCTTCCTCGGTCAGCGACGAGACCATCACCACCGGGCAGGGCCGTTCGATCATGATCCGGTCGAGGCAGCTCAGCCCGTCCATGCCGGGCATGTGGATGTCGAGGGTGATGACCTCCGGGCCGAAATCGTGGAGCCGGGCCAGCGCCTCCTCGGCGTCGCGCGCGATGTCGATCTCGAACCCGCCGGCATCGGAGAATATCTCGCTCAGCAGCTTCCGCATCAGCGCGGAATCGTCGACGATCAGGAGCCTGGTCATTCCGGCTGGGCCGGTTTCCCGCCGGTTTGCGCGATCGACTTTCGCTGGAGCGCGTCGAACAGATCGGCCGGCGAGATCACCAGCGTCACTTCCATCCCGTCGCCCAGCTGCAGGACCCGCCCGATCGCCGCGGTTTCCGTTCCGAGCGGAGGCGCCTTCGCCAGCGATTCTGCCGGGGCCCGGACCAGGCCGTGCACCGCGTCGACCAGCAGCGCCGCGTCCGCTCCGGCGATCTCGACGACCAGCAGGCGCGACCGGCCGGGAGCGGCGGCGCGGCCGGACAGATGCAGCGACAGGTCGATAACCGGCACCGCCTCTCCGTGAAGGCCTGTGAGGCCGAGCAGGAATGCAGGGGCCTGCGGCAGCGGCGTCAGGCGTGCGGGGGCGGGCGCGAGCCGCCGGATCGCCGCCAGGGGGAAGGCCAGGCGCTGGCCGGCGCTTTCGATCAGCAGCAGCGGCTCGGTCCGCGCGCTGCGCCTTGCCGCGGCGGCGCGGGGCCTGGCGGCGGCGCGCGACAAAGTCGCCGTCAGCTCTTCGTCCAGCAGATGCTCCGCCGAGAGAACCGACACCAGCCTGCCGCCGGCGGGTGGGCGGTAGATCGCCTGGATCACCGTTTCGGCCGAGCTTCGCAGCAGGGCGGCCGGAACCGGGTCCACCGCCGCCTGCGGCGCATGCAGCAGGGTCCCGATCCGGTCGACGGTGAAGCCGGCGGCGTGGTTGCCGATTCTGGCGACCACGATCCTGGCGTCCTTGCCCGGCCGCGCGGGAAGATCGAGCAGGGCGGCGAGCGAGAACAGCGGCAGGGGCCGATCGCGCCAGGCGATCGTGCCGACCGTCGCCGCATCGCCATGCGGGAGAAGGGCGATCTCGGCAGGGACGCGCAGGACGTTTTCGATGTCTTCCAGCGGCAGGGCGAAGAGCTGCTCGCCGATCGCAAAGGTCAGCAATGCCAGCCGGTCGTGGTCGGCGGCATCCGATTGCCGCGCCGCGCGCCGGTGTCCGGTTGCGCCGATCCGGGCCGGGAAACACCGATCGAGCAAGTCCGCGAAGGGCGGCAGGTCCCGCTCGCCGCCGGAGACGATGCCGTCGATCCGCTCGATCGCGAGCGCTGCCGGGTGATCGCCCTCGATCACGACGATCCGCTCCGGCGCCTGCTCCTCGAGCCCCAGCAGCCGTGCCGCCGACACCACCGGAAGCGCTTCGCCCCGAAGGTTTCCCAGCCCGAGCAGGCTGGGCGGCGCGTGCGGAACCGGCGTCAGGCGGGGAAGGCGGCCGACTTCGCGGACCAGATTGGCCGCTATGCCGAACCGGCGGTTGCCGGCGGTGAAGGCCAGCACCCGCGATGACGAAGCGGCAGGCTCCACTAGGATTGCGCGGCCGAAAGCGATGCCGCGAGCGCCGCGATATCCTCGATCGCGGCCGCGAGGTCTTCCGTCCCCTGCGCCTGCTGGGCCGATGCCGCCCCGGCCTCGCGCGTGGCGTCCGACGCCAGTTCCGCCGCCGTCGCGATCTGCTCGCAGCCGATCCTCACTTCGCTCGCCGCGCGCAGCGCCGCCTCGGCTCCGTCGACGATGGCGAAATTGCCCGCCCGGGTTTCGCCGAGCGACTGGACCATGGCCTCGAAGCGGTCGATCATCGCCTGGTTGCGCCCGGCTTCCGCTTCGCCCGCGGCGGCGATCTGATCGAGTTCGCGCCGGATCGCAGCAATCTGGTCCTGGCTCGCCCTGATCACATCCCTGGCGTTCTCGGCGTTGGCCGCAGCCTCGGCGGCAAGCTTGCGAATGTCTCCGGTTACGGTCGCGAAGCCGGTCCCGGCCTCGCCGGCGCGGGTGGCCTCGACCGCTCCGGTAACCGCCAGCATATTGGTCTGCAGTGCGATCAGCGCGAGGCTGTCGCTGATCTTCTCGATTGCCCGCGCGGTATCGCCGATCGCGGCCAGCCGATCGAGTATCAGGCGGGTTTCGCCGACCGCTTCGCCGACCCCGGCGACGAGCTGATTGATCGTGTCCCGGCCTTGCCCGACGGTCCCGACAAGCGTGTCGACCTGCGCGGCGGAAGCCTCGGCGCGGGACTGGGCCAGCCTGGCGGAATTCTCGATCTGGGTCAGGGCCGCGCTCGACTGGATCGTCGCCGCGCTTTGCACCTGCGCGCCCCGCGCGATCTGTTCGATCGCGACCTGAATCTGGCTCGCCGCGCCCGAAAGTTCCTGGACGGTGGCCGACAATTCCTCGGCGGCGATGGCGATTTCGCCGGCGGCCTCGGCCGCGCCGGCCTGATCGCCCAGTCTGGCGGTGAGTTCCCCCAGGGCCTCGGCGGTCTGCTGGCTCTGGTCGAGCGAGATCGACTGCTGCTGGATCGCCTGCTGCGCTTCCGCCGCGGCGGCCGATTGCTCCTCCGCCGCGCTTGCGACCTGCTCCGCGCCCTTCTCCGCCTCGCTCGCGGCGGCGTCGGCCTCGCCCGCGGCCGCGCTGATCTGCCGGGCGCTTTCGACCAGGCTCGCCAGGTCCGCGCGGGCCGCCCGCAGCTGTTCGACCATGTTCAGCCCCGCGGCGGATTCGGCTTCCGCCAGTTTCGACGCCGCAGCGATCCGCGCGGCTGCCTCGCGGACTTCGGCCACGATCTCGGCCGCCGACCTCTGGATGTCGCCCGCGTTCCTTTCGGCGCGCTCGGCCAGTTCGCGCACTTCGTCGGCGACGATCGCGAAGCCGCGCCCTCCGTCACCGGCGCGCGCAGCCTCGATCGACGCGTTGAGCGCCAGCATGCTGGTCTGTTCGGACAGGTCGACGACCGTCTGGCCAACCGCGACGATTTCGCCGACGGCGCTCTCGAGCTTCTCGACGACCGCGATCGAGCCGATCTGGCGGCGGGCGTTCAAGCCGATGGCCGCCACCGATGCGTCGATCTGGCTCGCGACTTCCCCGAAATCCCCCTGCAGCGTTTCGGACTGGCGCTGGGACGCCGCGGCGCGGTCCCTCGCGTCGCGGAACGCCGTCTTCAAATTGCCGATCAGGCCCAGCGACTCCTGGGCCGCACCGGCGGCCTCCTCGGCTCCGCTCGCAATCTGGTCGACCGCGCGCTGCAGCTGCGCCGCCGCCGCCGCGGCTTCGGCCAGGCCGCTCGCCAGTTCCTGGGTCGCCTGGTCGATCCGGTCGGTCGCGTTTTTCGGGCGGGTCAAAGACTTCCTGACCGCTTGTTTCGCGGCCGGCTTGGGCTTGGCCCCCGTGGCGCCTTTGCCAGCGGCTAGCGTGCTCAGCGCCGATTTCTTCACCAAGCTCATCCGTGACCCTCGCAGCCGAGCACCCCGCATAAGGCAGAACCAGGGTCGGACGCCAGCACACAAATTGACGGAGCCATCCGCCGGCTTGGTCTCCTTGGGGGCCTAATTTCCGCCCCCCCCCCCGCGTCTCTGCGTGAAAACAGGAAAACCCCTTCTCTCCTGCAGGTCAGACCTCCGGCAGCTCAGCCAGGAGCTTGTCCCGCTGGATCGGGAAGCTCCGCAACCGCACCCCACAGGCGTGACGGACTGCACTCGCGATCTCGACCAGCACGATGTCCATCTCGGGCACGTCGAGGTTTACTCGCACGACCGCCGCGTCCGCGCCCCGCCGGGCCGCGGGAAAATTCGTCATAACCCAGGTTAAGCAGACCGGATTTCGTGCAACTTCGATCCGCGCCGCAGGTTCCCTCTTCATCCCCGGCTCGAAGCCGGGCCAATCCCATCCCTCCTGGCAGCGAGAACCATCCGTGGCGAAAACCCCGAAGAAACCGGCAGCAAAATCCGTCAAAGCCCTGACCCCGGCCGAAGTGGCCGGAGCGGACATGGGCGGGGAATCCCCGCAGAAGGCCTCCCTGGTCCCGGCCGATGCGCTGCTGGCCCCCGCCTATGCCGAGAATAGGGGCGAGGGCGGTGAGACGCACCAGATCGCCGGCGATGGCGTCGCCACCCTCACTACCCAGCAGGGCATCCCGGTCGCCGACGACCAGAACAGCCTGCGCCAGGGCGCGCGCGGCCCGGCGCTGCTCGAGGATCACCATTTCCGCGAGAAGATGTTCCATTTCGACCATGAGCGGATTCCCGAGCGGGTCGTCCATGCGCGCGGCTACGGCGCGCATGGTTTCTTCGAACTGACCGAGAGCCTCGCCGACGTGACCCGGGCCGACGTGTTCCAGCGCGTCGGCGAGCGGGTGCCGGCCTTCGTCCGCTTCTCGACCGTCGCCGGCTCGAAGGGCTCGTTCGATCTCGCGCGCGACGTGCGCGGCTTCGCGGTCAAGCTCTATACCCAGGAAGGCAACTGGGACTTGGTCGGCAACAATATCCCGGTGTTCTTCATTCAGGACGCGATCAAGTTTCCCGACCTGATCCATGCAGCCAAGCCCGAGCCCGACCGCGCCTTCCCCCAAGCGCAGACCGCGCATGACAATTTCTGGGACTTCGTCGGCCTGACGCCGGAGAGCTTCCACATGATCATGTGGACCATGTCCGACCGGGCGATCCCGCGCTCGTTTCGCACGATGGAAGGCTTCGGCGTCCACACCTTCCGGCTGCTCAATGCGAAGGGCAAATCGACTTTCGTGAAGTTTCACTGGAAACCGAAGCAGGGCCTGCAGTCGGTCGTGTGGAACGAAGCTGTGAAGATCAACGGCGCCGATCCCGATTTCCATCGCCGCGATCTTTGGGATGCGATCAACTCCGGCGATTTCCCCGAATGGGAACTGGGCGTGCAGCTGTTCGACGACGCGTTCGCCGACACATTCGATTTCGATGTGCTCGACGCGACCAAGCTCATACCCGAAGAGCTGGTCCCGATCCGGGTGGTCGGGCGGCTGGTGCTTGACCGGGTGGTCGACAATTTCTTCGCCGAGACCGAACAAGTGGCCTTCTGCACCCAAAACGTGCCCCCGGGCATCGATTTCACCAACGATCCGCTACTCCAAGGCCGCAACTTCTCTTATCTCGACACGCAGATAAAGCGGCTCGGTGGACCAAACTTCACCCACATTCCGATCAATGCACCCAAATGCCCGATGGCTCATTTCCAGCAGGACGGGCACATGGCCATGCGAAACCCTGTGGGCCGCGTCAATTACGAGCCGAACAGCTGGGGTCCGACGCAAGGCGGTCCACGCGAAGACCCTGCGCGCGGCTTCACCACCTTCGCCGAGGTCGCCGACGGGCCGAAGCAGCGCGTCCGCTCGGAAAGCTTTGCCGATCATTACAGCCAGGCTCGGCAGTTCTACGTCAGCCAGGCGCCGATCGAGCAGAAGCATATCGGCGATGCGCTGGTGTTCGAGCTGTCGAAGGTCGAGCGGGCCGACATCCGCTCACGCGTTGTGTCGCATCTGCTCAATATCGATCGCGACCTCGCCGCGAACGTTGCGGACGGTCTAGGCCTTCCGCTGCCAAAGCCCGCTGTCGCGGCGCGCGAGCCGATTGCCGATCTACCGCCGTCCTCTCCGCTCAGCATAGTCGGGAACGGACCCGACAGCTTCAAGGGCCGCAAGCTCGGCATCCTGGTCAGCGACGGGGCCGACGCCGCGATGTTCAAGGGGCTGGTCAAGGCGGTAACGGCGGAAGGCGCTGTCTATGAAGTTATCGCGCCGAAGATCGGCGGGGCGACACTGTCGGACGGCACGAAGGTCGCGGCCAAACACAAGATCGACGGCGGGCCTTCGGTGTTGTTCGATGCGGTGGCCGTGCTGGTTTCGGACGAGGGTGCCGCGATGCTGGCGGGCGATGCGGCAGCGAAGGACTTCGTCAGTGACGCCTTTGCTCACTGCAAATTCATAGGCATCGGCGCGTGTGCCCGCCCGATCTTTGAAGCCGCGGGAATATCGGAGCAACTGGACGATGCCTGCCTACCGCTCGGCAAGGCGGCGGATGCGGCGGCATTCGTTTCCGCCGCCCGAGCGTTGCGCCACTGGCCAAGGGAACTCAAAGTCGATCTTGACGCGGTCGGTTGAATTTCATCGGGCGACCCGGAGCTCGAAACGCAGTTGACGAGCTCTCGGCTGAGATTCCAGCGAATGAAGTTGTTACAGAAATTCGCGTCGGTCCATGCCAATGTCCACGATCACTTCGGCCAGGAACGCCATCTCGTCGATCGCCAGACCTATAAGATCCGCCACTCAGCCGCCCTGGCTGAGTGGCGGATCATAGTCCGGCTCCGTGCGTTTCGTCGTTACGACGGTGACCGGATCGTTTCCGCCGTCATTTCCAGGGCGCAAGGTCGACCAGATGGGGCGAGCTGACGCGATCGGGCCGCTGGAACACCGCGAGCTCGGTGATCGCAATGTCCGCCACGTTGCGCCCGGTGAGCGGCCGCGCGTATCCGGTGATTTGCGTAATGGAGATCAGCGCGGCTCCGCTTACGCTCCCTCCATGACCGAACCCGAACCGGAACTGGCATTCCATCCCCTCATTGCCCTCTGCGCGGTGAGCGCGGCCTTGTGGAGCGAGGCGTGGTTCGACGCGGCCGATGCCGCGCTGGAATGGTTCTGGGTTCCCCTGGCTCCCTATTTCGAGCCGGACTATGCCGGAATGCGGTTGCTCGATGTTCCCATGCCGATCGATTGACGGTCGACTGCCATGCCTGTTGCATCGCAGCCGCGCGATCTGCCGGAAGCGTTCCTTTAGCCACGGCGGCTTCTGTCGATCGGCGCCTCTCCGGGGGAGGCGCCCGGTCGGGAAGCGATCCGGACCAACCTCCGCCGGTTCGAGCACGGGATCGAGTCGTCCCCGGCGTGCCGCCATCGCGTCCCGGCCACGCCAGGCAATGGCTTGAGCAGACATCCCAACTTCGCGCCCAGACCGTTGTGGGCAAGGGCTTGCTCGTGGACGTCGCTCGTGGGCGTGCGAAGAAGCCTGGTTATGGATGCCCATCACCCTTCGCGGACAAAGGAACCGATCCGATGGAAATTCAATGGAAGATCATCCGCCTTGAGCTGGCACGCACGCCGGAATTTCCCGAAGGATCGCCGGATCACGCATATCTGCTGCGCCTTCCGTTAAACGAGAAGGGTTTGATCAATGAAGCTGCGGTTACCTTCCATCCGCACCTTGCCACCGTGCGCCGAACCTGGCCGGGCGAGCCGGATCAGAAGGGGTATGTCGTGCGCAAGCCGAACGGTTGGGCTTTTTCCTACGCATTGGGGGATGACGATGACGAGGCCGTCTATCACCTCGAAACCCATCCCATCGCGCTCGGCGATTATGTCACCTTGACCGAGACCGACGGGGAGCGGCTTCCGTTTCGCGTCGTGGGGCTCCATCCCGACGGAGCGATCGTGCAGGAAGGAATCGGCCCATAGGGCCATGCACGAACTCAATGGCAGAGAAACAGCGGGATCGCCGAATGCGCCAGCAGGTCGCGCGTCACTCCGCCGAACACCGTCTCGCGGAAACGTGTGTGCCCGTAGGCGCCCATGACGATATAGCCCGCCTGCCGCATCTCGGCTGCATGGCGGAGCGTTTCGGCCGATCCGCTTCGGCGCGGGATTGCAACGATCTCGCACTCGATCCCGTGGCGCGAGAGAAACTCGGCGGCTGCGATGGCCGACAGTTCGTAAGCGCCTGCGTCGTGTCGCTCTTCAACGGTTGCGATGTGGACCGAACTCGAGCGCTGCAGCAGAGGCACGGCTGCGCGCAAGGCGTGCGACGATTCTACCGAGCCGTTCCATGCCACAAGTGCCGGGGACGAGACATCGAAGCTGCGGACGGTCGCGGGGACTGCCAGGACGGGCGTTCGGGAATGGATCGCCAACTGGCCGGCAATGCTCGATACACTCCTGCCGACGACGGGGTCCGAACTTCCGAGTATGGCCAGATCGGCGAGGGCCGCATGCGCAAGCAGCATATGACCAGTCGCATCGAAATCCTGTGCCCAAGTCCAGGCGACCCCCTCCGCGTTCAGGCGGGTTTCGACGAGACGCTGAAACGTGTCGGCACTATCGCGAAGGATCGGCACCATTTCTGCGCTGCCCGATCCGTAGAGGTCGATCGTGACGTCTACCGGGATCGGCTGCACGCAATCGATATGGCCGTCGAAAGCCTTGGATATATCGAGCGCGGTCTGGAATCGCGCTTCGAAGGATTCGTCGTCGTGGATATGGAGCACAATGGAGCGCATGGCCGAGCTTCCCTGTCAGATTTTCGAGCGTTCAGCCTAGCGCGCCGGTCTGCGCGGTAATTACGGAACTATCCTGAGGTCGCCTCCGTAGGTTTCCCTATATGTCGTGATGCTCAAGGAGATCAGGGAGTTAGCTCTGAGTCTCGGAGGCGGCCGTTGGCGCAATGGTATCTGGTGAAGCTTGAGCTGGCGCCGACGGAGGACTTTCCGAATGGCTCGCCTGCACGCGCGTTCCTGCTCCGACTTCCGATCAAAATCGACGGTTCGATCGACGAGAACGAGCGTTCGGCCCATCCGGGCGCCGCTTTTGCGCGCCGTTTCTGGCAGAACGAACCCGATGGGACGGGTGTGATACGGCTCAATTCCGCTGGATGGTTCATTGCTTTCCCGGATGATGGAATGGAATTCCGTTATCACCTGGACAATTTGAAGATCAGGCTGGGTGAAACAGTCGCGCTCACCACGCCAGAAGGGAAAAATCTCCCTTTCCGCGTGGTTTCGCTGCGCGCCGATTAAGGCTCAGGCTTCGCCGAGGCCTGCGGCGAAAGCGATCCTCAGCAGATCGGAAATATTGGTCACCTCAAGTTTTTTCATGAGGTTGGCCCGATGAATCTCGACCGTGCGCGCACTGATGCCGAGATCATAGCCGATCGTCTTGTTCGGATAGCCGACGGCGAGACCAGCGAGTACATCGCGTTCGCGTGGGGTCAGGCCGTTGAGCCGCCTCTGCGCTTCTTCGCGCCGACCGCTCAGTTTTCCGCTGTGCTCCAGTCGGGAAAAACCCTCCGCCAGCGATTCCAGCAGCACAGCCTTGTCGAAAGGCTTCTCTATGAAATCGAGCGCACCGCCTTTCATCGCACGCACCGCGACTTCGACATCGCCATGGCCCGTCATCACGATCACCGGCAGCGAAATCCCGCGGCCGTTGAGTTCGGCCTGGATTTCGAGACCGTCCATGTCCGGCATGCGGATGTCGAGCAGGATCACGCCGGGATCCAGGTTGCGAACCGCCTTGAGGAACTCCACACCATTGGGGAAGGCCTCGACCTTCAAACCCGAGGTCTTGAGCATGAAGCCGATCGAGCGGCGGACCGAATCGTCGTCGTCGATGAGATAAACCGGAAAATCGCTCATACCTGCCCCTCGGAAGCTGCCGACATCACAGTGAAGTGAAAGGTGGTTCCGCCGGCTTCGGCCGGTTCGGCCCAGATTTTTCCGCCGTGCGAGGTCACGATGGTGTGACAGATCGAAAGTCCGAGACCCATGCCGCTGTCCTTCGTGCTCACAAATGGCTGGAACAACCGTTTCGCGACTTCGGGGGAGATGCCCGGTCCACGGTCGGATACAGTGACGCGTATCATTCCATTGCCGTCGGGCGCGGAGATGATGGTCAATTGCTTTACCGGTGTGTCCGCCATGGCGTCGAAGGCGTTGCGCATCAGATTGAGCAGGACTTGCTGGACCTGTACCGGGTCGACCAACACCGCATCGCACAAGGGATCCAGCCGAGTGATGAAATTCGTGTTGCGAACCTTGACGTCGAGCAGCGCAAGCGCGGTCGTTTCCGTCACCATCCGCTGCAGGCTGACGATCTCGCGGGTGGTTTCTCCACGCGAAACGAAATCGCGCAGCCGGTGGACGATCTGGCCCGCGCGCAGGGCCTCGGTCGCCGTCTCTTCGAGCGCTTCGCGCACCAGGTCGACGTTCTCCGGCGTGAGCTCCGCCAGAAGGTCTCGCGCGGTCTGGACATAGTTGGTTACGGCTGTGAGGGGCTGATTGAGCTCATGCGCGATCGAGGTCGCGAGCGTGCCCATCGAGGTGATGCGCGATGCGTGCGCCAATTCTCCCTGGAGATTGTGCAATAGCCGCTCGGTCTCGTGGCTCTCGGTCAAATCCCGAATGAACCCTGCGAAAACCTGCGCCTCTCGAAGCAGCACTTCGCCCACCGCAAGATCGATCGGGAAGGTCGATCCGTCGCGGCGGCGGGCCGTGGTAACGCGCCCGATGCCGATGATCCGCTTCTCGCCGGTTTCGAAATAATGGTGCAGATAGGAGTCGTGCTTTTCACGATCGGGCGAGGGCATCAACATGCTGACGTTTTCGCCCAGAACTTCATCCTCGACATAGCCGAACATGCGTTCGGCACCCCGGCTGAACGACATGATCGAACCGGCCGCATCGATTACCACCATCGCGTCCGGAACGGTGTCGATCAGCGCATGGAGATCCTCCACGCCGCCAAAGGCCGCCAGCATACTGCGCGCGCGCGAGGCCGGAGTACTCATACTCATTCCGCTTAAAATGTCCTTCGCTCGAAATACGAAACCAGGCTCGGTCTTGTAAAGGCGGCGAAGCGGCGAAGACTTACGGAGGTTTACGGATCGTCGAGAAGCGTGCCTTGGGATCAGAATTGGCCATCAAGCAGGAGATTCCGATGGTCGAGTCCGCACCCCGTGCAACAGCCACGCTTGCCGCGATGGGCGTGCGCCCGTTGCGCCGCTTCTCCAACCGCGAAGCGAATGAGCGCTGGGGCGGTCCGATCACCACCAGCTCGGGCCTGAAGATTTTCGTCCGGCCGGCTCGCTCGGGCGATCGCGCCGCTCTGGAGCGGTTTTTCGCTCGGCTGACGGAAGAAGACCTTTATTTCCGCTTCCTCTCCGGTCTGCGCAAGATCGACGAGGACCGGCTTGAGGCAATGCTTCGCGACACGGACGACCACAGCATCGATTTCCTCGCGATCGAGATCGAAACCGGCGAGATTCTCGCAACGGCCATGCTGGTGGCGGATCGCGAATTCGAAACTGCGGAGTTCGCGCTGGCGACCCGGCCGGATGCCAAGGGCAAGGGCATCAGCTGGGCTTTGCTGAGTCTCGCGGCGCGCTACGCCGAGGCGATGGGCATCGCGCGCCTGCAATCGCTTCAGAGCGCGAGCCAGGCCGATGCGCTCCAACTCGAACGCGAGATGGGTTTTACGGTCAACACCTTTGCCGACGATCACACCCTGATGCTGGCGCAGCGCGTGTTTTGACCGCGCTGCTTACGGATGTTTCCCTATCCAAGTGCGCTCCGCCGGCGGCCAATTTGCGAACTACACATCAGACAGGAAGGAGAAAGCCCATGACAGACCAGGCACTGGCTCCCACAAAGCCCAAGCAGGAACTCGGCATCTTCGAACAGTTTCTCGAGCCGCTCTCGCAGCTTCGAACCGAAGTCGATCGCGTGTTCGACGATTTTCCGGTGCGGTGGCCGGTCGTCGATTTCGGTTCCCGGCTCGCAGCCTCACTGCCTTCTCCGGCGGTCGAGATGACCGAAACGGACAAGGCTTACAAGGTCACGGTGGAGGTTCCCGGCATTCCCGCCGACAAGATCGAGGTCGAGGCAGAAAAGGGCCTGCTGGTGATCAAGGGGGAGAAGACGGAGGAGCGCGAAGAGAAGGAGCGCAATTACACGCGCTCGGAACGCAGCTACGGGGCCTTCGAACGCCGTATTTCGCTTCCGGCCGACGCCCAGCTCGACGATATTCATGCAAAGGCATCCGACGGCGTGTTGAAGATCGTCGTTCCGCGCGACAAGAAAGCAGTACCGGCGCGGCGCAAGATCGAGATCAGGCACGCCAAGAAGGACTGATGTCAGATCGTCGTCAGCCGTCGGGGGCCCCGTCCCCGCGCACTCGACGGATGGCGACACCAGGCGGAAGCTCCGACCCGTCTTCCACCTGCCGGGGCCATTCCGTGTCACCCGCCGGAATGGCCCTTTTGCACGAACCTCGATTGTATCTGAAGCCGGGGAGACGGTCACATGAAGATAGCCCATGGAACGCTCGTCATGGCGGTAGATGGCAGCAAGATGCTGCTGTTCCGAAACGAAGGAGATGAGCGCTTCATCATACTCGACACGCTGAGCCATGATCGGATCGATCACCCATCGACTCATGAGATGGGAAGCGATGCGCCTGGACGCGTATTCTCAAGCGGGGGGCAGCGCAGGAGCGCCTACGAGGAAACCGATTGGCACGAGCGGGCCGAGGAAGGCTTCGCGATCAAGGCCGCCGACAGGCTTGAGCGCGTTGCGACGAGCGGGAAGGCCGACATCGTCGTTTTGGCCCCACCACGCATGCTCGGTTATCTGCGCCGTCATTGGGGGCGGAATACGCGTGACGCTATCGTAGCGGAGATCGGCAAGGATGTGGTCCGGCGCGAATGGGACGACATCGCCTGCACGATCGCCGATCACGATCCCGCGGTGGATTGATGCGGATGCCTACCGGCGGAGAATTCCCGGTCCGAGCTTTTCCAGCACGTCGCGAGCCTCGAACAGATTTCCGTCCCCGGCGGGCTTGGTTCCCTTGCGCATGATGATTTCCGCGCGCGCCTCGAACTGCTCGACACGACGGGTATCGAAGGCAGGCTCCCCGCTGTAGGGATACCAATCCCGCCAGCCATATGCATGCGCGTAGTAATGGTAGTAGGGGCGCCATCCGCCGAAGTCCCAGCTCGGATCGTAGAACGGGTTCGGCCTCACTTCGTCGCGCACTTCATGTTCCATGTAGCGGTTGACGATCTCGAACCAGTCGTTGCCTTGCGCGAGTGTGAGTTCTGCCGCGCGATAGAGCAGATACCGCTCGACCGTGTCGCGCGCCGTAAGCGTGTTGCCGGAGAAGGTCACCCGCCACTTGTCGGTTTCGAGCTGTTGCTCCGAGTAGCCGCCCGACCGCTGCGGAGTGGACGCCGATAGCGGTTGGTAAGGTGTCGGTGTAGCACAGGACGCCAATGCCAGAGCAGCAGCGAGGCAAGTCGCGGAGAGCAGGCGGCGCAGCAGGTTCTGATCGTTCATACACGCTCCTCGGATCGGAAAACCGTCTGTCGCAGCTCGCCAATTTCCGGCGAATACGCAGACTTCCGTAAGCGGGGCGCAATCGCTGCATCGCAGAGGGCGACCGCCGCATCCGGGTATTTCCGTAATGCAGGGCGGGTCGCGCGCCCCGACAAGGGTCGAAAAGGAGGACCCCATGAGCCATGCCCTGATTATCGAATACAACATGCTGATCAGCCGCGCGGTGGAAGACCGCCTTCTCCCGCTCGGTTTCGCCTCCTTCGACCACGCCTGGACCGAGCCGCAGGCGGCCGAGGCTGCACGGATGCGCACGCCGGATCTCGTCGTGATGGGCGAAATCGGCCCGGGTGACGCGCGCGATCGGCTGGTACGGGAGATCGTCGATGAACACGCCGCTCCCGTCGTCGTGATCGCCGAGGCGCACTGCACCCTCTACCGCAACGGCCCGCAAGGAGTCGCCGTCAGCGGAAGGTTTCCGCTCAGCGATATCGATGCGGCGGTCGAGCTCTCGGGCAGGGGAAACCCACTCGGGCTGGCGGCCTGAGGGGCTGCCCGATGGCCAGTGTTCCGCCGCCGCATCCCGACAGGCTGGAGCCGGGCAGCCCCCCGGAAACCGCTCCCCCGCCAGCCGAACCTTCGGTTCCCGGCCCGCCGGAGTTCGAACCAGCCGAGCCCGATTACGACGAACCGGATCGCGGCCCCGAGGAACTTCCGCCGGGTGGGGACTGACAATGCGTGCGATGGAACTGGATGAGCCCGGCCGGCCGTTGCGTCTGGTCCAGCGCGAGTTGCCGGAGCCAGGCGAGGGCGAAATTCGCATCGCGGTCACGGCCTGCGGAGTCTGCCGTACAGACCTGCACGTCGCCGATGGGGAGATCCATGGCATCCTGCCGATCATCCCGGGCCACGAGATCGTCGGACGGGTCGACGCGCTAGGCGCTGGAGTGACCGCATTTGCCCGGGGCGACAGGGTGGGGGTGCCGTGGCTGGGCAGGACTTGCGGCAATTGCCGCTACTGCCTGTCGGGTCGCGAGAATCTGTGCGATTCACCGCTGTTCACCGGCTTCACGCGCGATGGGGGCTTCGCAAGTCATTGCATAGCCGACGCGGCGTTCTGTTTCTCCCTTCCGCAACGCATGAACGACGCAGACGCCGCGCCCCTGCTGTGCGCGGGCCTGATCGGTTATCGTTCCTACCGCATGGCCGGCGATGCCGGGGTGATCGGCCTCTACGGGTTCGGAGCTGCAGCGCATATTCTTGCACAGCTTGCCGTCTGGGAAGGGCGCAAGGTGTGCGCCTTCACCCGCGAAGGCGATGCCGCCGGGCAGGATTTCGCGCGCAGGCTGGGTTGCGCCTGGGCCGGCGCATCCACCGCAATGCCGCCCGAACCGCTGGACGCAGCGATCGTCTTCGCGCCGGTCGGGGCCCTGGTCCCTGCGGCCCTCAAGGCCGTTCGCAAGGGCGGCCGGGTGGTTTGTGCCGGAATTCACATGTCGGATATCCCCGCCTTTCCGTATGCCGACCTGTGGGAGGAGCGTTCGATCCGCTCGGTCGCCAATCTCACCCGCGCAGACGGGCGGGAATTCCTCGAGTTGGCAGCGAAGGCCGCGCTGCGCACGCATGTCACCCAGCTTCCGCTCGAAGACGCGAACATCGCGCTCGCGCGGGTCCGCTCGGGGGGCGTCGAAGGGGCGATGGTCCTTGTTCCCTGAGCGGACGCCTGCGGTTCTGCGCGAGTCCGCACGAAGCCGTCGCATTTCGCCCGGCGCGCCCGGCTGCTGACCAGTGGACACGCTTTTGGTTCTCTTCCTGATAGTCCTGGGGGTGAACCTGGTGCCTGCGTTCGGGCCGCCGACCTGGTCGATCATCGTCCTGTATGGACTCAATACCGATCTTCGAATCGCTGCGATCATTCTGGTCGGTGCGGCCGCTGCGGCTTCGGGACGCTTCCTGCTGGCCTGGTGTTTCAAGCTGCTGGGCCGGCGCATTTCGGGAAGCATCCGCGAAAATCTCGCAGCTGCGCGCGCGCTGTTCGAACGGAACCCGAGGAACGGGGTTTACGCCCTCTCGCTGTTCGCCATTTCGCCCGTCCCGTCCGCGCAACTGTTCGAAGCGGCGGGGCTTGCCGGCGTCCGGATTCTGCCCTTCACGCTGGTGTTTTTTGCCGGGCGAGCCGTCTCCTACACGATCTACGCGGCGGGCGCGCGGGGGATCAGGGAATCTTCGGTCGGGCAGATATTCGAGGACAGTCTGTCGCGCCCGGCGGCGGTACTCCTGCATCTGGCGATGATCGGCGCGCTCATTGCGTTGGCCCGGATCGATTGGCGCAAGATCCTCGACCGTATCGAGCAGCGCGAAACCGTCGCTTCGCATGCTGGTGATAGCGCGGGGGAGGGTGGTCACGGCTAAGAACCGCCGCATTCCAATCGATACCTATCCGAAGAACACCGCTTTTCACCCTGCGAAACCGCACCGGCTATTCGGTCGAGCAATTCCAGGCGCTGCGCGCCATCCGGGCAGCCGGGAAATCCAGCAAAATACCAACGACCTTCGCATCGGTGGACGATCCGGGGATCGCCGGTGCGGGCGAGATCGGCTTGGCGAACGGGCTTTCCGGCGCATGGGGCTGGGGGACGGGGCGGAAGCGGAGATCGCGCAGGCGAGGCCGCCCGCCAGCCTTGAGCAGGTCCGTCGGAAGATCGAAGGCGAAACGCTCGAAGCGGAGCGTTCCCTGCGATCGTCCGCGACATTTCGGAGCATTGCTGTTCGCCGATGGAAATCGGTGCCTTCCTGCCTTCGGAAAAACAGGAAGAGTAGCGGCTAGCGCGCGATCGCTCCTGCATCGAGCAGGGGAGCGGCGTCGCTGGCCGCAACCCCGAGAACCTCGGCAAGCTTTTCCAGGCCGGCCAGGATCATCGCCTGTTCCCATTGCGGCAACGCCGCATAGTTTTCGACGAAGCGCGTCTGCAGGAGGTTGGGCGCGGCTTCCGCCGCGGCCTTGCCGGCCTCGGTGGCGGTGAGATGGATGCGGCGGCGGTCATCCACGTCGCGGTTTCGTGCGACCAGCCCGGCTTTCTCGAGGCGATCGCAGATGTTGGTGACGGTCGCCTGCGAGAAACGCAGGCTTGCGGCCAACTGGGTCGGTGTGGACGCGCCCCGATCGACGATCTCCTGCATCAGAAGAAGCTGCGAAGGCGTGAGGCCGGTGGTGGTCGCCAGCTGGCGGCTGCTGAGGTCCGATGCGCGCAAAATCCGCCGCAGGGCGCGCAGGGCAGGGATCGTGAGCGGGTCGTCCATCGGCCGATGGCTACAATGCGCTTGCCTTCGAGCCAAGCCGTTTGATTTTTGGATTTTATTTCACATATGGAAACATATTCGAAGCCCGACCGGGCTGGGCATCCGCCGCTGGGGCAGGGCGTGATTTGCAAAATGCTGAAAAAGCACCTATATTGTGCAACGCAACGTTTTCGGGATGAGCCGCCGAGAGGAAAGTTATTTCAAATATCGAATTGAATGCTCCGCCTGAGGGCGAGACAGGGGAAGCCGATAAACGCGTCGCGCAGGCCTTTGGCGGGCCCCGTCAGCCGGTGTTCCGGGTGCCGGCGGCCGAGGACGGCGTTCGCGTTTCCCGGCTCATCGCCGGTTCGCCGCCGCTCGACACCAACTCGGCCTACTGCAATCTGCTGCAGTGCAGTGACTTTGCCGGGACCTGTGTCCTGGCCGAGCGGGAAGGCGAGGTGGTCGGCTGGCTTTCCGCCTATCGCCGCCCTGCCGACCCCGAATGCCTGTTCGTTTGGCAGGTTGCGGTTGCAGCAGACGCACGGGGGGAAGGCCTCGCCGGCAAGATGCTGGACGAACTGCTTGTCCGCCCCGCCGCGGCCGGCGCAAACGCGCTCGCGACCACGATCACCGCCGCCAATGCGGCATCCTGGCGATTGTTCGAGACTTTCGCCCGCCGACACGGCGCTTCCATCGACCGTTCGCTGCGGTTCGACCGCGAGGCGCATTTTGCAGGCGCACACGATTCCGAATGGGAGGTGCGCATCGCGCCCCTCCACACCCATTCAGACTGAACGGAGACTCCACTCATGACGACAACCCCCAAGCCGAGCGCCTCGGCGCCGGAAACGGACATTTACGAACGACGTGAATCCATAGTGCGCAGTTACTGCGTCTCGATGCCGCGGCAGTTCGTGCGCGCCAGCGGCGAATGGTTCTACGATGAAAACGGCGGGCGTTACCTCGATTTCCTGTCCGGCTGTTCCTCGCTCAACTACGGCCACAACCATCCCGTGCTCAAGCAGGCGCTGATGGAGTACATCGCGCGTGACGGTGTGGCGCATGGCCTCGACATGCATACCGACGCGAAGGCCGATTTTCTCTCCGCGCTCGAAGGGATTATCCTGCGGCCACGCGGCCTGGATTATCGCGCGATGTTTACCGGGCCCACCGGGACAAACGCGGTCGAGGCGGCGATCAAGCTCGCGCGCAAGGTGACCGGCCGCGAGCTGGTGATCGCTTTCACCAACGGGTTTCACGGGATGACTCTCGGGGCGCTCGCCTGCACCGGCAATGCGAGCAAGCGCGGCGGTGCGGGCGTTCCGCTGAACCACGTGGCGCATGAACCCTACGACGGATATTTCGGGCCCGACGTCGATACTGCCGCGGCGCTGGAGCAGCGGCTTTCGGATCCCTCCAGCGGGCTCGACGCTCCGGCTGCGATCCTCGTCGAAACCGTGCAGGGCGAAGGCGGACTGAATGTCGCATCGCCCGAGTGGCTGCGCGCGATCGCCGCGATCGCCAAGCGGCACGGCGCGCTGCTGATCGTCGACGATATCCAGGCCGGCTGCGGTCGCACCGGCACGTTCTTCAGCTTCGAAGAAGCCGGGATCGAGCCCGATATCGTCACGCTCGCCAAGTCGCTGTCGGGCATGGGGCTGCCCTTCGCGCTGACCCTGCTGCGCCCGGAACTAGATCTGTGGTCGCCCGGCGAACACAACGGCACGTTCCGCGGCAACAACCACGCGTTCGTGACGGCCGCCGCGACGTTGCGGCACTTCTGGGCCGGCCCGGCGTTCCAGGAAGACGTCCGCCGCCGCGGGGAGATTCTCGCCGCCCGGCTCGCACGCATGGCGAAGGCGCACGGTCTCGCCACGCGCGGCCGCGGCATGATGCGCGGGATCGACGTCGGCTCGGGCGAAACCGCTGCGGCGATTACCGCCAATTGCTTCGAGCAGGGCCTGATCATCGAGACCAGCGGTGCGCATAGCGAGATCGTCAAGGTGCTCGCCCCGCTGACGATCGAGGACGATCTGCTGAACGCCGGCCTGGACATTCTCGAGCGGGCTTTCGCCGCCGAACTTTCGCCGACCCTGGGCGTCGCCGCCTGATCCAGAAACCTAAAAAGGAAACCAATATATGATTATTCGCAAACTCAAGGAAATCCAGGCCGGCGACAGCAATGTGAAGTCCGACGGCTGGGAGAGCGCCCGCCTGCTTCTCGCCGACGACGACATGGGCTTCTCGCTCCATCTTACCAAGATGTACGCCGGCAGCGAGCTCAGGATGCACTACAAGCACCACCTCGAAGCGGTGATGGTGCTCAAGGGGACCGGCACGATCGAGGATCTCGACGCGAACGAAACGCACGCACTCAAGCCGGGCGTTCTCTATGCCCTGAACAAGCACGACCGGCACATCGTCTGCCCGGAGACCGACATCCTCACCGTGTGCGTGTTCAATCCGCCGGTCACCGGCCGCGAGGTGCATGACGAGAGCGGCGCCTATCCAGCCCCGGCATCCGCTTCGGAGAAGGCCGCGGCATAACGGAGAAGCCCATGCAGGACATGTATCCCACCCGTCACGCGGCAGAACCGGAATTTCTGCCGCGGCTCGACCCGGTCGCCTACAATGCGTGGGCGCCCGGCGCGCCGTTGTCCTCGGAACAGACCGCCCGGTTCGAAAGGGACGGGTTTCTCGTCGTTGAGGATTTGTTCGACGCCGCCGAGCTGGAAGCGCTTCAGGCCGAACTCGGCCGGCTGCTTGCCGACCCCGCCGCGCTCCAGCCCGAAACGGTGATCACCGAGCCGGGCGACGAGCGCGAGATCCGGTCGATCTTCGCGGTCCACGAGCAAAGCAGGCTGATCGCCCGGCTTGCGGCAGACGAACGGCTCGCCGGGATGGCCGCCTACCTGCTCGACGACGACGTCTATATCCACCAGTCGCGCCTCAACTACAAACCGGGTTTCAAGGGCAAGGAGTTTTATTGGCACTCGGATTTCGAGACGTGGCACGCCGAGGATGGAATGCCGCGCATGCGGGCGGTCTCGATGTCGATCCTGCTGGCCGAAAATACCGCCAACAACGGCCCGCTGATGCTGATCCCCGGTTCGCATCGATCGTTCCTGAGCTGCGTCGGCGAGACCCCCGAGGACCATTACCGCCAATCGCTGAAGAAGCAGGAATACGGCGTGCCGGACGATCTCAGTCTGGCCGAACTGGCATACAAGAACGGAATCGTTTCTCCGACCGGCAAGCCGGGCACGGTGGTACTGTTCGACTGCAATACGATGCACGGATCGAATGGCAACATCACGCCGTTTCCGCGCGCGAACGCTTTCCTGGTCTACAATGCGGTGTGCAACCGTCCGCTCGCTCCGTATGCGGCACGCGAATTGCGGCCGGCGTTCGTCGGTGCGCGGGATGTGATCCCTTTGCGCAGGGTCGCCGGATCGCTCGCCGGAGAAAACGCATGAGCGGCCTTACGGTGGAGAAAATCGGCGGCACTTCGATGTCTGCCACGGCGGTCGTGCTGGACAACGTGCTGATCGCGGGGCGGCAGGCAAGCAGCCTCTACAACCGCATCTTCGTGGTCTCGGCCTATGCTGGAATGACGGACCTTCTGCTGGAACACAAGAAAAGCGGCGAGCCTGGAGTCTACAGGCATTTTGTACGCAACCAGCCCGCCTGGCGAGGCGCCCTGGAACAGGTGCGCGAAGCGATGCAGCAACGCAACGCAGGCATGTTTTCCCGCAAGCAAAGCCTTGCCGAAGCGGACCGTTTCGTTAGCGATCGGATCGATCTGCTCAGTGCGTGCCTCGGCGATCTCGACCGGCTTCGCGCGCACGGACACTTTTGCGTCAAGGAACAGCTCGTCACCGTGAGGGAAATGCTCGCCGGGCTCGGTGAGGCGCACAGTGCCCATTCAACCGCTCTGTTGTTGCGCGAGCGCGGCGTGAACGCGGAATTCGTGGACCTGACCTCGTGGACGCACGACGATCTGGTAAGCCTCGACCAGCGCATCCGCGATGCACTCGATCCGATCGACCTGGCCACCACCATGCCGATCGTCACCGGCTATGCGGGCTGCGAGGGCGGCATGGTCCGACGCTACGCCCGGGGCTATTCGGAAATGACCTTTTCGCGCATCGCGGTGCTCACCGGCGCAGACCGGGCGATCATTCACAAGGAATTCCATCTCTCGAGCGCCGATCCCAAGCTGGTCGGCATCGACCGTGCCCGAAAGATCGGACGGACCAATTATGACGTGGCCGACCAGTTGGCCAATCTCGGGATGGAGGCGATCCATCCGCATGCCGGCCGCGGTCTGCGCCAGGCGGAAATACCGCTATGCGTTCGCAACACCTTCGATCGCGACGACGAAGGCACCCTCATCTGTGGGGAGTACCTGTCCGAAGAGCCGCAAGTCGAACTGGTCACCGGGCTGCGCGATCTCCATGTGCTGCAATTTTTCGAGCAGGACATGGTGGGGGAGAAAGGCTACGACGCCGGAATTCTCGAAGTGCTGACGCAACACGGCGTGTGGATTGTCAGCAAGTCGTCCAACGCCAACACGATCACCCATTACCTGTCAGGCTCGATGGCCGCCATGCCCTGCGTGGTCGACGATCTCGAACAGCGTTTCCCCGGCGCCGCGGTCTCGGTTCAGGCGATGGCGATGGTGGTCGTGATCGGCAGCGACATTTCCGAATCCGGCCTGCTGGCACGGGCACTTCGGTCTCTCGAAGAGGCGGGGGTCGAGGTGTTCGCGGTCCAGCATCAGATACGCAATGTGGATGTGCAGTTTGTCGTTGCGCGCGACGATTTCGAGCGCGCGACGCGGACTTTGCACGCCGCGCTGGTGGAAATGCCCGCAGCGGTGGATTCGGGCCGCGTCGCCGCGTAAGCGGCCGGCCCAGATCGCCAAAGTATATCCCGTGCTCAAGGCCATCGCACCCGTCCGCACCCTGTTGCTTGCCATTTTCATGATGATGGCCGGCGGCGGATTCATGTCGACGCTGATTGCGGTCCGGCTCGAGCGCTCCGGCGCTTCCGCGCTGGTAGTCGGCGCGGTCGCGACCGCCTATTTCGCCGGGCTCGTTGCAGGATCGGTCAAGTCCGGCGCGCTGATAGGGAGGGTGGGCCATATCCGTGCATTCGCGGCGTTCGTCTCGTTGTTCTCCGCAAGCACGCTGGGCTACGCGATTCACCGGGATCCTGTTCTCTGGGGCGCGTTGAGGCTGATCGACGGGTTTTGCGTCGCCGGCGTCTACGTCTGCCTCGAGAGCTGGCTCAACGAGCGGGCCGATGGCGCGTCGCGGGGCACCGTCCTGGCCGGCTACATGATCGCGCTCTATGTCGGTCAGGCCGCAGGGCAGTATCTGCTCAATCTCGGTACGGCGCACCCGTTACTGCCGTTCATCGCGGCTTCGATCCTCGTTTCGCTGGCGGCAATACCGGTGGCGCTGACCCGGATCGCCGCGCCCACACTCGAACAGAGGGAAAGCCTGACCGTGAGGTCGCTCTACGCGGCATCCCCGCTTGCCGTGTTCGGAGCGACGATCACGGGACTCATCCTGGGTGCATTCTATTCGCTGGGGGCGGTCTATGCCGCACGGGCCGGCATGGGGGTTTCCGCGATCGCCGCGTTCATGAGCACGGTGATCGTCGGCGGCGTCGTGCTCCAGTGGCCCCTCGGGTATTTGTCGGACCGCGTGGACCGGCGCCGGGTTATCGTATTCGCCTTCGCCGGCGTGCTCGCGGCGACGCTCGGCATCGCATTCCTCGGCGAACCGGGATGGCCCTTGTTCCTGCTCGCTGCCACGTTCGGGGGGCTGGCTTTCGCGCTCTATCCGCTGTGCGTCGCGCACGCCAATGACCGGCTCCTTACCGGGCAGCGGGTCTCTGCAAGCGGAAGCCTTGTCCTGGTCTATTCTGCCGGCGCCGCGGCAGGGCCGCTCGGCGCGGCGCTGGCGATCACCGCGCTGGGTTCGGAAGGTCTGTTTCTGTTCGTTGCGGCCTCGGCCGGGGTCGCGCTCATCTTCGGTCTGTGGCGGCAGACCTCCTCGCCGCCCGTGCCGGCCGCGGATCAGCAAAGCTATCAGGTGCTGCCCCGGACCACCCCGATGGCCGCCCAACTCGAAGCCGTTTCGCCGTGAGATCTTCTGGAGCCACCATGACCCAAGCGCGCTCGCCGACCCGGATCGGCGCCGACGTTCCCGCTGAGGAACATCAAGTCGTGCCCCGGAAGGTGTTGCGGCGTGCAATTGCGGCCTCGGCACTAGGCAATGCGACCGAGTGGTTCGACTACGGAATCTACGCCTATGGGGTGAGCTACATTTCGCAGGCGCTTTTCCCCGGCAAGGCCGCGGACGCCACGCTGTTCGCACTGGCGACCTTCGCGATTTCGTTTCTCGTGCGCCCGCTCGGAGGATTGTTCTGGGGACCGCTTGGCGACCGCTATGGGCGCAAGTCGGTGCTGGCGTTCACCATCCTGATCATGGCGGGGGCTACTGTCGGGGTCGGCTTGATCCCGAGCTATCGGGCGATCGGCATGTGGGCACCGGCGACACTCGTGGTGCTGAGGATGGTGCAGGGCTTCTCCACCGGCGGCGAATATGGCGGCGCGGCGACGTTCATGGCCGAATACTCGCCGGACCGCGAACGCGGGCGCTACGGCAGCTTCCTCGAATTCGGCACCTTGTCGGGCTTCTCGCTGGGTGCGCTGCTGATGCTGGGCTTCTCGTTGCTGCTGGGGGATGCGGAAATGCATGCATGGGGTTGGCGCATCCCGTTCTTCCTCGCCGCCCCGATGGGCCTGGTCGGGATGTACCTGCGCTCGCGCATGGACGAGACGCCGATCTTTCGCGAGGCCGAGGCGGCGTACGAACGGCAGGCTGCCGCGCCCAACCAGTTGCGGCATCTGTTCGTCCGCCATTGGCGGTCGTTGCTGACCATGAGCGGCCTCGTGATCGCGCTCAACGTGGTGAACTATACCCTGCTCAGCTACATGCCGACCTATCTCGAGCGCCGCCTCGGGCTGTCGACCGACGCGGCGCTGCTCGTTCCCCTTGTGGGGATGCTTTTCATGCTGCTGTTCGTACCTTTCGCGGGCGCGCTGTCCGACCGGGTCGGCCGAAAGCCGATGTGGTGGTTCTCGCTGATCGGGCTCGCGATAGGCGTGATCCCGCTGTATCTTCTGATGGCGACCGGGTTTGCCGGCGCGATTGCCGGCTTTGCGCTGCTCGGTCTTCTCTACGTTCCGCAATTGGCCACGATTTCGGCAACCTTTCCGGCGATGTTCCCCACGCAGGTCCGGTTTGCCGGCTTCGCGATCTCCTACAATCTCGCCACGTCGCTGTTCGGGGGCACCGCGCCGGTGTTCAACAGCTGGCTGATCGGCCGGACGGGCGACGAATTGATGCCAGCCTACGTGATGATCGCCGCATGCCTCGTGGGGATGGTCGCGCTGCGCTGGACGCCCGAGACCGCGGGTCGGTCTCTGAGAGGAGCGTTGTAAGACTAACCGCGCCGGATTGAAAATCGGCGCGATCGGGGAGGGTGCCGCGACGCCCGTAGTCGCACACCAGATAGCCCATTAACGGCTCAACTCGTTCCCCTGGTGGGGGGTTGCAGACTTTCGCCGCAGTCCATTCCGGCGTCCACAACGCCTTCAGCCAGCACGCCATCTCGTCGATCGGAGAGGAGTAGCGGCTGAACCGACAGCATCCTTTTGCTCGCGATGGCGGACGATCCGTTGCGGACGATCGAGCGTCACTTCACACTCGGAGCGATCCTGCCCGAGCCGGAAGGAAAACCCCGGGGAAGCAGGGTCGTTCCAGGCCTCGGGCGGAATTTCACGGCCTTCGAGATCGCGCCAGTGTCCGTCTGGGGGGAATGCCCGGAACAGGTCCAGCCGGCCCGCCCGCCAGGCGGAAAGGCGCGCCACATGGTCCTCCAGCTCGCGGTCGCGGTTGGACCAATCGAGCCAGGACACCGGATTGTCTTGCGCATAGGCATTGTTGTTGCCCTGCTGGCTGCGCCCGAATTCGTCCCCCGCGGTCAGCATGATGGTTCCGGTCGAGACAAATAGCGTGCCCAGCAGGGCCCGCAGGTCCGCGGCGCGGGCAGCGCGGACGTGCGGATCGGCGGTGTCTCCCTCGACGCCGTTGTTCCAGCTGAAATTCTCGCCGTGCCCGTCGCGGTTCTCCTCGCCGTTGGCGAGATTGTGGCGGTGGAGGTAGGAAACCGTGTCGGCCAGTGTGAACCCGTCGTGCGCGGCGAGGAAGTTCACGCTGCGGCAGTCCGCGCCGAAGACATCCGCCGATCCGGCGATACAAGTCGCCAGTTCGCCAATCGTCGCATCGCCGCGCCAGAAGCGGCGCACGACATCGCGGTAGCGGTCGTTCCATTCGAGCCAGTTGTGCGGGAAATTTCCGAGCTGGTATCCGCCGGGCCCGATATCCCAGGGTTCGGCGATCATGATCCGGTCCGCCAGCCAGGGGTCGGCCGCGATCTCGGCGAAGATCGGGGCTGCGGGGTCGAACCCCGGCGAGCGTGCCAGCACCGGCGCGAGGTCGAAGCGGAACCCATCGACGCCGCAATGGCGCACGAAATGCCGCAAGGTGTCGAGCGCAAGCCGGCGCACCTGGGCCTGTCCGAAGTCGAGCGTGTTGCCGCACCCGGTATCGTTGATCAGCCGTCCCACCGGCTCTTTGCCGTAGGCTGCGCCGTCCAGCCCGCGCAGCGAGATTACTCCGCCATGGATGTCGCTCTCGCCGGTGTGGTTGAGCACCAGGTCGAGGATCACGCCGATCCCGGCGTCGTGCAGGGCGGCCACCGTCTCGCGCAATTCGGCCACGCCGCCCGGGCAAAGCCCCGGGTCGAGCGCCATCATCGCGACCGGATTGTAGCCCCAGGCGTTGGAGAGGCCGAGCGGCGGAAGGTGGCGTTCGTCGATCCAGGCGACGATCGGCATCAGCTCCACCGCGCTCACATGCAGCTTGACCAGATGCGCAAGCACGGCGGGGTGGGCAAGCGCCGCCACCGTTCCGCGCAGCTTCTCCGGCACCTCGGGATGGAGCCGGGTGAATCCCTTCACGTTCACTTCGTAGACCAGGCCGCCACGCGCGAAGGCCGGTGGCCGCAGGTCCACCTCGGGCAGGGGGCCCGTCACGACCGCGCGCGGGACGATCGGGGCGGTGTCGGTTCCGAACCGGGCCAGGCAAGGGTGCTGGACGAAGCGCCTGTCGAGTTCGAGCGCATAGGGATCGACCAGCAGCTTTGCCGGATCGAACCACAGGTCGCGGTCGGGCGCCCATTCTCCCTCCGCGCGGTAGCCATAGCATTCGCCGGTGCAATCGCGGGGGACTTCGACGGTCCACAGATCGCCGTCGCGGCGCATCGGCACCCGTGTTTCGCGCTTTCCCCGCCGCTTCGAGAGGCACAAGGTCACCGCTTCGGCCCGCGGTGCGCGCACCGAAAATACCGTTGCAGCGGCCGTCACCATGACGCCCGGGAGGGCCGTCATCGCGCCGCCTCGATCAGCCTGCGGTAAAGCGCGGCATAGGCTTTCGCGCTCGCTCCCCAACCGAAATCGGCGCGCATGCCGCTGCGCTGCAGGCGGCGCCAGGCGGTCTTGTCCGCGTAAAGCCGGATCGTGCGGGTGATTGCGAGCGACAACTCGTCGTAGGACGCCTCGGAGAAGACGATGCCGGTTGCGCTCTGTTCGGCCATCGCCGCCGCATTGGCATCGATCACGGTGTCGGCCAGGCCGCCCGTCCGTGCCACCACCGGTACGCAGCCGTAGGCCAGCCCATAGAGCTGGGTGAGGCCGCAGGGCTCGAAGCGCGACGGGATCAGGATCGCGTCGCCTCCGCCCTGCATCAGGTGCGAGAGCGGCTCGTCATAGCCGAACTTCGCTGCGACCCGGCCGGGATGGCGCGCCGCGGCCTCGAGCAACTGTCCTTCGAGAGCGGGGTCGCCCGCGCCGAGCAAGGCCAATCGCCCGCCCAGGCCCACAAGGTGGTCTACGGCCTCGAGCAGGACGTCGATGCCCTTCTGCCAGGTGAGGCGGCTGATCACCACGAACAGCGGCCCTTCGTCCTTGGCCAGCCCGAACGCCTGTTCGATCGCGCGCTTGTTCGCGCGCCGCGGTGCAAGATGCTGCGCGTCGAACGGCGCCGCGAGCCGCGGGTCGTGCGACGGATTCCATTCCGCGCGGTCGATGCCGTTGAGGATGCCTTCGACCAGATTGCTACGTGCGCGCACCACCCCGTCGAGGCCCATCCCGAAGCGGGCGGTGTGGATCTCGCGCGCGTAGGTCGGGCTGACGGTGGTGATCGCATCGGCGCAGACCATCCCGCCCTTGAGCATGCCCACGCCGCCGTGGAATTCGATCCCTTCCATCGTCCAGGCCGCATCGGGCAGGCCGAGGCGGGGGAAGATGTCCGCGCCGAAATAGCCCTGGAAGGCCATGTTATGGATGGTGAGGACGCTCGGTACCGGCCGGCCGCCGTATCTCAGATAGACGCAGGCCATCGCCGCCTGCCAGTCATGCGCGTGAACCAGGTCGAAGCGGGGCTTCCCGCCGACCCCGGCAAGCTGCGCCGCGGCAAGCCCGAAGGCGGCGAATCGGCGCCAGTTGTCGCCCCAATCGGCCCCGGTCGCGTCGCCATAGGGCCCGCCGTCGCGCTGGAAGAGGCCGGGCGCATCGAGAACCAGCAACCTGCGTCCGTCCTCCAGCCGCGCCGAGACCACGCGGGCCGGTTCGCCCAGCAGGGAGTCGAACGAAGCCACCTTGCGCAGCCTGCCGAGCCCCCGCATTACCGCAGGGTAGCCGGGGAGCATGGTGGTCATCTCGACGCCCTCGGCTGCGAGTGCGGCGGGCAGGGCACCGACCACATCGGCGAGGCCGCCGGTCTTGACGAGCGGCACCGCCTCGGAGGCCAGCGAGAGAACCTTGAGCGTCATCCGAGCCTGGCGATCATGTCCTTGGTGATCAGGCACACGCCCTTCTCGGTCCGGCGGAAGCGCCGTGCGTCCAGCTCGGGATCTTCGCCCACGACCAGTCCCTCGGGAATGCGGACCCCTGAATCGAGCACCACGTTGCGCAGGTTCGCCCCGCGTCCGATGTTGCAATAGGGCAGGATCACGGCCCGCTCGACGCTCGAATAGCTGCCCATCTTGACCCCGGTGAACAGCAGGCTGTTGCGGGCGAGCGCCCCCGACACGATGCAGTCCTGCGAGATCAGCGAAGAGATCGCCATGCCGCGGCGTCCTTCTTCGTCATGCACGAACTTCGCGGGCGCGGCGACGATCTGGTCGGTCCAGATCGGCCATTCGCGGTCGTAGAGGTTGAGCTTGGGGACCACGTCGGTCAGGTCGAGATTGGCGTCGAAATAGGCGTCGAGCGTCCCGACGTCGCGCCAGTATTCCTCGATTTCCTCAGCCGCCCGCACGCAGGACTGGGTGAAGCGGTGCGCCTGCGCCTTGCCGTGCTTGACGATGTAGGGGATGATGTCGCCGCCGAAGTCGCGCCGGGATTCCGGATCGGCCGCATCGCGCCGCAGTTGCTCGAACAGGAAGTCGGTCTCGAAGACGTAGATGCCCATGCTGGCGAGCGCCATGTCCGGGTCGCCGGGGATGCCCGGGGGATCGGCGGGCTTTTCGACGAAAGCGGTGATCCGGTCGCTCTGGTCGACATGCATCACGCCGAAGCCGCTCGCCTCCGCGCGCGGTACGACCAGGCAGCCGATGGTCACGTCTGCGCCGCTTTCGACGTGCTGGCGCAGCATCAGCTCGTAATCCATCTTGTAGACGTGGTCGCCGGCCAGGATGACCATGTATTTGGGTGCGTGCGCGGCGATGATGTCGATGTTCTGGAACACGGCATCGGCCGTGCCTTCGTACCACTGGCTTTCCGAGACGCGTTGCGACGCCGGCAGGATGTCGAAGCTCTCGTTGCGTTCCGGGCGGAGGAAGTTCCACGCGCGCTGCATGTGGCGGATCAGTGAATGCGCCTTGTACTGGGTCGCCACGCCGATCCGGCGAATGCCGGAATTGATCGCGTTCGACAGCGCGAAGTCGACGATGCGCGAAACTCCGCCGAAATAGACCGCCGGCTTCGCGCGATTGTCGGTCAGTTCCATCAGCCGGCTTCCGCGGCCTCCGGCAAGAACATAGGCCATCGCATCGCGCGCCAGGGGTTGAGAATATGAATCCCTCATGGGCTCTCCCGCAGTTTCTCAGCCGGCATATTCCAGCATAATCGTGGATAGTGGCGGCAAGGTCAGGCAGGCGACACCGTCGTGCGCCGTGACGCAGCCCATGTTTCCCTGGCCGCTGCCGCCATAGGTCGTTGCATCGGAATTGAATATTTCGGCCCAAGCGCCGTCGGCGGGCAGACGCAGGCCGTAGCAGCCGTGGGTCATCGGCGTCATGTTGCTGATCACCGCGATCGGAGGCTGCCCGGGACATTTGCGCAGCCAGGCGAAGACCGAAGCCAGCGCGTCGTCCACCACCAGCCATTCGAAGCCGTCGCCCTCGCAGTCGCGGGCGTGGAGTGCGGGCTTGTCGCGATACAGGCGGTTGAGGTCGCGCACCAGCGAGCGCACCCCATCGTGCGCCGGCGCTGCGAGGAGGTCCCAGTCGAGCGCGCGTTCCTCGCTCCATTCGCGGCGCTGGGCGAACTCCTGCCCCATGAACAGCAGCTTCTTGCCGGGATAGCCCCACATCAGCCCGTAATAGGCACGCAGATTGGCGAATTTCTGCCAATCGTCGCCGCTCATCTTCTCGAGCAGGCTGCCCTTGCCGTGGACGACCTCATCATGGCTGAGGGGGAGCACGAAATTCTCGGAAAACGCGTAGGTCAGGCCGAAGGTGATATCGTCGTGGTGATAGCGCCGGTGGACCGGTTCCCGGGCCATGTACTGCAGCGTGTCGTGCATGAAGCCCATGTTCCACTTGAAGCCGAAACCCAGCCCCTCTTCATGCGCCGGCAGGGTCACGCCCGGCCAGGCGGTGCTTTCCTCGGCAATCGTCATGAAGCCGGGGTGGCTGCCGTAGACGGCGCGGTTGACGGCGCGCAGGAATTCGACGGCGTCCCAGTTCTCGCGTCCGCCCGCCTCGTTGGGCACCCATTCGCCGTCCTCGCGCGAATAGTCGCGATAGAGCATCGAGGCGACGGCATCCACGCGCAGCCCGTCGACATGGTAGCGTTCGGCCCAGAACAGCGCATTGTTGACCAGGAAGGATGCCACCTCGCGCCGCCCGAAATTGTAGATCGCGGTGTTCCAGTCGGGATGGAAGCCCAGCCTGGGATCCTCGTGTTCGTACAATGCGGTGCCGTCGAAGCGGGCGAGGCCGTGCTCGTCCGTCGGGAAATGCGCGGGGACCCAGTCGATCAACACCGACAGGCCGGCCTGATGCGCCCCGTCGACGAAGCGCGCGAACCCGTCCGGCCCACCGAAGCGCGCGCTGGGAGCGTAAAGCCCGGTCGTCTGGTAGCCCCAGCTCGGGTCGTAGGGATGCTCGGATACCGGCAGGAATTCGATATGGGTGAAGCCCATCTCGATCGCGTAGGGGATCAGCCGTTCGGCCAACTCGTCCCAGGTCAGGAACCAGCCGTGCTCATTGCGCTGCCATGAGCCCGGGTGGACCTCGTAGATCGAGATCGCCTGCCGCCGGGGATCGACGCCGGCCCAATGCGCGCGATGGGCATCGTCGCCCCAGTCGCGCTTGGCAGGCCGCGCGACGAGCGACGCGGTCTTGGGCCGCAATTCGGAAGCGAAGGCGAAGGGATCGGCCTTCAGCGGAACCGCTGCCCCGTCGGGCCCGATGATGCGGTATTTGTAGGCGGCCCATTCCCCCAGCTCGGGAATGAAGATTTCCCACACCCCGATGTCCGCGCGGCGGCGCATCTGGTGGCGGGCCGAATCCCAGTCGTTGAAATCGCCCACCACGCTGACGTGCAGGGCGTTGGGCGCCCACACCGCGAAATGGACGCCCGCCGCGCCCTCGTGTTCGATCAAATGGGCGCCGAGCTTGTCGAACAGCCGGAAATGCGTGCCCTGGGCGATCAGCAAATCGTCGACGGGCCCCAGCACCGGGCCGAAGCTGTAGGCATCGGCCACCCACCAGCTGTGCTTGCCTGCCGTGCAGCGATATTTGACCGGGCGGGGCTTTCCCTTCAGCTGCCCTTCGAACAAGCCGCGGCCATCGACCCGCTTCATCGCGCCGAGGAACCCGCCCTTCAGGCTGTAGGCGCCGGCTTCCTCGGCCCCCGGCAGCAAAGCGCGGGCGAAGGTGCCTTCGGGGCCGGCGTGGGTGCCCAGAATGGAGAACGGATCGGCATGGGTGCCGTCAAGGAGTGCCTCGATTGCCGAAGCGGGTGGCTTCACATCACTCCCCAAATCTCTTTCGCATATTCGCCGATCGTGCGGTCTGAAGAAAACCAGCCGACATTGGCGATGTTGCGAATGGCCTTTTCGCGCCAGGCGGCCTGATCGAGCCAGAGCTTGTCGACCGCCCGCTGGGCACCGGTATAGGCATCGAAATCGCCGGCCACCATGAACCAGTCATGGTCGTAGATGCCGTTCATCAGGTCCCGGTAGCGTTGCGGATCGTCGGGCGAGAACACGCCGTTCGAAATGGCCTGCATCGCCTGCGACAGTTCGGGCGAATTCTCGATCACTTCGCGCGGATTGTAGGTTTCCGCGCGCCGCTGGGCCACTTCCTCGGCGGTGAGGCCGAAAATGAAGATGTTCTCGTCCCCCACGTGATCCCTGATCTCGACGTTGGCGCCGTCGAGCGTGCCGATCGTGAGCGCGCCGTTGAGCGCGAACTTCATGTTTCCGGTGCCCGATGCCTCCATGCCGGCGGTGGAAATCTGCTCGGACAGGTCGCTTGCGGGGATGATCCGCTCGGCCAGGGTGACGTTGTAGTTCGGCACGAACACCACCTTGAGCAAGCCGCCAACCGATGGGTCGAGATTGACCCGCCGGGCGATGTCGTTGGCCAGTTTGATGATAAGCTTGGCGTTGTGATAGCTCGGCGCGGCCTTGCCGCCGAAGATCTTCACCCGCGGCACCCAGTCCTTCTCGGGGTGGCTGCGGATCTGGTCATACAGCGCGACCGTCTCGATCAGGTTGAGCAACTGGCGCTTGTATTCGTGGATGCGCTTGATCTGCACGTCGAACAGCGCGTCGGGATCGAGCCGGATTCCGGTCTGCTTGGCGATGTGCTCGGCCAGCACCAGCTTGTTCGATCGCTTGGTCTCGGCGATCCGTTCGCCGAGTTCGCGGTCGCCGGCCAGCTTGGCGAGCGCCTGGAGCTGTTCGGTATCGTCGAGGAAGGCGTCGCCGATCGCGTCGCGGATCACCCTCGTCAGGCCCGGATTGCACTGCAGCAGCCAGCGCCGCGGAGTGACCCCGTTGGTCTTGTTGTTGATCCGCTCGGGATAGAGCGCGTGCAGGTCCTTGAACACGGTGACCTTCATGAGCTCGGTATGCAGCGCGGCCACGCCGTTGACGCTGTGCGCGCCCGAAAATGCCAGGTTCGCCATCCGGACCCGGCGTTCGCCGCCCTCTTCGATCAGCGAGATGGCGGCAATCGCGGCATCGTCCAGCCCCGCCTTGCGCGCATCGCGCAGGACCCGCGAATTGATCGCATAGATGATCTGCATGTGACGCGGGAGCAGCCGCTCGAACAGCGGCAGCGGCCAGCTTTCGAGCGCTTCGGGCAGCAGCGTGTGGTTGGTATAGGCGATCGTGCGCCGGGTGATGTCCCAGGCTTCGTCGAACTCCAGCCCGTGACTGTCGACCAGCAGCCGCATCAGCTCGGCAACCGCCACGGCCGGGTGGGTGTCGTTGAGCTGGATCGCCGCCTTGTCGGGCAGCGAGCGGATGTCCTTTTCGTACTGGGTGTGCCGGCGGACGATGTCCTGGATCGAGGCCGAGGTGAAGAAATACTCCTGGCGCAGGCGCAATTCCTGCCCCGCCGCGCTGGAATCGGCCGGGTAGAGCACCCGCACCAGACTGTCCGCCCGAGCCTCGTTCTCAAGCGCGCCCACGTGGTCGCCGGCGTTGAAGGCGTCGAGGCGGATCGGATCGAGCGCGTGCGCAGTCCACAGCCGCAGCGTGTTGACCCGCTTGCCGCGCCAGCCGACCACCGGCGTATCGACCGCGCTTGCCTCGATCGTTTCGGCGGGCTTCCATACCACGCCGTCATTCGCTTCCGCGATCTCGCCGCCGAAGCCGATCCGGTAGGCGCTCTCGCGCCGGTCGAACTCCCAGGGATTGCCGTGGCTCAGCCAGGTCTCGGGCAGTTCGACCTGCCAGCCGTCGTCGATCCGCTGGCGGAACATGCCGTTCACATAGCGGATGCCGTAGCCGTAGGCGGGGATGTCGAGGCTTGCGAGGCTCTCCATGAAACAGGCCGCCAGCCGCCCCAGTCCGCCGTTGCCGAGCGCGGCATCGGGTTCCAGTTCTTCCAGCGCAGCCAGATCGAGACCGAAGGTCCGCAGCGCCGACGACATCTCTCTGGTGAGATCGAGATTGCTCAGCGCGTCGCGCAGCAACCGGCCGATCAGGAATTCGAGGCTGAGGTAATAGACCCGCTTGCCGCCGTCTGCGTAGGTGCGGCGGGTCGATTCCATCCAGCGGTCGATCACCTTGTCGCGCAGCGACAGGACCGTGGCGGTATACCAGTCGTGGGGCTTCGCCGCGCGCTCGTCTTTGCCGGCGCGGTGACGCAGGACATCGATGATGAGGTCGCGGAGGTCGAGGGGCGGCTGGTGTTCGAGGCTGGCGTTCATGTTCCCCGCTCGTCAAAAGCACACACTGCACCATGCAATGCGTGTCGCGATCCTCACCCACAATCAACGGCTTATCGCTTGCGGTATGTCCGCGGTTGCCGTTGCGCCAGCCGCCGGCGCAACCTCGATCTGGTAAGCGTCGGGGAGGCAAACGACAAGCGCTGCGAGAGGGTCGGAGAAAGAAGATTCCGAGACCGGGCAAGGGGTTCTGCATCGGACGATTGATGGTATCGTGCGCCCGGTTTCGAGACGGGGATTCGGCGATGGCCGCTGTGCAGGATGCCGAGGGATGGCCGTGGTGGCGCGGGGCCGCGATCTACCAGATATATCCCCGCAGTTTCCAGGACAGCAACGGCGACGGCGTGGGCGACCTGCAGGGAATCACCCAGCGCCTGCCGTATGTTGCGGATCTGGGCGTCGACGCGATCTGGATCTCTCCGTTCTTCACTTCGCCGATGCGCGACTTCGGTTACGATATCTCCGACTTCTGTGGCGTTGACCCGATCTTCGGTACGCTTGCCGATTTCGATGCGCTGGTGGCGCAAGCGCACCGGCTTGGCCTCAAGGTCCTGATCGACCAGGTTTACGCGCACAGTTCCGACCTGCATCCGTGGTTTGCCGAAAGCCGCAACTCGACTGCGAACCTTCGGGCCGATTGGTACGTCTGGGCCGATCCCGGGCAGGACGGGACACCGCCCAACAATTGGCAGTCGGTCTTCGGCGGACCGGCCTGGACGTGGGATGCGCGCCGAGGACAATATTACCTGCACACCTTTCTCAAGGAGCAGCCGCAGCTCAATCTGCACAAGCTCGAGGTGCAGGATGCCTTGCTCGAGGTAGGCCGGTTCTGGCTGGAGCGGGGAGTCGACGGGTTCCGTCTCGACGCGCTGAACCACGGCATGGCGGACCCGGCGCTGCGCGACAATCCTGCGGCGCCTGCCGACGACGGAAAGCGCAGATCGCGGCCGTTCGATTTCCAGATCCGGCTGCACAGCCAGTCCCAGCCGGAAATGGTCTATTTCGCGGAGCGCATCCGGGGGCTGGCCGATCGCTACGGCGCAATCTTCACCATGGCCGAAATCGGCGGGGACAACGCGTCCGAGGAAATGAAGGCCTTCACCCTCGGCAACCACCGCCTGAACAGCGCCTATGGGTTCGATTTCCTCTATTCGCCCGAGCTGACCCCCGGGCTGGTGGCTTCCGCCATGCAGGAATGGCCGGGGGATGCCGGCGAAGGATGGCCGAGCTGGGCGTTCGAGAACCACGATGCACCGCGCGCCGTGTCGCGCTGGCACGCCGGCGACAGCGCGGCTCGCTTTGCCCGGATGAAGCTGGCGCTGCTCTTGTCGCTCCGCGGAAACCCGATCCTGTACCAGGGAGAGGAACTGGGGCTCGAACAGGACGAGATTCCCTTCGAACGGCTGCGCGATCCCGAGGCGATCGCCAACTGGCCGCTGACCCTCTCGCGCGACGGCGCGCGCACGCCGTTCCCCTGGACCGACCATCCGCTTGCGGGCTTCACCACCGGCGAGCCCTGGCTGCCGGTCGGGGCCGGCAACCGGGGCAGGGCGGCCGGCCTCCAGCAGGGAGATCCGCATTCGACCCTCGCCACGGCGCGCAGCCTGCTGGCGCTCCGGAAGGCTGCGCCCGAGTTGCGCTACGGCGGGTTCGAATTGCTGCACGCAACCGGTGAGCTGCTGGTGTTCCGCCGCAGCCTTGGCCAGCGACAGATACTGTGTGCGTTCAATTTCGGTTCCGCCGATGCCGCGATCGAATATTGGGCAGCCGATTGCACGGCCCTGATTTCGGTCAACGGCGCGACCGGCCGGGTTCTGCCCGCGCTCTCGGCGTGGATCGGGGAGGAGGCCTCGAGGACTGGTCCCTCAGGTTAAAAGCCGGCTCACGCCGGCTTTTCCTCGTTCGCCCCCTCGTCTCGGGTGAGCCGCCAGCGGCGCAGCAGCCGCGGCATGGTGAGGCCCTGCACGAAGACCGAGAAGGCCACGATGCCGAAAGTCAGCAAGACGATCGCTTGCCGCTCCGGCACCGAAAGCGGCACCGACAAGGCCAGTGCCAGGCCGATCGCCCCGCGCAGCCCACCCCAGACGAGCACGTGCTGGTAGGTGGTAGGAAGCCGCAACGGCGTGCGCGCGAACGCCGCCGATATCGGATAGACTGCCGCGGCGCGGCCCAGGATCGTCAGTCCGATCGCGAGCAGCAGGGTGCCGCCGATCAGGCCGATCGGCTGTTGCGCTTCCTTGCTGCCGATCAGCAGGAACAGGCAGGAATTCGCCAGGAAGGCGGCGTAGTCCCAAAAGCCGACGACATGCGGCCGGCCTTCCTCCGAAATTGCGCGCCGCCAGCCGATTCCGCCGACCACGAGCCCGGCTGTGAGGGTCGCGAAGACCCCCGACGCGCCGATCCGCTCGGCCGCAAGGAAACTGCCCCAGGCGACGACCGTGGTGAGGGTGATCTCCACCAGGTGATCGGTGGTGCGACCGGCAATCTTCAGAACGACCCCGGCGATCGCGCCGCCGACGGCAATGCCGGCGCACACCGTCCACAGCAGCGAGCCGGCGGCCGCAGCCGGGGAGAAAGCCGCTCCGTCGGCGATCCCCATCAACAGCACGAAACCCACCGCCGCCACGCCGTCGTTGAGCAGGCTTTCGGCTTCCACCACCATGCCGAGCCGGGGCTCGGCCTTCATTTCCTTGAACGCGGCGATCACCGACACCGGGTCGGTCGCCGCGATCAGGATCCCGAAGAAGCCGGCCCCGAGCCAGCTCCAGCCGAGCAGCCAATGGAGCCCGCCGGCCACCACGGCCGCCGACAGCGGAACGCCGAGAAAGGCCAGTGCGGCAGTCAGCGGCAATTGTTCGCGAAACCGGTTCCACGACAATTGCAGCGCGGCTTCGAAGATCAGCGGCGGCAGGAAGATGTTGAAAATGAGCTCGCGCGAAAGCGGCATGTCCGCTCCGAACGGCAGGAATGCCAAGGCGATGCCGGCAAGCACCAGCCCGGCCGTGTAGGGCAGGCCGATCCGGCGCGACAGCATCGCAACCAGCGAGGCGACGACCAGCAATATTCCTAGATCCACCAGTCCTTCGTCGGTCATCGGATTCCCTTCTCGGCAAGCACCGGATCATATCGCCCAAGCCGCGGATGGCGAGCGTGCCGGCGCCGCCGCGCCTCGCAAGCTTGTTCAAGATCAGCAGGGGCCGACGAAATTGCCCAGGATCCGATAGCGCATCAAGATCTCCGGCGGCCGCTCGAAATCGCCGCTGATCAGTTCCGCCGGCACCCGCACGTTCACCTCCAGTGCCACGCTTGTCCTGGAATATTGCCCGCTGGCAGACACCGGCCGCCGCCCGCCGAATTGCGCGAATGTGCAGCTCAACTCGCCGCGATAATTGCCGTTCGCCATCGCAAATGCGTTGGGGCTGCAGCCCATGCTCGGCGGGAAGGGGAACGCGGCCCGTGCAGGGCTTGCAGCGTCGGCCGCCGAGATACAGAGCGAGCGGGTCTCGGTCGATCCGATGCCTCGGCGGCTCAGTTCGAAGCTGTCGTCCGACGGATCGACCTTCGAGACGTCCACCAACTGGATCGTGGTGAGCCATTTGCCTGGCTGGAGCGGTGCCGCCTCGGCTGCTGGCGAGGGCGAGGGGGATGCCGGCGAGGACGGGTTCGCCGAGGGCAGGTCCCCGGTGCTTTCCGTCAGCGGAGTCTCCCCGGCCATATCGCTGGCGCTGCTGCTTTCCGGCACGTCCGAAGCACCGCGGCTCTGGAGGGGTGGGATGGCATCCAGCGCGATCCGGATCGCCGCATTCGGATTGCCGTGGTGGAAAAACGCGTAGGCCGCGATCGCGCCACCCGCGAGCAATCCTGCCGCGAGTACTGCGAGAACGCTGCCCCTGCGCAAATCGCGCCGAACGCCAGCGCCGCGGGCGACCGTCCCCGCATAGGCCACGCCGCAATGTCCGCAAAAGCGGTCTTGGGGGTGCCGTTCCTTGCCGCATGCAAAGCACTTGTCCACGCGTATCCCCCTGAGCCGGTCCCCGTCCCGGCTACGAATCACTCGCTCGCTGGGTGCCGCGAAAAGCCGAGTGTGGAAAGGCCGGTCTTGCATCCCGCTTTTGTCGGGCGCAGCATGGCCGATCGAGAGGAAGCCGGTTCAAGAGGGGTGGATGCATTCCTGCGCATCGTGCGGTGCCCGGTTGGATGATGGCGTAAGCTTCTGCACCAGCTGCGGCCGATTGGTCGCGCCTGCCGCCGAGTCGCGCGGCACCGGCTTTCTCGATCTCGCCTTGGCCGAGCCGCTGCCTGGCGATGTCTCTCCGGCAGATTGCGGAAGCCGACACCTCGATCGCCGAGGTTCAAGCTTCTGTCGGCGCTGCGGCACTCTATACAGCGACTTTCCCAATTTCTGTCGGGAATGCGGCGCGGCCATGTCCGTGCGCAAGGATGCTTGCCAAGCACCTTAGAGTGTATGCAATTATGGTTAATTTTTGCCGCATGAAGCTCCGGGCCGGCTCGGCCCGTTGGGGCGTTCGCCGGAGAATTTCGTGCCGCTCCCCGCTCAAGATTCTGAAGGTTATGGATTTTTTCCCCACCTGCCATTGACTAACAACATAATCGACCGTTGATCTCGGCAAAATTTATGGTTAACAGAGCGTCGTCGCTTGGGAACGAGATTGCTCCTCCGAGAAGGGGCCAGGGGGTATCATGAAGGGTATATTGGCCGTCGCGGGCTTCGCGATGCTGGCTAGCGCCGGCGGTGCTGCGCTGGCGAACAACGTCGGCGAAAACTACGCCTGGCAGTTCCAAACCACGACCGACAAGGTGAACCAGGCCGCGATCGCAGACATGATCGAGAAGAAGAAGAGCGGCTACTATTCTCCTCCGGTCTACAACACCACGATCGAGCGCCAGTACAATTGCAGCATCGCCTCCACGGCGACCGGCAATGAGGGCACCAACACCAACCTCGCCAATTCGCCCACCACGTCGGGCCCTTCGGCGGATGCCACGGGCAATTCAAGCGACTCCAACATCGATGGTTGGAAGGGTGACAACCAAGCGTTGAACGACCAGACCAATTCCGGGCATGTCGGGGCGTCGGTGGACGGCAGCGTCAGCACCCATGTGTCCGGATCGCCGAACCAGGCGCTCAATTCGGACCAGAACAACACCGGCAATCAGACCGCCAGTGTCGACGGCAGCACCGCCTGCTCCTTCTCCCACGCGATGAACTGAGCTCGTGGTCGTGTCGAAAGTGGACGCCGGGTTCCGCCGGACCGGAAGAATCGGGCGCATCGTTTTTGCTGTGTCCTCGTTGGCGTTGATAGCCGGCTGCGCCACGCCGCCGCGCGAACAAATCGCTCCGGGCGAAATCCCGCTGGTGGTCGGCCCTCCGGTGCGCGACAACGTTACACCGCTGGAAGGGGTGCTGGCGTGCTTTGCCGACCATGTCGCGTCGACCGGCAAGCAGCCGATCGTGGTCAGCGTAGGCGAAGTGAAGGACTTCACCGGCAAATATTCGCTGAACGAAGGCAATGCGATCACCCAAGGTGGATCGCTGATGGTCTATTCCGCGCTCGGCAAGCTTTCCGGCGCGGTGCGGATCGCCGAACGCTTCGATCCCTCGGTGGCGGAGCGCGAACTTTCCTACATCGACCGGCGCCAGCTCGGCGATGGGGAAACCCACCAGCTCGGCGGGCCCAACGGGACGCAGCAGGTGCCGTGGCTGCCCTATTTCGGCGGCACGATCCAGCAATCGGACTATTTCATCGTCGGCGGCATCACCGAGGTGAATTACGACATCGGTTCGGGCGGCGTCGACATCGGCATCGATCAGGTTGGCGGGAAGGGGCGCACCTATAGCCAGCAGGTGGCGATCGATCTGCGCATCGTCGATACCAAGACCTTGATGGTGAAAAAGACCGTCAGCCTCTCGAAGCAGTTCACCGGCTACGAGGTCGGCGCCAACATATTCCGCTTCTTCGGCAGCGACCTGTTCGACATCAACATCGGTGCGCGCGGCCAGGAGCCGCTGCAGCTCGGCATCCGCACGGCAATGGAAGAGGGCGTCATTCGCCTCGTCTCGGCGGTCACGGGTGTCGATTACGAGCCGTGCAAGGCGGTTCAGATCGGCGCGAGTTATTCGAAGACGCCGGCGGAAAAGCTCAGGCAGGTGGCAAACCCGTCTGGCGGCTTTGCCGGTCCGATGGTGAGCTCGGGCGTGCCGGTGAATCAGAGTACCGCAGGCGGCGCGGCAGCGGCGAGCGGTCCGGAGGTGCAGGTCAGCTTCGAATTCGGTTCGACGGTGCTCATGGGCGATGCGCTCGGCCGCATCGAACAGATCGCCGCCGCGTCCAAGCAGGGCGGCGTCAACGTCCTGATTACCGCCCGCGAGACCGAGAATTTCGATCCCAGCAAGCGAGACGCGCTGACCCGGCAACGGATTGCGACGATCACCAGTGCGCTTGCCAGCAAGGGGATCGCGCCCGGCGCCGTGCAGGTGACCTGGCAGCCGGATGCGGCGGACACTTCGATCCATCGCGATGGCCCCGGCATGCAGGAAATAGCGCGGTTGCGGATCGGCGGCTGACCGGGCGCGGGGATTCCGGACCGATGCAAGTTTGGAAGAGAGAAATAAGAAAAGCGCTTCTTCGGGTTAAAAATATAATAATATCAATTGTTTAATCGAGATCGTCTCTGCTGAAGGACGTCCTGGTGGGCGTCGCGGCGATATTGAAAAAGGGGGCAAGTATGAATTGGAATTCCGTTAAAGGCCGGGGTCATTTCCTGGCGACCGTTGGTGGCGCCATGGCCACGACCATGATCGCGACCGGAGGTTTCGCCACCGGCGCGGAAGCCGCCACCACGACCGTGACGCCGACTGCTGCGCCCGACTCGACCGCCACGGTTGACGCGCACAACGTGATCAACACCACGCTGGAGAACGTGAGCGCTGTTACCGCGAGCGTCGTCGGTACGACCGGGCAGATCGATCAGGATGTGTCGCTGGGCACCAACACCAATTTCACGGTCGACGGCAATGACGTGCTCTCGTCTGCCATCGCGAACAATGTCATCAATTCGCTCGATCCCTCGGTAAGCGGAAACGATGACGGCGATGGCGCCGCGTCGTCCTCGCTGGAGATCAATACCGCGCTGGTTTCCTCGGCCGCGACCGACAACACGATCACGATCGACCTCGACAATCTCGCTACCGTCGGCCTGTCCGCGAGCGGCAACAGCATCGAAGCCGATGCGACGGTCAACAACAGCAGCAACACGATCGCGGGCGACATTCCGATCGGCTATGCCTCGAGCACGGCCGGATCTTCGTCGATCTCGACCGGATCGCCGTCGCTCACCGCCGCCGGCGGGCTCGCCGCCAGCACGGTTCAGGAATCGCTGGGCAGCTCGGCCACGGCGTCCGCGTCGGGCAACGAAGTCACGCTCGACCTGATCAGCACGAGCACACAGACGCTCGCGTCGGCTCCTGCACTCAACAACAACACCATCGCCGCCTCGATCAAGGGCAACAGCTCGGATTCGACGATCGACGTCCAGTCGGGCGCGCCCTCGATCTTTGCCGGGACCGCGGTCCTCACCAATGCGCAGCTCAACACTGCGGATCTGTCCGGTACCAACAGCGATTCGACCATCCTTGCGACGATCGACTCGACCGCCGGCACCAACACGCTGACCGGCAGCCTCTCGGTCGAAGGCAACACGATCAGCAGCAGTGCGAGCGGCAACGAAGCGCTCGGCGACGGCGTCGCCGGCAATCGCGTCATGATCGCCGATCAGGTCTCCGTCGATGGTCTGGCCGGCACGGCCGCCACGGTCGACACGGCCTATAACACGCTCGCGATGACGAGCGCCGCGAATGCCGATCTGGTCATCCACAACAGCCAGGGCAACGTCGGCACGTCCGGCGATCGCGTGAACGTGGCCGCGACCACCACCGAGGCCGAGACCGGCGCGGCTGTGGAGCGTCTCGTCAACGGTTCGATCTCGGTATCCGACAACGCAACCACCGCGGCGGCGCGCGGCAACACCGCCACCAGCGCCTTCGCGACCGGCGACAACATCGCCTCGTTCTCGGCTAGCGTGGCGGTTGCCAACCAGCAGACCAACACCTTCGCGAACACCACCGCTTCGGTCGACGGTACGACCTCGGCGGTCGTCGATCCGCTGGCGAACGTGGAAGCGCCCGTGGGCAGCACCGTGGCCGTGAACGGCAACAGCTTCTCGGCAACGGCCTACGGCAACCAGGTCGGCCAGAGCGCCACACTCGACACGGTTTCGCTGGAATTCCCCGCGACCGGCGTCAGCCTGACCGGCGGCACCGGGCCGGACGGCAATGTGCATGCAACGGGCAGCGCGCTGGTGACGAGCATCCAGAGCCAGTACAGCAGCAATGTTGCGGCGAGCGACGATTCCAACGTCGATCTCCGGACGGTCTACAACAACGCGATCCAAGGCGGCACGAACAGTGACGATTTGACGGTCAGCAAAAATGTGCAGGAGGCCGTCGCCGTCGGCAGCAGCGGTTCCAACGCGCTTTCGCTGAACACAACCGTCGTCGATGAAACCCCGACCAGGGGCGCCGGGGGCGGTGTCGCCAGCGTCCAGATCATCGCCGACGCTTCGGCGGTGACCGCGACCAGCTCGTCCAACGCCTATATCGACACGCGCGAACAGCACGGCAGCGATGTCGCGCTGACGGACAACCTGCAGCGGGCGGTGGCCTATGGTGGCCTCGTGAGCAACTCGCTCGATGTCGGCGCCGAAAGCGCTACCATCGACACCGCCGCCAATGGCACGGTCGCATCGACGGTCAACTATCGCAATGCGGCGACCAAGGGCTTCGTGCTCGACAACACCAATGCGCCGTCGGTAAAGGCTGCTTTCGGCCTATTGAACGACCAGTCGACCTCGGCGACTATCAGTGCCACGGCGGGTTCGGACGGATCGTTCACCGTCGCTCTGGGTGACGATACTCTGTCGAACAACACTGCGGACCTCGAACAGGGCAGCTCGATCAGCAACGATCGCAATGCCGTCGCCGCTGCGGCCTATGGCAACAATGCCAGCAACGGTGCGGAGCTTTCGGTTGGCAATCTCGACACGGCTCCGGGAACCTTTGCCGCGGTCATGAACGTGACCAACGCCCAGACTGTGACTGGCGACACCACCATTACCGCGCGGGCAACGGGCGAAGACACGGTGCACACCTATGTCGGGGACAAGGTCTCGGCTTCGTCGATCTCGACCTCCGACAACACGGTTCAGGCGCTGGCTTACGGTAGCCTTGCGGGCAGCAGCCTCACGGCCGATGCGACCAGCATCGACACGGCCGCGACTGCCGGGGGCGGTTCCGCCTCGGTCACCGGCGGGCCCACCAACTTCGCCATCGTCACCGACGGAGCGTTCAGCGTGAACAGCGCGCAGTCGCAGGACGGCAGCATCACGGCGAGCCTGCGCAATACCGGCGGCACCAGCTCGGCGAACATTCTCACCGAGGTCGCGAACGGCAACGAAGCCACCAATATCGGCAGCAGCATTGTCAGCAACGGGAACGGGCTGAGCGCCAGCGCCACTGCAAACCGGGCGGACAATTTGCTGGACCTGGCGGGCAACACGCTCTCCACGACCGGGTCGCTGACCAATTTCCAGACCGTCAACGGTTCGGTATCGGCCCTGATCGGGATCGAGGGTGACGATCCGCAGCCGGCGGCTCCGCAGCTGACCGGTGGCACTACCAACGACATCGGCTCCGGTGTGGGCTACGTCAACTACAACTCGGTTACGCATGTTCTCGACGTTGCGACCAACCCGCTGGTGGTCACCTTCACCGGGCACACGTTCACCCCGGCGGAAGTGGCTTATCTGCAAAGCCTCGGCTACGTGACCAACATCGTCTCGGGCGCGAACTCCTCGTTCACGATCCCGGTCGGCAGCTATACCGTCTATCCGGACTTCAACGGCCTGAGCTACGGCACCGGTGGGGGCGGCCTTGGCGACGAGACCATCAGCTTCATCGGGTTCACCGCTCCCACGGTCCCGGCTCATGGTCCCCTGCCGGGTAGCCCGAACGTGGGTGGCGTGACCGTTGCCGTTGGCGGCAACCTGGTCAACACGACGGTCGAAGTGAACGGCAACACAACTGCCGGTTCGGTCACCGGAAACAGCGCGGCGAATGCCCTCTCCGTGTCCAGCACCAACGACACGGGCGGCAGTGCCTACGCGGCATCAAGCGCGGAGGTGGTAGGCAACCAGAGCGCCACGGCGCAGTCGGACTACAGCCTGACGAACTGGCAGACCATCGGGGTCGGAACCGACCAGATCGCCAGCGAGGTATATGGTACTTTCGCAATCGACATGAACGATGCCAGCGACATCACCACCACCTCGCTTTCGGTCGACGGCAATACCCAGAGTTCGCGGGCTGTGGCCAACAACGGCTCCAGCACCGTCGATATCTCGGCGACCAATCTCGCTGCGGGTTCGGCGCTCCTCTCCTATCAGACGGTCGGGGCTCCGGTCAGCGCCACTTCGGATCTCGACATCTACGCTCCGGCGGGAATGTCGGGTTCGAGCGTCAGCATGTCGGATAACACCAACGTCGCACTCGCGGTCGCCAACAATGCGACCAACGAAACGACGGTGGAGGTGACCAATGCCGATGCGGTGAACGGTGGCAACAGCAACGCGACGATCGCGCAGAATACAAGCGCCCCGGCGCACGCGGTAACTGCCGATCATCTGCTGTTGAACGTGCAGTCGACCAGGAGTTCGGCCAGCATTACCGCCGACGCGACGACCGCCATCTACAACGATGACTCGGGCGTGGCCAACACCGACAACATCGCGAACAGCTCGGTGGCCATCAGCGGCAACAGCACCTCGGCCGAAGCCTCGGCCAACCGTGCGGTCAACTCGATGGATCTCGCGGCCGGTTCCAGCCTCGATGTCAGCGGTGCGGTCGACAACGGCCAAGCGAACCAAGTGGCCGTCACCGCTTCGGCGACGACGTCTGCCGGTATCGCTCTCCAGGGCACCTTCACGGGTGGCGGAAACGGGGCTGTGCTCAACAGCGGCGTAACGCTGGGCGGCAACAGCACCACTGCCCTGGCGCGCGGCAACGCGGCCAGCAACTCGCTGAACGTCTCGGCGGGTGCGGACTACGGTGCGGCGAACGGCAACTCGGCGACGAGCACGATCGGCTCCAACCCGTCGCTGGTTGCAGGGACGGAAGACGCCACGTTTGCCGTCTACAACAACCAGGTGAACACGGGCGCTGTGTCGGCATCGAGCCAGGATGCGAGCTACCTGGTTGCGCTGAACGGCACCACCGGCAACACCGCCATCAACGCCACGATCGGCGTGATCGGCAACAGCGTCGCGGCGGCCGCCTACGGCAACACCGCCACCAACACGCTGGCGCTGGCCCCGCTCAATACCGGGATGCCGACCGCGGTGGTGGGCAACCGCCAGTACAACAGCGCGGCGGTCACGGCCTCGGTCACCACTGTGGCCTACGGCATCACCTCGACCAGCGGTGCCGTCACCGGCAGCGCGCTCGGCGTGACGAGCAACTCGATCACGGCCACTGCGGTCGGCAACAACGCGATCAGCACGCTGGGAGCGAACTGATCCGCTAGAACAGCGCGATCGACGAAGATCGAGCGGGAGAGCCTTGGCTCTTCCGCTCTTTCTTTTTCTGCCGCTGTCGTGGGCGGCAGGCCTCAGTAGGCGGCCAGGCCGAGCCCGCCTGATTGAAGCCCAGGCAGGTCTAGATGTGCCGGAAGACCCTGGTCGGTGCCGAAGAGCCGGCGATCGCCGGCAAGGGCTGCGTAGGCATCGAACAACTCGGCAAAATGGTCGAAGTTGCTTCGCGGCCGGGACGGCTGGGGCAGGGTGGTTTCCCGCAGGAGCGCGACGATGGCGTCGGCAGCGGCCTGGGGATTGCCTGAAGCATAGCACCGGCCCGCGCCTCCGCGGGCGTGATCGGAGGCTCCGCCCCGGTCGGGGACGATGACAGGCACGCCGCACGCGCGCGCCTCTGCGGCCGCCATGCAGAAGGTTTCGGCCTCGCACCCGTGCAGCAAGGCGTCCGCGCTTGCGAGAATTGCGGCATAGCGTTCGCGCCGGGTTTCGGGCGCGAACAGGCGAATGTGCGGATTGCCGGCGATTGCTCGTCTGACCGCGCGTTTGTCGCGTCCTTCGCCGAGGATCACGAGGCCGAGCGGTTGGCGGCGACTGGCTGCCGTGGCGGCTTCGATCAGCATCGGGAGGCGCTTTTCCGGAGCGAGCCGGCCGACCGCGATGAGCAGGCCCGCGGACGGGGGCAGGCTGCATTGCCGCAACAGCTCGGCGCGTAGCGCGGGATCGCGGCGGCCGGGCGCGAAAATCGTGTCATCGACCCCCATCGGATGGGTTGCCACATTGACCAGGCCGCCCGCGATCATCCGCCGGGCGAGGTCGTCATTCGCGCAGACGGTAAGATCGAAGGCGCGGCTGAGCTTGCGCAAATGGTCCCAGAAGCGTTCGCCCATTCTGTCCAACGTCGGGCGCGACAGGACCGGCCCGAACCAGCGGTACAGATAGGCCGCCAGCGGATCGGCATGCATCACCAGGCTGCGCGGGGCGGCGCCCTGCCACCGCGCGACGAGCGACGGACTGCGCCAGGGAGAGGAGACTTCCACGAAGTCCGGCGCCTCATTGTCCAGCGCGCGATGCAGCGCGGCCTCGTCGTCGAAATAGTGGTATTTGTGGTCGACCGGGAGGCGCGGGGAGGGGATGGTGACGATCCTCGCCCGCTCCCCGCGCTCGATCACCGCGTGGTTCCTGCCCGGAGCGAGAATCACGATCTCGTGGCCGAGCTGCGGGCCGATCGCGAGCTTCTGTTCGACATAGGTTCGCACGCCGCCCCCGCGCGGGGAATAGAACGCGCAGACGTCGACGATCTTCACCGGGCGGCTCCGGCGACGAGCGACGGCGCGGCAGCGAGAATTGCCCCGGTCCTCAACCCCGCTGTTCCCTGACGAGCAAGTCGCGCACCACAAGCCCGACTCCGACCGCGACGTGTGTGAGAACCACCAGCGAGGCGAGCATCGCCATCAGCTCGGCGATCTGCGCTTCGTGGCCCAGGGTGAAGACCGCCACTCCGGCAAATACGACATCCTTGTTGGGGATGAGCGGCAGCCGGGAAATCAGCATCCTCAGCGTTGCGAGGAACAGCCACCATTGCAGGTGCACTCCGGGCAGAACGAGGTGCCAGAGCAGTGCTGTCAGGCCCATGGATGCAAAGATCCGCACCAGATGCATTCCGAAGATGAACAGCAGGTCGGACCGGTCCAGCGTGAACACCCGGCGGCGCAGAAGCATGATTGCGATGGAGCTCGCAAGCACCAGTGCGAGCGACCAGGTCACCGTTCGGCTGTCGAGCCCCAGTTGGCTCGCCTCCACGAATGGCCAGACCAGCGCCAACATCGCCAAGGCGACGCCGTTGCCGGCAATTGCCGAAAGGATCGCGACATCCTTGATCGCGCCGAAGGGAGCGGAGGCCGGATCGACATGGCGCCGGGCCCAGCCGTAAAGATAGGCCTCGCCGAGATAGCCCAGCAGCAATTCGTTGCACACCAGCTTGCGCAGCAGGGGCGCGATGCAGCCGGCCGGCAATTTCCACAGCCGGCGATAGATCACCCACTCGGCTGCCGGCACGCAGAGATAGGATGCGGCAAAGGTCAGCCAGAAGGCCGGCCTGGCGGGCACCATCGCCAGGAGGTGCGTCGGATCGATCGACCGGAGCGCATAGGCGACGGCGGCGAGCATCAGGAAGGTCGAGCCGAGCGACATCGCCGAGGCCCAGCCGTGCAGGCGCCCGTCTTGCGCTGTCAGTTCGAGGGGTTCGCGGTCTTGCGGCAGCTGCGCCGAGATCGAATTCACACACTGCCCCCGCTGCGACTACCGGATTTGCACATGACAGACGCCGCGACCTCCTGCTTTCCGCAATCCTTACGGAAAAAATATTTCAGGTTTCGGGCGTCAGGTCGGCGTAGCGGGCGATGGCGCGGCCCTTTGCCAGTTTGCGGGTCGTTGCGGCGATGCTGTGGATCAGCGCCGCTTTGGTGACATCCGGGGGATGGACCGCGAGCCGCACGTTCCGGAGCGGCCGGAGGCCGGTGCGCGCGAGGGCTGCGAACGCGATCGAGCTGGCGGTGCGCGCGGGGCTGCGACTGGCCCAGGTCACGACCGGACCCCAGGCGGTCCGCCGGCCGTCGGCGGGCCGCCAGACCCGCATATGGTCTTCTGCGAGCGCGAAGTTCGATTGCGCAAGCGCAGCCATGGCACCGGGCCCGTACAGCCAGGCAGGGGCAATGAATCCGGCGGCCGGGCGGCCGATGATGTCTTCGACCAACGCCTTGCCGTCTTCCATTCGCCGCCGCGCGACGTCTTCAGCCAGGCCAAGGAATTCGCCTTCGCCGGCGGTCATGTAGCGGGCCTTGAGGCCCGCCGCTCCGCGATGTTCGGCCATGTCGCGATGAAACCAGCCATGGACGAACATTTCCACGCCCTCGTCTGCCCATGTGCGCAGGCGGCGTTGGAACGCGGGGTTGTCCGCCAGGGACTGGTCCCCCCAGTGATTCGGTACGACCAGCATCGCAAAGCGCGGTTCGCCCAAAATCCCGGCAAGCAAGTCGCAGAGCAGGTCGATCTCCCGCTCGAAACGAGGAGTTACGTCGTGAATCGACACGAGCAAGCGTTTCGACGGTCGGTCGGGCAATTGCGCCATCGCCGGCGCATGTCGCATTACGGCTCGCAAGCCGCAAGCTGCAAGGTGCTGCCGAGCGGCCGATACGCCCCGTTCTGCGGTCGCGCCCGGGTCTCCTCCGGGTGATTTTCTTTTCGATAGTCAACAGCATTAGCAAAACCCGCCTCGGAAGCGCTCCCGATCGGCATTTTCATCGTCGTGCCGTTAGCGGCTGTCCGTCGCGGCGAGGCAAGCCGTCCGACCAAACCGGTCATTGCGCCGGCCCCGCCGATTGGGTTAAGCCGCACGCCCATTGCTCCAAGGCGCCGCCATCGGAGGTAGGGAGACAGTGGGTTGAGGATCGAGATCGAGCGGGTTGAACCCGCTTTCGGCGGCTTTGGATTCCCCGGCTCGGGGCCTTACGAAAAACTGGTCGGACGCGCCTTCGGAGCGCTCGATCCGGCAGATCCGCGCAACGCAGTGATTGCGGACATCGACCACGCCGCGCGCGATTCCGCGGGCCTTGTGGCCTACGACTGCGATGTTTGCCTGCTGCGGCCGTCCGATCCCGCACGCGCCAACGGTGCGCTGTTCTATGACGTGCTCAACCGTGGCAACAAGGTCGCCCTGCACGCCTTCAACGATGCCCCGCGCGATACCGTCAACCCGGCGGCGATGTCGGTCAACGATCCCTCCACCGTGGCCGATGCCGGCAACGGGTTCCTGATGCGACAGGGCTTCTCGATCCTCTGGAGCGGGTGGCAGGGCGCCGGGACGATGGGTGGAGACGGTCTGATGGCGGCAAGGCTGCCGGTGGCGCCGGTCACCGGAACCAGCCGCGAGGAATGGGTGTTCGAACACTCGCAAAGCCCCGTTATCGCACCACTCTCCTACCCCGCGGTAACTCGCGACCAGGCGGCTTGCGCGCTCACCGTCCGCCAGCGTGCGCGCGACGCACGGGTGCCGCTCGCGCAGGAGGCCTGGCGCTTTGTTTCCGACGGCGCGATCGAGATCGCCCGGCCCGCGGGCTTCGACGCAAGCGCGATTTACGAGTTCGTCTATCCCGCGCGCGATCCGATCGTCATGGGCATCGGCTTCGCCGCGGTGCGCGACCTGGTTTCGGCGGTGCGTCATGGAGGGCTGGAAGGGCTGGGGCCGATCGACCGTGCGCTGGCCTTCGGCATGTCCCAGGCCGGGCGATTCCTGCGCGACTTCGTCTATCTCGGGTTCAACGAGGATCTCGCGGGCCGCCCGGTATTCGACGGGATCTTTCCGAGCATGGCAGGCTCGCGCAAGACCTTCGTCAATTACCGGTTCGCCCAGCCGGGGCGCTTTTCGCGCCAGCACGAAGACCGCCTCTTCCCGCACGACCAGTTTCCGTTTTCCTACGCGGTCACCAGCGATCCGGTGAGCGGCAGGACCGACGGGATCTTCGCCCGCTGCGCAGCTTCGGGAACCTGCCCCAAAGTGATCCAGACCGAGAGCAGTACGGACTTCTTTCACGGTCGCGCCAGCCTGCTCGCGAGCGACGGTGCGGGGCGGAAGATCCCGATACCCGACGCGGTACGCCTGTATCATTTCGCCGGGGTCCAGCACGGCGGCGGCGGGGCGACCGCGAATTTTGCGCGCAATTTCCCTTTCACCCGCCACGCGCTGAACCCGGCGGACGTCGCCGAACCCCACCGGGCCTTGCTGGTCGCGCTCGACCGCTGGATCGCGGAGGGCACGCCGCCGCCCGCCAGCCGTTTCCCGGGTGCGGATGGCAGCGCGTTGGCGAGCCCGAACGTGGCAGACTACGGTTTCCCGCAAATTCCAGGCGCGCCCTATCCCGGCCTCGTCAACGAATTGGCCGAGATCGACTACTCCGTTCAGCCGCCGCGCCCGATCCCGGGGCGTGAGTACGCAGTCGGCGTGCCGCCGATCGACGCAGACGGCACCGAGACCGTCGGCATCCTTGTGCCCGAGGTCGCCGTGCCCCGTGGGACCTACACCGGTTGGGCGCCGCGCAAGGCCGGCTATGCCGAGGGCGAACTGATTGCACTGGGCGCCTACCTGCCCTTCGCCGCAACCCGCGAGGAGCGGCTGGCCGCCGGCGATCCGCGCCCCTCGCTCGAGGAACGCTACCACACCGCCGACGACTATGTCGCGCGGGTCGCGGAAGCGGCCGAGGCTTTGCGGGCGGACGGCTTGCTGCTGGCCGAGGATGTCGAGCGGATCGTGACCGCCGCAAGGCGCCGGGTGGAGGCCTGATCGATGGCGCAGGATAACGAAAATGGCGACCGGTTCACGCCAGCCCTGTGCTGGAGCCTCGGCTTTCTCACGCTGATTTCGGTGTTCAACTATCTCGATCGTTCGCTGCTCGGGCTGGTGCTGCCGCTGATCAAGGCCGATCTTCACCTGTCCGACACCGCCCTGGGCCTCATCTCGGGGGTCGCCTTCGCGGTGTTCTATTCTTTGCTCGGCGTGCCGATCGCGAGTCTTGCCGACCGTTCCAACCGCCGCAACATCGTCGCCGCCGGTTTTGCGATCTGGAGCGTCATGACCGCGATCACCGGGTGGGTCGCGACCGCCTGGCAACTGGCAGCCTGCCGTTTCCTGATGGGGGCGGGCGAGGCCGCCGGGCTGGCCCCGTCGCAGGCGATGATCGCCGACAGCTTTGCGCCCCGCAAGCGGCCACTGGCGCTCGCGATCTTCACCACCGCCAGTGCGGTGAACAGCCTGCTGTTCATGCCGCTTGCCGGGTGGGTCGCACAGAGCTGGGGCTGGCGGGCGGCGTTTCACCTTGCCGGAGCTGCCGGGTTGGCCTTTGCCGGCCTGTTCTTCGTTACCGTGCGCGAGCCGGCGCGACGCCCCCCGGCGGGAGCAGCGCCCGCGCGCGTATCGATGCTGCGCGCGATCGTTACGCTGGGCCGGCTGCCGGCCTATCTCTGGCTGCTTGCCGGTGTCTCGTTCATGGGCGGCGCGCTCTATGCAATGGGAACCTGGATGACGACCATGCTGGTGCGGGTGCACGGGTTCAGCATTCTCGAAGTTGCCTCGACGGTCACCCCGCTGGGCGGCATCGCCGGCGTGGCTGGGATTGTCGGTTCGGGCTGGCTGGCCGACCGGCTCGGCCGGCGCGATCCGCGCTGGCGGCTGTGGATTCCGGCGCTGGTCTGCCTGGTTTCCGTGCCGGCATACCTCGCCTTCCTGCTTGGCGATGCCCCGGCGGTTTGGGTCGGGGGCCTGGCGGTCGTGCTCGCTCTCCAGGCGGCTTACCAGGGCCCGACCTTCGCGGCGGTGATCGCGATGGCTCCCGAAGCGATGCGCGCCGTATCGATATCGATCGTGGTCCTGTTCACCGGGCTCGTCGGGCAAATCTTCGGGCCGCTGGCGGTCGGCATGCTGAACGACGCCCTTGCAGCGGGCTGCGGCGAAGACGCGATCCGCTATTCGCTGCTGATCGTCGCGCTGTGCACGCTGCTTGGCGGGCTGTGCTTCCTGGCGGCCTCATTCCGTCCCGAGATCGGGAACGACTAGCTCAGCCGAACGCCGCCTCGATGAAACCGAGAAAGCTGGCGATCTTTGCCGAGGCATAGGGCCGCCGCGGATGAAACGCATAGAGCTTGATCGGCGAGGCGGTTTCGACCGGCAGGACGTATTCCAGCCTGCCTTCCGCGACATCGCGTTCGATGAGGGACGAAGGCATGAAGGCGGGACCCATCCCGGCGCACATCGCGTGGTAGATCATCTCCGTGCTGGCGCTGCGCATGATCGGGCGGAACCCGACGTGATGCCCGCTGCGGAACACCACCGAGGCATCGGGCGAATAGGCGGAATAGTGCAGCAGGGGCCAGCCGTTCACTTCGTCCGGCGTTGCCGGGCGACCGTGCAGGTCGAGATAGGCAGGCGTCGCAACAAGGCGGAAGGTGAGCGTCGCCAGATGGTGCGCGATCATGTTCTCCTCGGGGAAATTGGTTACCCGCAAGGCGATGTCGAGATCGCGGTAGTCGTGCGTCGCGCCCAGTTCGACCCGGTCGAGCACGAGGTCGAGGGTCACCTCGGGGAAGGCGCGCCGATAGTCGGCCATCAGCCGCGCCATGTCCGCATTGACCAGCCAAGGCGGGACGCTGATCCTCAGCAGGCCCGAAGGGCGCACCGCGGTCTTGCGGACGCCGGCCTCCATCTCGTCGAGTGAATCGAGAATCCGCTGCGCCTCGGCCAGATAGGTTTCACCGACCTCTGTGAGATTGACCCTGCGGCTGGTCCGGTCGAGCAGCCGGGCCGACAGATGCCGCTCCAGCACCGCGACATGCTTGCTGACGGCGGAATGAGCGATGTTGAGCCGGTCGGCCGCGCCGGTGAAACTGCGCAGTTCCGCGACTGTGCAGAAAACGCGCATACTCTGCAGGAGATTCATCGCATTCTGTCTCGAATTGAGAATGTTATATGCGCGACTTACGCCATGATCCGCCGCGGTCAAATTAATAGAACAGCGCACAAGCACGGTTTCGTCCGCAAGGAACATGAATCCTGCTCATGAAAACCATGACCGCCTCGCTCTTGGATAAAACCGGAGCGGGCGGAAAATACATAGCCAGCCGCTTCCGGCAAACGGAGGGGCAAGAGCACAGGGAGATCAGGCATGACGAAGGGCGAAGCGATGCGATCGAGCGTATGCTCCCGTTTCGGCGACGGGCCAGTTCCCCCTGCATCCGCCGGTCACATGTCCGCGGACGACGCGCCCGCGAACCGCAATCACTCGTCCTGACCACGAAACCGATAAACCCTGGGGGAAGCCACATGACCAACTCGATCGATCGCCGGAATGCACGGCGCGCCTTTGCCGGCGTGTCGCTCGCCGCCGTTGCAGGGGCGACAGCACTCGTCGCAGCGCCCGCCCATGCCGAAGACGAAACCACTGCCGCAACCGGCAACGACATCATCGTCACCGCGCAGTTCCGCGAGCAGAAGCTGCAGGACACGCCGATCGCCATCACCGCGGTTACCGGCAGCGACCTTGCCGCGCGAGGCCAGACCTCGCTCACCGACCTCAAGGCACCGAACCTCGCGATCGAGCCCGCGCCGGGCGTGTTCGGCCCCTCGGCCCAGATCTACATGCGCGGCGTCGGCCAGTTCGATTCCAACTTCGCCTTCGAGCCGGGCGTGGGCGTGTACATCGACGACGTCTATTACTCGACCATGTTCGGCAACGAGTTCGACCTGCTCGACCTCAACCGCGTCGAGGTGCTGCGTGGGCCGCAAGGCACCCTGGCCGGCAAGAACTCCATCGGCGGCGCAATCAAGCTCTATTCCAGCAAGCCCGATGGACAGGGCGGCGGCTTCGTGGAAGCGCAGGCCGGCAGCTACAATCTCGCCAGCATTCGCGCCGCGGGCAATTTCACCCTCGTGCCCGACCGGGTGTTCCTCCGCATCTCGGGGCTCGGCAAGCATATCAACGGCTACGTCAAGCGCGTCGACTACAAATGCACCCATCCGGACTCGGCGCTGCCGACCTATGTCGCGAGTGGCCACGACGATTGCGTGCTCGGCCGGGAAGGTGGCAGCGACGAGGTCGCGGTGCGCGGCCAGTTGCGAGTGGTCGCGGCCGACAATCTCGAGATCAACCTCTCGGGCGATTACACCTCGAGCCGTGGCGACCCGGGGGTCAGCATCCTGCTCGCGGCGCGCGCGGCAGCCGCCCCCAATGTCAACGGGGTCACTTACGGCCCGGCGTTCGTCTCGCCCGATCCCTATACCAGCTATGCGCTCTACCGCGGCACCTCGACGTCGAGCTACAATGCGATCCCGAAGAGCGACTTTACGTCGTGGGGCGTTGCCGGGACCGTCGATTACGACCTGTCCGACAAAATCCAACTGAAGTCGATCACCTCCTATCGTGCGGCCGACAGCTATTTCGTGGTCGACAACGACGAGAGCCCGATCCCCAAGAGCGAATCCATCGCGGAGCCCAACCAGCACCAGTTCACCCAGGAAATCCGGCTGAGCGCGACGCTCGGGACGCTGGCCGACCTGACGCTCGGCGGGTTCTACTACGACGGCGAGGCCCACCAGGACGGGCGCAATCTGATCGCGTCGATCTCGTCCGACTTCTTCACCGACGATCTTATCAAGTCGCGCAGCAAATCGGCTTTCGCCCATGCGGTGGTGCACCTGGCCGACCGGTTCAACCTGACCGGCGGCGTGCGCTACACCGACGACCGCAAGACCTACACCTTTGTCCGGGACACGGCCGACGGAGCCTACAGCCCGTCCGTGACCCCGATCGACGGCGCTTCGGCGACCTTCTCGAAAGGCATTTGGGACTTCCGCGCGGTGGCAGACTATCGCTGGTCGGACAGCTTCTTCACCTACGCCCAGTTCTCGACCGGCTTCAAGGGCGGCGGGGTCAATCCGCGCCCGTTCTTCGCCAACCAGGTCGCCCCGTTCGGACCGGAGAAACTCAAGGCCTATGAAATCGGCTTCAAGAGCGATTTCCTCGACCGCCGGGTACGGCTGAACGTCGCGGCGTTCTACAACGACTATTCGAACCTGCAGATCCAGACCAACACGCCGTTCTTCAACGTCGACCTGCCGGTCCAGAGCGACCCGACCTTGCCGAACTACAATCCGGTCGGCGGTACGGCGCCCGCGGCAGTGTTCCTCAACGGTGGCAACGTCCACCAGAAGGGCGTCGAGGCCGAACTCGACGCGAGCCCGATCGAAGGCCTCGATATCAACGCCAGCCTCAGCTACCTCGAGGGCCACTACACCGAACTCTCGGCACAGGCGATCACCTCGGGCCTGACCAAGGACATGGTGCTGCCCTTCGCGCCCAAGTGGCAGGGCAATATCGGGATCCAGTACGCCCTGGCTTTCGCGGGCGGTACGCTGACGCCGCGGGTCGACTACAACTTCCAGTCGTCGAGCTACGCCAACGCGATCAACAATGCGCGCAACTATCTGGAATCGCGCAACGTGGTGAATGCGCACCTGACCTATCGCACCGGCGACGGGAATTGGGAGGCGACCCTGGGCGTGACCAATCTGACCAAGGATTTCTACTATTATTCGAAGCAGGACATCTACCTGGCGGCCGGTTACGTGACCGCGACTCCTGCGCGCCCGCGCGAGTGGTCCTTCTCCATCAAGCGCAATTTCTGAATAGGGGGAGGGGTGCCTGGCGCCCCTCCGACAGGTTGGAGAGAATACGTGGAACTCACAGTACGCCCGGTCCACCCGATCTTCGGCGCCGAGATCATCGGCGCCGATTTGACGGTTCCGCCCGGACGCGACCTGATCGAGACCGTCGAACGCACCATGGCGACCTATGCGGTCACCGTGATCCGCGACTGCCGGATCTCGGATCAGGACCATATCCGTTTCAGCCGGGCCTTCGGCCCGCTGGAGCTGCCTCCGGGGATGGCGCGCTTTGCCGGCAACGTCGCGAGCAGGATCGCGCCGGAGCTGTTCGACATCTCGAACCTCGACGAGCATGGCGAAATCATCCCGCGCGACGATGAGCGCCGGAAGTACGGCAAGGCTACCGAACGGTTTCACACCGACAGCTCGTTTCATACCCTGCCGACCAAATGGTCGCTGCTGCTCGGCCACATCATCCCGCCGGTGGGCGGCGATACCCATTTCATCGATACCCGCGCGGTGTTCGACGAGCTTTCGCCGGCGCTGCGCCAGCAGGCCGAAAGCCTGAGCGTGATCCACGATTTCTGGCGCGGGCGCGAGCTTGCCGGAGCAGACGGCGTGACCGAGGAGATGCGCCGGGCGATGCCGCCGGTGATCCAGCCGTTGGTGCGCACGCTGCCCTATGGGCGCAAGGCGCTCTATGTCGGCGCGCATGCGACCGGGATCGTCGGCTGGCCGGAGGAGGATGCCTTGCGCTTCCTTGGCGAGCTCTACGATTTCGCGACGCAGGAGAAGTTCATCTACGTGCACAAATGGCGCCAGGGCGACCTGCTGATCTGGGACAACCGCTGCACGCTGCACCGCGCGACCCCGCTCGAGACCGACGATTACAAGCGCGATGTCCGGCGAACCACGGTTAATGAATACGGCCCCGAAGTTTCGGCCGAGGCTCTGGGTTGAACGGGGGCGATGCCGTGGGACGGAAGCGGATACTCCCGCCCCGCGGCATCCGCCGGCCTCAGCCGTCGAGCCTGGCGATCGTCTTGGCGATCACCGGATGCGCGTAATGGACCGGCATGTCCTGCCGATAGGGCCAGGTCCGGCGGCTTTCGCCGGTGAAATAATCCGGCCCCAGCGGATCTTCTGGATACAGCACCTGCGCGGGCTGGAGATGCGCGTCGGTATGCGCCCAGCCGGTGTCGTAATCGGCCTGCCACTGCAGCACGTAATCGAGCCGCTTGATCTTCCATACGCCGTCGACCCGGACATAATCGTTCTCGTAGATGCCCGATTCCATGAACTGCTGCGAGATGCCCTGCGGGCGGTATTCGCGGATGTCGTGGGATCCGCCCAGCAGCACGCCGCGGAACCGCCCTTTCGCGCTCTGGCGATCGTCGGCGACGGTGATCACGTCCTGCATCTGGATATGGTCGAACAGGAAGCCGTCGTCGGCGCCTTCGCGGCCTTGGTTGAAAAGCTGCTGGATCCAGTCGCAATAGAGCCGTCGGATACCGGCGTGTCCCTTGTAGACGCCCGAAAGGAACACGACTTCGGCGTCCTCGGCGAAGAGGTTGAGCACGTCCTCGTAGTGGCAATAGTCGATGTAATAGCCGTAGGAGAACTGGATCCGGCGGATCGCGTTCAGGTCCTCCAGCATGCCCAACCGGTTCTCCAGTTCGGCGTTCTTGCGCATCAATTCTTCGATTTCAGACATTTCCCATCCTTCGTTGGGGCTTCGAAAAGGCCGCGCGGATTTTCGCCACTCGCTGCCGGAACTGAAGGGGGCACGGTTCATGATCGCCATGAGCGAAGCTCATGGCGCTGCCGGACAGACGCGGAGCTTTGCCATGCTGCGCGGTGAATCCCACGAGATCCTGCGGCGGCTCGATCTCAACCTGCTGGTTCTGTTCGACGCGGTGCTGCGTTTCGGCAGCATCACCCAGGCGGCCGACCATCTCGGGATGACGCAAAGCGCGGTCAGCCACGCGCTCAAGCGGCTGCGCGAATTCTTCGGCGATCCGCTGTTCGTGCGCAGCGGCAAGGGCGTGGTGCCGACCAGCCGGGCGGAGGATGTCGGTCGTTCGGTCAACGAGATGATCGAGATCCTGCGCAATTCGATACTGATGAAGACCGAGTTCGATCCCGCCGACGCCAATCGCGAGATCACGCTGTTCCTGCACGACTACGGGGAGTTGGTGACGCTGCCCTCGCTGGCAGCGGTGATCCGCACCGCGGCGCCAAACTGCCGGATCAAGGTCGCTCCGGTCTCCGGCGAGGCCCTGGTCCGCGGGTTGGAGGAAGGCTGGGTCGATCTCGCCATTTCGGGGCCGGCGACCTTCTCCGGCGAGATCCTCCAGCAACGTCTGTTCGATGCGGATTATGCGGTTGCGGCGAGCAAGCATGCGCAATTGGACGAACCGCTTTCGACCGACACTTTCGCCGCGCTGGACCACGTGGTGGTTCGCCCGGTCCGGCCCGACAAACTGCCGATCGATGCGCTGTTGCTGCGCACCGGCTTCGCCCGGCGCGAGACGATCGTGACGCCGCATACCATGGCGATCCCGTCACTGCTCGCGTCCAATCCCGACATGATCTCGGTCGTGCCGTCCGCGCTGATCGACGATCCGGCGAGCGGTGGGCTGATCCGGCGGGTCGAGACCGAGTTCCGTTTCCCGAGCGTACCGGTGTTCCAGTTCTGGCACCGCCGCTACCACGCGGACAATTTCAACGTCTGGCTGCGCGGCGTGGTCCGCGCGATCTTCCGGAGCGAGAACAACCAGATCGTTCCGGCGCCGGTGGCGCTTTACTGATGGGATGTGCCGTCTGCCACCGACATGAAGCGGTCTCATGGAAGCCATGAGAAGGACCGCCGTGGACAAGCATGAGCCGCAGCCGACAGAGGGCGGCGAGAGGATCCTGCAACGCGGGACCGAGGGGAGTTGAGATGGCGAGCCGAAGGGATGTGCTGATCGGGGGAGGGAGCGGACTGGCCGCTCTGGGACTGGGGCTCGCCCCGGCGGGCATCGCCGCTGCGGCCCCGTCCGCCGCGCGGGCAGTCCCGCCGCTTTTCCTCGTCGACCGCACGATCGCGCCGGAGGTTGGGCCGGCCGCCGAGCGGCTGGGCAGCGCGGCAATAAGCTATTCGGGCGATATCGGGATGCCGTGGCTCGACCGGATCGAGCCGCTGTGGCGCCGGTATCCCCAAGCGGTCGCAGGCGTAACCTACGGCGGCGCGTTCTTCTGCCTCGAACGGCTTGCAAGATCCTACGGGCTGGCTTGTACCTTCCGGTCTTGTCCTCCCTTGCCCGGCTCCGGCCAGCTCGTAGGAACCGGCGCTGAGGAGGTCGCGGCTGCGCTGCTGACCGCGTCCGCGCGAAGCGGCTGGCCTCGCGCCGCAAATCCCGCGGCGGGCGAGGCGGCCGACCGGCCTCTGGCCTGGCTGCTCCAGCCTGCCGGCAACCACCAGCCCCGGGGAAACTAGATGGTCCTGCCTCCCGATGTCAGCCAGGCGGAGTTCGACCGCGCGATCGCGGCTTTCAGGAACGCGGTCGGGCCCGATTGGGTCTTCACTTCCGACGACGACGTAGCGCTCTATCGCGATGCCTATTCGCCGATGTGGAGCGAACCCGAAGAGCGCGTGGCCTCGGCGGCGGTTGCCCCGGCGGACGTCGGGGAGGTCCAGGCGGCGGTACGTATTGCCAATGACACCCGGGTGCCGCTCTATCCGATCTCGACCGGCAGGAACCTCGGTTATGGCGGTTCGGCACCCGCGCTATCGGGCAGCGTGGTGCTCGATCTCAAGCGGCTCGACCGCGTGCTCGACATCGACGAGGCCAATGCCTCGGTGCTGGTCGAGCCCGGGGTGAGCTATTTCGATCTCTATCGCGCGCTGCGCGATACAGGCGCCAAGCTGTGGCTCGACTGTCCCGATCCCGGCTGGGGCAGCCCGATCGGCAATGCGCTCGATCGCGGCGGCGGCTATACCCGCGCGGCATTCCGCAACCATTTCGACGCGCATTGCGGGATGGAGGTGGTGCTGCCGAGCGGCGGGCTGCTCCGCACCGGAATGGGGGCAATGCCCGGGGCCAAGACCTGGCAGCAATACAAGGCCGGCTTCGGCCCCTGGGTCGACGGCCTGTTCTCGCAGTCCAACTTCGGCATCGTCACCAAGATGGGCTTCTGGATGATGCCCGAGCCCGAAGCCTGCCTGATCGGGCGCATCTATGCCGACAAATACGACGATCTCCACGCTCTGGTGCGGATCCTCACCCGGCTGGAGAACTCGGGCGTGGTCAACGGCATGCCCGGCTTCGGCAGTCCGCTGCTGCAGCGGCGCGTGCCGGCCGACCCCCAGAACAACGATCCCAACGGCGCGACCCAGATCGACCAGGCGCTGCACGATGCGTTCTACACGGGCGACGACGCGGCCAAGGCGCTGATCGCCGAGCGGGTCAAATCGACCGGGCGCAGTTGCTGGAGCGCGCTGGTCAAGTTCTACGGACCTGAGCGCATGGTCCGCCTGCAATGGGAGATTGCGAAGGAGCAGTTCGGCGAGATCGAGGGGGTGCGCTTCGGCGATCCCGAATTCTACGGCTTCCCGCTGTCCGATGCCGATCTCGAGAAGATCCACAAGCCGACCTTCGGCATCCCGAGCCTGTCGGTGTTCAACTTCGGCATCCGCACCGATCTGCGGCCCGAGCCGATGGTCGGCCACCAGGCGTTCTCGCCGGTGATCCCGCGCACCGGCGCGGCGATCTTCGAGGCGAACAAGGTCTTCGCCCGGATCTTCACCGAGGAAGGCCTGCCGGTGCCGCCGTTCAACCTGCCCGGCTGCGTGTGGGAGCGGGCGTTGATGCTGATCTGCATCTTCCCGACCACCCACGACGTCGAGACCAACCGGAAATACCGCAAGGCGCTCCGCCGCCTGATCGCCGAATCCGCAACCCGGGGCTGGGGCGAATACCGCACTCCGGTCGCCTATTACGACACGGTGATGAGCACCTATTCCTTCGGCGATCATGCGCTGCTGCGGTTCCACGAGACGGTCAAGGACGCGCTCGATCCGAACGGGATCGTCTCGCCGGGGCGCTATGGCATCTGGCCCCAACGCAATCGGGGAGGGCCGCGATGAGCCGCCCCGTCGCATTCGTGCTGGCTGCGGCGGCTGTGCTCGCCTGCTGCGGCACGCTGTATGCCGCGAAGCCCGGACCGGCGCCGCAGGGCGATCCCGCAAGGGGTCAGGCAGTCTACACGCGCTGGTGCACGGCATGCCATGGCCGCGGCCCGGGACATCCCGGGACCCAATCGCTCCAGGTCAAGTACGGCGGCAAGCTGCCCCCGGCGCTCGAGGACCGGACCGATCTCGCGCCGCCCGTCACGGTGCAATTCGTCCGGCACGGCTTCGCGCTCATGCCGCCGTTCCGCAAGACCGAGATAAGCGACGCAGAGTTGCGCGATCTCGCCGCCTATCTTGCGCGCAACCGGAAATAACGATGCGGCTGGCGACCAGACTTGCGGCGGGGCTGACCTGCTTCGCGAACCTGTTGGGGGCTCCCGCGGGGGCCCAGACGGTGCATTTTCCGCCCGTCGGGCCGAAGCCCGCCGGGGTGCCGGCCGACGACCGCGCGCCCTTCAGCTCCTCCGTGCTAGCCGGCGACACGCTCTATCTCGGCGGTGTGCTCGATATCGACCCGGCGACCGGCCGGCCGGGAGCCACCGCGCCCGAGCAGAGCCGGCTGGTACTCGAGGCGCTGAAACGCTCGCTCGAAGCGGCCGGCTTCACGATGGACGATCTGGTCTGGGTCCAGGTCTTCGCGACCGACCTCTCGTCCTTCGACAGCTTCGGCAGTGCCTATGCCGGCTATTTCAAGGGACCGCTCCCGGCCCGCAGTTTTGTCGAGGTCGTGGGGCTAATGGGGGGCGCGCATTTCGAAGTGAACGGGATCGCGGTACGCCAGTCCGCACACTGATCCATCGCGAGCAAAGAATCATCATGACCGAACCGAGCCCGATTCCCCATTTCATCGCCGGCGCCGCCCGGCATCCTGCCGGCGGCGCAAGCGCACCCGTGTTCGATCCGGCGACCGGGCAGCAGAGCGCCCTCGTGCCGCTGGCCGATTCCGCGCTGGTCGGCGAAGCGGTGGCGAGCGCGCTCGGCGCCTTCGCCGAATGGGCGGCCACCCCGCCGCATGTGCGCGCCCGCGTGCTGTTCCGCTTCCGCGACCTGGTCGAGCGCAATGCCGACCGGCTGGCGGCGACGATCACCGCGGAGCACGGCAAGGTTCTTTCCGACGCTCGCGGCGAAATCACCCGCGGGCTCGAGGTGGTCGAATTCGCCTGCGGCATCCCGCAGATGCTGAAAGGCGAATTCAGCGAGGGTGTGGGACGCGGGATTTCGGCCGCCTCGTTCCGCCAGCCGCTGGGAGTGGTCGCCGGGATCACGCCGTTCAACTTCCCGGCGATGGTGCCGATGTGGATGTTCCCGGTCGCGCTCGCCTGCGGGAACTGCTTCGTACTCAAGCCATCGGAGCGCGATCCCAGCCTCGCGATCGAACTCGCGCTGCTGCTGAAGGAGGCAGGCCTGCCAGACGGCGTGTTCAACGTTGTCCACGGCGACAAGGGCGCGGTCGATGCACTGCTCGACGATCCGCGGATCGCGGCTGTCAGCTTCGTCGGATCGACTCCGGTTGCGCAATACGTCCACAGCCGCGGCACCGCCAACGGCAAGCGGGTGCAGGCGCTGGGCGGAGCCAAGAACCACATGGTGATCATGCCCGATGCTGACATGGACCAGGCCGTGGACGGGTTGATCGGCGCCGCCTACGGCTCGGCCGGCGAGCGCTGCATGGCGATCTCGGTCGCCGTCCCGGTCGGCGAGGGCACGGCGGACCGGTTGGTCCAGGCGCTCGCACCGCGGGTACGGGATCTGAAGATCGGACCCGGCACGGACGAGGGCAACGACATGGGGCCGCTCATCACCGCCCAGCACCGCGACCGGGTCCGCTCCTACATCGACGCCGGCGTCGACGAAGGCGCCGAACTCGTGATCGACGGGCGCGACTTCCTTCACAAGGACAACCAGCAGGGCTTCTTCCTCGGCGCAACGCTGTTCGACCGGGTAACTCCGGCGATGCGGATCTATCGCGAGGAGATCTTCGGCCCGGTGCTGTCGGTGGTCCGCGCGGGCGATTTCGAGGAAGCGCTTGCGCTGGTCAATGCGCATGAGTTCGGCAACGGCGCGGCGATCTTCACTCGCGACGGTGGCACTGGGCAGGAGTTCTTCCAGCGGGTGCAGGCGGGCATGGTCGGGATCAACGTACCGATCCCGGTCCCGATGGCGTTCCATTCCTTCGGCGGCTGGAAAAGCTCGCTGTTCGGGGATCACCATATCCACGGACCGGAGGGCGTGCGGTTCTACACCCGCTACAAGACCGGGACGGTCCGTTGGCCCGCCGGGCAGAGCAGCGGCGCCGACTTCGCGATGCCGACGCAGAAATGAACGGCTCGGGCAATCGCGACGCGAGCGGCACCGGCACTCTCGATGTCGGCGAGTTCCTCGGGCGGCTGCCCTTCGGGCGGTTCCATGCCCTGCTTGTCGTCCTGTGTTGCCTGGTGACCTTCCTGGATGGCGTTGATCTGGGCATTATCGCCTATGCCGCGCCTTATATTCGCGACGATCTTCACCTCAGCGGCCAGCAGCTCGGACTGGTGTTTTCCTCCGCCACCGTCGGCCAGGTCGTGGGAGCGCTGGTGTGCAGCTATGCCGCCGACCGGATCGGACGCAGGCCGGTGATCCTGGTCTGTGCGGTGCTCGCCGGGCTGTTCACTCTCGCTATGGGGTTCGCCGGCTCGTTCGGACAGCTGCTCGCGATACGGTTCCTCGGAGGGCTAGCGATAGGCGGACTGCTCCCGGTCGCGTGGGCACTCAACATCGAGGCGATGCCGGGTGCGCGGCGCGCGACCGTTGTCTCGGTGATCATGTTCGGCTTCACCCTTGGCGGGACGGTCGCCGCACCGCTCACCAATCTCGTCGCGCCGGCCTGGGGCTGGCAATGGATCTACCTGATCGCCGGCACCGCGACGCTGGCGGTGTCGCTGGTCCTGATCGGGTTGCTGCCGGAATCCGCGCGCTTTCTCGCCAGCCGCGGCGCGCGGCCCGAACGCATCGAAGCCCTGCTCCTGCGGGCCGATCCTCAGTTCGACCCGGCCGCCTGGCAGGCCTATCGGCTGGGCGACGAGCCGCCCCCGACCGGCGGCTTCACGCCGGCCGATCTGTTCCGCGGACGGCTCAAGCTCATCACCCCGATGATCTGGGCTGCCTATTTCTTCAGCTCGATCGCAGCCTTTCTCGGGGCGCTCTGGGGCCCCATCCTGTTTGAGGAATTGGGGCTGACTCGCGCCGGCGCCGCATTGCTCGGCTCGCTGGCCGGGCTGGCGGGCGCGATCGTCAGCATGGTGCTGATGCGCTTCACCGAGGCGTTGGGGCCGCGCTGGGTTGCATTGTTCCCGCTGCTGGCAGCGCCGACATTTCTGCTGGTGGGCATCGGCGCGCCTGGGCCGGCGCTGCTGGTGCCGGCAATCTTCACCGGGCTGGTGTTGAAATACGGCGGACACCAGTCGGTGATCTCGATCATCGGGACCTTCTACCCAAGCTCGATCCGGGCCAACGCCGGCGGCTGGGCCAGCGCGATCGCGAAGATCGGCGGCGTCATCGGACCGGTCCTGGGCGCCTTCTTCGTCGCGAACGCCGGCGGCGCGCTCAGCGCCTTTCTGCTATTGGGGGCCTGCACGCTCCTGGTCGGATTGTGCACGCTGGGCCTGGCATCGCTCGCGGGCCGGTCGCCGGAACCGGGCGGCCCATCCGTAACGGCGCCGAGGCCTAACAAGACCGCACCCGGGCAGGGAGAAGTGCTGTGACGAATATCGTCGAGCGTTTTTTCGCGGTGGCGCAAGAAGTGGGCAACAAGCCCCTGCTGATCGAAGACGGCCAAGTCCGTCTGCGCTACGACGCGCTCGAGCCGGCCACTGCCAGCCTGGCGGAGCGCCTGACCGGTTACGGGGCGCAGTTGGGCGACCGGATCGTGGTCCAGGTCGAGAAATCCGCCGAGGCGGTGCTGCTCTATCTGGCGGCGTTGCGGGCCGGGTTGGTCTATGTGCCGCTGAACACCTCCTACACCGCGGAGGAATTGCGCTATTTCATCGAGGATGCCGAGCCGCGCGTAATCGTCTGCGATCCGGCAGACGGCCCCGCAATGGAGCGGATGGCGGGGCATGCGACCTGCCGCGTGCTGACTCTCGGTCCGCGGGGGGAAGGTTCGCTGATGCAGGGCCTTCGTCCGGCGGAAGAGCGCGCCACGGCCGCACGGAACGACGACGATCTCGCCTGCATTCTCTACACCTCAGGGACCACCGGCCGGTCGAAAGGCGCGATGCTGAGCCATGACAACCTCGCTTCCAACGCGCTGACGCTGGACGAGCTGTGGCGCTGGCAACGCGACGACGTGCTGATCCACGCCCTGCCGATCTACCATGTGCATGGGCTGTTCGTGGCGTTGCACGGCGCGCTGCTTGCCGGCGCGACAATCCTGTTCCATCCGCGGTTCGATCCCGCCCGGGTGATCGCCGACCTTCCGCGCGCCAGCGTGTTCATGGCCGTGCCCACCCAATATGTTCGCCTGCTCGATCAGCCCGGGCTCGATCGTCGGGCCTGCGCCGGGATGCGCCTGTTCACGTCGGGCTCGGCGCCGCTGCTGGCGGAGACCCACGAGCGCTTCGCTGAGCAGACGGGGCATCGAATTCTCGAGCGCTACGGCATGACGGAGGCGGGGATGATAGCCTCCAACCCCTATGCCGGCGCCCGGATCGCGGGCACGGTCGGCTTTCCGCTGGCCGGGGTCGAGGTGCGGATCGCGGACGATCGCGGTCGGCCCGTCGCACCTGGCGAGAAGGGCGTGCTGGAAGTCCGCGGACCGAACGTATTCAAGGGCTATTGGCGCAACCCGGAAAAGACCGCGCAGGAGTTCCGGTCAGACGGATTCTTCGTTACCGGCGACGTGGCGGAGATGGATGGCGAAGGCCGGATCACGCTTGTCGGGCGTGCCAAAGATCTGATCATCTCGGGCGGGCTGAACATTTATCCGAAAGAGATAGAAATGCTGATCGACGAGTTCCCGGGCGTCGGCGAGACCGCAGTGATCGGCGTCCCGCATCGCGATTTCGGCGAGGGCGTGGTGGCGGTTGTCACGCCGGCGCCGGGCGCCTCCGGGCTGACGGAGGAAGCAATCGTCGCCAGTCTCGACGGGCGGCTTGCCCGTTACAAGCATCCAAAGCGCGTGGTGCTGGTCCCGGAATTGCCGCGCAACGTGATGGGAAAAGTGCAGAAGGCCGAATTGCGCCGCGCCTATGCGCAGCTGTTGCTGCCCGGCGAGTTGGAAAGCCCGCGCTAGTCGGCAGGGCCGTCGCCGTCCAGCTTCCTGCGCAGATTTGCCAAAGCCGCAGGCAACTCGACTCCGGTGACACGGCAAAGCCGCGCTTCCTGGGCGATCCGCACGATCTCGCTCGCGGCCTGTTCGATCGATAGCCCGTGCGGCGGGCGGATGTTCGAGACGCAGTTGCGCTCGCTGTCCTGCCGGCCGATCTTCGGCTGCCAGGTGATGTAGGCCCCCAGGCTGTCGACCGAGCTCAGTCCCGGCCGCTCGCCGATCAGCATCACCACCAGCTGCGCGCCCATCAATTCGCCGATCTCGTCCCCCAACGCGACCCTTGCCAGGTGGGCGACGATCGGCGGGCCGGTCCGCCAGCCGGTTGCGCGTTCGAAGATCGCCCGCGCGAGAGGGGGGCCATGGGCCGCGGTCGCGGTGGCCGAGAGCCCGTCCGCCAGCACCACCACCAGTTCGGCGTTGAGGCCGGCCAGGGCACCGCGCCCGGCGTCGTCGAGCCGGCGGCCGAGATCGGGCCGCATCAGATAGGCCTCGCGCGCAGCGGCACGGCTGTGCAGTTCGATGACCTGCCGGCCCGGAAATTCCGGGACGAATTGCCCGCGCAGCAGCTCCTGCCTGATGGCGTCGCGTGCCCGCGCATGGCTGAGCTGGAAGTCGAGCGCCACCGAGGTCGGGACGGCCGGCCCGACCCGGCCCAGCGCGACCCGCGCGGTGGTTTCGGTTCTGAGGCGCGCAAGCAGGCCGCGCTCGACCGGCGCGCTCATGCGCGCAGGTCCCCAAGCAGCGGCAGGGATCCGAATGCCGCCAGTGCCTGGTCGGATCGGACCAGTCGGCCGTGCGTGTCGGTCACGCCGACCGTCTGCAGCCATTCGGCGAATTCGGGCGCGGGGGCGAGGCCCAGCACATCGCGCAGATAGAGGGCATCGTGGAAGCTGGTGGACTGGTAGCCGAGCATCACGTCGTCCGACCCCGGTACGCCCATGATGAAGGTAACCCCTGCGACGCCGAGCACGGTTGCGATCACGTCCATGTCGTCCTGATCGGCCTCGGCGTGGTTGGTGTAGCAGATGTCGAGGCCCATCGGCAGCCCGAGCAGCTTGCCGCAGAAGTGGTCCTCCAGTGCCGCACGCAGAATCTGCTTGCCGTCGTAGAGATATTCCGGGCCGATGAAGCCGACCACCGAATTGACCAGCAGCGGCCGGTATCGCCGGGCGACCGCATAGGCCCTGCATTCGAGCGTCTGCTGGTCGACCTCGTGGTGTGATTCCGACGAAAGGCATGAGCCCTGGCCGGTCTCGAAATACATCACGTTGTCGCCCAGCGTGCCGCGGCCGAGTGCGAGCGTCGCGTCCCACGCTTCGTCGAGCAGGGCGAGCGAGATGCCGAAGCCACGGTTGGCGTCTTCGGTGCCGGCGATCGACTGGAAGCAGAGGTCAACCGGTGCGCCCTGGCGGATCAGGTCCATCGTGTTGGTGACGTGGGTCAGCACGCAGGTCTGGCCGGGCATTTTCAGGCCCAGGCGGATCTCGTCGAGCATATGGAGCAGGGTGGCGATGGTGCCGGTATCGTCGCCGGCGGGATTGATCCCGATCACCGCGTCGCCCGAGCCCAGCAGCAGCCCGTCCAGCACGGAGGCAGCGATGCCACGCGGATCGTCGGTGGGGTGATTGGGCTGCAGCCGGGTTGAGAGCCGGCCGGGCAGACCGATGGTGTTGCGGAAGCGCGTGACCACCGAGATCTTGCGCGCCGCGGCGACCAGATCCTGATTGCGCATCAGCTTCGATACGGCGGCCGCCATCTCGGGTGTGATCCCCCGAGCCGCCGCGGCGATCGCCGCTCCGCCGGTGCGATCGTCGAGCAGCCATTCGCGAAATGCGCCGACCGTGAGATGGCGGATGCCGGAGAAGGCTGCGGCATCGTGGGTGTCGCAGATCAGGCGGGTTACCTCGTCGAGCTCGTAAGGCACCACGGGGTCGGACAGGAAGAGGTCGAGCGGCTGATCCGCCAGGATCAGCCGGGCAGCGATGCGCGCCTCGGCGGACTGCGCTGCCAGCCCCGCCAGCGCGTCGCCGGAGCGAAGCGGGGTGGCTGCGGCCAGCAGGCTGCGCAGGTCGGGGAAGCAGTGCCTGGTGCCGCCGAGGTCGATCCGGAATGCCAGCGTTCGCTCCTCGATCTTGTGCGGCCGCACCTGCAGCCGCGACAGTTTCGCAAAAAGTTTCGCTCAGCGAAAGCCGCCGCGTGCTGCGCGAAAAGATGCGGTTGCATCCGTAAAAAAAGTAGTATTTATTCCCTTTATGCCGCGATCGGCGCTGCATTCAAAGGTAGGACAGGAACGCATGGGTCTCGAGATTCCCGATATCGGTCTGCGCGCGAAGCCGGAATTGCTGCCGCTGACGCAGATCATCTATCGCGACATGTGCAATCTCCAGCCCGGCGAAAAGGTTCTGATCATCTCGGATGCCCGCACGCCCGAATATCTCAACCATGCTTTCCAGGGCATGGCGATGGCGATGGGAGCCGATGCGGTGGTGATCGAGGGCGCAAGCCCGCGGGGCGGGGCGACCTACCAGCCTTCGGCGGTCTGGTCGCCGATGATCGAGGCGGCTTCGCGCGAGGCGGACCTGATCATCGATTTCGGGGTCGGCTACGCGCAATTCATCTTCGACGCCCTGAAGCGCGGGGCGCGCGTGTTCTCACCGAGCGACGGCATTGCGATGCCCTATACGGACGATGTGCTGATCCGCACGATCCTGCACACCGATATCCGCGCGGTCCTGCGCCGTGCGCGCAAGATCGCCGGCCTGTTCAGCGAGGCGAAGACCTGCCGCATGATCACCGGCGAGGACGCGGTGCTCGAGATCGACATCGCGGATGTCCAGGGCGATATGGGTGCGGGCACGCTGTGGGATCCGGAAGAAGGCAAGTTCATTGCGAACTGGGCCTTCGCCCCGCCGTCGCAGCCGGGCATTCTCGTGCCGAAGGGGCGGCCCAACGGCGAGGTGCTGGTCGACGGCACGCTGCTGTTCCACCCGATCTACCACGCCGCCCCGCCCACGCCGCTGCGGCTGAAGTTCGTCGATGGCGTGCTGACCGAGATCGGCGGAGACCCGCTGTTCGCGATGCGCCTGCAGGACTGGCTCGAGGAACTGGACGACGAAAGCGCGCGCTTCGGCCCGGTCCACCTGAACATCGGCGTCAACCCCAACGCCCTGCTGACGCAGCACCCCGAATGGGAGCGGGTGATGGGCTCGGTAACCTGCGGCATGGGCGATCTCAGCATGCTCAGCGGGATGGCGCATGACCCGCTGCCGTTCGAGTTGTCGAAGTCCGCCGTGCATTGGGATTGGACGACTCTGCGTCCGACCGTCATGCTCGACGACCTGGTGCTGGTGGACAAGGGACGGATCAACAAGGATCTATGCTGACAGAGAAGAAGCGATCGAAAGGCGGCAAGGCCGCGGGACCGGATCTCTCGGCACGATCCGAGCCGGTGCAGGAACGTGCGATCCGCTCGCGCGCGCATATACTGGCGGTCGGGAGCACACTGCTGGAAGAAGTGGGCCTCGACGCTTTCAACACCAATCTGCTGGCCGAACGGGCCGATGTGCGCGTCCGCACGATTTATCGCTATTTTCCCAACAAGCTGGCGGTGATCGCGGCGATCGGTGAGGATCTGATCGGCAAGTGGGCGAACTGGGATGCACCCTATTTCGCCGAGATGGTCAGGCCTGCGAGCGACTGGCGTGCTGTGCTTTCGGGAATGATCGGGGAATGGTTCGGGGTGGTCGTGCGCGAGAGCGGCGCTTGGGCGGTGCTCCAGGCGATGAGCGCGATCCCGGAATTGCGCGAACGCGACCGGGAGGCATTCGATCGGATCGCGCAGAGCTGGGAGCGGGCGATCCGCGCGCGGGCGCCCGAGGCTCAGGTCGATTTCGCGGCGTTGGCCAACGGCGTCGTCAGCACCTTTTACGGTTTCATCGACAGCTACATGCGGGTTCCGGAAGCGGTACGTCCGCACATTCCGGCAGAATTGCACGCGATCGTTTCGGCGCGCTTGTCAGCCGTGTTCGACAACGCGCCGCCTCGGCAGGATTTTTGAAAGACAAAACAGACTGTCTTCGTTGGAGTAACGCCTATTAAATAAATACCGCCCAATTATGCCTCATTCCCAAATCAACGCTTGACCCGTAAAAGTAATTTTTCGGGATTTTTGTGTTTATGTTTTCAACAATAACTTAAACTTTTTCAAAAAGGTAGTAAAACCTCCTTTTCTCTCCTTGGATATTACGTTAGACAATCCCGGTAATAAAGGACGGGATGGCGCGATTCGATGGCGGCCTGCGGGCCGGGCCCCAGGCGTGCTGCAGGGAGAGATGCCGACAGAGCAAACGACACCGCGCGGTGCGTTTGGGAGTGCCCGGAGGGCGCGCTCCCGGCGCGTGGCGAGGCAATGCGTCTAGGAGGTTGCATGGGTTACAAATCGAAGCTGTTGATCTCGTCGGCCATGATACTCGCGGGTTTTGCCCTACCGGGCACCGCATGGGCCGAAGATGCAGCGCCGCAGCCGGCCAACGTCGACGAGATCGTCGTGACGGCGGGCCGCCGGGCCCAATCGCTCAGCGACGTCCCGTCGAACATTTCAGCCGTCACCGGCGACATGCTCGAGAAGGCCGGCGTGAGCGACGTCAATAGCCTGACGCGGCTGGTACCGGGGGTGGTGATGCTGGACGAAGGGCCGCGCGCTTCGGGCAACCGCAACACATTGATCATCCGCGGCCTCAACGCCAATGCGATGAACCCCAACGACGACAATCCGAGCAACACGCAGGAAGCCGTCTCCACCTATTTCGGCGAAACGCCGGTGTTCTTTCCGCTCAAGCTGATCGATGTCGACCGGATCGAGCTGCTGCGCGGTCCGCAGGGCACGCTCTACGGGTCCGGCTCGGTCGGCGGCACCTTGCGGATCATCCCTAAGGCGCCGGACCTGTCGCACTTCTCGGCCGAGGTGAATGCGGAAGGCTCGCTCACCGCGCATTCTGGCGATCCGAGCTACGATCTGTGGGCGATGGTCAACGTGCCGGTCTCGCCCACGCTCGGCCTGCGGATGAGCGGCGGGTACCAGTATTTCGGCGGCTTCATCGATGCGCTGGGCCTGGTTCAGATGGACGGAACCGACAAGTTCCATCCGGGCGCCCCGGTGCTTGCCGATCCGTCCGATCCGCTCACCAGCCCGGCCGCGACCAAGGCGCCGGAGAAGGACGTCAACAACGGCTATACGGCCCATTTCCGCGCGGCGATGCTGTTCGAGCCATCGGACAGCTTCAATGCGACCCTGCGCTACACCTTCCAGCACACGCTGGTGAACGACCGCTACGAGGAAAACCCCTACTACGGAACCGGCGAGCATTACGTCCACTACAAGGACAATCTGGATCCGCAGGAGTCCGACATCCATATCGCCAGCCTCGATGTGAACGTCGATGTCGGCTTTGCCCAGATGACCTCGGCTACCTCCTATTCGCAGGCGCATGCCAAGTCTTCGTCCGATTCCTCGCCGTTCCTGCGGGTCAACATCCCGCAGTACTATTTCGGCTTCCCCCGTCTGATCTCGCCGATATATCGCGAGCAGACCCGCAAGGTCTTCACGCAGGAACTGCGGCTGGTTTCGAAGCCTGGCGGTGCTTTCGACTGGATCGTCGGCGCGTACTACAACCGCAACCACCTCGACTTCTCGATGGATCAGCGGATGCCCGGGCTGAGCGACTATGTGAACGCACTCTACGGCCTCAATCCGCCGATCGATTTCAGCGACGTGCTGGCCTATGGCGGGCAGAACAAGGTCACCCAGGAAGGCGCGCTTTACGGCGAGCTGACCTGGCATCCGACCGACAAATTGTCGCTGACCGGCGGCCTGCGGGCGTTCAAGCTAAAGACCACTGGCACCTCAGGCATTCCGCTGCCCTTCGCGTCGCGCACGACCTCATGGTACTACGGAATCCCGCTCGACGATTTCCTGCTCGGTGGGATCGAGCCACTGTCGTACAAGGATAGCGGAGTCATCTTCCGGGCCAACGTGGCCTACGACATCACGCCGCACACGCTGCTCTATGCGACTTTCGCGCAGGGCTACCGCGGCGGCGGCAGCAATGCGCTGCCGCTGACCGACCCTTCGGGCAACGATAACAGCGGGTTGCTGCAATACGATCCCGACAAGGTGAACAGCTATGAGGTTGGCCTCAAGGGCGATGTCGGCCGGTTGAGTTACAGCGCGACTGGCTTCTGGATCGACTGGAGCGACATGCAGCAGCAGCTGGTCAGCCAGCTGGGCGTTTCCTACATCGGCAACGTTCCCGGCGCACGTTCGCGCGGCGTCGAACTGTCGTTGGCGGGATCGCTGACGGATCGCCTGAGCATGGCGCTGGGCTACACCTATACCGATGCCGAAGTGACCGAATCCTTCCTGCTCAATGCCTCGCGACCCGCAACCGAGGTCCATCCCGGGGCGCCCCTGCCGGGGTCATCGAAGCACATGGCTACCGCCAGCTTCGACTACGACGCACCGCTTTCGGACAGTCTCGGCCTCAAGCTGCATGGCGACCTTTCCTATCGCTCGCCGTCGCAGAGCACCTTCCAGGACATCGATATCATCGTCGGCGGGGTGGACACCTTCACCGGCGACAACTTCATTCGCTTCCCTTCCGCCACCGTGCTCAACCTGTCGGCCACACTCGAGTTCGACAGTTATTCGCTCACCCTGTTCGCCAACAACGTGACCAGCGAACTGGGCACCAACAGCGGCAATGCGGCGGAATATTACGGCGCCAAGAGCCAGAGCTACGGCGTGCTTCGCCCCCGCACGATCGGCCTCAGGGCGAATTTCAAGTTCGGGAATTGATGGAGTGGGCCGGGCCGCGCATCATGGGGTGGATGAGATACCGCCCATGATCGATCGCGCCCGGCTCCGCCATGCTTCCGACCTGATCCGCCGGGGGCAGCTCGCGCCTGCCGGTCGGATCGTTGCCGAGGCGCTCGCCGTGGCGCCCGGCGATGCCGACGTGTGGGCACTCGCCGGAGAGTTCGAACTGATGCGCGGGGATCTTCCGCGCGCGGTCGATGCCAGCCGCAGGGCGCTTGCGATCGAGCCGCACAGCCTCCTGCGGCGGGTCCAGCTCGCGCGGATTCTCGCCTTCGCAAACCGCCTCGGGGAGGCGAAGCGGGCCTGCGACGATGCGCTTGCCGCGGGTGCAGGCGCGCCCGACCATCTGACCCTGCTGGGATCGATCCTGGTTCGCTGCGAGGACTACGACCGCGCGCTCGCACTCTATCGCCAGGCGCTGGCGCGGGATCCTGGCTTTCTCGAAGCCAAGCGCGGTCTGGTCACCGTCTATCGCTTCATCGGCAGGTTTGCGGAAGCGGAAACCCTGTGCGACGAATTGCTGCGGATCACCCCCGACGATATCGAGATGGTGCATCTGCGCTCGTCGCTGCGGACCCAGACCGTACAGAGCAACCACGTCGACGATCTGACCGAACGGCTGGCGCAGGACGTGGCCGATTGGCGGGCGCGGGTGCAGCTCTGCTACAGCCTGGCGAAGGAACTGGAGGATCTCGGGCGCTACCCTGAATCCTTCGCCGCGCTGGAGGAAGGTGCGAGCCTTCGCCATCGCAACACGGTCTATGACGTCGCGCGCGACATCGAGATCTTCGGCGCGATCAAGCAGGCCTTTTCCGCAACTCCGCTCGCACAGCTGCGCGGCAAGGGGCACCCGAGCGAGGAGCCGATCTTCATCGTCGGCATGCCGCGCTCGGGGACCACGCTGGTCGAACGGATCGTCTCGAGCCACAGCGCAGTGTTTGCCGCCGGCGAATTGCAGGATATTGCGACCGAGCTGGTCGCGCTGGCCACGCGCACGCATGGCGATCTGGCGCAGCGCCGGCTCGAATTGCCCGCGCTGGCGCTTGCGACAGAGCTGGCCGAGCTTGGCGAAAACTACCTCCGTGCCACCCGGCGTATCACCGGCCACACGCCGCGCTTCATCGACAAGCTGCCGCTCAACTTCCTGTATGTCGGCTATATCCGCCTCGCCTTGCCGAAGGCGCGCATCGTTCATGTCCGGCGCGATCCGATGGACAGCTGCTATGCGATGTACAAATATCTGTTCAAGCACGCCTATCCCTTCTCCTACGATCAGGAGAGCCTCGGGCGCTATTTCGCCGCCTATCGCGACCTGATGGATTTCTGGCACCGGACCTTTCCGGGCGAGATCGTCGAGATCGAATACGAGAAGCTGATCGCGAACCAGGAAAGCGAGACCCGCCGCTTGATCGGCGAGCTGGGTCTCGAGTGGGAAGACGGCTGCCTCGAATTCCATCGGAATGCCGCGGCGTCGACCACCGGCAGCGCGACCCAGGTGCGCGAGCCGATCTACGCATCCTCTGTCGCCAAGTGGCGCCGCTACGAGCGCGAGCTTGAGCCGCTGCGGCGGGTCCTGGCCGAAACCGGGGTGATCTGACCCGCAATGCCCCGTTTTTGAAGGAAGGCCGAATGTCCGATGCTGCATGACGCAAACCCGTTTCCCGAAGCGTTGGACGGGGCTGGGGCCAAGGAACCGCAGGCGAGGGCGCCCGGCAAAGGAAGAATGTACTTCGGCCTTTCCGTGGCGATCCTGGCCGCGGGAATCGCGGGCAATGCCGACATCGCGCTCTCGCCCTTGCTGCTGTCGGGGATGGCGCAGTTCCTGCATTTCGATGATCGGCTGCTGGGCGAACTTGCTTCGACCTCCTCGGTCGGTTCCGCGCTCGCCACCGTGGCGGCGCTGTTCTTCATGCACCGCAAGGGTTGGCCGCTGCGGCTGACCGCGATCGTGTGCCTGTGCGCCTATGCCGCGATCAACCTCGCGATCCCGTCGTTCTTCGACAATCCCGCGCTGCTGGTCGCCGCGATCTTCCTCGGCGGGCTCTGTTCGGGCCTGCTGTGGTCGGTGGCGGTGACCGCGCAGGCGACGGTGCACGGCAACGAGCGGCTGATCGCGATCTTCTACGGCACGCCCTATCTGACCGGGCTGGTATTCCAGCCGCTGATGCCGCTGGTATTCGCGCGTTGGGGGCTGCCCGCCGCCTATTTCGGAATCGCTGGCGCCTGCGTGCTGTCGCTGCTGGTGGTGCGGTATTTCCCGTCCCGTACGGTCGAGACCGCGGCTCCGGAGGCGGCGAGTGGCGCAACGGAGAGAGGGCGGCACGTATCCTTTGTCGGCATTGCGATCGTGCTGCTTGCGCTGTTCGTCCAGTATTGCGCGAATTCGGGCATATGGGTCTATTTCGACCGGATCGGGCGGTTGGCCGGGCACGCCCCGCAAGCCAGCGCCAACGCCGTCGCCCTGGGCGTGGGAATGGCGCTTGTCGGGACGATGCTGGCGACCATGCTGACCGTCAGGCTGCGGCCACTGCCGACGATCCTGATTATCAGCGCGGCGATGGCCGTGGTCACGCTGGGATTGCTTGAAGCCGGCCAGTACCTGCTGTTCGCGGGATCCATCTCGTTGTTCAACGTGATGATCACCTTCATCACGCCGTTCTTCTTCATCCTGCTCAACCGCATATCGGCCTCCCCCGGGCGGGTCGCGCTGGCGGCCAACATCTGCATGATGGGCGGCTTCGCGCTGGGGCCGGCGCTGGTCGGCCGGATCGTCGAGGGCGGCGATTTCACCGTAGCCATTCTCGCGACCGCAGTCGCCTTCCTGGTCAGCGCCGCGCTGGTGATGCTCAGCGCAGTGGGGGCCAGGTTCCGGGCCTAACCGGTCCGTCCTCAGCTCCGCGCGCTTGCGGAAGCTTCGCCCCAGTGCCCGATCCGCCGGTACAATCCGGGCCGGCTTCGGCGCAGCTGCAGCGCCCGCGCAATCCCGGCGCCGAGCACCGCCAGATTGAGGCTCGGCATGATCCAGTTCACGGCACCTTCGCGCGCGGTGTAGAACGGGATGTTATCGAGCACGAAATAGAGCACCGCGCCCAGCAGCACGGCGGACAGCAGCGGTGCGACCCGCACGATCCAGACTGACTGTCCGCGCCGGTCACGCAGGAAGAATGCGAAGATCGCGATCGCCGTCAGGCATTCCATCGCCGGGATGCTGACCGAGACGGGCACGCTGCCGACCACGAAGAAGTCGAGATAGGGATCCAGCCCCCAGCCGATGCAGCAGAGCACGGCGGCCAGGCTGAAACCGCTGTGCAGCAGGCTGGCGACCCACGGCGCTCCGGTCTTGCCCGAACGCCTGGCCAGCACGCCGGGGATCGCGCCGTCGCGCCCCAGCACGTGGAGATAGCGCGCGGTCGCGTTGTGGAATGCCAGGATCGACGCGAACCAGCTCGTCACCACCAGCACGGTCATCACATTCGCCAGCCAGCCACCGACGAAACTGCGCGCGGCGATGAAGAACAGCTCGGTCGGCTGCGCGTTTGCCGCGGCCATGGCCTTGCTTCCGAAGGCCTGCACCACCGCCCAGGTCACCAAGGCCTGGATCAGCGCGATCGCCGCAATCGAGAGAAATGCGGCTCGGCGCACCGTCCGTTCCGGATCGCGCGCTTCCTCGCGGAACAGGGCGGTCGCCTCGAAGCCCGAGAAGGCGGCGAAGGTCAGCATCAGGATCACCCCGGTCTGGCCTCCGGCGATCGCAGTCGGACGCAGCGCGTCGAAAGACAGTCCCTCGGCGCCGCCGGCAACCACGATCCCGAACGACAGGATCAGCAGAACCGCCACCTCGATGACCATCACGAAGCCGAGCAGCTTCACGTTGAGATCGACGTTGAGCAGCCCGAGCCCGGCCATCGCGAAAGTCGCGCCGAGTCCCCAGACCCACCACGGTGAGGCGATCCCGGTGAGCGATTGCAAAGCCTGCATCCCGAACACCGCGAAGGCGCCGATCGAGCCGGTTGCGGCCAGCGCATAGGCGAGCACAGCGACGAAGGCGGTGCCAAGGCCCAGAGGACGGCCGAGCCCGGCCGCCACGTAGGAGAACAGCGCCCCGGCATTGGCGATATGGCGCGACATCGCGACATAGCCGACCGCGAACAGCGCCAGGAACAGCCCCACCAGCAGGAACATGCCCGCGGTGCCGATCCCGCCGCGCCCGATCGCCAGCGGCACCGAGCCGACCGCGTAGCCGAGCGGCGCGGCGGCGGCGACGACGAAGAAGGTGATGTCCCGCACGCGGAGCCCCCCGGGAACGGGCCTGTGCGCGTCGGCCGGGATGGTGGCGCCTCCCTCAGCCGGCGGCACCGAAACCGCCTCCGCCGCCGGTCATCAGCGTCACCCGGTCGCCGGCCGCCAGCCGCAGCCCGTTGGCCTTGAGCAGGTCGGTGCGGTTGACGCTGCCTTCTATCTCGACGCGCGGCGGCAGGCCGGCTTCGCCGCCCTTCAAACCCCAGCCGGGGGTGCGCGAGCGGTCGAACCACAGGAAGAACTGCGTGGGCGCGTCGCAGCGATAACGCCGCACGATCCCGCACCCGCCGCGATGGCGCCCGGCACCGCCCGAGCCGCGGCGCAGGGCGTATTCGGTGATCGTGATCGGATAGCGCGCCTCGAATGCCTCGATCGGCGTGTTGCGGAAGCTGCCGTTGGTGCAGTTGATCATGCCGTCGGCGCCCTGGCCGGCGGAAGATGCGCCCCAGCCGCCCGCATGGGCCTCCACGCACATATATTCGGCAGTGGGGTCGTTCGCGTCGGGGCCGGTGAAATAGGTGACCATCGAATCCCCGAACTGCGCGGCGGTGACCCGATCGGGCAGGACATCCGCAAAGGCGCTGATGAACAGGTCGATCAGCAGGCCGAGCGAGGTGTAATACCAGGCGCACGAGGCCGGCTCTAAAGCGTGATGCATCGATCCCGGGCGGGTCAGCACCTCGATATTGGCGAAACATCCCCCGTCGAACGAGCGATCGGAGGCGAACAGCAATTTGTACGCGACCCGGATCGCGGCGACCGTCTGGGCACGGCCGCAATTGACCGGGCCGTATTGCGACTCCGGGCTGCCGGTGAGGTCCACGATCATCCGGTCGCCGGCCACGGTAAGCTTGAGCTCGATCGGCACGGGCTGGCCGATCGCAATGCCGTTATCGTCCATCTCGCCCGTGCCGCCATAGACCCCGTCGGGAATCGCGGCGACGGTCCGGCGATCGGCCTCGGCGCTCTGGCGGAAGATTTCGTCGCGGCAGGCTTCGACGGTTGCGACCCCGAAGCGCCCGCAAATCTCGATCAGCCGCTGGCGGCCGGTGCGGCAGGCGGCGATCATCGCGTTGAGATCGCCCACCACCAGGTCGCGGCTGCGGCTGGCGCGGCGGAAAGTGTCGATGAAATCCTCGACCGGGCCTTCGGCGGTGCAGATCTTGATCGGGCCGAGCCGCAGGCCTTCCTGATAGACTTCGGTGGTCTCGGTGCCGCCGCCGGGATCCTGCCCGCCGACGTCGGTGACATCCGCGCGCGTTGCCACATAGCCGACGATCTCGCCGCCGAAGAACACCGGGCCGAACATCGTCAGGTCGTTGAGATGCGTGCCCTGGATATAGGGATCGTTGAAGCAGACGATGTCGCCGTCCTTCAGCCAAGCGGTCCCGCCGCGCAGCTTCAGAGCCTCCTTCAGCGCCTCGTCCAGATTGCCGAGGAACAATGGCAAGCCGCTCGACTGGCCGAGCACGTCGGCGTTGCGGTCCATGAGTGCGACCGCCGCATCCTCGTTCTCGTAGATCAGCGGCTGGAACGCCGAGCGCACCAGAACCGCGCGCATGTCTTCCGCGGCGGAGAGGAACAGGTTGCGGACGATCTCGGTGGTGACGACGTCGGCGCTCATGCTTTTGCCTTCCTGACGATCAACGCTCCCGCGGTCTCCAGCCGGGCGGCCCAGCCCGGCGGCACCAGCGTGGTCGAGCCCGCCTCGAGAATGACGGCGGGCCCGGCGATCGTTTCGTCCGCCGACAGCGCCTCGCGGTGGACGATCGCAGCGCTGTGGTCGGTGCCGGCGATGCGGATCGTGCGGGTGGTGGCGGGCCGGTCTTCACGGGCTGCCGAGGTGCCGCGGGCGTGCGTGCCGATGCGGCCGGTCGCCGCAAGCCGCGCCTGCACGAATTCGACCGGCGCCTCGGGCATCGCGTGGCCGAAGCGCGCGCGATAGGCGGCGTGAAAATCGGTCAGCAGATCCTCGCCGTCGCGCATCGGAACCGAAATCGGATGCTCCTGGCCGATGTAGCGCATGTCGAACGAGACCACGTAAGCGCAGGCCTTGGCGGGGACGCCTTCCTCGGCCAGCAGCGCGGCGCCTTTCGCGCGGAGCGATGCGACCGTCGCGCCGAGTGCGGCCGTGGTCTCGTGCGAGCCGACCGCACCGGTGAACGGGGTCGAGACGTCGTGCCGGATGTCGGCGTGGAGCATGCCCCAGGCGGACAGCACCCCGGTGCCGAACGGCACGATCACTTCCTCGATCCCGAGTTCCTCCGCCAGCGCCACTCCGTGGAGCGGCCCCGCGCCGCCGAAAGCGAGCAGCGAAAAGTCGCGCACGTCGATCCCGCGGCGCATCGTCAGCGTGCGGATCGCATTGGCCATCATCCCGTTTGCGACTGCAAGGATCCCCTCGGCGGCACCGCCCGCATCGAGGCCGATTTCCGCAGCCAGCCGGTCCATCGCGGCCTGTGCGGCCGCGGTGTCGAGTTTCATCTGCCCGCCGAGGAACCAGTCGGGGTCGATCCGTCCGAGCAGGACCTGCGCGTCGGTCACCGTTGGCTGGTTGCCCCCGCGGCCGTAGCAGGCGGGGCCGGGGGTAACGCCCGCGCTCTGCGGGCCGACCCGCAGCCCGCCGGCCTCGGCCCGCGCGATCGAGCCGCCGCCCGCGCCGATCGTGTGCAGTTCGACCACCGGCATCTTCATCACCTGCCCGGCGATGTCGCATTCGGCGGCCAGCGCGATCGCGCCATCGACCACCATGCTGACGTCGGACGAGGTGCCGCCCATGTCGATCCCGATCACGTTGGCCCGGCCGAGCGTGCGGGCAACCGTCTCGACCGCGACGACGCCGCCAGCCGGGCCCGAGAGGATCGTCTGGATCGGCTGGCGCGCCACCATCTCGGCGCCGCAGATCCCGCCGCTGGAACGCATCACGTGGAGCGGGGCGGGGCATTCGCGCGCGCTCAATTCCCGCACCAGGGTCGAGAGATAGCGATCGACCGTGCGCGAGACATAGCCGGTCGCGACGGTGGTGGAGCTGCGCTCGAATTCGCCCTGTTCGGGCGCAACCTCGTGCGACAGCACCACCGACAGGCCGGGCAGCTGTTCGCGCAACATCGCGCCGACCGCCAGCTCGTGGGCCGGATGCCGGTGCGCGTGGAGCAGGCAGACCGCAACGCTGCCGATCCCTTCGGCCTTCAGCCATTCGGCGAAATGCGCGACGTCCGCGGGATCGAGCTCCAGCTCGACGCTGCCGTCATGGCGCATCCGTTCGCGCACGGTATGGATGTCGCCTTCCGCCACCAGCGGTTCCGGCTTTTGCGAGCGCAGGCTCCAGATGTTCGGGTTGCCCGCCCTCTGCAGCAGCAATACGTCGCGGAAGCCGGCCGTGGTGAGCAGTGCGACCCGTTCGCCCGCTCGCGAGAGAATCGCGTTGAGGCCGGCGGTCGTTCCATGGACCAGGAAGCCGATCTCGCGCGTGATCCCGAGTTCGTCGAGCCCGGCGAGCATGCCGAGTCCCGGATCGACCGGCGTGCTCGGGACCTTGTGGGTCACGGTCGTCCCGGCATCCGGATCCATCACGACAATATCGGTAAAGGTGCCGCCGATATCGACGCCAACCCGCAAGCGGCTTGAACTCACGTCAGTCTCCGGAAAGGGGATGGGGCGAGGCGAGGAGAATCTCGCAGATCTCGGAGGGTCCGATCGCGTCGGGGCCTTCGGCCAGAAGCGGCATCAGCAGGGCAATGTCGTCCGCGCGGCCTGCGGTATCGAGCCATCCCTGATAGGCTTGTCGCGACGTCCAGAGCGCGGTCGAGACCATCGTCCCTGCGCCCGGGATCATGCTCAATTCCACACCCAGGCAGCCGGGCATCGCCATTGCGCGCTCGTCGATCCGCCGTTCCTCGAAGATTGCGGCAACGTCGCGCTCGCGGCCCGGTTTGACCTTCATTCTCAAGAGGGTTCGGATCATCCCATGCTCCAGATCGCGGGAAGACGGATGGCGCGGGGCGCGCCGCCGTTCGCCGATACCTGCGATTTATGGGATAAAGGGAATAAATGCTACCTTTTTATTCGAAGCTTTGCGGAAGGTTCCTCAAGCGGCGGATTTCCTGACCAGCGCGCTGCGCAGGCACTCGCACACCACATCGTCGGCCTGGTTGAACAGCCGGTGCCGGAAGGTCACGATCCCGGCCTCGGGGCGCGAGCGGCTGGGGCGCAGGTCCTCCACCCACGTCTCCGCGCGCAGCGTGTCGCCGATGAAGACCGGGGCGGGGTGGACGAGCTTGTCGTAGCCGAGGTTGGCGATCAGCGAACCCAGTGTGGTGTCGCCGACCGAAAGGCCGACCATCAGCGCGAAGGTGAAGGTGCCGTTGACCAGGATCCGGCCGAACTCGCTCGCCTTGGCGGCCTCGGCGTCGAGATGCAGCGGCTGCGGGTTGTGGGTCATCACCGTGAACAGCAGATTGTCGGTCTCGGTGACCGTGCGCCGCACTTCGTGGGCGAGGTGGTCGCCGATTGCCCATTGGTCGAAACAGCGCCCGGCCATCAGTCCTCCGCCTTTCCGATCGACGCGAGCAGCGCATCGACCTGCACCTGGGTGCCCGCTACGGCATTGAGCGCGCTCACCACGCCGTCATAGGGAGCCACGAGCGCGTGTTCCATCTTCATCGCTTCGAGCACCATCAGCCGCTGGCCCTTGGCCACGCTGTCGCCTTGCGCCACGTCGAGCGCGATCACTGTGCCGGGCATCGGGGCGAGGATCGCGCCGTTCGACGGTCCGCCTTCGTCGGAGCCATCGGTGCGGGCCGGCCGGATCGCGAAGGCGGCGCCCTGCTCGAAATAGACCGGCTCGGCCATTGCCCAGGCCGCGGTCACGTCGTGTCGCGCCGGCCCGTCGAGCGTCAGGTCGATTTGTACCGGGCGGGTCTCTCCATCCAGGCTCAGCCAAGCCTGTGCGGAGCGCGGGGCGTTGAGGCGAAAACCCATCAGGCCCTTGAGCCGCTCCCACTCGTCGGGTTCGGCGTGGGTCGCGAAGGCTTCGATCGCGGCGACCCCGAGCACCTCGTCCGAAGGTTCCGGCCGGGCGGTCAGGCGATCGATCCGGGCGGCGATCGTGCCGGTGGTCATCGCGCCGGAGGCGAACTCCGGCAAGCGCATCAGCCGGGCAAGGAACCACGCGTTCTGCCTGACCGGCCAGGCGGCGACCGAGCCGCACGCAGCGGCCACCGCTTCGATCGCCGCGGCGCGGGTTTCGCGGTGAACCACCAGCTTGGCGATCATCGGATCGTAGAAGGGCGTGACCTCGCTGCCTTGTTCAACCCCGGTCTCGATCCGCTCGCGGCGCGGCAGGCGGAGCACCTCGAACGTGCCGGTGCTTGGCAGGAAGCCGTTCGCCGGATCCTCCGCGTAGAGCCGCGCCTCGATCGCATGGCCGTCGATCTGCAACTGGTCCTGCGCCAGCGGCAGAGGCTCGCCCGAGGCAACTCGCAGCTGCCATTCGACCAAGTCTACCCCGGTAATCTCCTCCGTCACCGGGTGTTCGACCTGCAGGCGGGTGTTCATTTCCATGAACCAGATGCGGTCGGCGCGGAGGCCTTCGGAGGCGTCGGCGATGAATTCGACCGTGCCCGCCCCGACATAGTCGACCGCCTGCGCGGCGCGCACCGCGGCCGCGCAAATCGCCCGCCGCGTCGGCTCGTCCATCCCGGGGGCGGGGGCTTCCTCGATCACCTTCTGGTGGCGGCGTTGGAGCGAGCAATCGCGCTCGAACAGGTGGACGACATTGCCGCGGGTGTCGCCGCACACCTGCACCTCGATATGGCGGGGGTTGGCGATCAGTCTCTCGATCAGCACCCGGTCGTCGCCGAAGCTCGCCTGCGCCTCGCGGCGGCACGAGGCGAGCGCTTCGGCGAACATATCCGGCGCATCGACCTGCCGCATCCCCTTGCCGCCGCCGCCCGCAACCGCCTTGATCAGCACCGGATAGCCGATCGCTTCGGCCTCTGCGGCAAGCCGTTCGGGCGATTGGTCCTCGCCCAGATAGCCCGGCGTCACCGGCACGCCCGCGGCCTGCATCAGCGCCTTGGCCGCATCCTTCAGGCCCATTGCCGAAATGCTCTCCGGTCGCGGCCCGACCCACACCAGCCCGGCATCGATCACCGCTTGCGCGAAGCCAGCGTTCTCCGAGAGGAACCCGTAGCCCGGATGGATCGCCTCGGCCCCGGTCGCCTTGGCCGCTGCGATGATCCTGTCACTAACCAGATAGCTCTCGGCCGCCGGCGACGGCCCGATATGCACCGCCTCATCCGCCTGCCGCACATGCAGCGCATCGCGGTCCGCATCGGAATAGATCGCGACGGTGCGAATCCCCATCCGCCGCGCGGTGCGGATCACGCGGCAGGCGATTTCGCCGCGGTTGGCGATGAGGAGCGAGCGGATCATCGTCACATCCGGAACACGCCGAAGCGCGGGTGCTCGGGGATCGGGGCTTCGAGGCAGGCGGCGAGGGCGAGGCCGAGCACGTCGCGGGTCTGGACCGGGTCGATCACCCCGTCGTCCCATAGCCTTGCCGTCGCGTAGTACGGACTGCCTTCGGTCTCGTATTTTGCGCGGATCGGGGCCTTGAAAGCGTCCTCCTCGTCCTTGCTCCAGCTCCCGGCATCGCGGTGGACCGTGGCGAGCACGCTTGCCGCCTGCTCGCCCCCCATCACGCCGATCCGCGCATTGGGCCAGGTGAACAGAAAGCGCGGATCGTAGGCGCGCCCGCACATGCCGTAGTTCCCGGCGCCGAAGGACCCGCCGATGATCACGGTCAGCTTGGGTACTTGTGCGGTCGCGACCGCGGTTACCAGCTTGGCGCCGTGCTTGGCGATCCCTTCGGCCTCGTATTTCCCGCCGACCATGAAGCCGGCGATGTTCTGCAGGAACAGCAGCGGGATGCGGCGCTGGCAGGCAAGCTCGATGAAATGCGCGCCCTTCTGCGCGCTCTCGCTGAACAGCACGCCGTTGTTGGCGAGGATTGCGGTCTCCATGCCCCAGATATGCGCGAAGCCGCAGGTGAGGGTGCTGCCGTAAAGCGCCTTGAACTCGTGGAACTCCGAGCCGTCGACCAGCCGGGCGATCACCTCGTGGACGTCGTAGGGCGCGCGGACGTCTTCGGGGATGATCGCATAGAGGTCTTCGGCCGGGAATTTGGGCGCGCGCGGGGCGATGCCCGCGGCGGCGGGCTTGCTGCCGAGATGCGACACGATGTCGCGCAATATGGTCAGCGCGTGCTCGTCATCCTCGGCCAGGTGATCGACCACGCCCGACTTGCGCGCATGGAGGTCGCCGCCGCCGAGATCCTCGGCGTCGATCTCCTCGCCCGTGGCGGCCTTCACCAGCGGCGGGCCGGCGAGGAAGATCGTGCCCTGGCCGCGCACGATCACCGTCTCGTCGCTCATCGCCGGTACGTAGGCCCCGCCTGCGGTGCAACTGCCCATCACGCAGGCGATCTGCGGAATGCCGAGCGCGCTCATGGTCGCCTGGTTGAAGAAGATCCGCCCGAAATGGTCGCGGTCGGGAAACACCTCGGCCTGGTGCGGCAGGTTGGCCCCGCCGCTGTCGACCAGATAGAGGCACGGCAGGCGGTTCGCTTGGGCGATTTCCTGCGTGCGCAGATGCTTTTTCACCGTCAGCGGGAAATAGGTCCCGCCCTTCACCGTCGCATCGTTGGCGAGGATCATGCACTGGCGGCCCGAGACCCGGCCGACCCCGGCGATCAGCCCCGCACCCGGCACCTCGCCGTCGTAGAGCCCGTTTGCGGCAAGCTGGCCTATCTCAAGGAACGGCGAGCCCGGATCGAGCAGGCGCTCGACCCGTTCGCGCGGGAGCAATTTGCCGCGCTCGACATGGCGCGCGCGGGATTTCTCGCTGCCGCCGAGTGCCGCCTCCGCGACCTTCGCCCGCAGGTCTTCCGCCAGCGCGCGGTTGTGCGCGGCGCGCGCCTTCGCCTCGGGGCTTTGCAGATCGAGCGCGGAGGTGAGGACGGGCCCGCTCATCCGGCCCCGATCAGCTCGCGCCCGATCAGCATTCGGCGGATCTCGTTGGTGCCCGCGCCAATATCGAGCAGCTTGGCGTCACGCAGGAAGCGTTCGACCGGCCAGTCGGTGGTGTAGCCGGCGCCACCCAGCGCCTGCACCGCCTCGCCCGCGACGCGGAAGGCGTTCTCGCTTGCGAGCAATATCGCGCCGGCGGCGTCGAAGCGGGTGGTCTGCCCGGCATCGCAGGCGCGCGCGACCGCATAGACGTAAGCCCGCGCCGATTGCAGCGCGACATACATGTCCGCCACCTTGGCCTGGATCAGCTGGAAACTGCCGATGGCACGTCCGAACTGCTGCCGTTCACGGACATAGGGGATGACCACATCGAGGCAGGCCTGCATGATCCCGAGCTGGACCCCGGCGAGGACGGCGCGCTCGTAATCGAGCCCGCTCATTAGCACCGCGGCGCCGCCGTCGACGGCGCCGAGCACATTGGCTTGCGGAACGAAGCAATCGTCGAACACCAGCTCGGCGGTGGGCGATCCGCGCATGCCGAGCTTGTGGATCGCCTGGCCGACCGAAAAGCCGGGTATTCCCTGCTCGACCAGGAAAGCGGTGATCCCGCGGCTGTTCGCGGCGGGATCGGTCTTGGCATAGACCACCACCAGATCGGCGACCGCGCCGTTGGTGATCCAGAACTTGGCGCCGGTCAGGCGGTAACCTCCGTCGGCCGCGACCGCGCGGGTCTTCATCGAAACCACATCCGATCCCGCGCCGGCCTCGCTCATCGCCAGCGCGCCGACCTGCTCGCCGGAAATCAGGCCCGGCAGGCAACGCCGCCGCTGCTCTTCGCTGCCCCAGCGATGGATCTGGTTGATGCACAGGTTCGAATGGGCGCCGTAGCTGAGGCCGACCGATGCGCTCGCCCGGCTGACTTCCTCGATCGCGATGACATGCTCGAGATAGCCGAGCCCCAGTCCGCCGTCCGCCTCGCTCACGGTGATCCCGTGCAGCCCGAGTTGGCCCATCGCGGGCCACAATTCGGCCGGGAAGCGGTCTTCGCGGTCGATCGCGGCGGCCAGCGGCATGATCCGCTCGTCTGCGAACCTTGCCACGGTTTCGCGGATCATCGCGGCGTGCTCGCCCAGCTGGAAATCGAACTCCGGAGTGGCGCGCATCGGCCTATCCCTCGTCCAGCAACAGAAAGGGGTGCTCGATCAGGCGCTTCACCGCCTGCACGAAGCTTGCCGCGTCGTGCCCATCGACCACGCGGTGGTCGCAACTGATCGAGATGTTCATCAGCTTGCGCTTCTCTATCCTCTCGCCGCCGATTCCGTCGGGGACGAACATCGGCCGCTCCACGATACGGTTCGGTGCGATAATCGCAACTTCGGGGCGATTGACCACCGGGGTCGAGGCGATGCCGCCGAGCGGGCCGAGCGAGGACAGGGTGATGGTCGAGCCCGAAAGCTCGTTCGACGCGATCGAACCGTCGCGGGCCGCTTCGGCCAGCCGCCGGATCTCGCCCGCGAGCTGCCACAGGTTACGGTCCTGCGCATCGCGGATCACCGGCACCATCAGCCCGGCGTGGGTCTGCGCCGCCATGCCGAGGTGGACCGCGCCGTGCCGGGTGACTTCGCCTGCCTCATCGTCATAGCGCGCGTTGAGCATCGGGTAATCGGGCAGGGTGCGGCAGATGATCGTCGCCAGCAGAGGCAGCAGGGTCAGCTTCGGGCGCTCGCCGCGTGCTTCGTTGAGCTGCGCGCGCATCGTCTCGAGCAGGGTGACGTCGCATTCCTCGACATAGGTGAAATGCGGGATCGCGCGCTTGGCCGCAGCCATGTTCTCGGCGATCCGGCGGCGCAGGCCGATGACCTTCACCACTTCATCCGCCCGCCTCGCGCCTGCCGGGCGAAAGCCGCCGGAACGGTCGTAGGCGAGGAAGGCGTCGAGATCGGCGTGACGGATGCGCCCGTCGCTCGCCGGGCGGATCTGTGCGAGGTCGATCCCGAGATCGCGCGCGCGGGCGCGCACAGCCGGGCTGGCAAGGACCTGCGGCTGCGCGGCGGCTGGGTGAGGCTTGGCGTCGGCGGCATCCTCGGGCTCGGAGGGTGCGGCTTCCGGCGCCGGCTTCGCAACGGGCGCTTGCGGCGCAGGCACGGCATCGACCGCTTCTTCCGCTTCGGTCTCGATCACGGCCAGCGTCGCGCCGACCGGGACCATGCTGCCGATCTCGCCCGCGACTTCGACCACGGTCCCCGAAACCGGGCTTTCGACCTCGACCGTCGCCTTGTCGGTCATCACGTCGACCAGCCGCGTCTCCTCGTCGATCCGCGCTCCGGGCTGGACATGCCAGGCGACGATTTCGGCTTCGGTGATCCCTTCGCCGACGTCCGGCATCCTGAACACGAACCGGGCCATCAGGCAGGCTCCATCACGCGGGCGAGCGCGGCGGCCAGCCGGCCGGGCCCCGGGAAATAGTCCCATTCGAACGCATGCGGATAGGGCGTGTCCCACCCGCACACACGCTCGATGGGGGCTTCGAGATGATAGAAGCAGCGTTCCTGCACCAGCGCCGAAAGTTCCGCGCCGAAGCCCGAGAAGCGAGTCGCCTCGTGCAGGATCACGCAGCGGCCGGTCTTCTTCACCGACTCGACGATCGTCTCGATGTCGAGCGGCACGATCGAGCGCAGGTCGATCAGCTCGGCGTCGATCCCGCTCTGCTCGATTCCGGCGGCCGCGACATGGACCATCGTGCCATAGGCGAGCACGGTCACATCGTTGCCCTCGCGGCGGATCGCTGCCTGGCCGAGCGGCACAGTGTAATGCCCCGCCGGCACCTCGGCCAGCGGGTGGCCGGCCCAGCTCTTCAGCGCGACATCGGGTCGCCCGTCGAACGGGCCGTTGTAGATCCGCTTGGGCTCGAGGAAGATCACCGGATCCTCGTCCTCGATCGAGGCGATCAGCAGGCCCTTGGCATCGTAGGGGTTCGACGGGATCACGGTCTTCAGCCCGGTGACATGCGCGAACAGCGCCTCGGGCGATTGCGAATGGGTCTGGCCGCCGAAGATCCCGCCGCCATAGGGCGTGCGCACGGTAATCGGCGCCCAGAACTGCCCGCCCGAACGATAGCGCAGCCGCGCCGCCTCGCTGACGAGCTGGTCGAAGGCGGGCAGGATATAGTCGGCGAACTGGATTTCGACGACCGGGCGCAGGCCATAAGCCGCCATGCCGATCGCCGCGCCGATGATCGCACTCTCGGCGATCGGCGCGTCGAAGCAGCGCTTCGCCCCGTGCTTCGCCTGCAGTCCCTCCGTCACGCGGAACACCCCGCCGAAATAACCGATGTCCTGTCCGAAGATCAGCGTATCGGGATCCTGTCCGAGCATCGTGTCCAGCGCGGAATTGAGCGCCTGGATCATGCTCATGCTGCTGTTCGCGGCGGTGCCCTTTTCCGGCATCATTCGGCTCCCGCTTCGCGGCGCTGTTCGATCAGGCGCCAGTCGGGGCGGCTGAACACGCCTTCGAACATTTCGGTCACCGGCGGCTTGGACTTGCCGAGCGTGCCGACCGCCTCGGCATCCTTCACCGCCGCGCTGACCTGTTCGGAGAGGTCGGCGACCAGCGCCGCGTGCCGCGCATCGTCCCATTCGGCGATCAGCGTTAGGTGCTGGCGCAGCCGCTCGATCGGGTCGCCCAGCGGCCATTCGACGGGCTCGTCCGACGGACGATAGCGGGTCGGGTCGTCCGAAGTCGAATGGCCCTCCATCCGGTAGGTGAAGAATTCGATCAGCGTAGCGCCGAGTCCCGCCTGCGCGCGCTCGATCGACCATTGCGTCGCCGCCCAGACCGCGAGGAAATCGTTGCCGTCGACCCTCAGGCCGGGGAGGCCGTAGCCGATCGCCTTGGCGGCGAAGGTCGTCTCGTCGGCGCCCGCGATCCCCGAATAGCTCGAGATAGCCCACTGGTTGTTGGTGATGCACAGGATGCAGGGGGCGTGATAGACCGAAGCGAAGGTCAGCGTTTCGTGAAAGTCGCCCTCGGCGGTCGAGCCTTCGCCGATATAGCCGAGCGCGATATTGCTGTCGCCGCGATAGGCGGACGCCATCGCCCAGCCGACCGCATGGGCGAAGCGCGTGCCGAGATTGCCTGAGATGCTGTAGAAGCCGTAGTCGCGCGCCGAATAGAGGATCGGCAGTTGCCGCCCGCGCAGTGGATCGCGGGCGTTGGAGTAGATCTGGTTGACGAGGTCGGTCAGCGGATAGTCGCGCGCCATCAGCCAGCCGAGCACGCGGTAGGTCGGGAAGCACATGTCGCTCGCGCCCAGCAGCAGCGACTGGGCGGTCGAGACTGCCTCCTCGCCGGTCGATTTCATGTAGAAGCTGGTCTTGCCCTGGCGGTGCGCGCGGAACAGCCGCTCGTCGAAGATGCGGGTGAGCAGCATCGCCTTGAGGCCACGGCGCAGCGTCTCGGGATCGATATCCGGTTTCCACGGACCGACCGCGTTGCCTGCGTCGTCGAGCACGCGGGCGAGACCGTAAGGGAGTTCGCGCAATTCGTGCGCCGGGGTGGACGGGGAAGGGCGCGGGGTTGCGCCTGCTGGCGGGATTTTGAGATGGTCGAAACTCGGGCGCTCGCCGGGGCGGCGCTCGGGCGCGGGAATATGCAGTTCGAAGCCTCTGAAGGGCATGCTCTTATCCAAGTCCCAATGACCGAATGATACACCTTAGCCTGCGGGAAAAAATTGCTATCTGTCCTCCAAATGGGCACATAATGGGAACCAAATTCCTGTTTTGGCCAAATTCGAGGAATGAAATCCTTGGACGACTTCGATCTGGAGATTTTGCGCCAGCTTCAGCAGGATCCCTCGATCCGCATGGCCGACCTCGCGGAAAAGGTCGGGCTGTCGCAGACGCCGTGCTGGCGCCGGGTGAAGGCGATGGAGGAAAGCGGGGTGATCGCGGGCCGCGCGGTGCTGATCGACGGGGCCCGACTGGGCCTCCGCATGAACGTGTTCGCGCATATCCGGCTGTCGCGTCATGACGAGGAAACGCTCGAAACGCTCGAAAGGGAACTGCGCGCCCATCCCGAGATCGTCGAATGTTTCCTGATGGGCGGCGAGTACGATTATCTGCTGCGGATCGTGGTGCCCGATATCGAGGAATACGAGCGCTATCTGAAGAAGATCCTCGTCCATCTGCCGGGCGTCGCCTCGGTCAATTCGACCTTCGCGCTGAAGGCGATCAAGGTCACGACCGCGCTGCCGATCTGAGGCCGGCGCGTGGGGCGACCCCGCTCTGCATTTCGGCCTTGCCAATCGCCCCGATCATGCCGCTTATCGCGCCATGCGTGTGAGCGACGTGGTGGCCGGTCTGTGCGTAGCGGGGCTGATGCTTCCCGAGGCGGTCGCCTATGCCGGAATCGCCGGGCTTGCGCCGCAGCACGCGATCTTCGCCGGAATTGCCGGGGGCACCGTCTACGCGCTCTGCGGCCGGAGCCGCTTCGCGATCGTCTCGGCGACCTCGTCTTCCGCCGCGATTCTCGCAGCCACGCTGGCCGCGATGCCGGTCGCCGCCGGCGACCGCGCGGTGCTCGGGGCGATGATGGTCGGGATTGCCGGCCTCTTGTTTCTCGGCGCTTCCGCCGCGCGGTTGGGCGGGCTGACCGGGTTCATCTCGCGGCCGGTGCTGCGGGGTTTTGCGCTGGGCATCGCGATCACCATCATCCTGCATCAGGTGCCGGTGCTGACCGGTGTGAGCATCGCGGGCTCGGGCCTGGCGGCATTCTCGCTGGGCCTCGCAAGATCGGTTCCGCATTGGCACGCGGCGAGCATCCTCACCGGGACCGCGGCACTGGTCCTGCTGCTGATCCTGCGCCGTCATCCGGCGATACCCGGAGCATTCGTCGTCCTGGTGGCCGGGATCGCGGCGTCGTTTGGGTGCGATCTTGCCGGTCAGGGCGTGGCGGTGGTCGGCGTGGTGGACACACGGCTTGAGATGCCGGCGATCCCCGACCTGACGTGGAACGACTACTCGCGGCTGATCCAGTTCGCGGTACCGCTGGTCCTGATCCTGTTCGCCGAATCCTGGGGTACCATCCGCACGCTTGCGCTGCGCCACGGCGATACGGTCGACGCCAACCGCGAGCTTGCCGCGCTGGGCGGAGCGAACCTGTTCAGCGCGGTGCTGCAGGGCATGCCGGTGGGCGCCGGATTTTCGGCCGGCTCGGCCAACGAGGCCGCCGGGGCCGCCAGCCGCGCGGCGGCGCTCGTCGCGGTGGCGGGTCTGGGGGCGATGGTGCTGTTCGCGATGCCGCTGGTGGCGCTGCTGCCCGAACCGGTGCTGGCGGCAGTGGTAATCGCCGCGCTATTGCACGCACTGGATCCCGCACCGATCCTGCGCCTTTGGCGGCTCGACCGCGACCAGTTCGTGGCGTTGGGCGCGGCGGCAGGAGTCCTCGCGCTGGGGGTCCTAGACGGGATGTTGCTGGCGATCGGACTGTCGCTGGCGGCCTTGCTGCAACGCCTCGCGACGCCGCGCATCGCGCGGCTCGGGCGGATCGGGGCAAGCCACGACTACGTCGATATCGCAAGGCACGCGGATGCCGTGGCGCCGCCCCGGATCGCGATCTGGCGGCCGACCGCACCGCTGTTCTTCGCGAATGCCGAGCGGATGCTGGGGCTGGCCGAGGTGGGCACACGGAGCGAGCCGGGCCTGCGCGCCGTCGTGCTGAGCCTGGAGGAAAGCTACGATCTCGACAGCACCGCCCTCGACGCGCTGATCGAATTCGACCGGGCGATGGCCAGGGCGGGGTTCCGGGTCCAGCTTGCGCGGCTTCACGATCGCGCGCGCGACCTGATCGCCGCGGCGGGCGAAACCGACCTCGACCGCAGAAGCAGCTACAGTGTGGACGACGCGGTGGCAGTGGTCGAAGCGACCCTGGCCCGCAGCAAGGCAACGGAGGCCAGCTCATGACGGAGGATTTCGCGCCCACGCTCCATCCGGTGGAGATCGCGCGGCTGCGGCCGACGCAGATGACCGTCGGGCTGCGGGAAGTCGATCGCAAGCGCGCAGAGTGGCGTGCCCGGGCCGAGCGGGACGGGCCGGATTTCCTCGGGCGCCACATGATCCCCGCGATCATCGGACCCAAGGATGTGCCCTATGTGATCGACCACCATCATCTGGTGCGCGCGCTGCACGAAGAGGGGGTCAGCCATGTGCTCGTGAGCGTGGTGGCCGATCTCAGCCATCTCAAGAAAAGCCTCTTCTGGACCTTCCTCGACAATCGCAACTGGCTGCACCCGTTCGACGACGAGGGCGCGCGCCATTCGCATGAGGATCTGCCCAAGCGGGTCGGAGCGATGAAGGACGATCCCTATCGCTCGCTTGCCGGCGAAGTGCGCCGGTCGGGCGGCTATGCGAAGGATGCGACGCCCTATTCCGAGTTCGTCTGGGCCGACTTCCTGCGGCGGAAAGTTCGCCGCAAACTGCTGGAAGAGGATTTCGAGCGGGCGGTCGTCAAGGGGCTGGACAGCGCCGCCTCGCGCGACGCCGCCTACCTGCCGGGCTGGTGCGGCCGCTCGGACGAAACCAGCCGCTGAGCGATGGCATCCGCGCCCCTTCCAACAGAGCCTCCGAGCGCCGGCGGACCATTCGCGGGCCTCCGGCCGTCCCCGCAGCGCATGGTCGACATGGCGGAGCGCGTCTGTTCGGTGATGCTCGCGATCCTGATCGCCCGCCTGCTGGGCGGCGCGAACATCTCGTGGGCCGCCTTCGCCGGCTACATGGTGATAGCGGGCACGATTTCGAACACGCTGCTGCGCGGGATGCTCAGGCTGGTCGGCACCGTCGCGGGCGGCTTGCTGGCGCTGGTCCTTGCTCCGCGGATCGGCACCGGCGTGGGCGCCATTGCGGCCGCGCTGTTCGTGGTCGCCTCGATCAGCATCTATGCCGCGACGACGTCGCGCCGGGCCTATGCCTGGCTGTTTTTCGGGCTGACCTTCGCGATGGTGGTGCTCGACTACCGCTTCAACCGCCAGCTCTCGCTCGACGCCTTCGTCGAGACGCGGATGCTCGAGACGATCGCCGGGATACTCGCGAGCATCTCGGTCAGCCTGTTCTGGACCTACACGTTGCGCGACAAGTGGCCGCCGATCGCGCCTGCGCCGCCGCCGCCCGGGGGCTGGCATCCCGACGCGCTGCGCCACGCGATCCAGTGCGGCATCGCCTTGGCGCTGTTGACCCTTGCGGTCGGCCGGTTCGGGCTGCCCGGGCCTGCGCAGGCGGCCGTCACGATCATGGCCTCGATGCTGATCCCGGTCCAGGCGATGGCCCGCAGCGGGCTCAGGCCGGTTTCTACCCGGCTCGTCCAGCGGGTGCTGGGATGCGTGCTCGGGGGAGTTTTCGCCGGAAGCTGCCTGCTGCTGATGCGCGGTTCGATGCCGCTGCTGCTCGCCGCTACCGCCGTCGCGGTAGCGTTGGGGAGAATGCTCGAAACCGGCCCGGCCAAATGGCGCTACGTTGGCACCCAATTCGTCCTCGCCGCGCTGGTCACCCTGGTGCCCGACGACTATGCCCACGCGGCAAGCACGCCCGCCTGGGAGCGGCTCGCCGGCATCTTCATCGGCACCGCATTCCTTGTTCCGGTACTGCTCGCGTGGCACCTGGTCGCAGGCGGGCGGCCGCCGCAGGCATTACCGGTCGAACAGGGCATGATCGATCCGCTCGAGTAGACTTGGATCGGGTCAGTCGACCGCCAGCCCGCGGGCCAGTTTTTCGAGGATTGCCGCCAGCGCGGTGCGCTCCGCATCGTCGAGCGTGCCGAAGGTCCGATCGACCAGCTGATGGCGCAAGGGTTCGGTCCGTGCGGCGGCTTCGATGCCCTTTTCGGTTATGCGGATCAGTTTGGCCCGGCGATCGTTCGGATCGGGAGTGCGTTCGACCAGCCCATCGCGCTCCAGACCGTCGATCGCCTCGGTCACGGTTCGCGGCGACTGGCTGAAGAACTCGGCGATGTCGGTGCCGCGCAACGGGCCGCGTTTCTGCAGGCACAACAACAGTTTGGTCCGGGCAAGCGAGGCACCCTGATCGGCCATCATGCGGTCGGCGGTCCGCATGAGCTGCAGGTAAAGTTCCGCATAGGCAGTGACGAGGGCTTCCGGATCGATCATCTTGAGGACCCTCAATATATGGTATTGTAATATGCTGCAAGTGCGAGCATCTGCGGTCCCAGGCTCTTGTGCGAGTCGTTGAAAGGATTTGAATTGTGACAGACGACGTCGCCGGTGAAAACGCTTCGGACGAACAGGCCGTAGGCACCGAAGAGCGCGTGTCTCCCCTGCGGCGCAAAGGCGTGCAGCGGATACTCGCCGGCGTGGGCATCGTCGCTGCGGTGCTGCTGGCGGTGTGGTTCGTGAAATACTGGACCGTCGGTCGATTCCTCGAAAGCACCGACGATGCGTATGTCCAGGCCGATGCGGTGGTCGTCTCGCCCAAGATCGGCGGCTATGTCGAGAAGGTGCTGGTGGCGGACAATCAGGCGGTCAAGGCCGGAGACCCGCTGTTCCAGATCGACCCGCGCGACTATCGCTCGCAGGTCGCGCAGGCCCAGGCGCAGATCGACGTGGCCGATGCGAGCGCGGCCGGGCTCCGCGCGCAGATTGCGGAGCAACTTGCGACCGTCGCGGGCGCACGGGCGCAAGTCGCGTCGGCGCAGAGCGATCTCCAGCTCGCCCGGACGGTCGAGGCGCGTTACCGGGCGCTGTCGGCGACCGGCGCGGAATCGGTCGAGACCTATGGGGACAAGCGCCGCCAGCTCGCCAATGCAGAGGCCCAGCTGGCGCTGCGCCAGGCCGATCTCACCAGCGCGCAGCGGCGGGTCGACACGCTGCAGGCGCAAATCGGCCAGGCTGGCGCACAGGCCGAAGGAGCAAAGGCTCAGCGCGAGGCCGCCAACGTCGATCTCTCGTCCACCATTGTGCGTGCGAGCATCAACGGGCGGGTCGGCAACAAGACCGTCCAACTCGGCCAGTACGTCCAACCCGGCACGCGCGCGATGTCGATCGTTCCGATCGACAAGCTCTACATCAGCGCGAATTTCAAGGAGACCCAAGTCGGCATGATGCGGGTCGGCCAGCCGGTGAAGATCGAGGTCGACGCGATCGGCGGGATCGAACTGCACGGCCGGGTCGAAAGCTTCTCGCCGGGTACCGGGGCGCAGTTCTCGCTGATCCCGCCGGAGAATGCGACCGGCAACTTCACCAAGATCGTCCAGCGTATTCCGGTAAGGATCTCGGTCGATGCCGGGCCGGAGACCAAGGCGCTGCTGGTGCCCGGCATGTCGGTCTCGGTGTCGGTCGACACGCGCTCGGCCAAGGCATCGCTGGAAAAAATCAAGGCCGAGCAGAGCCAGATCGACCGGGCCGGCAAGTAATGGCCGGCGCTGCCGCTTCCGCCTCAGCCCGCCCAGAGCGGCCGCCCAACGCCGATCTCGGCGCGTGGCTCGCCGTCGCGGCCGGGACGCTCGGGGCGATGATGGCGACGCTCGACATCTCGATCGTCAATTCGGCGCTGCCGACCATCCAGGGCGAGATCGGCGCGAGCGGCACCGAAGGAACCTGGATCGCGACCTCGTTTCTGGTTGCCGAGATCATCATGGTGCCGCTGTGCAACTGGTTCGAGAAGCTGCTCGGCCTGCGTCGCTTCCTGCTGATCGCGGCGGTGCTGTTCACCGCCTTCTCGGTGGTCTGCGGCGTGGCCGACAATTTGACCACGATGATCATCGGCCGCGCGGGGCAGGGCTTCGCCGGCGGCGGGATGATCCCGACCGCGATGACGATCATCGCCACCCGCCTGCCACGCCACCAGCAGCCGATCGGCACCTCGCTGTTCGGCGTGACCGCGATCCTCGGGCCGGTGGTCGGCCCGCTGCTCGGCGGCTGGCTGACAGAGCAGTGGAGCTGGCACTATGCCTTCTTCCTCAATATTCCGGTGTGCACGCTGCTGGTCGTGCTGCTGCTGGTCGGGCTGCCTGATCGCAAGGTGAAGCCCGAATTGCTCGCCGAGGCCGATTGGTTCGGCCTGTTCGGTCTCTCGATCGGGCTCGGCTGCATGACGGTTGTGCTCGAAGAGGGCAACCGCGAACAGTGGTTCTCCTCGCCGCTCATCGTCCAGCTTTCGATCGTTTCCGCGATCGGCTTCGCCCTGATGGCCTACGGTCAGTTCACCGCGAAGGACCCGATTATCCGGCTCTCGCTGATGTTCGACCGGGTGTTCGGCAGTGTGGTGGTGATGGCGGTGATGCTCGGGATGGTGATCTACGGAACCTCCTTCGTTATCCCGCAGTTCCTCGCCAGCATCGCCGACTACAATGCGCTGCAGTCGGGCAAGGTAGTGATGATCTCGGGCATTCCGTCGATGATCATGATGTTCCTCGCACCGGCGTTGATGCGCTTCCTCGACATCCGGGTGGCGGTGATCACGGGGCTGGCGATCCTCGCGCTCAGTTGCTGGATCGACACCTCGCTCACGGCAGATGCGGTGGGATCCGACTTCACCGATTCCCAGCTCTTGCGCGGCGTCGGCACGATCCTGGCCTTCTTGTTCCTGAACCAGGCAGCAATCTCGTCGGTCCCGGTGCAATATGCGGGCGACGCCTCGGGCCTGTTCAACGCCGCGCGCAACATCGGCGGCTCATTGGCACTGGCCTCCATCGCTACGGTGCAGGACCAGCGCATGTGGCTTCATTCGCGGCGGATCGAGGATACGCTGCAGGCGAACAGCGTCACGGTGCAGGATCATGTCGCGGCGATGGCGCAAAGCCTCGGCGGCACCGACGCGGCGCTGCGCTCGATCTCCGGCACCATCGCGCGCGAGGCGCTGGTGATGACCTATAACGACATGTTCTGGCTGCTGGCGGTCGGCATCGTGCTGGTATCCCCGCTGGTGCTGCTGCTGCGTCCGCTGCCCAAGGACATTTCCGCCGCTCCGGCGCACTGAGACCTGTTGAGACAATCGATGCGAACTTTCGGTAAAACGCTCGTCCTTCCTGCATTGCTCGCGCTTGGCGCGTGCACCGTGGGACCCGACTATTCCGGACCTCCGGCGCTGGGCAACGCCGCCCCTGCAGGAGGGTTCGTGCGAGCGGACGCGCAGACCGGAGCCGGCGAGCCGGCACTTGCGCAATGGTGGAACGGTCTCGGCGACCCCACGCTCGACGAGCTGGAAAGGCGCGCACTGGCCGGCAGCCCGGACATTGCGGTTGCGCGCGCCCGCCTCGATCAGGCGCGCGCCGCATTGCGGATCGAAAAGACCAAGTCTGCTCCTTCGGTCAGCGCAATGGGCGTGGCCGCCGACATCCGCATCCCAGACCTCGGCAGCGGAGACCAAAGCGGGTCGCAAGGGGGTGAAAGCGACAGCGGCGCGAGCAACACCACCTTCTACAATCTCGGTGTCAATGCGAGCTGGGAAATCGATCTGTTCGGCGGCCAGCGCCGCAGCAACGAGGCCTATCGTGCAGAGGCCGAAGGGGCCGAAGCCAGCGTCGCTGATGCGCAGGTCAGCCTCACAGCGGCGGTCGCGCAGGCCTATCTCTCCTATCGCGATCGCGAGGGGCGCATCGCGCTCGCACAGGGCGCGGTCGAGCGGCGAAGGGCGCTGCTCGATCTCCAGACCCAGCGCTACAGTCGGGGCACCGGCACGCAGAGCGACGTCCAGCAGGCCGGCGCCGATCTCGAGCAGGCGAACCAGATGCTCGCCCCGCTCAAGGCCGAGGCGGACGGTTTCGCCAACGCGCTGGCAATTCTCACCGGCGAAGCGCCGGGCGCTGCCGACGCGCTGCTCGCCGCTCCGGCCGACGTCCCCCTGCCCCCGGCCAGCGTGGCGGTGGGCGATCCCGCAGCGCTGCTGCGCAACCGGCCCGACATTCGGTCGGCCGAGCGGCGGCTTGCGGCGGAGACCGCGCGGATCGGCGTTGCCGAGGCGGCGCGCCTGCCGCGGCTCAGTTTCCTGGGCATCCTTGGGATCGGGGGTACCAGCCCGGCCGACCTGACCCATCTCGACGATTTCACCGCGATCGGCGCGCCGATGCTGCAATGGAACATTCTCGATTTCGGCAAGGGCAAGGCCAGCGTCGATCAGGCCGAAGCCAAGCGCGACGAGGCGGAGGCGAACTATCGCGGGACGGTCCTCGGCGCGCTGCGCGATGTCGAGGATGCGCTCGCCAATTTCCGGGCCGCGCGCGAAAACGCCGCCAGCCAGGCGCGGGCGGAGCAGAACGCGGCCAGGCTGGAAGAACTGGCCCGCCAGCGGTTCGAGCATGGCAGCACCGCCAAGACCACGTTGCTCGAGGCGGAACTGGCGCACGGTCTGGCCGCGGGCAGCCTGGTAAAGGCGCGCGCAGACCTTTCCGGCGCTTTCGTCGCATTGGAGAAGGCGTTGGGCCTCGGCTGGACGCGCTAATCCGGCACGAGCTGTAACAGCACGCGCTTTTCGAGAACCAGCAGCGCGCTTGCCTGATTGGTGCGCATCACCAGGCCTTCGGCCAGCGGCTTTGCAGTCTGATGCAGCCGCTCCGCCAGGCGTTTGAACTCGGGCTTCGCGTCGCCGCCGGTTCCGTGGAGCACGCACAGCTGGCGCCAGTCGAGCACGAAGCTTTCAAGCAGGCGCGCAAAGCGGGCGATGCGCGCTCGCAGGTCCGGCACTTCGCCGGAGCCGGTCAGTTCCGCGCAGAGGTCCTCGATCAGCAATTGCACCTCGGCCGCCGGCATGATCGCCGCGCGCCAGCCTCGTTCGGTCAACAGCGCCGGGTCGGCGGACGGATCCCACCGCGCGGTCGGCCAGGACTCGCGCGGCAGCGGCGGGGCGCAGGCGAACTGCCAGAAGGCGGCGGTGCCGGTGGTATCCGCGACCAGATGGATGCGGTCGGCATCGCCTGCGTTGTCGACGTGGTGGCGCCGCCAGTTGTCGAAGATCCAGGCTTCGCCTGGCGCCATGTGGACGGTTTGGCCGTCGCAATGGAAGGTCACTTCGGGTCGGGTGAACACCGGGATGTGCAGCCGCACCCGGTTGTGCCAGTGGTAATTGATGTCGGCATGCTCCGGCACGCCGGTGCCGGGGGCCAGGCGCATCAGCCGCGACCGGCTCCAGACCACCCCGAACCCGGCGAGCACCTGGCGCAGATAGGGCATTTGCGCCAGCCAGCGGGTCGGGAGCATCTGCCCGGTATGGGCATCGCTCTCCTCGCCGTCGACGGTGATCAGCCGCGCCGCGCTGTTTCCGGGAACGCCGTCGGGATGGGGCGCCCATGCTTCACCGGGCAGGGCCGCGACCTCGGCCTGCAGGCGAGCGACCTCGAACAGGATCGGAAGCTGATAGAAGGGCCGCGCGAGCTTCACCGGCCAGGCCCGGTCTCGGGCGCCAGCCCGTCGCTCAGCGCTTCGCGGAGCGGGCCGAGCCAGGCTTCGTAGTTGCGCCATTGCGTGAGCGCCTTGCGTCCGATGGGCTGCCTCACCTGCTCCGAACTCGGGGTTCGAACGCTGCGCTTGGTTTCGTGGAAGCTGAGGCAGCTTGGCTCGAAGGGCAGGCCGAGCCGCTCGAGCATTCGCCGCGTCTCGCGCTCGGGATCTTCGACCACGTCCTCGTAGCGCACCTGCAGCACCCGCTCGGGCAGGACCCTGTCCCAGTGCCGCATCAGAGCGAGATAACTGCGGTAATGGCGCGCGATGTCTTCCGTGCCATAGGTGAATTCCTGATTGGTCGTGCCGAACAGCTGCTTCAGGTTGCTGAAGCAGCACCCCATCGGCTCGCGGCGCATGTCGATCAGCGTCGCGCGCGGCAGGATCAGCTGGATCAGCCCGATGTGCCAGAAATTGTTCGGCATCTTGTCGATGAAGAACGGCCTGTCGAGCTTGCGGTGGGTGCGGGTTTCGGCGAGGAAGCGCTCACCCAGCGCCCGCGCGCCGCTCTTCGTGACGGCGGCGAATCCTTCGGGGTCCAGCGGCAGCCCGCAGGCGGGATCGCTGCCGCACAGCTCGGCCGCGTAGCGACCGATCTGGGTCAATTCCTGTGTCCCTTCGACCTGCGAATGCGAGGCGAGGATCTGCTCGAGCAGGGTCGAGCCCGAGCGCGGCAGGCCGACGATGAAGATCGGGGCAGGGTCAGGGACGCCCCATCCGGCCCGCGCGGCGAAGAATTCCGCGGTGAACACCCGCTGCAACGCGGCCGCGCAGGCTTCCGTGATTTCCGGGCGGTAGGTCCCCGATGCCCGCCGCAATGCGTTGCCGGCAGCATAGTGGGACCACGAGGCCGCATAGTCTTCGCGGTCTTCCAGCGCCTTGCCCAATGCGAAGGACAGATAGATCCGATCCTGCTCCGCAAGCCCGGGCTCGCGCTCGGCAGCCTGCATCTGCCCGATATCGTCATCGGTAAAGCGATGGGTCTTGAGGTTGGCAAGCGCGAACCAGGCGACCGCGTAGTCCGGCCGGGCGGCCAGCGCGGTACGGTAATCGGCGATCGCGTCTGCCTGCCGCCCGACCGTTTTCAGCGCATTCGCACGCCATAGCCGCAGGTCGGCCACCTCGCTGCCGGACGGGGGCAGGCCGGCCAGCAGGGCCGCGTAGATGTCGATCACCGGCTCGTAATCGCCGAGCCCGACGCAGGCCGCGGCAAGGTGCTTCAGATAGTCGCGATTGCCCGGCTCCGCCGCCAGCAGGAGTTCGGCCTGCGCCCGCGCCTCGGCGTGCTTTTGTTGCTGCAACAGCGCCGTCGCATAGTCGCTGCGCGCGGCATGATAGTCCGGTGCCCGTTCCAGCACCGCTTCCAGCAAAGTCGCGGCCTCGCCTGCCGACCCGCTCTCGTGGCGGATGCGCGCCAGCAGGCGCAGCGCCCCGACATTCCCGCCGTCCTCGCGCAGATAGGCGCGCAGGATCTCCTCCGCCGGTGCGCAATCGCCATCGGCAAGCAGGCTGTCGGCCATCACCACCGCCGGCGGCAACTGCTTCAGGAATGCCACCTGCCGCGCCGCGGCATCCGCCTGCGCGGTGTCGCCGAGCATCCGGTAGAGCTGGCCGAGCATGTCCCAGCTCGCCGGCAGCGTCGGATTGAGCCGCACCGCGGTCTGCAGCGCATCGACCGCCGCGGGGGCGTCGCGCAGCAGGATGTGGCAGTGGCCGCGTTCCTGATACAGCCGGCTGAAGCGCGGATGCTCCGCCTGCAGCCGGGCGAGGGTGGCCAGCGCTTCGGGCACCCGCTGGCTCACGCGCAGCGTCCGCGCTTCCTGTAACAGGGCATCGCGTGTGCCGTTCACCGGCCGGCTCCGGCGAGCAGGAACGGCTGGAGCCAGTCCGGATCGGGCTGGTCGGCGTCGTAATATTCGAAGATCAGATGGATGCGGGCGCTCTTGCCGAGGTTGCGGACCCAGTGCGGCCCGAGATTGTCGACCTCGACCGCATCGCCTTCCGGGAAATGCCGTTCCTCGCCACCGAAGAACGAAACCACCCGCTCGTTGGTGGTCAGCGGCACATGGATCTTGTGCGGCCATTTCGCGGCCGGGTTTGCATCGATATGCGGGTGGATCACGCCGCCGGCGGGCATGTTCGCCAGCATCACGCGGGGGAAGAGGCCGCGCGCATAGCCATAGGGCTGCACCGCCTGCCGCAGCACTGGCTCGATCAGGGACCGCCACCGCGCCCACGCCGGCCGGTCGTGCGAGGAACGCCAGTCGAGCGGGCTGTCGATGAAGCGGAACACGATGTGGCGGGTCTGGTCGAGCACTTCGAAGCGGTTCGGCTTGGCCGCATTCTCGGCGTCCCACACCGATTCGGGAATCGCCAGCACCGCGCTGCGCAGGGCCGCGGCGTCCACCGCTCCAAGGCGGCGGACGCCCGATGTCTTGCGTGGATTGGCGACGGGCTTCACCGGCCGCCTTCGAAACTGTACCCGAACAATTCGAGATCCCGTGCGTAGCGTCGGGTGACACCGTCGATCAGATTTTGGTCATAGTAATGACGGTAATCGCCGCGGCTGGTGCCGTTGACGCGCTCGAGCGGGCGCGAGGGGATGCCGATGCGGGCGCAGATCGCATCGTAGGAAGCCTGCATGTCCTCGACCCGGCCCACCTGGTCGGCCAGCAGCGTGGCCCCGTCGTCATCGACCAACAGCGAAGACTGCGGCTGGAACAATATGTGGTGCTCGGGTGGCTCGCGGAACAGGAAGTGGTGCATCGCCGCGCGCGGCTGGCGCTGGAACAGGTCGCCGCCGCGCAGCATGAAGGCGCAGTACGAAACGAACCGGTCGAACGGATTGCGCACGAAGGCGAACTTGAAATAATCCGCAAAGGCTTCATCGCCGAGATAGGGGCGGATCTGGCGTAGCGAGAGATGGCCGTGCTGGATTGCGGCCAGATCGGCCCAAGGGAACCGCCGGTTCACGAACAGCCCGACCTGCTCGAGATCGTCCTCGCCCATCTGCTCGCGCAGCGCCTGCCGCACCGCATGGGTGCCGGTCTTGGGCACGGCGGCGAAAACGAACCGGTGGCGGCGGGAAACGATCATGACTCAGCCCAAATGCAAAAAGCGCCCCGCTCCCGTGAAGGAGGCGGGGCGCCGTCTGCCATGCGATCGTGTCAGAACTTGTAGCTGACGCCGGCCATGTAGGTCGTGCCACTCTGCGTCTGGTTGTAGAGATAGCGGGCCTGGCCCCAGAACTGCGTGTCCTTCTGGTTGGTCAGGTTGACCGCGTCCAGCGTGAACTGGAGCTTGTCGGTGATGTTGACGAAGGCCGCGGCGTCCACATAGGTACTGCCTTCGAACCCGCGCGTATCGGCGCTCATCGGATCGTCGCTAAGCCCGGTGTACCAGCGGCTGCGATGGCTCATCGAGCCGCGGATACCGAAGGTGGCGGTCTCGTAGTAGACCGTGAGGTTGTAGCTCCGCTTCGAAATGCCGGTGATCTGGCCCGGATCGACATAGGTGAAGTTCGCCGTCGCGCCGAGCTTGTCGAACGGCGCCGGCAGAAAGGTGAACTGTGCCTGCGCCGCCAGTTCTACGCCGGTCAGCCCGTGGGTCGCCGGGTCGTTGGTCGGCATGTCGAAATCGGTCACGATCGTATCGGCGGTGGCGCCGGGGATCGTGGTGTACGGCACGCCGGTTTCGCTGAACGGAATGTCGTGCAGCGTGTTCGAGGTGATGAAGTTCTTGATCCACTTGTGGAACACGCTGGCGGAAAGCAGGCCAACCTTGCCGAAATAGTGCTCGATGGAGAAGTCGAGCGTGGTGTCCTTGTAGGGACGCAGGTTGGGGTTGCCACGCGACACCGTGATTTCGCCGGTGTCCTCGTCCTTGAACGCAGTGCCTTCCGCCGCGATCGAGCTCAGGCCCGGGCGGTTGATGTTCTGGGTCGCGGCGAAGCGCACCAGCGTCTCAGGCGTGAGTTCCAGCACCGTGTTGAGCGCCGGCAGAACGCCCGAATAGCTGCCTTCGACGTCGCTGGTGCCGAGATAAGCGTAGCTGTCGCCCTGGATCCAGCCGGTGCTGTTGGTCTTGGTGTGATAGAAGCGCGCACCCACGTTGCCCCGGAAGCGCATTCCGCCGAGCTCGGTGTCCCAATCGAACTGGGCATAGCCCGAGAAGGTCTCCTCGGTCGTGTGGTAGACGTTCTCGATATCCTGGATCGTGCCGCCGGTGCCGTCAGGCTTCGGTTCGAGCCGGTGATATTCGTCGTACTTCGCGAAAGCGGCGTCGTAATCGCCGATCAGCCACGAGCCGAAGTGGTTGGTGAAGACGTCGGTGATGTCGCCCACCGGGTCTCCGCGCATTTCGCCGTTCGTGCCGTTGACGCCGCCGTCGTAGAACAGGTCCTCGCCGCCCTGGCTGAAGCGGTGATAGGCGCCGCCCGCATTGAAGGTCAGCGCGTCGCTGAGCTTGTAGTGCAAATTGGCGGTGCCTTCCCACAGCTCGGATTCGTTGTTGAAGGCGCGGTAGTAGAAATCGTCCATCGCGTAATTGGCCGGATCGGTCGGATCCCAATCGTAGCTGAACGAGGCCGAGCGGCCATCCTGGCCGTAATCGGCGAGCAGGCTGCCTTCCGCGCGCATGTAGAACTTGTCGTCGTACGGCGTCTTGTAGGTCGACTTTTCGTAGCCGAAGTGCCCGTCGAACGAGAGACGGTCCGACGCTTCCCACTTCATGGTCGCGACCGCCTGGTTGAACTGGTTCTTGTTCAGTTCGCGGCGATGCTCGCTGCCGAAGGTGACGTTGTCGGCGTCGGTCATGGTCACATAGCCGTTATCGTCCACCCGGAAGTCGTTGAGGACCGTGCCGACCTGGAACTGCGACGGCCAGACGCCGCCCGGAGCGACCGAAAGCGTGGTCGAGCCGAGCCCGCTCATCGGCCGCGTCGCCAGGTGCAGCTCGTCGCGATGGGTGGTGAACTGGCCGTGCAGGCCGTCAAGCGTCAGAAGGAAATTGTCGGTCGGCTTCCATTGGATCGCGGCGGTGATCCCGAGGCGTTCCTGCTTCGCGTCCCACGACGAGATGCGGTTGCCGTCGGCAAAATACAGGCCGCCGGCCATGAACCGCTCCTGCTGGGCGGAGGTGAGGTGCGAGATGTCGAGCCCTGCATCGACGAGATCCTGCGCGTCCTCCGCACTCATTTCGCTGTAGTTATAGGTGTTGTGGCCCTGCTCGGTCGTGTGCCGGCGGCCGTAGGCAACCGACACCGCGATGCCGAAGGTGTCGCCCCAGTTCTGGCTCAGCACCGCCGCTATGCGGGGTTGCGCGTCCTTGGTGTATTGGTTGGTGCCGAGCTTGGCAGTGATCGCGCCGGTCAGCCCCTCGCCGTAATCGAACGGCTTGCCGGTGAACAGGCCGACCGTGCCGGCCATGCCGCCTTCGTTCTGCGACGGCTGGAAGGTCTTCTCGACCTCGATCTTCGAGAACAGTTCTGACGCGAAGATGTTGAAATCGAACGCGCGGTCGCGAGTGCGCTGCCCGCGGCTGTCCTGCGCGGAGTCGACGTTGCCGAGCACTTCCATGCCGTTCAGCTGGACGCGCGCGAAGTCGGAGCCGAGGCCGCGCAGCGAGATGCGGCGGCCTTCGCCGGCTTCACGGGTGATCTGGACGCCAGGGAGCCGCTGCAGCGATTCCGCCAGGTTCAGCTCGGGGAACTTCGCAATGTCCTCGGCGACGATCACATCCTTCTGGATCACCGCTTCCTTCTTGAGGTTGCGGGCTTCCTGCAGCGATTCGACGTAGCCGGTGACGATGATCTCGCTGTGGGGGCTGTTCGCGTCAGCCGGGGCTGCGTCCTGCGCGAAGGCGACGGCAGGCGTGCCGGCGATCACTGCGGCGACGCCGGTCAGCAACATGCTCTTGAGAGTGAGGCGCGCGGCCCGGGCTCGGTCCCGATTCATCGATTTTACCCCCTGTGATTTGGCTTGAATTTGGTATGGACCAAGCCGCAAGAGCAGCTTCAAGCGACAGCTCCGTGACAGATAGGTAAAATCCTCTGCACGCGAGGTTTTGTGCCGGACAGCCGGTGCGGCAGAGGGGCGGGACCACGATTTTCGACGGCGCGACTCGGGTAGTTCAGGGCTAGCGAGCAGTTTCCACCGCAAGGCCGGCGCAGTGTTCGGGCGCGCGCACCGGGTTGCACCGCGCCGCCGCTTCGCCCGATAGCCGGACCTGGTAGTCGTTGTGCAGTTTCGGCTCGGGCCAGAGATAGTCGGTGGAGACGTATTGGGCGCCCGAGGCGATTGCGCGGTCGCGCCGCGCGGTGTCGTTCGCCCTGGCCTCAACCGTGCCCGAATCCGCGCGGGTACGGACGATGAAGCCGGCTTCCACTGCCCTGCGGATACGCGCGGCATCGGCGACCGGATCGTTTATCGTCATGTAGGCGGCGACTGGCGAGGTCTCGTCGCTGTCGACAAAGAACACCCGCCCTTCAAGCGATCGGCGCGTGCCGCGATAGACCGCCACCTTATCGGGCCCTTCGTCGAGCGCGAAGAAGACCTTGCCGCGCGCCTCGCCCAAGGTCGGCCAAGCGTCGTGCAGCACCGCCTCGCGCAGCGTCGGGTAACCGCGCTGGACGTCGTCGGGCGTAATCAACTCGCCAGCAGGAAAAACCGCGCGAATCTCCACGTCGAGCGCGTCGAAGGCCGCCTCGTCGAACGGCAGCGCGGCCGCGCCGCCGGGCTCCGGAGATGGGTCGGTCTTGGCGTTGAACATCAGCATGATCGGCACATGATCGGGATGAGCCAGAGACCAGTGGCGGATGACGCGCAGGCAGTCTTTCAAGGTGATGCAAGAACTGAGCACGTCGACATCCTGCACGTGCATCACCTTGAAGCCGGGCCGGGCGAGCGCCTTGCGGCGCGCCGGATCCAGCACGATGCCGGCCGCGCGCAAAGCCATCGGATGGAGAAAGCGCCCCCCTTCGGGATCGTAGTAGACGTCGATCTCAAGCTGCCGAGCGCCGGCGTCGAGCTGCCGATCCAGCGGCGGCTCGCGATAATCGAGCTCCTCCGCGCGGTCGGGCGCCGCAGCGCGAATCAGCGCCATGACCGCCTCTGGAACTTGGGTCTTGTAGCTGTTGTGGGTGCCGACCGAGACGAGGTCGTTGAGCTTTAAATTGCGGTCCATCCACGCCCGCGCGCAGCCGGGGCCCGCATCACCCGCATTTGCCGCTGCCAGATCGCACCGGGCGGGCGCAGCCTGCGTTCCCCCCGCCGCGATGCAGATCGCCACGAATACGGCAGCGCGCTTCCACATTGCATCCTCCCGTCACCCAATGGCCATATCGATGGTCTAGACCATTTCAATACGACTCAGGAATGACGGTTCGAGACACCCATGACCACGACCCAGGATCGCCGCAGCTTCATTCGTTCCATGCTGGCGACCGCGGGGGCGGCTTCCGCTTTCACCCCGGCGATCGCCCGCGCGCTGGAAATTGCGCCGGACCGGCGGACCGGAACGCTGCAGGACGTCGCCCATGTCGTGATCCTGACGCAGGAGAACCGCGCCTTCGACCACTACTTCGGCACGATGCGCGGAGTGCGCGGCTATGGCGATCGCTTCGCGATCCCGGCGCCCCCGCTGCCCGGTGCGCCCGATCGCACCGTGCTGCTCCAGCCCAACGAGCACCCGGGCGCGGAGCCTGCGCTGATCGCGCCGTTCCGGCTCGATACCGGTGCGGACTTCCGGCTTTACCGCCCGCTCGGCACGCCGCACGGCTTCACCGACAGCCAGGCCGCGTGGGACAACGGCCGGATGGGCGAGTGGCCGCTGCACAAGCACAACCACGCGATGGCGCATTTCTCCCGCGCCGACCTGCCGTTCCAATATGCGCTGGCCGAGGCCTTCACCCTGTGCGACGCCTATCACTGCGCGATGCACCTGTGCACCAATCCGAACCGGCTCTACATCTGGACCGGTACGCACGACCCGCTGGCGAAGGGCAACGGCCCCGCGATCGACAACAGCTACGACAGTATCGACGCCGATCCGCTGCACCACGGCGGTTATCTGTGGACCACCTATCCCGAACGGCTGATGGCGGCGGGGATCGGGTTCCAGATCTACCAGGACATGGCGGACAATTTCACCGACAACCCGCTGGTCGGCTTCCAGCGCTATCGCAAGGCGCAGGGCTCGGCGGAAGCGGCCGCGGCGCTGCTCGCCCGGCGGACGACCACCACCCGCACGCTCGACCTGCTCAAGCAGGACGTGCTCGACGGGCGGCTGCCCGAAGTGTCTTGGATCGTGGCCACGGCGGCGATGTCGGAGCACCCCAGCGCTTCGACCCCGCTGCAGGGCGCGGATTATACCGCCCGGGTGCTCGATGCCCTGACCGCCAACCCCGAAGTCTGGGCGCGCACCGTGCTGCTGATCAATTTCGACGAGAACGACGGGCTGTTCGATCACGTGCCCCCTCCCGCGCCGCCGGCGCGGATCGCGGGCGGCACGCTCGGTGCGACCACCGTGCCGGCGGACGACGAATACCATGCCCATTCGCAGGCCACCGACGATGCCGCCTATCTCGGCCGGCCCTATGGCCTCGGCCCGCGCGTGCCGCTCTACGTGGTCTCGCCCTGGAGCAAGGGTGGGCATGTCGCTTCAGAAGTTTTCGACCACACCAGCATCCTGCGCTTCCTCGAAGCGCGCTTCGGCGTGCACGAGCCCAATATCAGCGCCTGGCGGCGCGCGGTGTGCGGCGATCTGACCTCGTGCTTCGACTTCGCCGCGCCGGATACGGTTGATTTCATGGCCGCGCTGCCGGCGACCGCCGCGCTTTCCGCAAGGGCCGCTCAGCTGGAGGAAATCCCGCCCGTGCTGCCGCAGCAGGCCGCGGCTCCGGTGCAGGAGACCGGGATGCGGCGGCGGCGTGCCACTCCTTACGATCTCGACGCCCGGCTGCGCCCCGGCGAGGTGATCTTCGCCAACCGCTCGGCCGGGCGGGCGGCGGTGTTTCACGTCTACGACCTTGCGCGGCTCGACCGCGCGCCGGCGCGCTACACGGTCGGTGCGGGGGCTGAGCTGGCGCATCCGCTATCCGGTGCAGACGATCTGTTCGTGCTCGGGCCCAACGGGTTTCACCGGCGGCTGTCGGGCCGTTCCGGCATTTTCTCGGCCGGCCTCGGCGAAGGCGCGGCGCCGTTGGTGGTGGTCGAAAACCTGACCGCCAAACCGCTGTCGGTCGCGATGACGGACCAGGCCTATGGCGCGGCGCCGTTGGCGGTCGTTCTGGCCGCGGGCGAAGCGCGGACCATTCCCCTCGCTCTCGGCGACAGCCACGGCTGGTACGACCGCCAGTTCACCGCCGACGGGCAGGTCTGGCGCATCGCCGGCCATATCGAGAACGGTGCGCCGTCATTCTCGGACCCGGCGGCGGGCGGGCCGGGACCCTTGCGGCTTGACTGAATTCAGTCGCGCCAGTCAGCCAGGGCGTCGCCCAGCGCCTCCTTCAGCGGCGCGAGCCAGGGTTCGAAATTGCGCCAGTGGTCCAGCCCGTGGCGGTAGATCGGCTGGCGCACCTGTTCCGAGCTGGGCGTCCGCACCGCGCGGCGCGTCTCGTGAAATGCGAGGCAAGCCGGGTCGTAATCGAGTCCGCAACGGGCCAGAATCCGGCGGACCTGCCCTTCAACATCCTCGACCACGTCTTCGTGCAGCACCCGCAACACCGCGCCGGGCAGTACCATGTCCCAGTGCCCCATCAGGGCAAGGTAGCTGCGGTAATAACGCGCGATGTCCTCGGCCGAATAGGTGAACTCCTGCCCCTGCGCGAACAGCTGGGTCAGGTTCGAGAGGCAGCAGGCCATCGGCTCGCGCCGCGCATCGATAATCGTCGCATTGGGCAGGATCAGCCGGATCAGCCCGATATGGCGGAAATTGTTCGGCATCTTGTCGACGAAGAACGGCCGGCCGGTCGCGCGGTGGATGCTGCTTTCGCGCAGGTAGCGCTCGCCCATCGCGCGGCACTGCGCGGCGGTCAGATCGGCCAGTGCGGCGGGGTAGGGCGGGTTGTCGAGATCGGGATCGCGGCCCTGCAGCTCGAGCGCCAGCCGCTGGATATAGGGCAGTTCCTGCGTGCCCTCGACCTGGCGATGGCTGGCGAGAATCTGCTCGATCAGGGTCGATCCGGCGCGCGGCAGGCCGAGCACGAAGATCGGGGCCGGGTCTGGGCAGCCCCAGCCTTTGCGTTCGGCGAAAAACCCGGGGGTGCAAATCCGTCGCTGTTCGGTCGCGTTGGTCTCGATGATCTCCGGCCGATAGCGGCTGGCCATGCGCTGCGTCGCATTGCCCGCGGCATAGTGCTGCCAGCCTTGGGCGAAGTCACCCTGGTCCGCATACGCCTTGCCCAATGCGAAGGCCAGATGGACGCGGTCCTGCTCGGATGTCGCCGCATTCGCCTCGGCACTGCGCATCGCGGCCATCTCGGCATCGGTGAAGCGGAAGGTCTTGAGATTGGCCAGGCTCCACCAGGCATCGCCGAAGTCCGGCCGAGCGGCAGTGCTGGCGCGATAGGCGGCCACTGCCGGTTCCAGTTCGCCGACGGTCTTGAGCGCATGGCCCAGCCACAGGTTGAGATCCGCCCTCGTGCTTGCAAGCGCGCGCGGATCGCCGCCGGCCGGGGCGGCTTCGGGCAGCTCTGCGATCAGCTCGCGATAGCGCGCGATCGCTTCGTCGTGCCTCCCGAGGCCGACCGCGATGGTCGAGGCCAGGGTGCGAAACTCGGTGTTGCCGGGCTCCTCCACCAGCAGCGGGGCCAGCGCCGTTTCCGCCTCGGCATATTTGTGGCGCTTGGTGAGGGTGGAGGCGTAGTCGATCCTGGCAGCGCGATAGTCGGGCGCGATCTCCAGGACCCGGCCCAGCAGCAGTTCGGCGTCGTCCCACACTTCGCGGGCCATCCCGATCCGGGCGAGCAGGCGCATGGCTTCGGGATGGTCTGGGCGCCCGGCGCGATGGTGCTGCAGCAGGAAGGCGCGCACGATCTGCTCCGCCGCACTCAGTTCGCCGTCGCTGAACAGGCTGGTCGCCCGCACGATCGCCTCAGGCAGCGCCTGCAGGGTCTCGACGTGCGCCGCGGCGGTGGCGGCGTTGTCCGCGTCGCCGGTCAGGCGGTAGACGCCTTCAAGCATCTTCCACGCCATCGGCAGCGCCGGATTGAGGTTCACCGCCGCTAGCAGCGCCGCGATCGCTTCGGGCGCATCGCGCCGGGCAATGTGGCACAGGCCACGCTCCTGGTGCATGAGGCTGTAGCGCGGCTGAGCGGCTTCGAGCCTGAGCAGGCTGACGAGTGCTTCGTCGACCCGGCCGAGATGGCGCAGCGACGAGGCCTCGAGTAGCAGGAGGTCGCGATTTTCGGGATACCCTGGCGTGAGCGACCGTACCCCAGCGAGGGCAGACGGATACTCGCCCTGCGCGTGCAGGCCGCGCAGCCGGTCGACCTCTGCTTCGAGATCCGGAAGGGGGAGGGTGGACATGGCCGGGCAGGTCTTGCGCAAAAAGTTACGGGCGGCAGGCTGGCTGCCGCCCGTTACAAGCGTGTGACCGGGTCTTGTCAGAACGGCCCGATCAGAAATCCATCCCGATCTTGATGCCGTAGGTCATCGGCCGGACCGGCTGCTCCGACTTGATGAACTGGGTCGAGGAGGTGAAGGTGCTGGCGTGGGTGTTGGTGAGGTTTTCGCCGAACAGCATCACGGTCCACTTGTCGTGCTTGAAGCCGAGCGTCGCGTCGACCAGCGTGTACCCGGGCTGGCGATAGCGCAGCAGTGTGGTGCCCGGCACGATCACCCCTTCACCCGACGGATAGGTCGACGGCTGGTTGTACATTGCCCCGGTGTAGGAGGCGCCGGCCGACACGAACCAGCCGAAGTCCCCGCTGCCGGCCCATTCGTAACGGGCGCGTACGTCGCCCTGGAAGTGCGGGCTGAACGGCAGCCCGCTGCCGAGCGAGCCGAAGGGGCTCTGCAGCGGAATCTGGGTGCCGCCGCTGTAGTAATAGGTGATGCATTCGCCGTAGGTTGCCGATCCCTGGACGTTCGAGATCAGGCAGGGCGTGGTGACCTGCGAGCTGTGGTTGTAGGTTGCGCCGGCCTGCAGGGTCAGCCCGTTGGCCGGACGGGCGACCAGTTGCGCCTCGATCCCCTTGATGTGGAAGTCCGCGCCGTTGGTGACGAAGCTGGTGTTGCCGAAGCCGCCCGCCGGGTTGAAGAAGCCGAACTGCGCATCGTTCCACTGCATGTAATAGGCAGAGAGGTTGAGCTGCGCCATGTGGCCGAACAGGTCAGTCTTGAGGCCGACTTCCCAGTTGGTCAGGCTGTCGGGCGCATAGCCGTTCGGGCGCAGCAGCTGGGCGGTGCCGTTCTCGTCGGGCAGGATCAGCTTGGTCGCGCGGTTGAAGCCGCCGGGGCGGAAGCCCTGGCTGAACAGCGCGTAGATCATCGTGTGATCCATCGGCTTCCAGGTGATCACCGCGCGGCTGCGGAAGCCGTGGTATTTCACATTGTCGCCGTTGGCGTCGATGTTGACGTTACCCGATCCGGCGACCGCGCAGACCAGCACCTGGTAGCAGTTGCCGGCGTAGGTCTGGTACTGCGAGCCGAGCTCGAATTCCTTGTATTTGTAATAGCGCGTGCCGGCGGTGATCGTCAGGTTCGGGAGAATGTCGTAATCGACCGACCCGAAGAACGCCAGCTGGTCATAGCCGCGCTGGACGTCTTCGCCGAAGGCGGTGTTGTCGGGCTTGAGGCCCGGCTGGTTGGCGGTCGAGCCCGGATAGGTCTGCACCACGCCCGAACACGCCAGGTCGGCGTCGATCAGTTCGTCGGTACAGGTCGGGATCGACTTGTAGTTGAAATTCATGATGTCGTAGATGCGGAACCGTTCCCAATACGCACCGGCGATCACCCGCAGCGGCTTGTCGGCCGGCGAGGTGACGCGGAACTCGTGGCTCATGTGCGTGTTGCGCACCTTGTCCTGCCAATAGGCCACCGGCGAATAGCAATAGGGATCGCCGTTGCCCCAGCCCGTGCCGCCGCCGGTGCACTGGTAGTACATGCCGCCGCCGGTGCGCGAATAGTTGGTGTAGTCCTGCTGGGTCTCCAGGTGCCGGGTCATGTAGGCGCCGGTGTAGACCAGGCTCCAGTCGCCGACCTTGCCGTTGAGGGTCCAGGCGGTGTTCCAGTATTCGTCCTTGTTGTAGCTCGGCGCGAAGACGGTGGTCTGCAGCTCGCCCAGCTTCTGGAAGTCCGAGCCGTAGGGATAGGTCGAGAAGGTGCCCTGCGCGTCGACCTTCTGGTAGCTTTCCGAGACCAGCAGGTCCCAGTCCGGCGCGATGTCCCACTGCGCCGAGACCCGCCCGCCGACATAGTCGACCGGGTTGAAGTTGTCCTTGGCCAGCGCGTAATTGTTGTACTGCCCGTCGTTGGCCTGCTGGCTCGGCGGCAGCGCGTGGTTGCCGTTGTTGAAATAGTGGTTGCCCGGATCCGAATCCGAGCGGGTGAAGGTGCTCGCGACGTTGTCGATATAGCCGCCGTGGTGATCGTCATAGATCACCGCGCGGATCGCAAACTTGTCCTGGATCACCGGAATGTTGACGGTAGCGTTGAATGCGGCGTTCGCCGCGCCGCCGACGGTGCCGCCGAAGCTGCCCTCGATCTTGCCCTCGAACTGCGAAACGTTCGGCTTGTTGGTGATGTAGCGCACCGCACCGGCCTCGGCGCCGCCGCCGAACAGGGTGCCCTGCGGGCCCTCGAGCACTTCGACACGCTCGATGTCGGCGAGATAGACGTCGGCATTGCGCGCCGGGAACTGCATCGACTGGTCGTCGAGATAGAGCGCGACGTTCGGGAAGTAGGCGATCGTCGCCGAAGACTGGTTGCCTGCGAACCCGGTCGAAAGGCCGCGCATGAAGATCGCGCCCTGGCCCGGACCATTGCTGCTGAAGGTCACGTTCGGCGTGTATTTCAGCAGGTCGCTGAAGCTGGTCGCATGGAGCTGCGAAAGCGAGTCGCCGGTGAGCGCCTGCAGCGTCATCGGCACGTCCTGGATGTTTTCGTTGCGATGCTGCGCGGTCACGATGATCTCGGAGCCCGCGGAATCCGGCGCTTCGGCGGTTGCCGCGGCGTCTTCGGCGTGAGCGGCACCGCCGCTCGCCATCGCGACGAGCGCGCAGGTGAGCAGCAGGGTGGATTTGGTCGAAACGGAATTAGCCATGGTGAGTTGCCCTCAAGGGTTTCGCGGCGATGGAGCACGAGCGCCGGGGGTTTTCCGCCGTGGACTCGATGCTGCGCCTGCGAAGGGCGCAGTCGCAAAACTCGCGGGAAGCGGCCAATATTTAAAATCGAAGGGGATTATAGAAAAAATCTATAATCGGTCACGATCCTGAAATATACTTACGATATTATATATTCTACGGCAACTTTAGAAGAATTTGATGGCAAATCATCAGCATCTTCGCGCTTTTCATGTAGTTGCGGTGGAAGGGAGCTTCAGTCGCGCGGCACGTCGGCTGAATATTTCGCAGCCAACTTTGTCGCAGCAAATAAAAGCGCTGGAGGCCCGGCACGGGCAAGTGCTGTTCGAATCCCGCCGCAGCCCGCTCAGGCTCAGTCCGATTGGACGCGAATTGCTTGGGCTCACGCGGAGGATGTTCGCGACTTCGGAAGAAATCGACGATCTGCTCGGGGATCGTCCGATCAACGAGGAACTGTCGATCCGGCTCGTCTCGGATTCGCCCACCTATGCCGCGCATCTTACCCGCGCCCTGCTGGAACGCGCGCCAGAGGCCGGGGTGGAAGTTCAGATCGGCAATTCCCACGAGACGCTGACCCGCCTGATGGAAGCGCGTGCCGACGTTGCGATCGCCAGCGATCCCAAGATCGACCCCCGCTTCGCCTATCGGCCGCTGTTCGTCGACCAACTCAGGGTGGTGGTGCCGGCGAATTATCCGCTGGCCGCGGTCTCTCCCTTCCCGATCGCGGCGCTGGCGGGCGAGTGCCTGTTGCTGCGCGAACCCCATTCGAAAACCCGCGCCGCCACCGACAGCCTGCTGCGCTCGCAGGACATTCGTCCGCGCCGGGTGGTCGAGCTGCACAGCCGTGAGGCGATCCGCGAAGGGATCGCGGTGGGGCTGGGGGTGAGTCTGTTCTTCTCTTCGGAATGCCCGCCCGATGCGCGCCTGCAGGCGCTGCCGCTCGACTATCAGCCCGACCAGGCACTGCTGACCGGCTATGTGGTCTGTCGGGCGGACCAGCGCCGTTCGATCATGATGCGTGCGGTAATGAATGCGGCAGCCTCGCTCGCGATGATGAACACCGTTCCGCTGGGCGATGCGCCGGGCGAGGGGATGGTGGTGGCTGCGGAGGTCCGCGACCTGATCGGTTGAGCGGCCGGTTTCGGCGTTCCGTCCGATTGTGCCGAACACCGCTCGACTTTCCGGCGACAATGGTTATATACCGCTCGTTATGGAAAGCGCCACCGTCTGTTCCGCTCGCGGTCGTCCGCGTGAGTTCGACATCGAGCAGGCGCTCGCCGCGGCCCTGTCCGTGTTCTGGACCAAGGGGTACGAAGGCGCATCGATGGCCGACCTGACCGATGCCATGGGCATCACCAAGCCCAGCCTCTACGCGGCGTTCGGCAACAAGGAAGCGCTCTTTACCAAGGCGCTCGATCTCTACGAGCGCGAGAAGCTCGCCTATGTCGGCGAGGGGCTGAAAGCTGCCACCGCACGCGGCGTGGCCGAGCATTTCCTGCGCGGTGCGCTTGAGATGTACACCGGCGAAAAATGCCGTGGCTGCCTGACGGTGATCGGGGCGAGCGCCTGCGGCGACGAAGCCGAAGGGATTCGCGAGCAGGTGGTCGAGCGCGGCGCCAAGGCCAAGCAGGCGCTGTTCGAACGGTTCGAGCGGGCGAAGCGCGAGGGCGATCTGCCGGAGCATGTCGATGCCACCGCGCTGGCCTCCTATCTCACCGCGATGCTCCAGGGCATGTCGGTCCAGGCGGGAGCCGGGGCGAGCCGAGAGGAGTTGGAACGGCTGGTCGCAATGTGCCTTGCAAACTGGCCCAGCCGCTAGGCGCCGAGACCGCTCTCGACATTTTTTACCAGCCAGTATAAATATCGGTTGACGACACCGGCAGTGATTTCTATACCAATCGGTATGTAATGCGGTGCGCCGCGAGTCGCTCCTCTTGGAGAGGCCCCGTCGCTCGGCAAACACATGACAGCGAGAACCCGGCGGGCACCGGCCACAATGTGCCCGCCGGGTAATCCGGATTTCTGCCCCGACCCGCGCGGCTGCGGGAGGGGCGTGGGGCGGCGGCCGTTCCGGCCGTCGTCTCGACAACACAAGGGAAAGGACGTTGCGGTCGGGAAGTGCGCTTCCCGGTGCGATGAGGCACGGCCCCGCCGTGCTCTTCGCCGTCGCTCGCGCGTCCCCGGCAAAGCAGGGTAAGGGACCATGAACGAACTCACTTCGATCGAACTCCACGACGGCAAGACCGTGCGGCTGGTCGATTTCCCTAAGTTGCGGCGCAAGCGCACGCTCGGCATAGTCGCGCTCGTCGCGGCGCTGGGGCTTGCCTGGTACCTGTTCGGTCGTGGACCGGCCGAAGCACCCGCCGCACCCCCGCCGGCCGTCACCGTGGCGCTGCCCCTGCAGCGCCAGATCACCGAATGGGACGATTTCATCGGCCGGTTCGAGGCGAGCAAGGCGGTCGAGATCCGTCCGCGCGTTTCGGGGGCGATCACCGCGGTCTATTTCAAGGACGGCCAGATCGTCCGCAAGGGCCAGCCGCTCTTCACCATCGATCCGCGGCCCTATGCCGCCGCGCTGCGCGAAGCTCGGGCCGAGGCTGCCTCGGCCAGCAGCGATCTCGCGCTTGCCCGCAGCGATCTCGACCGCGCCTCGCGCCTGGTCGATGTCGATGCGGTGTCGAAGAGCGAGATCGACCGGCTCAAGGCTCGCGAACGTGCTGCCTCGGCCGCGCTCGCTGCGGCGCAGGCGCGGATCGCCTCGCGCGCGCTCGACGTGGAATTCGCCACCGTGCGTGCGCCGATGACCGGCCGCATTTCCGATCGCCGGGTGGATCCGGGCAACCTGGTCTCGGCCGGCGACGGGGGCAGCGGCACGCTGCTGACCACGTTGATGGCGGTCGATCCGATCTACTTCAGCTTCGAAGGGTCCGAGGCATTGTTCCTCAAGGCCAAGCGCGCCGGCGCGGGCGAGGGACTGACCGTGGCGGTCAAACTGCAGGACGAAAACGACTATCTCCACCAGGGCAAGCTCGACTTCACCGACAACGGGCTCGATCCGCGTTCGGGCACGATCCGCGCGCGGGCCGTGTTCGCCAATCCCGACCTGTTCCTGACCCCCGGCATGTTCGGCAATATGCACCTTGCGGCCGGCGGCCAGGTCAACGCGCTGCTGGTGCCCGATACCGCGGTGCAGACCGACCAGGCGCGCAAGACGCTGCTGGTGGTCGGCAAGGACGGCAAGGTCGCAGTCAAGCCGGTCGAGCTCGGGCCGGTGATCGACGGGCTCCGGGTGATCCGCTCGGGCCTGCTCCCGACCGACCGGGTGGTGATCGTCGGCACCCAGTTCGCGGCCCCCGGGAGCAAGGTCGAGACCCGCAAGGGCACGATCGCGCCCGAAAAGCAGGCGCCCGCCGCCAGCATCGCGGCACCGCTTTCGGGCACTGCCAGCTTCGCGAACTGATCGCATAAATCACTTTCAAGGGGCTGACATCATGCGCCTTTCCCGCTTCTTTATCGACCGGCCGATTTTCGCCGCGGTGATCGCAGTGATCATCAGCGTGGTCGGTGCGATCTGCTATTTCTTCCTTCCCGTCTCGCAATATCCCGACATCGTCCCGCCGACGGTGACGGTCACCGCGACCTATCCCGGCGCGTCGGCCGAAACCGTGGCCGACACGGTGGCTAACCCGATAGAACAGGAGATCAACGGGGTAGAGGGCATGCTCTACCAATCCTCGCAATCGACCGGCGACGGGCGGGTGGTGATCACCGTGACCTTCCAGCAGGGCACCGATCTCGACCAGGCGCAGGTGCTGGTGCAGAACCGCGTCGCAATCGCGGAGCCGCGCCTGCCGGCCGAGGTCCAGCGGCTCGGCATCGTGACCAAGAAGACCTCGCCGGACTTCCTGCTGGTGGTCAATCTGATCTCGCCCGACGGCTCGCTCGATCGCGAATATCTCTCGAACTACGCGACCACCCGGATCAAGGATCGTCTTGCCCGGCTCGACGGGGTCGGCGACGTGCAGTTGTTCGGTTCGCGCGACCTGTCGATGCGGGTGTGGATCGATCCCACCCGCGCGGCGGCCTTCGGCCTCACGGGGACCGATATCGTCAACGCGCTGCGTGCGCAGAACGTGCAGGTCGCGGCAGGCACGCTCGGCCAGCCGCCGTCGGGCGGCAGCGCCTTCCAGCTCAACGTCGAGACCCAGGGCCGCTTCACCGAGCCCCAGCAGTTCGCCAATGTGGTGATCCGCACCGATGCCGACGGGCGCCAGGTGCGCGTATCCGACGTCGCCCGGGTCGAACTCGGCGCGGAGGACTACGGCACCTCGGCCTATCTCGGCAGCAAGGATTCGGTGATCATCCCGACCTTCCAGCGCCCCGGCTCCAACGCGCTCGCGGCGGCCGAGAACATCAAGCACGAGATGGACACACTGGCGAAGGGTTTCCCCGCCGGGATGGAATACCGCATCGTCTATAACCCGACCGAGTTCATCGCGAAGTCGGTCGATGCCGTGGTGCACACGCTGTTCGAGGCGATCGTGCTGGTCGTGATCGTTATCCTCGTGTTCCTGCAGAAATGGCGCGCGGCGGTGATCCCGGTGCTGGCGATCCCGGTGTCGCTGGTGGGGACCTTCGCGGTGCTCGCGGCGCTGGGTTATTCGCTCAACAACCTCTCCCTGTTCGGGCTGGTGCTGGCGATCGGGATCGTGGTCGACGACGCGATCGTGGTGGTCGAGAACGTCGAGCGCAATATCGAGCACGGACTTTCGCCGCTGCAGGCCGCGCGAACCTCGATGGACGAAGTCGCCGCGGCGCTGGTCGCGATCGTGCTGGTCCTCTGCGCGGTGTTCGTGCCGACGCTGTTCATCGGCGGCATGTCGGGCGCCTTCTACCAGCAATTCGCGGTGACCATTTCCGCCGCGACGATCATTTCGCTGGTGCTCTCGCTGACCCTGTCGCCGGCACTGGCCGCGCTCCTGCTGCGCCCGCACCGGCGGAGCGAAGACGATCCGGCCTGGCGCAAGGCGATCGAGCGCGCCGGCGATGCCTTCAACCGCGGCTTCGAACGGTTCGGTGCCGCCTATGCCCGCCTCACAGCACGGCTGATCCGCATGCCCAAGCGGATGATGGCCGCCTATGGCGCGCTGATCGCGCTGACCTTCGCCTCGCTGTTCTGGACCCCGACCGGCTTCATCCCGGCGCAGGACCAGGGCTATTTCTTCACGATCATCCAGCTTCCGCCGGGCTCCTCCACCGCGCGCACCGACGCGGTGATGAAGAAGGTCGCTGCGCGGATGCTACCGATTCCGGGGATCAAGAACACCGTCATGCTCTCGGGCTTCGACGGGGCGTCGGAAACCCGCAACGCCAGCTCGGCTGCGGCATACTGGGTGCTCGACGATTTCGAGGACCGCGCGAAGAACGGTCAGTCGATCGACAAGCTCATGGACGAGGCGCGCAAGGCGACCGCGGACATCACCGAGGCGCAGCTGATGATCGTCAAGCCGCCGCTGATCCGCGGGATCGGCTCGGCCGGCGGCTTCCGCATGATGATCGAGGATCCGCAGGGGCAGGGCTACAAGCCGCTGTCCGAGGCTTCCAACGCGCTGATCGCCAAGGCCAACCAGATCAAGGGGCTGGCTGGGGTCTACACCTTCTTCGACACAGGCACGCCGCGCGTCTACGCCGATATCGACCGCGACAAGGCGGAATTGCTCGGCGTCCCGCCGGAGCGGGTGTTCGAGACGCTGCAGGTCTATCTCGGTTCGGCCTTCGTGAACGATTTCAACCTCTTGGGCCGCACTTATCGCGTGACGGCGCAGGCTGACGAGCAGTTCCGCAAGACGCCCGAGGATATCGCCAACCTCCAGACCCGTTCCGACAACGGCGCGATGGTGCCGCTGGGCGCGGTCGCGACCTTCCACGACAAGGCCGGGCCTTACCGCGTGACCCGCTACAACCTGGCGCCCGCGGTCGCGATCGACGGCGACACCGCGCCGGGCTATGCCTCGGGCCATTCGCTCAAGGCGATGGACGAGCTCGCCGACGCGACCCTGCCGCGCGGTTTCACCCATGAATGGACCGGGATCGCCTATCAGCAGAAGTTCGCCGGCAACACCGCCGGGCTGGTTTTCGCGATGGCGGTGCTGTTCGTGTTCCTGGTGCTGGCCGCGCAATACGAAAGCCTGGTGATGCCGCTGGCGATCATCCTGATCGTTCCGATGTGCCTGCTCGCCGCGATGGCGGGGGTGAACCTGCGGGGCATGGACAACAACGTGCTGACCCAGATCGGGCTGGTGGTTCTGATCGCACTGGCGGCGAAGAATGCGATCCTGATCGTGGAATTCGCGCGCCAGGGCGAGGAACTGCACGGCTACAGTCCGCTCGAAGCGGCGGTCCACGCAGCCGAGCAGCGCCTGCGCCCGATCCTGATGACCAGCTTCGCCTTCATCCTCGGTACCCTGCCGCTGGTGATCGCGACCGGCGCCGGGGCGGAACTGCGCCAGGCACTCGGTACCGCCGTGTTCTTCGGCATGGCCGGCGTCACCGGCTTCGGCCTGCTGTTCACTCCCACCTTCTATGTGGTCTGCCGCAATCTCGGCGACCGGCTCGCCGCTATGCGCCGCCGCTGGTCGACCGACGACGGCGACACCGCGCTGCAACCGGCCGAATAGGAGCCGTTCGATGATTTCTCGCTCTCGCGCCCTTCTGGCTTCGCTTTCCGCACTGGCGCTCAGCGCCTGTGCGGTCGGGCCGGACTACGTCAAACCCGTCCCCCCCACGACGTCGTCCGGCCCGTTTTTGTCTGCTGCGGATGCGGCCTTCACGGCCGATTCCGCTCCGAAGGACTGGTGGCGGCTCTACGACGACCCGGTGCTCGATGGTCTGGTCGGCGATGCGCTGGCGAAAAACACCGACTTGCGGGTCGCGCTCGCCAATATCGAGAAGGCGCGCGCGGGCCTGCGCGGATCGCGGGCCGGACGCCTGCCGAGCGCTTCGGTCGGCGGGCAGGCGACCTATGGCCGGCTGCCCGAGTCCCAGCGTCTGGCGGGCGCCCCGCGCGAGGATTGGACGATCGATGCCGGGCTCGACGTGGGCTACGAACTCGACCTGTTCGGCCGGGTGAGCCGCGATATCGAAGCCGCCAGGGGCGATCTCGACGCCGCGCGTGCCGATGCGGATGCAGTGCGGGTGGTGGTGGTGGCCGATACGACCCGCGCCTATGCCGATGCCGCCTCGGGCGCGGCGCGGTTGGCGGTGGCACAGCATATCGTCGATCTGCTCGACAAGTCGGTCGTGCTGACCCAGCGGCGTCACGATGCCGGGCTGGCGACGGGGCTCGACCTTGCCCAGATGGCCGCGCTGCGCGACCAGCGCGCAGCGGAAATTCCGGCGATCGAGGCCGAACGCCAGGCCGCGCTGTTCCGCCTCGCGACGCTGACCGGGCGCACTCCTGCGGAGCTGCCGCCGATCGCGGCCGAGCGCGCGGTAAGCCTGGAAGTGCTCCAGCCGATCCCGGTCGGCGACGGTACGGCGCTGCTCGCCCGGCGCCCGGACGTGCAGGCGGCCGAACGCCGACTTGCCGCCGCGACTGCGCGGATCGGGGTCGCGACCGCCGATCTTTATCCGAAGATCACCCTTGGCGGCTCGGTCGGCTCGACCGGCACCGGGCTCGGTGACATCTTCGGCGCGGGCCCGCTGCGCTGGCTGCTCGGTCCCCTGCTGAGCTGGACGGTCAACCCCGAGCCGGCCCGCGCGCGGATCGCCGGGGCAGAGGCCGATACGCAGGCGCGGCTGGCGGAATTCGACGGCACGGTGCTTTCCGCGCTCGAAGAGACCGAGACCGCGCTTTCGGGTTATGGCCACGCGCTCGAGCGGCGCCAGGCGCTGCAATCGGCCCGCGATCAGGCGCAGCGCGCCGCGGCGATCACGGATGCGCAACTGCGCGAAGGGACAGTGGATTCGCTCCGCCTGCTCGATGCGCAGCGCACCTATGCCGAGGCGCAGGCCGCGCTGGCGGATCAGGATGCCGAAGTCTCGCGCCGCCAGATCGACCTGTTCCGCGCGCTCGCCGGCGGCTGGAGCGCTCAGTCCTCGAGCTGAGCGGTTTCCAGCCCGAGCTCGGGGATCGTCACCGTGCGCCGCCCGCCGAAGTCGGTGCGCACGGCGAGCACGCCGCTCCGCTCGAAATGGTCGAGCAGCCGCCGCACCCGGCCGGGCGAGCTGGTGCCATATGCGCGGGCCAGGGTATCGTCGTCGGGGCAGGGCGCGTTTTCGAGCGCGGCATTGGCAATGAGCAGGAACGGCGCGACCACGTCTTCCGACAGGGTGCCGGCCAGCCGCATGATCTCGGGGGAGAAATCCTGCCCGTGGTCCGGAATTCCCGCGACCGCGATCGCGAACAGGCGGCGGAACTTGACCAGGTCGATATCCGCGGTGTGGATCCGCCGCATCCGGCAGCGCAGCGCGAAATCCTGGAACAGCGCGGCGGACTGCTTGTAGGTCGCGCCTTCCTCGGCCGCCATCTCGGCCAGGATTGCCGCCACCGCGTTGGCCCCGGCCGCTGCGGGCGCCGCTCCCGGCCCGGGCGGAAGCGGATCGCCTGTGACCTCCTCGATCTTCTCGATCAGCTTCTCCGCGGCCGGTAGCGGGGGCGGGGCGGGCCGCTCCACCTTCTCTTCCTGCTTCAGTCCATCATGCAGCAGCGCGTGCAGCTCGTCGGCCGACGCTGCGGGCAAGGGCGCGAGCTTCTGCGGCGCAGACCGCGCCCCGGTGCGCACCGGGCCGATCCGGGTGGAAACCGGCCGCCGGCTGATCGCAGGGCCCAGGCCGAGGAACTGTCCGCGCGCAAGGTCGCGGATCTGTTCCGCCTGGCGCCGCTCCATGCCCAGAAGATCGGCCGCGCGGGCCATGTCGATATCCAGGAAGGTGCGGCCCATCAGGAAGTTGGAGGCCTCGGCCGCGACGTTCTTCGCCAGCTTGGCGAGCCGCTGGGTCGCGACGATGCCGGCCAGCCCGCGCTTGCGCCCGCGGCACATCAGATTGGTCATCGCGCCGAGCGACAGGCGGCGGGCCTCGTCGCTGACGTCGCCCGCCGCTGCCGGCGCGAAGAGCTGGGCCTCGTCGACCACCACCAGCGCCGGAAACCACTGTTCGTGCGGGGCGTCGAACAACGCCGAGAGGAACAGTGCCGCGCAGCGCATCTGCGCCTCCACCTCGAGCCCGTCGAGCGCCAGCACGACCGAGGCGCGATGCTTGCGGATGCGCGCCGCCAGCCGGCTAAGCTCGGCCGCCGAATAGGCCGAGGCGTCGATGATCACATGGTCGAAGATATCTGCCAGGCTGACGAAATCGCCTTCCGGGTCGATCACGATCTGCTGGACGATCCCGGCGCTTTCCTCGAGCAGCCGGCGCAGCAGATGCGATTTGCCCGAGCCGCTGTTGCCCTGCACCAGCAGGCGCGTGGCGAGCAGTTCTTCGACATCGACTTGTACCGGCGCCCCGCGATCGTCGGCGCCTATCTGGATGAGAGTCACCCCAAGGCACTTAGGTCGGGGGGATTACCGCCCCAAGGCGCGATCGGGCGTTATCCAGAGATTCGTCGCCGCCGGGATCAGAAGATCCGCCTGACCGTGAGCAGCAGCGTGCGCCCCATCGGGTCGGCAAGGTCGCGCTGGTAGGCATAGGGCGTCAGCCCGTTGCCGTCGGTCACCCGCTGGTAGGTTCCGAGGATGTTGTCGACCGACAGGCTGACCCGCGTGCCGCGCGCCCAGGCCTTGCCTCTGAAGCGATTCTGCAGGTTTATGAATAGCCTGAGATCGAGTGTTGCCAGTGAATCGAAATGCAGGTCGCCCGCGGCGAGCGCGGACCCGACCACGTCGGTCGCGCTTTGCCAGTTGCCCTGGAGCTGCACGCCGACGCCGTTGTCGGTCACGCCCAGATCCGCGGTGACCCTGTGCTGCGGGGTCGCTCCGCCGCCCAGCGTCCCCCCGTGGAGCAGGTCGATCGGGTCGCTGTCCGCGGTGAGCTGGACCGTCTGCCGCAGGATCCAGGTGTGATAGAGCGAGAAGTTGAGCCGCATCCCGTTGTCGCTGCCGCCCATCCCGCGGCCGCCGCGCGGACCGCGCCCGCCGAAACCGCCGCCGGGGCGGCCGAAGCCGCCCTCGCCCGCGGGCGGACCGTCCCCGAAGCCTCGCGGCGGACCGTCGCCGAAGCCGTCTCCGCGCCAGCCGTGGCGCGGCGGGTCGGTATCGCCTTGCGCCGCGCCGCGCTCGCCGTTGACGACGATCTCGTTGTCCGGATCCGGCGGGGGTGCTCCCGCCTCGCCGTCCTGCGGCTCGCCTTCGGGCTTGGCGGACCCCGCGTTCCCCTGCGCACCTCCTCTGCCCCAGCGCCCTTCACCGGCCTCGCCCTCGCGCCGCCTGCCCGGCCATCCGCCGGGCGGCGGGGCAGGGCGGGTGGCCTTGCGGAGCTGCGCCGAGAGGTTGAACCCCCAGCGGATCTGTTCGCTGCGCTGCTCGTAAACGTTGACCGGGCGGGAATCGATCCGGGTCAGTGTGCCGTCGTCGTCGCGCTCGAACCGGTCGGGGAAGGCCTCCTCGATCGCCTGGGTCGCTCCGCCCAGCGAGCGGATGGCATCGCGGGTACGGGCATCGACGTAGCTGGCGCTGAAGTTGAGCTTCGGCTCGGTCAGGATCGCGGCGTTGAGCCCGAGCTTGAATGCATGGCGATCGTCGCCCACCAGGCCGGGATTGCCGCCCGACAGGGTGGTCACCAGCACGCTCTGTCCGGTAACATAGTCGTAGACCCGCTGGTTGGCGCGCGTGGTCAGCGGATCGCTCAACTGGCCGACGCTTGGCGCGTTGCGGTCTTCGTTGACCGCCGCGATCAGGGTTACGCCGGTGACCGGCGTCCAGTTGAGGCCGTAGCCGAAGGTGCCAAGCGAACCGAAGTCCGAGACCTGCGTCACCCCCCCGTTGAAATTGAGGCTGAGCGCGCCGAGCGCGCCGAGAAAACCCTTGCTCTTGTTGGCGAGCGGCACGTCGATGCTGATCCGTGCGCTGCCGTCGGTCCGGTCGGCCTTGCCCGAGGTGGTGATCCCGTCGCGGGTGGCGGTGGAGCTTTGCGAGGTGAAGTCACCGCCCAGCTTGACGCTGGTCGAGATAGTGCCGGCGGGGAGTGCAAAGAGCTGCCCCATCGCGAGCAGGCTGGCGCTGCCGCTGTCGCTGTTCGAACGGGCCGCGCTGGTCAGCATCGGGCCGAGCAGGCTGCCCGGCAGCGTGCCGTAGGGATCGACCGCCGGATCGTTCGCATCGATCGCCGCCTGCAGCGCGTCGGTATCGTAGCCGGTTTCGGAATGCGAACTGCTCTCGCTGTGCTGGTAATTGCCGATCACGGACAGCTTCCAGCGCTTCGAAAGGTCGATATTGACCGAGCCACCCGCCGAGAGATTGCCGCTGTCGCTCGACTGGTGCAGCGCGTCCGTGGAGAGATAGCGGGTGAGCGCGTCGCTGCCGCCGTAGAACGGGCTGTCGGCCGGGATCGCGAGCGTGCCGGCCGCGAGCCCGTCGAGCCCGTGGCTGGTGCTGTAGCTGCCCTTGACGTTGAACGAGGCGTTCGCATTGGCGCCGAGCGGCTTGGCGAGGGTGGCGCCGAGCGAATAGTTGCGGGTGGTCGGCTGGAGCGTGCGATAGGGATCCTCGCTGTCGATCCCGCCTGCAGGGGCGATGCCGCTGTCGGGATCGGGCTGAATGGCGCGGTCGCTCTGCAGGATCGCGCCCTTGGCGCTGACCTTGCCGGTCAGGTTGAGCCGGTCGTTGTCGTGGATCTTTGTATAGGTGAAGGACCCGGTGCCCTGCTCGCCGTCGCCATGCCCGGACAGTCCGCCGCCGAGATCGGCCACGCGCGACTGGAAGCGGCGCCTGAGAATGATGTTCACCACCTTCTGCTGCGCGTCGTAGCCGTATTTGATCGCCACTTCCTCGGGCAGGATATCGACCCTGAGGACCGACTCCACCGGCAGGTCGCCGATCTCGTTGACCCCCGAGACGCGCTTGCCGTTGACCAGCACCACCGGCCCGGAGCTGTCGTCGCGCCCGGCAATGCTGGAGGTCTGGTCGGAGATCTGGTCCAGCAGGTCGCTGATCGTATCGACGCCGTAGGACTGGATCTCCCTCTGGTTGATCTGGTTCTCGGGCGGGATGTCGCCGATCACCGCGCCGGGCAGCGCCTGCGAGGTGACCACGATCTCGTCGTCGTAGCCGGCGTCGCTTTCCGTGGGGGCCGGTATGGGGGCCGGCGCTGGAGCCGGAGTTGGAGGGGTGTCTTGCGCCTGCGCCTCTCCCGCCAGCGTCAGTGCGCAAGACGCAAGCAGCGCCGCAAGAAATCGGCCGCGCGAGGCGGATCGGAACGGCGAGGGCAACATCGAGTCAGGTTTAGGTTGCGGCGAACCGGGCACAAAGGCCGATTTTGTACAAAAAGGTCGCGCATCGTACAGCGCCTGACACACGGCGCGGAGCGGTCCGAGCCGGAGCCGCCCGGTCAGGGGTTGAGCGAATCCAGCGCCGTTCGCAGGTCCGCGACCGTGTCGATCACCACATGCGCGCCGGCGGCGAGGAGCTTTTCGCGCGCGTCCGCCAGCCGGGCTTGCTGTTCCATTTCGGGTAGGGCGTCGAAATCGGCCTCGCTAAGCCCGACGATGTTGCCGCTGCGGACCACGCCGACGGTCCACACGCCCGCCGCGCGCCCCTCGGCGATGCCGACCTCGGTGTCGTCGACCTTGACGCAGGCCTCGGCCGGCCAGACGCCCAGTTCGACGAGGTTCTTCCACACCATCAGCGGCGACGGGCGCCCGGCCGGGGTCTCGCCGGCGCAGACCACGTAGTCGGGTGCATAGCCCTGCTCGCGGGCCAGCGGCAGGATGTCGACCATCATGTCGCGGCTGTAGCCGGTGCAGGAGCCGATCCTTACGCCAAGGCCCTGGAGTTCCTGCGCGATCTCGGCAGCGCCGGGGATCAGCGTTGCGCAATCGCGCGCCGCGTGCCGCATCGCCGGGCCGATCGCAGCGAACAAAGCGTCGCCATCGGCGCGGGTCGGCGCGCTGCCCTTGGCCTTGGTCCAGGCCTCGACGATGCGCGGCTTGGCCAGCAGCGCGCCGATATGGTCGCGCTTGGCGCGGCCCATATCCTCGCGCGCCTCGGCCTCGGTGATCGGCACGTCCTCGCTGGCGAACAGGGTCTGCAGCGCGATAACCGGGGCGCGGCTGCCGTAATCGATCATCGTGCCCGCCCAGTCGAAAATCACCGCCTTGAGACCTGTTTCCATCTGCATTTCCTTATCAGTCGAATTTAGAACATGCCGGCCACGACCTCCTCGGCCAGCGCGAAGCTGGTCGAGGCGCCGGTGCCGCTGGTGACGATTGCGAGCCTGACGCCGGGCAGGGGTTCGCGCACGATGCTGTGCTCTGGCCCGCTCGCATAAGTGCCGGTCCAGCGTTCGATCACCGGCGGCGGGGCACCGAAGATCGCGCGGTATTCGCCCAGGATTGCCGCCTCGACCGCGCTGGCGGCGAAGGGCGCAGGCGTCGGTGCATAATGATGGCTGTCGCCGACGACCAGGCTGCCGTCGGCGCTTTGCACTGCGATCAGGTGGACGCCGTGCTCGAGCGCTTCCGGAGCCTCTCGCCGAAGCCGCGCGAGCAGCGCCTCGGCCTCGGGCAGGGCCGCATAGCCGAGATAGCGCACCAGGCTGAGGTCGCTCATCACCGGCGCGGGCAGGCGCCAGCCGGGCGCCGACAACCGCAGCATCTGGAGGATCGAGCGGGTGATCCCCTCGCGCGCGATCTCGTCGGTAAACAGGCTCACCAGATCGTCGCCCGGGCAGACCGCAATAGCGCCCGCTTCCAGCCTCGTGCCGTCGCTCAGGGTGATCGCGCCGCTTTCGACGGCGCTGACCGCCCGACCGCGCTGAAAGACAACCCCGTGGGCTTCGGCCAGCCAGGCGGCGAGCAGCGGGATCGCCGTGCGCGATTCCACGCGCAGATCCTCGCGGCTTTCGAGGGCGGCGGCGAAGGGGCCCTGCAGCATCGGGAAACGCGCGGTCAGTTCGGCATTGGAAAGACGTGCGCAGCGTTCGCCCATCTCGGTCGCGGCGAAAGCCTCGATCACCTCGGCCGCCTCGGGCCGCTGGGCCAGCAGCAGCAGGCCTTCCTGCTCGATCGCGATCCCGGCCTGCGGGGCGATCTCGCGCCATACCTCGGCGCTGCGCCGGGCAAGCGACCAGACCCTCCCGCGCTCCTGCCCGGTCACGGTGACGAAGCCGAAATTTCGCACCGACGCGCCGTTGGCCTGGGCGTCGCGGTCGATCACCGTCACCGCCAGCCCGCGCCGCACGGCGGCGAGCGCATGGGCGAGGCCGAGAATCCCGGCACCGACGACGATCAGATCGGGTTGGGGCAGCTCAGGCATGCGCGGGCTGGGCATGGCGCTCGAGCCGGAAGAAGAAATAGGCGGCCGAAAGCACAGTCAGGAGCGCGACCGCGATCGAGGTTGCATAGGCGACATCGATGTAGAACGAGAGCCAGTCGACCTTGGCCGCGCCGAAGCTGCGGTAGAGCAACAGGCCGACGCTGCCGGCATAGCCCGCGGCATCGGCGACATAGATCAGGAAGCCGGCATTGCCGGCATGGCCGATCGCCGCGATCATCCGGTCGAACAGCATCGCGTTGAACGGCGTATAGGCGAAATACAGCCCGGCCCCGGTCAGGATCATATAAGGCAGCGGGCTGAGCATGTGGGCCTGGAACGCCAGCGTCGAAGCGCCCAGCAGCACCGCGCCGAGCAGGATGATCCCGTGCATCGCCAGCAGCGCGCGCAGATTGTCGCGGATCAGCATCAGCAGACCGAGCGCGACCAGGGTGATCGCGCCGACCGGCAACTCGCTGGCGGAAAACACCGAAGCGACGCCGCCGAAGCCCATCGCGCTCCACAGCTCGGCCGAGAAATTGTCGCGAAAGTCGCGGATCGCGGTCAATAGTACATAGCCCGACACCAGCAGCGCCATCGCGACGCCGTGGGTCGCCAGGAAGCGCGCGCGGTCGCCCTTGAGCATCGGCACACGTGCGGTCCGTTCGGCCTCGTCGCGTGCGTCGGGCGGCGGCAAGCGTTCGAGCAGCCACAGCGAGAGGAACAGCAGCGGGAAGAACAGCGCGCCGGTTGCAGCGGGCATCCAGTATTCGCCGATCCCCCATTGCATCAGCAGTACGCCGACCGATTTGACCACGCCCGACGAGACGATGAAGCTGGCGCACAACAGCGCTCCCATCGCTTCCGAGGCGCGGCGCCCCTCGACATAGGAGAACACCAGCCCCCAGATCATCCCCAGCGGCAGGCCGTTGAGGAACAGGCAGGCGATGTTCCACGGCGCCGGTATCACGGCGAACAGCACCAGCGCGATCCACGCGCCGAAGATCAGTCCGGCGATCGCCCGTGCCCGGCCCTCACGCCCGAACTCGGCAATGATGCGCACCCCGATGAATTTCGACAGCGCATAGCCCAGCACCTGTGCGATCAGCAGCGCGCTCTTGTAGTCGAGCGCGAAGCCCCAGCCGGCGTGGTCCGCGAAGGTCGCCGCCGCGAAGGGCTTGCGGAAAGCGTACATCGCAAAATAGGCGCTGAAGGCGGCTACGCCGCCCAGCATCAGACTGGCCATTCCGGTTTGGGAGGGCCGCGACGGAGCAGGGTAATCGGTGGTTTCGGCCATCGGAGAATCGCGATCCATTATTGTTTTTCTGGTATGGACCAAATCCGCGACGGATTTGTGACGCCGCAGGCCTGCCGTTCGACACTGCGCGGCGCGAGCGTCACCGCGTCGCGAATCCGCCCCTCGGTATCCAGCATCTGCAGTTCCAGCCGGTCCTTCCACAGCCGTGCGACAAGCGCGTGAAACCCGTCGTAGAGTGCCGCGGCGGTCGTGCCGTGAACCGGCATCGCATGCTCGTGATCGCCGCCCCCACCGCCGATCTGGAGATAGGTCACGCCCCCGCAGGCGGGCCTGCCACCCAGCAGCGGCCAACTCCGTTCGTAGGAATGGATATGGCCCGAAAGCACCAGATCGACCCCGTAGCGCTCGTAGAGATCCACGAAATCCTTGCGGATTTCGGGATCGCCGGCGCTGGTCGGGCCGGAATAGGCGTCGCCGTAATCGTCGTCGTCCGAGCTCCATGCGGGCTGGTGGTGGACCGCGATCTTCCAGCGCGCGGTGGATGCGCGCAAAGCCTGCTCCAGCCAGCCGCGCTGGCGGGCACGGAAGCCGGGCTCCCAGCGTTCGCGCAGCGCAAGATTGCCGTCGAGCACGAAGAACTCGGCATCGCCGATGCGGTAGGAGTAATAGCCGCGGTGGCTGCCGTCTTGCGCGAGGTCGGGCTGGTTATGGTAGCGGTCGAAATTGGTGAAGACCCGGCGGTCGCTTGCCACGTCGACCAGGTCGACGTCGCCGTTGCCGCGTGCGGCGAGCACAGGTACCCGCGAGATCAGTGGTCCCATGCCGACGAAATATTCGTCGGTCCAGTGCCAGCGCCGTTCGTCCTCTTCCCCGCCGATCAGGTCGCCCGCGATTACCAGAAAGTGCGGGCGCTGTTGCCACAGGATGCGCGAAAGCTGAAAATTGACGAAGGGCCGCTCTTGCGTGTCGCCCAGCGCCGCGAAAACCAGCGGCGCGCCGGGGCCGGGCATGGTGCGGAACGACAGCACCCCGCTGTCGCCCATCGTGCCGTCCGGCGCGGTTGTGCGAATACGGTAGAAATAGACCGTGTCGGGTTCGAGCGGCCCGAGCACGGTGCGATGCAGCCGGACGTCCGCCGCGAATTCGCTACGGTGATCGAATTGCGCGGTCTTGCCCCATTCGAGCACGGCGGCGGCCGGCTCGCTGGTTTCCCAAAGCAGGTGCTGGCGATCGGTGCCCGGCGGGGTCAGATAGGGCCCGGCGGTGAACCTAAGGCCGGACTCCGATCCGCGCGTAGCCGCAACGATCTCGGCCTGGCGGCGGGAATAGGCTGCCGCGACCTCTGCGGGGGACATCGCGCCCTCGTGGAAGGCGGCGTCGCGCACCAGATTGGGCAGGCGCATATAGGGCTCGGCGTCGAGATAGCCGGCCAAGCCGATCGCCGAGAATGCCGGCGCCGGCCCTTGCGCTTCGCCCGCGAGAACGCCGTTGTGATAGAGCCGCCAGACCTTGCCGTCGAAGGTCCCGACGAGGTGGTGAAGATAGCGCCGCCAGGGCGCGAGCGCGGTGTCGCGGACGGTCGGGCGCAGCTCGATCGGCCCGAAGGACAGCGCGGCGCCGTGTTCGAATTTGTCGTTGCCGAGCGTGCTCATATAGGCGAGCGCCCAGCCTGGTTTGCCCGTCGCATCGCGCCCGCCGATCAGCGTGCCGACCGGGCGGTTGACGTGATCGTCGATCCACAATTCTACGCTGAAGGGGCCGGACCGCGGCTGCGGGAAAGCCGCGAGGTCGCTGCGCAGGTCATTGGCGCTTTGGCCGAACAGGCGCGGCGGCTGCCATGCTGGGGGGGCGACCATCGGGTCGGCCAACGGCTGGCGCAATTCGGGGCCTTCCGGCGAATCCGCCGGCGGGATCAGGCGGTAGTCCGGGACCAGATGCCAGGCCAGATCGGCCGCCGCCACGGGGCTGGCCAAGGCCAGCAGCAACAGGATCACCTTGCGCATCAGCCGAGCGGAACGGCCAGCGCGGCCCCCTCGGCGGCACAGCGCGCCGGGTCGGGCTTCGCGGCGCTCCGGCCGATCGAGGCCAACTCGTTCGCCGCGCCCTTGAGGTCGCGGCGGAAGGCGGGCGAAGCACCTTCCAGCGTCACGAACATCGCCGATCCCGCCATCCATCCGGCCTCCACCGCGCTCCGGCTGTGCACCCCGCAAACCATCCGGCTCTCGCCGTACTGGCGCGCGCGGGTAAGGATCGCCGAGGCGCGCTCGGGGATCAGCCGGGCGAGGATCAGGCCTTCGAGCCAGCCGTTGGCCGCGTGGCCGGAAGGATAGTCGCCATTGGCGGCCAGCTCCGGCGTGCGTTCCTGGCAGATCGGCGCATCCGTGCCGAGATAGGGCCGGGGCGCCTGGTAGTGGCGCTTGACCGGATCGACCAGCGCACCGGTGCCCGCCTTGTCGAGCAGATGGGCGAGGGCAGGCGCAGTGGCGGGGGTAAGCGCCATGCCCATCGCGCAGGCGTAGCGATCGAGCGGCGTGTTCTCGACATCCTCGGTCGCGATCCGCCAGCGCGGCGATCCGGCCAGCTTGCGGGTCTGCGCGAAGATACCCCGGTCGGCCTGGGCGGCGGAGCTGCCCTCCGCCGGTGGCGGCGGGAGCAGCGCAATCCCGTTCGGCACGAAGGCCTGATCGAGATAGGGGCCATCGGCGCCTTGCGCGGCCACCAGCGCGAAGGCCAGCGTCAGCGCCGCGCCCGCACGCAGCGGCGTCATGCGGTCACGCGCATCGTGCCGATGCCGGGGTCGGTCTTGCCCATCTCGCCGGTCTCGACCTTGCCGGCGAAGCGGCGGAGGAAGCCGGCGTTGCCTTCGGCGGTAACGGTGAGATCGTACCAGTCGTCGCTCGCGTCGAGCGGTACTGCGATGCTGACGGTCTTGCCGGGAGCCACGGTGGTCTTGCGCAGGCGGTCCTTCGCGACCGGATAGGCATCGTCCATCGCGGCCTGGAAGGTGACCGGCGCGGTGCCGGCGTTGGCAAACCGCAGTTCGATTGCACGCTTGTCGGCATGTTCGACCAGCGTGGCCTCATGCGTGGCTGCGAAGCTGCCGGCATAGCGCCGCCAGTAACCGTTGGGACCGCGCAGGGTGAGGTCGTATCCCTCGGCGCTCCGCCCCGGGGACCAGTCGTCGGCCGCATGGCTGTCGCCCGCGCCGATGGTAAAGTGCCACGGTTCTTCCTGGTCGAGATTGTCGTGGACGGTGAACACCACGCCCACCGGTCCCGGATTGCGCAGCTCCAGCCTGAGCCGGCGCTCGGAGGTCAGCCCGGCGACCGCTTCGAAACGATAGGGCAAAGGGGCGTGCAGCCGCTGCCCCGCATGCTGCACCGCCGGCTGCTGGATTTGCGGAATGCCGAAATTCGGTGCGGATTTCGAGGCCGCGTTGCGTTCCTTGAAATCGGCGGTCGCTGCGTAGTCGAGTGCCGGCTTGCTCAGGTCGGTGTCCGAGAAATCGAGCGCGGCAGTCAGGTCTCCGCAGACCGACCGGCGCCAGTCGCTGATGTTCGGCTCCTTCACTCCGAAGCGCTTTTCGACCAGCTGGATCACCGAGGTGTGATCGAACAATTGCGAGCAGACCTTGCCGCCGCGGCTCCACGGCGAGATCACCATGGTCGGGGTGCGAATGCCGAGGCCGATCGGATGGCGCCCCGGAACCTGCACCGGCTTGCCGGTATAATCCTTGGTCTCGCCGTCGAGCGGCACGGTGCTGTGGCCGCGATAATCGCCAACCGGCGGAACCGGCGGCGGCATGTGATCGTAGAAGCCGCCTGCCTCGTCGTAGTTGAGGATGAACAGGGTGCGGGCGAATACTTCCGGGTGGTCGACCAGCGCGTCGATCAGCCCGGCGGTGACATGCTCGCCGGTCGAAGGTTCGGCTTTGGGATGTTCGGACAGTGCGGCCGCCGTGACGATCCAGCTCACTTGGGGCAGCTTGCCGCGGGCGATGTCATCGCGGAAGGCGGCGACCAGCTGCTCGCCGTCCGAGCGGGTCCGATCGGGTCCCTCCTTGTGCTCGCTGACCCACGAACGGCCGCGGCGGTAGAGCTCGGAATCCGGCGGACAGGGCCGGAAGGCGGGGAACACCGAGAGCAGGTTGTCGCCGAAGTTGTCGTATTCCTGGTAGACCTTCCAGTCGATCCCGGCCTGCTGCAGCCGCTCGGCATAAGTGCCCCACCGGTAGGCGCCTTCGCGCAGTTGGCGGTCTTCGCGCATGTCGGCGCTGGGGGTCTCGTCCTCGCCGTAATTGCTCATCTCGGGGTCGCCGCCGAAGGTCCCGCCGCCGTTGCACCCGCTGAACAGGTGGAGCCGGTTGGGATAGGTCTGTGTCATGGTCGAGCAGTGGTAGGCGTCGCAGATGGTGAAGGCATCGGCGAGAGCGTAGTAGAACGGCAGGTCGCTGCGGTCGTAATGCAGCATCCGCTGCTGCAGTTCGCCGGTGTGGCCCCAGCGATCGTAGCGCCCCCGGTTGAAGATCCACATGTTCTCCTGGTGCGACTGGTCGGCCCCGTCGACGTAGAAGGCCTGGGTGGTCTTCGAATCCCCGTGGTAGGGCAAAACATGTCCGTCGGGATGCTCGGAGGAAGGCTGGGCCCACACCGTCTTTCCGCCGGGCAGCCGCAAGGGGCGCGGATCGCCGAGGCCGCGCACGCCGCGCATCATCCCGTAATAGTGGTCGAACGCCCGGTTCTCCTGCATGTGGATTACGATGTGGTCGATGTCTGCAAGCGTGCCGGCGCGCCGGTCCGGCGCCACCGCCAGCGCCCGGTCGATCAGGCCGGGATAGGCTGCAGCGATCGCGCTGCCGCCGGCCAGCTGGAGAAATCGGCGCCTGTTTCCGCGAATCATCTTTTCTTCCTCGTGTCCATTCGTTAGAGCCGAAGCCGAGTTAGTGGTATAGTCCAATTTGATGATGTTTCTGCGACAAGGGCTTGCGGAAATTTCGTCGGTAACGCGCCGGTGCGCGGGGGAATTGTTTTGTCGACCAAGGCTGCAATGATCGATCAGCTGCGCGAACTCTTCGAAAAGTTCGGTCGCGAGCACTATGGCGAAAACGCCTCGCAGCTCGCCCATGCGTTGCAGTGCGCGCAGCTCGCCCGACGGGACGGATGCTCCGACAGCCTCGTCGCCGCGGCGCTGCTGCACGATGTCGGGCAATTCCTCGACGATGCCGGGAATGCCGCGGAAAAGCTGAATTTCGATGCCAGGCACGAGGTTACAGGCTCGGAATTCCTCGCCAGATGGTTCGATGAGGCGGTGACCGAGCCGGTTCGGCTGCACGTCGATGCCAAGCGCTATCTCTGCGCGATGGAGCCGGATTATGCAGCCGGGCTGAGCGACGCGTCGCTGCTGAGCCTGCGGTTGCAGGGCGGGGCGATGTCCCCGGACGAGGCGCAACGCTTCGTCGCGCAGCCCTATGCGCAGGAAGCGATCCGCCTGCGCCGCTACGACGATGCCGGCAAGCAGCCGGATCTTTCCGTGCCCGACCTGGCGAGCTTCTTCCCGCTGTTGGAAAGCCTCGTCGTAACAGCCATTTGAAGCAGGTTTTGGCGTTCCGGCGCCGCGCCCCGCGCGGCCTGCGAAACTGTGTCCAACGTCCGCGACGAGAGATTTACTCTAGAATAATCAAATGCATATGACGCGATATTGCGCGTCTCTTGCAGATCGCCCCGGCATGTCACGCAGCTGTAATTCTCATCTGGTGTAGACCAATCAATCCAGAGGCCAGCGAGTCGCTTGGGCGGCGAACGGGGCGAGTATCGCATCGAAGAGAGGTTGGGCGTCGCGAAACAGCTTCGCGGCGACGGAAGGCGTGCGCCGTTTTTCCGGAGGGGCCGGACGGGCGCGGTTCATGGACAACAGATGAGGGAACGCATGACCAGGATTTCGAACAATCGCAGCGCCAGGGCCCTGCTGCTGGGATCGGCAGCTTTCGGCGTACTCGTTCTGTCGGGTGCAGCGCATGCGGAAGATGCCGCCGCGAGCGACGACGACAGCATCATCGTCAACGGCCAGCGCGCGAGCACCGAGAATGCGATCGCCGCGAAGAAGGACGCCGACACGGTGGTCGAGCAGGTTTCCGCCGACGATCTCGGCAAGCTGCCCGACGCCAACGTCGCCGATGCCATCGCACGCGTCCCGGGGGTCAGCGTGGTGGTGAACCAGGACACCGGCGAGGGCGAATATGTCGCGATCCGCGGCCTTTCCGGCACCTACAACTCGGTGACGGTGAACGGCGTGCGCGTGGCGCAGACCGATCCCGACAGCCGCGACGTCTCGCTCAGCGTGCTGCCGCCGAACGGCCTTGCCGCGATCCGGGTGACCAAGACGCTTACCCCCGACCTCGACGGCGACGCGATCGCCGGCACGGTCGATTTCCGCACCCCCACCGCGTTCGACTTCCACGACGACCAGATCATCCGGGTTTACGCTTCGGGCGGGTTCAACGACAAGGCGAGGGGGGCGGGCGAAGCCTCCGGCACCTACCAGGGCCAACTCGATTTCGGCAAACGCTTCGGCGGCGGCGAATGGGGCGTCTTCGGTTCGGTCAACTACGGCGTGTCGCACGGCAACGGCCAGGAAACCGAGAACGACGGCGAATGGGAACCCGATGCCTGGCGCAAGGATTCCGAAGAGCCGATCTCCGAAACCAACATGCACCTGCCGGGCATCGACCTCGACTACCGCCGCCTGAAGCAGACCCGTTACGGCGGCAACTTCAGTGTCGACTATCATGGCGACACGACCCAACTGTATTTCCGCGGGCAATATGCGCGGCAGGAGTTGGTCGGCACCAACGACGTGACCGATTACCGCAACCGCAAGACCGCGCGGCTGACCCAGGTAAACGAGGACGACACCAGCCTGCTCCAGCCGGATCAGGTGATCACCGGCCATGATGCCGTGCTCGGGAACATCTACGGCTATACGACCGGCCAGATCGTGGACGAGGACGAGGACGGGCTCATTACCGATGCCGACCGGTCCAGCAGCGGCTATTGGTCGCTCAACGGGCGCTCGGGCGTTTGGGATCCGCAGACTTTCCAGTTCGCGCGCAACTTCAGCACGATCGACATCGACCAGACGCTCGCCACGCTCGAACTCGGGGGTCAGACCCATCTCGGTGCGCTCGAACTGGTGTTCAGCGGCAGCTATTCGACCGGCACCCGCGAGAACCCGGGCGGCTACTCGATCAGCTACAATTGCGATGCCTGCACCTACCCGCTCAATGCCACCGGCATCGACTGGGTCTCAAGCGATCCGCGCTTCCCGCATGCGAGCATGCCGGCCTTTGCGCAGTTCGTGGAACATGATCCCAGCCTGCTGCCGTTCGACGGCGCGAGCTACGACAAGTGGAAGCAGACAGACGATCGCTACGCGTTAAAGCTCGACGCGCGCTACGATTTCGGCGGGGTGCTCGATTACGTGAAGGCTGGCGTCAAGTTCTCCGGCTCGAAGCGGAAGTACGACTACACCCCGGTGTTCGACGGCGACCTTGCAGGAACTGCGCTGGACGGCAAGAACCTCGCGGATTCGGGCCTGATCCAGAAGGAAGTCACCAGCATCCTCAGCGGCGAATATTATTACGGTGCGGTGTTCGATCGCCAGGCAGTGATCTCGGCGATCGATGCCGCGATGGCTGCGCAGGGCGGGGCGATCACCGGCGACGATTTGCTCGCCGACGACAAGAAGAGCAGCGAGGACGTCTATGCCGGCTATTTCCTCGGCAAGTTCGGCGGCCGCGAATTCAACGTGATCGCCGGTGCCCGCGTCGAGCACCGCAAGATGCACAACGAATTCTGGAGCGAGGATGAGGACGCACCCGAAAACACCGGATTCGACACCACCGATCGCAGCTACACCGAGTTCCTGCCCAGCGTTACGGCAACCTATCGTCCGTCGGACAAGATGGTGGTCCGCGGCGCGCTGTGGACCGGCTATTCGCCGCCGGAATACGGCTATGTCTCTGGCGGCCAGACCGTCACCCGCGATCCCGGCACCAACGAGATTATCGCGATCAGCCGCGGCAATCCCGACTTGAAGCCGGCGGAATCCTACAACGCCGACCTCAGCCTGGAATATTATCCGGACCAGCTCAGCGTGCTCTCGGTCGCCGGCTTCTACAAGCACATCAAGAACTTCATCTTCACCAACGGCAGCCAGGTGGAGGCCAACACCCAGAACGGGACGATCGACATCACTCAGCCGCAGAACGGCGAGACGGCCGAGCTCTACGGGGTCGAATTCAACCTGATCAAGACGTTCGAGGGCATGCCCGCGCCGTTCGACGGGTTCGGGTTCGAGGGCAATGTGACCGTGCAGCACAGCTCGGCGGAAACCGGCATTCCGTATCGCGAAGGCCGTCCGATCCCGCTGATCAACGCGCCCGACCTGCTCTACAATATCGCGCTGACCTACCAGAAGTACGGGTTTGAGGCGAAGCTGTCCTACGCCTATCGCGGCAAGTACATCGAATCGCTGCGCGACAACGCGGTCGACAAATGGGTGCAGCACAATCGCAGCGTTGACCTGCACACGCGCTATAACTTCAACAAGCGCCTCGCGGTCGACTTCGACATCGGCAATCTGCTGAAGGACTGGAAGTACTACACCACCAAGGGCGACAACCCGAGCTATCAGAAGGACTACATGGAGCCGGGCCGGACCTTTATGCTCCGCCTCAACTACTCCTACTGACAGCCTGACCGGTCATGAGGGGCCTGGACCGGCGCCGGATGCGGTTTCGCAGCCGGCGCCGGTTTAGAGCCTTGCCAGCACCTGCGGTTTTGCCGAAGAACGGCAGCCGGGACAGCGGTGGCCGGGACAACGGTGGGAAGGCATTCGATGAGCAGGGCAGGGCCGGTCGAGGAAGACAAGCCGCCACCGGCGATGCCGCAATATCTGGCCCTGCGCGACCGCATCGCCGAAGGGATCGGTGACGGCAAGCTCGCCCCGGGGCAGCGGCTGCCATCCGAACGCCAGCTCCAGACCGAAAGCGGTGCCGCGCGCGGCACGATCCGCGAGGCGCTGTTCCAGCTCGAGGCCGAAGGCCTCATCTACCGCCGCGACCGCAGCGGCTGGTATGTGTCCCCGCCGCCGGTGACCTACGACCCCACCCGCTGGGCGGGTTTCATGAGCTATGTCGCCGAACAGGGCCGCAAGCCTGCGACCGAGACGCTGTCGGTGGTTGAAGTGCCGGCCCTGCCGGCGGTAGCGGACATCTTTCGGGTGGCACCGGGTGCGCGGATGTTCGTGGTCTCTCGGCGCCGTTCGATCGACGGGCGGGCGGTGCTGGTGGAACGCATCACGGTCGATGCGCAGCTCGTCCCCGGCCTGACCGAGCACGATCTGAACGGCTCGCTCACCCAGATCCTCAAGACGCATTACGGCCTGTCGGTGGTCCGCAACCGGGTCGACATGCGTCCCTGCGCGCTGGTCCGCAGCGCGGCGGAACAGCTCGGGGTCAAGGCGGGCACGCCGGGGCTGATGGTGGTGCGTACCAGCTTCGACGAGCGCGGAAGGGTGATCGAATACGACCGCGAATACTGGCGGCACGATGCGATCCGCCTGCACGTCGATATCAATGTCCAGCCCGCCGCAGGCGGTTGATCGCGCTGTCCAGCGCCTGGAGGAAGGCCGAGCGATCCGCCTTGCCGAAAGGCGGCGGGCCGCCGATCTGTTCGCCGCCGGCCCGCAGGTCCGCCATGATCGCGCGGGTCGCGATCGCGCCGCCGATCGAGCCGGCGGTGAAGGGCTTGCCGTTGGGCGCCAGGACCGTCGCGCCGGCCTTGAGGCAGCGGTCGGCCAGCAGGATGTCGGCGGTCACGACGATCGCGGCTCCGTCTGCCGCTTCGGCGATCCAGTCGTCGGCCGCGTCGAACCCGTCGCTCACCACCACCCGGTTTACCAGCGGATCCTGCGGAATGCGCAGGAAGCTGTTGCTGACGATCGTTACCGGGACGGTGTAGCGCGCGGCGACGCGGTAGATCTCGTCTTTTACCGGGCAGGCGTCGGCATCCACCAGAATCCGCAGCGCGCCTGCCATCAATCGCGCGGTTTGCGCTTGTGGAACGGCTTGCCGCCGGGCTTGCCGGGGCCTTTGCGGTGGACGCGCGGCGCGTGCGGCGGGCCGCCGTTGCGGCGGTTGGCGCGCGCGTCGTCGCGCGGGCCGGCCGCCGATTGCTCGATCAGGATGCGGTCCTGCTCGTCTTCAGAATTGGCCGTGCGGGCCAGTGCCGCGCCGAACTTGCCGGCGATCTGGCGCGGGACCTGGAAATAGGTCTCGTTGCCGCCGATCCGGATCGCGCCGATCTCGTTGCGGGTGATGTGTCCGCGGCGGCACAGCAGCGGCAGGATCCAGCGCGGATCGGCATTCTGGCGGCGGCCCACCTCCATGCGGAACCACACGACATCTTCGAAACCGGCGCGGTGGCGATCCTTCTGCGCCTCGCGGCGCGCCTCGGGCGTGTTGGCGATCAGGTCTTCCGGCTGCGGCAGGCTCGCACGGTGCGAGCGGACCAGGGCTGCGGCGATGTCTTCCGGCGAGCGCTCGGCCAGCAGCCGGGTGGCTAGCTCGCGATCCTCCTCGTCGAACTCGACCGGTTCGAGCAACGCGCCCAGCAGCCGCTCGCGATCCTTTGCCCGGATCATCTGCGGGGTCGGCGCCTCGATCCATTCGGCCTCGATCCGCGCGCCGCGCAGCATGCCCTCGACCCGGCGGCGGCGCTGATAGGGGACGATCAGCACCGCGGTGCCTTTCTTGCCCGCGCGCCCGGTGCGGCCCGACCGGTGCTGCAACGTCTCGGCATCGCGCGGGATCTCTACGTGGATCACCAGGCTCAGCGTCGGCAGGTCGATCCCGCGTGCGGCGACGTCGGTTGCCACGCAGACCCGCACCCGGCGGTCGCGCAGCGCCTGCATCGCGTGGTTGCGTTCCGACTGCGAATGCTCGCCAGAGAGGGCGACAACCGCGAATCCGCGTTCCTGCAGCGTCGCGTGGAGGTGGCGGACGTTGTCGCGCGTCGCGCAGAACAGCATCGCGGTCTCCGCCTCGTGGAAGCGCAGCAGGTTCACCACCGCATTCTCGATCTCCGACGGGGATACGGTGACGGCCTGATAGGCGATGTCGCCGTGGCCCCGTTCGCCGCCGATGGTCGAGATGCGCACGGCCTCGCGCTGGTAGCGCTTGGCCAACTCGGCGATCGGGCGGGGCATGGTGGCGGAAAACAGCAGCGTCCGGCGGCTTTCCGGCGTGGCGTCGAGGATTTCCTCGAGATCCTCGCGAAAGCCCATGTCGAGCATCTCGTCGGCCTCGTCGAGTACGATCGCCTTCAGCGCCGAAAGATCGAGCGCGCCGCGCTCGAGGTGGTCGCGCAGGCGGCCGGGCGTGCCGACCACGATATGCGCGCCATGGGCGAGATTGCGGCGCTCCTTCGAAGGGTCCATCCCGCCGACGCAGGTGACCACCCGCGCGCCGGCCTTGGCATAGAGCCAGATCAGCTCGCGGCTGACTTGCAACGCCAGTTCGCGGGTCGGGGCGATCACCAGCGCAGCCGGGCCGTCTGCCGGTTCGAGCGTGCCGGCTTCGCCGAGCAGGTCATCCGCCATGGCGAGGCCGAAGGCGACGGTCTTGCCGGAGCCGGTCTGGGCGGAAACGATCAGGTCGCGGCCGCCTGCGTGGTCTTCGAGAACGGCCGCCTGGACCGGGGTGGGTTGCGCATAGCCGCGCTCGGCAAGGGCTTCTGAAAGAAACGGGGGGAGGTCGGAAAAGTTCATATAACTCACTGTCGGGCGCCGCCCCGCGCAATCCGTTGGGTCAGTGGATCGATCGGGCGGCATCACGGCGCGGGGGGACGCCGAAGCGGGGGGATCGCGCGGCCCTTAGCCGCATTGCGCCGCCGCGTCCATTATTCGCCGTAGCCGCGCAGGAACATGTCGACCGCTTCCTCCGCCTCGCGCACGATCGCCTGCTGCGAAACGTCGGGATCCAGTCCCCACATGCTGTGCATGAACAGGCGGTACATGCACAGGTGGTGCAGTTGTGCCGAGGCGCGCAGGCTATCGACCCGGCGCAGTTCTCCGGCATCCATCTGTCGCTCGAGATAGCCGGCCAGCGTCCTGTGGCGGCGGAGCGGGGCATGCTCGTAGAATATCCGGCCGATTTCTGGAAAGCGGGGGCCTTCCGCGATCACCAGGCGGAACAGGGTCGCGACGCCGGGCGTGAGCATCACCCTGAGAAAATTGGCGCAGTAGCCGACCAAGGTCTCGTGCAGGCTGCCGAGGTCGGGGATCAGGTCGGCGCAGCCGAACTCCACCGTCCACTCTTCCAGCGCGGCGGCGAAGAGATCCTCCTTGGAAGCGAAATAGGTCCACAGCGTGGTTTTCGAGCCACCCAGTTCGGCGGCGATCGCCGACATGCTGACCCCGCCATAGCCGTGCTCTTGGAAATGGCGCTGAGCTACGGCGACGATCGCCGCGCGCCGTTCCTGCCGCTTCGCCTCGCGCCGTCCGGGGATCTTGTCATCCTCGCAGATCATTTATCGTACTCTCCAGTACGATCTTCTTGACTCATTTTGCGGATGAGCGCAAGGGCGATTCTGTACCAAGGAGTACGGTTTCGTGAAGCGTCTCATTTCCGCCCTGCTGCTGGCCAGTGTCGCCGCCTGCGCGCCGGCTCCCGGCAGGCTGGCACAACCCCGTTCCGTTTCGAGCCTGCCGGCCGATCGCAGCCTTGCCGCCGCGCCCGGTGCCGAGGCCGCATGGCCGGGCGACAATTGGTGGCAGGCCTACGGCGATCCCCAGCTCGATGCGCTGATCGCCGAAGCGCGTACGGGATCGCCCGATCTGGCCGCCGCGATGGCTCGGATCCGCCAGGCAGACGCGCTGGCGGGCCAGGCCAGCTCGGTGTTGCTGCCCAGCGTCTCGGCCGGCGGCGGCCTGGAACTGACCAAGCAGAGCTACAACAACGGCATTCCGGCCGATTTCGTGCCCAAGGGCTGGAACGATGCGGGCTCGCTCAACGCCAGCGCCTCGTTCGACCTCGATCTGTGGGGCAAGAACCGCGCCGCGCTGGCCGCCGCGACCTCTCAGGCGCAGGCGGCCAGGGTGGATGCCGATCAGGCTCTGCTGCTGCTGACCAGCAATGTCGCCGGCGCCTATGCCGATCTCGCGCAGCTGTTTGCCGAGCGCGACGTCGCCGCGCGCGCGCTCGATGTACGCAACGATACCTTCAAGCTCACCGGTCAGCGGGTCGACAACGGACTCGACAACCGCGGCACGCTGCAGCTTGCCCAGTCGCGGGCGGCGGCGGCCGAGGCCGACCTCGCCGCATTGGACGAGGCGATCGCCCTGACCCGCAACCGGCTTGCCGCGCTGGTGGGCAGCGGGCCGGACCGCGGGCTCGCCATCGCCCGCCCGCAACTCGCCGCCCTCACCCCACGCGGTCTGCCCGCCAATCTCCCGCTAGACCTCGTCGGCCGGCGCCCGGACATCGTCTCCGCCCGCCTGCGTGCCGAGGCGGCGACCCACACGATCCGGAGCGATCGTGCTGCCTTTTATCCGGACATCAACCTGACCGCCTTGATCGGCATCCAGTCGCTCGGGCTCGACAAGCTGGTCGACAGCGGCTCGACCTACGGGTCGGTCGGCCCGGCGTTGAGCCTGCCGCTGTTCAATCGTGGACGCCTGGTCGGGCAACTGCGCGAAGCCGAGGCCGCTTCGGACCTCGCGGTCGCGAATTACGACGCGACGCTGATCAAGGCGCTGCAGGATGTCGCCGACGCCGAGGCTTCGATCCGCGCGCTCGGTCAGCGGCGTAGCGCCGCCGCTGCCGCTCTGAAAGCGGCGGAGGGCGCCTATTCGATCGCGCAGCAACGCTATCACGGGGGGCTTGCGACCTATCTCGACGTGCTCACCGCCGAAGACACCGTTCTTGCCGCGCGGCGCAGCGCCGCCGATCTCGATGCGCGCGCGGTCACGCTCGACATCGCTCTCGTCCGTGCGCTCGGCGGTGGCTTTTCCGAAACCCAGAATTCCCCCTCAAGGTAAGCAATATGGCCACTCAGTCCGAAACCCCCGATACCGAGCCTTCCGGCAAGGCCGCGACGCGCAAGCGGCTGTTCCTCATCTTCGGCGCGGTGCTGGCCGTGATCGCCGCCGTGGTGCTGATCTGGCAACTTGGCTTTGCCTGGCGTTCGGTCTCGACCGACAATGCCTACGTCGGCGCCGACGCGGCGCAGATCACCCCGCTGGTCGGCGCCCCGGTCGCGCAGGTGCTGGTCGAGGAGACCGCGCATGTGAAGGCGGGCGACATCCTGGTAAAGCTCGACGATTCAGACGCGCGGATCGCGCTGGCTCAGGCCGAAGCCGATCTGGTCAAGGCCGAGCGGGCCTATCGCCAGACGTCGGCGAGCGGACAGGCGCTGCTGGCGCAGGCGCAGGCGCGCGGTTCCGACATCCAGGCGGCGCGGGCGCAGACCAGCGTTGCGCAGGCCAATTACGACCGCGCGAAAATCGACTTCGACCGCCGCAAGGCCTTGTCGGCGACCGGCGCCGTCTCGGGCGACGAACTGACCGCGGCGACCAACGCCCTGCGCACCGCCCAGGCCAATCTGGCGGTCGCGCAGTCGCAGGTCGCCCAGGCGCAGGCGACGCAGAAGTCCGCCACGCGCGAAGCCGATGCGACGCTGGCGTTGACCCAGGGCACCACCGAAAGCACCAGCCCCGAGGTGCTCGCCGCCCGCGCGGCGCGCGACCAGGCCAAGCTCAATCTCGACCGGACGGTGATCCGCGCGCCGTTCGACGGGGTGATCGCCCAACGCAAGGTCCAGGTCGGCCAGCGGGTCGCCGCGGGCACGGTGCTGATGACGCTGGTGCCGATCGACCGCCTCTATGTGGACGCCAATTTCAAGGAAGGCCAGCTGAAGCGGGTGCATGCCGGCCAGCCGGTCGAACTGACGTCCGACCTCTACGGTGGCGGGGTAGTCTACCACGGCAAAGTTGCCGGGCTCGCGGGCGGCACGGGTTCGGCCTTCGCGCTGATCCCGGCGCAGAACGCCACCGGCAACTGGATAAAAGTGGTCCAGCGCCTGCCGGTTCGGGTCGCGCTCGACCCGAAGGAACTGGCGCAGCACCCGTTGCGGGTCGGCCTGTCCATGGACGCCACCATCGATGTGACCAAGTAAGTGAGCGGCCCCGCTTCTCCCCCCGAGGGGGCCGCCACTCCGCCACCGCTGGCCGGCCCACGGCTGGCGGTGGCGGCCCTCATCCTCGGGCTCGCCAATTTCATGGTGCTGCTCGATTCCACCATTGCGAACGTCAGCCTGCCGCATATCGCCGGCAGCCTCGGTGTGTCGAGCAGCCAGGGTACCTGGATCATCACCTCCTACGCCGTATCGGAGGCGATCTGCGTGCCGCTGACCGGCTGGCTGGCGGGACGGTTCGGCACGCTGCGGACATTCATGTTCGCGCTGAGCGGTTTTACGCTGTTCTCGACCCTGTGCGGCCTGTCCTCGACGCTGGGGATGCTGATTGCCTTCCGCGTTGCGCAGGGCCTGTGCGGCGGTCCCCTGATGCCGCTGTCGCAGACGTTGCTGCTGCGCGTGTTCCCCCGCGCCAAGGCCGGCCTTGCGATGTCGGTCGCCGCCATGACCACGATCGTCGCGCCGATCCTCGGCCCGATCCTGGGCGGCAAGATCAGCGACGACTGGTCGTGGCCGTGGATATTCTTCATCAACCTGCCGCCCGCCGCGGTTTGCATAGCCGGAGTCTACACGCTGCTGCGGCCCTACGAGACGCAGACCGTGTCGCGCCGGGTCGATCTGATCGGGCTCGCGCTGCTGGTGTTCTGGGTTGGCTGCTTCCAGATCATGCTCGATCTCGGGCGCGAGCACGACTGGTTCGGTTCCTCGATGATCGTGGGCCTCGCGGCTGCCGCCGCAGTCGGCTTCGTCACCTTCCTTATCTGGGAACTGACCGACGATCATCCGATCGTGGATCTGCGCGTGTTGCGCCACCGGGGGCTCGCGGCGGCGACGGTGGCGATCTCGATCGGCTTCGGCACGATCTACGCCTCCGTCGTGGCGGTGCCGATGTTTCTCCAGGCGACCATGGGCTACACCTCCACCTGGGCGGGCTATGCGATGTCGACCATGGGCCTGTTCGCGATCGTGCTGGCGCCGGTCGCCGGCAGGGCCGGCAAGTGGATCGATATGCGGATCACCGTCTGCCTCGGACTCATGTGGCTGGGCGTGGTGTCCTATTTCCGCGCGCAATGGAGCGTCGGGCTCGGTTTCTGGGACTATACCTGGCCGCAGCTCCTGCAGGGTCTGGGCACGCCGTTCTTCATGATCGGGCTGATGACGCTCGGCCTCGCGACGGTTCCGCCGAAGGAAACCGCCTCGGCCGCGGGCCTGATGGCATTTGTCCGCACGCTGGCGACCGCGCTGGCAACCTCGATCATCACCACCCAATGGGCCGACGGGACGCAGGAGGCGCGGGCGCAGCTTGCCGGCCTCGGTACGCAGGCCGATGCTTTCGTCGACCGGATGCGTGGGCTGGGCATGAGCATGGAGCAGGCGCGGGCCCAGCTTGCGCAACTGATCGAGCAGCAAGGCGCGGCGATCGCGGCGGACCACCTGTTCCTGATTACCGCCGTCCTGTGCGTCCTTGCGGCGCAGCTCGCCTGGGTCATTCCGAAGCCGAAGGGCGGGGTGGGGGGACCGGTCTCCGCGCATTGAAACCCCCAGCCGCGCGATGCGCAAAAGTTCCAAACCAAACAGTTTGACCCGAGCTTCGTCCATCCCTAGGTTTCCGCAAAACACAGGCAGGGAGAATGCGGTTTGGTCGATCTGGCGGGCAAGGTGGCCATCGTCACCGGGGGTTCGAAAGGCATAGGGGCCGAGATCGCGTTTCGGCTGGCCGATGCCGGCGCCGCGGTAGCAGTAAACTATGCGTCGGACCGCGAAGGCGCCGAGCGCGTGGTCGAGCGGATCGGCGCAGCCGGCGGGCGCGCGGTCGCGCTCGGCGCAGACGTCTCGTCCGAAAGCGATGTGCAGGGCCTGGTCGCACAGGCGGTGGCCGCTTTCGGCCGGCTCGACATCGTGGTCAACAATGCTGCCTATTTCAGTTTCGGCCCGGTCGAGGCGATCTCGGTCGACGACTATCGCCGCCACTTCGACGTGAACGTGCTGGGCGCGATCCTGCTGACTCGTGAGGCGAGCCCGCACCTGACCGAAGGAGGTTCGATTATCAACATCGGCTCGGCCGGCGTGCTCAATCCGATGCCGAACGCTCTGCTCTATGCCGGGTCGAAAGCGGCCTTGGAGAGAATAACCCGCTTTCTCGCCAAGGAACTCGGACCGCGCCAGATCCGCGTCAACATGGTGCTGCCCGGCGCGACCGATACCGAGGGCAATCGCCGGATCGGCACGCTCGACAACGAGGCGGCCGTCAAGGCGTTGATCGAGCATACTGCGCTCCGCCGCTTCGGCCATCCCGAAGACGTCGCGCCTGCGGTGGTGTTCCTCGCCTCGGACGAGGCGGCGTGGATAACGGGCACGATGCTCGAGGCATCGGGCGGGTTCAGCTAGCGATGGAAAATCCGGCCAGGCAGGTCGTTGTGAAGATCTGTGCCCTGTTCGAGCAGCAGCGCGGAATGGAAGCTGCTGAGCGCTATTTCTCGCCGGACTATCTCGAGCACAATCCGGATATCCCGGGCGGCAATCTCGAAGGCTTCAAGCAGGTGCTGGTGCGCGAGCGGATGGACCGGCCAGGGCTGCGCGACGTCAGGCTCAAGGTTCTGAATGTGGTGGCCGAGGGCGATCACGTCTGCGTGCATATGTGGTGCGAGGAACCGGGCAGCCCGCCGCTCAGAATTCTCGAGCTCTACCGGGTGGAGGACGGCAAGGTGGTCGAGCACTGGGACGCGATGCGCGTCGAGGATCAGCTCCCGATTCCGGCCTCCGCATAGACCTGCCGAAGCGCCTTCGCCGGAGTCCCGGTAATCATCTCCACATGATCGCTGCAGATCGCGTTGAAGCCGTCGCGCACGGCGAGCTCGCTCGAGAGCAGGTCGGCAAGCGTGAAGGGGCCGACCCAGGCGGCGGCCTGCTTGGCCACTTCTTCCTCGTCGGCGGAGGAGGGTTCAAGATAGGCGATCGGCCGGCCGGCCATCTCGGCGGCCAGTGCCGCCGCCTCGCGATTGGACATCAGCTCGGGCCCGGTGATCTCGTAGACCGCTCCCGCATGGCCATCATCGGCGAGCACGTGGGCGGCGGCGCGTGCGCAATCGTCTTTGGCAACGTGGGCCAGCCGGCCATCGCCCGAGCGCGAAACCCAGTGCCCGCTGGCCAGCGCCTGTGGGACGATCGCGCGGGCGAGGATATCCGCATAGGAGCCCATGTGCAGGATCGTCGTTTCCATCCCGCAATCGCGCAGCAGCGCTTCGGTATAGGTGTGGTCGGGCACGATGAAGGAGGGATTGCGCGGATGGATCCCGACGCAGGACGTATAGGCGAGCCGCCTCACGCCCGCCGCTTTCGCCGCGTCGATCGCCGCACGGTGCTGGGCGCGGCGGGTCGGGCCGACCGCGATCGTGCTCACGAGCAGCATGCGCTCTCCGCCGGAGAGCGCCGTCGCCAGCGTTCCCGGGCGGTCGAAATCGGCCGCGCGCACCTCCGCGCCGCGCGCGGCAAGATCCGCCAGGCCGTCGGGATTCCGGGTCAGCAGGATCAGGTCTTCGGCCGGAACCAGGTCAAGCAATTGCCGGGCCACTCGGCCGCCGAGATCGCCCGAGGCGCCCGAGACGATAAGTTTCATCTGCCTGCCCCGGCTTCAGTACATCGTCACCCGGCCGTTGACCGAAGTCTCCGGCACCGGCTGCATCACGTCCCAATGCTCGACCATCTTGCCGTTCTCGACCCGGTAGATGTCCATGAACACCAGGGTCGGACCGTCCGGCATGTCGACATGAATATGGGTGACGACCATCTCGTTCTGCTCGATCACCCGGTCGACGGTCATCTTCATCCGCGGATTGTCGGGGTTGGTGAAGCCACCCGCCACAAGATGTTCGATGAAGCCCTCGCGATTGCCGCCGCGCACGATCGGATTGTGCTCGATGAAATCCTCGGCAACATATTTCTCGACCGCCTCCATCGCGCGGTTTTCCATGATCAGGCGATTGCAGTCCTCGATGATCTGCGCGGGGCTCATGCCTGCATTGGTCACGAACGGTCCTCTCGTTTCTAGGCGGGGTGGTCGGCGAAACGGTAGGTCACGCGCGTCTGTTCTTCGGTGACCGGGTGGGCGCGGAGGAAGTGGTCCAGCGTGTCCGGGGTCGTGCCGGCAAGCTCGTCGAAATCGCCGCTGACGCAGTCGTATTTCCCTTGGCGTACGCCTTCGTGGAAGGCCGCGAATACCGGCGCGAGTTCCTCGCCGTTCGCTTCCAGCCGCGCGCGCATCTCCTGCGGCGAGACATGGGTCAGCTCGACCGGTCTGCCGTTGATCGCGGTGAGCTGGTCGAACACTTCATCCATCGTCAGCGCCTGCGTGCCGGTGATGTCGTAGACCCGCCCGTGCTCCCCCCGAACCAGCGCGGCGGCCGCGGCGCGGGCGCAATCCTCGCGGGCGATGAAGGCGCAGCGCCCGCTGCCGGCGCCCGTCACGAAGCTCCCGCTGCCCAGCGCCTGCGCCCAGCTGTAGGTGAGGTGGAAATCGGGATATTCCCACATCCGCAGGATCGACCAGTCCGTGCCGCCGCTGCGGATCGCTTCCTCGGTATGCCAGTGGTCGCGCTTCCAGAAGCACACGGTCGGCGGCTCGGGGTTGGGGGCGGAGGTGTAGATCACATGGCGTACGCCCGCGCGCTCCGCGGCCTGGACCGCCGCGAGCTGGCGGACCACGCGGCGGCGCTTCGGATTGCCAAGCATGTCGGTATCGGAGAGATAGCTATCGAGCGGATCGGCATCGACACTGATGACGAGGGCGCGGTCGGCGCCCGCAAAGGCGCGGTCGAGCGACGCCGGATCGTCGAAGTCGCCCGGCCTGACCTGCACACCCCGCGCGGCCAGTTGGGCGAGCTTTGCCGGCGAGCGGGTCACCGCGACAATCCGCTCGGGCGCGACGCCGTGCCGTTCGATCAGGTTTTCGATCACCAGCTGCCCGAGACCGCCCGACGCACCTGTTACCAGCAGGGTCTGTTCCTTGTCCGCCATTATGCAGATCTTCCTCTCTCGAGGATAGCCTACACTATTGAATGCAATATGGTATAAAAAATATGTCGATCTGGGTCGGATCGCTATCGCTGGCCGATGGCGGGCCCGGTTTGGATTTGGGGCGCCTTGGCGAGCAGTGTATGCACGATCTCGATCACCGCCGCACGATGCTGGTTGGCCATGCGCTTGCTGCCGTCGCGGTCGACCGTCTTGCCGACCTCATGGACATAGCTCGGCGCGATCACCCGGCTGACGGCAAGCGAACTGATCATGTTGAGCAACAGGATCGGGTTCCATGCGGGATCGATATAGCCCAGCTTCTGCGCCAGCTTCACCGACTCGATCCGCTCCTGCACCGCGGCGACCCGGAAATCGTCCTGCGGCAGGCTGGTGCTTCCGCGTTCGAGCAGGAACCACAGCCACAGCCGCACTTCCTCGGGATTGTCGAAATAGAAATCGAACAGCGAACCGATGAAGCTGTCGATGTCGTCGGGGTCGAATTTCACCCTCTCCTGGATCGCGACCGCCTGCCGGATCCACACCTCGTCGGCCAGTTCCTCCTTGCTGCGATAATAGTGGTATATGCGCTCCTTGCTGGTCTTTGCCCGCTCCGCGATCCGATCGACCCGCGCGCCGGCGCAGCCGTGTTCGAGCAACTCTTCGCGAGCCGCCTGCAAGATGCGCTCCTTGGTTGTCTGCCGGTTCCCCTTCGGCATCGCGCTGGTCCTTTCTTGCTGGCGATTGCGGCCCCCCGCCGCGCATAGGCGATCCCGCCATGCTCGCCAACCGGAGGCGGCGCTGGTTCAATAGCCTAGCGTGAATCGCCTGCGGATGTGGCGGGGGTTTTCCAGCTCGTCGATCGTGGCAACCGCGTAGTCGGCATAACTGATCGCGCTCTTGCCGTCGGCATCGACCACCGCCTCGTCCAGGCCAAGCCGGAACCGCCCCGTCCGTTCGCCCGGACCGATCCATACCGCCGGGCTGAGAAAGCTCCAGTCGAGATTCTCGATCGTCTGCAAGTGCATCAGCAATGCCGCCATCGACCAGATCGCCGACCGCGCCCACGGCGGAAGCTCCATCGCATCGAGCACGCGTCTGCCCTCGGCATCGAACAGGCTGCCGGCCCCGCCGACCCAAAATACCCGCCTGATCCCCGCATCCCGCAGCGCGCCGAGGATCGAGACCGCGGCCAGGGTGGTGTTGGGTCCGATATTCGGATCGTCGGGCATGCTGCCGTGCGCCACCACCACCGCATCGTGCCCGCGGATCGCGGCTGCCAGCGCGCTTCGATCGAGGGCATCGCCTCGATGGATCGACAAGCCGGGCCGCGGCGACAGCCGAGCCGCATCGCGGGTCATGCCGGTGACCAGATGTCCGCGGGCAAGCGCCTCGTCCCGGATGCAGCTCCCGATATTGCCGGTCGCTCCGATCAGGAACAGTTTCACCGGAAGCCGCCCGAGACGTGCAGATCCGCTCCGGTGATCCAGCGCCCGCGTTCCGACGCGAGGAACACCGCCGCGTTGGCGACGTCCTCGGGATCCCCTATCCGCCCGAGCGGCGTCCGCGCGATCAGCGGCGCGACGATCTCGTCGCCCCAGTCGCGCACCGGGTGGCCATCGGTGTGGGTGATCCCGGGCGAAATCGTCGCGACCCGGATCTGGCGGCTACCCAGCTCGGCTGCCCACACCTTGGCAAGCATGTTCAGTGCAGCCTTGGAGGCGCTGTAGAGCGAAGTCTGCGGCTCGGGCGCAAGCACGATCGACGAGGATATGTTGAGGATGCACGAACCAGGCCGGAAGTGCGCGAGCGCAGCCTGCACCAGCATGAGCGGGCCGAACACGTTGGTGCCGAAATGCCGGTGATACTCGGCCTCGGTAATCTCTTCCAGCGCACCCATGTCGTAGGCGGCCGCATTGTTGACCAGGATGTCGAGCGAGCCGAAGGCCGCGACCGTCTCCGCGACCATGCGCCGCGCGTCGTCTGCGGAAGCCACACTGCCGCCGATCGCGAGCGCCCGTCCTCCGTCCTGCGCGATCGCGGCGACCGTTCGCTCGGCTCCGGCGCGGTCCGACGCATAGTTCACACCCACCGCCGCGCCCGCGGCTGCCAGCGCCCGCGCGATCGCCGAGCCGATGCCCTTGGATGCGCCCGTCACCAGCGCGGTTTTGCCTTCCAGTTCGCCCATCCTGCTTCTCCCCTGCTGTGACGCCGCTGCGCCGCGGTTCTTGTCTGACCGAACTAGGTAGTTTGACAGAATCGGGCAATAATATATTTTATGGTTAGGCAATTCAGGTGAGCGGCGCGATTCGCCGTTTGGCGGATTGTCCCGAAGAGAGGAATTTCCGGCGCAGCGACGGCGCAGATCGGCGACGCAGGCTGCCCATCCGGACGAAACAAGGCGTCGCGAAAGGCGTCGGCGATGGGAGAAGATTTCATGCGATTCAATCGGTATCTGTTGGCCGGCGCGGCCTTGGCCGGCTGCCTGTGGACCACGGCGGCTTTCGCGGAGGATGCGGGCGCTGCCGGCAAGGACGACAGCAGCAACGACATCATCGTCACCGCCCAGTTCCGCGAACAGTCGATCCAGGACACGCCGATTGCGATTTCGGCGGTGACCGCCGACATGCTCGACGCGCGGGGCCAGACCAATATCTACGAAGTCGCGAACCAGGTGCCCAGCGTCACGCTGAAGCCCTCGGTCGCGGCCTGGGGGCCCAGCCTTGCCGCCTCGATCCGCGGCGTCGGCCAGTACAATTTCAACCCCGCGCTCGAACCGGGCGTGGGTGTGTTCGTCGACGACGTCTATTACGCCACGCTGACGGGTTCGATGCTCGATCTGCTCGATATCAGCCGGGTCGAGGTGCTGCGCGGTCCGCAGGGTACGCTGACCGGGCGCAACTCGCTGGGCGGCGCGGTGCGCATCTTCACCATCGAACCCAAGGGCGACGACAGCGGCTCGGTGGAACTCACCGGCGGCTCGCGCAATCTGCTCGGGATCCGCGCTTCGCTCGACGTCGGGCTGACCGATACGCTGGCCCTGCGCGTCTCGGGCATGGTCAAGAGCCAGACCGGCTATGTGAAGGTGCTCGATTACGGCTGTGCCACGGGCGATCCCGCGATCCCCGCCGCGGTCAACACCAAGGATTGCAAGGCGGGAGACCCGCAGGGCGGCATCGGGAACCAGGCGGTTCGCGCGCAACTGAAGTTCACACCCGACGACAAGTTCGATTTCCTGCTCGCCGGCACCTACAATCATGAGAACCACACCGGCCCCGGCGGGGTGGTAACCTATGCCGATTACGACAATCCCGAGACCAACCCGGTTCCCGGCGTGCCGTTCGATTCCCGTTTCGTTTGCGGCAAGTACTGCAACTACGCGACCTATTCGCAAGGCGCCGGGCGTGACGGCTATCCGGCGATCGCGGATTCGATCGATCCGCGGACCTATTATGAAGGCTGGAGTATTTCCGGCAAAGCGAACTACCACTTCAACGACGAGGTGACGCTGACCTCGATCACGGCCTATCGCGAATACGATACCTCGTTCGCGGTGGACGACGACCAGTCGCCCGCGCGCCTGTCCTACGAAGCGACCTCGCTCAACCACAAGTTCTTCAGCCAGGAAGGGCGGCTGAACGCGGATCTGGACAAGGTTCAGATTACCCTGGGCGGATTCTACTCGTGGCAGGATACCTTCTATTATTCGTTCTTCGATATCCGCCCCTATTTCCTGCAGTATTACGGCAAGGACGATGTCCGTGCCACCAGCGCGGCCGCTTTCGCTACCGCGATCGCCAAGCTCACCGACAAGCTGACCCTGACCGCCGGCATCCGCTATACCCATGAGCGGAAGACCTACACCTTCCATCACTTCAACATGGACGGCACGGTCAACGATCCGGCGATCGAGGGTACGAGCCCGCCGGCGACCGACTCGGTGGTCGATTACCGCGCCAGCCTCGATTACCGCTGGTCCGACCACCTGCTGACCTATGCAACCTTCGCGACCGGCTTCAAGGGCGGCGGTATCAACCCGTTCCCGGCAGCGGCGGCGCTAGTGCTGCCGTTCGGCCCGGAAAAGCTCAAGAATTACGAAGTCGGCCTCAAGAGCGACTTCTTCGACAACCGCCTGCGCTTCAACCTGACCGGCTTCTACGACAAATATTCGGGCGTCCAGCTGACCCGGCTCGACGTCTCGGAATACGGGGTGGCCTTCGGCAGCCTGATCGTGAACGCCGGCAATGCCACGATGAAGGGCTTCGAAGCCGAATTCTCGGGCGAGCCGGTAGATGGGCTGCAGTTCAATTCCTCACTCAGCTATCTCGACTTCAAGTTCGACTACATCAACCCGGCGACCTTCCTTGCGCCCGATATCGTTCCGCCTTTCGCACCCGCATGGAAATGGTCGGTCGGCGCGCAATACGAGATCGGGCTGGGCAACAGCACGCTGACCCCGCGGATCGACGTCTCGTACCAGAGCCATATCTACACCAACGCGGCCAATGCTCCGACCAACCGGATCGACGGCTACACGGTGGCCAGCGGTTCGCTGACCTGGGCGAACGAGAAGCGCGACCTGACCGTGGCGCTCCACGTCGATAATTTGTTCAACAAGTACTACTTCCTCAACAACTTCGATCTCACCGGCACCAGCGGCCTGATCGAAAGCTTCCCCGGCGCGCCACGCGAATTCTCGCTCGTGGTCCGCAAGGCGTTCTGACGGAGGTCTCCCTCCGCACCTCGGCGCCGGGTGACCCACTCCGTCCCCGGCGCCGCTTTCTCTTTCAGGCCGTCACGACAGGCGGCCGAATTTCGGGGAGGGCCGATGGCCGAGGTCGACAATGCCGCCACGGCGGCAATCCGCGCGAACCCATCCGCCCGGGGCTACTGGTTCCGGGCCTGCGTCGCGTTGCTGTTGCTGTTTCTCTACAGCGGCTACTGCCTCCAGGCATTGCCGGTGGTTGCGCCCGCAGTTCTCGCGGCTTGGGCCATCCCCGCCAACGCCCTCGCTCTTCCGCTTGCGCTGATCTCGGTCGGCACGGCGCTCGGCAGCGTTCTCGGCGGGTTCCTGGCGGATGCGAAGGGACGCAAGCTGCCGATCATCTGCTGCACCGTGCTCCAGGGCGGAGCGATGCTGCTGACCGCCTTCGCTCGTGCGCCGGCCGAGCTCTATCCGCTGATGTTCGCGATCGGGCTGGGGCTGGGCGGCTATTTCTCTTCGGGCATCGCGCTGGCGACCGAGCTTTCTCCCGATCACCGCAAGGGGCTGATGGTCAGCCTGACCATGCTGGTCACGCCGCTGGGTCTCAATCTCTGCTCGCTGCTCGCCGGCTATGTCGCACCCCGATACGGCTGGCAGCCTATATTTGCGATCGGCGGTCTCGCCTGCATCCCGCTGGTCCTCGCGCTTGCTCTCCTGGTCCCGGAATCGCCCAAATATCTCGCCCGTTTCCCCCAGCGGGCGGAGGCGCATGGCAGGATTCTCGCACGGCTCGGCCTGACGCATGACGAGCCCGCAGCCGCGGTCGATCCGGGGAAGCCCGCGCGCGGGCAGGTCGGCACCCTGCTGCGCGAACGGCTGGTAGATTCGCTGTTCCTGTGGCTGCTGTTCTTCGTGATGTACGTGCTCGGGTCGATCGTACTCAACTGGACGCCGGTGGTGTTCTCCTCGATCGGCTTCGACGTCGGCTTCGCCAGCCGCACGCTGTTCTACTGGACCTTGGGGAGCATGGCCGGGACGCTGGTCGCTGGCTGGTGCATGACCCTTGTCGGAGCGCGCACCACCGCCTGCGTCTTCGCGCTGGGTGCGGTCGCTGCGATCGCGGCACTGACCTTCCTCAGGATCGACGCATCGATGGGCTGGCTGGTGCTACTGCTGCTTCCGGCGGCGGGCGTCGGGGTCGCCGGAGTCGTCACCACGCTCTACACGCTGTCCGCCGAGATCTACCCGACCGCCATGAGGGCCACCGGCATCGGTCTTGCCGATGCGGTGGGGCGGGTTGGAGGGATCGTGAGCGCTTTCATCGGCGTAATCCTGCTGGACCGAGCGGGGGCCGGGGGGGTGTTCACGACGATTCTGTGCCTCGCCGTGCTGACGCTCGCGATCCTGCTCTACTTCCGGCAGCATAAGGCCCGGTGAGGCCTGGCGTCCGGCGCGCGCTCGCCAATCGGGATTATCGGGCAACGCCTCGGCGTTTCCGTCCCGTCAGCCCCCCCCTCGGCCTCGTCGCGAGGTTCGTTCACTGCGACAAATCAATACAAAAAAGATCGCCCGCCCGCCCGGAAACTTGTTGCGAGTGATTAGCGATAGCGATAGCGGGGGCAGGTGTCCCAGATCGCTCGTGATTCCCTTAAATCCTCGCTCGCGGCCGGCGGCAAGCGAAGTTTCTGGCTGCGCCAGTTGCATCGCTGGCACTGGATCAGCTCCGGCCTGTGCCTTGCCGGCATGTTGCTGTTCGCGATCACCGGGATAACTCTCAACCACGCCGGCGACATCGCCGCGCAGCCGATCACGCGAGAGGCGCACTTCACGCTCGACGCCCCGTCGCTGGCGGAATTGCACCGGCCGGTGCAGGACGGGGCGAAGCAGCCCCTGCCGGCGGGCGTCCGGCATGCGCTTGAGCGTCAGTTCGGCATCGCGCTGGATGGCTCGATCGGAGAATGGTCGGATTACGATGTGTTCGTCGCCATGCCGCGCCCCGGCGGCGACGCAACGCTGACGGTCGATCGCGAAACCGGCGAGGCGAAGCTCGAGACGGTCGACAACGGCTGGATCTCCTACCTCAACGATCTTCACAAGGGCCGCAATGCCGGGCCGGCGTGGGGATGGTTCATCGATATTTTCGCCGCCGCCTGCCTGGTGTTCTCGATCACCGGCCTGTTCCTGCTCCAGTTGCATGCGCGCACGCGGCCATCGACCTGGCCCGTCGTAGGGCTCGGCGTTCTGCTCCCCTTCCTCCTCGCCCTCTTGTTCGTTCACAGGTGAAACCCATGCGCATTTCCTATCGTATCCTGACCGCGGGCATCGTCGCCGCCGGCGTTTCGGCGCCTGCCATGGCCGGCACCGCCGAATTGTCCCTGACGGTCCCCCAGCTGAAGGTGGCCGAATATCACCGGCCCTACGTGGCGATCTGGCTCGAGCAGGCGGGCCAGCCGGCGATCCGCACCCTCGCCGTGTGGTACGACTACGACAACCGCGAGAACCACGGCACCAAGTGGCTCCGCGACTTGCGCAGCTGGTGGCGCAAGGGCGGTCGCGAGAGCGCCAAGCCGGCCGACGCGCTGACCGGCGCGACGCGGGCGCCCGGCGTCCAGCGGGTAAAGCTCGACCTCGGCGCGCTGAAGCCGGGCAATTATACGCTGGTGGTGGAGGCCGCGCGCGAAGAGGGCGGGCGCGAGCTCGTAAGCCTGCCGTTCGCCTGGAATGGGCGCGGTGCCAAGGCGGCCGCCGCCGGCAAGACCGAACTCGGCGCGATCAGCGCCATCATCAAGCCCTGATCGGAGTAGATCGCATGAAGCGCAAGTTCCTGCTGGCCGGCGTGGCCCTGTTCTCGTCTTCGCCGCTGTTCGCCCACAATCCGTGGATCAAGCCGTCCGCCACCAATGTGGCCGGCGAGGACGGCTGGGTTACCTTCGACGCGGGCGCGTCCACCGACGTCTATAATCCGGATCACGCGGCAATGCCGCTCGACCAGATCAAGGCCTATGCCCCCGACGGCAGCGAGGCCCGGCTCGAGAACGGCATGCGCGGCAAGTATCGCACCACCTTCGACCTGCATCTGACCGGCCCGGGCACGTGGCGGGTCGGGACGCAGAGCCTCACCGTGATGGGCTCATACAAGCTCGATGGGCAGGAGTACCGGGTCGGCGGGCGCGGCGGACCGCGGCCCGGCGGCGCAGCTGGAGGTCCGGCGGGGACGCCGGGTGGAGACCGTCCGGGCGGCGGCGAAGGCGGCCGGGGCGGCCCCGGGGGGAACGAGCGGCCGCAGGGCGACGGCCCGGCGCCGATCATGGTTCCGGCGACACCCGATTTCGGCCCGCCTGCAGGCGCAACCGACGTCAAGCTGATCCTTGCCGGCTCGCGTAACGAAGTCTTCGTGACGCTCGGCAGCCCGACCGAGATCAAGCTCAGCGACCAGGGACTGGAAATGCAGCCGATCACCCAGCCGGCCGACCTGGTTAGCGACGAGCCGGGCCGGTTCCGGTTCCTGGTGGACGGCAAGCCGGCTGCCGGACTCGAGGTCGAGGCGATTCCCGACGGCCGCAAGTTCCGCAACGATCAGGGCACGATCACCGCGACCACCGATGCCAACGGCGAGGCGACCATCGCCTGGACCGGCCCGGGGCTCTATTGGGTCCACGCCGATTTCAAGGACGATACGTCGCCGCGCCCGGGCATCACCGGCCGCCGGTTCCAATATACCGCCAATCTTGAGGTTTCCGCGCCCTGACGCGGCGCGGACCCGCCGAGCCGGCCGAATGAGCGAAGCCCTGCTCCTGCTTCCGCTGGACGTCGAGCCGGCGCGGCTGGCAGGTCCGGCCGTGCCCGAGCTGACCGTGCTGGAAGGCGCGACCATGGGCACGCGCTGGTCCCTCCGGCTTGGTGGCCCAGTCGACCCGAAAGCCGTCCGCGGGCTGGTGCAAGGCGCGTTCGACGCGGTCGTCGGCGAAATGAGCCAGTGGGAGCCGGATTCCGAGCTGTCGCGCTTCAACCGTGCCGATCCCGGTACCTGGCATGCGCTCTCGCCGGGGTTTGCCCACGTGCTGCGCGCAGGGTTGGCGCTGGCCGCGAAAACCGGAGGGGCGTTCGATCCCACGCTCGGCGCGGTGGTCGATCTGTGGGGCTTTGGCCCCTTTGTTTCCAGGCAGCTTCCCCCGGCCCCCGCAGCGCTGGCTGCCGCCCGCGCATGCTCGGGGTGGGACCGGATAAGGTTCGACGCCGCTGCTGGCCGCGCGCGCCAGCCGGGCGGGTTGCGGCTCGATTTCTCCGGCATTGCAAAAGGCCACGGCGCGGACCGTGCCGCGCTCGCGCTGGAACGCGCGGGGTATTCCGCCTTTTTGCTCGAAGTCGGCGGCGAGCTTGTCGCCCGCGGCCTGCGCTCCGACGGCTATCCTTGGTGGGTCGATATCGAGACACCGCCCGACGCGAGGCTGGAGCCGGTGCGGATCGGCCTCACCGGGATGGCCGTGGCGACGTCGGGCGATTACCGCCGTTTCGTCGAGATTGGGGGGCAGCGCTTCGCGCATACGATCGATCCGCGCAGCGGCACGCCGCTCGAGAGTGCCTTGCCGTCGGTAACGGTACTGCACCGCGAATGCATGATCGCCGATGCGCTCGCGACGGCGATGACCGTGCTCGGTGGAGAGCGGGGGATCGCGCTTGCCGAGGACGCCGATGCCGCCGCCATCCTGGTCCTGCGCGATGGCGACCGCTGGGTCCGCCGCCTGTCCAGCCGGGCGCGGGCGATGGCCGAAGCGTGACCGAGACCATCCGCCTGTTGATCGCAGCCGGCGCGAGCGGCGCGTGGCTCGCTCTCGTCGGGACCACCGTCTGGGCCCACCGTGTGCGCCGGGCAGTGCCGCTAGCGGAGGGTGCGGTGCTGGTAGCCCACGCCAGCCAGACCGGCACTGCCGCCGCTTATGCCAAGGCGACTGCCGAGGCATTGCGGGATTCGGGCAGGCAGGTCGCCTTGACTTCCTTCGCGCATCTGACGCCGGAGATGCTGGCCCGGACGGGCGAGGCGCTGTTTATCGTCGCGACGACCGGGGAAGGCGACGCCCCCGATGACGCCGCCGGCTTCCTGCGCAAGTTTCGCGCCGGCTCTCCCCGGCTGGATGGACTGCGCTATGCGCTGCTCGCGCTGGGGGACAGCCACTATCGGAATTTCTGCGGGTTCGGCCGGGCGTTCGACCGGCTGCTGCGCGATTCCGGGGCAACCCATGCCGCCGACCCGGTCGAGGTCGACCAGGCCGATCCCGGCGCGCTGCGGCACTGGCAGCAGAACCTGCGGCTGTTCGGCGCGGCGGTTGCGCTGCCTGACTGGGAGGCGCCGCGCTATGGCGAATGGCGGCTGGCGGAGCGCGAGCTGCTCAATCCCGGCAGCCCCGGCGGGCAAATGTATCGAGTGCGGATCGAGCCGGCGACGGCACCGTCCGAGTGGGCGGCGGGCGATATCGCCGAGGTTTATCCGGGCCCGGCGGACCGGGCGCTGGAGGGGCAGGCGGCATTGCCCCACCGGGACTATTCGATTGCGACGATCCCGGCGGACGGGGCGATCGAACTGGTGGTGCGCCTGTTCGTCGATCCTAGCGGGAACCGCGGGCTAGGCTCCGGTTGGCTGTGCGAAGGTGCAGTGCTCGGCGAACGGATTGCGCTGCGTGTGCGCTCCAATCCGCGGTTCCATACCCCCGCCGCCGGTGTTCCGCTGATCCTCGTGGGCAACGGGACCGGGATCTCGTCCCTGCGTAGCCACCTCAAGGCACGCCCGGCGGGAACGCGAAACTGGCTGATCTTCGGCGAACGCGATCCGTTGCGGGACCGGCCCTTCGCGGGAGAGCTCGACGACTGGTTGCGCTCGGGCCATCTCGCACGGCTGCAGCGCGTATTCTCGCGCGCCGGCACGGCCCTGTGCCATGTTCAGCATGTGGTGGCGGCCGAAACCGGCAGTCTCGCAGAATGGGTGGATTCCGGCGCCGCGGTGATGGTCTGCGGCAGCGTCGCGATGGGCGAAGCAGTGGACGAAGCGCTGCGTGCCGCGCTGGGCGCCGAGCGGATCGACGCCCTGCAGGATCAGGGTCGGTATTGCCGCGACGTCTATTGAGCGCCGTCAGGTCTCGGACCAGAGCCGCAACAAATTGTGATACACCCCGGTCAGTTGCAGCACTGCTTCCCGGTCGGCATCCTCTGCGGTTAGTGTCTGGATCGAAGTGTCCATCTGGAACAGCATCTGCCGCTGGCTGTCGCTGCGCACCAGGCTCTGGATCCAGAAGAACGAGGCCAGCCGCTCGCCGCGGGTGACCGGCTCGACCCGGTGCAGGCTGCTCGAAGGATAGATCACCGCATCGCCTGCGGGCAGGGCCACGGAGTGCTCGCCGTAGGTGTCGCGGATCACCAGCCGGCCGCCGTCGTATTCATCCGGATTGTTGAGGAACAGGGTGCAGGAGATGTCCGAGCGCATCTGCTCGCTCTCGGAGAGGGACATGACCGACCCGTCGATATGGAAGCCGTATTCGCCACCCCCGGCATAGCGGTTGAAGCGCGGCGGCAGGATCTTGCGCGGCAGCGCGGCGGCGAAGAACAGCGGGCTGCGGTTCAGGGCTGCGAGCACTGCATTCCCCAGTTCGGCCTTCGCCGGGGAAGCGTCGGGCAGTTGCTGGTTGCGCTTCACCTGGGCGCCCTGCGGGCCAACCGTCTCGCGCCCGTCGGTCCAGTCCGCTGACTCCAGCCTGCGGCGGAATTCCGCGACTTCCTCAGCGGTGAGAATCTCGGGAATGTGCAGCAGCATCGCAGGGTCCGGCAACTGGAACGAATGGGGCGGGAGACCGGCTCCCGCCCCGTGGATTGTGGTCGATCCTGCTCAGAAATTGAAGTCCGCGCTGAACAGGAAAGTGCGCGGGGTTCCGGGCGTGTAGCGGTATCCGCTTTTGTTGATCGCCGCGATATAGTCATTGTCGAACAGATTGTAGGCGTTGATCCGCAGTTTGATATTGTCGGTCAGCGCGTAGGACACGATCGCGTCGGCGACGACATAGCCGTCGGTGTCCTTGGGCGTGCCCACTGCACCGTCGGTGCCGCGATGCAGCCCACTCACGTAGCGCACGCCGCCACCCAGTTCGAGGCCGAAGGGCAGCGTGTAGGTGGTCCACGAGGTGAAGGAATCGTCGGGCGAGTAGGTCAGGTTGTAGCTGCCGTCGGCAGTGACGACCGCGCCGTTGAGGACCTTGGTCTTCTGGTGGGTATAGCCGGCCGAGACCGCCCACGCGTCGGTGATGTTACCCACAACCGAAATCTCGATGCCCTGCACGCGCTTCGAGCCGCTCTGGATGTCCGAAATGTCGGCCGAATTGATCTCGTTCAGCACCTTCGTCCGGAACACCGCGGCGTTGATCGCAAGCCGCTCCCCAAGCGCGCTCCACTTGATGCCGGCCTCGATCGTCTTGGCTTTTTGCGGCTTGAGGTTGGGGTTGGCCGCGCTGGTTGCAGAGCTGCTCAGGGCAAAGTTGTCTCCGCCCGGCGGCTGCTGCGACAGGGCGTAGTCCGCATACAGGCTCAGGGTCTCGACCGGCTTCACCACCGCGCCCAGCTTCCAGTTGAACAGCGTGTCCTTGTCCGACAGATCGGTGGTCGTCACGATGGTGCCGGTCGGGTTGGAGCCACAGTCCACCGCGCCGCGTCCGGTGCCCCCGCAGACCGCATCGGCGAAATAGTCGGTCTTGTAACGGTCCAGCCGGATGCCGCCGGTGATCAGCAGCTTTTCCTCGAAGAACTTGGCGGTGTCGAAGGCGTAAAACGAAAGCGTGTCGGTCTTGCCCCAGGCACCCGCCCCGTTGCGCACGATGCTCAGCGTTCCCCGATCCTCCCAGTCGGGATCGTAGAGGTTGGCTGCGGGGCGGCTGCCCGAGGTGGTGGTTCCGTAAATCACCTGTTTTTCGCTGGCGAATTCCGCGCCGATGCTCAGGTTGTGCTCGATGCCCCCGGTTGCGAAGTCTGCGCGCAGGTTAAGCTGGTCCGTCAGGATGCGATTGCGCGAATCCCGCACGGTCGGGTTGCTGCGGGCGAGCATGTAGGTCGAAAGATCGTCGACGTCGGTATAGGTCACGTTGGCGGCCGTGCTCATGAAGGAGGTGAGCAGGTAGTTCTGCTTGGTCTGGCCCCAGCGGGCGATATTGCTCAGCTTCAGGCCATCCGAGAAATCGTGCTCGAGGATCAGCGTCGCCATGCCGGCCTCGACGTCGTCGTGATCGGCGCGGGTGCCGTAAAAGTTGGAGGAATCGACCGGGTGCCCGATCAGCGCCTCCTGGCCCGGATAGGGCGTCCAGCTGTCCAGGCCGATCACCGGGACGAAGCCGTCGGGCACGTTGTTCTGGTTGACGTAAAGCAGGTTGAGATAGGCGCGCGTGTCGGTGCCGATGCCGGCGCCGAAGGACGAGGCGAGGCCGACGCGCTGGTTCTTGACCCGGTCGCGTCCCGGCACGTCGCTGTCCTGCCAGACCGCGTTGAGGCGGAAGGCCGAATTGGGGACCGCTCCGATCGTCTGGTCGATGTCGGCAGTGGCGCGCTTCTGCCCGTCCACGCCCACCGAGACCGTGCCGGAGAGGGCGGATTCGAGTGAGGCGCGCTTGGAAACCATGTTGATCGCGCCGGTCGGCGCGCTGCGGCCGTTGTCGGTCCCGGCCGGGCCCTTGGTGATTTCGACCTGCTCGGTGTTGAAGATGTCGCGCGAGATGGTGCCGAGATCGCGGATGCCATCGACGAAGATGCTGCTCGAAGTGTCGAAGCCGCGCATGCGGATCGCGTCGCCGGTGGAAGTGCTGCCGTTCTCGCCGGCGTAGAAGGTGCCAACGCCGGGGCTGTTGCGCAGTGCTTCGGTAAGCGTGGTCGCTCCCTGCTCGTTGAACACCTGCTTGTCGATCACCTGAATCGTTTGCGGCGTGTCCTGCAGCTTCTGGGTGAACTTGGGCGAGGCGACCTGGTCGACCTTGATGCTGTCGTCGATCACGGTCTCGGTCACGGTGACGCCGCCCAGCACCTTGGGCTCGTCGTCCGCCGGGGCGGTCTGAGCGCTCGCCGCCTGGGGTGCGAACACCGCGCCGAAGCAGCTCAGCGCAAGGAACGCGTGCTTCCGGGAGGCGCGTGCAACCGACTGTGTCATGAATTTGATCCCTGTTCTCGTTGATGTCGCCAGCGCCTTATTGCGAATCATTATCATCGTCAATTGCGAAAGACTCGCATTATCAAATATGCACACGCACGGGATCTGCGGGGCGAAAGGCCTCGCTCCCTGGCGCGGCGGTCGGTTCGAAACGGGAAAGGCTTGTTCAGCCGCGCAGGACGAAAGGAATCGGGACCAGTCCGCGCACCGACACGGGGTTCCCGTCGCGCTTGAACGGAGTCCAGCGCCACTTCCGCACCGCATTGAGCGCGGCCTTGTCCAGCCGGTCGAAGCCGCTGCTGCGGGATACGGAGATTTCTTGCACAGTCCCGTCGGGCGCCACGACGACCGCCAGCACTACCGTGCCCTGCTCGCGATTGCGGCGGCACTCGGCGGGGTAGCTCGGCGGCTTGGCCGAGATGAGGTTGCCCGAAAGGTCACTGGCCTCAAGCGGCGGCCCGGCCTTGGGTGCAGCGGGCGGGGCGGGCGGAGACAGGGCGATTTCGGGATGTTCGACCGCCGGACGGGCGACGGGGGCTTCCGAGAGCACGATCGGCGGTGCGGGTATCTCCGCGATGGGCTGCGGGGGGGCAATCTGTGGCGTAACCAGCGACGCCTGTTCCGGCTTCGCCGGTTCTTCGGGCTTCTTGGGCTGATCCTCGAGCTTGTCTTCCAGCGTGACCGTCGTCACGCGGGTCTCGACATGCTTGCTGCCGACTATGTTGAGCGCGAGCAGCGTCGAGACCATCCCGCCCGTAAGCAGGATCGCAAGGGCCAGCGAGACCGCATTGTTCCCGCGCGAACTCCGGAAACCGCCACCAGCCGTCCACGCGTCTCCACCCGGGAACGAAACCCGGTCTTCGAGCGGAACCTGCGCGTGCACGGTCATTGCGGATCAGCCTCACCTTAAATGAGAATGACTCGCATAAGCACTCGCGTTAGCGATTGACAAGGGCAAAAGCCGGAAAAATGGCGTTCGTTCGCTGGAACGCTCTCAATCGGCGGCGTTGGCCACTTGGGCCGGCCCCGTCCAGCCCCCGGCAGTTGCGACATAAAGCCGCGCGACATTGAGAAGCTGGCGGGCACGGGCATCGACCAGCGTCGCGCGAGCCTGCTGGAGAGCCTGGTCGGCGTCGAGCACCTGCAGCACCGTGCCGCTGCCGACTTCGTAGGCGCGCTGCGACAAGTCGCGCGAGCGCTGGGCAGTCGAGGCCGCATCCTGCTGCGCGGCTACGCCGCGCGCGTCGGTATCGAGCGCGCCGAGCAGATTGGCGACCTGGCCGAAGGCTTCGATCACGGTCTGGCGATACGTCGCCGCGGCGGCGCGCGTGTCGGCTTCGGCCGCGCGCTTTTCTGCCTTGAGCGTCCCGCCGTGGAAGATCGGCGCGGTCACCCCGGCGAAGATATCGAACGCGCGGAAGCCCTCGTCGAGAATCGAGCCGATCCCTGGCGACGACTGGGTAAGCGAAGCGCCCAGCGTAATGTCGGGATAGAGTTTGGCGGTCGCGACGCCAACGCCGGCCGTGGCGGCGTGCAGGTCTGCCTCCGCCTGCAATATGTCGGGCCGCTTGTGCACGAGCGCCGACGGCAGGGTGACCGGCACATCGGCGGGAAGTGTGAAATCGCCCATCGCGAAATCGGTCGCGCCGAGCTCGGTCGGCGCGACTCCCAACAGGATCGCCAGCATGTTGCGCGCTTCGGCAAGCTGCTGTTGCAGCGGCGGCAGGGTTGCCTGGCCCGCGGCAAGGCGGCTCTGTGCCTGCAGCACGTCGACCGAATTGCCCTTGCCGGCGCGCTGGCGCGCCCGGGTCAGGTCGAGATAGCGCCCCGCATCGGCGATGACGTCGTTCGCGGTGTCGATCCGCGCGCGGATCGCGGCGATCGTCAGCGCCTGGTTCACCACCCTTCCGGCGATGGTGAGATGCGCGGCCTCGGTCTCGTGCAACTGCGCTTCGGCCTGGGCCGCTGCCCGTTCCTGCTCGCGCTTCTTGCCGCCGAACAGGTCGAGGTCATAGGAAACTCCCCCGCCGACCGAATAGAGGTTGAAGATCGGGTTGCCGCCGGTGATCCCGAACGACGAGGGATCGAAACCGAAGCTGGCAAGGTTCACTTCCTGGCGCGAGGCGTTGGCGCTTGCATCGACCTGCGGCAGGCGCCCGCCCGCGACCGCGGCGAGATGTTCCCGGGCGCGTTCGAGAGTGGCGTTGCTGGCGGCGAGCGACTGGTTGCCGGCAATCGCGCGGTCGACCAGCGCATCGAGCTTGGCCGAGCCGAAGGCCTCCCACCAGCGCAGCGACGGACCTTCCCCAAGCGCAGGGGCGGGGGCGCCGGCCGGTTCCGGGGTGGCCACATAGGCCGTGTCCGCCGGCGGCGCCGGGCGCTCGAAATTCGGGCCGACAGCGGCGCAGCCGGCCAGCAGCAGGGCGGAAAGGGCCAGGACGGTAGGGGCGGGGGCTCGTTTCATCATGTCACTCGATATGCAGACCGAGGTCGTCGTCGGTTGGTGCCTTCTTTGCCGGCCGCATCAGCAGAATCAGCGGCACGATCGCGCAGGTGGCGACGAACAGCAGCCAGAAGGCGTCGATGTAGGATACCATTCCTGCCTGGCGGGTGACCTCGGCGTTGAGCGCGGCGACCTGGGCGGGCGAGGTCCACTGGAAGTCCGGCTTGGCCTGCTGGAACAGCGGATTGTCCGGCCGCAGGTTCTCGACCAGCCGCGAATGGACCGTGCTGGCATTGCGGATGGTCATCGCCTGCAGCACCGAAATCCCGATGGCCGAGCCCATGTTGCGGATTAGGGTAAACATTGCCGCACCGTCGTTGCGCAGCTTGGTGTCGAGGGTGGTGAAGGCGAGGGTCGAGAGCGGGATGAAGATCAACCCGGTGCCAAGACCCTGGACGAAGCCCGAAACCATCACCAGCGTGCTGTCCATATAGAGCGAGAAGCTCGACATCAGATACATCGACAGCGCGCTGAAGGTCAGTCCGATCAGGGTCAGCACGCGCACGTCGAAGCGCTTGATGAGCTGGCCGACCACGATCATCGAAACCATCGAGCCGAGCCCGCGCGGCGCGGTGACCAGCCCGGTCAGCACCACCGGATAGCCCAGCAGCCCCTCCAGCATGGGCGGCAGCAGGGCCAGCACCGAGAACAGGAACACGCCAAGGAAGAAGCCGAACGAGGTGCCGAGCACGAAATTGCGGTCGGCGAACAGGCGCAGGTCGATGAAGGGCTGCTTGCTGGTGGTCAGGAGGTGAACGATGAACAGGTAGAAGAAGGTGCCGCAGGCGATCGCCTCGATCCAGATCTCGAGCGAGTTGAACCAGTCCTGCTGCTGCCCGCGGTCGAGCATCACCTGCAGCGATCCGATGCCGAGCGAGAGCAGCGCGAAGCCGAGGAAGTCGAGTCGCGGCGGGTTCTCGTCACGGGTCTCGGAGAGAAAGGCGGAGATCCCGAAGAAGGTCACGATCCCGATCGGCAGGTTGATGTAGAACACCCAGCGCCAGTCGAGATTGTCGGTCAGCCAACCGCCCAGCGCCGGGCCGACGATCGGGCCGAGCACTGCGCCCATGCCCCAGATCGCCATCGCCGGGCCGTGACGCTCGGGCGGGTTGATGTCGAGCAGGATCGCCTGGCTCATCGGCACAAGCGCGGCGCCGAACACGCCCTGAAGCACCCGGAACAGCACCAGTTCGGTCAACGAGGTCGCAAGGCCGCACAGGCCCGAGGCGATCGTGAAGCCGACCACCGAGACCAGCATCAGCCGCTTGCGCCCGAAGCGCCCCGCCATCCAGCCGGTCAGCGGGGTAAAGATCGCCGCCGAGACGATGTAGGAAGTGAGCACCCAGGTGATCTCCTCCTGCGAGGCGGAGACGCTGCCCTGGATATGCGGCAGCGCGACATTGGCGATCGTGCTGTCGAGCGCATTCATGATCGTGGCCGCCATCACCGAGAAGGTGATGAAGCGCCGCGTAGTGGGGTCGGGATAATGCCCCGCGGTCACTGGGCGGTTCCGCTGGTACCCTTCGGCTGCGCCGGCGGCGTGTCGGGGCCGAACAGGTGTCGCTGGTGGCCGGTATCGACCGTCACATCGGCGCTGAGCCCCGCGTGGAGCAGCAGGTCGGCGGGCGGATTGTCGAGCTCGATCTCCACCGGCAGGCGCTGGACCACCTTGACCCAGTTGCCGGTCGCGTTCTCCGGCGGCAGCAGCGCGAAGGCATTGCCCGTGCCCGGGCTGAAGCTCGCGACATGGCCCCGGAGGCCGGTGCCCGGGAAGGCCGCGACCTCGACCGTCACCGGCTGGCCGAGGCGCATGTAGCGTAGCTGGTCTTCCTTGAAGTTCGCTTCGATCCACAGATGCTTGCCGACCAGGGTGAAGACGGGCTTCCCGGCGCTGACGTAGTCGCCCACCTGCAACTGGCTGACCTTGGTCACGATTCCGTCCTGCGGCGCGCGGACCACGGTGTAGCCGAGATCGCGCTGCGCATCGTTGAGCACCGCCGCCGCCTGGCGGACGGCTGGCTGCGTGTCGGTGGCAGTGTCCGCGCTGCCGGAAAGTTCGGCCGCGATGCTCGAACTTTCCTTGGCGGCGCTGCGGATGGACTCGCTGGCGGTGCGGACGGCCAGCACCGCCTTGTCGTAATCGTCCTGCGAGCTGATCCCCTCGGCCAGCAGCTGTTTCTGCCGCGCAGCCTCGCGCTGGGCGTAGTCGAGCTGGGCACGCGCGGCAGCCTCACGGCCCCTGGCGGCGCCGAGATCCGCGCGGCGGGCGGCGATCTGGGTGCGGGCATTGTCCAGCGCGGCGTTCGATGCTGCGACCCGGCTACGGTAGGGGCCGGGCTCGATCAGGAACAGGATATCGCCAGTATGGACGGTCTGGTTCTCGCTCACCAGCACCTTGACCACATGGCCGCTCACGCTGGGCGAAATCTGCACCATGCCGGCTTGAACATAGGCGTTGTCGGTCGATTCGTAGCGCCCGCCGTGGAGGTAGAACGCCAGTGCCGCGATCAGGATCAGCGCCGGGGCCGCGATCATCAGCGGCGCGCGCAGCCTGCGCTTCAGCGTTGGTTCGTTCTGCGGAAGGGCTGGGGCGGCGATAGCGGGTTCTTGCGACGGCTCGGCCACAGTCGGTGTTCCTTGCGGGTTGGAAAGACGGTGCAGGAGAGAAGGGGGGAAGGGGAGGGATCCCTCCTGCACCGTGGGCCGATCTAATTCGTTGCAAAAAATAACCTAGTGAATGTTTGGACGCTCCGATATGCATAATGTTCATGTCGAGCATCGATCTCAATCTGCTTCGCGTGTTCGATGCGATCTTTGAATTGCGGAGCGTCACCCGCACGGCGGAACGGCTCAATCTGACCCAGTCGGCGATCAGCCATGCACTGGGGCGATTGCGGGTGGCTTTCGGCGATCCGCTGTTCGTCCGCCATCCGGCCGGGCTCCAGCCGACTGCGCGCGCCTTGGAAATCGCGCCGGGAATCCGTGAAGGCTTGGCCCAATTACAGGTCGCGCTGGCGCCGTCGCCATTCGATCCGGCAATTGCCCGGCGGCGTTTCCGGGTCAGCGCCGGGGGCTATTTCTGTGCCCTGCTGGTCCCTGCGCTAATCGCGCGTGCGCGCGAACTCGCGCCGAACGTGGTGCTGGAGATCGTCAGTCCGGGGCCGGACCTGCTTGCCTCGCTCGACGACGGACGGACCGACCTTGCCTTCGGCGCGTTCGGCAAGGTGCCGCCCCGGCTCCACCATCGCGTGCTGTTCCCCGAGGAGGTCGTGTGGATCGCCGCGCAGGACAATCCGCTACGGGAAAGCCCGGAAGCGCTGGCCCGTCTGCCTGCGGAGCGTCGGCTGGAGGTGGTTGTCGGGCAGCCGTTCCCCGGTCACGGCGCCTATAGCTGGGAAGGCGGGCTGGAGCGGCTGGTGGTCACTCCCGGTGCCGAGGAAGAAGGTGCGTCCGGTCTGCGCGACGGGTCGCCGCGGTTGCCCGATGCGATCACCGCGATCGAAACCGTCGCGATCACCGATCTGGTTGCCCTGGTTCCGCGCCGGCTGGCGGAGAAAGGCATGCGGGAACGCCGGATCGCGATCGTCGAAACCCCCGCAAGCCCTCACCGGGTCGAAATGGCGATGCTCTGGCACAGCCGGCTGGCCGGCGACGAGGGGCTGCGCTGGCTGCGCGAGGTCGCGCTCGGCTGCCTCGGCGCGACGTGACGACGAACCGCTGCGGCGGCGCCCCGGGGGATTGAGCCAATCCGGCTGGATCGGGTTAACTTCCGCTTCGGCCGCATCGCCTTGGGGCAAACCCCCGCCGCGCGCCGCAGTCCTCGTATTGCCGCGGGAAAGGCGCGTCGTGCTCCCTTCCAGTCCGCCGAAATGGCTTGGGAAGAGATTTCAATTTAACATTTACAATCACTTAAACTCTCTTCTTTGGAGAGACTTGCAGTCGGTTCGGCTGTTGTTCGGCGTGTATCGGGGCCGGTTCGGGGTAAAATTTGTGTCCAGTCCGGCAGGAATTGCCGCCGCATCGCAGGAGCACGATGGGCACGAAGATCGACACCGGCCGAAACGCCATCGGATATGCCGCGAGCGGCCGCGCGATCGCGCTGCTGTGTGTGCCGGCGCTGGCGCTTTCCGCACAGGCTGCCCTCGGGCAAACCGAAACCGGCGTGAACGAGCAGACCACGATCGACCGCGACCGCGTCGACCGGCGCGCACCCCAGGTCTCACTGCCCCCAGCGGGCGCCGAGGCCCCCCAGGGCTCGGTCGAAGTCGCCCCAGGCGCCGGCGGGGCTGAAAATGTTCGGCTCGCCAGGGTGCGCTACGAAGGCTCAACCCTTCCCGCCGAAACGCTGAATGCGGCGACCGCTCCTTACATCGGCCAGCCGCTGACCCGCGAGAACCTGCAGAAGATCGCCAACGCGGTCAGCGCGGCCTACGCCGCGAGCGATATCGCCTTCTACGGCGTGTCGATTCCGGCGCAGGCGCCCACCGGCGGCGAGCTGACCCTGCGCGTGCTCGAAGGCAGGATCGTGCGTTACACGCTGGCGAAGGAAACGCCCAGCATGCCGACCCGGCTGATCCGCAAAACGGTGCAGCACCTGCTCGACGAGACCCCCGCCCATCGCAGCACGATCGAACGCACCCTCTCGTTGTTGCGCGACATTCCGGGGCAGACGGTCGATGCGCAGATCAAGCGCACCGGCGTGCCGGGCGAGTTGGTGCTCGACCTCGACGTCAAGCGCAACCAGATCGAGCTGTCGCTCAACGTCAACAACCGCGGGGTCACCAATGTGATCTCGGGGGTGCAGACCCAGGTGGGGGTTGCGGTCAACGGACTGCTCCGCGAAGGCGACAGCACGCGCATCTCGGCCTATCTGCCGCTTCATCCGGACCGCTATCAATACTACTCGGCGGTCCACAGCACCCCGATCGGAGCAAACGGCACCCGGCTGAGCTTCAACGGTGCCTATGTCCGCACGCTGACGCAGAACAATATCCGCGGCACCGCCAAACTGGCCGGCATCACCCTGTCGCATCCGCTGATCCGCTCGTACAAGCGCAATCTCACGCTCAGTGTCGGGCTCGACGGCACCAACAGCGACAACTACTTCCTCGACACCCAGTTCGGCGGTTTCAAGACCCGCGCCCTGCGGTTCAGCGGGGCGTGGTCTTCGGTGGGGAAGAAGGGCGGCTATGCGGCCTCGCTCACCCTCACCCAGGGCATCGACGGGCTCGGCGCGGAGCCCTTCGTCGGCTACTCCGAGGCCGGGTTCCGCAAGGCCAATCTCCAGCTTGCCGCGGTCCAGAAGTTCGGCGAGCGGGTGACGCTGCGCGGCGGGATCCTGGGCCAGTACAGCAACGACCTGCTGCCCACGACCGAGCGCTTCTCGATGGGCGGGCCGGGCGGCGGTGCGGCCTTCAACCAGGGCGTGGTCACTGCCGAGAGCGCGCTGAGCGGCAATATCGAATTGTCCTGCAAGGCGTTCGGCCCCGCCGCATCCTCGCTCGGCGTCAGCCTGTTCGGGTTCGCCGACGGCGGCATCGGGCGCAGCCTCGCGCGGCCGGCGTATCTGATCCCGGAACGCAGCTACTCGCTCGCCTCGGCGGGGTTCGGCGTGCGGATCAGCCCCGCCAAGGGTTGGGTCGGGAGCGCGCAACTGGCCTTTCCGGTCAAGTCGCCGCTGCCGAACCTGCAGAACGACACGCGCTTCCTGTTCAGCATCAGCAAGGTGCTGTGACCATGAAGAACGTGTGGGAGGTGTGGAGCGCTGCGCTGGGCAAGGCGGAATGCGACACGATCGCCCGGCGTGCCGCCCGCTACCCCGCGAACGACGCGACCGTCGGCTTCCACGACAGCCAGCGCGAGGATCATGGCTATCGTTCGTCGACCATCCGCTGGCTCGACGCCGCCCGCGAAACCGACGTGGTCGGGCGGATCATGCATTTCGTGCAGCAGTCCAACCGCAACAATTTCGGGGTCGAGATCGTCGCCCCATTCGAGATCCAGTTCACCGAATACCAGGCGAGCAACAACGGCCATTATGACTGGCACCAGGACGTCTGGCTGGAATCGCCGCGCCCCTATGCGCGCAAGCTGTCGGTGGTGATCCAGCTTTCCGAGCCGGACGATTATTCGGGCGGCGATTTCGAATTCTTCGGGATCGAAAATCCCGGAGAGCGCTTCACCCCGCGCGGCAGCCTGCTGGTGTTTCCATCGTTCCTGCAGCACCGGGTCAATCCGGTGCTCAGCGGCACGCGGCGCAGCCTGGTGACCTGGGTGGAAGGGCCGAACTGGCGCTGAGGCGCTGAGCGCGGGCGCGGATCAGCCGGCCGCCTTCTTCCCGTCCGCGCGGACCTGCTCGGAGAGATGCGCGATCAGCGGTTCTTCGAATTTCGGATTGATCACCAGGAAATTGCGCCGCCGGTCGTGCTCGTCTGGCACGCGGAACAGCACGCCTTCGCTCACCAGCCGGCGCACCAGGCGCAGCGCGGTGCTCATCGGCGCACCCGAGGCGATACACGCGCTCGAGACCGAGACCTGGCGGTCCTCGATCTTGGCCAGCAGCAGGTCGAGCAGCATTTCCCATGCCGGATCGCCGAACAATTCGCCCTGGCCGATCTCGCGCTTGCGGGCTTCCTTCTTGAGCTGGTCGCGGATGAAGGCGGTCATGTCTTCTTGCGGGACCGGGGGCTCGACCGCTTCCTGCGGAGCCGAGGGCCCGGAGGGCGAGGCTGAAAACGGCCCCTGCGCGACCGGCGGCGGGGCTGCCGGGGCAGCGGGCCCCTGGGGCTCGTGGATCAGCCGCGAAAGGCGGTGAAGCTCGTCGCTGAGCGTCGCCATCTTGTCGATCAGGTCGTCGCGCGCGACCGGCTCGTCGCGTAGCGCATCGATCCGTTGCAGCGCGATCTGCAGATCGACCTGGCGGATCGGCTTCTCGAGGAAGTCGACTGCTGAGGCGCGCATCGCATCGACCGCAAGATCCTTGGTTGCATAGCCGGTGGCCATGATGAAATGCAGCTTGCGGCCGAGCGCTTCGGCATTGCGGGTAAGTTCCTGGATCAGCGTGATCCCGTCCTGCCCGGGCATGTTGTAATCGACGATCGCGATCGACACGTCCTGGTTGAGGAACACTTCCAGCGCGCGCTCGGGATCGAGCGCGATGATCGGTTCATAGCCGAGCATCTGCAGGGTGAAGGCGCATTCGTGGCACCAGTCGGCATCGTCGTCGACCAGCAGCACCGGCTCGATCGCCTTACCGATCGGGCTCGCCAGCGGTTCGGGCGCGCGGCGGGGCATATCTGGGCGATACAGCGGATCGAGCCGGCCGCGCCATTGGTTCGTCATCACGCTCATCGTCTCAACAACCTTTCCCCACCTTGCGTTGCTGCGGGTCCGTTCCGGCATGCTACCGCTTGCGCCGTTCTCGATCCGAACCCTGTCCCGCGTTCAATAGCTCCCGTTCGTAACCCGCGTGGTCGCCGACACGGTGGTCGACGGCAGGGGCAGAAATCCCGCGTATCGCATGATCGGGCTGCCGCTCATGTCGTAGGACACGGTAACCGCGAAAACGTCGCTGCTTTCGCTCTGCGTCGTGACCACGAACGAATGGCCCTGGCCCACGATCGAACGGAAACTCTCTGCCACTGTCTGCGCCCTTGCCGTCGCCAGCGTGCTGCGTTCCGTGGAGGACAAACCGGCCAGAGCCGCTCTGGCACCCTCGGACGAAGCCTGTCTGACGCCATAAAGAGCTGTAAAATAAATAGAGTAAACAATTACTGAAAATACGAGCATCAGCAGCGCTGGAGCCAGCACGGCAAACTCCAGCGCTGCCAAGCCCGTCTTGTCACGGGACAAGCGACACAGGTTTTTCAAAGCCATGTGTCTTGCCCGCCTTCAGCTGACGGTGCTGAACATCGAGTTGAATGCGCTCGAGAGGTTACCCTGGAAGGAACCCGCGGCAACGCCGATGGCTGCAACGATGATTCCGCCGAGAACGGCGTATTCGACGGCAGTCAGGCCCTTCTGATCCCGAAGGATGCTGCGGACGAGTTTCAGAGTTTCATAGACCATTGGTATTCTCCTTCTTCCTCCCACGAAGATTTCAGGGACCGGGCGGAGGGATTGCCGGCCCCTTTTCACGAAAGCCTAGACGAGCACGGGAACCCCGCAGCGCGCGCCTGTGGCCCAAACGGTTGCGTATCCGAGCTGCACGCCGAGTGCGGCGAGCACATTGTCGAGCAGCGGATCGACGGCGGTGCCGGCCAGCTGGCTCACAGGGGTGGTGATCGAGGTCACCAAGGCGCCCAGCACGGAGTTTTTGACCGCGTTAGGATCGGTGGTGCACAGCGGCCAGATGCAGGCCTTGAGCAGCGTGACGTTGACATCGAGGCTGCTGGTCAGGCTGCCGGTCAGCCCGCTCAGGGTGTTGCCGACCTGCGACCCGTTGCCGACCGTCGCAGCGGTGCCGAGCGAGGTCGGGCTGCCGATCGTGCCGTTGCCGCCCGGACCGAACACGAGATCCCGGCTTTGTCCGGTCACCGGCTGCCCGATGACCCGTCCGCTGGCGGTGATCTGCAACAGGCCGACCAGTGCGGTGGTGTTGATCAATTGGGTCGAGGTGATGTCGGCCGCGGTGAGCGTCGGCATCGGCTTGGTCATCGCGCTGGCCGGGGCGTTGCCGATATAGGCATTGACCAGCCCCGAGCTCGCGGCAACCGTGACCCTGGTGTTCGCGCGCTGTTCGGCGGTGCTCGCGCAATCGATCCCGTTGGCCTTGATCTGCGCCTGCGCCGCGGCAACGTCTACCAGCACCGGCACGTTGACCTTGGTGCTGAGGATCAGCGGCACGTCGACCGTGATGTCCGACAGGAGGACCTGCAGCCGCAGGGCCGACGTGCCGACGCTGGTTTCGCCCGCGGGGCCGAACGAGAAGCGCGGCCGGTCGACGGTGCCGTTGGAGATCGCGGTGATCTTGGCGGCCTGCGAAGGGTTGGCGGGCAGCACCAGGTTCACCAGGTGGCTGGCGTCGATCGTGCCGGGTCCGGCCTGCACCGCATAGGTGAGCAATTGATAGGCGTTCAGCCCGGCGCGCAGGCCCGGCTGGCGGTCCGCCTCGCCGACCGGCATGTTCTTCCACACGCCCAGCCCGAACAGGTCCTTCAGCGGCACGGTGTAGCTGTTGCTGACCGCATTGCCGAAGGTGGTCAGCGCGGCCTTGGTGGTCGCGTTGCTGGTGGCGTCGGCCGCGGCCAGCGCGATGTCCTTGATCCCGTAAGAGCCCTGAACCAGGGTGTTGTAGGTCGTGCCCGCCGGCTTGTTCGCCCGGACTGCAAGCTTGTCGAAGAACAGGCCTGCGTCGACATTGCCCCCCATCAGCGCCTGGATGTCGGCCGCGGTCAGGTTGAGCTGGACGCCCAGCAACGTGCCGAGCAGGTTGTTGACCGACAGGACCAGCGAATTGCTGACGTTCAGCAGGCCGGAGGTGATCGCAATCCCCGCCTCGTCGATCCGCGCGGCGGTGGCGGTGGAACTGATGTCGGGGATCGCAACCCCGCCGAGGATCTTCGAGAGGTAGCGCCGGCTGGCCTTCTGGGTCGTGATCCGCACCGCGGTGGACGTGAGGTTGCCCGGGCAGCGGGTATAGGTGGTGTCGAAGCGCTGTTCGGCACTGAGCGAGGAATCCGCGCAATAGCGCCCGACCTGCACCGACTTGAGCACCGAGGCCTCATAACCGTTGTGAACCAGGTAGTTGGTCGCGCGCGCCTGCGCCTGCGACGGGCTCATCGCGGCGGCGAGTGCCGCAGCCTCGGTTGCGGCGTGAAGCTGCCGGTTGTCGACGTAATGCAGCCCGACATCGAGCGCCATGCCGGCAGAGGCGACCATAACCACGGCGAAACCCGCGATCGCAGGCGCCATCGCCGCGCGTTCGTCCCGCGCAAGGCGGCGCAGTGCACGGAGCGGGTTCCGGCATTGCATCCGCCTTGCGCGGGAGAGGGTTCGGCCGCGGGGGATCACGGCCGCCCTTCTTGGTGTGCTGCGTCGACCTTCGCGAGGCGCGCGGCCTCGTCGGACACCTGCTTGCGCAGGTCTGCGGCAAAGGCCGGGGTGCCGCTCCGGGCGAGGAGGGTGTCGGCTTCCTCCTTGCGCCCGGAGACGGCGAGGGCGAGCAGCAGATTGTTGCGGATCACCGGGTCGGCCGGGGCGAGTTCGCGCGCGCGCCTGAGCGTTTCGATCGCAGCATCGCCATGGCCCGCGCGCAATTGCGCATAGCCGAGCGCGTTGTTGGTCTGGCCATCGCTCGGAATGGTTTGCAGCGCGGCCGAATATTCGGCGATCGCTCCGTCCCAGTCCCCGACCGCGGCCAGAACATGCCCCCGGACGGCGTGCGTCGGGCCGTCGGCTTTGCGTTGCGGAAGCCTGGTTACCGCCTGTTCGGCCGCGTCGAGTTGGTCGAGATCGAGCAGGCAGTTGATGCGCAGGATCGCCGCGTCGGCATCGCCCGGATATTGACGGTCGAAATCGTCGAGGAAGGCCAGCGCCGCGCGCACATGGCCGTCGGTGCGGGCCTGGCGGATCAGCGTCAGATAGAGATCGCGGGTGGAAGACTGCGCCTGCGTGCGTGCAGGGCCGTGGGCCGCCAGGGCTGGCGCCGCAGCCAGCGCGAGCCCGAGGGCGAGCGCAACCGAAATGGCGAGGCGGGGCTTGGGGCGGTTCATGGCTTGGCTCCCACGAGCGTGTCGAGAATGGCGGCGACCGGCGGACCCGCGAGCACGATCAGCAGCGCCGGCATGAAGAAGACGAGCATCAGCACCACCATCCGCACGGTGATCTTGCCGATGCTTTCGCGCGCGCGGGCGACCCGGCGCTGCGAGAATTCGGTGATGAATTCGCGCAGTGCCGGAACCAGTTCCATCCCCTTGAACAGCGACTGGCGGAACAGCGAGGCGAGTTCGCGCGCGCCCATCAGCCCGACCCGGCTGGCCCAGCGGTCGAAGGCGGCCTGGTAGTCTAGTCCGCGGTCGAGATCGGCCACCAGCGTGCCGATCAGCTGTGAGTGTTCGGGCACCGCGACCTGCTCCTCGCTCGCGATCGTGCGGAAGCATTGGTCGAGCGAGATGCCGCTTTCGAGCATCATCAGGATCAGATCGAGCAGGAACGGGAATTCCGCGGTCAGCCGGCGTTCGCGCTTGCCCGCGCGCAGCTGCAGCGCGAGCTTGGCGCCGATATAGCTCAACCCGGTAATGCTAAACACGATCAGTATCTTGATCGCGATATTGAAGCTGAACAGGAAGGTGAGGGCGAGCGACCCCAGCGCCGCAACGAGCGTTACTGCGAGCCGGATCCACACGAATTGCTCCACCGCGCCGGGTTCGTAGAGGCCGGCGTTGCGCAGCTGCCGCTCGATCTCGGCGCGGTCGCGCCCTTCGGCCAGGCCGATGCCGGGCAGACGAAAGCCCGCCGCGTCAGGCGCCTGGCCGACGACGGCAGCCAGGCGGAGGTCGAGCCGCCGGTTGTCCATCATCAGGCGCAGTCCGCCGGCGCCGAATGCGACGCTCGCCAGCGCGAAGCCGAACAGCGCGAAGGGAAGCAGCGCGCCCATCAGAACTCGAGCCTCATCAGGCGACGGATTACGAGGATGCCGGTAACCTGCAGCGAGACCGCCACCAGCATCAGCCTATGGCCGCGGTGGTCGTGCGCGAAGAAGTCGATATAGGCCGGGTTGATCAGGAACAGCATGCCCATGCACAGCAGCGGCATGGCGATCAGCACCTTCGCACTGACCTTCGATTCCGAGGTCGCGGCGGCCAGCTCGCGCTTCACCCGCACCCGTTCGCGCAGGATGTGGGCGAGGTTGGTCAGCACGGTCGAAACCGAGCCGCCGAAGCGCAGATTGGTCTTGACCGCGGCCGCCAGCATCGAGACTTCGGCGATCTGCAGCCGGCTTGCGAGCTGGTGGAGGGTTTCGCCGGCCGGAGCGCCCATTTCCATCCGGCGGATCGCCTGGCCGAAATAGCTGCGCACCACCGGCGGCGCATCGGGCAGTGCGCGCTCGAGCGATTGCGACAGCGAGTTACCGACGCTCTGCAGCTGGCGGACGCCGTCGATATAGTAGGGCAGCGCCTCCACCAGCGCGTCGGTATGCTTGCGCGCCCGTCCGCGCAGCCAGCTCAGCGCCGCCATCGGCAGGCCGACCAGCACCGCCAGCGCCAGCGCCGGGCCCTGCACCAGCAGCGCCAGCAGCACCAGGGCGGCGGCTGCACCCGCCGCGAGCTGCAACTGCTTGCGGGTGAACTCGACCTGAGCCTGCGCGAACAGCGGGGCGAGCATCTCGGGGACAGAAACCGGAGCGGATTGCTTCGCAGGCGTGCTCAGAGCGGCCGAATAATGCGCCAGCCGCCGGTCGAGCACCGCGCGTGCGCGGGCGGTCTCGGCGAACAGGTAATAGGCAACCCCGCCGCAGATCAGCGTCGCGAACAGCAGGTAGGCGAGCGACTTCACCATTTCCTGCCTGCCTTGAGCTGCGTCGGCTGGGCGGCTTCGCGCGCAGTCTGGCCCCATGTGTAGCCCTGCAGCCGGGCCTCGTGGAACGGCCGCGGCGAGAGCGCCTCGAACCGTCCTTCGCCCGACATCGGCGGTTGTTCGGAGAAGCGGAAGAGCTCGTTCAGGGAATAGGTATCGCTCTCGATCCCGGCCACCTCGGCGATTGCGGTGATCCGCCGCGCGCCGTTGATCATCCGCTGGATATTGACGATCACGTGGACGCTGCTGGCGATGAAGCGCCGCATCACCCGCGGATCGTACTGCATGCCTGCGAAGCCGAGCAGCATCTCGAGCCGGGATAGCGCATCGCGCGGGGAATTGCCGTGGATCGTCGCCATCGAGCCGTCGTGGCCGGTCGACATCGCCTGCAGCAGCTCGACCGCCTCGATCCCGCGCGCTTCGCCCAGGATGATGCGGTCGGGCCGCATGCGCAGCGCGTTGCGCATCAGGTCGCGTGCGTTGACCTCGCGGTTGCCTTCGACGTTGGCCGGACGGGTCTCGAGCCGGACCACGTGCTCCTGCCGCAGCTGCAACTCCGCCGCGTCCTCGATCGTGACCAGTCGTTCGTGGTTCTGGATGTAGCCCGACAGCATGTTGAGCAGGGTCGACTTGCCCGCCCCGGTTCCGCCGCAGATCAGCACGTTGAGTCGCGACCGTACCGCGGCGCGCAGATAATCGGCCATCTGCTCGGTCAGCAGGCCGTTGATCACGCATTCGTCCATCGCCAGCGGGCGCAACCGGAACTTGCGGATCGACAGCATCGGGCCGTCCAGAGCGATCGGCGGGATCACGATGTTGATGCGCGATCCGTCGGGCAGGCGCGCATCGACGAAGGGCGTGGCCTCGTCCACCCGGCGGCCGATCGGTCCGACGATCCGCTGGATGATGTTCATCAGGTGGGTTTCGTCGCGGAAGCGGGTCTCGACCCGCTCGAGCAGGCCGCGGCGTTCGGCGAAGATCGCGTTGGTGCCGTTGACGATGATGTCGTCGATCGTCGGATCGCGCAGCAGCGGGGCGAGCGGGCCGAGTCCGACCACCTCGTCCTCGACGTCCTCGACCAGCAGCAGCCGTTCGGCGCTGTTGAGCGGGACCTGGCCGCGGCGGTCGCGGCTGTTGATGACGCGCTCGATTTCTTTGCGAAGTTCGCGCGTATCGAGCGCGTCGGCGGTTTCGTCGCGGGCTTCAAGACGTTCGATAACCTGCTGGCAAATAAGCGCTTTTACCGCCTGGTAGCTGTCGCTCATTCTTTGCGCCGACGGCTGGGTGACCGGCGTCTGCGGAGCCTCGTCGCGCGGGCGCGTATCGTCGGTCAGCAGGCTCATGCGGCGCGCTCGTGGCTGGTGCGGGTCAGCGCGCGGCGGATCACCGCGAAGGCATCCTGCCCGGCCTTCTGCTCGACCTGGAGGTTGCAGGCGCGCAGGATCGCCCGCGCATAGGCCCCCCCGTCGCGATCGGCGAGCAGCGGCCGCCCGGCGTTGAAGGCATTGGCGAGCTGGGCCCGGTCGGCCCCGATCGCGAGCACGCTCCGGACCCCGAGCACATCGGCCATGCGCTGCCCGTCGAGCAGGATCGAGGGATCGTGATCCCACACCAGCAGCCGCATCCGCGCGAGTGCGGCCGCATCGGCGTCGAGGTTGTCGAGCAGGCGGCGGCAGGAATCGAGCTCGCGGATCGACTGGCGGCAGACCACCTCGATCGTATGCGCCTGCAGCGCCATCTCGCGCAGCAGCCCCGCATGGCGCAGGCTGCCGGCGCACAGCACCACGTCGCCGTAGCAGGCGCGCAGCAGGCGGATCAGCCCGACGATGTCGTTGGGCGCGATCCCGGCCGGCTCGCTGCCGGTCCCGCCGTCGAGCGTCAGCAGCGAGAGGCCGGTGGCCTCGTGCCGCGCCAGCGCATCGGCCAGCAGGCTCGCGTCGAGCCGCTCGATGTCGGCCACCGCCGAAGCGATCCCGTAATTGACCTTGAGGTCGAGGTAGGTCTCGGCCGCGCTGTTCGGCAGCGCGCAATCGATCAGAAGCGCCGGCTGACGGTGGCGGCTGATCGCCAGCGCCATGTCGGTCGCCGCGATCGCCGCCGCCTCGCGGTCGGCCCCCAGCACCAGCGTCAGCCGCGCGGGCAGCCCCTGCGCGACCACCGCATTGTTGATCAGCCGCGAGAGGATCGCCGCGATCTCCTTGCCCTCGGCATTGCGCGGCAGGATGTCGGAGGCGCCCGCGCGCATCGCCTGGAGCACCGGCTCGGTCGCGAGATCGTCGGTCGCGAGCACGATCGTCTTGCCCTGCGCCTGTTCGACCGTGGCCGCGACCGAGGCGGAGAGCGAGCGGTCGGCCGAAAGCGCGGCGTGGTCGAGCACCACGATCCCCGGCTTTTCGGCGCGCGGATCCTCGAGCGACTGGAGCAGTTCGACCGCGACGTGCTCGCCCATCGCATCGGCGATCCGGTCGGCCAGGGCGCTGTCGACGGACAGGAGCAGGACCCGCGACATCAGCGGCGCTCCACCCCGAACTTCGCCACGGCATCCTCGACGCCGTCGTTGCCGACGATCATCTGGCCATAGGTCGGATCGGGCAGGCCTGCGGCGCCGGGGAGCGGCGGCACCTGGTCGGGCGCCAGCGGATCGACCAGGCGCGGCGTGGCGACGATGATCAATTCCTGCTTCTCCTTGGTGGTTTGCTGGCGCTTGAACAGCGCGCCGAGCACCGGGATGTCGCCGAGCAGCGGCACCTTGTCCTTGGTCACCGAACTGGTGTCGTAGTTGAGGCCGGCGATCACGAAGCTCTGGCCGCTGCCCAGCTCGACCGTGGTTTCCGCGGAGCGGCGGCGGATGCCGGGGACGATGTAGCCCTGAAGCTGGACGCCGCTGGCGTAGTCGAGCTCGCTGACCTCGGGGGCCAGATTGAGCACGATGTGATCCTTGGACAGGACATAGGGCGTGACCGACAGGCGAACGCCGTATTCCTTGTAGGCGATCCCCAGCGAATTGCCGCCATTGGCGCTGGCCTGCGGCACCGGAACCGGGAATTCGCCCCCGGCGAGAAATGTCGCCTTTTCGCCCGAGCGGGCGAGCAGTGTCGGCTGGGCGAGGACGCTCGAGAGCCCATTGCTGGAAAGCGTGCTGAGCACCGCGCCGATGCCGCGCTTGGGACCCGACAGGAACAGGTTGAAGGCGCTGGCGATGGGTGCCTTCGCATCGACCGTGAGCCCGCTCGAACTGTTGGTATAGCCGGCCAGGCTGCTCGGTGCGACAATCGCTCCCTGAATGTCGCCCGACAGCTTCGAAAAGTTGAACCCCAGCGCCTTGAGCGTGGAGGTCGAAACCGCCGCGAACTGGAGATCGACCGCGACCACCTTCTGCCCGGCCAGCGGAAAGTTCGAGACCACCGACTGATAGGGGGTTTCGGGCAGCACGCTGAAGCGCGTTTCTCCCAGCAGCCCGCCGTCGCGGCCGAACACGGTTACGGTGACGTTTCCCTGCACCAGCCCGACCAGGCTGATCGAGCGCGCGGTGGGCGAGGTGACCTTGACGATCCCCTCGCGGTCGATGTCGATCCGGCCGATCGACTGGTCGAACGAGAAGGTGCGCTTGCCGCCGATCTGCAGCGTCTCGCCGGCCGAGAACTGGCCCGGGAGCGCGGTCTTCGAAAGCATTTCCCGATCCTGGATGCGTTCTTCGCGCCCGTCTGCCCGGGCCCTCTGGATGGGATCCCGGTCCAGCATGCCGGTTGCGTCGTCGGCCTGCGCGGACAGGTTCGACGATGGAAGGGCAATTGCCGACAGAGCGATCGGAAGCGCGAGGGCGCGCAGGGTGGCCGAACGGGTCACTTGGCGGCTCCTTCAGGATAGAGCGTGCTCTTGCGTCCGCCCACGACCAGTTCGATCGGCCGTTCGGCGGGTTTGGCCGAAGCGGTGGCGCGCGGCGCGGCGCGATAGCGGCGCGGGGCGGGGGCGGAATAGGCGATCGGGGCGGCCGCAGCGGAGGCGGAGGGCGCTTCCGCCCACAGTCCGTCGGCGAAATCCTTGTCGTCGGGATTGCGCAGCGAAAGATACAGCGCGCCGGTGTTCTTCGCCAGCGACAGCGTCGTAACCTGGTCGGGCGACAACGCCAGCGTCACCGTCCGGGCGGGCGCCGGGGTCGAGGCGAGCGGGCCCGAGCCGGTCTGCTCGCCCACCACCACCGCGCCGACCGCCAGCACCTCGACCATCTGCAGCAGGGTGGAAGCGCGGCTGCGCCCGTCCTGCCGGCCGCCGCTCAGCGCATCCTGCCCGGGATAGACCACTTGCACGTCGACATGGTCGCCCGGGCGGATCAGGCCTGCGACCGCGATCTCGTCGGTGGTGTCGATGCTGATCGCGCGCATGCCGACCGGCACCCGGATCGCGAGCCGGGTCTCGGGCGTCAATGCGTCGCGCGAGATCAGAGTGTTGGCGCCGATGTCGCGTGCAGCCACCTTGCCCAGCACCTCGAGCGTGCTGGCGACCCCCGGATGCTCGGCCGGGTTTGCGGTGGCGCTGCGGAACATGTCGGCGGTGAAGGTCTCGCCGATCCGGACCGGGCGAGTGGTCGCCGCCAGCAGCGCCTGCGGCTGGGCGAGCGATACGGGCACGGTCTGCGCATTGGCGGAGATGTCCGATCCGGAGCCGGACAGGGCGCGCACGCCCAGAAAGACGAACACGCTCGCGGCGGCGAAGCCGGCAAGCATGATCAATCTGGCCTTTCTGTCGCGGCGCATGCTCTTCCCCTTTCGAGCAGCAAAAACCCCAATCGCAAATCGCCGGGCGTTTTCGGGGCACGCAGCCTTCGCAATCACCCGCATTGCGGATGAAGAGATAACCGGAAGTTCGATTTTGCGTACGTCGAACAACGACCGGAGCGAATTCGATTATTTGGAAAAAATACCGATGCGTTAAGTATTTGGCGAGATTTGGAAGCTCTCCGACCGATAGCTTCGGGCCGGACTGCGCCGGAAATTGATCCTGATTGCCGGTTCGTGGCAAAAATCATGTTCGCTGCGGTTGTTTTTCACGATCGGCCGATGCTGCCGGAACGGTTGCATTGCGGCTTTGGCGCATATTTGCCGCCATTCGGGCTCTGTTTGCGTATCGTGTTGGCGCCTTTGCGTGGGGACGCATACGGATTCGGATGCAAAACCGCGCGCAAAAGGAACCTGCGGCGGCTAGAACTGTATTCAAGATCGGATCGAACGGTTTTGGTGATATCCTTGCAAATCCGAACTATGGTGCTCCGCCGCCGCAAAGCCGGACGGCGTGGGACGAAGTGAACCGATGAGCGTCACCGGGATCGACAGGGGATCGCGCAAGAGCCGCGCGGGAGATGCTTCGCTTTATCCGGTCGCCATCGCCATCGGCACCCTTGTGCTTGGACTTGCCGCCAGCAAGGCGTCGTTTGCGGGCATTCTGGGCGCGGTGGGCGCCGGGGCGCTGTGCGTGCTGCACAAGCGCCTGCTGGCCGTACTGATCGCCGCCGGCATGGGCGGCGCGCTGATCGCGGTCCCGCCCGAGGAGACCGCGAACGGATATTGGGGGCTGATCGCGACGCTGCTGATCGCTGCCGCGATGCCGCTCCGCGCCGCCTCGTCGCTGTTGCGGATCGCGCCTGCGACCTGGGCGGTATGCCTGGTACTGGGCGCGGCCAGCATCGCGGGCCTGGCAGTAGAGACGGGAGTGCCGGCCGATTTCCTGCTCTTCGCCGGATGCCTGTGCGGCGCCCTGCTGGGCGCGGGGCTGACCCGCCATCTGGCGATGGTCGATGCGCGGATCCTGGCCTGGGGCGACTATGGGCTGGAGGCCGTTACCCGCGACCTGCTGCTGGGGCGCATCACCAGCGGCATGCTGCACGATCTGTCACAGCCGCTGAACGTGATCTCGATGGCCAACGGCAATCTTGCCTATATCGTCGAGCATATCGACACCGACGAGACCACCCGCAAGCAATTGCTCGACCGGGTGGCGCGGATCGCTACCCATACGGAGAATGCCGCGTCGATCCTGAGCCTGTTCCGCTGGTTCGGCCGCAACACCCTGCAACAGGAAGCCGATCTGTCGGTGCGCAACGCGCTGAAGCGCGCGGTCGCCGCGACGCGTTCGAACGTGCGCTATCACGGCATCGACGTCGAATTGGAGGGCAGCGGACTGGACCTGCCCCTGACCAGCCACCACGGGCGGGTCGAGATGATGGCGGTGGCGGCCTTGCTCAGCTCGCTTGCCGCATATGGCTCGCCGGAAGGCGAGCGCTTCAAGGGGCGGATCGTGATGCACGCGCGGGCCGAGCCGGCCAAGGTGCAGGTCGAGGTCCATTGCGCGGACGAACAGGGCCAGCCGATCGCCTGCAAGCCGCTCGACAATGCCACGCTCTGGCTGGTCGCCCAGGTCGCACAGGAAGCCGGCGGCGATTTTCGCTGTTTCGCACCGCGCAGGGAACTGGTTCAGTTCAGTTTCCGGTTCGAACGCGAAGACGCCTGAGGATCCGCCGGCCCGCATGCGTCCCGTCGGGGCACCACGATCTCGACTCTCGCGCCTTCGCCCTCTCCGGGATGCAGGCTGAGGTGCCCGCCGGCCTTCGCCAGAAGCTGCTCGCAAACATACAGGCCAAGCCCGTTGCCGTCTTCGCCCTTGGTGGTCACGAAGGGCTGGAACCCGCTGGCCGGCTGGCTCCAGCCCGGGCCGGTGCCGTTGTCGGACACCGTCAGGCGGAGCTGGCGCTCGTCCGCATCCACCGCCAGCCCGATCTTGCCCTTGCCGGTCCAACCCGCCTGCCTGCGGGCATCGATGCTTTCGATCGAATTGCGCAGGATGTTGAGCAGGATCTGCTCCAGTTCGATCTGCGGCATGGCGACCGCCAGCGGCCCGGAGAGCGAGCGTTCGCGCAGATCGATCTCCGCCTTGTCGATCTGGTAGGTCAGCAACCGGACGGCGTGGTCCGCCGCGCGGCCCAGGTCGGCCGCGGGTGCGGCCGTTTCGTCGGGCCGGGCCGAGCGGCCGGGGCTGGCGCTGCGGCCCGCGGCGTAGTCCAGCGTCTGGTCGACGATCGTGCGGGCGCGCTCGACCTCTTCCTGGATATGCTCAAGCGCGGCCAGCGCCTGCTCCGGCAGGCCGCCGTGCTGCGTCATCAGCAGGCGCAGGCTCTCGCTTGCCATCGCGATGGTCGATAGCGGCTGCCGGATTTCGTGCGCGACGGCGGCGCATTGCTTGCCCAGCTCGGCCAGGCGCGAACGGGTGGCCAGTTTCTCCAGCGCGAAGGACGGCGACGGCAGGTCGATCATCGCCCCGTGGGCCCAGGCGGTGCCGCCGCGGCACCCCTGCAGGACCAGACCGGCATTCCCCTGCTGCCCGCCGGCCATCCGCAGTTCGGTCTTCACCCGATCCTGCCCGGCCGCGCCGGCCAGCTTGGCCCGGTCGTCGGGATGGATGTCCAGCAGTATTTCGGCGTGTGCGCCTTCCGCTTCGAGCCGCTTCGCGGTGAGTTTGCCGCTGGCCGCATCGTAGGCCACGTCCCGCAGCACGATCAGTCCGAGATGTTCCTGGACGTCTGCCGCCAGGAACGGAAATGGTGATGAATTCGAAATCGCCTTACCCACTGGACCCCCCCATTTACGATTTCCGTGCGTAGCGGCTCGGGCGGGAGCCTTCCGTAACCTGAATTGACCGGACTCCGCCCATCGGTCTCATTCCTGTCGCCTGTTTTCCAGCAGCCGCTTGAGCAGGTCGATCAATTCGCGCGGCCTGACCGGCTTGGTGACGATCGCCGGCTTCATCCCGTCGGGGAAATGCTCCACCCCCATCGGATCGCCGGTGACGAAGACATAGTCGAGCTCGCGGCCGGTGACGGCCCTGGCGCGTTCGATCAGGTCGAGCCCGGATTCCTTGCCGAGGTAGACGTCGCAGACGACGACGGAGATATTCTGGCATTCCTCGAGCGCCAGCACGGCCTCGTCGAGCGAAGACGCGGCGACGGCCGGGATATCGGTCAATTCCAACAGCGTAAGCATCTCCTCGAGGATCGGCAAAACATCGTCGACCACGAGAACATTCGTCTTGCCGCGATCCGCGGCGCAGATCCGGTCAATAAGTAAGGACACGGTACTCCGGCGGCATCCCGCCTCCTTTCACTATCGGTTTGCGGCCCGAAAGTGCTCCCTCGAATGGCATTGTTTTTTGTTCTTCTACGGGTCTGCGGGAGTTATGGGAACCCGCGTTACCACGCATACCAACCTATTTTTCGTCAGCCGTAATGTTTTTGCCGCGAGGGAGCGCCCGGCGCTTCCTCGGGGGCGGGGACGAAGGGGCCGGTGCCGTTGTGCAGGAAGCGCAGGATTTCCGAATCCCTGGTGTAGGGCACATAGGCCGGGCAGAGCTCGGGATGGGCTTCGCAGGGCAGCGCGCGCAACGGTCCGCCGACCACCCAGTCGGCGCCTTCGCGGCGCGCGCGCAGCAGGTCGTCGCGGCTCTCTACCCCGTCGACCACCACCGTGTCGGCCAGCGTGCGGGCGAGCGCGACGATGTGGCGCAGTCCGACGCTCTGCGCGCCTCCGGCGTCGCTCCCGCGGACGAAGGCGGCCGGCAGCTTGATGATGTCGGGCTGGAAGGCGAGCATCTGGCGGACCGAGGAAAAGTCGGAGCCGAACCCGCCGATCGCGATCCTCGCTCCCGCCGCCCGCAGGCTGGCGGTGAACGCCTTGGCCGCCGGGATCAACCGGTCGGGCGTCGGCTCGCCGATCTCGACGATCAGGCGGCGGGCGAGATCGGGCTGCTGGCGCAGGCGCAGCATCACGTCGGCCCAGGCGATCCCCGCGCCGACCAGGTCGAACGACAGGCTGGTCGCGGCGATTTCGAGCGACAGGTTGGCGTTCGGATCGGCCTCGAGCTCGTCGAGCACGTGGCAGACCAGCTGGCGGTCGTGGAGATAGGACAGGCCGAGCCGCTGCAGCGCCGCGCGGCCGGGCCGGCCGTCGATCGTGCCGCCGCGCCCGTCGAGCAGCTTGAGCACCGCCTCGTAATGCAGGATCGCGCCGTCGGCTTCGGCGCGGTGGACCGGGCGCCAGGTGAACAGCCCCTGGCCGCGCGCGATCACCGCGAGCAGGTCGGTCGCCGCGCGCATGTCGTCGCGGTAGCGCGCGCAATTGCCCGCGCCCGACGGCGTCGGGCCGAGCGCCCTGAGGTTGGAGCGGGCGATCCCCTGGCGCGCCCGGGCCTCCATCTCGGGGCCGACCGTGCGGGCGGGGCGGAGCGCGGGCAGGCTGTAGCCGGCGTCGACCGCCAGCAGGATGCGCTCGCCGGCGAATTCGAACGGCTTCGTGCCAAGGCGGAGGCAGAGCGAATCGACGACGCGGCGGATAAGGTCGCCGGTCAGCAGCCCCTTGGGGCCGACCAGCGCGATCTCGTCGGCGCTCTTGCGGAAGATGCGGAAGAATTCGAGCAGCCGGGTCGCCCCGGTCTCGATGTGGGCCAGCGCGGCCTTGCGCGCTTCGGCGCCGTAGGCCCGCTCGATCGCGGTGGCATTGGCCAGCCGCACGATCAGGAGGAAGTCGCCTGCTTCAACCGTGGTCCCGCTCATGGCACTCGATCCTTCAAGAATTCAGACACCGGCAAGAATTCGGACACCGGATAGTCGCGAAGAAGAAAAAGCGGTGCGGCCCGGCTTATGGTGGGGAACCGGGCCGCACCGAACCTGCTAGGTGCCGTTCAGGAGACCACCCAACAATCCGCCAGCGGGAGGGGCCGGAGTGTTGGAGGATCCACCGAGCAGGTTATTCACTGTGGAGGTGACCGGGGCGAGGACGCCGCCGGTATCTCCGCCGCCGGTCACTGCGCCGACTGTGTCGGTGACGGGAGCCAGAAGGTCGCCCGTGCCGCCGCCGGTGACGGCGCCGACGGTGTCGGTCACGGGCGCCAGGAGATCGCCCGTGCCGCCGCCGGTTACCGCGCCGACCGTATCGGTGACCGGAGCCAGCAGGTCGCCCGTGCCGCCCCCGCCGCCGAGGACGCTGCCGACGGTGTCGGTCACCGGGGCGAGCACGTCGCCCGAGCTGCCGCCGCCGCCGAGGACCGCGCCGACCGTGTCGGTAACCGGAGCCAGCAGCGAGCCGCCATCCCCGCCGGTCGCGCCGCCGATCACGCCGCCGGCCGTGCCGTTGAGCGTGTCGAGCACCGGCGAGGCCACGCTGTCGACCGCCGCGGTGACCGGGGCGACCACCGGGGCCACGCCGTCGGTCAGCTGGGTGACCGCCGCTCCGGCCTGTTCGCCGAGCGTCGCGCCGACCAGCCCGCCGACCGGGGCAAGGCCCGCCTGGACGCCGGCCGTAGTGGTCGGGACCGAGACGTCGAGCACATTGCCGTCGGCCAGCACATCCGCGGTGATCAGCGCGCCGGTCGACAGATTGCCGTCCGACAGCAGGTTGACCCCCGCGATCGTGTCGGCCGTGCTGGCGCCGGTGATCGCCTGGTTGCCGCCGGTGACGCCGAGCAGCGGACCGTCGAAGGTCCCGGCGTCGCCCGGAGTGCCGCCGGGCAACCCGCCGACCACATTGTCGACCAGGCTGCCGACCGTATCGGTCACCGGCGCGAGCAGTCCGTCCGATCCGGTGACCGGGCCGAGCGTGCCGTTGACGATGCCGGTGACCGGCTGGATCACCTGGTCCGCGACGACCGAGACGGTGGTCACCGTCGGCGTAAGCGTATCGGTCAGATGGTCGACCAGGTCGCCCGCCGGATCGCCGGCGATCGAGCCCACGAGATTGCTCACCGGGGCAAGCGCGTCCTGGGTCTCGGTATTGGTGGTCGGAAGCACCACGTTGACCACGGTCCCGTCCTGGGCGAGCACATCGACCGCCAGCGGGGTCTCCGATGCCTGGTCGCCTTGCACGTTGACGTCGATCACCGTGTTCGCCCCGCTCGGGCCGAGCACATCGTTGCCGCCTACCGAAAGATCCGCCAGCGGGCCGTTGTACGACGAGGGGCCGTTCGGCGTGCCGTCGGTGCCGCCGCCGCTCGGCCCGGTGGGTCCGGTGGGTCCGGTCGGGCCAGTCGGGCCAGTCGGGCCGGTCGGGCCGGTGGGGCCAGTCGGGCCGGTGGGTCCGGTCGGTCCGCCGGGGCCCGAAGGACCGCCTGGGCCTGAAGGACCGCCGGGACCCGAAGGACCGCTGGGGCCGCCGGGACCGGAGGGACCGCCAGGACCGGAAGGACCCGAGGGACCGCTCGGACCCGAAGGTCCGCTCGGCCCGCTCGGGCCCGAGGGAGTGGGAGTGGGCGTGCCCGAGGGAGTGGGGGTCGGGGTGCCCGAGGGGGTAGGTGTGGGCGTGCCCGACGGGGTCGGAGTCGGTGCGCCCCCGCCGCCGCCTCCGAGATGAAGTTTTGTCCCGTCTGCGCAGCCTGCCAGGGCCAGGGCCGTGGCAGCGGTCGCACACAGGAAGAAGTGCCTTGCTGAACGATTTGAACGGTTACGCAACATGACTGCTTACTCCTCAAACGAACCTGAGTTGAGCTCATGCTACGTCCCGTGGGTGGCTCCGGTCGCGTCGAGACGGAGCCGCAATCGCCGCGATCGCGATGGGGTCGGGAAAGGGCCGGAACGGCGCCACGCAACGCCGGCTCCAGCATACGCAAAACCCGGAAACCCGGGGTGCGTGCGAATTGAAACCGCGGAAACCGGCCGGTTTCGCTCGCCCGGCGATACGCAAAACCGGGTTTGCGACAGGGAATGCGGGTTAGGGCCGGTTCGGCGGCAGTTGTCCCGCGGGCGGCCCGCCGGGCTTGCGCGCGGCCGGATTGCGGCGGGGCGAAGGACCTTCCGCGCGGCTGGTTGGCGACAATCCGGTGAAATGAGGCGCGCCGCTCAGCGCAGCGTGTAGCGGTCCTCGTCCTCGGCGCTGCGGGCCTCGCGGCGGCACTCGATCAGCGCCTGCTTCAGGCGTCCGAGGACTTCGTCGATGTCGGCGAATTCGGGCACCACCAGTTCCACCGCGATCCCGCCCGGGAAGGCCTCGATCGTGCCGAGCTCCGCCGCGCCCGGACTGTTCGCCGAATGCTGCACCGGGTTAGCGGAATCCTCGGCCCCGGCCTCGCGCAAACGCGCCAGGACCGCCGCAGCCGGGATCAGCTTATCGCTCGCCGCGCAGAGCTGCTCCTGCTCGGCGCCGATCCGCCGGGCCTCGGCGATCATTGCCGCGGCCTCGGGCCGCCGCAGCAGCGGGGTAAGAATTTCCGAATGGCGCACACGCAATTCGTCCTCGCTCGCGAAGGCCGAGACGAGCTCGTCCGGCAGCTCGGCGAGCGCGAGCAGCCGGCTGAGCTGGCTGTTCGAAAGGCGCAGCGCTTCGGCCATGCGCGACTGCACGCCGGCGTAGAGTTCGCCCAGTGCGCGGCGATAGCTGCGCGCCCGGTCGAGCTCGGCGATGTCTTCGCGCTCGCGGTTCTCGATGTCGGCGAGACGGAAGGCTTCCTCGTCGTCGAGATCGACCACCAGGGCGTTGAGCCGGATCTCGGGCCGGCCGTTGCGGTTGAGCCAGTCGACCGCGAAGCGGCGGCGATTGCCCACCAGCAGTTCGAACGGGTGGTCGGATCCCGCGGGCAGCGGGCGGACCACCACCGGAACCAGATTGCCGCCTTCCTCGGCGATCGAATCGATCAAGGCGCGGCAGGCATCGGCGGTCGGCCCGCTGCGGTCGGTGAGATTGCCGGGCCAGGCGACGCAGTCGTCGGGCCGGATGGTTCGCGCGCAGCGCGCGGTGCCCTGGGCCGGCGCGAGCCCGCCGAGCCGTTCGTCGAGCCGCGCCAGCGCCTCGCTTTCGCGCGCAAGCGCCTCGCTGCGTGCGGCGCCGGGCCGCAGCGTATTCAGGACCTCACGTACCAGGCCGGACATCGGCGAACTCCCGTTTCCACCCGCGCAGCAAAGCACATAAAGTTGAAAAGGGGGTTAGCGCCCGGCTCCGCAATTGCGGCGGGGCCGGTCGGCGAAGCGCAGGGCGCCATTCGCGGGCTGGCCGTAGGCGCCCGGCGGCGCGGCGTATGTCCCCCGGTTGACGCCTCCACGCCTCCGCCGACCCGCCGACCCGCCGAGTGCGGTGCGGTGCGGTGCGGGGCGGGGCGGTGGCTCTTTGTCTTGTTCTTGTTCGAGTTTGCGAACCCGATCCCGTCGCTCCGGATGGACAACGTTGTCTCTCGCACAGGCTGCGGGGTGCGGATTGTAAAATAGGCGACTTTTTTACCCCTGCGGGCCTCGCCAGAACCCGATGCCGAAGAGCCGGGACCTGAAAAGTCCGGACTCGGGAAAGGGGGAAGGGCGCCCGTTTTCGTCCGTCCGAGCGTCGGCTCGTGCTGTTCCGCACCGGTGGAACGGCGAAGGCGGCGTGCACCCCTCTTTCTCCGGGCAGCGGTTCGAGGGTTCGCGACATCGCCCGAAGGCGGTGCGCCAAAAACAGGGAGAATGTGAGTGAGGAAGCTATTCAATTCGCGGCTTGCGGGCGGCGCGGGGGCGCTGGCGCTGGCAATCGGGCTGCTGCAGGCCGCCCCGGCGCTGGCGCAGGACGACGGCAAGGACACCACGGTGCCCGACGGCAAGGCGGCGAGCGACGATGCGAGCACCGACGTCAACGAGATCGTGGTGGTCGGCAGCACCGGAACCAACATCTCGGGCGTGAAGCCGGTCGGCAGCGAGGCGGTGACGCTCGACCGCGAGCAGATCCAGGCCACCGGCATGACCACCGCGGCCGATGTCGTGCGGACGCTGCCGCAGGTTCGGAACATCGACGCCTATCACGAAGGCGGTACCCAGGCGAGCGGCGCCAACTCCCAGCAGGGCAATGCGATCAACCTGCGCGGGCTGGGTTCCGCAGCCACCTTGACTCTGGTGGATGGCCACCGGGTGGTCGCGACCGGCGCTGCCTCCAATTTCACCGAAGCGAACCAAGTGCCGCTTGCGGCGATCGAGCGGATCGAGGTGATCGCCGACGGGGCCTCGGCCATCTATGGTTCGGATGCCGTCGCCGGCGTGGTCAACTACGTGCTTCGCAAGGATTTCGAGGGAATCGAAGCTTCGGTTCGCGTCAGCAACAATTCGGGAGGTTGGGAATATACGCCGGGCGTCACTGCGGGCACCCACTGGAACCTCGATGGCCGCCCGGGCAACATTATCGTCTCCTATGAATATACCCATCGCAATCCGTGGCTGGCGAGCAACAGCCCGTGGACCAGGCAGGATTTGCGGTCCGTGGGCGGACCCGATCTGCGGATCAACGGCGCCACAAATTCCGCCGGCAGTCCTGGCAATATCTTCGTATCGCCCCCGCCGTTTGCGCCTGCGCCTCCGAACACGGCCATTCCGCGCGCCGGCTCGACGATCTATTATGGCCTGCCCGACAGTGCGACGGGTGTGGGGCTGACCCTCGCCGACCTGCGGCTGAACGATCCGAATCTGATCGATACTTCGTATTATACCGACTATACCGGCAAGCTCGAACGGCATCACGTTTCGGCGTTCTTCAACCAGGAAGTTACCGACTGGCTCAGCCTGTTCGCCGAAGGAAGCTACAGCCACCGCCACACCTTCTCCCGCCAGATGGGCGGCGGGGTCGCGACGGGTTCGCTGCTAAACGTCACCGTGCCGGCCTACTTCATCAACCCGGTGACGATGCAGCCCGATTTCACCAAGCCCAATCCCGCCTATATCTCCGGCATTCCGGGCGTCGCTCCGGGCTCTCCGATCAGCGTCGGCTACAACATTTCGGGCAGCACCGGCCTGCAGAACTGGGATAATCTGGTCAAAGACTACAACGTCACCGGCGGCATCGACCTGACCCTGCCCGGGGGCTGGAAGGGCGAGGGCTATTTCACCCACGGATATGACGATTCCTGCAATGTCTGCAATTTCGGCAATAACATCGACCCCACCGCGGTTCAGTATTTGATCGACACCGGCAAGATCAATCCGTTCAGCACCGCACAGATCAGCCCGGCCGATCTGGCCATGATCGAAGGCGACAATATCCAGGAAGGCTTCAACACCTTCGACGACTGGGTGCTCAAGTTCGACGGCCCGCTGTTCGACCTCCCCGGCGGAACGGTCCGGTCGGCATTCGGCGGCGAAATCGCCAAGATCGCCAACTGGAACATCAACGGCGCGAACCGCGGCCCATTGAATGTGTTCGCGCTCGATACCGACAAGGATCGCAGCATCGGGCGGCGCGAGATCGACTCGGTGTTCGGCGAGCTCTACGTGCCGATCGTCGGACCGGCCATGAACGTCCCGCTGATCCAGGAACTGACCGTCGATGGAGCGGTGCGGTACGACAACTATTCGGATGTCGGCTCCACCACCAATCCGAAGGTCGGCGTGACCTGGGTAGTGAACGATATGCTCACCCTGCGCGGTTCGTGGGGCACGTCGTTCCGCGCACCGGGGCTGCCCGACGTGAACCCGGCTGCGGTTTCCGCCGGGTTCGTTATCAGCGGCTTCCCCAACAGCTGGCCCGGCACCGTGCCCAGCGCCAGTTGCTTCGATCCGAGCAATCCCGCCACCTGCTCCGTCAATGCCGCGATGTTCGTCCTGGCCAATCCCGACATCGGCCCCGAGCGGGCCACGAACTGGTCGCTGGGCGGCGATTTCACGCCGGTCCGCAACCTGCGGTTCTCGGCCACCTACTACAATATCTCCTACAAGGACCGGATACTCGGGCCCGACGTGATTACCGCCTGGCTGGGCGGCGGTGCGCCCGACTTCGGAGGCTACGGGAAGTTTATCATCCCGGTGAACAACACCAATGTGACGGGTCCGAACACTTGTACCCTGGACCCGGCGCTGCAGGCGTTCCTCGACCGCCCCATCCTTTATGGCGGCGGGATCACCAACCCCTGCCTGGTCAACGTGATCCTGGACGGCCGCGAAACCAACCTGGCGGCCACCAGGCAGGACGGCATCGACGCTGCGGTCAACTATACGGTGCCGATCACGGACGGCTCGGTGAACTTCAACCTGGCGGTCAACACGGTGCTGAACAACACCCAGCAAGTGGTTGCGGGCGGGCCGTTCGTCGACGTGAAAAACCATCAGGACCAGCCGGTGGAGTGGCGCGGGCGAGCATCGATCGGCATGTTCTGGAGAGGCTTCAACGCCACGCTATTCGGCAACTATACCGGCTCGTACACCAACTATCAGGCGGTCGATCCGCTCGATAATTCGGTGGTCCCGCCGCAGAAGGTGGACTCCTGGACGACCTTCGACCTGACGCTCGGCTATTCGGGCGAGCAGCTGGGAAGCTTCCTCAAGGGATACCGGCTGGGAGTCACCGTCCAGAACCTGTTCGACAGGGATCCGCCGCTGATGATCACCTCGCAAGGCGCGTTCAATTCGTCCTATTCGAACCCCTATGGCCGCACTTTCACGCTGCAGGTGTCGACCAGCTTCTGATGGAGGCCCTAGCGGCGCCCGGTCTCGCCCGAGGGATTCTCTTCCTGCTCTCCTGCGGGGAAAGAAGGCGAGACCGGACGCGCGCTTGGCCGCTTGCACCTGCAGCATTGTCGTGAAACAGTCGCTGCCGAAAAACGGGCATTTCGGGAGGATCGAATGGGCTTTCGGCTGGCGCGCAGTCATGCGCTTTTTCTTGCGGGCTCGGCCCTCGCATTCGGTTTTGCCGCGCCGGCGATACCGCAGGGGAACGGAGCGAACGGCAGCGCCGGGCAATGCGCGGCGATGGCGCAGGCCGCCTTCGGCGACGATGTGCGGATCACCGCCGCGGCCCATGTCGATGCCTCGGCGGCCAAGGCCGGCGGCCCCGGCGGTTTCGGCGCGCAGCCGCCGCTTCCGGCCCATTGTCGGGTCGAGGGCACGATCGGCGAGCGCAAGGGCAAGGACGGCAAGCCCTACGGGATCCATTTCGCGATCGCGCTGCCCGATCGGTGGAGCGGGCGCTTCCTGCTGCAGGGCGGGGGCGGGCTGAACGGCACGGTCAATCCGCCGATCGGCCCGGTCGCCTCGGACAACCGCCCGGCGCTGGCGCGCGGCTTCGCGGTGATCAGCAGCGACAGCGGCCACCAGGGCGCGGTGTTCGACCAGAGCTTCATGGCCGATCAGCGCGCGGCGCTCGATTTCGCCGAGACCTCGGTCAAGACGGTGGCGCTGCTCGGCAAGGCGATCACCCGCGCCTATTACGGCCAGCCCGCCGCGCACAGCTACATGACCGGCTGCTCGACCGGCGGGCGCGAGGGGATGCTCGCGTCGCAGCGCTATCCCGAGCTGTTCGACGGGATCGTGATCGGCGCCCCGGCGATGCGTGCGGGGGATTCGAACCTCGGGGTCGAATATACCCAGACCCTGTTCAACGCCGCCGCGCCGAAGGACAAGGCGGGCAAGCCGATCCTGAGCCTGGTGCTGACCGACGCCCAGCGCAAGACGATCGTCGACGGCGTGCTGGCGCAATGCGACACGCTCGACGGGCTCAAGGACGGGATGATCGAGAACGTCGCCCAGTGCGACTTCAAGCCCCGCAAGCTGCTCTGCAAGAAGGGGCAGAAAGACAATTGCCTCGGCGCGGGCCAGGTCGCGGCGCTGGAGAAGGGCTTCGCCGGGCCGTTCGACAAGGCGGGCTACCCGATCTATGCGCCGGTGCCGTTCGACACCGGGATCGCGGCGAAGCCGATGGGTTACCTGCCGACCGGCGGCCCCGGCCCGTTCGGCCCGCCGAGCACCGCGACCAGCATCGACCTCGACGCGCGCGCGCACGCGCTGCGCTGGGATGCGGCCGGGCGGCTGACCGACACCCCCTACTGGACCAACCTCAACACCTATCTCGACCATGGCGGCAAGATCCTGTTCTACCACGGCGTGTCGGACTTCTGGTTCTCCGCTTTCGCGACCTGGGATTATTACCAGCGCGCCGCGCAGACCAACGGCGCAGCCTTCACCGACGCCAGCCGGTTCTACATGGTCCCCGGAATGCTCCACTGCGGCGGCGGCAACAGCTTCGACCAGTTCGACCTGCTCGGGCCGCTGGTCGACTGGGTGGAGAAGGGCCAGGCACCCGAAGCCGTGACCGCGCATCGCAGCGCGAAGCCCGACGAAACGCGCCCGCTGTGCCCCTATCCAAACCACGCGCAATATCTCGGCGGAGATGCTAGCAAGGCCGCAAGCTTCGCCTGCAGGCCCCCGGCCTGAGACCCGCAAAGGGCACGGCGAAGGGGGAGAGCATAATGCAGGCAGGCCGTTCGAGTGCCCGATACCAGATCGTGCTGGTCGCGATCTTGTGCGTCAATTTCGGGGTGTTGTTCTTCGATCGCAACGCGATCAACTTCCTGATGCCGTTCATCCAGCCCGAGCTGGGGCTGAGCTACACCGAGGTCGGCCTGCTCGGCGCGGGCCTGTCGTTCACCTGGGCGGTGGCGGCGATCTTCGTCGGCTGGCTGTCCGACAAGATCGCCCGGCGCAAGATCATCATCGTCACCGCCGGGCTGATCTTCTCGGTCTGCTCGGTGGTTTCGGGGCTCGCCTCGACCTTCCTCACGCTGTTCGCCGCGCGCCTGCTGATGGGCCTTTCCGAAGGCGGGGTCATGCCGATCAGCCACGCGATGGTCGCGGCCGAAGTCAGCCCCAAATGGCGCGCGCTGGCGATGGGGGTGACTCAGAACGTCGGCTCCAGCCTGCTGGGATCGACCGTCGCGCCGCTGGTGCTGGTGCCGGTCGCACTGGCCTGGGGCTGGCGCCACGCCTTCTTCCTCGCGGCGGTGCCGGGGCTGATCTGCGCGCTGCTGGTGATGCTGTTCGTGGTCGAACGATCGATCCCGAAGGCGCCGCAGCGGGTGGCGGGCGAGCGGCTGCCGCTGGTCGAGACGCTCGGCAACCGCAACGTCGTCGCCTGCGCGGTGATGGCGGTTCTGCTGGTGTCCTATCTGGTGATCACCTGGTCGTTCATGCCGCTGGTGCTGACCCAGTATCGCGGGATCGACAAGCAGACCGCGGCCAATCTGATGGCGGTCCTCGGGGTCTCGTCCTTCCTCGCGAGCTTCGCCGTCACCGCCCTGTCGGACTTCATCGGGCGCAAGCCGGTGATGGTGGCGATGCCGTTCGTCGGCGTCGTCCTGCCGCTGGCGGCGATCTATTACACCGGCTCGGCCTGGGTGATGGGCGTGCTGTTCTTCGTCGGCTGGCTGTTCAACGGGATATTCCCGATGTTCATGGCCACCGTGCCGAGCGAATCGGTCAGCCCGCGCCAGGTCGCGACCGCGATGGGGATCGTGATGGGGGTGGGCGAGATCCTTGGCGGAGTGTTCGGCCCGTCGCTCGCCGGGCGGCTGTCGGATGCCTACGGGCTTGCGGCGCCGTGCTGGTTCCTCGCCGCCGTGGCGGTGCTGGGCGGCGTGACCGCGCTGTTCCTGAAGGAAACCGCACCGCGCATCGTGGGCGAGGTGGCGGCGCCGGAACTGACCACCGCGTTCGATTGACGGAGCAGGGTTCCCCTCCCGCCGTGGGAGGGGGAACCCTGACTGGGGTAATTCGGTGACAGTTTACCAATTAGGATGCGCCGCCGCGTGCTTCGCGCAACCTGAAATGCGTAAGCTGCCGCCGAATTGATCCGCTCGTCAGCTTGCGTCCTTCGGCAGCGCGCAGGTGAAGCTGGTCTCCATCGACGGGTCGCCCGAGCCCTTGTATTCGGGCACCTCGGGATAGGGGCACAGCGGACGCGACAGCGGCTCGCGCGGCGCCGCGGGCGGGGCGCCCGGCATGCCCGGGGGCGGGGTGGTCGGACGCGTCGCGACGATGCGGTTGGGGGCGAGGCCGGTGGTCGCCCAGGCGTCGATCGCACCGAGCGTATCGAAATCGGTTGCGCCGTCGCCGCCCGAGCAGTGATCCATGCCCGGGACCATGAACAGGCGGAGCTGGTTTTGCGCCGCGCCTGCCGGCAGCGCGCCGTAAAGCCCGCGATAGAACGCCAGCGAATTGTTCGCCGGGATCAGCCCGTCGGTCCAGCCGTGGCTCATCAGCAGCTTGCCGCCGCGCGCGAAGAACGGGCCGAGCCCGTCGGACGGCACATCGAGGATGCCGGCACCGTATTGCCGCGCGTCGGCGAGGGCGACCGCGTAGTCCATCGACTTCCAGTCCCAGCCCTGCCGGCCGCCGTAGGTGAGCAGGTTGAAATAGTCGTAGGCGACCGGGAACGGGCGCGGTCCGCTCACCAGGGCCGCGAGCTGCATCTCGCTGCCCACCGGCCAGCCCGGCAGCAGCCAGTCGCCATTGTTCGCGCGCACGCCGTCATAAACCGCGCGCATCGCGTTGACCTGCGGCTGGGTCAGACAGCTTTCGGTCGTGCCGGGCTTGCACAGCAGCGTTCCGGGATCGAAGCCGCAGGCATCGGGGCGCGACACCAGGCCGTCCTCCAGCCCGTCGAGCTTGTCGCACTGCCGGATCACCGCCGCATGGACCAGGCCCAGGATCGGCGGGGTCAGCGCCGCGCCCGGCTCGCGCTTGGTCACCCAGTTCTGCCACATGCTCTGGGTCATCAGCGCGGTCATCGGATTGGCCGGGGCCATCGCCGAGATCGCATCGTAATCGTCGGGATAGCGATAGGCTTCCATCAGCCCCTGCCGCCCGCCGGTGGAGCAGGCGTTCCAGAACGACAGCTTGGGCGCCTTGCCGTAGCGCGCCTTGACCGCCGCCTTGCCGGTCACGGTCATCAGATGCACCGCGCGATGGCCGAAATCGACCAGCTTTTCCGGATGGCCGACCGCCCATTCGGCGGTCAGCCCGCTGCCGGTGTGCCCGGTGTCGGTGGTGGCGACCGCATAGCCCTTGGACAGCGGATCGGCGAGTTGCGAATAGCTGAGCTGGCCGGCCCAGATCCCGTTGCCGATGCCCACGAACTTGCCGTTCCAGCCCTTCTCGGGAAGCCAGACCTCGACCTTGATGTCCGAATCCGGGGTGGGAGTGAGGGTCGCCTGCACCCGGCAGAAGGCGGGCAGGTTCTTGTAGACCGCGTTTGCGACCCCGGGCGGCGGGCCGAACCCGGCGGCCGGCTGCTCGAAGCTGCCGGGGGCGATCACCGTGGCCGAAGTGACCTTGCCCTGGCCGAGATCGAGCTTGGCAAGATCGCCGCAGCCGGCGGCCGCGGCGGGCGCCGCGAAAGCGAGCAATGCCCCGGAAGCGGCTCCGCCAAGGGCCACGCGCCAAGGTTTCCGCAATCCGCCCATCGTCTCTCTCCCCCTGAATTCCGGTTGTTTGCGCAGGAATAACCGGGCTGGCGGAGCCTGTCCACCGGCCTTGCCTGAGAGCCGCCGGGCCCTTGCTTGACGCGAGGGAAAACCGTCTCTAAATATGCTAATGCGAGTCATTACCAACACGATATATCGGGCCGTTTGCCAGGGCGGCTGCGATACCGCCGCGGGCCGGGCCTTCTCCCCCGGCCCGGCGGTTGCCCGCCCCCGGTGCTCGGAAAGGCCGGGGGCGGGCCTATTTGCCGGTTGCGCCCAGCGGGTTTCGGGGTTTAGGTCGGCCATCGACCGCGAGGGGCACATGGCCGAATTTCCCGACGACATTTTTACCGAACCCGAAGACGTCGATCCGCACGGATTGAACAATCTCGGCCCGCTGCGCCGGCTCGCCGGAACCTGGGAGGGACTGCGCGGGGTCGACGTCAATCCGAAGGCCGAAGGCCCCGAGACGCGCGACTATCTCGAACGGATCGTGATGGAGCCGATCGATCCGCAGGCGAACGGGCCGCAGCTGCTCTACGGCCTGCGCTACCATGTCCATATCAACACGCCCGAAGAGCAGATCACCTTTCACGACCAGGTCGGCTACTGGCTGTGGGAGCCGGCGACCGGGCTGGTGATGCAGACCCTCGCGATCCCGCGCGGCCAGATCGCGCTCGCCAGGGGGCAGGCGGAGCCCGATGCGGACCGGCTGGTGGTCTCGGCCACCCGCGGCGACACCGCCTACGGCATCTGCTCCACCGATTTCCTCGAACATGCCTTCCGCACCGATTCCTACCGGTTGGAGATCACCTTCAATCCCGACGGCAGCTGGAGCTATGTGTCCGATACGATGCTGGCGGTGAAGGGGCAGCAGGGCCTGTTCCAGCATCGCGACCGGAACACGCTGCGCAAGATCGCCGAGCCGCAGCCCAATCCGCTCGCGCTGCTCGAAGGGTGAGCTTTCCGCACGGCCGGAAAGATGCGAATAGGAACCACGGCGGGTTTGTCATAGTCCCGTCATTTCCCTAGCCGAACGGCTTGTGCGACCGAGAGGGGATTCAAGCCGATGGCGATGCGGCAAATTGCAGTTCTGCCCTATCGCACCGAGGGCCCGGCGATCGACGCGCCGATCCAGATCCTGCTGGTGAGCTCGCGCGGCACCGGGCGCTGGGTGATCCCGAAGGGGCGCCCCGAAAGCAAGCTCACCCCCCACGCAAGCGCGGCGAAGGAAGCCGAGGAAGAGGCCGGCGTGCTGGGCGCGACCTGCCCGACGCCGCTCGGCTCGTTCCGCTATCGCAAGCGGCAGCCGTCGGGCGCGGCGGTGTGGACGGACGTGGATGTGTTCCCCTTCGCCGTGACCGAGGAATTGCCGAGCTGGAAGGAGCAGAACGAGCGCGAACGGCGCTGGTTCACCCTCGCCGAGGCGGCCGAGGCGGTCGACGAGCCAGACCTGCGCGATCTGATGCACAGCTTCGGGCCGAGCGAATTCATCGCGGCGACACAAACCCGTAACATGTTGGTCGCAGGGCGGCGCGTGTTCGGGGCTGTCGGCGCAAAAACAGGGATAAGCATGATGTTCGGGTGGTTTCAGCGGCTGCTGCCGCAACAGGGCAATTTCTTCGAGATGTTCGAAGCCCATGCGACGACGCTGGTCGCCGGCGCGGATTCGCTGGCGCGGCTGCTCCAGGGCGGGCCGGGCAAGGCGGACCACATCCGCGAGCTGCAGGAACGCGAGCACGATGCCGACGCGATCACCCGCGAAGTCCTGCAGACCGTACGCCGCACCTTCCTCACCCCGTTCGATCGCGGCGCGATCACCAGCCTGATCGCCTCGATGGACGATGCGATCGACGAGATGTACCAGACCGCCGGCGCCGCCGAGCTCTACGAGGTCAACGAATTCGAGCCCGAAATGCGCGACATGGCGGCAAGCATCGTCGATGCCGCGCGCCTCACCGCCGAAGCGATCCCGCTGCTGCGCCGGATCGCCGAGAACGGCCACCGCCTGCACGAGCTAACCGAGCGGATCGTGCGGATCGAAGGCCATGCGGACGAGATCCACGCCGCCGGCCTCAAGCGGATCTACAAGCAGATCGGCAAGAAGGATCCGCTGCAGTTCTTCGTCCGGCAGGAGATGTTCAAGCGGCTCGAGCGCGTGGTCGACCGCTTCGAGGATGTCGCGAACGAGATCGACGGCCTGGTGATCGACCACTCGTAATGGAACACACCCTGGCATTTCCGCTGCTGGTCGCGCTCGTCGTGATGGCGCTGGCGTTCGACTTCCTCAACGGGTTGCACGACGCCGCCAACGCGATCGCGACGGTCGTCTCGACCAAGCTGCTCAACCCGCTCCACGCGGTGATCTTCGCCGCGATCGGCAACTTCCTCGCCTATTGGATCGTCGGCCTGCACGTTGCCGAGACCGTGGGCAAGGGGATCATCGACAAGGATGCGGTGACCCCGGCGGTGGTGTTCGGCGCGCTGGTGGGCGCGATGTTCTGGAACGTGGTGACCTGGATCAAGGGCATCCCGTCCTCGTCCAGCCACGCGCTGATCGGCGGCTTGCTCGGCGCCGGCATGGCGCACGCGGGCTTCGGGGTGGTCGAGTTCGACGGCACCAACAAGACGGTGCTCGCGATCTTCCTTTCGCCGATCATCGGCTTCGGCATCGCGATGATCCTGATGCTCGCGACGAGCTGGATGTTCAGGGGCGCCGCGCCGCGCACCGCGGACAAGAATTTCAAGGGCCTGCATCTGATATCTTCCGCCGCCTATTCGATCAGCCACGGCGGCAACGACGCGCAGAAGACCATGGGCGTGATCGCGGTGCTGCTCTATTCCACCGGCCATCTCGGCAAGACCTTCTACGTGCCCGAATGGGTCGTGCTCGGCTGCTACGCGGCGATCTCGCTCGGCACCGTCTCGGGCGGGTGGAAGATCATCAAGACGATGGGCACCGGCCTGACCAAGCTCAACCACCACTCGGGCTTCTGCGCCTCGACCGCCAGCTCGATCGTGGTGTTCGGCGCAAGCGCGATGGGCATCCCGATCTCGACCACCCATGCGATCACCGGCGCGGTGGTCGGCACCGGCGCCGCCCGCCGCGCCAGCGCGGTGCGCTGGAGCGTCGCCAGCCGGGTGATCGTCGCCTGGTTCATCACCATTCCGGCAAGCGGGCTGGTGGGCGCCGGCTTCTACCTGCTGACCAGGCTGTTCTGATTCGGTGACAGTTTACTAATTAGAGGTTTCGCCAAGCAATTCGGGGACAGTTTACTTTTTACGGCCAAAGCCACTGCGCGAGGAACGTCCGCTGGCCCGTAAAAAGTAAACTGTCACCGAATTGGCGTTTACCCTCGCGGCTTCGGACCTCGCCTGCCCAAGGCCAGCGACCGGCCGCTGGATTTCTCCACCGCCGCGATCCATTCCGCTTCCGCAAACGGCCGCCCGGTGCTCAGCCGCTTCTCGATCGCCTCGGCAACCGCTTCGCCTTCCGCGCCCACATCGCCTGCTTCGAGCCCGTATTGCAGCAGCGCGCGCCAGTTGCCGACATGCGCGCCGAGCGCCGCGACATCGGTGAGCGGATCGCCGGCGACCCGCCTGCCGGCGATATGGCTCGCCGCGCTCGACCAGCGCCAGTCCGCCGCCTCACGCACAAGCCCGGCCGCGACCGGGTTGCGCTCGACATAGCGCACCGCCGCCATCAGATGCGCGTCGTCCATCGGATAGCTCGCAAAGCGCTCCTGGAACAGATGACCGCTCCAGCCCTCGCGCAGGTTGATTGCCAGCGTGTAGCGCCGGTGGGCGTCGGCCAGCGCCTTGCGCAGTCCGTCCGCATCGGTCGGTACCAGCACCAGGTGAACGTGGTTGTCCATCAGGCACCACGCGAGGCAGCGCACGTCGGCCTTTGCGCAGCCGCCCTTGAGCAGACCGAGATAGCGCGTGCGGTCATCGTCGGAGAAGAACACCGGCTGCCTGCGGTTGCCGCGCTGGGTGACGTGGTGCGCGACCCCGGGGATCACGATGCGGGCGAGGCGGGCCATCCGCGGGAGCTAACCCGCGCTGGCCCAACCGTCAATTAAGTAAACTGTCACCGAATTGGACTGGGGCGGCGCTACTTCCCGCCCCAGTCCTCGTTCGCGCGGGCGATCAGGTAGTCGTGGATCGCCTCGGCGTCCTCGGGCTTGAGGATGTCGGCGAAGCTCGCCATGCCCTTGTCCTTGTAGATCCCGCCGAGCACGATGTCGTTGAACTTGGCGTGGGTCTCCGGCGTCAGATGGCGCAGATCCTTGACCCCGCCGACCGCGAGCCGCCCGTGGCACTGGGCGCAGGTGTCGGCGAACAGCTGGGCGCCCTTCTGGATCTGCGCCTCGGTGCCGCGCAGCGGCGGGGGCTGGGGGATCGGGTCGGTCTTGGCGAGCGGCGGAAGCTGCTTCGTGCCGCCGAGCTTGAACACCAGCAGCCGGGCGTTGGCGCGCGGCAGTTCGGTGCCGGCGCCGCGCTCGACCTGCGCCGCACCGCCGCCCCAGCCGGCGTTGACCGCGACATATTGCACGCCGTCGAGCATGTAGGTGATCCCGCCCGCAACCGGGGCGCTCTGGGTCGGGAATTCCCACAGGACCTTGCCGGTTCGCGCGTCGAAGGCGGCATAGGTCTGCTTGGTCGTGCCTTCGAACACCAGGTTCGACGCGGTTACCATCGCCCCGCCGTTGCCGTGGCGCGGCAGGGGCACCTGCCAGGCGACCTGCTGCTTCACCGGATCCCACGCGGTCAGCCACGCCTTCTCGTCGGCGTCGGCCTGCTTCTGCAATTCGATCCGCTTCTTCAGCGCATCGCCCGAATAGCCGCCCCAGCCGCTGTTCGAACGGAACGGCTGCGGGGTCCAGCCTTCCTGCCGGGCGTAAACGAAGCCCGACTGGTAGGACGGGAAATAGGCCAGCCCGGTCTTCGGGCTGAACGCCATCGGGAACCAGTTATGCGCGCCGCCGGGGCCCGGATAGACCAGCACCGGATCGGTATCGTAGCGCACCGCCGGATTGACGTTCGGGCGGCCGTTCGCGTCGAAACCGAGATTCCAGTTGGTCTTCACATGCGGCTTGGCGCTGATCAGCTTCCCGGTCTTGCGGTCGAGGACATAGAAGAAGCCGTCCTTGGGCGCCTGCATCAGCACCTGGCGCTGCTTGCCGTCGATCGTCAGGTCGGCCTGGATCATCGAGGAGGTGCAGGTGTAGTCCCATTCCTCTCCGGGGACGAGCTGGTAGTGCCAGGCATAGGACCCGTCGTCCGCGTGCAGCGCGACGATCGAGCAGACGAACAGATTGTCGCCGCCGCCCGGGCTGCGGTAGAACTGCGAATGCGGGCTGGAATTGCCGGTGCCGACGAACACGAGCTTGTTGACCGGATCGTAGGCGATCGAATCCCACGGGTTCGCGCCGCCGCCCAGCGTCTTCCACATGCCCTCGTCGGACCAGGTCTTGCGGATCATGTCCATGATCGGGTCCGAGGCCTCGCCGTCGAGCTTGCCCTCGGGATTGGGGGTGAGGAAGAACTTCCAGCGCTTCTTGCCGGTGTTCACGTCCCACGCGGCGACGAAGCCGCGCACGCCGAGGTCCCCGCCCGACTGGCCGACCACCACCATGTCGCCGAACACCCGCGGAGCGCCGGTGATCGAATAGGCGTATTTATCCTTGGTTTCTTCGGGGAAGGTCTCGGTGGTCCAGAGCGGTTTGCCGGTCTTCCTGTCGAGCGCGATCAGCCGCCCGTCGAGCGTGCCGATGATGATCTTGTTGCCCGACATGGCGAGCCCGCGGGCAACCGGCTCGCAGCAGGCATAGCGGCCGTATTCGCGCGGCACCTGGGGATCGTAGGTCCACAATTTCTTGCCGGTCTTCGCGTCGTAGGCGCTGGTGATGTTCCACGCGAGCGTGTTGTAGAGCACCCCGTCGGCGTAGAGCGGGGTCGCCTCGATCCCGCGCATCGTGCCGAGGTCGTCGTACCACGCGAGCCCCAGCTTGCCGACGTTCGCGGCGGTGATCTGGGTCAGCGGGCTGTAGCGCTGCGCGCTGTAGTCGCGCCCGTCGCTGGTCCACGCCCCCGGAAGCGGGGAGGCCAGCGGATCGACCTTGCCGGCGGCCCAGGCGGCGCCCGCAAGGCAGGCACCGAGCAGCATCACGGCGGCGGCGAGTTGGCGAAGCTTCATCGAATTCAATCCTTGGGCGTGTCGGCGATCGGCTGGGTGCCGTCGGCCAGTTGTCCGACCTTGAGCGAGGCCTGCTGTTCCGGCGTCCCCGGCGGCGCGGCATAGGCTCCGACCGGGCCGGTATCGCTCCTGAACGGCTTGCCGGTGACCGGGTTCGGATAGTGGAACGGCGCGATGTAATAGGCCGGATAGGTCAGGTAGACCGTGGAGGGCGGCAGGTCCGGCGGCGGATCGAACTTGTCCGGCCAGGTGTTGTTGAGCGCGTTCTTACCCCAGCCGTCCCAATTGGTGTACATCGTGAACGGGCCCGACAGGCGGCTGATCCGCCACTTGCCGTCGGCGCCTTTCCGGTACTCGTTCTCGTAGAGCGGCAGGCCCCAGCCGCCGTTCGACATCACGAAGGCGCGGCTGCGGATCCAGCCGGTCTTGCCGTCGGCCGAGACGTCGGGGAGGGTCTGGAACTGCATGTGGTTCGCGAGCAGGCCGATCTTCGCGCCGTCGGGCCCGAAGGCGGTCTGCATGTATTCGAGCACGCGCTTCTTGCCGAGGAACAGGCCCTTGCCGCCGATCTCGAGCGTCGCATCGTCGGTGAACAGCTCGGACAGCTGGGTCCACTGACCCTTATCGACGAAATAGCCGTAGGTCCGCTGAAGCCGCTCGATCTGGTTGAGGTCCTCCAGCCGGGTGATGCGGGCATCGAGCGCGTCGAGCTTGGCGTTCACCGCCTGCGCGTCTTGCGCGAAGGCGGGGGCGGGAAGGGCGGAAGCCAGCAGCGCCGCTGCGAACAGGATCCGGTTCATGCTCATTCCCTCCCGACCACGTCGTCCTTGGGTTGCGGCAAATCCTTCAGCGACTTGCCGGTCACCGGGTGGACGAAGCTGAAGGGCGGGATGTAGTTCGACGGGAAGGTCCGGTAGACCTCCGTCGGCGGCTTGTCGGGCGGGTAGAGCGCGCTCACCCCCTCCATCGGCAGCGCTGACTTCATGAAGCCCTGATCGTAATCGGTCAGCGCCACCGGGTAGAAATGCAGGCTGGCGATCTTCCACACGCCGGCTTCCTTGGCGTAGGTGTTCTCGTAGATGCCGACGCCCCAGATGCCGTTATGGCCGGGCTCGCCCAGCATCACCATGCCCTGCCAGCGCGCGGTCGCACTCTTGCCGTCGGGGGCGACCACGATCACCGCCTGGAGCTGCATGTGGTTGTTGAGATGCGCCGGGGCGAGGCCCTGCGGCCCGAACAGCAGCAGCGCGTGGCGGATCCGCTCGCGTCCGATGTAGACGCCGCGCTGGCCGTATTCGAAGCTGCCCTTCGCGGTGAACAGGTCGGCGACGTCGTTCCACAGGCCCTTGTCGAAATAATAGCCGTAATCGGCCTGGAGGTTCTCGACCGCATCCTGGTCTTCGAGCAGTTCGACCCGATGCTTGTAGGCGGCGAGGCGGGCCTCGGGGGTTTCCTGCGCGAAGGCCGGGGCCGCGGTGAGGGCGAGCGCGGCCGCGCAGAGCGAGAGCAGGGTCTTGCGCATCACTTGCCTCCCTGCACGGGCTTGCCGGTGGCGGGGTTGGGAGCCTGGAACGGCGGGATTTCGACGGCGGGGAAGGGGGCGTAGGTCGCGCTTGGCGGCCGGTCTGCCGGGTAGTCCTTCGAAGCCTGGCTCTGCACCAGCCCTTCGCCCGGCTTCAGCCGCGCCCAGCCCTTCTCGTAAGGCGCGACGAAGTTCACGTAGAGATGCAGCGACTGGATCCGCCAGATCCCGTCCGCGCCCTTGGCATAGGTGTTCTCGTAGATCCCGTCGCGCCATTCGGCGTGCTTCTTGTACTGGCCGAGCATGCCGAGGTCGCGCCAGCGCGCGGTGGCGGTCCTGCCGTCGGGCGAGACCGAGATCGCCGGCTGCAGCGTGACCCATTCGTTGAGCTGGCCGTAGATCAGCCCTTCCTGCCCGCCGTGGAGACGCTTGAGATATTCGCGGATGCGGTCCTTGCCCTGGTAGACCCCGTCGATCCCGACTTCGATCGTGCCGTTATCGGCGAACAGGTCGGCCGCATCGCCCCACAGGCCCCGGTCGACGTAATAGCCGAAGGCCCGCTGCAGCTTCTTCACCGCCCGCGCGCCCTCCAGCTTCTGCACCCTGAGGGTCAGTGCGTCGATTTCGCGGTCCATCGCGCTGGTCTGGGCGAGTGCCGGCAGCGGCGCTGCGAGCAGCGCTGCCGCGGCGAGGATCGCCGGGAGCCTCACAGCCCGTCCGGCAGCGGGAAGCTGCGGATGTAGAAGGTGCCGGGATCCTTGTCCTTCAGCGCCGGGTCGAACAAATAGGCGATCTTGCCTTCGGTGGCGTAGCCGGTCCGGCCGATCCACGCGATCGAGGGCGAGGACTCAAGCCCGGTCTTGACCGGAGTCACGGTGGCGCTGTCGCCATGCACCTCGATCAGCGCGATCCGCCCGCCGGGTCCTTCGGCCTGGAGGAAGCGGTTGCCGCCCAGCGGGCGCAAGCCGTCCGGCCCGTTGAGCGTGTCGTTCAGTTTCAGGTCGGTCAGCCCGGCATAGGATCCGTCGGGCTTGCGATCGACCCGCTGAAACAGGTTCTTGCGCACGTTGTTGATATAGAGCGTGCCGTCTTCGGCGAAGGCGGTGCCGTCCACCCCGACCAGTTCGGGGCCCTCGGCAAACAGCACCAGCGCATTGCCGCCCTCGGGGAGATAGAACAACCGCCCGGCAGAGGTGTCGTTCGCCCACACCGCGCCGTCCTTCGCCACCGCGATGTCGTTGCAGGCGGCCGGCTTGCCTGCGGGGAATGCATAGCTGGCCTTGTAGGCGCCGGTCTTGAGATCGAAGGCCTTGACGCTCGACACCGCGCCCGGCGCCGGCGGGCCGCCGAAGCCCGGATTGTTGCAGGCCCACAGCACGCCGTGGCGCTCGTCCGCCAGCACGCCGAACAGCGAGGTCAGCCCGTTCTCGGCATTGGGCACGATCCACGGCTCGGCCTTGGTACCGCCCGGAACGGTGCGGTAGATCGTGCCAAGGGAGCTGCTGTTGTAGAGATTTCCGGCGCTGTCCATGGTGAGGCTTTCGGGAAAGACCCGCGCACCGTCGATCGGAATGTCGGCCTGGGCCGGCGCGCCCGCCGTAATGCAGCCGCTCAGCACAAGGGCCGCGATGATCGCGCCGCGTCGCATAATCGTGTTCCTCTCTCCTCGCCCATTCGGGCGGTTTGGCGGCACCATATACGCCGAGCCGCCCGAGGGAAGGGGCAAATGCCGGCGCGCATCCGGCTGGGGCGGCCGATGCGCAACTGGGTCAAGTCTTTGTTCCACATCGGACCAGCCGGACCCTTTGCGGCGGAAGCCTGGCCCGGTACCATGGCGCTGCATCGCCGGATCGAGGCTTCCCTTTCGCGCGAGACATGGCAAACCACGCAAGCCCCCGGCCGGGCGGACAAGATGGGATCGAGGATGTTCAGGACTTTCACCAGGGGCGCCTCGCGCCTGATCGCCGCGCTTGCATCGCTGAGTCTGTTCGCCAGTTGCGTCGCGGCGAGCGCGGGGCCGGCGGAGGTTACCGGCGAGACGATGCGCCATGCCGATGCGCCGGCCAGCGTCGGCGACTGGCAGAGCTACAGCCGCACCTGGGACGAGCAGCGCTTTTCGCCGCTGACCCTGATCAACGACAAGAACGTCCAGCGCCTGGGCCTGGCGTGGTACGCCGATCTCGAGACCTACCGCGGCGTGCAGGCGAGCCCGCTGGAAATCGACGGCGTGCTCTACAACGAGAGCATCTACGACGTCGTGACCGCCTATGACGGCAAGACCGGCAAGGTGCTGTGGAAATACGATCCTAAGGTCGGCCCCGAATGGGCGCGGCTGGCCTGCTGCGGCCCCTCCGCGCGCGGCATCGCGGCGTGGAAGGGCAAGATCTACATCGGCGCGCTCGACGGGCGGCTGATCGCGATCGACGCCAAGGACGGGCACGAGATCTGGACCGCCCAGACCTTCCCGCCGGGCCACGAATATTCGATCACCGGCGCGCCGCGGGTCTATGACGGCAAGGTCGTGATCGGCAACGGCGGCGCGGATTACGGCTCGCGCGGCTTCGTCACCGCGTGGGATGCGGAGACCGGCAAGAAGGTGTGGAAGTTCTACATCGTGCCCACCGATCCGGCGAAGGGCCCCGACGGCGAAGCCTCGGACAGCGCGATGACAATCGCCCAGCCGACCTGGACCGGCAATTTCTGGGACGTCGCGGCTGGCGGCGGCGGCAATGCGTGGGACAGCTTCGCCTACGATCCGGACCTCGACACGGTCTATATCGGCACCGGCAACGGATCGCCGCACATGTGGCACTTCCGCAGCCAGGACAAGGGCGACAACCTCTTCCTCTGCTCGATGGTCGCGGTCGACGCCAAGACCGGCCAGTACAAGTGGCACTACCAGATGGTGCCCGAAGAGGATTGGGACTTCACCTGCACCCAGCCGATCGTGCTGGCCGACATCGTGATCGACGGAAAATTGCGCAAGGTCGCGATGCAGGCGCCGAAGAACGGCTTCTTCTACGTGATCGACCGGGTCACCGGCGAGTTGATCAGCGGCAAGAGCTATGTCTCGGTCAACACCTGGGCCAGCGGGATCGACGCCAACGGCCGCCCGATCGTGCTCCCGACCGCGCACAACACCACCACGCCGCATCTGATGTCGCCGAGCTGGATGGCGGGGCACACCTGGCATCCGATGAGCTATTCGCCGCTCACCGGGCTGATGTACTTCTCGGCACAGGAGCAGGGCTCGGTCTATGCCCGGGCGGAGGACGGCAAATACGTCTACCGCAAGGGTGCGAACAACACCGGCCAGGCCTACGGCAACGAGCCCGAGCTGCGGGCGAAACTGCAGGCCGAGGCGGTCGCGGCCGAGAAGGGCTACCTGCTCGCATGGGATCCGAAGACCCAGACCGAGAAGTGGCGGGTCGACTACGGCATGCCGGGATCGGGCGGGGTGCTGTCGACTGCCGGAAACCTTCTGATCCAGGGCACGATCAACAAGACGCTGGCGATCTATCGCGCCGATACCGGGGCCAAACTGTGGGAGATGAACATCGACCAGGCGCCGGTCGCCGGGCCGATCACCTACACGATCGACGGCGAGCAATATATCGCGATCAACGCCGGCTGGGGCGGTTCGCCGGTCTACAACCTCACCAAGAACGGCCCGTTCCGCACCGGCACCGCCAAGCTGATGGTGTTCAAGCTCGACGCGAAGGGAGTAGCCCTGCCGCCGCTGCCGCCGCCATCGGCCTTGCCTGCGCCGCCGCCGCTGCGTGCGCCGGAATCGGTCGTCAGCCGCGGGCGCGAGCTCTACCAGCAGACCTGCGTGCGCTGCCACGGCGAGGACGCGATCGGCGGGGTCAAGGATCTGCGCTGGATGACCAAGGAGACCCACGATGCCTTCAACGACATCGTGCTCAAGGGCATCTATCGCGAGAAGGGCATGGTCGGCTTCGCCGACGTGCTCAAGCCCGAGGACGTCGAGGCGATCCACCAGTATCTGATCGCGCGGGCGAACGAAGATTACGCCGACGCTTCGGCGAAGGGGAAATAAGCGGACCCACCCCGCTGCGACTAGACCGCTGACGCGGCCAAGTCTCGCACCCCTCCCGCTTGCGGGAGGGGTGCAGGGGGTGGGCATGTTGCGGATGAGGGAGAGAATGAGGATGCGTTTCCACCGGACCATGCTGGCAGCCCTGGCGGCTTCCGCGGCTTTCGTTTCGGCCGCCCCGGCCTTCGCCCAGGCCGCGGGCGAGACAAGCGCGGTGCGCGACACCTCGTGCGAGCGCCCGTGCCTGATCCAGGCACTCGAAGAGCACATGAAGGCGCTGGCCGAGCGCGATCCGGCGAAGCTCAAGCTGGCCGATCATGTGCACTTCACCGAGAACAACGTCGATCTCAAGCTCGGCGAGGGGCTGTGGCGCACGGTCACCGCGGTCGATGCGACCGGGCTGGAGGCCGCCGACCCGGTCACCGGCAACGCCGCCTGGTTCGGCTCGGTGCGCGAGAACGGAAAGCCGGCGATCTATGCGGTGCGCATCCATGTGAAGGACGGCCGGATCGACGAGATCGAGAGCGTGGTTCACCGCAAGACCGCGCTGCCCGCGCCGTTCGGCGATGTGACCAAGATGGTCCACGATCCCGAGTTCAACGCGATCCTGCCCGAAGACCAGCGCCGCCCGCGCGAGCGGATGCTGGCGATCGCCGACGGCTATTTCGACACGGTCGAGCTCAACGACGGGCAGGTGAACACCCATTTCGCCGACGATTGTTCGCGGCTCGAGAACGGGATCAGCACCACCGCGCCTCCCCCGGCGGGTGCAGGCGGCAATGCAGCCGCGATCGCTTCGGGCTGCGAGAACCAGTTCAAGCTCGGGATCTACCGGATCAACAAGCGGGTCCGCCGCCACTTCTCGATCATCGATACCGAACGCGGGGTCGCGGTGGCGAGTGGGTTCTTCGATCACGCCAACGAGTTCGACCACTACAAGCTGACCGACGGGCGCGAGATGAAGACCGCGCTCAAATGGCCGAACTCGATCACCCTGCTCGAGGCGTTCCGGATCAAGGATGCGCAGGTCCAGAAGATCGAGGCAGTGTTCACCTACGTCCCCTATTTCATGCACAATCCGTTCTGGGGTCCGGGCTCGCAGCCGCCGAAGTACAAGGTCGATCCCAAGGCCTGCGACACGGTATGCCTGGGCACGATGGCCCACGAGGTCGCTACCGGCATGGTGAACAACACCTGGAAGTCGGTGCCCTGGGCAAGCGCGGTCGGCTATGCCGAGAACAGCGTCGGCATCCGCGTGGGCGAGGGCATCTGGGCGACCGTGACCGCGGTCGATCAACACCCGCTGGTGGTCGCCGATGCCTCGACCGGCAAGGCGGTGTGGATCGGGCGGATCGAGGAACATGGCCAGCCGGCCTGGGCGAGCTTCACGATCAACGCCGCGGGCGACCGCGTAGGCGGGATCGAGGCGCTGATCCGGCGCAAGGAATACGGCCAGCCCTATGTCGAGCCGGCGAGCGCCCCCAGCTTCGACGTGCTGCCGGCGGGCCAGCGGACCACGCGCAAGGCGATGATCGCCGGCGCCGAAGCCTTCTACAAGGCGATGAACGACCACGCCTCCAGCGCCCCCGGCGGCATCGGGGCGGATTGCCACTGGCTGGTCAACGGGCTCGATGTCGGCGCCTGCGCGCCGGCCTTCGGCAACCCCGCGCTGAAATCGGTCGAACGGATCCGCGACCGCGAAGTGCTCGCGGTGGACGAGGAGCGGGGCCTGGTGGTCTATCGCACCTTCGAGGATTTCCCGGCGGCGACCGACGTGGACAAGACCTATCCGCGCACGCTGCAGGTGACCGAGCTGTTCCATTTCGTCGGCGGCAAGGTGCAGCAGGTCCAGGCCTGGACCTCCGAACTGCCCTACGGGATGAAACCGCACGACTGATCCGTAATCCTCTCCCCTTGCGGGGAGAGGATAGACTTACTTCAGCGCCGCCTTCGATTCCGCCAGCATCTGGTTCAGGAAGGCGCGGGTGCGGTTGGCGTTGGCGATCAGGTCATCGGCCTCGGCCTTGGTCCGCGATCCGCGCATCGAATTCGACAGCGTATCGAGATAGTCGTTATATTTGCGCGCGTTGTTGGCGTTGTTCTGCAGCACGGCTGCGTTCGAGCCCGACCCGCGGCTGCCCAGCGCGATCACCTGCTTGGAGACTTCCTTCGCGCTGTCGACCACCGACTTGAGGCTGCGCTTCTGGCTGTCCGTCGCCGGCTCCCCGCTGCCGGCGCGCGGGGCTTCGGCCTGCGGGGCAGCCTTCTCGGCCTGGGTCGGGGCAGCCGCCGGACCGGCGGTGACGCCGGAATCGGGGGTAACCGCGGTTTCACCGACCGCTGCCGCGGCACTGTCCTTTATCGTGCCGGCGCGTGCGACCAGCGCGTTGTAGCTCGCGCGCTGGGCCAGGGCCTGGCGGGCGAAGGTCAACGACTGGGCGGTGTCGGTTGCGGTGCCGGCGCTCGTGGCGGCGCTGCGCAACGCCGAAAGCGCGGTGCGGATCGCCCGTGCGGCATTCTGCTGCGCGGCCGACTTGCCGGCAGAGGCGCCCGGGTTGCGCGGATTGGCCCAGGCCAGCGCGCCGGTGAGCTTGCGGCCGCGGGCGTCGGCTTCGCTCACCAGCGCGCCGGCGAACTTGGCACTCGCCGCGCGGGCGATCTGGCCCATCTCGTCGTCCTTGGCCTTGGCTTTTACGGCATCGCCGCCGGCCGCCTTCTTCTCGGCCTCGAGCTTGGTCAGCGCCGGGCCGGCATCGGTCAGGGCCTTGATCGCTCCGGCCGGGGCGCCGGCATTCTGCGCATCGGTGGCGAGGGCGGTGACCGCCGCGGCAACCCCGCCGGCCTCGGCGATATCGACCTGCTGGACCGGCGGAACGGCGCCAGCTGCCGCCGGGTTCGGTTCGGAGAGCATCGCCTGGTCGGGCTTGGCGCCCGAACCGTGCATGAAATACCAGCCGCCGCCGGCAAGAACGATCAGCGCAACCGCCGCGCCGCCGATCAGCGGTGCGTTGGACTTCTTCGCCCCGGGTGTTCCCGGAGCGGCGGCCGGCTTGGGCGCCTTTTCGGGCTTCGCGGCTTTCGCGGGCTTGGCGGCGGCCGCCGCGGCCGCTGCTTCGGGCACGCTGGCCGCCTTCTTGGCGGTGCTGGTGTCCTCGCCCGCGCGCTTGAATTCCGCTTCCTTGGGATCGTTCGGAACCGCGGTCTCGACCTTCTCGTGCTTCTCGACGCCGGGCGGGGGCGGGGCGACCGGCACGAAGTCCTCGGCATTGGTCTTGAAATCGGCGATCCGGGTCGCCTCGTCGTCGACCTCCTCCGGCGCCGGTGCCGCGACCGGCACATCGGCCTTGTCGAACAGCTCGAGCCATTTGGAGATCGACTGCGGGCGGTCGGCCGGCTTGATCGTCATCGCCGCATCCACCGCGGCGAGGAACGGCTTGCTGAAACCGGGCCATTCGCCGTCGGCCAGCGGCGTGCCGAGGCCCGCGTGCATCCGCTCGAGGACTTCGGGCGGCTTTTCGCCGGTGATGCACTCGTAGAGCACCACGCCGAGCGCGTAGATGTCGGTCCACGGACCCTGGTCGTAGGTCTTCACATATTGTTCGATCGCCGCGTATGGCGGGGTGTGGAAGGTGACCTTGGTGCTGGTCGCTTCCCCGCTTTCGAACCGGGCCGAACCGAAATCGATCAGCACCGAGCGCCCGTCGTCGTTGACCAGGATGTTCGGCGGCTTGATGTCGCGGTGGAGCACGCCCACGCGGTGCGCGCGTTCGAGCCCCTCGGCGATCGGGCGGATCAGCCCGCCCAGTTCCTGCTCGGTGAACTTGTGGCCGCTCTTGATCAGCTTTGAGAGCGACATGCCGTCTTCGAAATCCATCACCATGTAGGCGGTGCCGTGGATTTCGAACAGCGAGCGCACGCTGACGATGTTCGGATGGCGGCTCGGGGTGGAGAGGTTCCACAGGAGCTTGGCTTCCTCGACGAACTTCTTGAGGCCCAGGGCGTGGACTTCTTCCGCGTCGGAATCGATCGGCACGACGGTGGCATCTTCGTCGCGCTCGGAAATCGAACTCGGGAAATATTCCTTGATCGCAACGAGCTCGTCGAAATAGATTCCACGGCCCTTGTAGACGATCCCGAAGCCGCCAACCCCCAGCACGCTTTCGAGACGCCATTCGCGCAGGATGGTACCCGGCGGAAGCGCCTTGTTGCTATAAGCCTTGCTCATTCCCGACGTTCCGTGTTGTAGGTAATTCCCGTGCGAGCGAACTGGCACGATCCATTGGAAATATCCAGCGTTTAGGTCAGTCTCGAGTAAGGAAAACGTAATGGGTTTCGACTGCGCGATCCGGACCCATGTGGGGCTCAAGCGCAAGCTCAACGAGGACTCCGTGCTCGGTCTTCCGGACAAGGCACTGTGGGCTGTGGCCGACGGCATGGGCGGGCACGAGGCGGGCGAAGTCGCCAGCGCCAAGGTGGTCGAAGCGCTGTCCGAGCTGCCGGACGGCCAGCATCCCGAACAGCAGGCCGGGCTGGCGGTCAAGGCGCTCACCCGCGTGAACCAGGAACTGATCGATCTCGGCCATGAGGGCATCGAGCACAAGACCATCGGCAGCACCGTGGTCGGCCTGTCGATCGGCGACGGCCAATACCGCTGCTTCTGGGCCGGCGACAGCCGCGCCTATCGCATCCGCGACGGCGGGATCGTGCAGATCACCCGCGATCACAGCCTGGTGCAGGATCTGATCGCGGCCAAGATGCTCGAGCCCGAAGATGCCGAGAGCCATCCCAACGCCAACGTCATCACCCGGGCGGTCGGCGCCGCGGAGGAACTCAAGGTCGATACGGTCGGCGGGGTCGCGTTCCACGGCGACATCTTCGTGCTCGGCAGCGATGGGCTGACCCGGCTGGTCAGCCAGATCGAGATTCTTGCGGCGCTCTATTCGAAGCCGATCGAGGATGCGGCGGACGCGCTGCTGGCTAAGGTGCTCGAGCGCGGGGCGCCGGACAACGTGTCCTTCGTGATCGTGCGGGTTCAGTAAGGATTTGTTTTGCGCTTGCGAATAGATGGGTGTGCGATATTTTTCCTAGCCAACCGGCGCGCGGCGCTCCGATGAGTCGCGCCCGCTTCAACGATGTCTGGTCGCACAGCCGTCACCTGCGGGATCGGGGGGCGGCGATGTGCGGAACGAGCAAGCAGATCCCATGATGGTAAGGGTGGACCCGCAGTTGCACGGACCGGACGTCTTCATTTCCTATGCGCGCGAGGACGAAGGCATGGCCCGGCGGTTCGCCGAAGCCTTCGCGCAGGAAGGGCTCACCGTGTGGTGGGACGCCGCGCTGCATTCGGGCGAGACCTTCGACGAGGTGATCGAACAGGAACTGCGCGCTTCCAAGGCGGTGGTGGTGCTGTGGTCGCCGCATTCGGTCGCCTCGCGCTGGGTGCGGGCGGAGGCGACGCTGGCCGATCGCAACCGCACGCTCGCCCCGGCGGTGATCGCGCCGTGCAACCGCCCGATCATTTTCGAGCTGACCCACACCGCCGATCTTTCGAACTGGAAGGGCGATGTGGCCGATCCGGCGTGGAAGAGCTTCGTGAAGGACATCCGCCGGATGGTCGCGAACGGCCGCGCGAAAGACGCCGCGGCCGATGGCGGCGCCTCCGCACCGCCGGCGCCGGCTCCGGCTGCCTCGCACGGGCCGGGCGATCCGCTCCCGGGTAGCGGCAGCGGCGCCCCGGGCAATGCAAACAATGTCGAGAGCCTGCTCTCGGCGGTCGCCGCGCTGCAGGAAGCGATCATGAAGCAGAACGGGCACGCGCAGCCGGCTCCGGCCCCTGCTCCGGTCGCGGCTCCAGCTCCGCCGCCCGCGTCCCCGGCCCCCGCACCGACACCGCAGACCACCGTTCAGGCGGTGGCGCCGTCGTTCGACGATGACGACGACGAGGCGACCCAGTTCTACACCCAGGGCGCCGCCTATTCGCTGATGAACGAAGAGGTTCACTGCCTCGAGGTTTCGGTCGATGGCGAACTGCTCCAGCGGCACATCGTCGGCCCGCTTGGGCTCAAGATCGGGCGGGTCGCCCCGGCCGACATCGTGCTGGCGGATTCGAAGGTCTCGCGCTCGCACTGCATGGTCGAGCTGAAGGACGACCAGCTGTTCGTGGCCGATCTCAATTCGACCAACGGCACTTTCGTCGATGGCCAGCGGGTCGCGGGCGCGGCGATCCTGCCGCTCGGCTCGACCCTCACGGTGGGGCATTTCTCGCTGGTCCACGAGCTGCGCAAGCGGGCCGAACTTTCCTGACGGTGGCAGGAAATCGCCTCACTCCGGTCGCTCGCCAACTCCGCGGCAATCCCACCGAGGCGGAAAAACGCCTTTGGTGGCACTTGCGTTCGCGTCAGCTCGGGGTGCCTTTCATGCGGCAATTTCAGATCGGCGATTATGTCGCGGACTTCGCATGCCGCCGCCTCAAGTTGCTGATCGAACTCGATGGCGGGCAGCACGCAGACAACGAGCGCGATGCTTATCGAACCAAAGTGATCGAGGCCTACGGCTATCGTGTGATCCGGTTCTGGAACAACGACGTGCTCCAGAATACCGACGGTGTCGTCCAACGCATCGTTGAGGAAATCGAAACGGCACGCTGCGCCTGATCTTCCCCTCCCCGGCGGGGAGGGGATTGAGGGGAGGGGGGAGGCGTCTCGATAGGCGTTACACCCCCACCCAACTCCAGCTAGCAGGCAAGCCTGCAAGCTTCCGTATCCCTCCCCCTTTCAGGTGGAGGGGAGTTTACCCCGGGATCGTCAGGCGCCGTCCCTCTGCCAGCAGCCGCCATGCGGCGACGTCGCTCAGCATGATGTCGGCCGCGCGGCGGGCGAATTCCTGCAGCGCGGCAGCGGTCTTGGGCCCGGCTTCCCAATGCGCCAGCAGCGCGTTGAGGCCGACCGAGATGTTCTTCGCCCGGCCGGCCACGCCTTCGAAATCGAGGATGATCCGGATGCCGTAGCTCGCGGTCGCGACGGCCGGAAGCCCGGCGGTTATCGCGGTCAGCGGGTATTTCAGCGCATGCGCAAGATGCTCGTCGAAGAAATAGAGCCCGAGCCAGCCGATCGACGAGAGCAGCACGATCGCGAACAGCACTTCGCCGAACTTCTCGATCCGGTGCGAGGCGAGGTGCATGCGGTGCGAGGTTGCGGCGTTCCAATTCGCCTGGCCCCGCACTTCCTCGAGCAGCGGAGCACCCGCCGCGACCGGATCGGACAGGTCGACCGATTGGGTTGCGCAGCTGCGCGCGATCGCGCCCGCGTACCAGCCGTTGGAGCCGCCGTCGCCCGGATCGGCGATCCCGCGGCCGACGCCGACGCTGCGCAGCATGGTGCAGACCCGCAGGAGCTCGGCAACCTGGCGCGATTCCAGCCAGCGTTCGTGCCACTGCATCTTGGTCGCGCGGGTGGCGTTGAGCATCAGCAGCAGGATGCAGACGATTTCCGCGACCACGAACAGCCACTTGAACTCACCCGCCAGCAGGCCGCTGGCCGCGAGCACCACCGCGAAGGCGGCAAGGCCGAAATTGACGATCACCGCCGACCGGAAGGTCTGCGCCGCGCGGATTGCGGCGGTGTCCCACCAGGCGAAGGCTTCGGTCAGCGCGGTCGGATCGGGCCCGGGCGGCGGGGTCCAGCCGCCCTTCTTCTGGAACCACGGCCGCACCCGGGCGAGCTTGAGCAGCAGCGGATAGGCTTCGTGGATAATCGGGTTGGGCGGCATTTCGGACAGCTTGCGCCATTCCGCCGCCTCGCTCGCATCGCCATAGGTGCCGACCAGTGCAGCGACCACATCGGGCAGGATCGCGAGCGGGTGGTGCGGCACGTCGCGCAGCCGCATCGGCTCGGAACGGATCGACCCGTAGACCGTGGCACTGGACCCGTCGGGCGGGATCACCACGATCGGCATGCCGCGCCGCGCCGCCTGGCCCATGATCTCGCGCGTGCCGCCGCGCCCGCGCGAATGCTGGCCGTCCCACACCGCGATGAGCAGGTCGCAATTGTCGAGCAGGGTCATGCCGCCGGCCTCGTAGGCGCGCGGCCGCTCGTGCTTGTCGCCGTCGAGCACGATCACCGAGCCGGCGTCCGTCAGCAAACGGCGAAATTCCTCCAGCGATCCGGGGGTTTCGAAGTCCTTCTCGTATTCCGCCTGGGTGAAGGGCAGGATCACCTCGAGCCGTTCGCCGAGATCGAGCGCGGCCTGTGCCGCCATCCGGTCCGCCCCTTCGGCCAGCGCCGAGACCAGCCGCAGCGGATGCCGGCCGGCCTGGAACAGATGGCCGGTGACGATGTGATCGAGCTTGGTCTGAATCGTGCGCAGCACTTCGGCCAGCCGGTCGCGGACCGCAGCCTCGTCGACGATCCGTTCCGCCCGATGGCCGGTGATCCCCACGTTGAAGCCGAGCGATGGCGGCGGTGCCGATGCCGAAGGTGTCCCCATGCGGACCGGTTAGCATGGCGCACCCACCGCTCCAAGCTGCCTTCAAAAGCCGACGCAAGCCGGTTACACGATATGAGCACGAACAGAATCAAATATCGTGGAGAGGATTCTCGATGAAGTCGATTGCCTTGCTTGCCGGTGCCGCACTGCTTGCCGCCACCGCTCCTGCCGCCGCGCAGATGCGTGCTCTCAGCGATCCGGTTGTCGGCCATCCGGATCCGGAATCGCTGTTCACCTCGAAGGACGAGGCGCTCAATCGGAACAAACAGGCGGCGCTCCACATCCAGCGCGAGTTGCTCAAGTGCAACGAATGGTCGCGCGCGGGCGAGTGGCTGACCGACAAGTACATCCAGCATAACCCCATGGCCGCGTCGGGCCTGAAGGGGGTGCAGAACTATTTCGTCAACGTCGCCAAGCGCAAGCCGCTCGATCCGTGCCCGGCGCTGAGCGCGAGCGATCCGAACGCGGTGGTCGCGGTAATGGCCGAAGGCGATTACGTGACCATCCTGACGCGCCGCGAAATGCCTTATGCCGACGATCCGTCGAAGACCTACACCACCAGCTGGTTCGATACCTGGCGCTTCGTCGACGGCAAGGCCGACGAGCACTGGGATCCGGCGACGCTTCCGGGTGCGGCAAAGAGCTAAAGCGGCCGATGGCGGGGGGCGCGACCGGCACCGAGCCTGCGGCATCGGGCGGGATCGACGGGCATATTGATGCGCGAGGCCTGCAGGTCTTCGTGTTCGCGCTGTTCTTCATCTTCGGTGGGATCACGTCGCTCAACGACGTGATCATTCCGAAGCTGAAGGAGCTGTTCACGCTGAACTTCTTCCAGGCTTCGCTGGTGCAGGTGTGGTTCTTCGTCGCCTATGCGATAGTCGGCATTCCCGGATCCCGGCTGGTCAAGAAAATCGGCTACATGCGCGGTGCGGCGGCAGGTCTGGTGACGATGATCGCGGGCTGCCTGCTGTTCATTCCGGCCAGCCGGACCGCGCAGTTCCCGCTGTTCCTGTTCGCCTATTTCGTCCTCGCGAGCGGGGTGGTGCTGGTACAGGTCGTCTGCAATCCTCTGATCAGCCTGCTCGGCCCGCCGAAGACCGCGCATAGCCGGCTTACGTTCGCACAGGCGTTCAACTCGCTCGGGACGACGGTGTTTCCGCGGGTGGGTTCGGGCCTTATCCTGGGAAGCGTCGCCGGGGTCAGCGCGGTGGCGCTCTCGGGCCCCGCGCTTGATGCCTATCGCACGGCGGAAAGCCGGATAATCGTGAGCACCTATCTCGGCCTTGCTGCGGCGCTGGCCTTGGTCGCGGCAGTGGTGTGGGCGTTCCGGAACAAGCTCAAGGGCGAACAGCACCGGCACTCGAGCTTCGTTCAGGGTCTCGCGTTGCTCAAACGCCCCCGCTTTGGATACGGCGCGCTGTGCATCTTCCTCTATGTCGGGGCGGAAGTGTCGATCGGCAGCTTCATGGTCAGCTATCTCGGCCAGTCCCGGGTGCTGAGCCTGAGCAATGTCGAAGCGGGCAATCTCCTGATGTATTATTGGGGCGGTGCGCTGGTCGGCCGCTTTGTCGGCTCGGCGGCGCTGCGCCTGGTGAGCCCGGGCAAGGCGCTCGCGTTCACCGCGCTCGGCGCGATCGTGCTCATCGCGGTATCGGTCGGCAGCAGCGGTGCGCTGGCGGGCTGGTCGCTGCTTGCGGTCGGGCTGATGAACTCGATCATGTTCCCGACGATCTTCTCGCTCGCCAGCGAAAAGCTGGGGACGAGCGCGGCTGACGGCTCGGGGATCATCAACGTCGCGATCGCAGGCGGGGCCGTGATACCGGCGCTTTACGGCAAGATCGCGGACATCGCAGGGCTAGCCACAGCACTCGCGCTGCCGGCGCTGTGCTATGCGGTGATCGCAGGGTTCGGGGTGTTTGCGCGGAAGCCGGCGTAGCTAGGCAAGCAGCTTGGCCTCTTCCAGCTTCACCAGCCGGTAGAGCGTCTCGGTCACCGGCGCGGCGATCCCGGTGCGCTTGGCGGCCTCGACGATCGCGCCGTTGATCGCGTCGATCTCGGTGCGGCGGCCGGCTTTCACGTCCTGCAGCATCGAGGCCTCATGGTCCGCGTGGTCGGTCATCGAGACGCGGGTGAGGGCGTGGATCGGCGCGGCGGAGATCGCGAAGCCGCTTGCGTTGGCGGCGGCGGTGCCTTCCTCGACCGTGTCGTGGATCATGCCGAGCGCGTCCGGCTTGTCGAGGAAGAAGCCGGGGGTCCTTCGGGTGAGGGCGCAGAGCGGGTTCATCGCGGCGTTGAAGATCGCCTTTTCCCAGATCGCTTCGTGGACCTTCGGCTCGAGTTCGGCCTTGAGCCCGCCTTCGGTAAGCAGATCGGCGACTGTTCCGGCGAATCCGACATCGCCTCCGAAGGCGGGATAGAGCCGCGAGCCGCCTTCGCCCATCGAGCGCACCCGCCCGGGCGCGACGAGGTCTGCGGGCAGCGAGGCGATCCCGGCGAGCACCCTCTCGGGCGCGACATGGCCCGCGACCTTCTCGGCATTTCCGAGTCCGTTCTGCAGGGTCAGCACGAAAGTGCCCGGCCCGATCAGATGCTTCGCTCCGTCGAGCGCCACCTCGGTATGGAACACCTTGGTGAACAGCAGCACCAGATCGGCGATGCCTTCGGTGTCTTCCGGCAGGCGCGCCGGGATCGGCAGTTGTTTGCGCCCGGCGCGGGTTTCCAGGTCGAGCCCGTCGGCGTTGATCGCCGCGATATGCGCTGCGTTCACGTCGACCAGCGTCACGGCGCAGCCCGCGCGGTGGAAGGCGGCGCCATAGAGACAGCCCATTGCGCCTGCGCCGAGGATCGCGACCTTCATTCCACCACCTCCGTGAAGCCGAACGCGCCGTCGCGGCGGAACAGCATCTCCGCGCGGTGGGGCATCGCCGCCCACAGCGCGCGGGTATAGCGCTCGTAATGCTGGACGAAGCGGGTCACCGCCGCGCGGTCCATCCCCGGCCGCCCGGTAGCGGCAGACAGGCCCTGCTCCTGCTTCAACCGCGATGCGATCACGGTTTCGAGATCGGGCACCTCGATCGACACCAGCAGCGCCATCCGGTCCCAGATTTGCGCGTAGTCGGCCGCCAGCGCCCCCAACGACCACGCGAACCATGCGCCGTCCGGATCCTCCGCCGCTTCGAGCGCATTGATCGGCCCGGCATAGGGCGGCACGTCCTCCGCGCGCAGGCCGACGCACCAGCCCTCGAGCAGGATCGCGTCGGGCCGGCCGACGAACTCGGGCCATTCCTCGCGGCTCACCCGGTCGTCGTCGAGCTTGTCGAATTGCGGCAGCGGGGTGCGATCCTCGGGCGCGGCGCGCGACAGCGCGTCGAGCGTGTCGAGCAGCAGCAGCGTGTCGTGCGTTCCCGGCACGCCGCGGGTCTCGCACAGGCGGTGGACCTTGTCGCCGAGCTGGTAGCGCGCGGGCTTGCCGAAATAGAAATCGTCGAGCGAGAAGGCGCAGACCCGCAAGCCGTGGAAGCGTTCGAGCGCGATCGCCACCAGCCGGGTGAGGGTGCTTTTGCCCGATCCCTGCGCCCCGTTGATCCCGACCAGCGGCGGCGCGGCGCTTTTGCGCAAGTCCATGATCCGACTGGCAATTGCGAGCGCGGCTTCGGCCGAGGAGGAATTGGCGGGCAGATCGGCGGGCAGCGCTGCGAGAAGATCCTCGGGGGAGGGCATCAGCCCCCGATAAAGCCTCCGCCGAGCAGCAGCAACAGCTTCACGTCGATTGCGGTGCCGCGCGCGCGGTGTTCCGCGACCGTGTCGGCGATGGTCGCGATCGGAACGCGGTGGGTCACGATGTTTTCGCCCCCGACCCCGCCGCCTTCGCCGACTTGCGCCAGGCCGGTGGCCTTGAGCAGGGTGAAGCTTTCGCTGACCATGCCGGGCGACGACCAGAACTCGCCCAGCACCTCCCAGTGCTCCGCGCGATAGCCGGTTTCTTCCTCCAGCTCGCGTTTTGCCGCGTCGAGCGCGTGCTCGAAGTCGCTGCCGTCGTCGTCGCCGATCAGCCCCGCGGGCAGTTCGAAGCACAGGCGGCTTAGCGGCACGCGGTACTGCTCGACCAGCAGCACCTCACCGTCCTCGACAGCCAGGATCACCGCCGCCCTGATCCCGCGCGCGCGGCCAACATATTCCCAGCGGCCGCGGGTCTTGGCGGTGATGTATTTGCCCTGCCAGCGGATATCTTCCGGCAGGTCGGCGTCGGGGTCTTTCATGCGCTCAGACTTCGATCAGTTCGTCGGGCAGTTCGTTCACGTCGTCGGGCTGGTGCGGCAGGTGCCGGCCCAGGATGGTGCCGACCTCGCCGATCGCCGCGGCCATGCCGGCGCCGATCCGCCCGTCGCGGATATGCGCGATCATCGCCGCCATCGCCGCGCCCCAGACTTCGGCATCGACCTGCGCTGCGATCGCCTCGTCCGCGACGATCTCTGCCCGGTGCTCGCGCATCGACAGGTAGATCAGGATCCCGGTACGCCCGGCGGTGCGGCGCTCGGCCCCCACCCGGAAGAAGCTCACCGCGCGATCGTGGACGCGGGCGGTCTTGAGCGGGCCGGGGACGAGCAGGAACTTCAGCGGCTGCCACAGCTGCAGCAGCATCATGCCGACGAACTTGAGCGTCGCGATTCCCAGAGCGAGGCTGAGGATCTCGCGCGGGGTCCATTCGTGGCTCCACAGGCCCAGCACGCGGTCGACGATGCCGAAATAGAACGCCGGAAAGCTCGCGACCACGGCAAGCGCCGTGAGCGCGACCGCCGCCGACCAGGCGAGCGCGATGTCGGTATAGCCGTCCGACCGGTCGGCCAGGATCGTCACGATCTCGCCCGAAGTGCGCAGTTCCGCGGCCGCGACCGCGTCGCTGATCTGGCGGTGTTCGTCTTCGGACAGGCTTATGCGTGTAGGCATTGTTCGCTCCTACCAACTGCCCGAGGCGCCGCCGCCTCCGAAGCTTCCACCACCGCCCGAGAAGCCTCCGCCACCAAAGCCGCCACCACCGCCAAATCCGCCACCGCCCCAGCCTCCGCCGGAACTATTGCCGCGCGTTGCCGCGTTGAGGGCTTCCCATAAAATGATATTGCCTACAGCGTTGCCCACGCCGCCTCCGCCGTAACGCCGGCCGCCGTTGCGGCGAGCAAAGAAACCGACGAAAGCAATGATCATCACGATCCAGAAAATGACCCCGAAGATCGTCGGGCCGCCAGCATCTGCCCGCGGCCGGGCTGCTGCCTTAGCGACCTTCTGGGCTTCGTCCGGTGGTAATTGCAACTGGGTTGCGATGCTATCCGCTCCAGCAACAATCCCACCGGGTAAATCCCCTTGCTTGAAGTGCGGGACGATCTGCTGCTGGATTACAAGAAAGGAAAAGCCATCTGTTATGATGGGCTCGAGACCGTAGCCCACCTCAATCCTGACTTTTCTCTCCTTGGGCGCGACGAGGAGTATAGCTCCGTCGTTGCGCAACTTATCACCCAGCCCCCAATGGCGGCCGAGTTGATAGCCATAGTCGGAGATGTCGTAGCCTTGCAGATCAGGAACCGTCGCGACGACAAGTTGGCGCTGCGATTGGGTTTCGAGGGCCGCTAATTTGCTGTCAAGTTGAGCTTCCACGTCGGGTGGAATAACGTTTGCTGCATCGACCACCCGACCGGTCAGCTTGGGGAATTGGGGTTCGGCTGCCGCCGGTGCGGCCAAGACCAACGCCAGCAGCAACGACACAATCAGGCGCCGCATGGGCGACCTCCTTGGGCCAAGCCCGTTAGAGCTTGCCTTCGAGATTGGGCGCGACGTCCGCGCCCGGCGTTACTGCCTTGTAATCGGCCATCGGCTTGGAACCATAGACGATCTTTGCAGCCATTACCGAAGGAAAGGTCCGGATCGTGGTGTTATAATCCCGCACGGCTTCATTGTAATCGCGAATGCTGACGCGAATGCGGTTTTCTGATCCCTCAAGCTGGCTCTGCAACATCTGGTAATTGGTTATGCTCTTCAGATCCGGATAGGCTTCAACGTTGGCAAGCAAACGCCCGAAGCCCGAAAGCGAGCTGGAAAGCTCAGTCTGCGCCTGCTGGAAAGCAGCCATCTTGGCCGGATCGTTGAGATCTTCGGCATTCAGCTGGATGCTGGTCGCTTTTGAGCGCGCTTCCACCACGCCGGTAAGAATGCTCTTTTCCTGGCCTGCCGCCCCCTTTGCCACCGCTGCAAGATTGGTAACTAGGTTCGCGCGCTCTTGGAACGCAGCCTGCACATCGGCCCATTTCGCCTTGGCGGCTTCTTCCTTGGTCGGCACGCTGTTGATGCCGCAGGCGGCAAGCCCGAGCGCCGCGATCGCCACGATGGCGAGCCGCGCGATGCGGGTGGGGAGCGAGCTGGTCATGGTGTTCCTTCCTCCGTTGCCGCACGTTCCGAGGCGCGGCTACTGTATTGCGTAGATAGCACAGCGCCATCCGCTTTCAAGAACCACTCGTTGCCGTCCGCTTGTGACGATGCCGCGATGATGGCACGAGGGTGGGCCGAAAAGTTGCAGGAGACGGCCATGTTCACCGAGTTCAAGAAGTTCATCTCGCGCGGCAACGTGCTCGATCTCGCGGTCGGCGTGATCATCGGCGCGGCCTTCGGCAAGATCGTGACCTCGCTGACCGAGAGCATCATCATGCCGCTGATCGCCGCGATCTTCGGCAATGTCGATTTCGCGAACCATTTCGTCCTGCTCGGCAAGATCCCGGCCGACTTCAAGGGGGATCCGACCAATTACGCGCAGCTCAAGACCGCGGGCGTGCCGATGCTGGGGTACGGCGATCTGCTGACCCAGGGGGTCAACTTCCTGATCATCGCCTTCGCGCTGTTCCTGCTGATCCGGTCGGTCAACCGGCTGGTGGACGAGGTCCACTCGCTGGAAAGCAAGGGCGGCGAGACCGCCGCGAACCCCGAGGTTCCGACCGATCCGCAGCTCGACGTGCTGAAGGAAATCCTCGCCGAACTGAAGAAATCGAAAGCTTGAGCGGCGGACCGAGCCTTGCCGCGCGACGAACCGGGCTCGATTAACGTTTGTTAAGGAACCAATCGGCGCCGCAGGGCTTGATACTAAGGCGCCTTCGACTGGCGCCCTCATCGCCTGCCAAGCGGGCCATACATGGGGAAAATATCATGCGTAAGATTTTGCTTGTCGGTGCCGCTTCTGCGGCCTTCGCCCTTTCGGGCTGCGGAGGTTCGGGCGAGTCCACGGAAACGGCGACCGACATGGCCACCGAAACCGCCGTGCCGGACGCGATGGCGCCCAGCGATGCCGCGACCGGCGCAATGGAAGGCAGCGCGATGGAAAGCAGCGCCATGGGCGGCGCGGCGTCGGACAGCGCGATGGAATCGAGCGCGCCTGCCACCTGATTTCTACCGCGAGTAGAACGGAAAGGGGCGGCCTGCGTCGCCCCTTTTTGCTGCCCGCTCACTTCCCATTAAGCCGTGAATGCCTATATAAGGCCTGCCGGTTTCGGCCGGCTATGGCGATAAATTGCGGTGTGCAATAGGCACAGCGGACCCGGGGGCAGTACCCGGCGGCTCCACCACCAGGCACGGGAAACCGGGCTTTATGACGGGGCCGAACCAGGATCGACGTGTGTTGAAAAGCACTGTTTTCGCCCGGGCTGAGTAACCCGTTCAAGGCTCAAAACACACAAGTGCCAATGACAATGAAGCACTCGCAATCGCCGCGTAATTTTACGGCCTAACGGCCCAAATTTACAAAGCTAAGCGCGGTTGGACCCACCGGGCAACAGAAGCGGATTCCGGGGGCCCGGGGTGGGCCTAGCAACAGAACCACCCCACTCATTCCCCCCAAGCGACCGGATTGCCGCCCATGCTTTCGCCCGACGAGCCGATCCTCCTGCTCACCACCGGCGGGACGATCGACAAGATCTATTTCGATGCGCTGTCGGATTATCAGGTCGGCGAGACGGTGGTCGCGCACCTGCTCGAGCTCGGGCGGGTGAAGCGCCCGTTCCGGATCGACGAAGTGACCCGCAAGGACAGCCTCGAACTCACGGATGCCGACCGCGCCGCCATCCGCGAACGCGCGCTGTCCGCGCCCGAGGCGCATATCGTGATCACTCACGGCACCGACACCATGACCGAGACCGCGAAAGTGCTGGCGGATATTCCGGGCAAGACGATCGTGCTGGTCGGCGCACTGGCACCCGCGCGCTTCGGCGAGAGCGATGCAAGCTTCAACCTCGGCATGGCCTTTGCGGCCGCGCAACTCGCGCAGCCGGGCGTCTATATCACGATGAGCGGATCAGTGTTTCGCGCCGACCGCGTGCTCAAGGACCGGGCGCAGGGTGCCTTCGTCGCCATGGGCGGCTGAAGCGGGCTGCAGCCGCGGGTCCCCCGCCTTCATCGCCTGCTCGTACTTGATGCAATCGAGGATCTTGGCCCCGGCCATGAACACCGCGCCGGTGCAGGCGAGAAACAGCAGCTTGCCGCCGAAGCCGGGATACTGGCCGAGATAGACGATGCCGCGCTCCACCGCGCCCAGCGCCAGGGCATAGATGATCAGGAAGGCTTCGAACCTCGTCTTGATCGTGAACAGCCGCTTGATCTTCGCCAGCATCGTATCTCTCTTCCTTGGTCTCGGAATGAGCAACGATCATGCCAGACGGTGTTTCCCGCGCCAAGCGCTGGTTAACCGCCGTTAACTTTGTAAAGCAGGCCGACAGCTTGCCGCGGATCACCCGAGCTCGGGAAGTTCCAGCGCTTCGAGCAGTTTTCCCCGCGCATTCGCCACGTCGTTCTCAAGCCCGGACGAGCCGAGTTCGCCCGGATCGATATGCTCGGGCCACCATTCCTCGATCACGCCGGCGATGCGATCTTCGAGTGCATCGGTCAGCAGAAAGCGCGGATCGACGGTGTCAGGATCTGCGACAACCCGCAGCCGCAGGCAGGCCGGGCCGCCGCCATTGGCCATGCTCTGCTTGACGTCGACCGCGATGACCCGGCGGATCGGGCCGTTGCCGGCCAGCATCGCGTCGAGCCAGCCGCGCACAGCCGGGCTTTCCTGCGCCTCGGTCGGAATCACCAGCGCCATTTCTCCCGACGGCAGGGTGAGCAGCTGCGCGTTGAACAGATAGGTGCGGATCGCTTCGGCCAGGCTCACCGCGCTGTCGGGCACCACCACGATTTCCGCCTCGGGCACCTTGGCGCGGATCGCGGCATAGGTTCCCTCGGGATCGGCGAAGGCAAGCTCGTGGGTGAACAGCACCCGTTCGTTCGCAACCGCGACCACGTCGTTGTGGAACGCCCCGGCCTCGATCGCGGCGGGGTTCTGCTCGACGAACAGCACGCGCGCGGGATCGAGTCCGTGGGCGCGGGCGACGATCCGGCTGGCTTCCTCGTGCTGGCGGGCGGGGAAACGCCCACCGCGCCTGCCGTAAACGAACACTTCGAGCCCCGGCTCGGCATGGGAGGCGCACAGCCGCATGTGATTGGCCGCGCCTTCGTCGCCGAAGCAGGCGGGAACCGGGCCGCTCACCTTGAAATGCGCCGCATCGGCAAAGGCGATCTGCAGCTGCCGCAGCGTGTCGGGCCATTCCTGGTAGCGGTGCGGCATGGTGACGAGATTTGCCGCGGTCAGGTGGCAGCGCGCATCGCGCGTGTCGGGCGCGGGGGAGACGGTCGCGGCATTGGCGGTCCACATCGACGAGGCGGACCAGGCCGCGGCGAGCAGCGCGTGGTCGGTGTGGCCGTCGGCGGCGATCTCGGTCAGGAAACGGTGGTTCGGGCGGGGCAGGGGGAGGAAGAAACCCTGCGTCAGCCCGAGCGCCCGGTTGCCGCGCATCTTCTCCAGCCCCTGCAGCGCCGCTGCGCGGGGGTAGGAGGTTTCGCCGGCGTGGGCGGTCGCCGCCAGATTGCCGAGGCTCAGGCCGGCGTAGTTGTGCGACGGGCCGACGATCCCGTCGAAGTTGATTTCGACTAGCACCGGACCACCCCCAACCGTTCGCCCTGAGCCTGTCGAAGGGCAGCTTTTCCTTCGAAAGAGAAAAACGATGCTTCGACAGGCTCAGCACGAACGGATGTGGGGCAAGTCACCGCGCCACGCTCCACACCTCGTCGCCGGGCTGCACGTCGAGCAGGTCGGCGGCGCGCGAGTCGATCGCGATCGTGCCGTCGTCGAGAAAATCGCGCGCGCCGAAACAGCAGCGGAAGTCTGCAAGCCGGCCGGTCGCGATCAGCGCGCGCTCTCCAGTCTCCGCCTCGATCTTGCCCACAAGTGTCTTCTTCGAATTTCTCACCGATTCGACCTTGTCGGTCCGCGCGGTCATCGTCGGGCCGCCGTCGAAGATATCGACATAGCCCTCGGCCGCGAAGCCTTCCGCCTCGAGCATCCGCATCGCCGCGCGGCCGGTCGGATGCGGCACGCCGATCGCGCTACGGGCTTCGTCGTCCAGCATCGCGATATAGACCGGGTGCTTGGGCATGAGGTCGGCGATGAACTGGTTGCCGTTGATCGCGTTGAAATAGTCGGCATCCTGGAAGCTCATCCCGAAGAACCGCCCGGCGACACCGTCCCAGAAAGGCGACCCGCCGCGCTCGTCGATGATCCCGCGCAACTCGGCCAGGATGCGATCGGCGAAGCGTTCGCGGTGCATCGCGATGAACAGATAGCGGCTGCGCGCAAGCAGCATGCCGAGCCCGCCCGCGCGCTCGTTCGGATGAAGGAACAGTCCGCCGACCTCGCTCGAGCCTTCGAGATCGGTGACCAGGCTGAGCATCTCTGCCCGCACGGTGCGCTGCAATTCCTCGGAATGCTGGGTGAGGGTGGTCAGGCGATAGGAATAGAACGGCCACAGCTGCCCGACCTGGGTGAAGATCTGGCAGGTGCCGCGCACCTCCCTGGTCTCGCTGTTCTCGAGCACCAGGACGAACACCTCGTCGGTCAGCTCGTCGCCCGCGCGCCCGAAGGCCCTGGCTGCGCGCTCGAGTTTCGCCCCCAGCGCCTTGCGGTCGGGCGGAAGGTTGGTGAAGCCGCCGCCGGTCAGCTTGGCCATCTGGTAGAGCGGTTCGAGATCGGTCAGGCGCGCGGCGCGCAGGCGAAAGCTCACAGCACGTCTCCCGAGGCGAGGCGGTGGAGAACGAGCGCGGACAGTTGCGCGCGCTCGGCGAGCGAGGAGACGATCATATATTCCTCCGGCGAATGGATCGAACCGCCGCGCACGCCCAGCGTATCGACCACCGGCACGCCGCAGGCCGCGATATTGTTGCCGTCGCACACCCCGCCGCTATCGCGCCAGCCAATGTCCTGTTTCAATTCCGCCCCACAAGCCTTTACGAGATCGAATAATTTTTGGGCCTTCGGGTCCACCGGCTTGGGCGGACGGGTGATCCCGCCATGAACAGCGAGCGCGACCTCGAGCTCGCCTGAGATTTCATCGACCATCCGGGCGAAGTCGGCCTGGAATCGTTCGGCGGCGGCCGTACCGCGCGGCCGGATGTTGAATCGCAGCACCGCGTGGTCGGGCACGACGTTGTTCGCGCTGCCGCCGTCGATCTTCGCCGGATTGACGCTCAATTCGTCGCTGTGCAGCGCCTTCAGCGCGACCGCGAGCCTGGCCGCGGCGACCACCGCGTTGCGTCCGTCGAGCGGATTGCGCCCGGCATGGGCCGAACGGCCGGTGACGGTGACGCTGTAATTGCCGCTGCCGCCGCGCGCATGGGCCAGCGTGCCGTCGGGCAGGGCGGAAGGCTCATAGGTCAGCGCCGCATATTTGCCCTGCGCCAGTCGGGAGATAAGGGGGGCGGAGGAAAGCGAGCCGGTCTCCTCGTCCGAATTGATCATCACGTCGTAACCGACCCGCGGGGCCGCCTCGTCGGCTTCGAAGGCGGTCAGCGCTTCGAGGATCACCGCGATGCCGCCCTTCATGTCGGCGGTGCCCGGGCCGCCCAGCGTGTCGGCGTCGATCCGGGTCAGCGCCTGGAACGGATGGTCGGCCGGATAGACCGTGTCCATGTGCCCGGTCAGCAGGAAGCGCCGCTGCGCGTCGGGCCGCACGCGCAGCACCATGTGCCGGCCGTGGGCCTTCTCGATCTCGGCGCCGTCGGGCGAAATCGCAGTCACCGGGGCGGGTTCCTCCAGCGTCACCTCGCCCGGCAGCGCGGAGAAGGCGTCGGCCAGCAGCCCGGCGACTTCGGCCAGCCCCGCGAGATTGCCCGTTCCGCTGTTGATCGCTGCCCAACGTTCGGTGCGCGCGAGCATTGCCGGCGGATCGATCCGCCCGAACAGGTCTTCGCTGGTGTCATCCTGTTGCATCGGAAACCGGTCTAGCGGGGCGAAATCGACTCTCCAACCCCGTGCGCAACAATGTTACTAGCATCGCCATGACCGACAGGATCGAACGCTACGGAATGCAGGTGGATGCGGCGCTGGCCGGATTCGTCGAGGAAGACATACTGGCTCCGCTGGGGCGCGACGCCGAGGGCTTCTGGAGCGGATTCGCAAAGATCTGCGCCGACTTCGCCCCGCGCAACCGTGCCTTGCTGGCCTTTCGCGACGAGCTGCAGGGGAAGATCGACGCCTGGCATCTGCAGCGGAAGGGTCAACCGCAGGATCGTCGAGCCTACGAGGCGTTCCTGCGCGAAATCGGCTATCTCGTGCCGGAACCGGCGCCGTTCACCATCGGCACGCAGAATGTCGATCCCGAGATCGCGACCATGGCCGGACCGCAACTGGTGGTGCCGGCGCTCAACCCGCGCTTCCTGCTCAACGCGGCCAACGCGCGCTGGGGTAGCCTCTACGACGCGCTCTATGGCACCGATGTGCTCGGCCCGCCGCCGACCGCGGCGGGTTACGACCGCGATCGCGGCGCCGCGGTGATCGCGGCCGGGCGTGCCTTTCTGGACGAGGCCTTGCCGCTGTTCGAGGGCAGCTGGGCCGATCTCGAGGGGCCGGATCCGGCGATTCCGCTGGCCGACGTGACCCAGCTCGTGGGCGAGACCGAGGATTCGATCATCTTCCGACGCCACGGCTTGCACATCCAGGTGATGTTCAACGATCAGCACCCGGTCGCGAAGACCGACAAGGCGGGGATTTCCGACATCCGGCTGGAAGCCGCGCTGACCACGATCGTCGATCTCGAGGATTCGATCGCGGCGGTGGATGCGCAGGACAAGCTCGCCGCCTATCGCAACTGGCTGGGGGTGATCCGCGGCGACCTGTCCGACACGTTCGAGAAGGGCGGCAAAAGCGTCACTCGCACGCTCCACGGCGATATCGACTATCTCCACGTCGATGGCGAGCCGGGCAGCCTGCCTGGGCGCAGCCTGCTGTTCGTGCGCAACGTCGGCCATTTGATGACCAACCCGGCGATCCTGCTGGCCGACGGGAGCGAAATCCCGGAGGGCATCATGGACGCGGTGATCACCAGCGCCTGCGCCGCGCTCGGCCTCGAAGGCCACGCGCGCTGGCCCAATAGCCGCGCGGGCAGCATCTACATCGTCAAGCCCAAGCAGCACGGCCCGGCCGAATGCGCCTTCACCAACGATCTGTTCGATGCGGCGGAGGATCTGCTCGGGCTCGCGCGCCACACGATCAAGGTCGGCGTGATGGACGAGGAGCGGCGGACCAGCGCCAATCTCGCCGCCTGCATCCATGCGGTGAAGGACCGGATCGTGTTCATCAACACCGGCTTCCTCGACCGCACCGGGGACGAAATCCATACCTCGATGCAGGCCGGGCCGATGCTGCGCAAGGCCGACATCAAGGCCTCGACCTGGCTCGACGCCTATGAGAAGCGCAATGTCGCGATCGGCCTCGCCTGCGGTCTTTCGGGCCATGCGCAGATCGGCAAGGGCATGTGGGCCGCGCCCGACCGGATGGGCGCGATGATGAGTGAGAAAATCGGCCATCTGCGCGCCGGCGGCAGCACCGCGTGGGTGCCTTCGCCGACTGCGGCGACGCTCCATGCGATGCATTACCACCGGCTCGACGTGTTCGAGGCGCAGCGGCATCTGCCGCCGGCCCCGGGCCTCGATGCACTGCTGACGATCCCGCTGGCCCACGGGGTCAACTGGAGCGAGGAGCAGGTGCGCGAGGAACTCGACAACAATGCTCAAGGGTTGCTCGGCTATGTCGTGCGCTGGATCGACGCCGGGGTCGGCTGCTCGAAAGTGCCCGACATCAACGACGTGGGCCTGATGGAGGACCGCGCGACCTTGCGCATCTCGTCGCAGCACATGGCCAACTGGCTGCTGCACGGCGTGTGTAGCCCGGAGCAGGTGATGGATTCGCTCCAGCGGATGGCCGCGAAAGTCGATGCGCAGAATGCGGGCGATCCGGCGTACGAGCCGATGGCGGGCAATTGGGACACCAGCTTCGCTTTCAAGGCCGCCTGCGCCCTCGTGTTCAAGGGTGCTGAGCAGCCCAACGGCTACACCGAGCCGTTGCTCCATGCGTGGAGATTGCGGAAGAAAATTAACCAAACCAATGAAGGCGGCTAGTTCATCTCTGCGGTATTTCCGTAATCGCTTCGCCGCTTTCTTAACATTCCGGTAAGGTCTTGATGTAACCAAGGTTAGCAACGGGGGGTTGGGCCTTTGTTGCATCACAAGCCAAGGATCGAAGAGCGCACGAAAGTGATGGTTCGCGCGCACCTGCGCTCGAACTACGTAGATAGCGATGTCTGCGTGCTGGATATTTCCACCAGGGGCCTTTCGGCCTCGACCGCGAGTCCGCCCGCGCGGGGAGAGTTCGTCTCGATCAGCATCGGCGCCAACACGCTGGTCGGCCATGTGAAATGGTCGGGGGAGCGCCGCTTCGGCATCGCCTTCCGCGAGCGGGTGAGTGTGATCGCGGCGATCTCCGGGGAGGGCGACCTGGTGATGCCGACGCGGCGGGTGCCCAACGATCGCTCGGACCGCCGCAAGCCGGCTGCCGACGAACGCAGCGGCGGTCGCAAGATCGAACTCCTGGTGTTCGCCGTCGCGGCGGGAATGGCGACCGTGCTGCTCGCCGATCTGGTCGCGAGCTCGCTCGGATCGCTGCAGACAGTGGAGGCCGCCCTCGCACCCGGTTCACAGGGCAAGGGTGTGCACTAAGCTCCGGCTTGTCCGAGTGCGCGGGCAATCCCTGTGAATTCCTCTATGGTCAGCGTCTCCGCCCGCCGCTGCGGATCGATGCCGAGCTGCTCCAGCGCCGCCAGTGCGCCGGGCACGCCCTTGAGGCTCTGCCGCAGCATCTTGCGGCGCTGGCCGAAGGCTGCCTCGGTCACGCGCTCGAGGACTTTCGCGGAGACGCCCTCCGGCATCGCCACGGGTTCGACATGCACGATCGCGCTCATCACCTTGGGCGGGGGGGTGAAGGCGCTGCGGTGGACCTTCATCGCCAGCTTGGCGGCCGAGCGCCACTGGGCGAGCACAGCGAGGCGCCCGTATGCGCCGGAGCCGGCCTTGGCGACGATCCGCTCGGCCACTTCGAGCTGGAACATCAATGTGAGGCTGCGCCACTGCGGAGGCCATGCCTTACCCGAAAGCCAGCCGGTGAACAGCGCGGTCCCGACATTGTAGGGCAGGTTCGCGACGACCGCGAAAGGCTCGCTGCCGAACATCTCCGTTGGGGCGATTTTCATTGCGTCGCCTTCGATCACGGTGAGCTGTCCGGGAAAGGCATCGGCGACCTCGGCGAGCGCGGGCAAGCAGCGGCGGTCCATCTCGACCGCGGTGACTTTCGCCCCGGCACGCAGCAAGGCGCGGGTCAGTCCGCCGGGCCCGGGGCCGACCTCCAGCACGTTGGCGCCGGCAAGGTCGCCGGGGATCGCGGCGATCCGGTCGAGCAATTGCTCGTCGAACAGGAAGTTCTGGCCGAGCGCCTTCGAGGCGCTCAGTCCGTGGCGGGCGATCACCTCGCGTAGCGGAGGAAGGGTCACGCCGCGCCGCGCTGCGCCGCGCGGCGCCCGGCGCACTCGCCGGCCATCCGGATCGCGGCCACCGTCGCGCCCGGATCGGCGAGGCGCCTGCCCGCGATGGCGAAGGCGGTGCCGTGATCGGGCGAGCTGCGCACGATCGGCAGGCCGAGGGTGATGTTGACCCCTGCATCGAAATCGAGCGCTTTGAGCGGGATCAGCGCCTGATCGTGATACATGCAGATCGCCAGATCGTAGCGCGTGCGCTCATGCGCGGCGAACATCGCATCGGCCGGATAAGGGCCGGTGACCTCGATCCCTTCGGCGCGCAGCGCGTCGATTGCCGGGGTAATGATTCGGGCTTCCTCGTCCCCGAACTTGCCGCCCTCTCCGGCATGCGGATTGAGCCCGGCGACCGCGAGGCGGGGCCGCTCGATCCCGAAATCGCGCCGCAGCGCCTCGGCCGCGATCCGGCTGCGCGACGTCACCAGCTCGACCGAAAGCAGCCGCGGCACCTCGGCCAGTGCGCAATGCACGGTCAGCGGCACGGTCCGCAGCGTCGGCCCTGCGAGCATCATCACCGCATCGTGCCACGCGATCCCGCAGGCATCGGCGACGAATTCGGTCTGGCCGGGAAAGGCGAAGCCGACCTCGGCCAGCCGGGCCTTGGAGATCGGGCCGGTGACGATGCCCGAGGCCTCGCCTGCAACCGCGAGCGCGGTAGCCCGGGTGAGCGAGGCGAGGGCGAGCGCTGCGCCTTCGCGGTCGGGTTCGCCCGGGCGATAATCGCCGTCGTCGCCCGTCAGAACCGGCAGTCCGTGAGCGAAGGCGTCAGCCGCTTCCGCCGGATCGGCAATCGGCGCTATCGGCAGGTCGATCCCGCGCATGGCCGCGGCCGCTGCCAGCACACGCGCACCGCCCACCGCGAAGAACGGAGCCGGTCCGGCCTCCGCGCGGCGGATCCATGCCTCGCACAGCAACTCCGGCCCGATCCCGGCCGGATCGCCGAGCGAAGCCGCCAGCGCGGTCAATTGTATTCGATGATCGCGTCGCGCCGCAGGTCGCGCAGGTACCGCTGGGCGCGCTTGTTCACGCGATCGTCCTCGATCTGCTTCATCACCTGATCGAAATCGGGTTCGGTGCTGGTCTGCGGGTCGTCCCGGCCGCACAGCATCAGGATGCGGACCCCGTCCTCGAGCGAGCCGAACGGCGGGGTGGCCTGGCCGATCGAGAGCTGGAGCAGGCTCTGCGCGAGCTGGTCGGGCAGCGAGCGTGCCACGATCTGGTCGTTGGTCACAACTTCGGCGCCCATCTTGGTGGCGATCGCGTCGGCGTCGCCGCAGCCGTGCATCTGCGCGACGCCGGCGTTGAACGCGGCCAGCTTGGCCTGGGCATCGGCCTGGGCGATTCCCGGCGGGAACTTGAGCGAGATCTGCTTGAGGCTGAGCACCGCGTCGCGCGGATCGGCGGTGAGCACCTGGCGCTTGTCGATCAGATAGATGATCGAAAAACCGCCCGGCACCTGCACCGGACCGACGAGCTGGCCGGGCTGCATCTGGCGTGCGGCGTTGGCCATCTCGGTCGGCAGCAGCGCGAGGCGGATCCAGCCGAGATCGCCGCCGACCGCGGCGCTCGAAGCCTGCGAATACTGGCGGGCATAGGCGACGAAGCTGCCGCCCTGCTGCAACTGGTCGATGATCTTCTTGGCGTTGTCGAACACCGCCTGCTGGTTTTCCGGAGTGGCGGCGAGATAGATCTCGCCGATGTGGTATTCGTCGGTGCCCTTCGATTCCTGCAGCCGCTTCATCACCTCGTCGACCTCTTCCTTGGCGACGCTGATGAAGGGTTCGACATTGCGCTGGAGGATGCGCTGCCAGGCAAGCTCGCCCTCGATCTGCCGCTTGAGCGATTGCGGCGAAGAGCCGATCTTCTTCAGATAGGCGTCCAGCGCGGGGCTGCTCTGCTTGAAATTGCCGGTCGCGACGCGATCGTAGGTCTGGTTGACCTCGTCCTTGCTGACCTCGATGTCCTGCGCCTTGGCTTCCTGGACCTGCAGCGTCTCGTCGATCAGGTTGCGCAGCACCTGCAGCCGCAGCCGCTGCATTTCCTCGGGCGCGACGGTCGAGCCCTTGTTGGCGTCGAGCACCAGGGCGAGGCGCTGGTCGATATCGGTGCCGGTGATCACATAGCCGTTCACCACCGCAGTGGCCTTGCGCAGGTTCGGGTCTTCGGTGCCGAGCATGGTGATCGAGCTCGGCAAGTTGAACGCGTCGGTGGCGTCGACCGCGGGCGCTTCCTGGTCGGTCTGGGCATGCGCGCCGCCGAACCCGGCCAGGGCCACCCCCGCGACGAGTGCGGCGGCGAGCACCAGCCGCCCCGAATTCAACACAATCTTGCCCGTCTTGATCACGCACCATGTCCCGTTTTAGGCGCGGTTTCCCGCCCTTCGAAGGTCGACCGATTGGCTTTCGCAGGCTGAACCGTTGCTGAGCGCAAATCGCAGTGCGCGCGGATAGCGTGTTTGCGGCAGGATGCCAACTTGCGAAGGCGCGCGCGGCCCGTTTGGGGGCGTTCGCGCCGCAAATCGCGAATTCGCTGGACGGAGGTCGGCCTCAGAAACCGAGATTCTTGAGCGCGAAATGGATCTGGAAGCTGTCGCCCTTCGCTACGTCGCCGATCGCGACATAGTCGCGCCGCCAGGTCAGGCTGACTTCGAGGCAGTCGTCCGAATAGGAAAGGCCAAGCCGCGTGCGCAGCGGCTGGAAGCCGTTGGAGGTCAGCGTCGGATCCTCGTCCTTGTTGGTCAGGTTGACCACGCCCGAACCGAAGATCGACCAGTATTTGGCAAAGCCGACCCGCCCGGCAACGCGCAGCTCCTCGCGATCCTGCAGATCCTCGATCTCTTCTGAGATGTCGCGGTTCAGCATCAGATAGCCGGCTTCGAAATAGGTCTTGCTCGAGCCCATGGTGAGGTCGACCTCGTTGCGGCGGACCGTGAAATTGTCCTTGTCGAGCCGGAACCGGTGGGTGACCTTGAGGAAATCCTTGTAGCGAATCTCGGTCCGTCCGACGAAGTCCGACAAACGGTCGCTCAGCCCGGTGCCGTCGGGCAGCAGCGTTGCCTCGTCGGTCAGGCGATAGGACTGGCCGATGGTCGTCTTTACCTGCAGGTTCGGGCGCTGGAACTGCCAGTCGAATCCGTAGGTGACGCGGGCGCCGTCCTCGATCCGGTCGTAACCGGGGAAGCGGTTGAGCGCGAACAGGTTCGAATCCTCGAGGTCGATCGCGCGCGAATCCTCGTTCGGCACGTCGAGATTGTCGATCGGCGGGGTCGCGACGATCTGGACCCGCGGTGTCAGCACCTGCGTACCGCCCATGAATTCGCCGACGAACGGCCATTTCACGTCGATCGCGGCAAGCGCCACGCCGCGCGCCTGCCATCCGGGGTTGCCGCGATAGATCGCGGTTTCGGTCAGGTCGTTTTCGTCCGAATGGTAGACATCGCCGCGGACCAGCGCGGTCAGGCTGACTTCCTGGCCCATGCCGGTCACACGCTGCAGGTTCCATTGCGCGCTGGCGAAGGCCCGCTGCGTGTCCTGCCCGTCGGTGCGGGTGATCGCCAGGCTGTTGAGCTGGAGCTGGATCGTGCCGCCCAGCACCGGATCGGCCATCCGCCGGCGATAGTCGATCATCGGCAGCGCCACCGGCACCTGGCCCTGCGGATCCCCGACCCGCAGCGTCTGCGTCGCCCAGCCCTGGATGGTGAAGTAGGAATCGTCGTCGATTCGCTCGAGGTTGAAGGTCGAGCGCAGGCGGTCGTCTCGGCTGATGTCGTAGCGCCGCAGGAAGGTGCGGTCGCTCGCGACGCGGGCCGAGGCGGTCAGGCTCCATTCGGGCGAGAACTGGAACCGGCCGTTGGCGAAGAAATAGCCGCGCCATGCCTGCTTCTCGTCGGCCGGATCGGTATCGGGATTGCTGTCCGAACCGGTCCCGATGCGGCCGCTGTGGGTGGCATAGCCGGTGATCTGGAACGCCCCGTCGCCCAACAGCGCGCGATATTGCGCCGAAACCAGCGGTGCGGCGCCGGTATAGACATGCGCGGTTACGGTCAGGTCCTGGTTGTCGCCCAGGCGCTGGTACCATGCGTCGCTCATCTCGACCCCGTTCGAGGGCGAATAGCGGATGTCGGGGATCAGCAGCCCGTTGATCGCGCGCCCGTCGGTCGCGACGACCAGCCCGGGAATCGGCAGCAGCCGGATGCCGAACAGTTCCAGCCGGGCACCCTTGAAGCGGACCTGCGCCTGGTCCGGATTGTAGGTAACGGTATCGGCGGTGATCCGCCAGGTCGGCTTCTTCGGACACCCTTTGCTGTCTTCCACCGCGCAGGCCGAATAGGCGGCGTGGCTGAGCACGATCGTGCCGTCGGCGTTCTGCTTGCCCGCGTTGGCCGCCAGCCGGCCGCCTTCGCGCATCGCCAGCAGCAGGTTCTGCATCGCGCCGACCTTGAAATCGTCGGTCAGTTCCATGCTGTCCGAATAGAGGATGTTGCCATCCTTATCGACGAAGCGGATGTTGCCGGTGGCGTTGATCTTGTCGGTCTTGCGGTTCCACACCACCTTGTCGGCGCGCATCGACTGGCCTTCGCTGCGCATCACCACATTGCCCGAGGCGGTCACGATCTCGTTGTCGTAATTGTAGTCGAGATTGTCCGCCTCGAACGCGACCTCGCGCGTTTCCTCGGCCACCGCCGGGCTGCCCGACGCATCGTGCGCAGGGGTGACGGCGGCATCCTGTGCCAATGCGGGGAGGGCATGCGAAGCAGTGGCCGCGGCGAACGCCAGCGCGGCCGCGCGGCGGGCCGTGCGGCTGAAGGAAGAGGCGTCGGTCATCTGCTGCAGCGAGGCTGCGCGGCTGGGAGCATGGGTTGCCTATCGCACCGGTGGATCGTAACTGCAACGCCACGTATTGCTTGCGGCGCATGCGCAATTCTGCCTGTCGCAACACCTATACCACTGATGATGACCGGAGTTTCCATGAAGTTCACTTTTCGCGACGCCGCCGCAGCCGGGCTTCCGCGCCTGCGCGCCCAGATCGTCGACCAGGATGCCTTGCCCGCCGATCTCGAGCCGGCGGTAATCGAAGGAGCCGAGGCCGCCCGCTTTTCCGGGAAGGTCGGGCAGACCTTCGAAATCTTCGTCAGCCGCGGTGGCGCGGTGGTCCGACTCGCGCTGGCCGGAGCGGGGCAGGCTTCCGCCGCCGACCGTACCGCGGCACTCGAGAAGGCCGGCGCGGCTTTGTCCGCGCGGTTCCTGACCTCGGGCGAGACCGCGATCGCGCTCGACCTGTCGCTCGCCTCGCTCTCGGCCGAAGATGCCGCCGCGGTGCTGCTCGGTCTGCGCCTGCGCGCCTGGCGGCACGATTACCGCACCAGGCTGAAGGACGAACAGAAGGTCAGCCTGGCCGAAGCGGTGATCACCGGCGCGCCCGCGGGCACCGAAGCCGCATGGAATGCGCTGGAAGGCGTCGTCGCAGGGGTCGAGTTCACCCGTGAGCTCGTCACCGAGCCGGCCAACATCATCTATCCCGAAAGCTTCGTCGAACGCTGCAAGGCGCGCTTCGAGGGCACCGGGGTCGAGATCACCGTGCTCGACGAGACGGAGATGGCCGCGCTCGGCATGGGCGCGCTGCTGGGCGTGGCGCAGGGTTCGGCGCGCAAGCCGCGCCTGCTCGCGCTCAAGTGGAACGGCGGCGCGGCGGATGAGAAGCCGGTCGCCTTCGTCGGCAAGGGCGTGACCTTCGACACCGGCGGCATCTCGATCAAGCCGGCCGCGGGCATGGAAGACATGAAGTGGGACATGGGCGGCGCCGGCGCGGTCGCGGGCGCGCTGCTCGCGCTGGCGAAGCGTAAGGCCAAGGCCAACATCGTCGGGGTCTGCGGCCTGGTGGAGAACATGCCCGACGGCAATGCCCAGCGTCCGGGCGACGTGGTGACCTCGATGTCGGGCCAGACGATCGAGGTGATCAACACCGACGCCGAGGGGCGTCTGGTGCTGTGCGACGCGATCACCTGGGTCCAGAAGGAGCATCAGCCCACCGCGATCGTCGACCTCGCAACCCTCACCGGTGCGATCATCATCTCGCTCGCGCACGAATATGCCGGGATGTTCTGCAACGACGAGCCGCTCGCCGAAAAGCTCAACGCGGCGGGCAAGGCTACCGGCGAAGGGCTGTGGCGGATGCCAATCGGCCCGGCCTACGACAAGATGATCGATTCGCCGATCGCCGACATGAAGAACGTCGGCAGCCGCTGGGGCGGGTCGATCACCGCCGCCCAGTTCATCCAGCGCTTCGTCGAGACCGGCACCCCCTGGGCGCATCTCGACATCGCCGGCACCGTGTGGGTGGACAAGCCCGGCGCCACTTGGGACAAGGGGGCGACCGGCTTCGGCGTGCGCCTGCTCGACCGCTTCGTGCGCGACAATCTTGAGGCTTGATGTTCTCTCTTCGTGACCTTGTTCCCCTGCGAAAGCAGGGGCCCAGGGCGAATGACGCGAACCTGGCGGAGGGTTCCTGCGTTCGCAGGAACACAGGCAGTTCTCGCGTCAACACGGACGGGGCGTAATGCGCGCCGATTTCTACCAGCTCGGCGGCGAGACGGTCGAAAAGACGGTTCCGCTGCTGGCGTCGAAGATCAGGGAGACGGGCGGCAGGCTGCTGGTCGTCTCCACCGATCCGGCGCAACTCAAGTCGGTCGGCGAAGCGCTGTGGAGCGAACGCCCGGCGGATTTCCTTGCCAACGGCCTTGCCGGCGGGGCCCACGACGCGCGCCAGCCGATCCTGCTGTCGCACGCCTGCGAGGCCTCGAACGGTGCGCGGCTGGTGATGTTCGCCGACGGGGTCTGGCGCGACGAGGGTATCGCATTCGATCGCGCCTTCCTGCTGTTCGGCGAGGCGACGCTCGCCGGCGCCCGCGCCGCATGGCGCAGCCTCGGCGAGCGCGAGGATGTCGAGCGCCGTTTCTGGAAGCGCGAAGGCGGGCGCTGGGTCGAAGGCCCATGACCCGCGTTGCCCCGATCCGGGCTTGACCTGCACCCCCCGGGCGGCGGACAAGCCCGCCAGCCAAGTGGGGAGTTGGGCGATGAACAAGCTTGCGATACTGTGCTGCGCGCTTGCCGTTGCAGCCTGTGGTTCGGCCAAGAAATCCGGCGACGAAGCGACCATCACGCTGAACGACGGCAAGGGCGGCCAGTCCACCATCACCACCGGCAAGAGTGCCGATGTGGCACTGCCGGCCGGCTTCACCGCCTATCCGGGGGCGGAGGTGCTTTCCAACGTCACGCTGAAGGAAGGCGACGGCTCGGTCACGATCCTGTCGATGGGCACCGGCGACAGTCTCGACAAGGTGGTTGCCTATTACAAGGCTCAGGCCGCCAGGGCGGGCGTCGAGATCGGCATGGACATGAAGACGCCCGAATCGGCGATGATCGGCGGCAATAAGGACGGGCTCGATTTCAGCCTGACCGCCGGCCCGAGGGACGGCGGGGGCACGACTGCCAATCTGTCGCTGTCCCGCAAAACCAAGGGCTGATCCGGAGGCGGTCCGGCAGGCCTTGCCCCGCGCGGCAGGGGCGGCTAGGGGCGCGCCCGAAATCCACAGCACAGAGTTTCGAGGAATTTGTCATGGCGGTCACCCGCACCTTTTCGATCATCAAGCCCGATGCCACCCGCCGCAACCTGACCGGCGCGGTCACCAAGATGCTCGAGGAAGCCGGCCTGCGCGTCGTCGCCTCGAAGCGCATCCACATGACCCGCGAACAGGCCGAGGGCTTCTACGCGGTCCACAAGGAACGCCCGTTCTTCGGCGAGCTGGTCGAATTCATGATCAGCGGCCCGGTCGTCGTGCAGGTGCTCGAGGGCGAGGACGCGATGCAGCGCAACCGCGATATCATGGGCGCAACCAATCCCGCCAATGCCGAGCCGGGCACGATCCGCAAGGAGCTGGCCGAATCGATCGAAGCCAACACCGTCCACGGGTCGGATTCGGACGAGAACGCCGCGATCGAGATCGCCTATTTCTTCAAGCCGGAAGAAATCGTCGGCTGAGACTGCCAGAGTCCCCCGCCATCGCGGGGGCTCGCTTTGCCGGGGGCGCCATGCGGTATTTTCTCGACGCCGAATTCAACGGTTTCGGCGGCGAGCTGATTTCGCTGGCGCTGGTCCCGGAGCAGGACGGGCTGCCGCCGTTCTACGCGGCGATCCGCTGCGACGCGCCGACCGACTGGGTGGCGGAGAATGTCATTCCGGTGCTCGAAACCCGCCCGCTCGGCCGCGAGGAAGTAGCGCAGCGGTTTTCCGACTATCTCACCGACGACCCGGCGCCGCATCTGGTGGCCGATTGGCCCGAAGACATTTCGCATGCCGCACTGTTGCTGATCACCGGTCCGGGGCGGATGCATCCGATCCGCAGCATCCGGTTCGAATTGGTCGATCCGAACATCTACGGTTTCGGCATCTCGCCGCAATTCCCCCACAACGCTTATCACGATGCGCTGGCGCTGCGCGACGCGGTGCTGGGCTACGAACGCCGCATGGCATGACGTCGAACCGCCCGCGCGGCAGCAACCCTCTTTTTAGGAATTAGGGTTAAGACGGGGCCAACCCGGCTTTGCCGCACTTGGCCGAAGACAGAGGAAAGCGTGCCCGAAGATCCCTTCCTGGTTGAATGCGACAGGCTCTCGGCGCTGGTCAACCCGGTGCAGTTCGAGCAGTTGCGCTGGTCCCGGGAGGACGGACCGATGCTGGCGCGGCTGGTGTCGCTGGCCTTCGAGGCCCTGGAAGACCGCCCCGAGATCGAGCTGGTCGAGGAAGGTGCGACCAAGGACATCAAGCGCTACATCCTCAAGGTCCATTCCAGCCGTGTGGCTGCGGTGCTGATCTACCTCGAAGCGGGGCTGGCGGTGTTCAAGATCGAGCCGATCGAGCGCAGCCGCTATCTGATCGCCAGTGCCAGCCCGGTCTCGATCGAGTTCGAATATGCGAACGAACAGTGGGTCGCCGATGCGCTGCAGGAATTGTTCAGCCGGATCGAGACGGGTGGGGGGCGGTAGGCCCCAAAGACCGCTTTCCTACAGGCCGGGGAGGCTGATAGCTTCGCTGCGGCTCTTTCGAATCGTGTGTATCCGGCGGATACGCGGGAAGGTTTTTCCGCGAACGCGACGATGTGTGACTCCGGGCGGTTTTTCCAACACAAGTATTTGTTATAAATAGAATAATTTGGGGTTACGCCTATCCGGACAGGGTGTCACTTGTGTCACCCTTGGGCGTCAGAACCCGTCCGCCGCATCGAGCAATTTCGTCAGCCGCTTCGGCGCCGAGACCCGCCAGCTCCATCTGAGCCGGGCGGCGATGTCGTCCCAGTCGGTGTCGCCGAGATCGAGGCGGATGCCGATCCAGCCGTCGCCGAAATAGGCCGGGCGGTAATAGCGCTCTTCGTCGCGGTCGATCAGCATCGCCTGCTCGTCCACGCTCCCGATCTTGACCAGCAACGCGACCTTGCCGTCGCCGTGGTGGTCGTTCGAGACATAGGCGAACTTCTTCCCGCCGATCACGCCGAAGCAGGGCATTCCGTGCGAGAGAACCTCGTCGGTCTCGTCCAGCGCGAGCGCGCGTTCGCGCACCTGCTGCGTCAGCCAGGCCGGATCGGCGGCGCGGCCGACATAGGCGGAGAGGACGCGGGAATAGAGCTGGTGCTCGCCGATCAGCACGCGCTTCGCGAGGCTGTCGGGCGTGTCGCCGGGCTGGATCGCGACTTCGATCTGTCCCAGCACTTCGCCCCCGTCGAGCTCGGGGCTGACGAGGTGGACCGAGGCCCCGGCATGGCCGTCGCCCGCCTCCAGCGCGCGCTCGTGGGTGTGGAGGCCCTTGTATTTCGGCAGCAGCGAAGGGTGGATGTTGAGCATCCGGCCTTCCCACGCGCGCACCAGCGGTTCGCCCAGCACGCGCATATAGCCGGCAAGCGCGACATAGGCTGCGCCGGATGCGCGGATCGCCGCGTCCATCGCCGCATCGTGATCCTCGCGGGCCATGCCCTTGTGCGACAGGGCGAAGGTCGGGACACCCTCGGCTTCGGCGAGCTTGAGGCCCGAGGCTGCGGGATCGTTGCTGGCGACCAGCACCACTTCGTAGGCCGCACCGGGCAGGCGACTGGCATAGAGCAGCGCGGCCATGTTGGTGCCGCTGCCGGAGATGAGGATTGCGAGTTTGGCCTTCACATGCCTCTCCCGATCACGCGGTGTGGGAGGCTTCCCACGCGTCCGGCGAATTCCAGACCCCGGCGCCGCCCCTGACGGTGCAGCCGCGCGGGCCTTCGACAACGTCGCCGATGCGGAACACGGTCTCGCCCGCTTCGGTCAGCTCGGCGGTCACCGCGTCGACATGGTCCGGCGTCACCGCCAGCACCATGCCGACGCCGCAATTGAAGGTGCGGGCCATCTCGCCCGGCGCAATGTTGCCCTCGGCCTGCAGGAAGCCCATCAGCCCCGGCTGCGCCCAGCTTCCGGCGTCGATCACCGCATGCGCGCCCTTGGGGAGTACCCGCGGGATGTTCTCGAGCAACCCGCCGCCGGTGATATGGGCGAGGGCGTCGATCTTGCCGCTGCGGATCGCCGGCAGCAGGCTGCGGACGTAGATCCTGGTCGGTTCGGCGAGCGCATCGATCAGCAGGCGCGAGCCGTCGAACGGCGCGGGCTCGTCGAGCTTCCAGAACTTGTCCGCGGCCAGCCGGCGGACCAGCGAGTAGCCGTTCGAATGCACGCCCGAGCTGGCGAGGCCGAGCAGCACGTGGCCGGGTGCGACCTTGTCGCCGGTCAACTGCTCGCCACGCTCGACCGCGCCGACGCAGAAGCCGGCAAGATCGTAATCGCCTTCGCCGTACATGCCGGGCATCTCGGCGGTCTCGCCCCCGATCAGCGCGCAATTGGCAATGCGGCAGCCCTCGGCGATCCCCGCGATCACCCGCTCGGCAACGCCGTTCACCAATTTGCCGGTCGCGAAATAGTCGAGGAAGAACAGCGGCTCGGCGCCCTGCACGATCAGGTCGTTGACGCACATCGCGACCAGGTCGATCCCGATCCGGTCGTGCCGGTCGAAATCGATCGCCAGCTTGACCTTGGTGCCGACGCCGTCGTTCGCGGCGACCAGCAGCGGATCGGTGTAACCGGCGGCGCGCGGATCGAAGAAACCGCCGAAGCCGCCCAGCTCGACATCGGCCCCGGGACGCGAGGTCGCCTTCACCAGCGGGCCGATCGCCTTCACCAGCGCATTGCCGGCATCGATCGACACGCCGGCCTGCTCGTAGGTGTAGGATGGGGTGTTGGAACTCATGATCGTGGCCTTTGGCGCATTCGCGCTTGGATTTCCATGACCGTTTGGGCAAAAGGCCCCCGGTTTCTTCGATGACGATGCTCGCACCCGCCCTTCGCCTTCACACTCCGAGCCGGAAGGCGTGGATTGCCGTGGCTTTTGCCCTCGCGGTGCTGGGCGCGATCGCATGGCAGGCGCTGTTCGCGCAGGTCGAAGGCGATCGCGGAATCGCCGCCGTCGCCAGCACCACCGACATTTCGATCGGCGGAATCGACGTCAACGTCACCGGCAAGGACTCGGAAGACGCGCGCGAGAACGGCTGGCAGCTCGCCCAGCGGCTCGGTTGGGAAAAGCTCGGCGGACCGAAGATCAGCGACAGCCAACTGTCGTCCATGGTGTCGGCGATCGTGATCGAGCACGAGCAGATCGGCCCGCGGCGCTATATCGCGCGGCTGGGCGTGGTGTTCGACCGCACCCGGGCGGGCGCGATGCTCGGCGCGGGCGGGCCGCAGGCGCACTCGGCGCCGATGCTGACGATCCCGGTGCTCAAGTCCGGCGGGACCTACACCGTCTACGAGGTGCGCAACGCGTGGCAGCGCGCCTGGGCCGAATACCAGGCGGGGGCGAGCGCGATCGACTACGTCCGCCCCTCGGGCGCGGGCAGCGACTCGCTGCTGATCAATTACGGCCAAGTCGGCCGGCGCAGCCGGATCTGGTGGCGCAACGTGCTGGATTCCTTCGGCGCGGCCGATGTGCTGGTCCCGATCGCGGAACTCGAGCGGCAATGGCCGGGTGGCCCGGTGAAAGGCACCTTCACCGCCCGCTACGGCCCGGACAACACCTTCCTCGAAAGCTTTTCCCTCACCGCGGCGAATGAGCAGCAGGTGCCGGCGATGCTGACCCAGGCGATCCAGCGCTTCGACCAGATCTATACCGGCGCGCTCGGCCGCGGCCTGCTGCAGCCAGACCCGACGCTGCGTGCCGATCGTCTGCAGCTCAACCCCACCGTGGCCGCGCTGATCGCCGCCGAGCGCAATGCGCAGAGCGCCGAGGCGGCTGCAGCCGCCGCGGCGGCAACGGTCGGCGACGAGACCGCCACCGAAGCCCCGCCCACCACGGCGCCGAGCCAGGCACCGCCGCCGGTCGCGGCGGGATCCTACGTGGTCCAGTTCAACACGCCGACCGCCGCGGCGATGGACGCGGCGCTGGCCGCGGTGCGCGCCACTCCGGGCGTGCGCGCTGCCGGGATCAGCAGCACTGCGATCGGCGGGGTCTCGGTGATGCGGGTGACCTACTCCGGCGATCTCAGCGCCCTTGCGGCGGCCCTGCGCGCGCGCGGCTGGAACGTCGCGCAGAATGCCGGCGGCCTTGGCATCAGCAAGTAGGGCGATGGGCCAGATCGCCCTGCCGTTGCGAGGCGGGCCCGGCGCCGGCCCCGCCAGGATCGTGCTCGGCAATGCCAACGCCCAGGCATTCGAAGCGCTTGCCAGGCCGGAGAGCTGGCCGTTCCGCACTGCCGTCCTTGCCGGTCCGCCGCGCTCGGGCAAGTCGCTCGCGGCGCGCTGGTTCGCTGCGCAGAACCATGGCCCGAACGCCTGTGTGGCGATCGACGATGCCGACCGGTTGGACGAGGCGGAATTGTTTCACCGCTGGAACCGCGCGCAGGAAAGCGGCACCCCGCTGCTGCTGGTGAGCGGGGCGCAAGGCTGGGAAATCGCCTTGCCCGATCTGCGCTCGCGCATCGGCGCCGCGCTGCACCTTGAGCTCGGCGGACCGGACGACGAGATGGCTGCGGCGCTGATCGAGGCCCATGCCGAACAGCGCGGCCTTGTGCTGGGCGAAGGCGCCACCACATATCTGGTGCCCCGCGCCGGGCGGAGCTTCGCTGCGCTCGAGGCGCTGGTCGAGACGATCGACCGGATCGGCCTAGAGCGGAAACAGCCGGCGACGCTGTCGGTCTGGCGCGAGGCACTTGAGCGGGTGAACGGGGCGGAACAGCCCCGGCTGTTTTAGGTTTCTTGCCTAAAGCGGTAAAATGAGGGAGAATCAGAGGGCTATGTTCGCCGGACTGAAAACCTATCTGGACTCGATCCGCGCACGCGATCCCGCGCCGCGTTCGCGTGCCGAAATCCTGCTCTATCCCGGCGTCTGGGCGCTGCTGTATCATCGCATCGCGCATTGGCTGTTCACCCGGCGGATGTTCTTCCTCGCCCGTCTGGTCAATCACTGGTCGCGCTGGCTCACCGCGATCGACATCCATCCGGGCGCGAAGATCGGCAGGAACTTCTTCATCGACCACGGCTTCACGGTGATCGGCGAGACCGCCGAGATCGGCGACAACGTCACGATCTACCAATGCGTCACGCTGGGCGGCACCAACCCGACCAACGGCAAGGGCGGCAAGCGCCACCCGACGCTGGAGGACAACGTGATTATCGGTTCGGGCGCGCAGGTGATCGGGCCGATCACCGTGGGCGAACGCGCCCGCATCGGCGCGAATGCCGTGGTGACCGACGACGTGCCCGAAGGCGCGACGATGATCGGGCTCAAGGCCCGTTCCACCCTGGTCCCGGCCGAGACCTGGCTGCGCGAATTCATCCCCTACGGCACGCCGTGCGACGAGCCGTGCGAACCCTCGGCGGGCCTTGCCCGGATCGACGCGCTGGAGGACGAGCTGACGAAATTGCGCAGCGAAGTCGCCGCGCTCCGATCGGCGGAGCCGGTGCCCGGCGGTCGCAAGCGGACGGGGTCCGATAGCTGATGGCGTCGGTGCCCGGTACGCCGTCTGTCCTCCCCTTTCCCGGCCGCGCGCCCAACCAGGTCGGTTTCGAACGGGCCGAGCTCCAGCGTATCCTCGATCTCTACGGGCGGATGGTCGCGGCGGGCGAATGGCGCGACTACGCGATGGACTTCACCAAGGACTACGCGACCTTCGCGGCGTTTCGCCGCACCGCCGAATTCCCCCAGGCGCGGATCGAGAAGCGGCCAGCGCTGCGCAGCCGCCAGGGCATGTGGACGCTCTACGGGGAACAGGGCCAGGTGCTGAAGCGCGGGCATGAGCTGGCTGGCGTACTCGCCCCGATCGAACGGCGGCTGGTCAAGATCGTGGAGGATTAGGCGAAGGTCTCGCTGACGCCCGCCGAGGATGCCTGCGCCGCGGTGATCGTGCGGACGGTGCGGATAAGGAACCAGGCCGCGCCGATCATCAACAGATTGCCGAAGATCGCGATTGCCTCGTTCATGATTGGGGACGTGACGACGAAAACACGCCCGTTGAGATTGAAGAACGCGATCAGGACGATGAAGCCGGTCACGAAGGTTCCCGCGACGTAGCAGGTCCACCACGAGGTCACATCGGCGACGCTCGTCTTGTCGTGATCTTCATCTTCGCCGGTGCTCCGGTTATACAGTTCGCGCATCGCCAGGAAGGGCACGAACAGGCCCGCTACCGGCACGAAATAGCTTATCGCCGCCCACCATGGCCGCCGGCGAAGGCCGCGCAGGCCGAGCAGATGCAGATTCGCCCAGGCGCGATGGGTCCAGGCGGGGATCGCGATTGCCGAGCCCAAAATCGCAATAAGCGAAAGCACCACGTAAAGCAGGCCGGCGATGCCGATGACGATGGTCGAAACTTCCGTTCGAGCGACAAAGCGCACGGATAAACCGAAGGGTATCCCGAAAGCGGAGATACCGATGAACAGCCATAGTAACCAGCACGCCCATTTCGCCCGGCGCGCGAGCGAAGCAAGTCCTTCATTGTATGTCATGGTGCCCCCCCGCTTCCTTTGCGATCTATGCGCAAAGAGCCGATCGGGGCAATCCGGGAAGTTACCCGCCCGCAGCCAGTTTCTGGATCGCGGCCAGCACATGGCCGGTCTGCTCGACCCCCGATTGCGGCACGAAATCGCCGTCGCGCTTCGAGATCGCCTCCCAATGCGCGGCGAAGCCTTCGACGGTGCGTTCGGCCTCGGGCAGGATCACCGGCTCGTTCATCGTGATCCAGGCCGAATGATAGCCGCCGGCACCCGCGCCGACGATCACGTTGTTGGGCGCATCCTCGCTCACCAGATAGAGCGCGGCCGGGGCGACGTTCTCGGGGGCGAACATGCCGAAGATCTGTTCGGGGATGATGTCCTCGGTCATGCGCGTCGCGGCCAGCGGGACCAGCGTGTTGACCCGGATGTTGTACTTCGCGCCTTCGAGGTGGAGCGTCTTGGCAAGGCCGGCGAGGCCGCATTTGGCGGCACCGTAATTGGCCTGGCCGAAATTGCCGAACAGGCCTGACGAACTTGCGGTCATCATGATCCGGCCATAGGCCTGCTCACGCATCAGTTCCCAGCAGGCCTTGGTCGCATAGGCCGAGCCGAACAGGTGCACCTTGATCACGAATTCGAAGTCGGCCGGCTCCATCTTGGAGAAGCTCTTGTCGCGCAGCACGCCGGCATTGTTGATCAGGACGTGGACGCCGCCCCACTTTTCCTTCGCCTTGGCGACCATCTCGACCATCTGTTCGTATTCGGTGACCGAGCCGCCGTTCGACATCGCCTCGCCCCCCGCGGCCTCGATTTCCTCGACCACTTGCAGCGCGGCGTCCGAATGGCCGGTGCCGTCGCGCGCGCCGCCGAGATCGTTGACCACCACCTTCGCCCCGCGCTTCGCCAGCTCGAGCGCATAGGCCCGACCGAGGCCGCCTCCCGCACCGGTAACGATGGCGACGCGATCCTTGAAAGAAATGCTCATGGCGGCTCTCCGAACGGCTGTTTCCCGCGGGGGATGGCACTTTTGCGCGGGGGGTTCAACCGCGTCGGAGCGCCGGGGCCGCGCCGTAGCGGAAAGTCCGCATATGGTTGTCATATAAATGACTTATATTTGACTTAGCGGCGCAACCAAATTGTCATAATTAGAATCGGACCTGCGCCCGACATGCCCGTAACCCAACGGAATGCCGTCATTTCCATTGTTTCCGTGGCGGGTTTGATGTCGTGCTGCGCATCGCCGGCATTGGCCGACGATGGCAGCGAGTGGAGCATTGCGCCGCGCGGCAGGATCAACCTCGACGTCGGCGACCTGTCCGCCAGCGGCCCTGTCGAGGCCGCTGCGGACGGGCTCCCGCCCGACGCCTTCCTCCGCCGACTTTTCGTGGGCCTCGACGCGCGGATGCCCGGCAATCTCGCGGCCCGGGTAGAAGTCGATGTCTCCCCGGAATTCGAACATGCCGACTGGACCTGGACCGACGTCTATCTGCAATGGTCCCCGTCGCGCAGGGTCACCGTGACCTTGGGTCAGAACAAGCCGGCCTGGGGGCTGGAAGAGCAGACCAGCGACCTGTTTCCGACGATGATGGAGCGCGCCGCGATCGACACCGCCTTCGGCAACGAACGACGGGTGGGACTGTCGGGGCAATATCTGGCGGGCGATTTCGTATTGCAGGCGGGTGCCTATCTCGACGATCTCGACGCGATCGTCGATGGCGCCGACCGAGGGCACAGCTATTTCGGACGTGCGGTCTATGCGCCGCGGATCGGCACTGCGCGGCTTCATTTCGGTGGGCGGATCAATCGCCGCGACGATGGCGACGGCGGCATCGCGGTGCGCTATTCGACCCGCCCGTTCCTGCATACGGAGGATACGCGCTTCGTCGATACGGGCGCGATCCCGGGCGTGACGAGCGAAACCGGCTACGGGTTCGAGTTCGCCTATATGAACGGTCCCTTCGAAGCGACCGGCGAGGCCGCATGGCAGCATGTCGATCGGCTGCCCGGACTGACCGATCCGACCTTCTCGGGCTTCTACGCCGAGGTCGGCTATTTCCTCACCAGAGGCGACCGGCGCGGCTACAGGAACGGGCAATGGGACCGCACCGCGCCGGTTCGTCCCCTGGGCGGGGGCGGTATCGGGGCGCTGCAGGTGAACCTGCGGTTCGATCGCCTCGATCTGGACGATCCTGCCGCGGGCTTCGTCGGCGGAAGGCAGGACGCCTACGCGGTGGGTCTTTCATGGACTCCGACCGCGCATACCCGGGTGAACTTCAATTACGCCCGGCTGCAGTTTCGCGATGCGGCGGTTTCGGCCGGCGGCGATCGTTCCTATGGCGCCGATGCGATCGGGATGCGGGCACAGTTCGACTTTTGAGGCGGATCGCTTAGAGGGCGCTCAGCGCCGGGACGAGCTGGTCGTAATGGTCGATCGTCGCGTCGGCCCCGAGCTCGGGCACGGGCATGTCGTGATAGCCGAAGCTCAGCGCCACGTTGGCGACCCCGGCGGCCTTGGCCGCGCGAATGTCGAACGACGAATCGCCGACCATTGCGAACCGGCCTCCGCCGCACCGCTCGATCGCTGCCAGGATCGTGTCGGGCGCGGGCTTGGCCTTCGGCAGCGTGTCGCCCCCGACGATGCAGGCGAAGCGATCGTGGATGCCGAGCTCTTCGAGCAGAAGATTGGACAGGGCTTCGGGCTTGTTGGTCACCACCGCGAGCGCGCAGCCCATGTCGGCCAGCGCGTCCAGCGCGTCGAGGCAGCCGGGGTAGGGCTGCGAATGGACCGCTATATGAGCGGCATAGTGCTGGATCAGCGAAGCGTAGAGCGGGACGAATTCCGCGTCGGGGATATCCCCGCCGGTCCGCTCCAGTGCGCGCTTCAGCATCAGGCGCGAGCCGCCGCCGATCAGGCTGCGGACGCTTTCCGGCGGAACCGGGTCGCGGCCGATCAGGACAAGTGCGTGGTTCACCGCCACGCCGAGGTCGCCCTGGGTGTCGACAAGGGTGCCGTCGAGGTCGAAGCCGACGATCCGGAAAGGAAATGTGCTCATCTCCCGCGCCTCTGCCGTGCCCATATGGAATCCGCAACAAATTGGTGGCATGGCCGCGGCCATGAGTGATGCCAAACGTCCGATCGCCGCCATCGTGCTCGCCGCAGGCAAGGGCACGCGAATGAAAAGCGATACGCACAAGGTGCTGCACCCGGTCGCTGGCCGGCCGATGATCCGGCATTTGCTGGCGGCGCTGGGCGAACTCGCGCCCGAGCGCACGGTCGTGGTCGTGGGCGATCTGCGCGAGCAGCTCGAGGCGGCGCTGGGCGGAGGGGTCGCCTATGCGGTGCAGGATCCGCAGCTCGGCACCGGCCATGCGGTGCAGCAGGCCGAAGCCGCGCTGGCCGACTTCGCGGGTGACGTGCTGGTGCTCTACGGCGATGTGCCCTTTGTGCGCGCGGAAACGATGCGCGCGATGGTCGACCGGCTGAATTCGCCGGACGCGCCCGAAGTCGTCGTGCTCGGCTTCGAGCCGGCGGATCCGCTGCAATACGGGCGGGTGATCGCCGGCGGGGGCGCGATCGAGAAGATGGTCGAATTCAAGGACGCGAATGACGCCGAGCGCGCGGTAGCGCTGTGCAATTCCGGCCTGATGGCGGTGCGGGGCGAGGCGCTGTTCGGCCTGTTGACCCGGGTGAAGAACGACAACGCCCAGGGCGAATACTATTTGCCCGACATCGTGAACCTCGCCCTCGCCGACGGGGGCACCTGCGCGGTGGTGGTGGCTGCGGACCCGGACGAGGTCGCCGGGATCAACAGCCGCGCCGAGCTGGCCGAGGCGGAAGCCCGCTGGCAGTGCCGCCGCCGGGCCGAGGCGATGGCGGCAGGGGTGACGCTGGTCGCGCCCGAAACGGTGTTCTTCTCCTGGGACACGGCGCTCGGCCGCGATGTCACGGTCGAGCCGAACGTGGTCTTCGGCCCCGGCGTAAGCGTGGCCGACAAGGTCACGATCCACGCCTTCTCGCACCTTGCGGGCGCGACGATCGCCAGCGGCGCCGAGATCGGTCCCTTTGCGCGCCTGCGGCCCGGTGCCGTGCTCGAGGAGGGCTCGAAGGTCGGCAATTTCGTCGAGATCAAGGCGGCCACCCTCGGCAAGGGCGCCAAGGCCAACCATCTGAGCTATCTCGGCGATGCAGAGATCGGCGAGGACGCGAATATCGGCGCGGGCACGATCACCTGCAATTACGACGGCTATTTCAAGCACAAGACCGTGATCGGCCCGCGCGCCTTCATCGGCTCCAATTCGGCGCTGATCGCGCCGGTCAAGATCGGGGCGGACGCGATCGTTGCCGCGGGCAGTGCGGTCAGCCGCGACGTGGCCGACGGGGAACTGCGCCTGGTCCGGGCCGAACAGCTGGTGAAGCCTGGCTGGGCCGACAGCTTCCACGACGCGATGAAGAAGAAAAAGGCGGAGAAGAACGGCTGATGGCATTCGACGACAGGCAGCTCGCGGCGCTGCTGCAGACGACGCGGGATTTCGCGCGCGACATGCTGGAGCAGACCGGCGCCCTTATTCCGTTCGGCGGGCAGGTTAAGCCGGATGGCGAGTTCGAGTTTTTCGTGCTGGCGCAACCGGGCGAGCAACTCACGCGCGAGGATGCCTATCGACAGATTGAGACCGCGCTGGCGGAGCGGGCGGGGCGGGGCGATATCCTCGCCGGGGTGATCGCGCTCGACATGGTGGTTCCCGAAGCCATCGCCACACCTTTGCGCGACGCGATCGGCATCTTGATCGAGACGCCCGATTTTGCCCGCTTCTTTCATGCGACGTTCAAGCTCACCCCGGCAGGAGCGCAAGGGGCCGAGGGTTCGGTCGACTATGGAGAGATCGTCCCGCTGGATGCGAAACCGGGAATTTTCGCGAAGCTCCATTGACATGATATCATGATATGATATCTATATATCATGTCTCGCATTCTCGCCGACCTGCCCGACGACGATATCAAGTGGCTCGATGCCCGCGCTGCCGAGCTGGGCAAGTCGCGCGCCGCGATGCTGCGGGAGGCGGTCAGCGTTTACAAGGCGCAGTCGCCTTCCTCCGGTAACAAGTCATGGATCGAACGCGGCGCCGGATATTGGAGGGACAGGGAGGATATCGGCGATGCGGTCGAATACCAGCGCGCGACCCGGGAAGACCGTACTCCCTATGGTGAGCTTTAGTCCGTGTCGGATCCGTTTTTCGACACCAATATCCTGATCGATTGGCTGAGGGACCGCGCCGAAGCCGCAGCCGAGCTTTCGCGGTACAATCGCCACCGGGTTAGCCGCGTGGTTTGGACGGAGATATTGGCGGGCGAACCGCTGGAAAAACGGGACGTTATTCAACAGCTCATCGCGCCATTTGAAGTGGTCGAGATCGATGCACGGATAGCTTCGGCTGCGGCGGAAATACGGCATCGGATGAAGATGAAGCTGATGGACGCCTACGTCCTGGCGACGGCGCAGGTAAACGGCGCCATTCTCATCACTCGCAACACCAAGGATTTTCCGGCGCAGATGCCCGGTATCCGGGTTCCTTATACGCTCTAGGACAACCAATATGTGCGGAATCATCGGCATCGTCGGCAAGCAGCAAGTCGCCTCGCGGCTGGTGGACGGCCTCAGGCGTATGGAATACCGCGGCTATGACTCGGCCGGCCTGTGCACGGTCCACGACGCCGAGCTGGTCCGTCGCCGCGCGCCCGGCAAGCTGATCAATCTCGTCGCCGAGCTCGACCGCAACCCCGCCCCGGGGACGATCGGCATCGCGCACACGCGCTGGGCGACCCATGGCGCGCCGACCACCAGCAATGCGCACCCGCACGCGACCAGGGAAGTCGCGCTGGTCCACAACGGCATCATCGAGAACTTCAAGCCGCTGCGCGAGGAACTGGAAGCGCGGGGGCGCAAGTTCGAGAGCGAGACCGACACCGAAGTGGTCGCGCATCTCGTCTCGGAACAGGTGGAAGCGGGCAAGAGCCCCGAGGAAGCAGTGGCCGCGGTCCTTCCCCGGCTGCGCGGTGCCTTCGCCCTGGCGATCGCCTTCCGCTCGCATCCGGAACTGCTGATCGGCGCGCGCCTCGGATCGCCGCTGGTGGTCGGCTACGGCACCGACGAGAACGCGGGCGAGACCTATCTCGGCTCCGACGCGCTCGCGCTCGCCCCGCTGACCCAGCGGATATCCTATCTCGAGGAAGGCGACTGGGTGGTGCTGACCCGCGAGGGCACACGCATCTACGACAAGGACAACCGCCCGGTCGAACGCGAGATCGTCGCCTCGGGCGCCACCTCGGCGCAGATCGAGAAGGGCAACTACCAGCACTTCATGCAGAAGGAGATCTTCGAGCAGCCGGTGGTCGTCGCCCAGACCCTGCGCAGCTACATCCGCCAGATCGAGAACCGGGTCGCGCTGCCGCAGATCGACTTCGACCTGTCGACGATCGAACGCATCACCATCGTCGCCTGTGGCACGTCCTATTATGCCGGCATGGTTGCCAAATACTGGATCGAGCATTTCGCGCGGGTACCGGTCGACATCGATGTCGCGAGCGAGTTCCGTTACCGCGAGCCGGTGCTTCAGCCGGGCGGCCTTGCGCTGTTCATCTCGCAAAGCGGCGAGACAGCCGACACGCTCGCCGCGCTGCGGCATTGCAAGGCCAGTGGCCAGGTGATCGCGGTGGTGGTCAACGTCCCCACCAGCTCGATGGCGCGCGAGGCGGACCTGCTGCTGCCGACCCACGCCGGGCCGGAGATCGGCGTGGCCTCGACCAAGGCCTTCACTTGCCAGCTCGCGGTGCTTGCCGCGCTCGCCGCGCATCTCGCGGTGAGGAAGGGCAAGATGAGCCGCGAGGAAGAGGCCGAAGTCGTCGGCCATCTGATCCAGGCCCCCGCCAGCCTCACCGCGGCGCTCTCGCACGATGACGAGATCGCGGCGATGGCGCACCTGATCGCCCCGGCGCGCGACGTGCTCTATCTCGGCCGCGGGCCGGACTATCCGCTGGCGCTCGAAGGTGCGTTGAAACTCAAGGAAATCAGTTACATCCATGCCGAAGGTTACGCCTCGGGCGAAATGAAGCACGGCCCGATCGCGCTGATCGACGAAGCGGTTCCGGTGATCGTGCTCGCGCCGTCCGGGCCGCTGTTCGAGAAGACCGTCAGCAACATGCAGGAGGTCCGCGCGCGCGGCGGCAAGATCGTGCTGATCTCCGACGCGGAAGGACTCGCCGAAGCGGGCGAGGGCTGCCTCGCGACGATCGAGATGCCCAAGGTCCACCCGCTGATTGCCCCGCTGGTCTATGCGGTACCGGTGCAACTGCTCGCCTATCACGTCGCCGTGACCAAGGGGACCGACGTCGATCAGCCACGCAATCTCGCGAAATCGGTCACGGTGGAGTAAATATTATCGCCCTGGGAAGGGCCGGGTTTACGCGACGCTAACCATTTTCCCGTACCCGCTCAGGCGTGACGGACACGCATTCAGATCTGCCCCGGCTTCCGCTGAAGCTGAGCAATCTCGCCGTGATCGGCGTGACCCAGCCGCCTGAGACGAGCTGGGCCCGGCTGCGTGCGCTGCAATATTCGCGGCTCGAGGCGCTGTCGCTGTCGCGCTTCCTCGCCCATGCGATCGCGCTGATCCTGACCATCAGCATCTATTTCGGCAAGGTTTCGCCGGTCGCGCTGGCGGGCTGGATCCTGATGCTGGTGGCCGCCTTGTGGAACGCCTCGCGGGTCGATCATGGCCTTCGCGACGTCGATCGCCGGGCGATGACCAAGAGCGAATACGTCGTTCATGCGCTGAGCGTGGGGTTCGTCGCAGCAGTCTGGGCGGCCCCCTACTTCCTGTTCGTGCCGCACGGTCCGTCCGAGGATCACCTCGCCTTCTGGGCGCTCACCGCGATGCTGATCACCGGCACGACGCTGGCCTTCGCCGCGACTCCGATCTCGACACTGGTCTTCGCCGGGGTCACCGGGCTCGCCGCGGTAGCGAGCTTCGCCATCAACGGGCATTACGGTTATGCCGCACTCGCCGCCTCGTTTTGCGGGCTGGCGATGGGCGGTGCGATCCGCGTCGCGCGGACCTATCTTTCGGCCCGCATCGCAGAGGCCGGAGTGGTCGAGAAAAGCGAAGTCGTCTCGCTGCTCCTGCGCGAATACGAGGACAACGAGGCCGACTGGCTGTGGCAGATCGACACCGCCCGCCGCGTCCGCTCCGCCAGCCCGCGCTTCGCCTATGCGCTGGGCAAGGAGATGGATGAGATCGAGAACAAGAGCTTCATCCAGCTCATCGCCGGCAGCGCTTGGGACAGCGGGCAGTTCCCGCCAAGCCTGCACGACCTCGCCGAGCGGTTGAAGCGGCGCGAAAGCTTCTCGAACCTGCTGGTTCAGGTAACGATCGCCGGCGCGAAGCGCTGGTGGGAACTCTCGGGCACGCCGATCATCGACGAGAACGGCACCTTCCATGGCTTCCGAGGGGTCGGCTCCGACGTGACCGAGCAGCGCGAGAGCGACGAGAAGATCGCCTATCTCGCCCGTTACGACACGCTCACCGGCCTGCCCAACCGCCTGATGCTGACCGAGGCGCTGGGCGAGGCCATGCGCTATGCCGAGCAATGGCGCACCCGCTGCGCCTTCCTGATGATCGACCTCGACCGCTTCAAGGCGGTCAACGACTCGCTCGGCCACCAGGTCGGCGACAAGCTGCTCGCGCAGGTCTCGGCCCGCCTCAAGGGCCTGATGAGCGAAAACGAACTGTGCGGGCGCCTGGGCGGCGACGAATTCGCGATCGTGGTGCGCGACGCTTCCGACCGCAGCCGGGTCGATCGGGTCGCGAACTCGGTGATCGCTCAGCTTTCGCAGCCTTACGAAGTCGATCATCACACGCTCTACGTGGGCGCCAGCGTCGGCTCGGCACTGGGCCCGCGCGACGGGGATTCGGTCGAGACGCTGATGCGCAATGCCGACCTCGCGCTGTACAAGGCCAAGGACGACGGCGGCTCCAACCACTGGACCTACGAGCCCTCGCTCCACGCCGATGCGGAGGAGCGCCGCCAGCTCGAATTCGCGCTGCGCCGAGCGCTCGACCGCAACGAGCTCTATCTCCAGTACCAGCCGGTGGTCGATGCTCGCAGCGAGACCGTGGTGAGCTTCGAGGCGCTGCTGCGCTGGAAGAGCGAAGAGCACGGCATGGTCAGTCCGATGAAATTCATTCCGCTGGCCGAGGATACCCGCCTGATCGTGCCGATCGGCGACTGGGTGTTGCGAGAGGCGTGCCGGGAAGCGCTCAACTGGCCGACCCATGTCCGCGTAGGCGTCAACGTCTCGGGCGAGCAATTGCTCGATCCGCTGTTCTCGCAGAAGGTCGTCGAGGCACTCAGCGCGACCGGGCTTTCGCCGCACCGGCTCGAGATCGAGGTGACCGAGAGCATTTTCGTGCGCGACGGGGCGACCGCCCGCGCAACGCTCGAACAGATCATGGCGCTCGGCTGCTCGGTCGCGCTCGACGATTTCGGCACCGGCTATTCCTCGCTCGGATACCTGCGCAAATTGCGCTTCTCGACCATCAAGGTCGACCGCAGCTTCGTCCAGGGAGCGGCCAAGGACAATGCCGAGAGCCTCGCGATCATCCGCGCGGTGGTGGCGATGGCGCAGAGTCTCGATATGAGCACCACGGCGGAAGGCGTCGAAACCGCGGAAGAAGCCGCGCTGATCCGCGAGCTCGGCTGCACCAAGATCCAGGGTTACTACTTCGGCCGGCCGATGGATGCGCTGGACGCACTCGCGCTGTTCCGGAACAACCTGGCGATGACGGCCGCTGCCGGCGCCGCCGCCTGAGGCTCAGGCCTCGACCAGGCCCCGGATTGCGCTCTCGAACAGTCGCCGCCCGTCGCTGCCGCCGTGGGCCGCTTCGATCGCGCGTTCGGGGTGGGGCATCATGCCCAGCACGTTGCCCGCCTCGTTCAGCACTCCGGCGATGTCGCGCGCCGAGCCGTTGACCGGTTCGGCGTAGCGGAACGCCACCCGACCTTCACCCTCGAGCCGGTCGAGCGTCGCCTCGTCGGCGAAGTAGTTGCCGTCGGCATGGGCGATCGGGATATGGATCTCCTCGCCCGCCTCGTATCCGGCGGTGAAAAGCGACTGGCTGTTCTCGACCTTCAGCGGCACCGTGCGGCAGATGAAGTGCTGGCCGGCGTTGCGCATCAATGCACCCGGAAGGAGACCGGCCTCGGTCACCACCTGGAAGCCGTTGCACACCGCCAGCACCGGCACGCCGCGCCCGGCGGCTTCGACCACCGCGCGCATGATCGGGCTGCGCGCCGCCATCGCGCCGGAACGGAGATAGTCGCCGTAGGAGAAGCCGCCGGGCAGGGCGATGAAGTCGAGCCGCTCGGGCAGTTCGGCGTCGCCGTGCCACACGCGCAAGGCCTCGGTGCCCGAGATTTCGCTCAGCGCGACCGCCATGTCCCGGTCGCAGTTGGAGCCCGGGAAGGTGATGACGGCAGAGCGGAAAGCCATGGTCAGGCCCTTTCGAAGCGGTAGTTCTCGATCACCATGTTGGCGAGGAGCTGGCGGCACATCTGGTCGATCTGCTCGTCGGTGACGCTGTCGTCCACCTCAAGCTCGATCAGACGCCCAATGCGAACGTCGCTCACCCCGGCAAACCCCAGTCCCTCGAGCGCATGGTGGACCGCCCGGCCCTGCGGATCGAGCACGCCGGGCTTGAGGCTGACATGGACCCGGACTTTCATCGATGTGCCTTTCGCGGGGGAGGGGAGTTGCGCGCCCTATGGCGATGTAGCGCGATTCCCGCAAGCGGGGAGGGGCGCATGTCCACCGCAGTTGGATTTGAGGGTGACACAAGTGACACCCTGTCCGCCTTGGTGTCCGGTGCCCGCAGCCCGCATTTCCGCGGGTTCGAGGCTTCGGGTTACAGCTTACGCGGAACGGGGAGCAGGCCCTGCAATCAAGGCATGGACATTGCCTCGACGTGATGATTTTCGACGATTTCAAGGAGCCGCGGCGAGGATGGCAGAGCGGCTACGTGTAGGAAAATGGTTTTCAGGCGGTGGTAGAAAGGCAGCCCCGCATCCAGCTTCGACCAGGTTCTTCGAACCAGGTCTTCGATGGCGCAGGGTGCCGGCTTGCCGGCTACCGCAGCCTGGATGAGGGTTGCTCTGCTTTCTATTCCTTCGGCTTGGGCAGCGCCACCACCTCCAGCCGTTGCGCCGGATCGAGATAGCGCTGGGCCATCTTCTCCACGTCCTGCGCGGTGAAGCTTTCCAGCCGCTTCTTTCCGGCCAGGTAGCGGTCGATATAGTCGCTCTGGCTCTGCGCGCGGTCGACCAGTGCCATCCAGCCGTCGTTGGTCTTGAGCATGTTGTCGTAATATTCGAGCATCGGCCGCCGAGCGCGCAGCAGCGTGTCGGCATCGACCGGCTTGCTGCGCAGGTCCTTCAGCGTCTCGATCACCGCGTCGCGGGCGGCGGGAACGTCTTTCGGATCGAGCGAGGCGGAGATGGTGAAGGTGCCGTAGCCGGCATAGGTGTGCGACTGGCGGGCGCTGACCGAAGGCGAATAGGTCTGGCCGAGCTTTTCGCGCAACTTCTCCATCAACTCGTTCTGCATCACCCGATCGAGCAGTTGCAGTTGCAGGTTCTCGACCGGATCGCTGTCGTCGCGCGTCGGCCAGGTGAAGTCGAGCAGCGCCTGGTCGCTCTGGCCCGTATGGTAGACGATCCGCGGGGTGCGGTCGGCGGTGAAGCTGCGGGTGCGGTTCGCGATATAGGCCTGGAAATCCGGTTCGCGCGCAGGCAGCGCGCCCAGCGTCTTCGCGACCAGCGCGATCGCCTGGTTTTCGTCGAAATCGCCGACCAGCGCCAGTTCGATCGCACCGTGCTGCAGGCGATCGCCGATGTCGTTCCTGAGCTTGGCGAAGTCGAGCGCGAGATAGGCCGGCTCCGGCTGGATGGTGAAGCGCGGATCCTTGTCCGAGATGAATCCCGGCAGCGCGTTGTTGAGCGCGGCGCCCGGCGTGGCGTTCATCGCGGCGAAGAAATCGGCCACGCTGCGGCGGAATTTCTCCTCGCCTTGCTTGCGATAGCCGGGGTCGGTGATCGACGCGGCGAGGAGTTCGAGCTGCAGTTCGAGGTCGCGCGGGGTGGTCGCGCCCTGCATCTGGAAGGTCTGGTCGCCGCTGTCGATATTGAACGACACGGTCTTGCCTGCGAGGATCGTCTGCAGATCGTCGAAGCTGTGCTTGCCCAGGCCGCCCCAGGGGAGGCCGCTGACCAGCCCGGTCGCGAGCGGATTGTCCTTGGTGTTGAGGAGGTCGCCGCCGTCGAGGTTGAGCGCGAAGGTAATCCGGTCCTTGCGCAGGTCGGTGTGCTTCAGGTTCAGCCGCACGCCGTTGGCGAAGCGGATCTCGCGGATGCCCAGACGCGGATCGACCGTGTCCGAGGCGACCGTGCCCGGGGCGCCGAAATCGGTATAGCCGAACTGCGCGGTCGCGGCGTCGCTGCCGCGCGCGATCGGCGCCGTGTAATCCGCGTTCCACGCCGCGCGCAGGGCATCGGCGCCGCCTTCGGGCGGGGTGCGACCCTGGAAGCGGATCATCGGATCGTCCAGCGGCGCCGCTTCGGCGGTCATCGCCTCGAGCACCGCTGCGGGCGTGATCTTCGGCACCGCGGCGTTGAAACGGTCGAGCGCGCTTTGCGGCGTGGTCGGCACCATGCGGTCGTTCACCAGCGCGATCGCGGCGGCGGTGAAGGTCGCGTTGTAGCGGGTATCGGCGGTGGCGACGGTGTTCTCGATCGAGGTGCGCAGGTCGGCGAGCTGTTCGTCGACCTCGGCCTGGGTGAAGCCATAGGCAAGCGCGCGGCGATATTCGGCGACGGCCGCGGCAAGGCCCTTGGCCCAGCCACCGTCCGCGGTCGAGACCACCAGATTGGTGGTCCGGCCGGCCTCGAACACGTCGCCGGTGCCGAAGCCGGCATCGCGGAACGGCGGATCCTCGCTGTTGGCGAGCCGGTCGAGCCGGCGGTTGAGGATGCCGTAGCCGACCTGGCGCAGCAGGTTGGAGAACCGGTTGGCGACCGTGTCGGGCCGGTAGGTCCAGGGGCGGTTGCGCGATGCGGTGACCCGTTCGGGCAGCGCCGGATCGATCCACACGTCGGTCTTGCCCGAAAGCGCGGCGTCGACCGGGCCGGCAGCGGGGTCGTCGGGCGTCGGCGCCGCCTTCCAGCTTGCGAAATGCGCCGTGATCTTCGCCTCGACCACGGCCGGGTCGAAATCGCCGATCACGATCACGGTCGAATTGAGCGGGGTATAGGTCCGCGCGTAGAGCCCCTTGAGCTTCGCGGTTGTCGCGGCCTCGAGCGTCTCGGTGGTGCCGATCGGCCAGCGATCGCCGAAATGCGCGTCGGGGTAGAGAAAGCGGAAATTGTCCATCGTATTGTGCATGACATAGGTGTCGCGCACGCGCTTCTCGCTCAGCACCACGCCCTTCTCGCGGTCGATCGCGCCCTGGTCGAACAGCAGTTCGCTGCCGGTCTCGCGCATCAGCATCAGCGCGGTGTCGAGCAATGCGGGGTCGTTGCGCGGCAGGTCGAGCTGATAGGTGGTAGTCTCGAAATTGGTCGAGGCATTGGTGTCGGCGCCGAAGGCCAGCCCTTCGCGCTCGAGCAGTTTGACCATTTCGTCCTCGGGCACATGGGTCGATCCGTTGAACGCCATGTGCTCGATGAAGTGCGCATAGCCGCGCTCGTCGTCGTGCTCGTCGATCGATCCGGCATCGACCACCAGCCGCACCTCGGCCATGCCGGCGGGAGTAGCATTCTTGCGGATCACGTAGCGCATGCCGTTCGCCAGCCGTCCGAAGCGATAGGACGGATCGACCGGCAGATCGCTGCTCTCGAAGGCCCAGGCGGCCTTTTCGGCCTTGGTATGCGGTGCGCTGGCTGCGGGCTGGGCTTGCGCGAAGGCGGAATGCGAAATGCCGGCCGAGAGACAGAGGGCCGCAAGGGCCGCGAAAATGCGCTTCATCACTCTCCCGTCGCCCTTGGCGGGCGCTTGAACATGGCGACGGAAGGAAACCGGCCGCGCAACTTCCGGACCCAGCCTAGGCATGGGTGACAAGGATGTGAAGCGCGATCGGTGAACGGCCGGTGAAAGCCGACGAGCTACTTCATTTCACTTCATCACCGGGTCGAGGCAGGGCGACTCGTCCGCTACCCAGTCGCCTTCGTAGGTCGCCCTGACCGACTGGTTGGTGTCGAGCGACCGGTCCGCGCCGGGATCGTATTCGAGCCAGGCCATCGAATTGTCGAATTGCGCCAGCCGCGCATTGTCCTTCGCGGCGCTGGCCGGGTCGATTTCGGGGGCGAGGGTACGGCTGGCGCGGATCATGCGGAGCGCCCCGTCGCGGAATTCGAAGCTGCGGCGGTGGGTCGAGCCGTAGATGAGGTTGTTGAAGGAGCTGTTGTACCACCAGTCGGACAGGTTGGCGCCGGCGGGCAATCGCACCGTGGTCACCCGGCAATCGAAATCGGGCGCATCGTAGAACGGGGCGGTCTGGTCCTGGTCGGCGGCGCGCTGGCGCCGCTGGGGCGGATTGAATCCGCCGCCCGGCAGTGCCAGCGAGCGGGCGGTGTCGCTCTTCGAATCCCAGTTGATCGGGCCGGTTCCGCTGATCTCCAGCACGCTGGCTTGGGTCGGGACATCGAACCGCCAGCTCACCTTGTCGATCGTGTTCCATTCGCTGCTGCCTTCCAGCTTCTGCCGAAACGCGGTCTCGAGCTGGTCGTCGGTGGCGGAGGAGAACTGGTAGTAGTCGACAATCCCCTTGATCCCGCGCTCCACCACGGTCTGCGTGATCTTCGCCGGTTCGTCGAGCCCGCCGCGCGCGTCGATTTCGTAGGCTTCGAGACTGTCGGGAACGCTCGCCGGCTTCCACGGAAGATGTTCGATGTCCTTCCCGTCGGCCGTCAGGGGCAGAACCCAGCGGTAGGGCAGCACCGGGTCCGCCTCTGCCGGGACCACCGGCGGCATGGTCCCGTCGAGCCAGTAGTCCTTCCCGTCGATCATCGCGCGGACCAGCACGTGATCGAACTCGCCCGGGTTCGGCAGCCGTGAATCCATCCCGTCGTCGGTGCCCGAATTGTTCGCCAGGACGGGTTCGGCCGAAATGCCGAGTTCGCGCAGCAGCGCCAGCAAGAGCGCGGTCTTGCCCTTGCAGTCGCCGTAGCGGCGCTGCCAGGTGGCGTCGGCGGAAGCCGGGGTGAAATTGCCGCCGTCGAGGCCGACGTAGATATAGCGCACCTGCTGTTCGACCAGCTTGAGCGCTGCGGCCGCGCGCCCGCTGGCGTCCGGATGCGCGGCTGCGATCCGGGCCGCTTCCTCCTTGACCGGCGAATCCTTCGCGAGAGTGCTCGCGGTCGCGAACAGCGGCGCGAGCCGGCGCGAAACCGCCGGCCAGTCGGCAAAATCGCTGAATTCCACTGTCCGCTGCCAGCTATAGCGCGGCGGCGCATCCTTGGGCGGCGAGAGCGGCGGCGGCATGTCCACATTGATCGACACCGAATTGGCATCGCGCGTGGCCAGGCTTTCCATGTCCGGGGTCAGCTTGGTGTGCGGTTCCTGCCCGTCGGCCCAGCTCAGCCTCATGCGGAAACGGCCGGGCGAAGCCGCGCCGGCGAGAAGCAGAACCCCGAAATTGTCGGTTCCGAGCGTTGGGTCGCTCCCGGGGAGCGTATAGGCTATCTCCAGCTCGTCCCCCACCCGCAGGTCCGGAACCTGCAGCGTGGCCGTGAGCAGGCCGTCGAGCGACGCCTGCTCGAGCTTGTCCTCGCGCCGCAGGATCGTGAATTTCGCCGTGGCGAGCACGTCGCGCTCGGTCCCGTCGCGATAGACTTTCAGCCGGTGGACGACCGGCGCGCCGGCGGCCGGATTCCATGTCAGCGCGAGATTGCCGAGCTGCAATGCATTCGGATGGAGCAACGCCACGCGATAGGCGATGAAGTTGGATTGGCCGTTCTTGTCGAGATGGACCTCATAGTCCTGGTAGCGAAAGAAGATCGCCCCCTTCGGATCCTCGGGCGCCGGGAGGGGGTCGTTGATCCGGGTCCAGTCGGGCACCGGCCCGAAGCCGACCTGGTCGTTCTTCGCGCTCAGCGGCGCCATCGGCAACAGGCAGGCGACCGATGCCAGTGCAATGAATTTTTTCACTATTTACCCCCGACCCATCTATCGGAAGGTATCATGGCCGAAGTTTCGCCGCAGGCAAGCGCACTCGCACTGCCTGCGGGAAATCCCTTATTTCTTCGGCTTCTCGCTTCGTCCGCCGCGCAGTTTGCGGTGGGCCGAGAGGTCGAGCACCTCGCCCGGCGAGCCGTCGTCCTGCAGCAGGCCGAGGCGGCGGGCGACTTCCTGGTAGGCCTCCTCCTCGCCGCCGAGGTCGCGGCGGAAGCGGTCCTTGTCGAGCTTCTCGCCCGTCGCCATGTCCCACAGGCGGGCGCCGTCGGGGCTGATCTCGTCGGCCAGGATCACGCGCGAATAGTCGCCGTCCCAGATGCGGCCGAACTCGAGCTTGAAGTCGATCAGGCGGATGTTGATCGCCGCGAACATGCCGCACATGAAATCGTTCACCCGGATCGCCATCGACGAGATGTCCTGCATCTCCTCGTTGCTGGCCCAGTTGAAGCAGGCGATATGCTCTTCGGCGACCATCGGATCGCCCAGCGCGTCGTCCTTGAAGTAGTATTCGATCAGCGTGTGGGGCAGGGGCTCGCCCTCTTCGAGGCCGAGGCGCTTGCAGATCGAGCCCGCGGCGACGTTGCGCACCACCACTTCGATCGGGATGATCTCCACCTGGCGCACCAGCTGCTCGCGCATGTTCAGGCGGCGGATGAAGTGGGTCGGGATGCCGATGTGGCTCAGCCGCGTGAACACATGCTCGCTGATGCGGTTGTTGATCACGCCCTTGCCGTTGATCGTGCCGCGCTTTTCCGCGTTGAACGCGGTGGCATCGTCCTTGAAATACTGGATCAGCGTGCCGGGCTCGGGGCCTTCGTAGAGGATCTTGGCCTTGCCTTCGTAGATCTGGCGGCGACGGGTCATCGGGTTTCCTTCGAAAGAAACGACAAGCCCCGGCACTTGCGAGTCGGGTGGGACTGCACGGCCGGGGCAACGGCATCCCTATACGCCGGGCGCGTGGAAAAGCAATTGGGTGATCCGCCGGGGGGTGCGCGGCGGTCGGGCCGCTCAGCCAGGGCTGGCGGGCGCGCTGCCCAGGCGAAAGGTCGCGGAGTAGCCGAGGTGATCGGACAGCATGGTGCCCGAAGCCTCCAGCCCGAATGGTACCGAGAGGCTCTCGGGAGCGAGTGCAGTGCCTGGCGTCGGGGCGAAGAACAGGAAGTCGGTGTTCCGCCGAAGCACCGCCAGGGTATCGGCCCCGATCCGCGCGCCGACGCGCCTGCGGGCACCCGTCACCGCGTGGAGCGCGTCGTGCACCGCCGCGCCGAAGTTCCAGCGCGGCAGGTCGGCCGACAGCGCATCGCCGCGCGCGGCCTCCTTGCCCACGTTGAAATCGCCGCCGGCGATCAACGCCATGCCGGGGGTGCGGTACGTCGCGATGAAATCCGCCAGTATCCCCGTCTGCCGGCGATAGGCCTCGAGCGAGCGCGCATCGCCGACCAGCGAGCTGTGGCGACTGTTGAGGTGGGTATCGAGTATGTCGAACGCCTTGCCGGAGCCGGGGATCCGCACCGTGGCCATGACCGCACCCTTGTTCGCGAGGCAGTCCAGCCCGGCGCAGGCATAGCCGGGGAACGCGACGCGCCGGACGTGGTCGAGCGGATAGTCGGACAGGATCAGCAGGCCGCTGTCGAGCAGGCGGGTTGTTCCTTCGCCGAGCCACCAGGTGCCGCCCGCAACGAAGGCGGCGTCCGTCGCACTCGCCGGAGCCGGATTGCGGTCTGCCGTCGAAGGCCCGGCCACGACATAGCGATAGCCGGCGTGCCGCGCGATTTCCTCCGCATCGCCGCTGAAGGCTTCCTGCAGCAGCACGACCTGCGGATTGCGGCCTTCGCGGCGCATTTCGCGCAGCCTTTCGCCGATTGCGTAGAGATCGCCGGAGCGGTTCCAAGCGACCGGCCAGGGGCCGCCCTTGACGTTGTAGGTCATGACCGAGAGTTGGCCGTCGAACGGCCGCGCCGGACCGGGCGTCCAGGCCTGCCCGACAGTCTGGCACGAAGCCGAGCACGCCAGCGCGCCCAGTACGACGAACAGCCGCCGCAAAGATCTTCGCATCGGTCTCATCTCCAGCCGTTTCCGCCGAGACGCCGCCGCCGGGCATTTTCCGCAGGTCGGCCCGCCCTGCGCGTGCGAAGGAAAAGCGGTTGTTGGATGCGCCGGCTTTGCCTAGCCTGCTGCAAACAGCGGGAGAGAGAGATGGAAGCCAGTCGTCGCACCGTGATCGCGGGAGGCGCGGTGCTGACCGCGCTGCTCGCAACCAGGGCCGAAGCACAGGCCGGGGGTACCAAATCCGCCGGAATGGAAGTGATCCGCATCTTCACCGATGCCGACGGCGTCTCGCATATCCAGCGGGTGCCGGTGGTCGGGCTGCCGAAGCCGCTGCCGGTGGTCGGGGTCCGCGCCAATGCGATCGCGATGGGGGTGGAGAACTGGCACCACGCCCCGCAGAAGCTGTTCACGATCAACACAGCGGGCGACATCGTCGGCGAGGTGAGCGACGGCAGCAAGGTGCCGATCGGGAAAGGCGATCTGGTCTATCTCGAGGACCTGACCGGCAAGGGCCACGTCACCCATCTGCTGACCGATGTCGCGAACCTGTTCATCCTGATGCCGCCGGACTTCGATTTCCTCGAATGGGCTGGCGGAACGCCGCAACCCGTGTAAGGGGCCCGCTGCACAACAAGGGACAAAATCGTGTCGCAGGCAGCCGCGCTGGAACTGGTCGGGAAATATTACGCGGCGTTCAACGCCGGCGACGGCGAGGGGATGCTCGCCTGCCTGGCGGAGACCATCGCGCATGACGTGAACCAGGGCGCGCGGCAGGTGGGCAAGGATGCGTTCCGGGCGTTTCTTGCGCACATGGATCGCAGCTACGCCGAAAAGCTCGCCGATATTGTCGTGATGGCGAACGAAGACGGCAGCCGGGCGGCGGCCGAGTTCGTGGTTCACGGCGAATACCTGACGACGGACGAGGGTCTGCCCGAGGCCAAGGGACAGAAATATATCCTGCCCGCGGGTGCCTTCTTCGACATTGAAAACGGTCTGATCGCCCGGGTGACGGTCTATTACAATCTCGAAGACTGGATCCGACAGGTCAGCGTGTGACCATTCAGGTCCGTCCGCTCGCGGGCGACGAGCTCGCCGCGCATCTCCCCGGCCTGGCGGTGCTGCGGATCGCGGTCTTCGCGGACTACCCCTATCTCTATGATGGCGATGCGGAATACGAGCATCGCTATCTCGCCGAGTTTGCCGCCGCGCCTCATGCGGTGTTGGTCGCCGCCTTCGAAGGGCCCGACATCGTCGGCGCCGCCACGGCCTCGCCGATGTCGGCGCAGAAGCCGGAGTTCCGCTCGACCTTCGAGGAGCACGGGATCGACACGGCGACGCTGTTCTATTTCGGTGAGAGCGTGCTGCTGCCACGCTATCGCGGGCACGGGATCGGCCACGCCTTCTTCGATCACCGCGAAAGCGCGGCGCGCCGGGCTGGAGCGGAAGCCGCGACCTTCGCTTCGGTGATCCGCCCGCCAGACCATCCTGCGCGACCCGAAGCCTATCGCCCGCTCGACGAGTTCTGGCGCAGGCGCGGCTACGCGCCGGTGGAAGGGCTCACCACGCAACTGGCATGGAAAGAACACGGCGAGGCGGGCGAAAGCCCCAAGCCGATGCAATATTGGATGAGATCGCTTTGAGTTCGAACAAGACCAAATTCCTGGCCGCGGCCGCGCAATATCCGATCGACCGCCATGACAGCTGGGATCACTACATCAAGAAGGTCACCGGCTGGGTCGATTACGCCGCCCGGCGCGGGGCGAAGCTGGCGGTGTTTCCCGAATACGGCGCGATGGAGCTGGCTTCGCTCAATGCGGATACGATGGGCGACCTCAACGCCTCGCTCGAACAGGTCTCCGCGCTCGCGCCGCACGTCGATGCGCTGCACATCGAGCTGGCGCGCGAGCACGACATGCACATCCTCGCCGCGAGCATGCCGGTCTATCGCGAGGGCCGCTATCGCAACGTCGCGCGGCTGTTCACGCCCTCGGGCACGATGGGTAGCCAGGAAAAGCTGGTGATGACCCGCTTCGAGCGCGAGCAGTGGAAGGTCCATGCCGGCGGGCCGCTGCGGCTGTTCGAAACCGAGCTCGGGCGGATCGGCGTGCTGATCTGCTACGATTCCGAATTCCCGCTGCTCGGCCGCGCGCTGGTGGAGGCGGGCGCGGAGATCATCCTGGTGCCGAGCTGCACCGACACGGTCGCAGGCTACAACCGGGTCAAGATCGGCGCGATGGCGCGGGCGCTCGAGGGCCAGTGCTACGTCATCCACGCGCCCACGGTGGGCGAGGCCGGCTGGTCGCCGGCGGTGGACGTCAATCACGGTATCGCCGGGATCTACTGCCCGCCCGACCGCGGCTTTCCCGAGACCGGAATCGCCGCGATCGGCGAGCTCGATGCCAAGCAGTGGGTGCTGGGCGAGATCGACGTGAGCAGGGTGGCCGATGTCCGCAAGGACGGCTCGGTGCTCAATTTCGCACACTGGCCGGAGCAGCCCGGAGCCGCGCAGCTGCCGGAAGTGGAGTTGATAGCGCTTTGAAACCTAGAATTCCGTAGCGTCAATTTGACTTAATGCTGCGGTGCAGCCAAAGGGCCGCGCACGCCGCATCGCGGTCTGGAGAACAGAACATATGTCGCAACAGGGAATGGGGCGCACGGCGTCGCTCGCCGCAATCGCCGTCGCCTGTCTCGCTGCCGCGCCCGCCTTCGCCGAAGACGCGAGCGAGGGCAGCGCGATCGTCGTTACTGCCAAGGATCCCGGCACCGACTCGCTCGACTATCCCGGCAGCGTCGACACGGTCGGCAAGCCCGAGCTGGACAAGCGCCAGCTGCAGGATCTTTCGACCCTGAGCTACGCCGCGCCCAACGTCTCGCTCGATGCGATCGGCACTTTCGCCGGGGTCGCGAACTTCTCGATCCGCGGGCTTGGGATCAACAGCTCGATCCCCTCGATCGATCCGGCGGTCGGGATCTTCGTCGACGGCGTCTACCAGGGGATCAACGCGGGCGACGTGTTCGATCTGCTCGATGTGCAGAGCGTCACCGTCCTGCGCGGGCCGCAGGGGGTCGCCTTCGGGCGCAACACCACCGGCGGCGCAGTGCTGGTCCAGACCGCCGACCCGAGCTTCGAATGGGAAGGCCATGCCGGGATGACGCTGGAAGGCCCGGTCGATGGCGGCCGCGGCAAGCCGATGCTGACCGAACGCGCGGTGGTGTCCGGCCCGCTCAGCGACACGCTCGCACTCCGGCTCGGCGCGCTCCACAGCGACGACGGCGGCTATTTCCGCAACAGCTACAACGACCAGCCGTTCGGCAAGGCCGAGACCACCATGCTGCGGGGCGGACTGACCTGGCTCGCGACCGAGCGCCTGCGCTTCACGGTCAAGGGCGACTGGACCAGGAGCGACGGCGACGGCGCGCCGACCCACAACAACGGCCAGCACGCGCGCGACAATTTCGAGATCTCGATCAACGAGCCGGGCTTCTACCACAGCCGCGCCGGATCGGTGACCGCGAAGGGCGAATACGATCTCGGCCCAGGCAAGCTGACCGACGTTTTCGGCTGGCGCACCTACGATCTCAAGACCCGCAACGACATCGATTCATCGCCGCTGACGATCTTCCATTCGGATACCCGCACGAAGCAGGACCAATGGTCGAACGAGCTGTATTACACCGCCGACTACGGGCCGGTCTCGGTGATCGCCGGCGGCTATTTCTTCCATCAGAACGTCGGCTACGACGAGGTCCGGTATCTCGGGATCAACCAGTACGGCGGCGGCACCGAGGGCCATGACGTCTATGCGCTCTACAGCCAGCTCGATTACCGCCTGGCCGACGCCTGGACGCTGACCGGCGGGTTGCGCTGGTCGCGCGAGGAAAAGAGCGCGATCGTGACCTACGTCCGCCCGCGCGATGCGTGTTCGCCGATCGAGGGCACCTGTCCGGTCACCGGCGAGAACGTGCCGGGCGAGAACAACGGCTTTACCGACAGCCATGCATGGGACAGCCTTTCGCCCAAGGTCGCGCTGACCTTCAAGCCCTCCGAAGACGGCAGTATCTATGCGAGCTGGACCCGCGGGTTCCGTTCGGGCGGCTACAATCTGCGGATCACCCAGCCGCAGGCGTTCGAGCAGGTTTCGGCCGAGCTCGGCTCGCCGACCTACAACCAGGAGCGCGTCGACAGCTACGAACTGGGCGGCAAGTACCGCTCGGGCATCTTCCAGCTCAGCGGCGCGCTCTACTGGATGGAGGTCGCGAACCTCCAGCGCGAGATCAACGTGCCGTCGCTCACCTCGGGCCTCGCGCAGTCGATCTACAACACCGCCGATGCGCGCATCCGCGGCGGCGAGTTGGAGGCGACGGTGACGCCCGCCAGCGGGCTCTCGCTCACCGCGGATCTCGGCTACACCGACGCGCAATACCGGAAGGTGTTCTTCGATCTCAATTCCGACGGCGCGATCGACGCGGCGGACCTGGCACTGGCCCTGCCGCGCGCGCCGAAATGGAGCTGGGGCGGCAGCGCCAGCTACGGATCCGAGCTGGGCGCGCTCGGCACGCTGACAGGCAGCGTGTTCTTCCAGCACCGCAGCGCCTATGCCTACACCGACAACAACTGGGGCTTCAATTCGGCCTCCGACCGGCTGGACGCTGATTTGTCGCTGAAGCTTACCGGCAGCGGGATCACCTTCAGCGTGTTCGGCCGCAATTTGCTCGACGAAGTCCAGTTCGGCGGCGACACGCAACTGCCTTTCGCCGGCGGGACTTATTCCGACGGCAACAACCGCCCGTTCGACCCGAGCCCGGCGGCGGGGACCTTCTCGCCGCTCGACAAGGGCCGTGAGCTGGGGGTCGGGGTCAACTGGGACTTCTGATTAGCCGATAGACACCTCCGACGGGCGGGCCTATCTCCTTAGCAAGCGAAGCTTTGGAGAGGCCCCGATGACACGCCGCGAGATGCTGGGAATGACGAGCGTCGCCGTGGTTGCGCTCGCCATCGGGGGCGGGGTGCTGCTCAACCGCAGCGGGCAGGCCGAGGACGAGGAGCCCGAGGGCGATTTCCCGGTCCGCAAGAGCGCGGCCGACTGGCGCGCGCAGCTCGGTTCGGCGTCCTATGCGGTGCTGCGCGAGGCCTCGACCGAGCCGCCCTACAGCAGCCCGCTGCTCGAAGAACATCGCACGGGCATTTTCGCCTGCCTCGGCTGCGAGACGCATGCGTTCAGCTCCGCAACCAAGTTCGACAGCCACACCGGCTGGCCGAGCTTCTGGGACGTGCTGCCGAACGCGATCGTCAAGCGCACCGACTACAAGATCGGCGTGCCGCGCACCGAAGTGCGGTGCAAGACCTGCGGCGGGCACCTGGGCCATGTGTTCGACGACGGGCCCAAGCCGACCGGCCTGCGCTATTGCATGAACGGCCTGGCATTGAAGTTTCTGCCCGGGCTCACTTGAGGCCGGGCATCGGGAGGAGTGAGCAAATGTCTGAATTGTTGAACGGAGTGTTCCGCGCGGTGACCACGCTGCTCGGCCTGCTGATGATCGCGATGGGCGGCATCTGGATCCTCCAGGGGCTCGGGATCGCCTTCCTCAACAGCTTCATGGCGAACCAGATCCAGTGGTCCGTCTATGGCGTGCTGCTGGCACTGGTCGGGGTCGGCGAGGTCTGGTGGGCCAATTCGCGCGCTGGATATTATAAAGCGCGCTGAGGCCCTTCCATTCCGGGGATCGCTTCCTAGTTCGGCTGTCCAGACGAACACGAAAGGCGATCCCCATGAAACTCACCGGCAACACGATCCTGGTCACCGGCGGCGGCTCGGGGATCGGGCAGGCGCTTGCCTGGCGCTTCCACGACCTCGGCAATACGGTGATCGTGGCCGGACGCGGCGAGGCGCGCCTGCAGGAAACGATCGCCGGGCGCGAACGGATGGTCGCCCTGCCGCTCGACGTGGCGGACGGCGCCTCGGTCGAACAGGCGATCGCCAAGCTCAAGCGCGATTTTCCGGAGCTCAATGTCGCGATCCTCTCGGCCGGGGTGATGACGCGGCAGGAACTCGGCAGCGGCGGCACGATCGCGACCGCGGAAGAGGTGCTCAACATCAATCTGCTCGGCACTATGCGGATGGCCGAGGGGCTGATCCCGCTGCTGGCGGGCAAGCCCAACGCGACGCTCTGCACGGTCTCTTCGGGCCTCGCCTTCACCCCGCTGCCGGGTGCCCCGGCCTATAGCGCGAGCAAGGCCGCGATCCATTCCTACAGCCTGTCGCTGCGCCAGCGGCTCAAGGGGCAGGTCCAGGTGATCGAGATCGCCCCGCCGGGGGTCCAGACCGGGCTTACCCCGGGGCAGGAAACTCGCCCGGGCTACATGCCGCTCGACGCCTATATCGACGAAACCATGGGGAACTTCGAGCAACAGCCCGAGGCCTATGAGAACCTTGTCGGGAATGTCCTGCCGCTGCGCTGGTCCGAGCGCGACGGGACCACCGACGCGCTGCTGGAACGGCTCGCGCAGGCCTAATGAGCGGGCTGGCCGATCCGGCGGAGTTCGCGCGGCGCTGGGCCGCGGCCTTCGACGCGCATGACGTCGAAGGGGTGCTGGAGCTGTTTCACGACGATGTGGTGTTCACTTCCCCGCTGGCTGCGCGGGTCGTGACGGAAAGCGGCGGCGTGATCCGCGGAAAGGCGGCGCTGCGGGACTACTGGACCGCGGCGCTTGCCGAGCGGCCGACCCTGCGCTTCGCGCTCGGCAGCCTCCAGGCGGGGGTCGATACGCTGCTGATCGGCTTTACGCATCCCGGGCTCGACGCGCCCGAACGGATCGATGTGCTGCGTTTGCGGGACGGCAAGGTGTTCGAAGGCCACGGGACCTATCCGCTGGCGCTGGACTAGCCTTTGATCCTCTCCCCTTGCGGGAGAGGATAGCGCAGCTTGTCGCGACAGCGGCTAGCGAAGCTTGGAGAGGGGGGCTTTGCCACGCGTTCCCCTCTCCAACTGCGGCTAGACAGCGAGCTGCCAAGCCTTCGTATCCTCTCCCGCAAGGGGAGAGGAGCAAGGTCGTTACTCCGCAGCCTGCGCCGGCGGGTTCTTCCACGCTTTCGGATCGCCGACCCAAGGCACCTGGCCGTTGATCCACAGGTCAACCTCGACGCTCTTGAAGCGCCATTCGCCGTCGCTGCCTTTCACTGCCAGCGTGTCCCAGGTGCCCATGCCGAACACGCGGTTTTCGAAGGTCTCCACATCGTGCTGCAGGATCGACCAGAACGCCTTGATCCGCACGCCTTTGGCAAGGTCGCCGTCCTCGGGGCTCATGATCACCGCGCTGAAGCGGTGCTGGCGGCCGAGGTAGTGATTGGGCCGGTCATACCACAGCGAATCCGTCGCCCGCTTCAGTCCTTCGCGGCCGACGCATTTCCCCTGCGGCCAGTGCGACAGCCAGCCGTCTTCGGCGAAAGTGTCGGCATAGCCGTCGAAATCGCCGGTATCGAGCGCCCAGCAATACCGCGCCATCAGCTCTTCGATTTCGACGCGCTGTTCCAGCGGAACATTCGGCATGGTCTCTCTCCGGCAATTTTCGGGAGATGCTGCCCCGCCGCGTCCGGCTTGGCAAGCCTCACACGTAGTTCGAGATCCACGCCACCGCCTGGGCGGCGGGGAGGAACAACAGCTGTGCCAGCACCGTGCCCGCGAGGCGGCTGGCCGAAATCCACACCACCACCCGGCGGAACGCGCTTTCGCTCACTCGCCCGTCGACCGCGTCGTCGGTGATGACCGAAAGATGCGGGTCGATGAAGGCGAACAGCAGGATGGTCGCGAAGCCGTTGATCACCGAGCTGAGCTGCGAGGCGGTGACCCGGTATTCGGGATTGAGATAGCCGGCATAGATCGAAGCGAACACCCCCACCGCCAGCACCGCCTGCGCCAGGCAGTTGGCGATCACGATCCCCCAGCCGAGTTCGCCCGGTTTGGCCAAGGCATGGGCGAGATGCAGGCGCGGGAAGGCGAGCGACTGGTAGATCACTCGCGCGCCCGAGGGCGTGGCGCTGCTGAGCAGCAATTTCGCCAGCGAGCGCGAATGCTTGAGCTTCTCGATCGCGACCGAGAAGATCCGTTGGCCGGTCGGGACGAGAATGATGCCGAGCAGCACCGCCGCGCTCGACGAAGCGAGCATCAGGTGGAAATCGAGCTTGAGGTCGTGTGTGCCGCCGCTCGCGATCGCGCGCTCGACCCGCTTGGCCAGCAGCGGCCCGAGGAAGCCGTTTGCAAGCCGCGAGCCCAGGATCAGCACGTTGAACAGCGCGAAGCTCATCGCGATCCGCCGCGTGCGCACCCCGGCGATGCGCGCGGCATAGGCCAGCGCGCCGATCAGGTTGATCGCCGCCGTCAGCAGGCAGATCGTGATGAGATTGCCGTCCATTGCGCCTCCGGCTGCGGTTCTAGCCCAAGCTCAGAGGATCGGCCACGACCTGTAGATGGTGAAGATGCTGGTCGCGATCAGCAGCGCCGACACCGCGCCGAGCAGCGCACGCGGGTGAAGCCGCTTGGCGAAATAGGCGCCGAACGGGGCCGCGACCACGCCACCGATGATCAGCCCGATCACGGCCTGCGTAAACGCCGCCCAGCCGAGCGTCAGCAGGAAGGTCGCCGAGATCGTCAGCGTCACGAGGAATTCGGCCGAGTTGACCGTCCCGACCGTCCGGCGCGGATCGCCGCCCTGGACCAGCAGGTTGGAGGTCACGACCGGGCCCCAGCCGCCGCCGCCCGCCGCGTCGAGGAAACCGCCCGCTGCCGCCAGCGGCGCGGTCATCATCGGATCCCTGAAATGGGGCGCGGTGTTGAGCCTGAGCGCCTTGTAGCCGAGGTAGACCCCGATCGCGGCGAGATACATCATCACGAACGGCTTGGCCGCGCTCGCGTCGATGCTCGAGAGCAGATAGGCGCCTGCCGCCCCGCCGACGATCCCGGTCGGGGCGAGCCGCCAGAACAGCTTCCAATCGACGTTGCGGTGGGCGATGTGGCTCGCGCCCGACGCCCCGGTGGTGAACAGCTCGACCAGGTGGACACTGGCCGAAGCCGTCGCCGGTGGGACGCCGAGCACGCTCACGAGCATCGTCTGGGTAAGGACCCCAAAAGCCATGCCCAGCGCCCCGTCCACGATCTGCGCCGCGAATCCCACCAGAACGAACGGCAGGATGTCGGCGGGGCTGAGTGCGGATAAATCGAACATGAGGTGGTCCTCTCAGTCGGCATTCGAATGGCCAATCGCGGAACGGTCAGAATTCTACCCTGACCGTGCCGCCCCAGGTGCGCGGATCGCCGAGGAAGCCGGCGATCAGGCCGGTGTTGCTCGGCCCCAGCACGAGTTGGTCGTAATAATGCGCGTCGAACGCATTGCGGACCCAGCCGTAGACGTTGAACCCGTCAGCCGCACGGAAACCGAGGCGGAAGTTGGTCAGATTGTAGCCGTCGACCCAGGTGTAGATCGAGGGGGTGGGGTTCGAGGAAAATTTCGAACGGTAGTTGCCGTCCACGCCGAGATAGATCTCGCCTTCCTTGCCGAACAGCTTGGCCGGCACATTGCCTTCGGCACCGTAGGAGAACGACCATTTCGAGACGCCCGGCAGCACCGAGCCCGAAATGTCCACGAACGGCGGGCTGAAGCCGCCCGGCGTGCCCGGCGCGCTGGGTGTGCCGATGATATTGCCATCACCGTCGATCCCCAGCGCCGTGCCGCCCGAGAGTTCGGGCGGGGGCGGCGCGTTGGTGAACTTGGTAAAGGTCGCATCGGTATAGGCGCCGTTGAAATAGGCGTTGAAGCGTTCGCTCGGACGGATCGAGAAATCGACTTCCACGCCCTGGGTGCGCGCCTGCTGCGCGTTGGCGATATAGGCGTTGCGCGGCAGGCCCGAGCCGGTGGCGACCACGCTCGTCTGGAAATTGTCGATCGTGGTGCGGAAGGCGGACAGGTTGAAGGTGATCTGGCGGCCCCAGAACTGGGTTTTCAGGCCGCCTTCGAAGTGATTGACCTTTTCCGGCTTGATCGTGGCCAGCGCCAGGATCGGATTGCCCGAGCTGTCGGACGGAACGCCGTTGTTGTTGATCGCGCCGGTGCGGAAGTTCCTCGCATAGGTGCCGTAGAGCAGCACATCGTCCGCCAGCTGGTAACTCGCGGTGAAGTCGTAGCTGAAGTTCCAGGCGCTGAATTCCGGCTCGTAATGCTGCGGCGCATAGATCTTGCGCAGGCTGGCCGCATCGGCCGGACTGATCGCGGAAGTGCCGCCACTGGCCGGAACCTCGTTGCCCGCCCCATCGAACACGGTCCGATCGTAGAGGCCTTCCTTCTTGTCGTAGTTCAGGCGAACGCCCGGCTGTAGGGTCAGGCGGTCGGTCAGGTGGTAGCTGAGCTGGCCGAACAGGGCGAAGCTGGTGTTCTTGAGATACTGGGTGTTGTACGCGGTCAGCCCGTCGAGATTGGGCGCGGTGTTCTTGTTCCATTTGGCGGAATCCGAGCCCTGCTGCTCGGTGCCCTGGATGTCGACCCGCTGATAGAAGCCGAAGGCGCCCAGCGTGAAGTCGATCTTCCTGCTGTCGTAGCTCCAGCGGAATTCCTGCGAGTACTGATCCTGCTGCGACGGGTTCTGCGATTTGCTGACGATGTCGAGCCCGGTGTAGTCGCGATCGTTCTCCGGCTTCCAGTCCCAGAAGCGCCAGGCGGTAATCGAGGTGAAGGTGTTGTGGTCGTCGAGGTTCCACACCGCGCGCAGCGAGGCGCCGCCGGTCTTGTTGCCGGCGTTGAGCGGGGCATCGAGATTGGTCTCGCGGGCGAAGGGGTCGGGATTGACCGTTGCCGAATAGCCCGGGAACAGTGCCGCCAGCGCCGGATATTGCGACGACGCCGCCTTCTGGGTCGGGCCGTAGCCGACATAGACGGTCGCGCAGCATTCCGGGCTTTGCGCGCTGAAATCGCCCGACAGGGTGATGTTGAGATCGTCGCTGGGCCGGAACAGCAACTGGCCGCGCACGCCGAGGTTGTCCTGCTCGTTCTCCCAGGTGTCGGTCGCGGTGTTGTAGATCGTGCCGCGGCGATTGCTGCCGGTCACCGCGATGCGGGCGGCGATCGTATCGCTCAGCGGCCCCGAGATCGCGCCCTTGAACTGCTTGAAATCGTAGTCGCCCAGGCTGAGCTCGGCATTGCCTTCGAAGTCGAAGGTCGGCTGGTTGGTGCGGATGTTGATCGCGCCCGCCGTGGTGTTCTTGCCATAGAGCGTGCCTTGCGGGCCGCGCAGCACCTCGATCTGGTGGACGTCGAGGAAATCGAACACCGCGCTCGCCGGGCGGGCGTAATAGACATCGTCGACATAGATTCCGACCGCCGGATCGACGCCGTCGTTGGTCAGGCCGAAGGGCAGGCCGATGCCGCGGATGTTGACCGAGGTGTTGCGCGGGTTCTGCGAGTAGATCTGCAGGCTCGGGGCCAGCGTCTGGATCTTGTAGATGCTCGACGCGCCGGTGTCGTTGATCGCGCGCTGGTCGAGCACGCCGATGGCCAGCGGCACTTCCTGCGCCTGCTCGTCGCGGCGGCGCGCGGTGATGATGATCACGTTGTCGGGCAGGCCGCCGTCGTCGGCGGCCGCGGCGGCGCCGGTCGAAGCCTTTGCCGAAGCGTCGCCGGCTGGCTCGTCAGCCAGGACGGGGGCTGCGAGCAGGGCGCCGAGGGCAACGCCGGCGAAGAGGGTGGTGCGCGAGATCATTGGTTCCTCCTGTTGCGTCAGGAGCTTCCGGTTGTCCGGCCAGCCCTTCGGATGTTTTGATGGAATGGTGACGTCCGCCGGCACCCGCGGGTGCGGTTCCTTTCCCGGCGGGCCGGGAGTGGGCTCAGTTCGGAAACAGCCGCCGCTTCTCGGTCACGTCGATCTGGACGACGCGGCCTTCGTGGACGGTCAGCGAAACACTCCCGAAGCGGAGACCCTGCAGGGCCTCGCGTACCGAGTTGATGCCGTCTTCCAGCAGGCGCTGTGCGTCGGGCGTCTGCCGGGTGGGCTCGAAGCTGGTCCTGGAAGTCATCATTGGGCTCCGGTTGCAGGATGCGGAGCGAGTCTCGCCCCGGCATCTCGTCGATGCCCTATAATCTCTATCTATTTAGTGGGGATTGGCAAGCGGGTTTTTTTGCGGCTCATCCCGCCTTGCGCACTTCGTGCCCCATATCACCGCCATAAGGGTTGTTCGCCAGCGCGTCGCCGAGGGTGCGCGTGTCGAGCACCAGCCGGCTTGCGTCATAAGCGCGGGCGAACTCGCGGCGGATCTCGCAATTGGCCTCGCTCTCGCAATCCTCGCAGCGGCGATAGGCGTTGCGCGAAAGGCAGGGGAGCGGCGCCAGCGGCCCTTCGAACAGGCGCAGGATTTCCCCGAAACTCACGGTATCCGCGGGTCTCAGCATAACATAGCCGCCGGTCTTGCCGCGGCGGCTGTCGAGCACGCCGGCCTTCTTGAGATCGAGCAGGATCTGTTCGAGGAACTTGTGGGGGATCGCATGTCGGCGCGCGATCTCGGCGCTGGTAAGCGCGCTGCCCTCGGGCTCGGCGGCGATCGCCAGCAAGGCACGGAAGGCATATTTGGCCTTGTTGGAAATCATTGCCGTCCGTCGCTTTCCCTAGTGAATTAGTCGGTATTTAGCCGGAAACAAAATTTCTTTCAACCCTGTGCCCCTTCACGGACCGGTCACAGGAGCCAGGCGAGGGTGAAAATGCCGGTCGCGACGCACACCGCCAGCAACGGCGCGCCGAATCGCGGATAGTCGAGGAAGCGATAGCCCGCCGCGCCCATCACCACCGTGTTGTTGTGATGGCCGAAGGGGGTAAGGAAGTCGAGCGAGGCGCCCACCGCCACCGCCATCAGCAGCGGCTCCAGCGCGACCCCGGTGCGGGCCGACAGGCCGGCCGCGATCGGGCTCAGGATCACCGCGGTCGAGACGTTGTCGATGAACGGGGTGATCGTCACCGATACCAGCAGCATGGTTGCAGCGACCACCAGCGGCGCATTGCTCGGCAACTGGCCGGCGATCGCCTTGGCGATCAGTGCCGCCGCGCCGGTGTTCTCCACCGCGCTGCCCAGCGGGATCATGCAGGCGAGCAGGATCACGATCGTCCAGTTGATGTCGGAGAGGGCGGAGCGGAGGTTGAGATTGCCGAGCAGCACCAGCGCGAGCACCACCGCGCCGAAGGCGATCTCGGTCGGCAGCAGGTTCAGCGCGGTCACCAGTACGCCCACTCCGAAGATCGCGACGCTGGTGATCGCGCGGCTGCGCGGCGCCGCCGGGCGGCGCCCGGACAGGGGCAGCAGCCCGCATTCGGCCACCGCCTCGCGCAGCGCCTCGCGCTCGCCGCTCAGAACCAGCACATCGCCCGTACCGATCAGCAGTTCCTCGAACCGTCCTTCGACCCGGTGCCTGCGGCTTGCGAGGCCGGTGATGTGTACCCCGCGTTCCTCGAGCGCGAGGATGTCGCCCAGCCGCGATCCGATCGCAAGGCTTTCGGGCATCACCACTGCCTCTGCGCGCTCCTCGGCCCCCGGGGCATCGCGCAGCGCGTCGAGCTGCGCCATGGTTCCCTCGGCAACGATCAGGTCGCCGGGCTGGAGTACGATCTCCGCACGCCGGGCGAAGACATGCGCGCCGTTGCGGAGCACGCCGTGAATCGCGATCGCGTGACGCTCTTCGGCCTCCGGCAGGGGTAGCCCGGCGAGGTCTTCGCCGACCGTCAGTTCGACCAGGAAATCCACCGGCCCGGAATCGAACGGCGCGGCGGCCGGCGCCATGCCGCGGAAATAGCGCGGGGCAGCGAGCACCAGCCAGGCGAGCCCGGTCAGAGCGACCGGCCCGCCGAGCCACGCAAGCTCGAAATAGCCGAACCCGCGCCCGGTCTCCTGCGCCAGCCACTGGTTGACGATCAGGTTCGCGGGCGTTCCGGTGAGCGAGCAGGTGCCGGTCAGCAGGGTCGCGAAGCTGAGCGGCATCAGCATCCGCCCCGGCGCGATGTTGAGCCGCGCGCAGACCGACAGGGTCACCGGAAACATCAGCGCCAGTGCGCCGATGTTGTTCATGAAGATCGAGACGAAAGCCCCGGTGCCGCACAATATCGCCAGCACCGCGGTATGGCTCTGCGTGCGCGCGAGGATGCGGCGCGCGAAATCGTCCACCGCGCGGCTGGAGGAAAGCGCGGAGACGATCAGCAGAACCTCTGCCACGGTGATCACCGCCGGAGTCGCAAAGCCGCGGAACACCTCGCCGGCCGGCACCACGCCCAGCGCGAAGCCGGCGGCAAGCCCGGCCATCGCGACCAGTTCCACCCGCAGGCGCTCGGTCGCATAGGTGACGAGCATCACCAGCAGGATGCCGACGATCGCCACTTGGTCGAAGCTCATGCACTCTCCTCACCTGCGCCGACTCCGTCTAGCCCGGCTTTATGCCCGCGTCATTCCCTGTCATGCGGATAGGGTTTTCACGCTCTGCCGCAATCGCCGGGCGGCTCGGCCACGGGAACCATCCGCCGGCTTGATCTTTAATCCCTACTATATAGATAGGGAAATGGATGCGGACTCGCTCCGCTCCAGCGATTTCAAGCGATACGGGGCGACCGCGCCAGTGTCCTGTTCCCTCCCGAAGGAGCGTATCATGGCCCATCCCGCAATCCATCCGCCGCGTAAGTCTCCCTTGCTGCTCATCGTTCCCGGTCTCGGCGACAGCGGCCGCAGGCACTGGCAGAGCATCTGGGAGCGCGAGCGCGACGATTGCCGCAAGGTCGATCTCGGCATGTGGGACCGGCCCCACCGCAACACCTGGGTCAACAAGCTCAACCAGGCGGTGGCGGATGCGGATCGCCCGGTCGTTCTGGTAGCGCACAGTCTCGGCTGCCATGCCGTTGCATGGTGGAACGCGCTCGAACGGCCGGGCGAGAACGGCAAGGTGGCGGGCGCGCTGCTGGTCGCGCCGCCGGTGATCGACCGTGCTCCGCTCGATGGCCGCCTTGGCGCCTTTGCCCCGATGCCGCGCGAAAAGCTCGCCTTCCCGAGCATCCTCGTCGCGAGCCAGGACGATCCCTATGCCAGCTTCGGCCATTCGCGGAAGATGGCGCGTCTGTGGGGCAGCCGGCTGGTGGACGCCGGCTGGATCGGCCACATCAACGCGGATTCGGGGATCGGCAACTGGCCCTACGGCCTGCATCTGCTGGACCGGCTGCTGTGGTTCGTCGCCGATCCGCAGCCGATGGCGCTCCATTCGCCCACCCCGCTCCCCCCGCGCACCAGCCAGGACATCACGCTGGGGCCGGATCCCTGGTGACAACGGCCGCGGATGCGCGGAATGCCGGACATGCGCGATAGGAATCGGTAAATTCCTTTCGTGCGACAAGCGGGCATGTTCCGAAGCGTTTCATGTGTACTTGTCACGCTCGTGCTGCTCGGCAGCGGCGTGGCTCATGGGCGGACCATCAGTGGCCCGGCCGAGGCGATCGACGGCGACACGCTGTCTTTTTCGGGGACGCTGGTCCGGCTCGAAGGGGTGGATGCGGTGGAGCGCGGACAGATTTGCCTGCGCGACGGCGCGGAATGGAATTGCGGCGACGACGCCCGCAGCCGGCTCGGCGAGTTCGTGCGAGATGCGCAGGTCGAATGCATCGGCGAGCAGTCCGACGCGCAAGGACGCCTGGTCGCCCGCTGCCTCGCAGGTTCGCTGGACCTAGCCGAGATGATGGCGCTGTCCGGATTCGCGGTTTCGCTGCCGGAGGCGGCTGCCGACTATTCGGAGGTCGAGGGCCGGGCCCGCCGGTTCGGGCAAGGCATCTGGGCGGCCGAATTCCAGACGCCTTCCCAGTGGCGCGGGGCGCATCCCGAAGCCGCGCCAAAGCCGATCGCCAGGGCGGCCACAGCGGGAAAGCCCAAGGTGTATCGCGACCGGTACGGCTGCACGATCAAGGGCAACTGGAGCTACCGCGGCGATTTCATCTATTACCTGCCGGGCCAGCCCTATTACGAGCAGACCCGGCCGGAAGAGCGGTTCTGCACCGAGGAAGCCGCGCAGGCGGCCGGCTATCGCCCCAGCCGGGCGCGCTAGGCTTGAGGGTCTACCACGGAACCGTGCCGCCGAAGCGGTCGAGATATTCGAGGCCCGGCCGCTCGCGTTTGGCGATGATCGTGCCGACGATGTCGGGGATGGTTTCCTCGATGCCGAAGGGCGCGTCCGCGCCTCCCATCTCGGTGCGGATCCAGCCGGGGGCGAGCAGCAGCAGCGCGCGGTCGGTGGCGTTCCGGCGCGCGGCGTAGCTGCGCATATAGGTGTTCACGGCCGCCTTGGTGCCGCGATAGACGTCGAACCCGCCGGTCTCGTTGTTGGCGACGCTGCCGAGGCCCGAGGACATGATGCCGATCAGGCCGTCAGGCTCGACGAGATTGTCCAGCCGTTCGATCACCCGCATCGGCGCGAGCGCGTTGGTGACCATCAGCCGCACGAACTCGTCGGTTTCGGCGCTGCCGGCGGTTTCGTCGCGATCGCTGCTCGCGACCCCGGCGTTGACGAACAGGATGTCGAACCGGCGACCGTCCAGCCGTTCGCGCAGCGCGGAAATCTGGCCGGCGTCGGTCACGTCGAGCCGCTCGATCTCGATCCGCCCGGGATAGCGTTCGGCAAGCTCGTGCAGCGCGGTCCGGCCTTCGCCCCGGACGGTGCCGACCACCGACCAGCCGCGCTTGGCGAATTCCTCTGCAATAGCCAGGCCCAGCCCACGGGATGCCCCCACCAGCAGAAGTGTCGGAGTGTCGGTCATGAGGCGGCCTTTCGCTTGGAAGTCTCGCGCCGATATGGTCTCGGTCCCGGTCCGCGCAAGATGCCAGCTAGAGCGCTTTTCCGCAGGCGGTTTCGGGATAGGCGAATTCGGGATCGGTGACGAAGCCCTTGTCGGTCAGCGCTTCGAGCAGAGCACGGATGTCGCCGCGTTCTTCGCCGGTCAGCGCGATCCCGCCATGCCGCCGGATGGCTTCGTCCAGCGTTGCGGCGCTGCCGTCGTGGAAATAGGGCGCGGTCAGGGCGACGTTGCGCAGGCTCGGGGTCCGGAAGCTCCCCGCGTCGTCCTTCCGCCCGGTGATCTCGGCCAGACCGCCGTCTTTCGTGGCGGTTTCGAGCGCGTGGAACTGCCCGTCGGTGAAGTTCCGGCCCGAATGGCATTCGGCGCAGGCAGCTGCGAATGCCGCCTTGCCGCGCTGCGCCGAGGGCGAGAGCTGGCCTCGGTCGAAGGGTGAGCCGTAGGAGATCAGGGTGCGCTGGAACGCGGCCAGCGCCATGGCGACGGTCGCCGCATCGATCCGCCCGCGTTCCCTGGGGAAGGCGGCCTTGAACATCTTGCGGTAGCAGGTATCGCTCCCGAGCCGCCTTGGCAGTTCGGCCTCGGCGCCTTTCATGCCCATTTCGACCGGTGCCTCGCCGAACATCGGCACCGCAACCTGCGCCTCCAGCCCGGTCAGCCGCGGATCGGCCCAGGTCAGGGGAGCGAGATAGCCGACATTGGCAAGCCCCGGCACATTGCGCCGCCCCGGATCGCCGTGGACGCCCGGCATGGTGCGGTTGCCGTCGGCAAAGCCCCGGCGCTGCTCGTGGCATGTCGCGCAGGACATCGTCCCGTCGATCGAGAGATCCGCATCGTAGAACAGCCGCCGGCCGAGCTCGACCTTTGCGGCGCTCATCGGATTGCCTGCCGGGACCGGCGGCGGCGCGGCGCCGCCGGGAAGGGTCCAGATCCACCCCGCCGGACTCGCCGCAACCAGCAGCGCAAGCGCCGCCAGCGCGAGCAGCGCGGCCGTGGCCCGGCGCATCGGCCTCAGGGCACGCGGGTGACGAGCAGCGGCAGGCTCGGCTGGCCGTTCGCGGCGACCTGCAGCGTGTAGCTGCCGGGTTCGAGCGGGAAATCGACCATCTTGCGGACCTCGCTGCAATCGGGGCCGTGGCCGTGCGCGCTCGATTCGATCGCGACGCCGTCCTTCACCACGTCGATCCATGCGCCCGAGCCCAGCGCGACCCGGTAGGTTCCGGCCTCGGTGACGGTGAAGCCGAACAGTCCGCCGTAGCTGACCGAACCGCCGGGCTTCGCGGGCCGCAGCGGGTATTTGACCTCAGGGGTCGCGACCAGCGTGCCGTCGGCCGCCTGGCCCACGGTGAGGGTCGCCTTGCCGAGCTTGTCTGCCGCCTTGGCCGCCGCGAGCGGCACGCGCGCTGCGAAGCTTGCCAGTTCCGGCGGCAGCGGGGCCGCCGTGGCCGGGCATGCGGCATGATCCATGCTGCCTTCCTCCTGCGCGAAGGCCGCGCCGGGCAAGGCGAGGGCGGCAAGGGCGACGGCGAGAAGCGGAGTACGCATGGTAGATCCTCGAAAGCTGTTCCGTATCCCGCCATATATAGCGCGGCCTGGGCCGACAAGCGCGTTGCGCGAAGGGGCAGGGCGATACTTGGGGCGCGGATAGTTTTCATCACAAGGCGGTGGACGGCGCACGGGATATCGGCATGCTGGACAGACCGACGTCTCACGTCTGCATGGCCGCAGGCGCCCTGCCGCTTACGCAACGGAGAACCGCTTGAACCTTCTGCAGCAGATCGATGCGCTCCATGCCTTCGCCGGCCTGCTGGTCGGCTTCCTGGTCGGGATGACCGGGGTCGGCGGCGGTGCGCTGATGACTCCGGTGCTGGTGCTGCTGTTCGGGGTCAGCCCGCAAACCGCGGTCGGCACCGATCTGTTGTACGCCTCGATCACCAAGATCGTCGGCTCGGCGGTCCACGGCTGGCGCGACACCGTCGAATGGCCGATCGTGCGCCGCCTCGCGCTCGGCAGCGTGCCCGCCGCGATCGTCACCATCGTGCTGCTGTCGCTGATCGGCAAGCCGTCGCCGAGCACCGAACATGTGACGCTGTTCGCGCTGGCCTGCCTGCTGGCCTTCACCTCGCTGACGGTGGTGTTCCGCGGCTGGCTGACCAAATTCGCGGCCGACCTCGATCCGCTGCGGCCGCCGGTCAAGGCGATGGTGGGCACGGTCGGGCTGGGCGCGGTGATCGGCGTGGCGGTGTCGCTGACCTCGGTCGGGGCGGGGGCGATCGGAGTGACCGCGCTGCTGCTGCTCTATCCGCGCCTGCCGATCGTGCGCATCGTCGGCTCGGACATCGCCCATGCGGTGCCGCTGGCGCTGGTCGCGGGCTTTGGCCACTGGCTGATCGGCGACGTCGACGGGGTTCTGCTGACCAATCTGCTGATCGGCTCCATCCCGGGCGTGATTGCGGGCAGCCTGCTTTCGACCCGCGCACCCGAGAAATTCCTGCGCCCCCTGCTGGCGGCGGTGCTGGCGATTTCGTCGTGGCAATTGTTCCAAAAGGTCTCCACCCCGGCGGAGAAGCCGGCACAGGTCGCGCCGGCTGCACACGCGTCCGCAGATCGGCCGGCCGGGCAGGCCTAGCGGTCGCGGCAAGGGGGGGCTAATGGAGTCTGCAATTTCGCGGCGCGCGATGCTTTGCGCGGGCCTCGCAGCCGGAATGCTTGCGGCCGGATCGCCGGCCATGGCGGCCGATGCGGCCGCCGCCGACGACGACGGCATCATGGTTTCCGCCAGCCGTTCGGGCGACGAGCAGCGGCTCGACCAGATCGGCAGTTCCGCCACCGTCATCGACGACCAGCAAGTCGAGGACCGCGAGACGCGCTACGTCTCGGACGTCTTGCGCGACGTTCCCGGGGTCGCGGTCAACCGGGCGATCGGCGGCCTGACCCAGGTCCGCATCCGCGGCGGGGAGGGCAATCACGTTCTCGTCCTGATCGACGGGATCAAGGCCAGCGATCCCTACCAGGGCGAATTCGACTTCGCGACGCTGACCGCCGACGACGCGGCGCGCGTCGAAGTGCTGCGCGGCCAGCAGTCGGCGCTCTACGGCTCCGATGCGATCGCCGGGGTGATCGACTACATCACCCTGTCGGGCCGCGAGGCGCCGGGCATCCGCATGCGCGCCGAAGGCGGATCGTTCGGTTCCTACAACGCAAGCGCGCGCGTGGCGGGGGCCAGCGACCGCTTCGACTATGCCTTTTCGGGAAACTACGTCCATACCGATGGCTACCCGGTCGCGCCGGGCGGTTCGGAGGATGTCGGATCGACCAACCGGGGCGCGTCGGGCAAGGTGAACTTCGCCCCGACCGAGACCTTCAGGCTCAGCGCCGTGCTGCGCTACACCTGGACCAGGGGCGACAGCCTCGATCAGGACGTGACCGCGGATTCGCCCGTGCTGCGCGGCCGCCAGATCGTGACCGCGATCGACACGCCCGGGTCCTATTTCACGAATCAAGCCCTCTACGGCCTGGTCAAGGCCGAGTTGTCGAGCTTCGGCGGAAGGATGAGCACCTCGCTCTCGGGGCAGTTCGCCGACACCGCCCGCGACGCCTATACCGGCTTCGGCTATTCCTACGGCGACCGCGGCACCCGCTATCTCGGCTCGCTGGTCGATACGCTGCGCTTCGGCAGCGAACGGGTGAAGCATACCGTGACGGTCGCGGCCGATTTCGAAAGCGAACGCTTCCGCGCGATGGCACCGGCGCCCGATACCGCCACCCACACGCTCGACCGCCTTGGGCTGGTCGCCGAATACAATCTGCTGGTCGACGAACGGCTGTCGCTCGGCGCGTCGGTGCGGCACGACGACAACGACTACTTCAAGAATTCGACCACCTGGCATGTCGACGGGAGCTATCTGTTCCCATCCGGCACCCGGCCGCACGCCGCCGCCGGAACCGGCGTCAAGAACCCGGTGAGCTCGGAATTGTTCGGCTATTACACCGGCGAATATATCGGCAATCCGAACCTCGAGCCGGAAGAGTCCCGGGGCTGGGAAGCCGGCATCGACCAGAGCTTTGCGGGCGGCCGGGTCACGCTCGGTGCGACCTATTTCCAGAGCCGCCTGCACAATGAGATCTACGTCGACTATCTGCCGCCCGACTACCTCGGCACCTCGCTCAACCGCACCACGGTGACGAAGATGCACGGGATCGAGGTTTCCGGCCGGGCAGCTTTCGGCGACGTCTCGGTCGACGCCGCCTACACCCGGCTCAAGGCGCCGCAGAGCCGCAACGTGCTGAGCGACCCCGAAGATCCCGACTCCTTTGACACGGAAGTAGTCGTGACGCAGGCGGTGCGCCGACCGAAGGATACCGCCAGCTTCAATCTCACCTATACGCCTTCCGGCCTGCCGGTCTCGGGCACGCTGACCGTGCGCTACAACGGCGAGATGAAGGACGTGGTCTATGTGGCCGGCTACGCCGGTTCGCTGATCGCCGACATCCCCGCCTACACGCTGGTCAACCTCAGCCTGCGTTACCGGATCACGGACGCGCTCGAGCTCTACGCCCGCGCCGAGAACCTGTTCGACGAGCGCTACCAGGAAGTCTTCACGTTCAAGGCGCCGGGAAGGGCGATCTACGGCGGGGTGCGCGCGCGCTTTTGAGCACGGGCCCTAGGCGGCGACGAAATCCACCATCGCGGCCGGCGTCCCGGCGCCGGTGATGCAGGCGTTCACTTCGAACACCTCGGCCAGCAGGGCCGAAGTCAGGGTGGTCGCGGTCGGGCCGAAGGCGATCAACTCGCCCTCCAGCATCACGGCGACATGGGTGGTGTAGCGCGCGGCGAGGGTCAGCTCGTGGATCGATGCCATCACCAGCCGGCCGTCGTCGGCAAGCCCGCGCAGGCGGCGGACGCCGTCGAGCGCATGGCGCGGGTCGAGCCCGGCCAGCGGCTCGTCGGCCAGCAGCAGGTCCGGTTCGCCGACCAGCGCGCGCGCGAGCATTGCCCGCGCCAGTTCCCCGCCCGACAGCGTGGTAGCCGGCTGGTCGCGGTGCTGGGCGAGGTCGAATTGCGCGATTGCCGCATGGACCTGTGCCTGCATCGTGCCCGACAGCGGGCCGAACACCGGAAGCTGCGGAGTCAGGCCCAGCGCCACCAGCCGTTCGACCGAGATCGGCCATTCGGCGCGCGGGTTTTGCGGCAGGTACGCTCGCGTGCGTGCAAGCGCGCGGCGATCCATTCCGGCGATCGGTGCGCCGTCGAGCAGCACGCTGCCCTCCTCGGGCCGGAGCAGGCCGACCAGCGCCGCCATCAGCGTCGACTTGCCCGCACCGTTGGGTCCGAGCAGACCGACGAAACTCCCGCTCTCGAGGGTGAGCGAGACATCGTCCACGATCGCGCGGCCGCCGCGCCGCACCGTCACACGCTCGGCAGTCAGGCGGGTCACGGCGACATCCTCCGCAACCGGCCGACCAGCCAGAAGAAGAACGGCGCCCCCACCAGGCTGGTGAGCACGCCGAGCTTGAGCTCCTGCGCGGTCGGGACGAGCTTGGTCGCGACATCCGCGAAGACCAGCAGGATCGCCCCGAACAGCGCCGAGGGCAGCAGCACCCGGCTCGGCTGATGGCCGACGAAGGGCCGCACGAGATGCGGCGCCATCAGCCCGATGAAGCTCACCGCGCCGGTCACCGCGGTTGCCGCGCCGACCGCCAGCGCGGTCCCGGCCAGCGCAAGCAGGCGTGTGCGCGCAAGGTCGATTCCCAGGCTTTCGGCCTGCGCTTCGCCCAGGGTCAGTGCGTCGAGATCGCGCCGGGTCAGGATCAGGCAGACCCAGCCGGCGAGGATGAAGGGCAGGGCGAGCAGGGTCTGGTCCCAGTCCCGGTCGGCGAGCGAGCCGAGCAGCCAGGTGGTCATTTCGTAGGCGGCGTAGGGGTTGGGCGCGAAGTTCAGGGCCAGGTTGAGCCCGGCCCCCATCAGGCCCGACACCGCGGCGCCGGCCAGAATCATCGTCAGCGTTCCGCCGCGGCCGAGCTGCATCGTCAGCGCCGCGGCAAGCAGCGCTCCGGCGATCCCCAGCAGCGGGGTGGCGAGGAAGAAGGCGGCGCTCAGCCCGAAATAGATCGCGATCACCGCACCGAGCGCGGCACCCGCCGAAACCCCGAGCAGGCCGGGTTCGGCCAGGGGATTGCGCAAGAGCCCCTGCAGCACCGCGCCCGACAGGCCCATCGTCGCACCGACCAGCAGGCCGAGGATCGTGCGCGGCACCCTCAGCTCGGCCAGGATCAGCCAGGCGAGGTTGGGCTTGGGCTGGACGATGCCGTCGATCAGCGCGCGCGGGTCGAGCCAGACACGCCCGGTTCCGAGCGAAAGGAGGATGCCGGCCGTCAGCAGTACCGCCGCCGCCAGCGGCCAGCCGATCCGGCTCACCATGGCACTTTCCCGGCAGCGGTCTTCATCAGCGCCGCGCGCAGTCGGGCGGCGGCATCGGCGGATTGCGGGAGGCCGCAAGAATACAGCGAATCGGGATAGGTCACCCGCCGGTCCCGGTAGGCCGCGCGGATCAGCGGGTGCTCTGCGGCCGAATCGCGCAGCGAGGGGGCTTCGTAGCCGTCGGTTCCGCGCATCAGCGCGCCGGGCCGGGCGACCAGCAGTTCCTCCAGGCTGTAGCTCGAATGGCGGCTGTCGGGAAATTTCGCGGCGATGTTGCGCGCCCCGGCGGCGCGGATGATCGCATCGGTCAGCGTTCCTCGGCCGGGGACCGAGCCGGAGCCATCCCATACTGCGACGTCGATCGCCCGCGCCGGCCTGTTCGCGTCGAGCCGCGCCAGCGTGCGGTCCATTCCCGCGATCAGGGCCTCGGCGCGCGCGGGCTCGCCGACCAGCCGGCCGGTCTGGCGGACGATCCGGCGGATGTCGGCAAAACTGTCGGCGGAATCGATCTCGGCGACCGGCGCGCCGACCTGCGCGGCGAGCTTGCGCATCGTCGCGCCGCTCCACGGGCTTGCAAGGATCAGGTCGGGCCGGTCGCGCACCACTTCTTCCGCGGAGCCGTGATTGATCGCGACGCCGCGGTCCGCGCCCGGGAGCAAGGCTTCCACGGGATCGTGGGCAAGATAGGTGATCGAGGCGATCCGCTCTCTCGGCACCAGCATCAGCAGCAGCATGTCGGAGCACAAATTGGTCGACATGATCCGTTGCGGCTTGTGCGCGCCGCTGTCCGGTTCGGGTGCACGACCGGCCCGCGCGGCGCCGAGGCAGGCGAGCGGAAGGCAGACGAGCACCGCGCCCGCGAGCACGGCAGAGCGGAGCGTGCGGCGGTTCATGCCCGGCAGATTTCGGTCGTCCCGCGCGCGAGCGGCGGCAGTGCCTGGGTTTCGCCCGTGGGATGGTGAGAGTGGGAATGCATGCCTGCCGTGAACCCGTATTTTGCCCCTCGCCGGAGTGACACTGCACAAGGGGCATGAAAAGCGATGCGGGCCGGACTCGGCGGCCGCCGGTTAAATACGGCAATCGGGCCCGTAAGGCGATGTGCTGATTCCGGGCCCGGCGGCAGTGGTGCCCGGGGGCGGAATCGAACCACCGACACCATGATTTTCAGTCATGTGCTCTACCAACTGAGCTACCCGGGCTTCGCTGCGGCGGCGGCCTTTGGGGCCGGCGAGCGGTTGGAGTGCGGGCCTATGGCGAAGCCCGCGCGCTATGGCAAGCGGGAATCAGTCGTCGTCGTCACGAACGATGTCTTCGGGTTCGGTGGGCGGGCCCGGGATCGCGTATCCGTCGCTGAGCCACTGGCCCAGGTCGCGGTCGCGGCAGCGGCTCGAGCAGAACGGCGCGAATTCCGCGGCGCGCGGCTTGCGACAGATCGGGCAGGGCTTTTCGCGTTTGGGTTCGATCATCGGGATATCGTCTGTGCATGGCCGCCTTCGAGCGGGAGGGCGGGATTGGTCTCGACCGATATGGTGCGCCCCGTGCGGCGGGCAAGCTCGGCGCGCCATTCCTCCCCCAGTTTCGCGCCGACGGCCGGATGGCAGCTGAGCAGCAAGGCGCCCGGTCCGGCGACCGCCTCGGCCCGGCGCAGCAGCAGCCGCGCGGCGGCGCCCGCGCGGTCGGCGGCGATCCGCTGGAGGATCGAGGGCCCCTCCAGCCGTGCGACCAGCTGCACGAAGCCGAAGCCGTTGATCGCGGTGCGCTCGTGCGGCCAATCGTCCAGCGCTTCGGCCAAGGCCCGGTCGACGGCCCGGCGGTGAGCCTTGTCGGACAGCGTCGGAAAGTCGATCCCGACCGACCCACCGATGTCGAGCCGTTTCACCGCCGCCGCGATCGCCGGGATCGCAGCCAGCGCGAGCTGCGGCGGAGCCAGCGGGCCGTCGATGTCCAGCAGGGTCATCGCCGGGGTTGCGCTGAGCCACAATGCGCCGCCGTCGAACTCGATTTTCCGGGCGAAGGCGTCGGCGATCAACTCGTCCCAGCCTTCGAAGCGGGGGACGATCCGGGCACCGAGCGCTTCGGCGAGCGATGGGGCGGAGCGGGGGGCTTCGTCGCTCGGCCGGGCCTGTGCAAGCTTGGTCCGGCCGGCCTCGGCAATCGCCGCGCGGGTCACCTTCAGCCGCAGGGTTGCGCCTTCGCCGGCATCGCGCGAAAGGCCCGAGACCAGCGCTTCCTCGCCGCTGGCAAAGCGCGCGGTGCCGCGCCTGCTACCCGCCGTGCGGAACACCAGCTTCGCCTCCTCGACCTGGCCCGCGGTCAGCGCACCCGGCCAGTACAGCCGGGCCGCGAGGATCTCGTCGCCTTCGCGCAGGATCGCGCGCTCCTCGCCGATCCCCTGTTCGACCAGCCACTCAGCCAAGCGGAAACCCTGCCGCCTTGAGCAGCGCGCGGGTTTCGAACAGCGGCAGTCCCATCACCCCCGAATGGCTGCCCGAAATCCATGCGATCAGCCCTTCGGCCGCGCCCTGGATCGCATAGCCGCCGGCCTTGCCGTGCCATTCGCCGCCGGCGCAATAGGCGGCGATCTCGGCCTCGCTGAGCCGCTTGAAGCGGACGATCGTTTCGCTGAGGCGCTCGCGCAGCGTTCCGTCGGGCGCGCGCAGGGCCACCGCCGAAAGCACCCGGTGGCGGCGGCCGGAAAGCAGCGCGAGGCAGCGCCGCGCGGTCGCCTCGTCCTCGGCCTTGGGCAGGATCCGGCGGCCGAGCGCGACCACCGTGTCGCCCGCTAGGACGAAGGCGTGGTCGTCACGCGCCGCTTCGGCCTTCTCGCGCGCCATGCGCTCGGCATAGGCGCGGGGGAGCTCGCCGGGCAGTGGAGTCTCGTCGATATCGGCGGCGCGGATCGCGAACGGCTCCACGCCCAGCCGCGCGATCAGGTCGCGCCTGCGCGGGCTGGCGGATGCGAGGATGAGGGCGGGGGCGCCCAAGGCTTATTGCGGGCCGGGTCCGCCGCGGCCGGGCATGAAGCGGTAGGTGATGCGGGCCTTGGTCAGGTCGTAGGGTGTGAGTTCGCACAGCACTTCGTCGCCGACCAGCACGCGGATGCGGTTCTTGCGCATCTTGCCGGCGGTGTGACCGAGGACTTCATGGCCATTCTCGAGCTCGACCCGGAACATCGCGTTGGGCAGCAGTTCCACCACCTTGCCGCGCATTTCGAGGAGTTCTTCTTTAGCCATAAACCAGTCAATTTCCGGGAGCAGTTGTCGTTCCGGCGCGCGCCATAGCGGTCGAACGGGAAAAAGGGAAGCCCGCCGACGATCCGGCGGCTCAGACCGCGTTCAGATAACTGCGACGATTTGTTACGATATGCGGCTTGAGGGCGCTCCGCTGCCCCCATATCCGGCTGCATCCAGTTCCAGTGCAAGAAAAGACCCCGATGGCCCGTGCTCGCGTAACCCTGTTGTCCGCCATTTCGAGCCTTGCCGTGCTCGCCGCGATGCCGGCCGCCGCGCAGGAGGCGAAGGCGCCTGCCGCCGCCGGCGACACGACCCCGGGCGACGAGGACGGCGGCGACATCGCCAACGAGATCATCGTCACCGCCCAGAACGTCCGCGGCCAGGTCGATACCGCGATCCCGCCGGTGCAGGAGTTGAGCGAAGAGGACATCGCGGCCTATGGCGCGGGCTCGATCACCGACCTGATCGCCGCGCTCGCCCCGCAGACGAGCTCCGGCCGCGGCCGCGGTTCGGGCCCGCCGGCGCTGCTGATCAACGGTGTGCGCGTGTCGAGCTTCCGCGAGATGGCCAACTTCCCGCCGGAATCGATCAAGAAGGTCGAGATCCTGCCCGAGGAAGTGGCGCTCAAATACGGCTTCTCGGCCGATCAGCGGCTGATCAACATCATTCTGAAGGACAATTTCGCCAGCCGGGTGGCCGAGGCCGAATACAGCCAGCCCTGGGCCGGCGGGACCTCGACCGAGCAGCTCGAAGGCACGATGCTGCGGATTTCCGGGCCCAGCCGGATGAACATTCACGCCGAATGGAGCGGCACCAGCCTGCTGACCGAGGCCGAGCGCGGCGTCGTCCAGTCGACGCCCGATCCGCTCGCCGGCGATCCCGACCCGGCCGATTACCGCAGCCTGGTGTCGAAGAATTCGGATCTGCAGCTGACCGGCAACTGGACCACCAAGCTGGCCGACAACGGCAGCGCGCTCTCGGTCAACGGCCAGTACGAACGCGATCATACGACCGCTCTGTCGGGCCTCAACAGCGTGACGCTGGTCGACCCGGACGACGATACCGTCACCCAATACCGCACCTTCGGTTCCGACGACCCGCTGCAGCGCGTCACCCACACCGACACGGTGTCGTTCGGGAGCACGCTCAACGCCCCGCTCGGGAGCTGGCAAGTCAATGCCACGGTCGATGCCAGCCACGCCAACAGCGTCAGCAGGATCGACCGCTACGCCGATACGCAGGCGCTCCAGGACGCGGTCGATGCCGGCACGCTGCAGCTCGACGATCCGCTGCCGGCGGTCGCCGATCCGGGCTACGATACGGCAAAGACCGTCACCGATTCCGCGACCTCGAAGGTCACCGCGATGGGTTCGCCCTTCTCGCTGCCGGCGGGCGAGGTCTCGATGACGCTCCACAGCGGCTACAGCTGGAACCGGGTGCAGACCGAGGATACCCGCAGCACGACGGGCAAGACCACCCTCACCCGCGGCGATCTCACCGCGGGCGTCAATGTCGGCATTCCGCTCGCCGAGCGCGGCGGTTCGCTCGGCTTCATCGGCGACCTCAACCTCAACCTCAATGCCGGGATCGACCAGCTCTCGGACTTCGGCACGCTGACCAACTGGACCGCCGGCCTCTCGTGGCGTCCGCTGGATACGCTGAGCTTCAAGGCGACCTATTTCGCGAGCGATGCCGCGCCGACGCTGGCCCAGCTCAACAGCCCGCAGACGCTTACCCTCAACGTGCCGGTCTACGATCTCACCACCGGCCAGACCGTGCTGGTGAGCGTGCTCGGCGGCGGTAATCCCGATCTCGAGAAGCAGAAGCAGCGCGATTACACCCTGGGCGCGCAATACCAGCTGCCGTTCCTCGACGGCTCGAACATCTCGGTCGACTATTTTCACAACCATTCGAGCAATGTCAGCGCCGCGTTCCCCGACCTGACCGCCGACATCGAGGCGGCCTTCCCCGACCGCGTGACCCGCGTCGACGGCGTGCTGACCCAGATCGACGAGCGGCCGGTGACCTTCGCCTCCGAGAACTCCGCGCGGCTGCGTTTCGGGCTCAACCTCACCGGCCCGTTCGGCAAGAAGAGCGCCACGGCCGGCGGCGGCTTCGGCCTGTTCGGCGCGGTCCGCAGCGCGATGAGTGGGCAGGGCGCCAATGGCGGTGCCCCGGCGCGCCCTGCCGCACCGGTCAGCACGCCGGGCGCAGGAGCACAGGGCCCGGTCGGGTCTGCCTCGCCGGTCGCCCCCGCAGCCCCAGGCGGTACGGGCGGTGGCTTCGCGCCCCCGGGCGGCGCCTTCGATCCGCAGCGGTTCCAGGAAATGCGCCAGAAGCTGTGTGCCGACGGTGCCGAGACCCCGGATATCTCGACCCTGCCCGAACCGATGCAGGAACGCATGAAAGGCGCAGACGGCAAGCTCGATCCGGCGAAGTTCGCCGAATTCAAGCAGCGCGTGTGCAGTGGCGGCGCGGGTGCGTTCAATCCGCAGCAGTTCCAGGAATTCCGCCAGAAGCTTTGTGCACCCGGCGACACGCCGCCCGATCTCTCGGCGCTGCCCGAACGGTTCCAGGACCGGCTCAAGGGCCCGGACGGCAAGGTCGATCCGGCCCGCTTCAAGGAATTCAAGGATCGCATCTGCTCGATGCCCACCGTCGCGCCGAGCCCGAACGGGTCGGGCGAGGGCGGCCGGGGCCAGGGCGGCGATGCGGGCGGTCCGCCGCCGATGGGTGCCGGCGGGCCTCCTCCGGGGGCCGGGCCGGGCGGCCCGCCTCCGCGTGGCGGCGGGCGCGGCGGCTTCCGCGGGCCGGGCGCCGACGGCCGCGGCCGCTGGTTCCTCAACCTGACCTATACGCTCGAACTCGAGAACCAGGTGCTGATCGCCGAGGGCCTGCCGGTGCTCGACCAGCTCGACGGCGACCAGCTCAGCGGCGGCGCGGTGGTGCGCAATTCGGCGCAGCTCCAGGGCGGGCTGTTCTACCACGGTATCGGCCTGCGCTATTCGGGGACTTATTCGGGGGCAAGCGACCTCAACGGGACCACCACCGATCTCCACTTCCACCCGCTGACCACCTTCGACCTGCAGCTGTTCGCCGATCTCGGCCAGCAGGCGAAGCTGGTCGAGAAGGTGCCGTTCTTCAAGGGCACCCGGGTCAGCGTGGGGGTAGACAACGTCTTCGACAGCATCCGCAAGGTCACCGACGAGAACGGGGACGTGCCACTGCGCTACCAGGCCGGGCTGATCGACCCCAACGGCCGGGTGATCAAGGTGCAGTTCCGCAAGATGTTCTGAGCGGCGGAACCCGCACCGGGTTCCGGCCATTCTCCAGGCATGCGGACATCGTTCGATCCGTATCGCCTTATGGTCCGGTTTTTGATCCTGGCGATGTTGCTGGGGCTGCTCCTGCTCGCCTTGCTCAAATTGCTGGGCCTGCTCCTGCTTGCCTTTGGCGCCGTGGTAGCGGCGACGCTGATCCGTGCGCTTGCAGACGCCATCGACGCCCGGGCCCATTTGGGAGACCGGCCGGCATTCTATGCCGCCTTGCTGTCGATAGTGGCGGTGGTGACGGGCGTCGTATGGCTGTTCGGATCCCGCTTCTCGGCCGACGTCTCGCAACTCACCGACACGCTCGGATCCGCGTGGGACAGCCTGGCTGCCCGGATCGCGCAGTTGCCGGGCGGGCAGGGTATGGTCGAGGCGCTGCAGGACATCTCGCTGTCCGGCAAGGACATCCTGCCGCGCCTCTCCTCGGCGCTGGGGGTGCTAACGACCGGCATCACCGATGTCGTCCTGCTGCTGTTCGGCGCGGTGTTCATCGCGAGCGATCCGGGGCTCTATCGCCGCGGCCTGGTCATGCTCGTGCCCAAGGGAAGGCGCGATCTGGCGGGGGATGCGCTCGACACCGCGGGCGCCGCGCTGCGGCAATGGATGGTGGGGCAGTTCTTCACCATGGCGTTCATCGGCCTGCTCACCGGATTGGGATTGTGGCTGGTCGGGGTCCCCGCCGCGGCCGCGCTGGGCCTGATGGCCGCTTTCCTCGAGGCTATCCCCTATCTGGGGCCGATCCTGTCGGCGCTGCCGGTGCTTGCTATGGCGGCAACGGTCGACGAGCGGACCATGTTCCTCGCGCTGGCGGTGGTGGTCGTGGTGCAGCAGGTCGAAGGAAGCCTGGTGACGCCCTATGTCCACAAGAAGGTCGTCTCGCTGCCCCCGGCCGTGTCGGTCTTCGGGGTGGTGGCAGGCGGCGTGCTGTTCGGGCCGCTCGGGCTGATCCTGGCTGCTCCGCTGCTGATCGTGGCCTTCGTGCTGGTCAAGCGGCTTTATGTGGAGGAGGTGCTCGATACGCCGGTGGAACTGCCCGGGCGCGAATAGGGCCGGCCGTGCGCGTTTTCGTTTTCCTACCCCGCGTGCTCTTGTCATAAGCGCGCCATGCTTTCCGCCAGCCCCTCGACGCCCCGGTTCGCCCCACGTGAAACGGCCATCAAGGGAACGGCATCTTTTCCCTCTATAACCCTGTCACATGTGTCACACCCCCCCGGCCAAGGGGTGTCGCCTTGTGCGGCATGCACTATCTGATTGCCATGTCCCGCACCCCCGCCGGAACCCCCACGCACCCCAAGGGACCCGAGCGCTTCAACGAGGAGCGCGCGGCCTATACCGTGCGCGGCAGCACGCCCGATCTCGATGCGGGCGTGGCTGCGATCCGGGCGACGGTGAAGGTGCTGAAGCCCAAGCCGGGCGTCTACCGGATGCTCGATGCCCGGGGCGACGTGCTTTATGTGGGCAAGGCGCGCGCGCTCAAGAACCGGGTGGCGAACTATACCCAGGTGGCCAACCTCACCAACCGGCTGCGGCGGATGGTCAGCCAGACGCGCAGCATGGAGATCGTCACCACGAACTCCGAGGCCGAGGCGCTGCTGCTGGAAACCCAGCTGATCAAGCGCTTCCGACCGCCCTACAACATCAATCTGCGCGACGACAAAAGCTTCCCCTTCATCCTGTTGCGCGCCGATCACGATTTCCCGCGGATCATGAAGCATCGCGGCGCGCGCAAGGCCAAGGGGAATTACTACGGCCCCTTCGCCAGCGCCGGATCGGTCAATACGACGATCAATGCGCTGCAGAAGCTGTTCCTGCTAAGATCCTGCACTGACAGCTTTTTCTCGCGCCGCGACCGGCCGTGCCTGCTCTACCAGATCAAGCGCTGTTCGGCCCCCTGCGTCGACCGGATCGACGCCGGGGGTTACGCCGAGCTGGTCCGGCAGGCGCAGGATTTCCTCGGCGGCAAGTCGACCGCGGTGCAGCAGGAAATTGCCGCCCAGATGGAGCAGGCCTCCGCCGCGCTCGATTTCGAGCGCGCGGCCCTGCTGCGCGACCGGCTGCGCGCGGCGACCGCGATCCAGGGCAGCCAGGCGATCAATGCCAGCGGGATCGCCGATGCCGATATTTTCGCGATCTCCAGCAAGGGCGGGCACGTGGCGGTGCAGGCCTTCTTCATCCGCGGGGGACAGAACTGGGGCCACCGCGCGTTCTTCCCGGCGCATACCGAAGACCTCGCGGAAGAGGCGGTGCTCAGCGGCGTGCTGGCGCAATTCTATGAGGAAGTCCCGCCGCCGCGGCTGGTGCTGGTCGACCGCGCGCTGTCCGAAGGCGATCTGCTGGCGGAGGCGCTGGGCGAGATCGCCGGGCACAAGGTCGAGATTTCGGTGCCGCAGCGGGGCGACCGCCGGCGGCTGATCGACCAGGCCTCGCGCAACGCGGTCGAGGCGCTCGACCGGCGGCTGGCGGAAAGCAGCACCAAGCTCAAGATCCTGCGCGAACTGGCCGAATTCCTCGAATTGCCCGAACTGCCCGAGCGGATCGAGATTTACGACAACAGCCATATCCAGGGGACCAAGGCGGTCGGCGCGATGGTGGTCGCGGGGCCGGAAGGCTTTCTCAAGAACCAGTACCGCAAGTTCAACATCAAGAGCGCGCAGACCGACGACGATTTCGCGATGATGCGCGAGGTGATGGCGCGGCGCTTCGCGCGGGTGCTCGAGGAAGACCCGGACCGCGATGGCGGGCAGTGGCCCGACCTGGTGCTGCTCGACGGGGGCAAGGGGCAGATGTCCTCGGTCAGGGACACGCTGGAGGAGCTGGGGATCGAGGACGTGCCGCTGATCGCGATCGCCAAGGGCCCGCACCACGGGCGCGAGGGGCGCGAAGTGTTCCATTTCCCCGACGGGCGCGAGAAGATGCTGCCGGTCAATTCGCCGCTGCTGTTCTATCTCCAGAATTTGCGCGACGAGGTGCACCGCTTCGCGATCGGCGCACACCGGGCCAAGCGCAGCCGCGCGATCACCGCGAGCCCGCTCGACGAAATTCCGGGTATCGGCCCGGCAAGAAAACGCGCCTTGCTGCTGCACTTCGGAACCGCTGGAAAGGTCCGCGCGGCCAGCCTCGACGATCTCCAGCGCGCGCCGGGGGTCAGCGGGCAGGTCGCACAGGCGGTCTACGATTTCTACCATCCGGGCGGCTGACGGCCCGGGGAAGGGAGGGGCGATGGAAGAGGAGGAAGAGCGCGAATTCGCATCGCCGCCCTGTTCGCTGGCGCAGGTCAATCCCGCCTATGCCGGTTCACTCGATCTCAGGGCCTGGCGCAAGGCCGAGCGAGAGCGGATCATTGCCGCGCGCATGGCGCTGCTTGCGGCCGACCGCGCGGAGCGGGATGCGCGGATTTCCGAGCAATTGGAATCGCTTATCGGCGATCCTTCGGGGCTGGTGGTAAGCGCGTACTGGCCGTTTCGCGCCGAGCAGGATCTGCGGCCTCTGCTTTCCCGGCTGGCCGAGCGCGGTGCGCGCACCGCACTGCCGGTGGTTGTCGCCAAGGGGCAGCCGCTCGAATTCCGCGCATGGAAATCGGGCGATCCGGTCGAACGCGGGGTGTGGAACATCCCGGTCCCGGCGGCGGGCGCCGAGTTGGTGGTGCCCGACATCACCATCGCGCCGGTGGTCGGCTTCGATCCCGCGTGTTTCCGACTGGGCTATGGGGGCGGGTTCTTCGACCGCACGCTCGCCGCCTTGCTGCCGCATAAACCAAGGCTGTTTGGGGTCGGTTATGCGCTGCAAGCCATCCCGACGATCCATCCGCAGGGATATGACATCCCGATGGATGCGGTGGTGACCGAGGAGGGCGTGCAATGGCGATGAGCGACCGCACCAAGCTGGTGCTCGCGGCAATGGCCGCCGCGGGCGTGATTGCGGCGGTCGCACTGGTGCCTGCGACCCCGCCCGATCTCGCCTCCCCCCGAGCGGCCGAGTTCCGCTTCGCCGCGCGCGCGGCCTATCGCGCCGCGTCGATGGAATCCTGCCCGCCGGTGAAGGAGTGGCCGCGGACGCGTTTCCTGGCGCGGCAACGGCAGGCGCTGGCGGAGTTCGAAAGCAGCCATCCGGGTCCGCTGCGCGCGCAGTTGCAGATGGCGCAAGACGATGCCGCGCTCGGGCTGGGCTGCTGGGCGGACGGCGATCCCGAGGTCGCCAGGATCCATGTTCGGCTTGCGCGGACCGAAGTGACGCAAGGCCTGGCGCGGATGACGCAGCTCGCGCCGGAGATCGGCCGCGGCTTCCTTGCCCCGCGCGCGCCGTCGCCCGCATCCGCGCGGTTCCGCAAGGCGGTGCGCGCGCTGGTGGAATTTACCGATCCGGCCTGCCCCGTTTCCACGCGGGCGGGCAATGACACGGTGCTTGCAGCGGCGCAGCGGGAACTCGCGGGGTTCAGGCAGGAGCTCGAAGGGCGGCCGCAGGCGATCGATTTCGATGTCGCGCGGTCCGACCAGGTCTATCAGGATTCGCTCGCCGAGCCGCAATGCGCGCCGCCGAGCGCCAGGTCGGTCGCCGAGCTGGGTAGCGCTGCGCTGGCCGAGACCCGGGCGCGGATCGCGGCTCTCGGCAAGCTGCGCTAGGTTTCGATGGCTCGGCCGGCCTCGCGCCACGCGGCCATTCCCCCGTCGAGCGCAGTCGCGCGCAGGAAGCCGAGCTCGCGCAGGGTCGCCGCGGCCAGGGTCGAGACCTTGCCGAATTCGCACACGGTGAGGATTTCGACCGAGGGATCGGGCAGCATCTCGTTGACCCGCAATTCCAGCTGCCCGCGCGGCAGGTGGACCGCGCCGGGGACCCGGCCGGCCTCGAAAGCGTCCTTCTCGCGCACGTCGACGATCACCAAATCGTTCGGGCGGCGGTCGAGCCGGCCGGACAGCTCGTCCATCGCCATGAACGGAATCTTCGCGCCCGCCTCGGCCAGCAATTGCCGCACGGTCTTGCCGCCCGACATATTGGTCCGCAGCGCCTCGGTCAGATGGGTCGGCGCGGCGAGGTTGAGGCCGTTCATCAGCTCGACGAACTCGGCCCGCACGGTCTTCTGCAGCCGTGGGTTGTTCGCGCGCTCGTCGCCGATCGTCGAATGCTCGCGGCCCTTGTAGTCGTGCGCGGGGAACACCAGCGTTTCGTCGGGCAGCGCCAGCAGCTTGCCGAACAGCTGTCGTAGAGCTGGTCCGCATCGCCGCTCGGCAGGTCGCTGCGCCCGGTGCCGCCGATCAGCAGCGTGTCGCCGGTGAACACGCGGTCGCCGATATGCACCGCCATCGAATCCCGCGTGTGACCGGGAACGTGGAAGATTCGCATCCGCAATTCGCCCAGCGGCAGCGTGTGCCCGTCCTCGACATGCAGATCGACATAGGGCGAGGGCGAGAAGCGGTGCATCACGATCGGCGCGTGGAACTCGGCCTTGAGCGCCTGCGCGCCGGAGAAGTGATCGGCGTGGGTATGGGTATCGACGATGTAGCGGACCCTGAGGCCGTGCATCGCGATCTGGCCGATGTAGCGGTCGACCAGGCCCAACGCGGGGTCGATGATCGCGGCGGAGCAGGTTTCCTCGCAAGCGACGATATAGGACTTGCACCCTTCGCCGTCCTTGAAGCTTTCGAAGAACATCGTGCCGACCCCCATCCCGTTCGCGAGCGCCGATACCACAGCCACGTGCCGCTAGTGAAGCCGTGCTTTCAGCCGTTGGAGCTTGTCCGGGTTGCGCATCACGTAGATCGCCCTGATCCGGCCGCCCTCGATCAGCAGGGCGGTGGTCTGGATCTCGCCGTCGGGCTCGCGCGTGACGAAGCCCGGAAGGCCGTTCACGAAGGCGTATTGCAAGAGCTCCGCGCGTCCGAACCGGCTGGCGATACGGGCGATCGCGCCATGCGCGCGGATCACCTCGTCGCTGCCGCGCATTATGCGCCCGACCGCCGGACGCTTGCCGCCGCCGTCTGCGTGGAAGCTGACGTCTTGCGCGAGCAGGGCGCCGAGCGCGGCGGTATCGCCGCTGCGCGACGCGGCAAAGAAGGCATCGACGATCCGGCGCCCGTCGTCCCTTTCGACCGGGAAGCGAGGGCGTTCGGCCTGCACGTTGCGCCGCGCCCGGCTGGCGAGCTGGCGGCACGCCGCGGCGTCGCGGCCGAGCGCGGCGCCGATCTCCTCGAAGCTCTCGCCGAACACGTCGTGCAGCAGGAAGGCCGCGCGCTCGAGGGGGGAGAGGCGTTCGAGCGCGAGCATCAGCGGCAGGGTCACGTCATCGACCGGCTCGCTCTCTACCTCTGGCTCGGGCAGCCACGGGCCCGCGTATTCCTCGCGCCGGGTGCGGGCGGATTTGAGCTGGTCGAGGCACAGCCGGGTTACCATCCGCCGCAGGAAGGCGCCAGGGGAGCGCACCTCGTCGCGATCGCCGACCGCCCAGCGCAGCCAGGCGTCCTGCAACACATCCTCTGCATCGCTCATCGAGCCGAGCATGCGGTAGGCGACCCGCAGCAGCATCGGCCGCTGGGCCTCGAACGCCGGATCGGCCGCCGCGTCACGCATCGCGGCTCACCAGCCGCGGCTCGCGTCGTAGAGGTCGAACCCGACTGCGATGCGGTTCCAGCCGTTGATCACGATGATCGCCATGGTCAGCTTGACCTGCTCCTCTTTCGTGAACTGCGCGTCAAGCGCGGCATAGGCCACTTCCGGCGCGCGCTGAGTGGCAATCAGCGTCATGTGCTCGGTCCAAGCGAGCGCGGCGCGCTCGCGCTCGCTGTAGCAGGGCGCTTCGTGCCATGCGGCGAGCAGGTGGATGCGCTGCTCGGTCTCTCCAGCCTTGCGCGCCTCGGCGGTGTGCATGTTGAGGCAGTTGGCGCAGCCGTTGATCTGCGAGGCGCGGATCTTGACCAGTTCGAGCAGGCTCGGCTCGAGACCGCTGGCGGCGACCTGTTCGGAAAAGCCGAGGAAGTCCTGCATCAGGTGCGGGGCGGCGGCGAAGGGGTTGAGGCGGGTGCCCATGACTGTTCCTTTCGTTGGAGACAGTCACATGACGAGGCAGCGGTGCGGGATGTGACATCGGGCGCAAAAAAGGGCGGGAATTGCGTCCCGCCCTTTCGCGTCTTCGCGTTTGCGTCAGTACTTCGCCTGGATCGTCGCGTAGAAGCTGCGGCCGGGCTCGGGGAAGCCGTCGGTCAGCAGATAATATTTGTCGAACAGGTTCTTCGCTCCGACGCCGAGCTTGATCCGGTCGTTGATCGCGTAGTCCGCGCGCAGGGCGACGTCGACGTAGCCGGAGAGGTCGTAATAGACCGGCGCGTCGTTGTTAACCGTGGCCGCCTGGATGGTCGGGCGGTCCGAGGTGAACTCCAGGCTCGGCATGATCGTCAGCCGCTTGACCGGTTCCCACCGGACCCACGCCATGCCCTTGTGTGCGGGCACGTCGGTCAGCTGGAAGTCGCGGATGAAGTCGCCCGACGGAGGCGTGCCCACATCGAAGCTGCGGTGGATGTAGCTGTAGTTCACCCCCGCCGAGAGGGAGGGAGTAATCTGCCCTTCGAGCGAAATCTCGGCGCCGTAATAGTCGGCCGAGCCGATGTTCTCGCGGCGGTTGAGCCCGCCGGTGGTGCGGACCGTGACCAAGGCGTTGTTGAGCGCGCTGTAGAACACCGCGCCGCTCGCGCGTAGCGGGCCGAACTGCTTGACGCCGCCGATCTCGAAATTGGTCGCGCGCTCGGGCTCGAGGCCGGGGTTCGGGTCGGCGGTGCCGAACTGGCTGCTGAACCGCTCGAACAGGGTCGGGAAGCGGATCCGAGACGAGACGCTGGCGTAGGCGCTGGTGCCGTCGGCGCCGGTCCAGTCGAGCCGGCCCTGCGCGTTCCAGCCATGCGCATCCTTCAGCGGGAAGCTGAAGAGCGTGTGGGTGGTCGAATTGTATTCCTGCGCCTCGATCAGATCGCGCCAGTCGTAGCTGACGCCGACGGTGAACCGCAGCGCGCCGGTAATGTCGTAACGGTTCTCGGCGGCGACGCTGTAGGTCTTCTCCAGGCTGCGCTGGTTCGGCTCTGCGGAGGCGCCGGCCAGGTCTGGGGCGGAGGTCTGGCTCTCGTTATGCTCGTCGCGACGGTAATAGGCGGCAAGGCTCAGATGGTCGGCATCGGCCAGCTTGAAATCGAACTCACCGGAGCCGCCCAGTGCAGTGTCGCTGTAGGGGCTGTCGAACGAACGCGGGGTGGTCTGGGTGTTTTCGGCCGCGCTGTCGAAGCTGCGCAGCATGTTGTAGTAATTGCTCTTGTAGAGCTTGGTCTTCAGCGTGATCGCATCGCTGATCGCGGTCGACGAGAGGAAATACATGCTCTCGATGTTCCACTCCGGCCAGGTCCAGTAGCGGCGCACCGAATTGACGGTGGAGGTCAGGTGGATCGGCGCTTCCTTCGCGCCTTCCTGGCGGGTGTAGCTGATCGAATATTCGTCGGTCGCGTTCGGAGTGAAGCCGGCCTTGACGTTCACGCGCCAGTCGCTGCTGTCGGAGAAGTCGCGGTCGCCGCCGTTCTCGTTGACGGTCGGGGTGAAGCTGGCCGGCAATTTCCAGTGATCGCGCGAGGAACGGGCGAAGCTCGCCTGCGCATACCACTGGTCGTGCTTGGTGCCGAGCAGGCCGAACACGGTGTAGGCCGCATAGTCGAGGCTGCGGTCGAGCTCGAGCGTGCCGCGCACTTCGGCTTCGAGCGCCTGGGTCGGCTTGCGGGTCACCAGATTGATTTCCCCGCCCATGCCGCCGGGCCCGTCGAGCACCGAGGCGTAGCCCTTGGCGACCTGCACCTCGGCGATGTCGGGCGTCAGGAAGCGGCCGAAGTCGAGCCGGTTGTCGGCCGGGAGATAGACGCGGATGCCGTCGATCGAGAGCGGCACCTGGAACCGGTCGAAGCCGCGCACGAAGATCAGCCGCTCGTTGCGCGAACCGCCGCTGTTGCCGGCTATCACGCCCGGGATCATGTTGACCGCATCGTCGAGCGTGTTGGCCTGGAACGCTTCCATCGCCTTCTGGTCGAGCGTGCCGCTGCCGATCGTGACGTCGCTCTCCGGGGCGCGGTCGCTGGTGACGAGGATCTGGCCGAGGGTGAACGCCTTGTCGGCGGTGTCGGTCGAGGCGTCCTCGGCGTGGGCGGCGGTCGGCAGGTAGGCGAGCAGGCAGGCCGAAGCCAGCAGGCGGAGTTTCATTGAACGGTTTCCCTCATGGCGCCCTCGCTGTGCGAGCGGCTCAATGCGACGCCGAGCCCATGCTATATACAGAGAAATATAGCAAGCGGCCCGCAACCGATCGCGCTCAGGTGTGGATTTCAGGATACAGGCTTGCGCGCGGGAAACCCACGCGGCGCCGATGTCGTTGCACGAATCTGACATGTGACGGTGCGAAGGATCGGGATCGGACTCGCACAGGCGGAACCCACTCATGACATCGATCGACCGTACCCTGACGCTGCAACCCGTTTCCCGCCGCGCTACGCTGACCGGACTCGCCGGCACCGCCGCGCTGGCGGCGCTCCCCTGGCAGGCGCGCGCCCAGGCCGCCGGGCCGGATGCGGTATTTCGCCAGGGGGTCGCCAGCGGCGATCCGGACGCGCACAGCGTGGTGTTGTGGACGCGTGTCAGTTCCGGGGCGCCCACGGCCGAGGTCGCATGGGAACTGTCGCGCGATCCGCAGTTCGGCACCATCGACCGCCGCGGCAGCGTGACCACCGGGCCCGAGCGCGACTATACGGTGAAGCTGCTCGCGGACGGGCTCGAGCCGGGCGAGACATGGTATTACCGTTTCCGCCTGGGCAACGCGTTGTCGCCTGCCGGCCGAGCGCGGACGCTGCCGGTCGGGAAGACCGAACGGCTCGGCATCGCGCTGGCCTCGTGTTCGAACTACCCGTTCGGCTTCTTCAACGCCTATGACGCGATCGCGCGCGATCCGGCGGTCGATTTCGTGCTGCACGTCGGCGACTACATCTACGAATATGGGGCGGCAGGCTGGGGCGCCGAGACGGGTGCGAAGCTCGGCAGGCTGCACGAGCCGGCAAACGACATCGTCAGCGTGGCGGACTATCGGATGCGGCATGCACAGTACAAGACCGACGCCGGATCGCAGGCGATGCATGCGGCGCATACGCTGCTCGCCTGCTGGGACGATCACGAGAGCGCAAACAATCCCTGGACCGGCGGGGCGGAAAACCATCACCCGGCCACTCAGGGCGAATGGACCGTGCGCCGGGCCAATTCGATCCAGGCCTATTTCGAATACATGCCGGTGCGCGAGCCGGAGTGGCTCGAGGTCAAGGGGCGCAGCCGGATGCAGTTCTGGCGCAGCTACAGCTTCGGCGACCTCGCGACGCTATGCACGCTCGAAACCCGCCACACGGCGCGTGCCAAGCAGGTCGACTACGACGATTTCACCGGCCGCACCGCCGAAGACGTCACCCGGCTGGTCGACGAGGCGGTGGGGGCGCCGGCGCGGCTGCTGGTGCCGCCCGAGCTGGAAAGCGACCTGTCCGCCTCGCTCGAAGCCTCGGTCGCCGCCGGGCAGCCGTGGCGCCTGATCGGCAACCAGATCATTATTGCCCGGATTCGCGTTCCGGATGTGGTCGGGATGGGGCTGATGCCGCAGGCGGAGGATGGCCCGCTGGCCTTCGAAGGCAAGTGGAACCTGCCCTATCTGCCCGACAGCTGGGATGGCTATGGCTGGGCGCGCGAGAAATTCTACGCGCTCAGCCGCGCCGCAGGGGCGGGGGACCTGATCTTCCTCTCGGGCGACAGTCACAGCTTCTGGGCCAACCAGCTCGCCGATGGCGAGGGCCGGCCTGCGGGAGTCGAGCTGGGCACGGCGGGAATATCGTCGCCGGGGGGCCTGATCGGGGAAGGGCTGCAGGCCAGCCAGGTCGCCGGGATCGACAAGGCGCTGGCCGACCACAATCCCGAGGTGCTGTGGACCGACGGGCTGCACCAGGGATATGTGCGGCTGGAACTGACGCGCGAGCGCGGCACGGCCAGCTTCATCACGATCGACACGCTGCTGAGCCCCGACTACCGGGCCTCGATCCTGCAGCGCTTCGGGGTCGAGAAGCGCGACGGGGTAGTCACGCTGGTCTAATCGGGATCAGCCCTTCGCCTTCGGCTCGACCAGGCGGATCAGGCCTTCCTGCGCGGTGCTCGCGACCAGCCGCCCGTCGGCCGAGAAGATCTGCCCGCGGTTGAACCCGCGCGAGCCGCCGGCCCATGGGCTGTCGGTCACCGCCAGCAGCCATTCGTCGGCGCGGAACGGCTCATGGAACCAGATCGCGTGGTCGAGGCTCGCCGCCTTGATCTCGCCCCGGTACCAGTTGACCCCGTGCGGGCGGGTGCTGGTGGAGAGCAGGTGCATGTCGCTGGCATAGGCCAGCACCGCGCGGTGGACGCGCGGATCGTCCGGCAGTTCGGCCACGGTGCGGAACCAGCTATGGGTTACCGCATCGCTCTTGCGCGGCTCCATCCAGTCGCGCGGCTCGACCGGGCGGGTGTCGATCGGCCAGGGCGTCAGCAGCCGGTCGCGATAATGGTTCGGCAGCAGTTCGGACAATTCGCGGCGCAGTGTCGCGTCGGACTTGAGCTCGTCGGGCCCGGGTACCGCAGGCATCACGGGAAGCTGGTGCTCCAGCCCGTGCTGCGTGGTCTGGAACGAGGCGGTGAGGTTGAGGATCGGCTGGCCCTGCTGGCTGGCGACGACCCGGCGGTTCGAGAAGCTGCCGCCGTCGAAATCGCGCTCGACCTTGAAGTCGATCTCGTAATCCTCGCTCCCGCCGCGCAGGAAATAGCAGTGCAGCGAATGGCAGTGGCGATCCTCGTCCACCGTCCGCTCGGCCGCACCCAGCGCCTGCGCGATCGCCTGTCCGCCGAACACGCGGCCGCTGCCGCCCTTCTTGCGCCGCCCGACGAAACGGTCGTTCCCGCGCGGCTCAAGATCGAGCAGCAGGACCAGATCGGCGACGAGGGCTTCGGGCGTGGGGGCTGCGCTGGTTGCCATTTAAAACCATTTGGGCCGGCTTGCGCGCAAGTCAATTCGACTTGACGAATTTCCGATAAAGCCGCCAGCCGATTGCCTTAACCCTGTTGCGCTTGGGCCACCGCCCCGGCGCCTTCGGATTGAGGCCGAGCTTCCGCAGCAGGCTGTTGAAGGCGCGCGCATCGGCCTCTTCGTAGCTCCAGTCCGAACGCCAGGTGATCGACAGCGAGATCGACGGCTCGGGGCCGTTCTTGACGAAATGAGGCGCCATCACCGGCACGAACAGCCCTTCGCCCGGCGCGAGCGGCATCTCGGTGCCGTCGCGCTCCAGTCGTTCGTTCCACGGCACCTCGCGCGGGCCGCCGGTGTGATAGCCTTCGTGGGCTTCGTCCTTCGCATAGGCGGTGTCGGTCACCGGGAACTGGGTCATCACCTTGGAGCCGCGGATCTGCAGCAGGATATTGTGTTCGGGATCGAAGTGGCACGGGGTCACGCCGCCGGGCGAGGTAACGAAGATGAAGCCGACCCGGTGCATCATCCGGCCGGTCTTCGCCTCGACCTGCGGCATCACGTCGTCGAGCAGATCGTTGAGCAATTGCGCGTATTCCGGATCCTGCTCGATGTTCTGCAGCACGCACCAGCTGCCGGCGGTGCCGATCTGGCGGATCATCTCGCCGATCGTCATGTCGGGGCGGTCAGGCTTGCCATCGACCGCGATGGGCAGGTCGGCGAGATTGTATTCGACCGATTCCTTCGGCAGTGCCTCAGCCAGTTTGGCCAACCGGTCGAATTCGAGCAGCGGATGGTGATGCAGGTTGTGCTGCAGCCGGTGCGGCACCTCCGGATAGGACGCGGAGAAGCGTGCGCGCGATTCCGGGGTCAGCAGGTCGATCGCTTCGCCCTTTGCCGGCGGGTCGGTCTCGATGCTCATTGCTCAATCCTTCGCTTGCTTGCGGGTCTCGGCCCACGCGATCGTGCGGAAAAGGGCCCGGCGCAGCGTGCCGCCGATACCGATCGAATAGCGCCCGATTGCCCGGCGCTCGCGCCAGAAATGGTCGATCATCGGATGATCCGCGCTGGCGCAGCTGTCGCAATAGTCCGTTTCGGTCCGGTCGAGCAGCGCAAGGTTCTCGCGCTGCAGCAGCACGCCGGGGGAGAAGCGCGCATAGCGTTCGTCGAACGCGGTCTTGAATGAGAAGGCGCCGGGCGGAGCGAGGAAGTTGGCCAGCATCGCGATCGGCGCGCCGTCGAGCGACAACGTGAGGCGTTCCAGCCGGCCGCGCTCGGCCGCGCCTTCCAGAGCGGCGATGAGCAGCGCGGTGGTCTCGCGGTCGTTGGCCATCGCATGGCCGGTCTTGCCTTTCCAGCCCGAGGCTTCGAGCCACAGGAAGGCTTCGGTCCATTCGGCGATCGCTTCGGCGTCGCGGCGGCGTTCGAAGCGCAGCGTGCCTTCCTCGGCCAGGCGGTTGAACTGGCGGCGCAGTTCCTTGCGTTTCTTGGCCGACAGCGCGGCTTCGAGATAGGCGTCGGGGGACAGGTCGGAGCGGAGCAGGGCGCGTTCCTCGCGATGCACCAGGGCGACCGGGCGGCCCTGTTCGGCGAGGACCGCGCGCAGCGCGTCGTCGAGCGCGCCGTCGAGCGGCATGCGCGCAAGGTGCAAGAACAGCCCCTTGCCGGCCTGACGGTCGGCCCAGCCGAGCAGGGCGCGCCAAAATGCCCGCTCGAGCCCGCGGGCGACCAGCGGCGCCCCCAGGAAGCAATTGCCGTGCATCCAGTTGCACCACTGCGGCAGCGGGTGGCCGTAATAGCGGTCCTCGAGCGATACGGGCATCAGCCCGGCCAGTTCGCCGTCGGCTTCGACGCAGACGAGCTTGACGCGGCCCGCGGGATCGAAGGCCTCAAGGGCGGGAAGCAGATACCAGCTTTCGAAGAACGGGTTGGCGGTGCTGGCCCATTGCGCCAAGGCATCCCAGCGCGTTACCTCGCCGGGCGCGGCGAGATCGCGCCATTCGCGGGCCGCGGCCCGGATTTCCGGCGCGCGCTGCGCCGTGGCCGGAAAGGAACCGGGCGAATCCGGCACAGGAAGCGGCTCGCTCGCCAAAGCGCGTTAACCCTAGAAAGGCGGCGGGGAATGCCGCTGAAAGCTCGATCTAACAGCCTATGGCGAAGGAATTCCTAAGCGGGGAGAGGCGTGACAGCAGTGTCCCGTAAAGGGAAAGGCCCCGCCCGGTGTGTTACCGGACGGGGCCAACCCAAAGCTTCGGCAAGGGCCCGTCAGCTCGCGAGTGCCGCGAGCAGCAGCAGCGCCACGATGTTGGTGATCTTGATCATCGGGTTCACCGCCGGGCCGGCCGTATCCTTGTAGGGATCGCCGACCGTGTCGCCGGTCACCGCGGCCTTGTGGGCTTCGCTGCCCTTGCCGCCGTGGTGGCCGTCTTCGATGTACTTCTTGGCGTTATCCCACGCGCCGCCGCCCGCGGTCATCGAGATGGCCAGGAACAGCCCGCCCACGATCACGCCCAGTAGCAGCGCACCGAGCGCGGCGAAGCCGTTCTCCTGCCCGCCAACCCAGCTGATCACGAAATAGACCACGATCGGGGCCAGCACCGGCAGCAGCGAGGGGACGATCATCTCCTTGATCGCCGCCTTGGTGACCAGGTCAACCGTCTTGGCGTAATTCGGCTTGGAGGTGCCCGCCATGATGCCCGGGTCGTTCTTGAACTGGTCGCGAACGTCGATCACCACGTCTCCGGCCGCGCGGCCGACCGCGGTCATGCCCATCGAACCGAACAGGTAGGGCAGCAGCGCGCCCAGCAGCAGGCCGACGATCACGAACGGGTTCTCAAGGCTGAAGTCCACCGTCAGGTCGGGGAAGAACTGCTTGAGGTCGGTTGTATAGGCCGCAAACAGCACCAGCGCGGCAAGCCCGGCCGAACCGATCGCATAGCCCTTGGTGACCGCCTTGGTGGTGTTGCCGACCGCGTCGAGCAGGTCCGTCTTCTCGCGCACGCTGTCGTCCAGCCCCGCCATTTCGGCGATCCCGCCGGCATTGTCGGTGACCGGGCCGTAAGCGTCGAGCGCCACCACCATTCCGGCAAGCGCCAGCATGGCGGTCGCGCCGTAGGCGATCCCGATCAGGCCGGCGAGCTGGTAGGCGATGATGATGCCCGCGACGATCACGATGGTCGGCAGTGCGGTCGCTTCGAGGCTGACCGCGATCCCCTGGATGACGTTGGTGCCGTGGCCGGTTTCCGACGCCTTGGCGATCGACTTCACCGGACGGAAATTGGTGCCGGTGTAGTATTCGGTGATCCAGATGATCAGCCCGGTGATCACCAGGCCCAGCAACGAGCAATAGAACAGATCCATGCCGGTGAAGGACTTGAGCGTGCTGGCCTGGGCATCGAGCGCACCCGAGGCCGCGGCGTCGCCGCCGATGACCGCGTGGATATCGCCGACCGCATACTGGATCGCGAAATAGATCAGCGGCACAGACAGCACGGCGGTGACGAGGAAGCCCTTGTACATCGCACCCATTACGTTGTTCGAGCTGCCGAGGCGCACGAAATAGGTGCCGATGATCGAGGTCACGATGCACGCGCCGCCGATCAGAAGCGGAAGCGCCATCAGGTTCGGCAGCAGGCTTCCCACGCCGTTGAGCAGCAGGGCGGTGAGCACCATGGTGGCGCCCACGGTGACGACGTAGGTCTCGAACAGGTCGGCGGCCATGCCGGCGCAGTCGCCGACATTGTCGCCGACGTTGTCTGCGATCACCGCCGGGTTGCGCGGATCGTCCTCGGGGATGCCGGCTTCGACCTTGCCGACCAGGTCGGCACCGACGTCGGCCGCTTTGGTGAAGATGCCGCCGCCGAGGCGTGCGAAGATCGAGATCAGCGAGGCGCCGAAGGCGAGGGCGGTCAGCGCCTCGACCACGGTGCGGTCCTGCCCGCCCACGGTGTAGCCCGAGACGCTGGTGAGGTACCAGTAGAACACCGCGATCGCGAGCAGGGCCAGGCCCGCCACGAGCATGCCGGTGATCGCGCCCGCGCGGAACGCCAGCGTCAGCCCGGCCTGCAGGCCGTTCTGCGCCGCCGCCGCGGTGCGGACGTTCGAGCGGACCGAGATGTTCATCCCGATGAAGCCCGCGACGCCCGAGAGTACCGCGCCGATCACGAAGCCGGCGGCCGAGATCGGGCCGAGGAAGTAGGTGACCAGCAGTGCCACGACCACCCCGACGATGCCGATGGTGGTGTACTGGCGCTTCAGATAGGCTTGGGCGCCTTCCTGGATCGCCGCGGCGATCTCCTGCATCTTTTCACTGCCGGCGCTGGCGCCCAGCACCTGACGGCTGGTCACGAAGCCATAGACGATGGCCAGCAACCCCAACACGATTGAAATTTCTACCAGGCTCACGAAACTTTCCCCCTCTCAAAGGATCCCATCGGACGGCTTCGGATTTTCCCCGATAACCGCAGTTTGCAGTGTGGCTATCGGCCCGCGCCCGGCGAGGCAAGCTTAAAAGCCCCGTTCCCACAGGCCCGGAACGGGTCAGTTTGGCCCGGGGACCCCCAACGGTCCCGCAGCGGCACAAGTGCGACAGTCAAACTACCTAAAAACCAAGGAATCTTGCGCCCTTCACTGGTTTATAATAGATTAACCCACATGACCGAAGCGATCCGCAAATTGTTCGCCGTGATGCCGTTCCTGTTCGGCATCGGTTTCATCGCGCCTTTGACCGCGCAACTGATGAAGCTGTGGGGCATTCCGGGGCCGTTCGGCCTGAGCCCGATCGCCTTCGGACTCGCCTTCGGCGGAGCCTGGGGGCTCTATGCCAATATCAAGGGCCGCTGGTTGTGAAGGGGATGGGGGCGTGATGGACGGGCCGCTGAAGGAAGACGACGCGCTGCTGCGCGAGGTGCTGGATGCGCCGGGTGGCGACGCGCTTGCGATCCCGCTGCTGGCGGATGACGAACTCGACCGCGAGGCCCGCCGTTCGCTGCGCAAGGAAGAGCGCGACATCGCGATGAAGTTCCATGGCGGGCGGATGTGGGTCTATGCTGCGCTCACGGTCGGCTGCTTCCTCGTCTGGGTCAGCCTGTTTCCCCTCGCGATCATGGGCCTGCTCGGCCCGGTCGGCCTCGCGCTCGGCTGCGTTTTCGCGACCTTCTGCGCCGCCTACGGCTTCATTCCCAGCCACGAGGCGATGCATTCGAACATCTATCCGCGCGGGCACAAGCATTACTGGGCGAACGAGCTGACCGGCCATCTCTCGACCGTGCCGATCGCGCTCGGCTTCGGGGTCGCCCGGCTGACCCACATGGAACACCACAAATACACCAATCACGCCGAGCTCGACCCGGACTATACCGACGGCGCGCCGAACTGGTGGCAGGCGATCCTCAAGACTTGGTGGAACCGCCAACCCGGAGTCGAAGGCTCGGTGATGCGCTACAAGCGCATGATGGTGGACATGGACACGCCGGCCTCGCGCCGCGCGGCGATGCAAACCACCCTGCTTCAGCTGGTGATGCTCGGCACCTTCTTCGGCATGGCGTGGAGCGGCTACGCGATCGAGGTCGCGCTGCTGTGGTGGCTGCCGCGCCAGCTCGGCCTGTCATGGATCCGCTACTGGCTCAGCTGGGCCCCGCATCATCCGCAGGAGCAGGGGCGCTACCAGAACACCCGCATCTTCAAGGCGCGGCTGGGCTATTGGGCGTCGATGGCGATGGAATACCACCTGATCCATCACCTCTATCCGGGTATCCCGAACCACCGCCAGCGCGAGGCGTTCCATGCGCTGAAGGACGTGCTGCGACGCCAGGGCGTCGACGTTTCGGCTCACTGATGCTGGTAGCCGAGGCCGTCGGTCTCGGTGAGTGGCTTTCCATCCAGCAGGATCGGCGTGGCTGACGCGGCTTCGGCCACACCGATGCGATGCGCCCGGATCGGCAGCGCGATCCCCGGCGGCACGGTGAACAGCAGCGCGTAGTCGTCGCCCCAGCGCAGCGCGTCGTCGCGCCGGTCTTCCGGCGTGGCGATCGGAACCGCGGCGCGGTCGATCGCCAGGGTGACGCCGCTCGCGCGCGCCATCCGCGCGGCATCGAGCAGCAACCCGTCCGATACGTCCATCATCGCCGTGACCAGCGGTGCGAGCAGCTTGCCCTTGCGCAGCCGCGCCATCGGCCGCCGGTAGACGATGCTGTCCGCGCCGGTGCCGTCGCGCAGCGCCTCGAACCCCAACATGGCCGCGCCGACCTTGCCGGTCAGGCAGAGTGCATCGCCCACTCGTGCGCCGGCGCGCGAAGGGACCGGGGAATGGACCGCGCGGCCGATCGCGGTGAGGCCGAAGGCGCGCGGCGGGCTGCCCGACACGGTGTCGCCGCCCAGCAAGGGTACGCGATAGTATGCGAGAACCTCGGCCAGCCCTTCGAGGAAGCGCTCGTCGTCGGCTGACAGCATGTGCCCCAGCAGCACTCCGATCGGCTCGGCGCCCTTGGCGGCCAGATCGGAAATATTGGTCGCGACCAGCTTCCACGCGACGTCCGCCAGGTCGGCGTCGGGCAGGAAATGGATGCCTTCGACCAGCATGTCATGGGTCAGCACGATGCTCTCGCCGCCGATCTCGAGCACGGCCGCATCGTCGTTCAGTCCGCGCGCGGCGGGCGAGGTCGCGAGAGCGCGAAGGCGGTCGATGAAGGCGGTCTCGCCCGTCAGCTCCGCACCGCCTTCGCCACCCCGTCCAGCACCCCGTTGACGAAGCTCGGCTCGGGCCGGTCGAAGAAGGCGTGCGCGACGTCGACGTATTCGCTGATCGCGCTGCCGAGCGGGACGTCGGGGCGGGCGAGGAGTTCGTAGGTGCCGGCGCGCAGGATCTGCAGCATCGTCTTGTCGAGGCGCTTGAGGTTCCAGCCGGCAGAGAGCCGCTCTTCGATGATCCCGTCGATCTCGTCGCGGCGCGCGAGCACGCCCTTCACGATGTCGTCGAAGAACGCGATCTCGGCTTCGGCGATCTCGCCCTCGTCGTCGATCTCGCGGCCGATGTAATGCTGATGGAAGTCGTCGATCAGCTTTGCCGCCGGCGTGCCTTCCATCTCGTGCTGGTACAGCGCCTGAACGGCAGAAAGCCGTGCGGAGGAACGGGATTTGGAGCGTCCGCTCATGATTTCTTGAGCCTTAATTGAACCGATTTTGCGTGGGCAGGCAGGCCTTCCATTTCGGCCAGCCGCACCGCCGCGGGGCCGATCGCCTTGAGGCCCTCGTCACCGACGGCGATGAAGCTGGTGCGCTTCATGAAGTCGAGGACCGAGAGCCCCGAGGAAAAGCGCGCGCGGCGCCCGGTCGGGAGGACGTGGTTGGGTCCGGCGACATAATCGCCGATCGCCTCGGGCGTCATCCGGCCAAGGAACACGCTGCCCGCGTGGCGAATGTGCTTGAACATCTTTTCGGGCTCGTCGATCGCGAGCTCGATATGCTCTGCGGCGAGAGCGTTGGCGAGGCCGGGGGCTTCCTTGGCTAGGTCGCCGACCACCACGATCAGCCCGTACTGGTCCCAGCTGGCCTGCGCTGTCCGGTTGGTCGCAAGCATCGCGAGTTGCACATCGACCCGGTCGCCGACCTGATCGGCAAAACCGGCGTCGTCGGTAATCAGGATCGACTGGGCCGAAGGATCGTGCTCGGCCTGGCTGAGGAGATCGGCGGCGATCCAGTCGGGATCGTTCTTGCCGTCGGCGATCACCAGGATCTCGCTGGGCCCGGCGACCATGTCGATGCCGACCACGCCGTAGAGCTGGCGCTTGGCCTCCGCGACATAGGCGTTGCCGGGTCCGGTCACGACGTCGACCGCCGCGATCCGGCTCGTGCCATAGGCCAGCGCGCCGACCGCCTGCGCGCCGCCGACCGGCCAGATTTCGTCCACTCCGGCAAGATGCGCGGCGGCGAGCACCAGCTCGTTGATCGCGCCCTTCGGCGTCGGGGTGCAGATCGCGAGACGCTTCACCCCGGCGACCTTCGCCGGGATCGCGTTCATCAGCAGCGACGAAGGATAGGACGCGCGCCCACCCGGAACGTAGAGCCCGGCGGCGTCGACCGGGCTCCAGCGCGCGCCGAGGCGGATGCCGGCATCGTCGGTATAGTCGCGGTTCTTGGGCAGCTGGGCTTCGTGATACGAGCGGATGCGGTCCGCGGCGAGGGTCAGCGCGTCGCGCAGATCGGGGTCGAGCGCTTCGAACGCCGCCTTGCAGCGTTCCGGATCGATCCGCCATTCGCCCTGGGGCAGCGCGAAATCGTCGTAGCGCATCGTGAATTCGGCCAGCGCATCGTCGCCGCGGGCGCGAATTTCCCCCAGGATCGTCGAAACCGCCTGGGTCACGTCGATGTCGGTCTCGCGCCGGTCCTCGACCAGCCGGGCGAACTTCTTCGCGAAATCGGGGGCCGAACTGCTGAGCCGCTGCATCAGCCTTGCCCCCGGAAGGCTTCGACCAGCGCGGCCACGCGCGGATCGGTCTTCATCGCCGCGCGGTTGACGATCAGCCGCGCCGAGACCGGCATCAGCACGGTGGTTTCGACCAGCCCGTTCTCGGCCAGCGTCCGCCCGGTCGAGACCAGGTCGACGATGCGCTGCGACAGGCCGAGGCTCGGCGCGAGTTCCATCGCGCCGTTGAGCTTGACGCATTCGGCCTGGATCCCCTGCCGTTCGAAATAGCGCCGGGTGAGGCTCGGATATTTGGTCGCGATCCGCAGATGGCTGATCTTGCCGAGCGGTTCGAGCCCGGAATCCCTTGGTTCCGCCACCGACAGACGGCAGTGGCCGATGTCGAGATCGACCGGCGCATAGAGTTCGGGATAGTCGAATTCCTCGACCACGTCGGAGCCCACGATCCCCGCCTGCGCCGCGCCATGCGCCACGAAGGTGGCAACGTCGAAAGCGCGCACGCGGATGATCCGCATGTCCGCGTTTTCGCAGGCGAAGCTGAGCGCGCGGTTGTCCTTGTCGTGGAAGCCGGCTTCGGGCACCACGCCGGCGCGCGCCATCACCGGCAGGGCCTCGTCGAGGATACGGCCTTTGGGCACGGCGAAGGTAAGCGCTTGCGACATGGCGCGCGCCTTAAGGAAGGCGGCCGGAAAGGGCAACGATAATGGCGGATGATGGCGGGAAGACCGGGGTGATGGCGATTCCGGAGGTCGACGTCGCGATCGAGTGGCAGGCTGCGCATGCCGAGAAGGCCGGGGCGCCCTGCACGGGGCGGATCGTGCGGTCCGAGCGCGCGATGATGCAAACCGCCACCGAAGTCGGCCGCCGTATCCGCGAGTGGGAAGGGCTGACGCTGGAAGCGGCGATGCCGCTGCGGATCGCGGGCGGGATCCACCACCTGTTCCTGACCGGCGATGCGCCCGAGCTCGCGGCGGTCTATGCGGGCGAGGTGACCGATCAGGACGCGGTCGACAGGATCGTGGTCGGGCTGGTCGAACGGTTTGATGCGCGGCTGTCGCCGTGGCTCGACGGACCGCCGCAGACCAATGAGGCCGGCCGCTCGGCCAGCATCATGGCGGGGCTGCTGTGGCTGTCGCGGCGGTTGGGGCCGCGGTTCGAGCTCAACGAGATCGGCGCCAGCGCGGGCGTCAACACGATGATGGAGCGCTATTTCTACGATCTCGGCGGGGTCGAGGTCGGCCCGGCGGATTCGCCGATGCGGATCGCGCCCAAATGGCGCGGCGGTCTGCCGCTCGCGGGCAAGGTCGAGATCGTGTCGATCCGCGGCAGCGACATCGCCCCGGTCGATCTGGCCGATCCGGCGCAGGCGCTCCGGCTCAAGGCCTATGTCTGGGCCGACGCGAAGGAGCGGATGCAGCGGATCGACGCGGCCATCCGTCTGGCGAGCGAAAAACGCCCCGATCTGGTCGAGCAGGATGCGGGCGCGTTCGTGGCCGAACTGGTCGAGCGTCCGCAGGCGGCGGGCGTCACCCGGGTGCTCTACCATTCGGTCATGTGGCAATATCTTCCCGTCGCGACCCGCGATGCCATCGCGAAGCTGATGGAAGCGGCGGGGCAGGCCGCAACGCCGGACCGGCCGCTCGCCTGGATCCGGCTCGAGACCAACCGCGAGACTTTCGCGCACGAGTTGACGGTCAAGTATTGGCCCGGCAGCAGCAGGGAATGGACGCAGTTGACCCAGGCGCATCCGCACGGGGCGTGGGTGGAGTGGGTCGGCCAATAGCTACTCGGACGGCCGGTCCCGTCCCGCCAGCCGTGCATCCCGGATGTGGTCTGCCCGGCGCTTGAGCCAGCGGCCGAACGGCCCGCCGTATTTTACCACCGCGTCGATCCATCCGCCGTGGAAGCTGCGCCATTCCCATACCGCGACCGCCACGAAAACCACGGTTTGGGCATTGGCGAGGGCGAGGTGGGTCGGATGCGCCAGCCACCCCCACAGCGCCACGCCCGCACACATCCACAGGCCGTAGATATGCGACGACGGAAACCACGGATTGCCGCTGGTGATCCGCTTGAACACCATGGTGCCGCCGAGAAACAGGATGCTCCCGCCCAGCAGCGTGAGCACGAAGTCCGGGTGCGAGGGCGCGAGCGGATGGACCAGCGTCTGCTCGTCGATCACCGCAAGCACCACGATTCCCGCCACGATCGGGATGTGCCAATAGGTGAAGGCGTCGCGCGCCACGCGGCCCGGATCGGCATGGTGCTCGATATGCTCGGCCCCGCGCCGCGCGCCGAGATCGAAATAAACCCACCACACCGCGAAGGAGCCGGTGAAGGCAGTGAAGAAGGCGGCCAGCGTTGCCGGGTCGGGCGGTGCGACCCGGGCGAACTGGCTGCCGGTAACGACGATCCCTTCGCCCAGCGCGATGATGATGAACAGCGCGCAGCGTTCGGCCATGTGTCCGCCCGAGATCGCCCAGTCGCCGGTCTGCGCGCGACCCACCCACGGGACCCAGAAACCCGCCGCCGGGCCGGAAAATTCGATGCCCAGCGCGAGTACCCACAGTGCCATCCGCAGCGCCGGATCGGGGCTCAGGCCGCCCACGATCCAGCACGGCGCGGCAAGGCAGAAATAGACCGTCGCGCGCGCCAGGTTGCGGCTGTTCACGCGGTCGTCGCGCCGCATCGCCCAGGCGGTGAAGCCGGTGCGCAGGATCTGGATCCCGCAATAGGCGAGCGCGAAAGGCAGGCCGCCGTCGCGTTCGAAGGCGTGCGGGAGCGCGCTCGACATCATCAGGCTGCCGATCATCACTCCGCCGATCAGGAAGCGCACCGGCCCGCGCTCGGGGTTGAGCCAGTTGGTCGCCCAGGTGGTGTAGATCCACGCCCACCACACCGCGAGAAACAGGATGACCGCCTGCAGCGCACCGAGCGGGGTCAGGTGCTCGAGCAGGAAATGCGAAAGCTGGGTGATCGCGAAGACGTAGACGAGATCGAGGAACAGCTCGAGATAGCTGACCGCCGCATGGCCGTGCGACAGGTCGCGCAGCAGGCTGCGGCGTTCAGGCGGCATCGGCGGTCCGGCCGAGGAAGTCGTCCATCGCGGCGATGACGTCGGCGGGCTTCTCCCATTGCACGAAGTGGCCGCTGCCGGGGATCGTCACCAGCGTCAGGTCCTCGACCCGGTCGTCCAGCCCTTCGAGATTGCCGGGCGGCAGGGCGAGATCGTCGAGCGCCCAGATCACCAGCGTCGGGATGGTCAGCTTCGGCAGCGGCGGCGGCGCCCAGTCCTCCGGCAGCGCATAGGGCGCGTCGAGCGGGGGCACTTCGATCGCGCTGGCGCGATACCAGTTGAGCATGCCGAAACAGGCCGCGCGATCCTGCCAGGCCGCGAGCATGAAATCGCGCTCCTCGGGCTCCAGCGCTGGCGACTGCTTCCAGTTCAGCGCCTTCATCAGCAGCGCCGCAAGCCCATGTTCGCGCACTAGTGCATCGTTTGCCGGATCGCGAAAGGCGCGCATATACTGGCTTGCCGCGCGTTGCACCGGATCCAGCCACAGCAATTTCTGGAACAGCGCGGCGTGGGGAGCGTTGGCGATCACTGCGCGGGTCACGCGGCCGCTCGCTTGGCCGAACATCGCCAGCGGCCAGGCGATCGCGCCGCCCCAATCGTGGCCGACGATGGTAAAATGGTCGATCCCGAGCGCGTCGGCGAGCTGGAAGATATCGCCGACCAGCCTGTCCGCGGTGTAGCTGACGACCTCCTGCGGCTTGGAGGACTGGCCGTAGCCGCGCTGGTCGGGCGCGATGCAGCGGTAGGTCTTGCTGAAATGCCGGATCTGGTGGCGCCAGCTGCGGTGCGATTCCGGGAAGCCGTGGAGGAAGATCAGCACCGGCGCGTCTTTCGGCCCGCTGTCCCAGACCGCGAGCTCAAGCCCGTTGGCCAGCGCGACTTTGGTGAGCTCCTCCCCCTCCATCGCTCCTAATCCTCGCTGCGCGTGAGCGGGCGTTCGGGGAAGGGGATGAACTCGACCTCGTCGCCCGGCACCTTGGGGAAGCGTCCGGCGATCCAGTCCTGCTTGGCCTGCTCGATCCGCTCCTTGCTCGATCCGACGAAATTCCAATAGGCGTGGCGCCTGGTCGAGAAGGCCTCTCCGCCCATCAGCATCACGCGTCCGCCGTGGCCGGAAGCCAGGACCATCTCGGTTCCGGGGCGCAGCACGACCAGTTCGTAGAGGTTGAGCGCCCGCCCATCGAGGCTCGCCTCGCCGCCGACCAGCATCACCGCACGCTCGTCCGCATCGGCCTCGATCGGGATCGCCCCGGAGGGCCCGAGCAGAATCTCGGCGTAGATCGTCTCGGCATAGGTGGTGGTCTTGGCCTTGAGACCCCACAACTCGCCCATGATCACCCGCGCGGTGACGCACTGGTCTTCGAGCAGCGGCAGGTCGGTCACCGCCTCGAAGGCCGGGGCCAGTTCCTCCTTGCCGTCGGGCAGGGCGAGCCAGGTCTGCATCCCGTACATCTTCGGGCCGACGTCGCGCTCGCTCTGCGGGCTGCGCTCGGAATGCACGATCCCGCTGCCGGCGGTCATCAGATTGACCTGTCCGGGGCGGATCGTGGCGAAGCTGCCCAGGCTGTCGCGGTGGTCGATGGCGCCCTCGAACAGCCAGGTCACCGTGGCGAGCCCGATGTGGGGGTGCGGCCGCACGTCCATCGCCTGCCCGATATCGAGCTGGGCCGGGCCGAACTGATCGACGAAGATGAACGGCCCCACCATGGTCCGCTCCTTCGCCGGCAATGCGCGGCGGACCTGGAACTGTCCGAGATCGTGGGTGACCGGGGTGATGGTCTGGAGGATATTGCTCACATCATTCTCCCGGGGCCATGGCCTTGATGGCCACTGCGTGGACCCGGTTGCCGGGGATGTCGCCCAGGGCGCGGTTGACCATGCGCTGGCGTTCGACCCGGTTCTTGCCGCTGAAGGCGGGGCTTTCGATGACGATGCTGAAGTGCGATTCCCCGCTGCCGTCGTCGCCTGCGTGGCCGTGGTGCTTGGCGGAATCGTTCATCACCGCGAGCCGGGTGGGGATGAAAGCGTGCTGCAACAGCTCCTCCATTTCACGTTGAAGCGGGCCTGCCATGATGCTGGAATCTCCTTTTGGGGGTTTCCTTATAGGCGATGATTTCCCATTCTAAAGGGCGTGAAGCACGACAGATTTCAGGGACGGGTCGCAAACAGCGGCCGACAATGCGAAGCGGACGGATGCGAAGAGGCGGGCGAGTTTCGCGCGCCGGGCGAGCGCACGTCCGGTTTCGACGGACCGGGCGACAGCCGCTGGTTCTGCCTCGACCACGTGCGCGAGTTCAACTCGGGCTACGACTGGTTCAAGGGCATGAGCGCGGACGAGATCCTCGAGGCACAGCATCCGGTGTTCGGCTGGCGGCGAGAGAGCCGTGCGTTCAGGCCCGACGCCGGGATCGGAGACGGTCCGCGGTGGGCTGATTTCGACGATCCGCTCGATGCCATCGGTGCCCGTGCCGCAAGCATCCGCAGCCGCGCCGCGCGCGCTCATGCGGCCGATCCGGCGTTCGCCCGCTTCACTCCCGGCGAGCGCGAGGCGCTCGGCGTGATGGGGCTGGGCGGCGAGACCGACCGGGCGGGATTGCGCAAACGCTATTCGCAACTCGTCCGCAAGTATCACCCCGACCGCAACGGCGGGGACCGCAGCCAGGAAGGGCGGTTGGGGCAGGTGGTCGAGGCCTATCAGCTGCTCAGAAAGAGCCGCGCTTTCGCCTGAACCCATCCCGGCGATCACCGGCTTGCAGGGATACTTTGCGCGAGACCGGCCCGGATCGCCGCCGCTGCGGGCAACCGCCGGCGGCCGATCGGCCCGCCCGCCAGCGTGTCGGCCAAGAACCTGCGTCCGGCGATGTGTGACCTTTAGGTTGACGCGGAACGAGGGGCGAAACGCGGGCGAGATGCGAACTTTATCCCAATAGAAACAGCCAGTTAAGCGCCATACTTCCAGCGGGAATTGTGACCTTCCGCTCATGACGGTATTTCACGATGCCTCTCGCTGCTCGTCGCCCCTTTCGCGAGCAGCATGACTGGCCTTCGCGGTGTAGGAAAGCCGTTTCTCAGCCCTTCTCGCACAGCGCCTTGAGTTGTTGCGCGACGACGCCCCAGCCTTCGGTGAAACCCATCTTCTCGTGCTGATCCCGCGCTTCCGCGGTCCAGTGGCGCGCACGACCGGTGAAGCGGGTGCCGCTGCCTTCGGGCGCGATTTCCCAGATGCCGAGCATGAACGGGCCGGTCGGCGCGTATTCGCCATCGGCGAGGGTGAAAGCGTCGGTCACGACGTAGCGTCTGCCCTCGGTGTATTCGAGATAGATGCCCTCATTGGGCATCACCTCGCCGTTGGGCCCGTACATCGTCATCGCGCAGCGGCCGCCGGCCCGGCGGTCCTGGTGGTCGATTTCGACGCGCCACGGGGTCGGGCACCACCATTCCTCCTGCCGGTTGGCCAGGATGTCCCACACCTTGCCGGGCGCGGCTTCGATATATTCGGTGACGGTCAGTTCGTGGCTGTCGGTCATTGTCAGGCTCCTCTCGAAATCAGTCGCGGTCAGGCGCGCCGGGCGGGAAATAGCCGCGGAACGGGCGGGCATCCTCGACGCACCGACTCGCCGCGGGCAGCGCGAGCAGCTCGGCGCGCAGCGCGGCGAGGCGGCTGCCTTCGGGAATCCGCTCGACCCAGTCGGCATAGAACAGCGAGGGCGCGGCGGCGCAGCTCACCAGCGAGACGTGCGGTGGAAGCCGGTTGTGTTCCAGCCATTCCTCCAGCCAGCGATAGGCGCGGCGCAGCGCCTCCCTGGCGTTTGCGATCTCGCCCTGATCGGGATTTTCGCCGCCGAGGATGTGCGCCATCACCACCCGGTTCATGTTGTGCATCACGTAATTGTCGAACACCCGGTCGAGCATCCGCGTGGTCACCGCCTGCATGGGATCGGCGGGGATGAGGGTCGAGCCGGGATGTTTCACCGCGAGATATTCGATGATCGCGGTCGCCTCGACGATGGTGGTGTCGCCATCGACCAGCACCGGAAACTTGCCTGCCGGATGCGCACCCGCGAGGAAGGCGCCATTCTCAGGGAAGGCCGGAGAGGCCTCGCGGAACTCGAAGTCCAGGCCCAGCTCGTAGAGCGGGATCAGGCCCTTCCAGGTATAGGACGAAAACAGATGTCCGTAGAGCGCCAGCATCATGGGTTCCCTTGCAACGCGGCTTCGAACACCGCCAATTGTGCCGCGAAGGCCCGCTGATAGGCAGGCCGGGCCTCGGCGCGCGCGACATAGGCGGCGAGGTTGTGAAATTCGTCGAGCAGGCCCGATGGCCTCAGGCGCAGCAGCACATGGACCATCATCAGGTCGCCCGCGCTGAAGGCGCCATCGAGCCATTCGGCATCGCCGAGATGCGCGGAAAGCTGCTCCAGCCGGTCGCGCACCCGGTCCTTGACCGCGGGCAGGCGCTCGCCGTGCCAGGGCCGGTCGTGTTCGAGCAGCACTGCGTTCTGGAGCTCGATCACCGGCGGCTCGACCGTGTTGACCGCCGCGAAGATCCAGCTGATCGCACGCGCGCGTGCCGCCGGATCGGCCGGCAGGAGCTCGGCCCGCGACTGCCCGATGTGGAGCACGATCGACCCCGTTTCGAACAGGGCCAGCCCATCCTCCTCATAGGTCGGGATCTGTCCGAAGGGGCTGCGTGCAAGATGCGCGGGCTGCTTCAGCTCGGCGAAGCCGAGCAGCCGGATGTCGTAGGGCTCGCCGACCTCCTCGAGCGCCCAGCGTACCCGGACGTCGCGCGCAAGCCCCCGGCCGCGGTCGGGCGAGGTGGCGAAGGCGGTGACGATGGGTGGCATCATGCAGCTCCCGGTGGGGTAGGGATCTCGATCGGCGCGCCGCCCAGCGGCAGGCCGGGGTTTCTGAAGCCCATGGCCGCAAAGGCGCGCAGCATGCGGAACGCAAAGCCCAATCCGAAGCCGCGATGGTTCGGAATGTCGCCGGGCAGCGCGCTGGGATCGGGCAGGCTGGCGGTCTGGATGCGCATCTCTGCCCTGGGACGTTCGGCCTCGGGCCAGCGCGGGGCGTAGAGGCTGACCCAGTGACCCTTGGTGAAATCGAGCAACATCGCCGAATTGCAGCAGGTTGCCACCAGCCGCCGGGTCGGCGAGGCCGGCGTCAGGCGATGGTCGCGCAGATGCTCCCCGCCCTTGCGGCAGGCGACGCGGTCCTTGCGGTAGAGCACGAAGCGGCTGGCGCTCCGTTCGTCCAGCGCCGGCGGAGCGCCAGGCAGGCTCTCGATCAGCGCGCCGGCCGTGCGGCAATCGCCGCACAGGCATTCGACCACGCCGAAGGGCTCGCCCTGCAATTCGAGTTCCAGCGCGCCGCAGGCGCAGCCGACCGTGTGCGAGCCGGCCATCGCCTCACCCTTTCACCGCGGCCTCGATCGCGGCGATATCGATCTTCTGCATCGTCATCATCGCTTCGAAGGCGCGCTTGGCGGCGGCCTTGTCGGGGTTGGACATCGCCTTCATCAGCGCACGCGGCGTGATCTGCCACGAGACGCCCCATTTGTCCTTGCACCAGCCGCACTGGCTTTCCTGCCCGCCGTTGCCGACCACCGCATTCCACAGCCGGTCGGTCTCTTCCTGGTCGTCGGTATAGACCTGGAACGAGAAGGCCTCGCTCTGCTTGAAATGCGGCCCGCCGTTGAGGCCGAGGCACGGGATGCCGCAGACGGTGAAGTTCACGGTCAACTCGGCGCCTTCCTCGGTGCTGGGATTGTCGCCGGGTGCCTTGTGCGCGCTGCCGACCGAGCTGTCGGGAAAGGTTGCGGCATAGAATTCCGCCGCCGCCTTGGCGTCCTTCTCATACCACAGGCAGACGACCGCTTGATTGCCCATCACGCTTCTCCTTTCGAGCCGACGAAGGCGACCGCCGCGCCGGCGGGATCCTTGGCCATGAAAATCCAGTCGCCGCCAGGCACCTGGTGGATGTCGTGCGTGACCTCGCCGCCATGGGCGAGAACCGCGCCCTTCGCGCGCTCGATGTCGTCGACTCCGAGGTAGAGCTGCCACGCCGGATGCTGACCTTCGCGGATCATCGGGTTGAACGCGCCGATCGGCACGCCGCCCGCTTCGATGAAGCGATAGTCGCCCGCCGGACCCATCGGCATGGTGTTCTCGGTGCTCCAGCCGAACAGGGCCTTGTAGAATTCGTTGGCGGCCGGAGCGTCGGTGGTATCCAGCTGCATCCAGCGGCAGTGGCCGGCCTTCTTCACGTCGAAAACGTCGCTCTTGGCGTCGGGCTGGTCGGCCGGCGGGACCGGCTTCATGACGTAGAACGGCGCGCCTTGCGGGTCGGACAGCATCGCCATCCGCCCGGCGCCCATGCTGACCGCGGGCATCGGGACGGTCGCGCCCAGGTCTTGCGCCTTGGCCACCGCCGCATCGACGTCTTCGACGTGGAAATAGGCGAGCCAGCCCGGCTTCGCGCCGCCTGCCACCATGCCCTCGGTGAGCTTGAGCAGCCCGCCGAGATTGCCGCCGTCGGCCCGCTGGATCGTGCGATATTCGCTGCCGTTGGGCATCATGTTGCCGTCTTGCTGGATGTTCCAGCCGCCGACGGACTTGTAGAAGGGGATGACCGCTGCAGCGTCGGGCGTCATCAGCTCATACCAGATGGGTTCTCCAGCCATTACTTCCTCCAACTCACGATGGGTTCGAACCCGCCGAAGATCATGCGTTTGCCGTCGAACGGCGCCATGGCGGCCATGTCCTCGGCCATTTCGCCGGCCATCATCGAGGCATGGGCGGCGTCGCAGGTAGCCTTGTCGGGCCATACGACCCAGGAAAAGACGACCTTCTCACCCGGCTCAAGCGCCACCGCTCTGCGGAAGTCGGTGTGGACGCCGTCCGGCACGTCGGCTTCCCACGCCTCGACCACTTCGATCATCCCGTGGTCTTTCATGATATCGGTGAAGCGCAGCGCGATGTCGCGGTAGGCGTCCTGCTTGTCTTCCGGCACCGGGATTACAAAGCCCTGGATATACATGGATCAGGCTCCCTGCGGCGCGGGCGCCGGTCCGTCGAAATCGGCCAGTTGGGCGTCGAGCGCGCGCTTGTAGGCCGGCCGTCCCGTACCCCGCGCGTGGTATGCGGCGAGATTGGGGAATTCGGCGACGAAGCTGGACGACTTGAGGCCGTTCAGCACGGTCACCATCATGATATCGGCGATCGAGAATTCGCCCGCCAGCCAATCCCGCTCGCCCAGCGCGTCGCTGACGCGTTTGAGCTTCTGGCGTACGAGTGGCTCGACTGCCTCCTTCGCTCCCGCTGCCCAGTCCTTGCCGGCGTTGAATACCGCATAGGCGAAATAGCGGGTGCAGGCCGGCTCGACGCTGTTCAGCCCGGCGAACAGCCACGCGATCGCCTGCCAGCGGGCCTGCTCTTCTTCGGGTAGAAGCGAACCGTGCTTTTCGGCGACGTAGAGCAGGATCGCTCCGGTCTCGAACAGTTCGAGCTCCCCGTCGCGGAAGGCCGGGACCTGCTCGAACGGCTGCCATTGCACGTAGCCTTCGGGGCGCGGCGACGCCGCGCCGAATGTCTCGGTGGCGTAGGGCAGGCCGACCTCTTCGAACGCCCAGCGCACGCGCAGGTCGCGCACAAGTCCCTTGGCGAAATCGGGCACCCAGTCGAACGCAGTCACAGTTGGAAGGTCCGTCATGACATCAATCCTTCGGTTTGAGAGGAAACACGCCGCGCAGGGCGGGGGAGCGCAGCCAGAGGCCGCCCCATAGAAACAGCCCAAGATATACGCCGAACAGCGTGTGGCTGAGCAGCGGGCTGCCGATCCGCAGGTGGGTTGCGATCGCCCCGCCGAGATAGCCGGTGACGAGGACCGCGCCGAGCACGCTGGTGCGTGGGTAGATGTAGAGCAGGGTCGGGATCAGCAGCAGCGTGCCGAGCATCCGCATGGTGCCCGCGTCGAGCGGCCATCCGATCTCGGGACTGTTCGCCGCGGTTATTTCGGCACCGCCAGCTTCATCCCGGCGTCCATCAGCAGGAACAGGATCACAAGGCCGCTGAGCACCCATCCGGTGCGGATCATCGCTTTATCCGACATGGCACCTCTCCCCCTCTTTGCCGCCGTTTTCAGCCCGAGATATGCTCGACCGGTCGTTCGCCATTGGCAACCGCCGGGTCCATCCACACCGGTTCCCAGCCATGGCCGTCGGGATCCTCGAAGCTGCGCTGGTACATGAACCCGTGGTCCTGCGGCGGGCTGCTGTCGGCCTTGCCGCCGCTCCGCCCCGCCGTTTCGGTGATCGCATCGACTTCCCCGCGGCTGTCGAAGGTCACGCAGAGCGCCACCTGAGCCGAGACATGGGCGTCGGGGATCTCCTTGGTAGTGAAGGTCTTCCAGAAGTCGTGGGTCAGCAGCATCACGTAGATCGTGTCGGACCACACCATCGCGGCCGCGGCTTCGTTGGTGAACTGCGGATTGTTGGTGAACCCGATCGCTTCGTAGAACGCCATCGACTTCGCCAGGTCGGTGACCGGCAGGTTCACGAAAATCATCTTCGGCATCGCGTTCTCCATCCCTCGCGAATCGTTGTTGCGCGGTGATGCTCGTTTGAGTTACTGAAAGCAACTATGGAGTTACCAAAAGAAACCACCGTTTCGGACGATCCGTCCGAGTCCGCGCACGGCCGGTGGTATGGCGATGCCTGCGGCACCGCCTTTGCGATGGAGCTGGTCGGCGAACGGTGGTCGATCCTGCTCGTCCGCGAACTCCTGCTGGGGGGGCGCCGCTTCTCGGACCTGCGGCGGGCGCTGCCGGCGATAAGCGCCAAGGTGCTCACCGAACGGCTGGCCCGGCTCGAAGCGGCGGGCGTCGTCGGACGGCGGCAGCTTGGCCCGCCGGCGCCCGCGCAGCTCTACGAGCTCACCGAATGGGGGCGCTACGCCGAACCCGCGATCATCGAACTGAGCCGCTGGGCGCTGCGCTCGCCGCGGCACGACCCGACCCTGTCGCTTTCGCCGGTCGCCTTGATGCTCAACCTGCGCACCACGATGGACCGCGCGGCGGCGCAGGCCCTGTCGGCAAGCATGCGCTTCGAGATCGGCCCGGCTGACCAGGGGGACCGTTTCACAGCTCGTCTGACGAAGGGCGAGCTGGTTTTGGCGCGCGCGGACGATAGCGATCCCGCGCCCGATTTCACCGTCTGGGTCGGGAAACCGCTGGCTTTCCTGCGCTTCGTTTACGGCAGGCAGGATCTGGCCGCCCTGGAAGCGGAAGGGGGCTTGCGGATAACCGGCGACGTCGTGCTGGCGAAGAAGGTGTTTGCCGCCTTCTCGCTGCCGCCGAAGGTCGCTTAGCCGCCCAGCGACGCGAACACCGCCGCTTCCTGCTCAGCCGCCAATTGCCACGCCGGACGGTCGCACACCCGCGCATACCAGTTTGCGAGCGAGGGGTGCCGATCCGCGTCGATCGTCCAGCCGGCATAGCCGAGCGTCTTTGCCGAGCTGGCGAGGGAGAGATCGCCGACCGAATAGTCCCCGGCCAGCCAGCCGCCGGTCGACAGCACGCTTTCGAGATAGTCGAGCGGCTTGAGGATCGCTTCCTCGCCTGCCCTGGCCGCTTCCTCATCGCCCTCGGTCTTGAAGATCACCGGCTTCAAGAACCGGTTGACCACGATCGGCGCGCCGGCCGGGATCAGGATGGTGTCGACCACTTCCTCGAACCACACCGCGCGCCCGCGCGCCTCGGGCTCGGCCGGGATCAGCGCCGGCTCGGGGAACTTGGCGTCGAGATAGGCGACGATCGCAGTGGAATCCGCCAGCCGGAAGTCGCCGTCCTCGATCGCCGGGATCTTGCGGAACGGGCTGGCGCGCAGGAATGCTTCGTCGGGCTGGTTCGGGTTCGACGGCACCATCCGGGCTTCGATGCCCTTTTCCTTGATCGCGATCAGCACCTTGCGGACGAAGGGCGAAAGCGGGAAGCCGTAAAGGATCATGTCTCTCTCCACAGTGAAACGAATCTGCGTCTTCTATCGGGATTGCATGTTGCAGCCGCGTTGATGCCCGTCTAGTCGAACGGCGCGATGAACGAGATGACCAACAAGCATTCCGAACAGCCCGGCGGCACGACGCGGCTCGCCGCGCCCGACAAGACGGTCAGCGTGCGCGAGACGTTCGGGATCGATGTCGACATGGAGGTTCCGGCCTTCAGCGAGGCGGACGAGCGCGTGCCCGATCTCGACGAGACCTATGTGTTCGATCCGGACACCACGCTCGCGATCCTCGCCGGCTTCGCCCACAACCGCCGCGTGATGGTGCAGGGCTATCACGGCACCGGCAAGTCGACCCACATCGAACAGGTGGCCGCGCGGCTGAACTGGCCGTGCATCCGCATCAACCTCGATGCGCATATCAGCCGTATCGACCTGATCGGCCGCGATGCGATCGTGCTGCGCGACGGGCTGCAGGTCACCGAATTCCGCGAAGGCCTGCTGCCCTGGGCGCTGCAGCACCCGGTCGCGCTGGTGTTCGACGAATACGACGCGGGTCGTCCGGACGTGATGTTCGTGATCCAGCGCGTGCTCGAGACCGAGGGCAAGCTGACCCTGCTCGACCAGAACCGCGTGATCCGCCCGAACCCCTACTTCCGCCTGTTCGCGACCGCCAACACGGTCGGCCTCGGCGACACCAGCGGGCTGTATCACGGCACGCAGGCGATCAACCAGGGCCAGATGGACCGCTGGAACATCGTCGTCGGGCTGAACTACCTGCCCGAGGAAACCGAGCGGGAGATCGTCGGCGCCAAGAGCCCGGAGACCGACAAGGACACGGTCGCCAAGATGATCCGCGTCGCCGACCTCACCCGCCAGGGCTTCATCAGCGGCGACATCTCGACCGTGATGAGCCCGCGCACCGTGATCACCTGGGCGCAGAACGCCCAGATCTTCAAGGACGTCGGTTTCGCCTTCCGCCTGACCTTCCTCAACAAGTGCGACGAGGCCGAGCGGATGCTGGTGGCGGAATACTACCAGCGCGTGTTCGGGGTCGACCTGCCCGAGAGCGTGGTGGGCAAGGGGTAGGCCTCGCTTACTCCACCCGTCATCCTGAACTTGTTTCAGGATCCATTTCTCGTCATTCTCAGGTCTGGCCTCGGTTGCTCGATGGATGCTGAAACACGTTCAGCATGACGGGGCCGGGAGAGCTTGTGTGATTTCGCTCGCCACCGCTGTATCACTTCGCTAACACAGTAGCCGATGGCGAGCGTGTCACGTCCACCGGGTCTTCTCAGCAGGCTGTTCCGCCGCAAGCCGGAACCGCAGCCGCCGCGCCATATCGATTACGAGGAATCCTGGCTCTCGCCGCTCTACGATCGCGACGAGGACGATCGCGATTTCGCGCCGCAGCCTGACCCCCGGCAGCCGCACCTCTATCCGCCCTTTGCCGTCGCGGGCGAGACCCTGCCGCTTCCCCCGGCGCCGCAGAAGCGCACCCGCTGGTGGTGGATCAGCCGCGGCGTTGCCGCGCTGCTGTTCCTGTTCATCCTGACGGTCGGCTGGCTGCTGGTCACCGCGCCGCTGAGCAAATCGCTCCAGCCGATCGCGCCCCCGGAGATCACGCTGCTCGCCGCGGACGGCACGCCGATCGCGCGCAACGGGGCGGTCGTAGCGGCGCCGGTCGAGGTGAAGAAGCTGCCGCCGCATGTGGTCGATGCCTTCATCGCGATCGAGGACCGGCGGTTCTACAGCCATTGGGGGATCGATCCGCGCGGGATTGCGCGCGCCGTGTGGAGCAACATCACCCGCGGCAAGACCGAGGGCGGCAGCACGATCACCCAGCAGCTCGCCAAGTTCACCTTCCTCAGCCCAGAACAGAACCTCGGCCGCAAGGCGCGCGAGGCGCTGATCGCGCTGTGGCTGGAGGCGTGGCTGACCAAGGACCAGATCCTGGAGCGCTATCTCTCCAACGCCTATTTCGGCGACAATTGCTATGGCTTGCGGGCCGCCTCGCTGCACTATTTCTACCGCCAGCCCGAGAAGCTGCGGCCCGAGCAGGCGGCGATGCTGGCCGGCATGCTCAAGGCCCCGAGCTCCTACGCGCCGACCCAGCACCCGCAGGCGGCCGAGCGGCGGATGCGCGTGGTGCTGCGCACGATGGTAGAGACCGGCTATCTGACCCAGGCCGAGGTCGACAAGCTGCCGACCCCGCGGGTCGACGTGCGCGAGACCGGCGACGATCTCCCCACCGGCACCTATTTCGCAGACTGGGCGCTGCCGCAGGCGCGGCGGCTCAGCGAGGTCAGTTACCAGCGCCAGACGATCACCACCACGCTCGATTCCCGCCTGCAGGCTGCGGCCCGCCGGGCGATCGAGCGCGCTCCGCTGGGCAAGGCGCAGGTCGCGCTGGTCGCGATGCGGCCCAATGGCGAAGTCGTCGCGATGATCGGCGGCAAGGACTACGAGAAATCGCCGTTCAACCGGGCGACCCAGGCGCAGCGCCAGCCGGGATCGACCTTCAAGCTGTTCGTCTATCTCGCCGCGCTGGAGAAGGGCTGGCGGCCCAGCGACACGATCGACAACACCGCGATCACCACCGGCTCCTATCGCCCGGCCAATGCGAGCGGGAATTATTCGCCGACGATCACGCTGGAGGACGCCTTCGCCCGGTCGAGCAATGTCGCGGCGGTGCGGCTGTTCCGCGACGTGGGCGATGCCTCGGTGATCCGCGTCGCGCGCAAGCTCGGCGTGACCTCGCCACTGGCCGAGGGCGACCCGAGTCTCGCGCTCGGAACCTCGACAATGAACCTGATGGAGCTGACCGCCGCCTATGCCGGCGTCGCTGCGAACAGCTTTCCCGTCCAGCCGCGCGCCTTCACCGCCGACAAGCCCGGCTGGTTCGACTGGCTGTGGAGCTCGAAGAGCAGCCTCTCCTCGCGCGAGCACGACGATATCGAGGAGCTGCTGCGCGGGGTGGTCAACCGGGGCACGGGCCGCAGCGCCCGGCTCGGTGTCGCGAACTTCGGCAAGACCGGGACGACGCAGGACAATCGCGACGCGCTGTTCATCGGCTATGCCGGCGATCTGGTGGTCGGCGTGTGGATCGGCAACGACGACAACAGCCCGCTGGGCGACGTCCACGGCGGCAGCGTCCCCGCGCGCATCTGGCGCGACTTCATGGTCCAGGCGCTCGGCGGCAAGGCGGCCCCGGCACCGGCACGGCCGAGCCCGTCGCCCAATCCGAGCGGCCCGATCCAGCCGCTCGATATCCCGAACCTCGACGATCTGCCGATCGGCGATACCAAGCTGAACGTCGATCCGCAGGGCGCATCGATCTCGACCTCGATCAACGGCAATCCGGTCGACGTCCGGATCGACCAGAACGGGGTGCGGATCGAGCCGAGCCCCAAGCCGAGCGCCAAGCCCAGCGTGGCGGCATCGGGGGCGGGGCCTTGAGCCTGTTCTTCCCCCATCGATGGGGGAAGAAGGTTTCACCCGTTCGGCAACACCAGATATTTCTCGCCGGTGGCCTTCGCGTTGTAGGCCAGCGCGATCTCCTTGGTCAGCATCTCCTCCAGCCCGACCTTGGCCTTGAAGCTGCTCGCGAAGGTCGTGGTGATGCCGGCGGCGACGCGCTGGCGCAGGCGGAGCGATTCCTCGGGCGGAAGCTGGGAAAGGAACGGGATCAGCAGCCAGCCGCCGACATCCCAGGTGAGCCCGAAGGCGCGGTTCAGGATCGTCGGGCCGAGGTCGAGCGCGCCGTAGATATAGACCTTCTTGCGCTCGAACGAACCATAGCGGCTGTAGGTCGACAGGCGCTTGGCCGCGACCGCCTCCATCGCGGTGAGGATCTGGCCGGCGAGCGGGCCGCCGCCGATCGCGTCGAAGCCGAGCCGGGCGCCGGTCGCCTCGATCGCGGCGACGAGCTGGGCCATGAAGGCCGGGTCCGAGCTATCGACCACATGCTGGGCGCCGAGGTCCCGCAGCAGCGCAACCTGCTCGGGCTTGCGCACGATATTGACCAGCGGAATCTGCTCGGCCGCGCAGAGCTTCACCAGCATCTGCCCGAGATTCGACGCGGCGGCGGTGTGGACCAGCCCGGTGAAGCCTTCCTTGCGCATCGTTTCGACGAAGCCGAGCGCGGTCAGCGGATTGACGTAGGAGGCGGCGCCGGTTTCGGCGCCGATCCGGTCGGGCAGTTCCATGCACATGCGTGCGTCGGCGAGGCGGTGGGTCGCATAGGTGCCGCCGGGCGCGCAGGCGACGCGCTTGCCGACCAGCGCCTGCGCCGCCGGATCGTCGCCCGCGGCGATCACCGTGCCCGCGCCCTCGTTGCCCACCGGCATGCGCTGGCCGAGGCGCCCGGCCATCGCCCGCACCGCGGCCTCGGGCATGCGGGCCACGACCTTGCCGGGCGAAAACTCGGCATTGGCGAGATCGGCCGGGCCGAACAGCAGCGCCAGGTCCGAGGGATTGATCGGCGCCGCGCCGATCTCGATCAGCACCTCGTTCGCGCGCGGCGAGGGGACTTCCTCGGGCACGATCTCGACGGTCAGCGTGCCGTCGCTCGCGAGGGTAGAGATGACCTGGCGGCCCATTACGGACATGGATATTCCTCCCTAAACCGATCCCGCGGGCAGCGCCCGCATGCACGCAACGCTTCAATCCGGATTTGGATACAGTGCTTCGACGAAATACAGGCCTTCGGGAGGCGCATTGAGCCCCAGCTCGGCGCGATCGCGCGCCTCGAGCGCCCTGGCGACGTCCTCCACCGCCCACTGGCCCTGGCCGACCAGCGCCAGCGTACCGACCATCGAGCGGACCTGGTGATGCAGGAAGCTGCGCGCGGCGGCCTCGACCAGCACCAGGTCTCCCTCGCGGCGCACGGCCAGCCGGTCGAGCGTCTTGACCGGATCCTTCGCCTGGCAGTGGACCGAGCGGAAGGTGGTGAAATCGTGGCTGCCGACCAGAACCTGCGCCGCACGGTGCATCGCTGCGGCGTCGAGCGGCTTGCCGACGTGCCACGCGCGCCCTTTCTCCAGCGTCAGCGGAGCGCGGCGGTTCGCAATGCGGTAGAGATAGCGCCGCCCGATGCACGAGAAGCGCGCATGCCAGTCGTCGGGCACGATCGCGCAGGCGATCACCGCGATCGGGGCGGGGCGCAGCAGCGCGTTGATCGCTTCCATCAGGCGGAACGGGGTCAGGTCCTTCGCGACATCGACATGCGCGCGCATCGCCAGCGCGTGAACCCCGGCGTCGGTGCGCCCGGCGGCGTGCATCGTCACGCTCTCCCCGGTGACCGCCTGGATCGCCTCCTCGACCGCCTGCTGCACGCTCGGCGCTTCCGCCTGCCGCTGCAGGCCGGCGAAGGGGCCGCCGTCGAATTCCAGGGTCAGGGCGAAGCGGGTCACCGGATCACGGTGCCCGGCGGGATCGGCTTGCCGCGCAGCAGGTCGGCCGTGTCCATCGCCGGCTTGCCCGCGCGCTGGATGCGCAGCGGGCGGATCGCGCCGTGGCCGCAGGCGATGGTCAGGCGCTCGTCGAGCACGGTCGCGGGATAACCTTCGAGCCCGATCGCGTGGGCGGACAGGATGCGGTAGCGCTCGCCCTCGAACTCGAACCACGCACCGGGAGCCGGCGCGAAGGCGCGGGTCTGGCGCTCGATGAATTCGGCGTCGCGCGCGAAATCGATCCGGGTTTCGGCCTTGTCGATCTTCTTTGCATAACTGCTTTCGAGCTCGTTCTGCGCCTCGCCGGGGTGGATCGCAGGGTTGGCCAGCACTTCCACCATCAGATGCGCGCCGATTTCTCCGAGCTCCTCGGTGAGTTCGCCGGCGGTCTTGCTTTCCACCGGCGTGCTCGCCTTCGCCAGCATCGGCCCGGTGTCGAGCCCGGCTTCCATCCGCATGATCGTGACCCCGGTCATGCTGTCGCCCGCAAGGATCGCGCGCTGCACCGGCGCCGCGCCGCGCCAGCGCGGCAGCAGCGAGGCATGGACGTTGAGGCAACCATGCTTCGGCGTATCGAGGATCAGCTGCGGCAGGATCAGGCCATAGGCGGCGACCACCGCGACATCGGCGTCGCAGGCGGCGAAATCGGCCTCGGCGGCGAGATCCCGCAGTTTCGTCGGACAGCGCACTTCCAGCCCGAGCTTCTCGGCCGCCTGGTGGACCGGCGTCGGGGTCAGTTCGTTGCCGCGGCGGCCGCCGGGGCGGGGCGGCTGGGTATAGACCGCGACCACCTCGTGCCCCGCGGCGACCAGTGCTTCGAGCGTCGGCACCGCGAAGCTCGGGGTTCCCATGAAGATTATGCGCATAGCGGCTGGCGGCGGGTTCCTATCGAATGCGTCAAGCCCTATCTCCCACCCCATGGCATCGCAAGAGATCGAGGCGCTTTCGGCGGCGCTGTCCCGGCTGCCGGGGCTTGGGCCGCGTTCGGCGCGGCGGGCGGTGCTGTGGCTGGTGAAGCGGCGCGAGACCTCGCTGGTGCAACTGCTCGACGCGCTGACCGCCGTGCGCGAAACGCTGGTCGAATGCAGCATCTGCGGCAATATAGACACGCGCGACCCTTGCGGCATCTGTTCCGACCCGCGGCGCGATGCGCGCCAGTTGTGCGTGGTGGAGGACGTTGCGGACCTGTGGGCGCTCGACCGCGCGCGGCTGTTCACCGGCAAGTATCATGTGCTCGGCGGGCGCTTGTCGGCGCTCGACGGGGTGCGGCCGGAGGATTTGACGATCGACCGCCTGCTGGCGCGGGTCGAGGCGGGCGGGATCGACGAGGTGGTGCTGGCGATGAACGCCACGCTCGAAGGCCAGACGACCGCGCATTACGTCGCCGAACGGCTCGAAGGCTTCCCGGTGCGGATCACCCAGCTCGCCCACGGACTGCCGGTGGGTGGGGAGCTCGACTATCTCGACGAGGGCACTCTGGCCCAAGCCCTGCGGGCAAGGCGGCCGGTCGGGTGAAGACCGGCTGGATCGTCGGCGGCTGGCTGTTCGCGCTGGCCGCTTCGGCGCTTCCGGCCCTGTGGACCGCCGCCGACCGGATCGCGCGCAACCCGCTCGGCAAGTTCGTGGATATGCAGACCGGCCGCTGGACGCTCCATCTCTATGTTGCGTTCCTGCAATGGTGGCTGCCGATCGCGCTTCCGGTGAGCGTGCTGGCGCTCGCCTGCATGGCGATGAACCGCCCGCGCGATCCGAACTAGGCCGCGCGCGGCATCTGGTCGAGGATCGTCTCGGTGTGGGCCGAGCATTTCCATTCGCCGTCCTGCCGCACCCAGGTGCTGGTATCGGCGCAGCTCAGGTCCATCCGTGATCCCTTCATCTCGCCGGTCTGATGGACCTTGTATGCGATCACTGCGACATCCTCCGCCGGGAACACGACGGCGGTGTCCTTGAGTTCGAACTTTTCGAGCGACCATTGGCCGTCGCGGGTCATCTCGCCATACTCTTCCGGATCGATCTTCATGGTGCCGGTAGGGCCTGCGATCAGGCATTCCTGCGCGATCATCTTCATCGCGGCATCGGCATCCTTGTCGACCATCGACTGCCAGAAACGGGTCTCGAGGTCGGCGATTAGCTGGGGATTGTGGGCCATGAAAACGCTCCTTCCAAGGCAAGCAACGGGTTTTGAGCGGTGCCGTTCCTCTCCTGCACGTCGAGGCGTCAGCTAACGGGACAGAGCGAAAAATCCCGTAGAACCCCCTGTTGACCTTTCATTTACCATGGTAGATTCTGGCGTAACGGGCGGTTTGCCCGGCTTTTGCGAGTTTCGGAGATCAACATGGGCACTGCGCAATCCGCAGCGATCGATCGCAACACGGCTTCCGATGAGGCGCCGGGGGACCGGATCGTCCGCCTTCCGTCCTTCGCGCGCCCGCTGCTGGTGGTGCTCAACTTCGCCGCGCAGGCGGTGCCGATGTGGCTGATGTATTCGCTGAGTGCGGCCTGGCCGGTGCTGATCATCGCCGGGATTCTGCTTGGCGCGGTGCCGCTGGCGGACCATTTCCTCGGCAAGCGCAACTACAGTTTCGACGACGGGATCGGCGAGACGGCGTTCCGCCGACTGCTGATGCTGCAGGCGCTGTTCCTGCTGTGCACCTTCGCCGGATCGGTCGCGGTCGCATCCTCTGGCCGGGTGCCGGTCTGGGCCGGAATCGCGCTGGTGGTGACGATCGGCATCATCAACGTCCACATCCCGGTGGTGGCGCACGATTTCGGCCACAAGATGGACCGCAAGAACCGCACCATCTCGAACGCGGTCTGCGCGATCGGCGGGCTCGGCTATTTCATGCCGCAGCATGTCATGGGTCATCACATCCAGGTCGCGACGCCCGAGGATTGCGCCTCGGCCAAGTTCGGCCAGAGCTCCTACGAATTCATCCTCAAGAGCTTCATTCCCGAAGTGCGCGGCGGGATCACGCTGGAGGCCGAGCGGCTGCGCAAGCGCGGCCTGCCGGTGTGGTCGCTGCACAACGACGTGCTGGTCGCCTACGGCATGACCGTGGCGCTTGCTGCGGTGCTGGTCGCGGTGCTCGGCTGGGCGGCGCTGCCGTGGATCCTGCTGCACCACGCCTCGGTGTGGTTCTCGCTGATGCTCAACGACTATATCCAGCACTATGCGCTGATGCGCGAGCTGCTGCCCTCGGGCAAACGCGAGCCGCAGACCCCGGCCCATTCGTGGAGCGCCGATGCGCCGCTGTGCAATCTGATGGTCTTCAACGTCCAGCGCCACGCCTATCACCATGCCCGCCCGATGCTGTCCTACCAGGAACTGGTGGCGATGGAGGACGGCCCCAAGTGCCCGACCGGCTATTTCGGGATGATGGCGATTGCGATGTGCCCGCCGTGGTGGGGCATGGTGATGGACCCGCTCGCGGTCAAGGCGGCGGAAGGCAAGCGCGCCCGGATGAACGTCAAGCCCTCGGCCGAGAAGAAGTTCGCGCGGCTCGCGGCGAAATATGCCGCCGCCAATCCCGTGACGGAGCCCGGCGCCGGGGACCGGCCGGCGTTCTTCGTGAACGAGGCCGAGGCGAAGCCGGCAAGGGCCGAAGCGCGGGCTTCCTGACCGCTCGCTCTTGCTTTGCGCGGCGCGATGCACCATGCGCCCCGCTTGAAAGCAAGCTTCGAGGCGCTTAAATTCCTGCCATGGCCATTCGCACGATCATCGAAACGCCCGACCCGGTGCTCAAGACCGTTTCCTCGCCCGTCGAAAGCTTCGACGACGAGTTGAAGACGCTCGTCGCCGACATGTTCGAGACGATGTACGACGCGCCCGGCATCGGCCTCGCGGCGATCCAGGTCGGCGTGCCGCTGCGGGTGCTGGTGATCGATCTCCAGGAAGAGGACGAGGACGCCGAGCCCGAGGAATGCCATTCGCACGGTGGGGAAACCCACTACCACCGCCCGGTCAAGCGCATGCCGCGGGTGTTCGTGAACCCCGAGATCCTCGATCCCTCGGAAGACACGTCGATCTACAACGAAGGCTGCCTTTCGGTCCCCGAAATCTATGCCGAGGTCGAACGTCCGGCCGCCTGCCGCGTCCGCTGGCAGGATCTCGAGGGCAAGGTCCACGAGGAAGCGATGGAAGGCATGATGGCGACCTGCATCCAGCACGAGATGGATCATCTCGAAGGCGTGCTGTTCATCGACCACCTCAGCCGGTTGAAGCGGCAGATGGCGCTCAAGAAGCTGGAAAAGCTGCGGAAGGCTGCGTGACATCCGTCATCCTGGCGAAAGCCGGGATCTCTTGCCGCGAACCCGAGATATAGCCGTTTGAGACCCCAGCTTTCACTGGGGTGACGACTTTTCGCGCGGGCACACGAAACGGTCACGCCACCGTCACACATCGCAGCAAGAAGGCTCCGCACGTGCGGTAAAGCGGGGGCCCGATGAGCGCGATCGAACTGTTCATGAATTCGCTCGCGGGCCTCGGAATCCTGTTCTTCGGGATCAAGATGGTCACCCGCAACCTCGGCGCGCTGGCGGGCTCGCGGCTGCGCGGGGCGATCGCGCGGGTCACCCGCCGGCCGCTCTCGGCTATGGCGGCGGGGACCGCGGTCGGGTTCGTGTCGCAGAGCGGCCGGACCACCAGCTTCATCATGGCGAGCTTCGTCCATGCCGGCGTGGTGGAAGCGCCCGCCGCGCTGCCGGTCGCGCTGTGGTCGAACCTCGGCTGCACGCTGGTGGTGATCGCGGCGGTGTTCCCGATCCACCTGCTCGCGCTGTTCGTGCTCGCGCTGTCGGGCGCGGCGATCGCCTTCGAGCGGCCCAAGCCGCTGCTCAAGGGCGCTTCGGCCGTGTTCGGCCTCGCCTTGATGCTGTTCGGCCTCAGGATGATGAGCCAGGCGGCGGTCGCGCTGACCGACCAGGGCCTGTTCGGCGACGCGGTGACGTTCATCCACGCCTCGCTGCCGCTGGCGTTCCTCTGCGGCCTGGTGCTGACCTTCGTCGCCCAATCGCACATCGCGATCATGCTGATCACGGTGACCATGGCGAGGCAGGGCATCTTCGGGGTCGAGGAGACGCTGATGCTGGTGTTCGGCGCGCATGTCGGGTCGAGCCTGATCACCCTGTTCACCGGCTTCAACTTCCATGGCCAGGCGCGCCAGATCGTGCTGGCGGAGGTGTTCTACAATTGCGCGGCCGCGCTGCTGTTCCTGATCGCCTTCGTCGTCGACCGCGAGCTGGCCGGCGGGGCGGGGCTGGCCTGGCTGGGCTCGCACGCGCGGATCGACGCCGGGATGCAGGTGGTCGCGGTGGTGATCGCGTTCAACGCGCTGACCCCGCTGGCGCTGACGGTGCTATGCGGGCCCTACATGGCGCTGTGCGCGCGCCTGTCCCCGCCGCTCCCGGCCGAGGAGCTCGGCCATCCGCGTTTCCTCCACAACGAGGTTTCCGACAGCGCCCACGTTACGCTGCTGCTGGCCGAGAAGGAGCAGCTGCGCCTGTTCGAGCGGCTTCCGGCCTATAGCGAGGCGCTGAAGGAAGGCGGGATCGAAGGCCGGGAGGCGCCGTCGCCGGACGCCTATCACGAGGCGTTCGGACTGGTCGCGGGGGTGATCGAGCGGACCCAGGCCACGCTGATGACGCGCGAGATGTCGGGCGAGGACACCGAATGGCTGCTCGGCCAGCAGAAGCGCCAGGACGCGCTGCGCCAGCTCGACGAGGCCTGCTTCGAACTGTGGCGGGCCGCGCACTGGCTCGAGCCCGAACTGCACCCGATGCGCGCCAAGATCGTCGCCGAGCTCGACCTGCTGCTCGATGTCGCCGACGATGCGATGAAGACCAGCAATCCCGAGGATTTCCGGATCATCGAGGACAAGACCCGCGACTGTGCCGCGCGGATGGAGGCGATGCGCAGGGACTATCTTGCGACCCACGACCACCACAGTGCGGAGGAGCGCGGCCATGTGCTTGCGCTCACCAGCATTTACGAGCGCGCGGCCTGGGCGATCCGGCGACTGGCCGGACTGCTGGAAAGCCGGCCGACGCTGGAAGCGTGAAGCAGGCGGCTCACGCCGCCTCGTGGATTTCCCGGTTCAGCCCTTCGAGTGCAGCGCGGCAATCGCGTGCGCATTCGGCGCACATGGTCGCGCACCGGCGGCAGTGGGGATTGTCGTGGTTCGCGCATTCGGCCCCGCAGGTCTCGCAGGCCTCGATGCAGGCTGCCAGCATCGTCCGGATGAGCTGGCGGTTGTGATCGGTGCGGCGGCTGGCGACGCGGTAGGTTGCGGTGCAGACGTCGGCGCAATCCATGCACAGGCGGATGCAGCGGCGCATCTCCATCTCCTCGGCGGAGCAGGCATCGGCGCAGGAATTGCAGATCGCCGCGCAATACATCGCATGCTTGACCGCCAGCGCCAGCGGCTCGTTGAACTGGTCCCCGGTGTCCGGGTGCTCGGAAATCATCTTGACGATCGACATGGCTCACTCCTGCTGATGGCTTAGGAGCGCACGGGGCGTGGTGCCGGTTCCGCCATTCGCCCAAGAAAAAGGCCGCCCCGGCGGGGCGGCCTCGATCTCTCGGCTTGCGATCCGATCAGTCGTGCCCGGGGGCGACCGGGTCGAAGTCGAACTGGCGGGCGAAGCGGGCGCGGCCGTCGTCCGGTTCCTCGGGCGGAGTGGTTCCGGCGGCGATCGCCGCGCGGTGCGCCCGCGAGGAGGTGATGTAGTTACGGACCTGCACGTCGCCTTCGTGGCAGGCATATTCGAAGAACTGGTAGTCGCTCTTGCGGGTCCATTCGAGCTGCGCGGTCCACGGCGCGGTGAACACCTCCGGATCGTCGTAGGTGACTTCGTAACGGATCGCGTTGGGGCCGACCATGGTCAGCTTCTCGACCGTCTTGGCCTTGGGGCTCATCGGAATGGTGTTGAACGGCGGCACGTTCTGGGTCGCCATGTTGAGCGGCGAGGCGGCGCGCTTCGAGGCGTCGTGGGTCGCCTCATCGCCCGAAACGATGTTGGTCGTCTCGATCACCAGGGTCTTGCCTTCCCAGTGGCCGACGCTGTTGCCCATCCAGGCTTCGACCTGGCCCGGCCAGTGCGGCAGCTTCTCGCCCGGCTTGGCGATCGGGATCACCCGGTTGCCGAGCATTTCGAGCTGGATCACCACGAAGCCCGGCGACTGCCAGATGCGGATGCCGTTGTTGTAGCGGAACGGGAACATCGAGGCGGGGAAACCGCGCGAGATGCAGCGGTCCCAGCTGTCGAAATCGTCGACCCAGTCGAAGTTCTGCTCGGGCACCCAGCCGGACCGGCCGGCCTTGTACAGCGCATCGCCCTGCGGGGTGAGGGCGGGAAGCTGGCCGTCGGCCGGGCTCACCAGCATCGAGGTGCGGCGCGCGAAGGCGGAGGTCTTGACCCAGTCCTCAAGTCCCTGCGTGCCGCCCGCGTTCAGCCCTTCGCCCTCGGCCGAGAAGCCCTGATCGGACTTCTTGGCGTTCTCGATGCGCTTCTGCCATTCCGCGTCGGTGATCCACACGCGCTTGCCGTAGCTCTTCGGGCGGACGAACAGGATGCGGCTGTCGGGAAGGTTCTCGATCGGCCAGGTGCCGGTGAAATCCCAGTCGCCCCACGAGGTCTTGCCCGGGGTATAGTCCGTCGGCGTCGGGGGCAGGACCGTGAGATCGGTCGGGATCGTTTCCGCCACGGCGGGGAGGGCGAGGAAGCTGGCGGCCGCGGCGATCGCGGCGGTGGTGAAACGCAATGTCAGGCGGCGTGAGCGCATTTTTCGAATACCTCTCCCAGAATGGTCCTGCCGACCTTCTCGAAGGGGGCCGGGCTCGTCTCCATCCATAGGAGCGTGACTGCGGGTTCCGCAAGAATTTTCGGACAGAATCAACCAATGGGTGGGCAAAAGAAAAGGCCGCCCGGTGAGGGGCGGCCCAATCTTTGATCGTAATCCCCGGCGAAGGCCGGGATCTCCATCGGTAATGCGGACCATATCCGCCTGAGGCCCCAGCCTTCGCTGGGGCGACGGGAGTATCAGAACAGGCCTTCGATCACCCCGTCCTCGAGCCGGATCTTCTCCGCGCTCGGCACCTTGGGCAGGCCGGGCATGGTCATGATCTCGCCGCAGATCGCGACGATGAAGCCGGCCCCGGCCGAAAGGCGCACTTCGCGCACCGGGATGGTGAAGCCGGTCGGCGCGCCGAGCTTCGCCGGATCGGTGGTGAAGCTGTACTGGGTCTTGGCCATGCACACCGGCAAATTGCCGAAGCCGTCGGCTTCCCACTGCTTGAGCTGGTTCTTGACCGAAGCGTCGGCCGTGGCGGCGTCGGCGCGGTAGATCTCGGTCGCGATCGTGTTGATCTTGTCGAACAGCGGCATCTCGGACGGATAGAGCGGCTTGAAGTCGGCCTTGCCGCTGTCGATGATCTCGACCACCTTGTTGGCGAGGTCGCGGGTGCCTTCCGAGCCCTTGGCCCAGTGCTGGCACAGGATCGCCTCGGTGCCCTTGGCGGCGACCGCATCCTTGATCACCTGGATCTCGGCATCGGTGTCGGCGATGAAGTGGTTGATCGCGACGACCGCGGGCACGCCGAACTTCTGCACGTTCTCGATGTGGCGCAGCAGGTTGGCGACGCCGATCTTGACCGCATCGACGTTCTCGTTGCCGAGATCGGCCTTGGCTACGCCGCCGTTCATCTTGAGCGCGCGCACGGTGGCGACGATCACCACTGCCGAGGGGGCGATGCCGGCCTTGCGGCACTTGATGTCGAAGAACTTCTCCGCGCCGAGGTCGGCGCCGAAGCCGGCTTCGGTCACGACATAGTCGGCCAGCTTGAGCGCGGTCTTGGTCGCGGTGACCGAGTTGCAGCCGTGGGCGATGTTCGCGAAGGGGCCGCCGTGGATGAAGGCGGGATTGTTCTCGAGCGTCTGCACCAGGTTCGGCTGGATCGCGTCCTTGAGCAGCACGGTCATCGCCTGGTGGGCCTTGATGTCGCGCGCGCGGACCGCGGTCTTGTCGCGGCGGTAGCCGACGATGATGTTGCCGATCGATTCCTCGAGATCCTCGAGGCTGGTCGCGAGGCAGAGGATCGCCATGATTTCCGAAGCGACGGTGATGTCGAACCCGGTTTCGCGCGGGTAGCCGTTCGAGACGCCGCCGAGCGAGTTGACGATCTGGCGCAGCGCGCGGTCGTTCATGTCGAGCACGCGGCGCCAGGCGATCCGGCGGGTGTCGAGGGCCTGCTCGTTGCCCCAGTAGATGTGGTTGTCGAGCATGGCCGACAGCAGGTTGTGCGCGCTGGTGATCGCGTGGAAGTCGCCGGTGAAGTGGAGGTTGATGTCCTCCATCGGCACGACCTGCGCATAGCCGCCGCCGGCCGCGCCGCCCTTGACGCCGAAGCACGGACCCAGCGAGGGCTCGCGCAGCGCAACGATCGACTTCTTGCCGATCTTGCACAGGCCATCATGAAGACCCACGGACGTGGTGGTCTTGCCTTCGCCGGCCGGGGTCGGGTTGATCGCGGTGACCAGGATCAGCTTGCCGTCCTCGCGGCCAGCCTGCTGGTTGATCCAGTCCATCGAGATCTTCGCCTTGAACCGGCCATAGGGCTGGAGCGATTCATCGGGGATGCCCAGCTTCGCGCCGATTTCGGCAATGGGCTTCATCGTCGCTGCGCGTGCAATCTCGATATCACTGGCCATGTCAGGGGTCCTCGTTTCTGTTCACGATCACGAAAAATTCGCGAATCCGAAAATTTGTATGTGGTCCATACAATTTTCCGGCGGGAATCCTCAAGGTGATTCTCGGGGAACTGTCTACGGAACGGGGGATGCGGGCGCCACAGCGCTTGTGCGTTCCGGCGCGGGCGGATAAGTTCCCATTTCGTTCTCATTCGGAATTTTGACCCGTGGATATTTTGGCCGTCGCCCTGATCTTCGTCGCCCTGCTCGCCGGCATCGCGCTCGGCTGGTTCTTTCGCTCGCGCGCGTCAGGCGGGCACGACGAGGGCGAGTTCAAGGCGATGGCGGCCGATCTCGGCCGAGCGCAAATCGAGATTGCGACGCTCAAGGCCAATGCCGAGAATTTCGACAGGCAGGTCGCGGCGCTGAACGAGGCGCGCGAGGCGATGCTGGCGCAGTTTCGCGCGACCGGCGGGGAAGTGCTGGCCAAGGCGCAGGAACAGTTCCTCGAAACCGCGAAAGAGCGCTTCGGGCACACCGAGAAAGCGTCGGAGGAAAAGCTCAAGGCGCTGCTGGAGCCGGTCCATTCGCGGCTCAAGAGCTATGAGGACCAGGTGACCGGGCTGGAGAAGCAGCGGGTCGATGCCTTCGGCCAGCTTGCGGGGCTGATCCAGTCGATGAAGGAAGGCCAGCAGGCGGTGCGCGACGAGGCGATGCGGTTGTCGAGCGCGCTGACCAATGCGCCCAAGGCGCGCGGTCGCTGGGGCGAGCAGCAGCTCAAGAACCTGCTCGAAAGCTGCGGCCTGTCGCAGCACACCGATTTCCTGCTTGAGCAATCGATCGAGACCGAGGACGGGCGGCTGCGGCCCGATGCGATCGTGCGAATTCCGGGCGGCAAGATGCTGGTGATCGACGCGAAGGTCTCGCTGGTCGCCTATCAGCAGGCGTTCGAGGCAGATACCGAGGACGGGCGCAATGCCGCGATGGCGGCGCATGTCGGCTCGATGAAGACCCATATCCAGCAACTCGGCGCCAAGAGCTACCAGAGCCAGTTCGAGGAAGCGCCCGACTATGTGGTGATGTTCGTGCCAGGCGAGCATTTCGTCGCCGCCGCGCTCGAACACGAGCCCGGCCTGTGGGATTTCGCCTTCGAGCGCCGGGTGCTGCTGGCGACGCCGACCAACCTCGTCGCGATCGCGCGCACCGTGGCGCAGGTCTGGCGGCAGGACGCGCTGGCGCAGGAAGCGCGCGAGATCGGGCGGATCGGCGCCGAGCTCTATGATCGCATCGCGGTTGCCGCCGAGCATCTCAAGCGCGTCGGCGGAGGGCTTGAGAGTGCGGTAAGCAATTACAACAAGTTTGTCGGAAGCTTTGAACGCAATGTTGTCTCGGCCGGGCGCCGGCTCAAGGACAAGGGCATCGAGATCGGCAAGCGCGAGCTCGACGAGGTCCCGCTGGTCGAATCCGCCCCGCGCTACATCGCGAATGACGCGACGGACGATGAAGGAGAAGCCGCCGAATGAGGAACATGCTCGCCGGACTGGTGCTTGCCGCGCTGGCGGGCTGCTCGGCGGGCGATCAGGCGAGCGCGGCTCCCGAAAAGCCCGACGCCGCCCATCGCTTCCTCACCGCGCTGACCGAACCGCCGCAGAAGGGCCCCTGGCATCCGCGCGACGAATGCACGAGCCAGCCGGGGGCGCAGGCCTTTCGCGAAAAGCTCGCCGCGGCGGTGCTGGCGCGCAACGCCGATGCGCTCGCGGCTTTGGCGGACGAGGATATCGTGCTCGATTTCGGCGGCGGCCACGGTGTGGCGGAGCTCAAGAAGCGGCTCGGCGAGCCCGACCGGAGCCTGTGGTCAACGCTCGCCAGCCTGCTGCCGCTCGGCTGCGCGGCCAATCCCGAGGGCAGCCTGACGATGCCGTGGTATTTCGCGCAGGATATCGGGGTGGACGAGCCCTATCTCGGCATGATCGTGCGCGGGGTCGACGTGCCGGTCTACGCCGCGCCGCAGGCCGGCGCGAAGCCGATCGCGCAGCTCTCATGGGATGCGGTCGAGGTGCAGAGCGATCCGGCGGCCTTCGCGAAGGTCAAGCTGCGCGACGGGCGGACCGGCTACATGGAGGCGGCGAAGCTGCGCGCGATCGTCGACTACCGCCTGATCGCGGACAAGCGGGCGGGCGGCTGGAAGCTGACGGCTTTCGTCGCGGGAGACTGAGCTTCAGCCCGCTTTCGTCGCGGAAAGCTTGACCTTGACCGTCACGTTCGGATCGACCGAATGGTCCTGCCACGCGCCGGCGCCGATTTCCCACAGGCTGCGGTCGATCGTCAGCGAGCCATCCATCGTTGCTTTGTCGCCCGCAATGGTCAGAATGAAGGGCAATTGCACCGCCTTGCTGATGCCGCGGATGCTGAGGTTGCCCTCGGCGAGATAGGCGTTCGCGCCGGTGGATTTGATCGCGGTGGTGGTGAAGGTCGCGGTCGGGAAGGCGTCGGTCGAGAACCATTGCGGGCTCGGCAGCGGTTCGTCTCGCGAGGGATCGCCGGTCGCGGCGCTGCCGGTCTGGACCGTCACTTCGGCGCTGCTGGCCGCCAGATCGGCCGGATCGAAATGGATCGCCGCATCCCAGCTGCCGAACTTGCCGGCGAAGGGCGAGCCGTCGCCGACGCCTTCGAAGCCGAGGGTCGAGGAGGCCTTGTCGACCGTCCAGCCTGGCGCGCTCACCGCTGGCGCGGCAGCAACGGCGGGAATCGAGAGCAGGGCCAGCGCGCAGGCGGCGATGAAAGGCTTGCGGTGGATCATCCTCTAAACTCCCGAATTCGGCTGGCTTTGCCGGTTCAATAAATCGCCGCGTTGACGATGTCCAATCACGGATCCAGCGCGGCAAGCGCCTCGTAGGCCAGCACCGCGCCGGCAACCGCCGCGTTGAGGCTGTCGGCCCGCCCGCGCATCGGCATGGTCACCCTGAGGTCGCAGGCGTCCTCGTAGTCCTGCGGCAAGCCGCGGGATTCGTTGCCGACCAGCAGGAAACACGGCGCGGCATAGGGGGCGGTGCGATAGGGCTGGGCGTCGCGCAGCGAGGCGGCGACGAGCTGGCCATTCCCGCTGCGCAGCCACGGCAGGAACTCCTCCCACCGCGCCTGGGCAAGCTTCTGCGTGAAGATCGCGCCCATGCTGGCGCGCACCGCCTCGACCGAAAAGGGATCGGCGCAATCGTCGATCAGGATCAGCCCGCCGGCGCCGACCGCGTCGCCCGTCCGCAGCATCGTGCCGAGATTGCCCGGATCGCGCAAAGCCTGCGCCACCAGCCAGATTTTCGCCGTCGAGCGATCGAGCGCGCCCAGCGAAGTGGCGAATTCGGCGAAGACGCCCGCCACCGCCTGTGGATTGTCCTTGCCCGAGATCTTGCCGAGAATGTCGGGCGTGCATTCCAGCACCTCGCCGCCGGACGCGGTGACCGCGCTCTCCAGCGCCGCGAGCAGCGGATGCCCGTCGCGCTCGCTCGACATGACCAGCATTTCGGGCACGTGGCCGCTCTCCAGCGCGTCGGTCAGCAGGCGCAGCCCTTCGGCGAGGAACTTGCCCTCGCGCTTGCGGTGCTTCTTCTCGCGCAGCGAGCGGAGATATTTGACCGTCGGGTTGGAAAAGCCGGTGATCTGGCGGCGCATGGGCGGGGCGCTATCAGTCTTCCCCGAAGCCGTCCATCACCAGGCCGACCAGCTTGGTCAGCTTGGTTTCGGCATCCTCGCCGGTCACGATGATCTCCACCGTCGCGCCCTTGGCGGCGCCGAGCATCATCAGGCCGAGAATCGATCCGCCGGCCGCTTCCATCCCGTCCTTCGCGACGATCACCTTCGTATCCTCGGGCAATTTTGCCACCGCGGCGACGAACTTGGCGCTGGCCCGTGCATGCAGGCCGCGCTGGTTGGTGATCTCGACACTCTGTCTCGCAGTGTCCATGCAAGCCTTCCCAATATGGGCAGACGTCTTACGCGTCCTGCCCCAGAAACTCCGATGCGATGGTGATGTAGTTGCGCCCGGCGTCCCGCGCCGCGGCCACCGCCTCGCGGATCGGCATCTTGTCGCGCGCGCCGGCGAGGCGGATCAGCATCGGCAGGTTGATCCCCGCGATCACTTCCACCCGACCTTCTTCCATCAACGAAATCGCGAGGTTGGAAGGCGTGCCGCCGAACAGATCGGTCAGGATCACCGCGCCTTCGCCGCTGTTCACGGTCTTGATCGCGTCGGCGATTTCCTTGCGCCGCGCCTCGACGTCGTCGTTGGGGCCGATGCACACGGTCGCGACCGCGTCCTGGCGGCCGACCACATGTTCCATCGCTTTCACGAACTCCTCGGCCAACCGACCGTGGGTCACCAGAATCATACCGATCATGCGGGAGAACAGCTTTCCAACCTGAAGGTCGCACGCAAGGGTTTCACCGAGTCCCGCCCCACCATGCTGGGCGCGGCCGGGTTCACGGCTGGTGCGCCCCTTCGATCAATTCGGCAGCACGAGACCCGAGGTTTCGATGGCGGACAGTGGGCGAAAAACCCGCCTCGCGCAAGGCTTTCGCGATTTCCTCCGCGACGAACACCGAGCGGTGGCGGCCCCCGGTACAGCCGAAGGCGATGTTGACGTAGCTCTTGCCCTGCGCGGTATAGCGCGGCAGCAGTTCCAGCAGCAGGTCGCGGATGCGCGCAAAGCTGCTGGCGAAGGCGGGATCCTTGCGGATGTGCTCGCCAACCGGCGCATCGAGCCCGGTCAGCTCGCGCAGGTCGTCGTCCCAGTGCGGATTGTCGAGATAGCGCATGTCGAACACCAAGTCGGCCACCGGCATGCCGCGCGCGAAGCCGAAGCTCGACACGGTCACCGTCATCGCATCGGCACCGTGGATGCCGAACTGTTCGCGGATGGCCTGCTGCAAATCGTTGGTCGAGAAGGCGGTGGTGGCGATCACCACGTCCGCCCAGCGGCGCAGCGGTTCGAGCAGTTCGCCCTCGGCGGCGATCCCGTCGGCCGCCGGAATCCCGCTCGCCAGCGGATGGCGCCGGCGTGTCTCGTTGTAGCGGCGCTCGAGCTCCTGCGCCGAGCAGTCGAGAAACAGCGTCGTGACCACCAGATCCTCGCGCGCCGAAAGCTGCTTCACCCGCTCGATGATGTCGACCGGATCGAAGCCGCGCGTGCGGGAATCGAACCCGATCGCGAGCGGCGGCTTGATCTCGCCCGGGGCAGGCTGGTCGGTAACGAGCAGCCGGTCGAGCAGGCGGATCGGAAAATTGTCGATCGCTTCCCAGCCCAGATCCTCCAGCTCGCGAAGCGCGGTGGTCTTGCCCGCCCCGAGAATCCCCGTGACGAGCAGGATGCGCTGCTTGCTCCTGGGGCGGCTGTCGGACGACTCAGTGGGCATTGCTGCGGGTTTGCGCCACCCGCCGCGCAAAGGGAAGGGGTGCCGGCATGAATGTCGAGCGAGGGCCGTCAGCCGAGGCCGTAGCGCTTGAGCGCCCATTCCGCGCGCAAAGCCAGCACCGGGCTCTCCGGCCACAGCCGCACCAGCGGCAGGGCGAGGCCTTCCAGCACGGCTTCCTCCGGGCGGTCGATATAGCGCGGTGCAGTCTCATCCAGCCGCAGCACCAGCGCGAGCGGAGCCTCGGTGGCCGGCAGTTCGACCAGGCCGAGGTTGCGGATTTCGAGCATGCCCGCGGTATTGGGCGGCGGCGAGGCCCAGAGGGTCTCGTCGTGCCGGGCAAGCGTCACCCCGTCGTCGCCGACCAGCAGCGCGCCGCGGTCGATCAGCGCCAGCGCGAGGCTCGATTTGCCGCTTCCGGGAGCGCCTTCGATCAGCACCCCCCGTCCGCCGACCGCGACGCAGCTGGCATTGGGAAGAACCGCGCTCATGCGTCCTCCGTTTCGGGGACGGGAAGGGTGATTACGAAACGCGCGCCATGCGCTCCCTTCGGGGGATCGCGCAGGGTCAGCGTGCCGTCATGCGCCTCGACGATGGTACGTGCGATCGCGAGGCCGAGACCGCTGTGATCGCCGAAGCTCTCCGCCTCGGGCCGGACCGAATGGAAGCGCTCGAACACCTTGTCACGCTCGCTCTCCGGGATGCCCGGCCCCTGGTCGCGGATTTCCACCTCGACCACCTCGTCCTGCGCCCGCAGGGCGATCGCGATTTCGCCTTCGGGCGGCGAGAACGAGACCGCGTTGTCGAGCAGGTTCTCGATCACCCGTTCCAGCCGCGCCGGCACGCCCATCACCACAAAGGGGCCGCGGCCCTTGCGCGCGACCTTGATCGCCAGCCCGGCGCTGTCGGGGCGGTGTTCGCGCGCGCCCACGGCGCTCGCGACCAGGGCGGCCAAGTCGACCGGCTCGAAAGTCGCGCGGCTCAGTTCCGCGTCGATCCGGCTGGCATCCGCGATCTCGCTGATCAGCCGGTCGATCCGCTGGACGTCGTGGACCGCGATGTCGGTGAGCTGGTTGCGCAAATCCGGCTCGTCGACCTTGCCGAGGCTTTCGAGTGCGCTGCGCAGGCTGGCGAGCGGATTCTTGATCTCGTGCGCGACATCGGCGGCGAAGCTTTCGACGCCGTCGATCCGGTGGCGTAGCGCGGCGGTCATGTCCGAGATGGCGCGGGCGAGCATGCCGATCTCGTCGCGCCGCTCGGGCAGGCGCGGAACCACCACCGCGCGGTCGCGGCCGAGCCTGACCCGCACCGCCGCACGCACCAGCGTGCGCAGCGGCTGGACGATCGTGCGCGCGAGATAGAGCGACAGCTGCACCGAGATCAGTACCGCCGCGGCAACGATGATCGCCAGCGTCTGGCGGGCGTCGCGCACCGAGAGGGTGATGTCGCGCGCATTGCGGGTGGTCAGCAGCATGGTCCCGTCGTGCCCGACCGGCGCGGCGGCGGTGATCACCGGGGTGCGATCGGGGGCATAGCGCAGGAATACCTGGGTTTGCCCTTCCTTCTGGCCGAGCGCCAGTTCGGGCCAGTTGGCGGCGTTGGCCCGGTCGGATTCGACATAGGAAGGCACCGGATCTGCGCCGAGCACGAAATCCATCGCCTCGTCGATCTTCCGCGCCGCATCCATGTACCACGGCTCGGTGTTCGGATCGACAAGCTGGAAGGGCGGCGGCGCGAGCCGGAAACTGTCCTTCGCCAGGCTGCCGTCGGGCCGGTAGAGCCGCAGGCGCAAATCCTGCTCCTTGCCGATCTGCACGATCAGCCGGTCCATCCGGTCGGCGCGCACACCCAGCAGGGCCTCTGCCACGATCTGGGCTTCGCTGCGGGCGAGGGCGAAGCGTTCTTCGAGCAATTGCCGGCGGTAATTGTCGAGGTAGAAGAAGCTCCCGGCAAGGATCGCCAGCGCGATGATGTTGACCGCAAGGATGCGGAGGGTCAGCGAGGCACGCGGGTTGAAGATCGGCCGCTCGAAGCGCCGCCGCCGCTTCCCGGCGGACCTGGCGGCCTCAGCCATCGGTAAAGCTGTATCCGGCGCCGTAGAGCGTCTCGATCGCGCCGAACTCGGGGTCTGTCGCGCGGAACTTGCGGCGCATGCGCTTGATGTGGCTGTCGACCGTCCGGTCGTCGACGAACACGTCGTCGGGATAGGCGGCGTCCATCAGCTGGTTGCGGCTCTTGATCACCCCCGGCCGTGCCGCGAGCGCCTCGAGAATCAGGAATTCGGTGACCGTGAGCGAGACCGGCCGCCCGTCCCACTGGACCTGGTGCCGGGCCGGATCCATGCTCAGCCGGCCGCGCCGCATCTGCTCGGCGGGCGCGGGTGGCACCTCTCCGTTCATCGCCGGGGCCGGGGCGCTGCGGCGCAGGATTGCCCGGATGCGCGCGATCAGCAGGTTCTGGCTGAACGGCTTGGCGATATAATCGTCGGCGCCCATCGCGAGACCGGCGGCCTCGTCCTGCTCGTCGTCCTTGCTGGTCAGGAAGATCACCGGCAGGGTGGAGGTCTCGCGAAGGCGCCGCAGCAGTTCCATTCCGTCCATCCGCGGCATCTTGATGTCGAACACCGCGAGGTCGGGCGGGTTCTCCGTCAGCGCCTTCAGCGCGGTCGCGCCGTCGGTATAGACCCGCGTCGCGAAGCCTTCCGATTGCAGCGCGATCGACACGCTCGCGAGGATGTTGCGATCATCGTCAACCAGCGCGATGACCTGCTGCGCGGCGGGCGTCGCCGGCGTCGCGGCGGACGTTGCCTGGGCAGTGCTGCTCTGCTGATTCATCGCGAAAATGCGGTCCCTTGGAGGCCGATTGCGGCGAGACTAGCCCTGCATGCGACGATTTGCACCCCCGGAAACGACATGTTTACCGATTCCCGCTTCAACGCATTTGCGGTAAAAGCTTGCGATAAATCAGTAATTTCGATTGATTTTGCCCGGTTTGACGAGTGCCTCCGGGCAGACTATGCGCGGACCGAAAATAAGGGGGCGCTTTTGCGCGCCCGATAAGCTCAGAACGCCCCGGAGACCAATTTGACAGCCCTTTCCTCGCCCCTGGAAAAACAGGGGATCAGCACTTCGGCCAAGATCCATGCCAATCTGGGCACTGCCGCTCTGGTGGAGCAGGCGCTGCAGCGGGGCGAGGGGCGCCTCACGAAGGACGGCGCGCTGCTGGTCGATACCGGCCGGTTCACCGGACGCAGCGTGAAGGACAAGTTCGTGGTCCGCGACGCCACGACCGAGGATACGATCAACTGGGGCGCGATCAACCAGCCGATGACGCCCGAACACTGGGCGAACCTGAAGGCCGACTTCCTCGCCGCGCTGAAGGATCAGGACGAGCTTTACGTGGCCGACCTGTTCGGTGGCAGCCAGCCCGAATACCGCGTGAACGTGCGCGTGGTGACCCAGCTGGCGTGGCACAGCCTGTTCGTCCATACGCTGCTGGTGCGGCCGACCGCGGACGAGCTGGCCAGCTTCGTCCCCGAATACACGATCCTCAACCTCCCCAGCTTCAAGGCCGATCCGGCGCGTCACGGTAGCCGCAGCGAAACCGTGATCGCGGTCAACCTGACCGAAAAGCTTATCCTGATCGGCGACACCGAATATTCGGGCGAGATGAAGAAGGGCGTGTTCGGACTGTTGAACTTCCTGCTCCCGGCGCAGGGCGTAATGCCGATGCACTGTTCGGCCAACATCGGCGCCGACGGCAAGAGCGCGATCTTCTTCGGCCTCTCCGGTACCGGGAAGACGACGCTTTCCGCCGACGCCAGCCGCACGCTGATCGGCGACGACGAGCATGGCTGGTCGGATCAGGCGGTCTTCAATTTCGAAGGCGGCTGCTACGCCAAGATGATCAACCTCTCGGCCGAGGGCGAGCCGGAGATCTATGCGACCACCAAGATGTTCGGCACGATCCTCGAGAACGTGACGATGGACGAGGACACGCGCGAGCTCGACTTCACCGACGCGAGCAAGACCGAGAACACCCGCGGCGCCTATCCGATCGAGTTCATTCCCAACACCAGCGAGAAGAACCTCGGCCCGCCGCCCTCGAACATCATCTTCCTCACCGCCGACGCGTTCGGGGTGCTGCCGCCGATCGCGCGGCTGACGCCCGACCAGGCGATGTACCACTTCCTGTCGGGCTATACCGCGAAGGTCGCCGGGACCGAGATCGGCGTGACCGAGCCGACCGCGACCTTCAGCACCTGCTTCGGTGCCGCGTTCATGCCGCGTCACCCCAGCGTTTACGGCAATCTGCTCAAGAAGCGCATTGCGGAAGGCGGGGCGGAATGCTGGCTGGTCAACACCGGCTGGTCGGGCGGCAAGGCGAGCGACCCGGGCATCAAGCGCATGCCGATCAAGGCGACCCGCGCGCTGCTTAATGCCGCGCTCGATGGCAGCCTCAACAACGCCGAATTCCGCAAGGACCCGAATTTCGGGTTCGACGTGCCGGTCGCGGTGCCGGGGGTCGACAGCTCGATCCTCGATCCGCGCGCGGCCTGGGCCGACAAGGACGAATACGACCATACTGCGCAGAAGCTGGTCCAGCTGTTCGTCGACAATTTCGAGCAATTCGCTGAGCATGTGGACGAAAGCGTCCGCCAGGCGGCGCCGGCAGCCTGATCAGCGTCACGGCAGGAGAGGAGGAAAGGGGGTGCTTCGGCGCCCCCTTTCTGATTCGGCGCTGATGCGGTCCGTGTGACGCGGTTTTGACTTGCGCGCGCGGCACCAAGGCGCATGTTGGCCGGCAAGGTCAGGCGACAAAGGAGTTCAGCCGATGAGCATTTTCGATTCGATCCTCCAGAACATCGGCGGCGCGCCGGACGACGTGGTCGGTCTCGCCAAGAAGGTCGGGATCGACCCCGAGATGGCGGAAAAGGCGATCGCGGCGCTCGGCCATGCGCACCAGCTCGAAGGCGATACGGTCGAAGCCGCCTCGGCATCGACCGGCCTTCCGACCGGCACGCTGCAGCAGATCGTCGAGCATATCGGGGGCGAGGGCTCGCTGATGGAATTCGCCAACATGCTCGACCGCGATGGTGACGGCAACCCGCTCAACGATATCGCCGGCATGGCCAAGGGCCTGTTCGGCAAGGACTGAGCCTAGGCCGCCCTGCGCGGCTTGGTCTGCTTCGCGGTCTCGCGGCTTTCGCCGCGGAATTCGGACTCGCCCGCCGGCCCGGTGTCGGCGGGCGCAGCCATGCCGGCGGTCTGCATATAGCGCCCGGCCATTGTGATGCCGCCGGGGTGTTCCCGGGCGGTCGCGAGGGCAAGGGCAGCGCCGGTCTGCTTGGCTTCGTACATGAGTTCGTCGGCTACGCGCAGTTCGCGATCGATCGATCGCGGCCCGGGCGCGAGGATGAGCGCGCCGACGCTGCAGCGCAGCGGGTGATCCTGGTTGGCGACGGCGCTGTTCATCGCGTGGTGCAAGCGGTTGGCCACCGTCAGTCCGGCCTGCGCATCGCGGACCGCAAGATAGACCAGGAATTCGTCCCCGCCGATCCGGGCGAAGATGTCGTCCTTGCGGATCGCCTTGCGCACGTGGTCGGAGAAGGCCTTGAGCGCGGCGTCACCCTGTTCATGACCTTCGGCGTCGTTGAGCCGCTTGAGTCCGTCGAGATCGGCATAGGCGAGCACGTGCCAGCCCTTCGACTCGCGGATCGTCCCTGCCAGTTCGAAAAAGGCCTTGCGATTGAGCGCGCCGGTCAACGGATCGGTCCGGGCAAGGTGCCACTGCGTGTCGCAAGCGGCGCGCGCGTAGGAGAGCAGCGCCACGATAACGAGCACCGGCGGAATGCGGATCGCATAATCCCAGCCGGTCGCGGCAACGTGAAACGGGTAAAGGCTACTACCGTTGAGCAGGACGGTCACAACGATGCTCGCGGCGGTTGCGGCCACGCCCTGACGCCAGCCCAGCGTCCAGGCTGCGAAGCCGATGAAGATCAGATAAAGCGGGCCGACCCACAGAACGTCGATCGTTACGTAGTCGAGCAGGGCAGTCAGCATCAGGCCGATGCCGACGATCAGTGCCGAATGGGTCCGGGAAATGCGAAACAGAAACCCGCGGCGCTCCGAGAAGCCCGCGTCGATCTTGGCGCGCTGTTCTATTTTTCTGTCCGACCCCATGCGGGCGGGCCTTAACGCAGCATCCCTAAGGCCCCGTTAAAGGGGCCGTCGCAATCCGACTTTATCCTTGTTTTTCGATGATTTGGTTGCGAAGGATACTTTATCGGGATGGCGACCCGGCGGGGCGCGCCTGGAGCCCGCTCAGGCCTTCGCGTCGGCGACGTAGCGGGCGACGTTCTTCGCCAGCACGTCCATCGGGACATTGCCGCCCTTGACCACAGCATCGTCGAAATCGCGCAGATCGTAGACAGCGCCGAGGGCCTGCGCGGCAAGCGCCCGCTGACGCAGGATCTCGCTGTGGCCGATCTTGTAGCCGCAGGCCTGCCCCGGCCAGCTGCAGTAGCGATCGACCTCGCTGGCGACTTCCTCGGCATTGCTTCCGTTGCGCTCCACGAAGAAGCGCACGCCCTGCTCGCGGGTCCAGCGCTTGTGGTGCAGGCCGGTATCGACCACCAGCCGGCAGGCGCGGAATGCCTGGTCCTGCAGGTAGCCGAGACGCCATTCGGGGTGCTGGTCGTAGGCGCCCAGTTCGTCCGCGAGTTGCTCGGCGTAGAGCGCCCAGCCTTCCGAATAGGCGTTGAAGGCAAGGCGCGAGCGGATCAGCGGCATGCGGTTGGCATATTCCCCCTGCCAGACGTGGCCGGGGATCGTCTCGTGGTGGACCAGCGTCGGCAGCGTGTATTCGCGGTGCAGGTCGGTGGTCCTGAGGTTGATCCACATCTTGCCCGGGATCGTGCCGTCGATCGAGCCTGCCCCGCCGTAGGCGGAGGGTGCGCCGGGCTCTTCCGACAGGGGCAGGCGCTTCACCTCGAGCCTGGCAGGCACCAGCGTGCGGAAGGCGCGCGGCATCTGCGCCCTGATCCAGTCGATCCGTTGCTGGATGAAGGCCATGATCGCCGCGCGGCCGGGATCGCCATCGGCGAATTTGTAACGCTTGTCGTCGCCCAGCGCGATCATGCGCTCGCCCACGGTGCCGCTGGTATAGCCGATGCTCTTCAGGATCGGGTCCATCCGCGCATGGATTTCGTCGAGCTGGGTCAGGCCCATCTCGTGGATCTCGTCGGGCGAAAGCGTGGTGGTGGTGCCGGCCTTGAGGCCCCAGCGATACCATTCCTCGCCGTCGGGGCGGGCCCACATGCCGGCATCGCCCGTTGCCTGCGCGCGCTGGGTGCGCAGTTCGGCGAGTTGCCGCTCGAGCGCGGGTGCGACGTCCAGCTTGGCGATCCGTGCCGCGCGCGTCTCCCATTCGCCCGGGATGTCCTTGGTGCGGTTGGTCAGCGACGTGACCAGCCCGCCGCCGGCCTGTGCGTCTGCGAGGGTGGACTGCATCTGCGCGATCGCCTTGTCGAGCAGGAAGTCCGGCGGGATCATTCCGAGCCGGGTCGCCGCCTGCATCCGTTCGACCTCGCCGTCGAGCAGCGCGGGGAAGGCCGCGAGCCGCGCGAGATAGGCCTCGGCGTCGCTCGCATTCTGGACCGGATGGTCGGAATCGAGAAACCGCGGCACGTCGAGATAGGCGCCGGTGTTCTGGATCACGACATAGGGGGTGTTGCGCCAGCCGCCGCAGGACACATCGCCATAGGGCAGGGCGAAACCCTCGAGCGCGGTCTCGTAGGCGCTTTCGATCACGTCGAAATGGGTCTGCGTGGCGTGATCGAGCCCGGTCTTGTCGAAGGCCTTCACCCGGACGAGGTCGTCGCGCAGGTTGGCGGCATATTTTCCAAGCGCCTCCAGCGAAGTGCCCGCCATCCGCGAGCGGAGATAGGCCTTGTCGCCGGTGTCGATCCCGAGGCTGGTTGCGGTGCCCGGCTCGAGATCGATCAGGTTCCAGGCGAGCTGGTCGAGCAGCGCCGCTGCGGCGTCGCCGGAGGCTGGGGAGACGGCGAGGGCGCCGGGTGCGTAGGCGGCCAGGGCAAGGGTGGAAACGCCGGCGCCGAGCCCGAACAAGGCTTCGCGGCGAGTTAGTTGCAAATGATCCATTGTGGCTAAGTGTCGCGAACCGCGCGGCCTGTCAAACCGCGGTGCTTTCGTGCCGAAGCAGACGCCGCTAGGGTGGCGCGATGGAGACGGTGCTTTCGATCCTCATGCTGGCGACAATCGCGCTGCTGGTCGGAGGGATCGTGCTGTTGCGCAAGGGCGGCTATCGCAAGCAGGCGATCCTGATGCTGGTGCTGGCGGCAATCTTCGCGGCGAATGTCGCGATCTGGACGGTGCCCTACAAGGGCGGCGAGGCGCCGGCCGAGAAAGCCGGCGCGCTCGCCGAGTAGGACCGGGAAAGGGTGGCCCCCGGCCGTTTCAGCGTGTCATCCGGGGATCGTCCACACGACCGAGCCTGAATAGTTGCCGCCGGTCACCCCGCCGGTTTCGTCCGTCGCGGGATCGAAACGCGCCCGTTTGGTGACATTCGCGCATGCCGCTTCGTCGAGCTTCGGCCAGCCGCTCGATGTCACGATCTCGCAGCCGGTGACCCTGCCGCCAGCGCCAATCGAAACGCGGTAACCGCTGACGCCGGTATGGCCCTTGCGGATTTCGGAAGCGGGGTAATCGTCGGCCGTGACCCAGCGCGCACGATCGCCGAGTGGGCGGGCGGCCTTCGGCAGGAACCTCGGCGGCTGCGGCGGCGGCGCAAAGGTCGGCGGCGAGACCGGGCCGGTATAATGTCCGGGATCGGGGATCGGCTGGGGAACGAAGGTCGGTCCGGCAGTACTCGGCGCGATCGGCGGCGTGACCGTGTCGACGATCTCGTCCTGCTGGGAATGGCTGGGGTTGGGCTGCGGGGTCGCAGTTGGGGTCTCGGGCGGAGGCGGGAGCGGAATGTCGGTCGCTTCGGTTCGCGGGCCGGTGGGGTGCACCAGCACCGTGGTCGCAAGACCGTAGATCAGGATTGCCCCGATCCCACCCTGCAGGATGGCGGCGCTTGCGAGCGATGCGGCGCGCTGGGCCGGGGTGTGGCGATCGGTATAGGCCATGCATGCTCTCCTTCCGTTGGCCGCCCGAAAGGTGACGGAAAGATGTGGGCGACTTTTGTAATGAGATAACATTACATGATTCGAAAGAGCTGGCAATACGCCTTGGGCGTCTCCCACAGCAGCGTGGGCAAAGCTGTCGATGCAGGATCTCCGGATTGCGAAGAGCCGCTGGCTCGTCGCAACTACCGAAGGAAAATCAGCGGATCGGGCAGTCGGGCGACAGGCGGAAGTCGAGGTACTTGTCGACCGAGCCCATCAGATCCTCGATCTCGTGCTCGAAGAAATGGTTTGCCCGCGGGATTTCCTCGTGGTGGATCGTGATATGCTTCTGGGTGCGCAGCTTGTCGACCAGCTTCTGCACCGCATTGGGCTGCACCACCGTGTCGGCTGCGCCTTGCACGATCAGGCCAGAGGCCGGGCAGGGAGCGAGGAACGAGAAATCGTACATGTTCGCCGGCGGGGCGACCGAGATGAAGCCGCGAATCTCGGGCCGGCGCATCAGCAGCTGCATGCCGATCAGCGCGCCGAAGCTCACCCCGGCGATCCAGGTGACCTGGGCTTCGGGATGGATCGACTGGACCCAGTCGAGCGCCGCGGCGGCGTCGCTGAGCTCGCCCACACCGTTGTCGAAGCTGCCCTGGCTGCGGCCGACGCCGCGGAAATTGAACCGCAGGGTGGCGAAGCCGCGATCGACGAAGGTCTTGTACAGCCGCTGGGTGATGCGGTCGTTCATCGTGCCCCCGGCCTGGGCGTGCGGGTGCAGGATCATCGCCACCGGCGCGCGCGGACGCGAAGCGGGCTGGAAACGGCCTTCGAGACGGCCTTCGGGACCGGGGAAAATGACTGAGGGCATGGATCGGCCTTGAAATGGTGTGGCGGCGCGGCTGGCGCGCCGGAAGTTGGGGGCTATATAGTGCGGAGTGCGATTTTCGCAATTGTTGAGCGCCCTTGCTTCGTAAACCGTTGAAATGCCCGACCGCATCTATCTCGATCATGCCGCAACCACGCCGCTTCGCCCCGAGGCGGAAGCGGCGATGCGCGAGGGTTTCGCGCTGTGGGCCAACCCGTCGAGCCCGCATGCCGAGGGACGGCGGGCGCGGGCCGCGCTGGAGGACGCGCGCGAGCGGATCAAGGCGGCGCTGGGCTGGGAGGGGGAGTTGATCTTCACCTCGGGGGCGAGTGAGGCGCTGGCGATCGGGCTGGGGCGGGCGAAGCCGGCGTTGATCGGTTGTTCGGCGGTTGAGCATGAGGCGGTGCTGCGGCACGCCGGCGATGCCACGCGCTGGCCGGTCTTCCGCAGCGGGCTCGTCGCCATGCCGGAGCGGATCGAGCCTGGGCTGGTCGCGGTCCAGCAGGTCAACAACGAAACCGGCGTCATTCAGCCGCTCGCCGAGATCTCGGCCCGGATCCGCCAGGCCGGCGGGGTGCTGCTTGCCGATTGCGCGCAGGGCGCCGGAAAAATCGCCTTGCCGGACGCCGAGCTGATCGCGCTTTCGGCGCACAAGTTTGGCGGGCCGGTCGGGATTGGGGCGCTGCTCGTGCGGGATTTCGGCGTGCTGAAGCCTTCGGGCGGGCAGGAACGCGGCTATCGCGGCGGCACCGAGAACCTGCCGGCAGTGCTTGCGATGCTTGCCGCACTTCGGGCGGAAGACGACTGGCTGGCCGAAGCGAACAGGCTCCGGCGACGCCTCGAGACGGCACTGAAGGCGGCGGGCGGCGAGGTGGTGGCGGAAGATGTGCTGCGCGTGGCGACCATCGGCGCCTATCGGATGCCGGGGGTCTCGTCTGCGAGCCAGCTCATCCGTTTCGACGCGGCAGGCCTGGCGATTTCGGCGGGCAGCGCCTGCTCCTCGGGCAGCCTGAAGGTCAGCCATGTGCTTGAGGCGATGGCTTATCCTCACCCCAGGGAAGTGATCCGCGTGAGCATCGGGCGGGAAACCTGCGACGCCGACATCGACGCTTTCGTTGACGCGTGGCGCCTGATCGCCGCTGCTGCGAAGGCCGCATGATCTACCTCGACTACCAGGCGACCACTCCGCTCGCGCCCGAAGCGCGGGCGGCGATGCTCGCGTGGCTCGACGATACCAACTTCGGCAATCCCCACAGCGCCCACCGCCTGGGCCGCGCGGCCGCGGCGGCGGTCGAGGTCGCGCGCGAGCAGGTTGCGGCGCTGCTGCCGGCCGGGGGCAGGGTGATTTTCACCGGCGGGGCTACCGAGGCGCTCAATCTCGCATTGCGCGGCTCGCAGGGCGACGTGGTGACTTTCGCGACCGAGCACGCTGCCGTGCTCGATTGCGCGCGGGCGGTCGAGGCGCAGGGGCGCGGCTTTGCGGTGCTGCCGGTTTCCCACGAAGGCCGTGCCGATCCCGCCGGGGTCGAGGGCAGGCCGGGTCTAGTCTGCGCGATGCTGGTCAACAACGAAATCGGCACGATCAATCCTCTCGCCGAGATCGCCGCCGCCGCGCACGCAGCGGGCGCGCTGGTGCTGTTCGATGCGGTGCAGGGCTATGGCCGGATCGGGACTCCCCACGGAGCGGACATGATCGCGCTTTCGGCGCACAAGATCCACGGCCCCAAGGGGATCGGTGCGCTATGGGTCCGCGAGGGGATTGCGCTCGAACCGCTGCTCTACGGCGGCGGACAGGAGCAGGGGCTGCGCTCGGGTACGCTCTCCCCCGCACTCTGTGCAGGCTTCGGCGCGGCGGCGAAGCTCGCGGGCGAGCGGATCGCAGACGATGCCGCCCATGTCGAAACCCTGTGGGACAAGGCGCGCGACATCCTCTCCGACTGGACGCTCAACGGCAGCGCGCGGCATCGCTGGAAGGGCAACCTCAACCTGCGGCTTGGCGGGCTCGACGTCGCCCGGCTGATGTCGGACCTGCGCGACATCGCCTTTTCCGCGGGCTCGGCCTGCGCCAGCGGTTCGGGGCGTCCAAGCCATGTGCTGCGCGCGATCGGGCTGAGCGAGGCCGAGGCGAAATCCTCGATCCGGCTGGGCTTCGGCCGTTATACGACGCTCGAAGAACTCGAAACGGGCTGTCGGGCGATCGATCGGGCCGCGAAGGCGCAATGATGGTCAAGGTCATTTTCATCACCGCCGAGGGCACCCGGATCGAGGCGGAGGGCGAGGAGGGCACTTCGCTGCTGGAAGCCGGGCAAGCGGCCAACATGCCGCTCGAAGGGACCTGCGAGGGCCAGATGGCCTGCTCGACCTGCCACGTGATCGTCGATCCGGACTGGTTCGGGAAGCTGGCCCCTGCCAGCGACGACGAGGAGGATATGCTCGACCTCGCCGCCGCCGTCGAACGCACCAGCCGTCTCTCGTGCCAGATCCTACTGACTCCGGCGCTGGAAGGGCTGGTGGTCCGAATCCCGCGCGAAAGCCGCGACGCGCAGGCCTATTAGGCCGCCTCGCGCAGGATCCCGATCAGCGCATCGCTGAAGGCGGGAATGTCGTCGGGCTTCCGGCTGGTGATCAGATTGTCGTCGGTCACCACTTCGCGATCGACCACGGTTGCGCCCGCGTTGCGCAGATCGGTGCGGATCGAGGGCCAGCCGGTGACTGTCCGGTCGTGCAATATGTCCGCCTCGGCCAGCAGCCACGGTCCGTGGCAGATGGCCGCGATCGGCTTGCGGTCCGCGTCGAACTCGCGGACCAGTTCCACCGCCCGGTCGTCCATCCGCAATTTGTCGGGGTTCATCTGTCCGCCTGGCAACACCAGTGCGTCGAACTCTTCCGGGTCGGCCTCGTCCACCGTCAGGTCCACCTGCACCGGGTCGCCCCAGTCGGTGTGCTGCCAGCCGCGGATCTCGCCCGATTTAAGGCTGACCACGCGGGTCTCGATGCCGGCCTGCTCGAGCCGCTCCTTCGGCCCGGTCAGTTCGGATTGCTCGAACCCGTCGGTTGCAAGGATCATCACGCGCTTGGTCATTGTCGTCTCCGTGAAAAAATGCGCTCTGATTGCAAAACGGGCAGGGGATTGCGGCCGTTCCGCGCTTTGGCGCGGCCCGTCGCGATGTTAGGGCACCTTGTATGGCCACCACTACCGATGACGGCACCGAAGACGGCGACGCGTTCGACGCGATCGTCGATGCCCCGTTCGATTCCGCGCTTTCCGAACGCTATCTCGTCTATGCGCTGTCGACGATCACCGCGCGCTCGCTGCCCGACCTGCGCGACGGGCTGAAGCCGGTCCACCGCCGGATCCTGTGGGGCATGCGCGGGCTGCGGCTCGATCCCGGCAACGCGTTCAAGAAATGCTCGCGCGTGGTGGGCGACGTGATGGGCAAGTACCATCCGCATGGCGACAGCGCGCTCTACGATGCGATGGTCCGGCTCGCGCAGCCCTTCGTGATGCGCTATCCGCTGGTCGAAGGGCAGGGCAATTTCGGCAATATCGACGGCGATAACGCCGCCGCCCAGCGCTATACCGAAGCGCGCCTGACCAAGACTGCGATCCAGCTGATGGAAGGGCTGGACGAAGGCACGGTCGATTTCGTCGCGACTTACAACAATGAGGAAGAAGAGCCGGTCGTTTTCCCCGGGCTGTTCCCGAACCTGCTCGCCAACGGATCGACCGGGATCGCGGTGGGCATGGCGACCAGCATCCCGAGCCACAACGTCGCCGAGATCATCGATGCGGCGCTGGAACTGGTCGAGAACCCGCATGTCGAGCATGCGCGGCTGATGGAGCTGTTCCATGGGCCGGACTTCGCCACCGGGGGCGTGATCGTCGACAGTCCGACAGCGATTTCCCATGCCTACGAAACCGGCCGCGGCAGTTTCCGGGTGCGCGGGCGCTTCTTCGCGGCCGAGGCGAAGGATCCGGCGGATCGCGACTCCGGGATCGAGCGGACCGGCGGCGGGCAATACCAGCTGGTGATCTCCGAGATCCCCTACATGGTCCCCAAGGGCAAGCTGATCGAGCAGATCGCCCAGGCGATCGCCGACCGCAAGCTGCCGATCCTCGAGGATGTGCGCGACGAGAGCGATGAGCAGATCCGCATCGTGCTGGTCCCCAAGAGCCGCAACGTCGACCCCGAGCTGCTCAAGGAATCGCTCTACAAGCTGACCGACCTCGAGACCCGCTTCGGTCTCAATCTCAACGTGCTCGACGCCACCCGCACGCCGATGGTGATGGGGCTCAAGGAACTGCTCGGCAATTGGGTCGCCAGCCAGATCGACGTGCTCCAGCGCCGCACCCAGCACCGGCTGGACAAGATCGCGCTGCGGCTGGAACTGCTGGCGGGCTATATCATCGCCTTCCTCAACCTCGACCGGGTGATCGAGATCATCCGTACCGAGGATGAGCCGAAGCCGGTGATGATGGCCGAATTCGAGCTGACCGACCGCCAGGCCGAAGCGATCCTCAACATGCGCCTGCGGAGCTTGCGCAAGCTGGAGGAGATGGAACTGAGACGCGAGCACGACGCGCTGCTGCTGGAACGCGACGAGCTTGAGAAGCTGCTTGCCTCGCCGGCACGCCAGCGCACGCGTCTGACCCGCGATCTCAAGGCATTGCGCAAGGATTATGCGGAAGACACCGAGCTCGGCCGTCGCCGCACCATGATCGCCGAGGCCGCGCCGGTGGTGGAATTCAGCATGGATGCGATGATCGAGAAGGAACCGGTGACGGTGATCCTCTCGGCCCGGGGCTGGATCCGCGCGGCGCGGGGGCATCTGGCACAGGAATGGAAGTTCAAGGAAGGCGACGGGCCGGCCTTCGAAATCCATTGCCAGACCACCGACAAATTGCTGATCGCGGCGGACAACGGGCGGTTCTACACGCTCGGCGCGGATAAATTGCCCGGCGCCCGGGGTTTCGGCGAGCCGATCCGCACCATGGTGGACATCGATGCCGATGCGGCGATCGTGGCGCTGCTGGCCTACAGGCCCGACGCCAGGCTGCTGCTCGCGTCGTCGGCGGGCAAGGGCTTCCTGGCGCCGATGGGCGAGTTGCTGGCCGAGACGCGCAAGGGCCGCCAGGTGGTCAATGTGAAGGATGGGGTGAAGCTTGCGGTGGTGCGCCCCGTGGGCGAAGGGCACGATCACGTCGCGGCGGTGGGCGACAACCGCAAGCTGGTGGTCTTTGCGCTCGACGAGCTTCCGGAGATGAACCGCGGACAGGGCGTGGCGCTGCAGCGCTACCGCGACGGCGGGCTCGCCGATGCGATCAGCTTCAATCTCGAGGAAGGCCTGAGCTGGGCGATGGGCGGCGACAGCGGGCGGACCCGCACGGAAAGGGACATTCACATGTGGAAGGTCGCGCGCGGCGCAGCGGGCCGCCTGCCGCCGCAAGGCTTCCCGCGCGACAACAAATTCTAGCGCCGCGGGGGCAGGGCAAGAAAAAGGGCCGGATCGCTCCGGCCCTTTCCTCTCCAACGCGAAATCGGACGGGGGAAGCTTACTGCCCGCCCGCCGGAGCGGCCTGCGCAGGCGCCTGCGTCGCGATCGCGGCGTCGAGCTGAGCGGCGGTGAACAGCAGCGCCAGCGCACCGGCGGCATTCACCGTGAACTGGCTCTTGGGCAGCGCGATCGCGCCGGCCGGACGATCGAGCACGACATTGCCGTTGGCGATCTCCTTGACCGTACCGACCGGCATGTTGTCCGAGCTCACCACCGCAGCGCCGGCAACCAGCGCCGCGTCGAGCTTGCTCGCGGCCGCGCCCTGTGCGGTGGCGATCGCCTGATCGAGCTGGGCCTTGGTCATCCCGATCACAGGCCCGTTGGCGCCCTTGCCGAAGCCGGATTTGGACAGGGTCGCACGGTTGGTTCCGGTATCGAGCACGACCGCGTCGCCCTCGACGCTGACGATCCGGCCGACGGTGCCGCCGTTCATGTCGTAGACCGTTGCGCCCGGGACGACATCCGCAGCGGCGTCGTTCGAGGGAGCGGCCGGTGCGGCCGCCGGGGCAGCGGTCTGGGCGCTCAGGGCGGCGGGCGCGAGGGCCAGCAGAGCTGCGGCGGCCAGTTTCGCGGTCTTCATGCAGGAATCTCCGTAATTATCTATAACATCAAAACGCCCCGACCGCCGAAGCGATCCGGGGCGCAAGGGGACGGCACCGAAGATCGTGGAGCGACCTTGCCGTCGTTTGAACGGTGTATCGACTTGGCGCGCCTGCCAAAGCGGCCAAGGGTAAAATCCGCTGAATCGTGGCAGAGCCGCGTTTAGTCGCTCAGCACCGCATCGAGCAGCACCAGTACGCGGTCGCGATTGGGAAAGCCCTCGGCCACCCAATAGGCCTCGACCTTTCGCAGGATTCGCGCCACTTCCGGCCCGGCCTTGACCCCCCGCGCCACGATCTCGCCGCCCTTCAGCGGCAGCTCCGGAACGGTCCAGCCCTTGAGCAGGCCGGTGTCGGCGCCCACCAGCAGCAGCCGGTCGATCGCGCAGGCCGGGCCCTCGCGATAGGCCAGTGCGCGCGGGCTGCCGGCGTCGCTCGCCTGGCGTTCGGCGACGCAGGACAGGCGGTCGCGCTGCTTCTTCGACAGCCGCAGCCGTGCCGCGACCGCGTCGGCGACCGGGCCGGAGGGCGGCAACAGCGCGGCGAGCCGCCGGATCGGATCGGGGGCGATGCGCTGGTTGCGCTCGATCGCCGCCAGCATTGCGCAATCCTCGATCGCATGGCGGGTCGCTTCGGGCAGCACCACCCCGAGCACGCCGTTCTCGTGCATCCGCGCCAGCGTGGCAGCAGGATCGGGCAGGCCGAGCAGGTTGAGCAGTTCCATCGCCACCCGCTCGCGGCTGAGGCCTTTGAGGGTGGCGGCGAGTTCTGCGCAGGCAGCCTCCGCTTCGGCGTCCAGCTCGGCGCCGAACCGCGCCTGGAAGCGGTAATAGCGCAGGATCCTCAGGTGGTCCTCGCGAATCCGTTCGCGCGCATCGCCGATGAAGCGCACCCGCCGCTCGCGCAGATCGTCGAGCCCGCCGAAATAGTCGAAGATCTCGAGGGTAACCGGGTCGGCGTAGAGCGCGTTGATGGTGAAATCGCGGCGGGCGGCGTCTTCCTCCCAGCGGGTCGCATATTCGACCGTGGCACGGCGCCCGTCGGTCGCCACGTCGCGCCGGAGGGTGGTGATCTCGACGTGGCCTTGCGGCAGGATCGCGGTGACCGTGCCGTGCTCGATCCCGGTCGGGATCGCCTTGATCCCGGCGCGGTCGAGCCGGGCGATCACGTCCTGCGGCTTGAGCGGAGTGGCGCAATCGACGTCGGCGGCGCTTTCGCCCAGCAGCGTGTCGCGCACTGCTCCGCCGACCCAGCGCGCGCCGGCCATGCCGTCCGGCCCGGGGCCGAGCGCCTTGACCAGCCTGGCGAGATCGGCGCGCCGGGTCCAGGCGACGGGCGGCAGCGCCTCAGCCATCGATCAGCCCCTGCCAGGCAAGCCGCTGCGAGAGGTTTTCGATGATCGCGGCGGTCACGCCCCAGATCACGTGCCCCTCCCACACGATCTCGGTGTATTCGCGGGTCCGCCCACGGAACTCCGCCTGCTTGCGTACCCGGTTGCGCGGGTCGAGAATGAAGCGCAGCGGCGCCTCGAACCAGTCCGAAACCTCTCCGGGATTGGGCGCGATCGGCAGGTCGGGCGCCATCAGTCCCATCACCGGGGTGATGTCGTAGCCGGTGCCGGTGACGAAGCGGTCGCTTGCGCCGATGATGGCGATCTCGGCGGGGTCGATCCCCAGTTCCTCGTGCGTCTCTCGCAACGCGGCGCCGACCGCATCCTCGCCCGGATCGAGCTTGCCGCCCGGAAAGGCAACCTGGCCGGCGTGCTGGCGCATGTCCAGCGGGCGATGGATCAGCAGCACCCCCGGCTCCGGCCGGTCGGTCACCCCCACCATCACCGCGGCGGGGCGGATCTCGCCGGGCGGGGCGAAGGCGGCGTCGGTCCTGAGGCCGGGGAGTTCCACCCCGTGCCCTTCGTCGAAAATCCGCTTCAGCCTGTCCAGCAGTGCGCTCATTCCCGCGCGTTAGGCGATTGGCTCAAGCGCGCCAAGGGCCGAGCATCCCTTCCCTCGGGAGCACGGCGGGATTGACCGCGCGCACCAGCAGCCGGTGGGGCTCCCAGGGGCCGGGGAGTGTCCATCCGGCGGTCGGTTCGGCGGAGAAGCCGAAGAAGCGGCCGTAATATTCGGCATCGCCGATCAGCACCTGCGGCAGCGGCGCGGCACCATTCAGGTCCGGGTGATCCAGCGCCTCGAGCATCGCCAGCATCAGCGCCTGTCCGATGCCCTCGCGCTGGCGCTCCGGGATCACCGCGACCGGCCCGACCATCAGCAGCGGATGCGGCTTGCCCTGCGGGTCGGTCAGCGCGACCGGCCAGGTCTGGATCGTGCCGATCAGCGCATCCCCGTCGATCGCGGCGAAGCTGAGGCCCGGCAGCCATTCCCCGTCGCCGCGCACCTTGTAGGCGGTGCGGCCGAACCGGCCCGGGCCGAACGCGCGATCGAGCACGTGCTCGACCGAGGCGGGATCGACATCCGCGAGCGGGATCAGCGTGCAGACGGTTTCGGGGGTTTCGGTATCGGTCATGGCGCGCGCGCCGATAGGGGCTGGCGCGGCGCCATGCAACGAAAAGCGCGTCAGCTCTTCGGGGTCAGCTTCAGCAGCTTCGCGCCGGGTCCGTCGCCCACCACCCAGATCGCACCATCCGGGCCCTGGGCCACCTCGCGCAGGCGCTGGGAAAACTTGATCCGCTGTTGCTCGATGCCCTTGTCGCCATCGATCCGCACCCGCACCAGCGACTGGGTCTTGAGCCCCGCGATCAGCGCGTTTCCGCGCCAATCGGGAAACAGCTCGCCCGAATAGAAGATAAAGTCGCCCGGCGCGATCACCGGGTTCCAGCTGATCGCCGGTGCGGCGAGGTCGGGGCGGGTCGAATTGCGCGGGATCGGCGTACCGTCGTAATTGTCGCCGTTCGAAACCAGCGGCCAGCCGTAATTCTTGCCCGGCTCCACCAGGTTGAGCTCGTCGCCGCCCGCCGGCCCATGCTCCACGTCCCACAGCCGGCCCTGCGCGTCGAACTTGAGGCCGAGCGGATTGCGGTGGCCGTAGGACCAGATGTCCGGTGCCTTGCCCTCCTGCCCCGCGAAGGGGTTGCCGGCGGCCGGCGTGCCGTCGAGGTTGAGGCGCACGGTCTTGCCGAGATTGTTCGACAGGTCCTGAGCGGGCGTGCCCTTCGCCATCTCTCCCGACGCGACGAACAGATATTTCCCGTCCGGCGAGAAGGCCAGCCGCAGCGCGAACTGGCCGAAGGTCGAAAGCGCCGGGTTCTGGTGCCAGATCTGCCTGAGCCCGGTCAGCGCACAGGTGGTCGCGGACGAACACTCGAGTTTCGCCAGCCCGACCACGCCGCGGCGCGTGTCGTTCTCGGCCGCCTGCACCCAGCTGAGATAGACCGTGTGGCTGGTCGTGTAATCCGGCGCGAAGGCGATGTCCGCGAACCCGCCCTGGCCGCCGTAGGACACCGTCGGCACGCCGCTTACCTTGCCCAGCGCGCCCGACGGGGTGAGGAACTCGATCGCGCCCTTCTTCTCGGTGACGAAAAGATTGCCGGTGCCCGGCTCGAACGCCATCGCCCAGGGTTCGTCGAACGAGCCCATCTGTTGGACCTCGAACGCCGTCTCGGCGGCAGTCACCGCGCCGGGCGCGTTGACCGGCGCCGAATTATCCCCCGAATAGGCGGAATTGCAGCTCGCGAGGTAGAACACCCCGGTTGCCAGAATCGCGATCTTGCGGAATCCCCTGTCCATGCTCTGTGCAACGCCCCATGCAATGTTTTGTGCCGAATTGGGCGACGAGGTGCTGATCGCCGGCGTGGACGAAGCTGGACGAGGCCCCCTGGCGGGCCCGGTTGTGGCGGCTGCGGTGGTCCTGTGCAAGCCCCGGCCGCGGGGGCTCGACGATTCCAAGAAGCTTTCCGCGGCCCGGCGCGCGGTGCTCGACACCACGATCCGCGCGCGCTGCGCCTGGGGTATCGGCGCGGTCGACGTCGAGGAGATCGACCGGATCAACATCTTCCAGGCGACGATGCTGGCGATGAGCCTGGCAATGCACAATCTCTGCGCGGCGCTGGGGCGCGAGCCGGGCACTGTGCTGGTCGACGGCAATCTTACACCCAAGGGCCGGCGCGAGGAATGGCGCTGGAATGCGCGCGCGATCGTCGGCGGCGACGCGCTCGAGCCGGCGATTTCCGCCGCATCGATCATCGCCAAGGAACACCGCGACCGCCTGATGCGCGAGCATGCGCTTGCGCATCCGCACTATGGCTGGGAACGCAACGCCGGCTACGGCACGCCCGAACATCTCGCCGCGCTGCGCACGCATGGACCGACCCCGCTCCACCGCCGCAGCTTCGCGCCGGTGGCCCAGCTGGAGATGTTCTAGGCCTTCGGGGCGAAAGCCTCGGCTTTCATCCGTTCGATATAGCCGCGGGCGAAGCCTTCGAGCTGCTCGGGCGTCGGCCGCGCCTGATCGCCGCGAACCTCTTCGGCTTCCTCCCGGCCGTGGCGCATCTCGTCGCGGCTGTTGACCCGCGGGTAGGGCACGTCCGGCACCGGCACGCCCAGGAATGCGCACAGCGGCTCCCAGCCGTCCTTCGCAGCATAGACCAGCAGCCGTTCGGGCGGCACCGCATCGATCACCTGCTGGTTCCGGCGCACGAAATAGTCGGTCATGAAGCCGCGATCGTCGATCCGGTCGCCGAAATCGGCGTAGACCGCGCTTTTGAAAAATTCGTCCAGCGGCCCGCCGCTGAAGGCTTCGCGATGGCGCTGGGAAAACACCGTCTCGCTGACCGAGTCGAACCAGCTGTCCGGATCGCGGGTGGTGAGGATGATCTTGGCTTGCGGGAAATGCCCGGCCAGTTCGCGCCAGAAGGTGCAGCCGGGATAATCGCAGCTCGACCCGTAGCCTTCAAAGATCGCGTCCCAGTCGGGATTTCCGCGAACCGCATCGAGCCACAGCGGCACCGTGCGTGTCGCCGAGGCGAGCACTTCGGACATGTGGTGGGTCGGTCCGAAGCCGAGATGCTCCAGTGCGAATTTGAGCGAAAACGTCCCCGTCCGGCCGAGACCGGCCCCAATCACTTGCAGTGTCATTTCCCCGTCCTCCGGTTGTCCGGTCAGATGCGGTTACCCTTGCCAGCGAAAAAATCGCCGCGCGAGTCCTCATCGCCACACCCCAACATATCGAGTCCGCCCGCGGTGTCGGGACTCAACATCTTGCGACGGACTCATTTCGTTCCGCCCTTGGGGCGAAAGCTTAACCGGAACATGGTTAAACTTCGCGCTTGACGCCGGACTCCCGGGGACTCACCCTGTGGATAAATACAGGGGTCTCTGAAGTGGTTCAAACGCTCACCAAGCCGCGCGTCAGCGCGCCGGTCGAAATTGCCGCGCCGAAAGTGCCGCTTCCGCTCGGGCAGATCCTGCCGGGCGACTGCATCGCGGCGATGCGTTCGCTGCCCGATGCCTGCATCGACATGGTCTTCGCCGACCCGCCCTACAATCTCCAGCTCGGCGGCGATCTCAACCGGCCCGACGGCAGCCATGTCGATGCGGTGACCGACGAGTGGGACCGCTTCGACAGCTTCAAGACCTACGACGATTTCACCCGCGACTGGCTGACCGAAGCCCGCCGCATCCTCAAGCCCGACGGCTCGCTGTGGGTGATCGGCAGCTACCACAACATCTTCCGGGTGGGCGCGATCCTGCAGGACCTGGGCTTCTGGATCCTCAACGACATCGTCTGGCGCAAGTCGAACCCGATGCCCAATTTCCGCGGCACGCGCTTCACCAACGCGCATGAAACGCTGATCTGGGCGAGCCAGGGCGAGAAGGCGAAGTATCACTTCAACTACCGCGCGATGAAGACGCTCAACGACGAACTCCAGATGCGCAGCGACTGGGTGATCCCGATCTGCAGCGGGCAGGAGCGCCTCAAGAAGGGCGGCACCAAGGTCCACCCGACCCAGAAGCCCGAAGCGCTGCTCTACCGCGTGATGCTGGCCACGACCGAGAAGGGCGACGTGGTGCTCGATCCGTTCTTCGGCACCGGCACCACCGGGGCGGTCGCCAAGCGGCTCGGCCGCGACTGGATCGGCTGCGAGCGCGAGGGCGGTTACCGCGAGGCCGCGCTGGAACGGATCGAAATGGCGCTGCCGCTCGACGAAAGCGCGCTCCAGACGATGCAGAGCCGCAAGGATGCTCCGAAAGTGGCGTTCGGCGAGCTGGTCGGCGCGGGGTTCATCGAACCCGGCACCGCGCTGTTCGACAAGAAGGGCCGCTTCGCCGCGACCGTGCGCGCCGACGGCTCGCTGCTCTCGGGCAAGGAGACCGGCTCGATCCATCATGTCGGCAAGGTTCTCCAGGGCGCACCGAGCTGCAACGGCTGGACCTTCTGGCACCTCGAGCACGAGGGCGAGGTCAAGCCGCTCGATGCTTTGCGGCAGCGGTATCTCCTCGCTATCGAGGATTGATGGCAAAACTCTACATCCGCCCCACCGGGCTCGTATCCAGTCCCCAGAGCGTCGACGGCGACGCGATCCGGCTCGGCGGCGGGCTCGCCTACGCGCACGAATTTGCGGTTATCCTGGCCGACGACGGCAAGGTTCTGTCGAACGAGCGTGCCACCGCCGAGGAAATGCTCGGGGCGCTGAGCGATCTTCCGTCCGAACTGGTCGACGAAGGGGCTGCGCAATGGGCCAACCTGCAGAAGGTCCATCCGCCCCTCCAGTGCGGCGAGCGGACCATCCGGCTCGACCAGCCGCAGGTGATGGGGATCCTCAACGTCACCCCCGACAGCTTCTCCGACGGCGGCAAGTTCCTCGACGATCCGGCAGCCGCGAACGAGCATTGCGCGGCGATGCTCGAGGCCGGCGCGGCGATCGTCGATATCGGCGGAGAGAGCACTCGCCCGGGCGGCGCGGCGGTGTGGGAAGGCGACGAGATCAAGCGGGTGGTTCCGGCGATCGAGGCCGCGGCACTGATGGGCGCGGCGATCAGCGTCGACACCCGCCGCCCCGCGGTGATGGAAGCCGCGCTGCAGGCCGGGGCGCATATCGTCAACGACGTGTCCGCGCTGCGCCACGATCCGCGCAGCCTCGGCCTCGCGGCGAGCGCGAAGGTGCCGGTGGTGCTGATGCACGCGCCGGGCGACGGGGACGATCTGCACGCGGACGGCAAATACGCCAATGTGGTGCTCGACGTGTTCGACTGGCTGCGAGACATCCGCGACCGCGCAGTGGCGGCGGGCATCCCGCGCGAGCTGATCGTGCTCGATCCGGGCATCGGCTTCGGCAAGTCGCTGGCGGACAATCTCGCGCTGCTCAACGCGCTGCCGCTGTTCCATGCGCTCGGCCAGCCCATCCTGCTCGGCGCCAGCCGCAAGCGCTTCATCGGCGCGCTGTCGAACGAGGCCCCCTCGCACCAGCGGCTCGGCGGCTCGCTCGCGGTGGCGCTGAAGGGGATGGATGCCGGGGTGCAGCTGCTGCGGGTCCACGACGTCGCCGAGACGGTGCAGGCGCGCAACGTCTGGCGGGGGATGCGCGACGCGGCGCTGACCGATTTCAGCGCTCTGCCGGCGTTTTAGAGCGAAAAGCCGCCGTCGCTCGACAACACCGTCCCGGTGATGTTCGCCGCATCGTCTGACAGCAGATAGCCGATCGTCCCGGCGATTTCCTCGGGCGGGGCGAAGCGGCCCAGCGGCGTGCCGGCGGCGAAGGTGCCGATCGCCGCGTCGCGGCCGATGTCGGCGGCGAGCGCTCGGAAGTTCGGGTCGCTGTCCCAGATCGGGGTGTCGACACCGCCTGGCGCGATGGCGTTGACGCGGATTTTCGCCGCCGCGTTTTCGAGTGCGGCGATCTTCGCGAGATGGGCGAGCGCGGCCTTGCTCGCGCCATAGGCGCCGGTGCCGGGGATCGGCTTCACCGCGGTGACCGAGGCGAGCACGACCACGCTGCCACCCCGTTCGCCCCTGGCGATCGCCCGCAGCGCGGTGCGCAGGGTCAGGAACGCGCCGTCGAGATTGACTGCCATGATCCGGCGCCATTCGTCGAAGCTCTCCTCGGCGATCGGTTTGCCCGCCGCGATTCCGGCGTTGATCACCGCGTGGTCGAGCCGTTCCAGCGTGGGCTCCAGCTGGTCCCAGAACGCCGGATCGCTCACGTCGCCGATGTGGCGCTCGCTTGCGCAGGACAGGTGCAGCCCAGCCAGCCCCGCCTCGTCGAGATCGACTAGGATGAGCCGGGCGACGCCGCGCGAATCCAGCCAGCGCGCGCAAGCCGCGCCGATCCCCGATGCCGCGCCGGTGATCAGCGCGGTCCTGCCGTTGAAATCGGTCATTATCTCTCCCTCACTCGCAAATCCCGCGCGTCGACCATCCGGACCATCCGCATCAACCCCTTGCGCTCGGGCGTGACCGGGCAGACGCGGAAGCTGCCCCAGATGTCGCGCTCGAAACCCGGGTCCGCCTTTCGCACCGCGATCGGCAGGATCGCGGCATCTTCGGTCTCGCCCGGCTTTTCGCCGACCACACCGAGCAGGCGGCGTGTTCCCTGGGGCCAGATGCGAAAAGTCGGGTTGCCGTTATAGGTGCTGAGCCGCCCGCGCACCCACTGGCAAGGATAGCCATCCGCCGCCTGCACGGCAGGCTGGACCATCAGCAGCGATGACATGACGAACAGCGCGCGGATCATTCCGCGGTGTTAGGCGGTCAGGTGAACGAGCGAAAGCGCTCAAGCCGCGTCGTTGTCGATCCCGAGATCGCTGAGCTTGCGGTACAGCGTCGAGCGGCCGATCCCGAGGCGGCGGGCGACTTCGGTCATCCGGCCGCGATAATGGCCGATTGCAAGCCGGATCACGTCGGCCTCGATCTCTTCGAGCGGGCGGAGATTTCCGTCGGAGGTGTAGAGTTCCACCCCCGCGCTTTCATAGGCGACCTTGTCCGCGCTCTCGCGGATATCGCCGATCAGTTCGAGCAGTTGCGGGAAGTCCTCGCCGGTCAGCGCGTCGCCGTCGCAGAACACCGCGGCGCGGAACAGCACCGCCTGCAGCTGGCGGACGTTGCCGGGCCAGTCGTAGGCGGCGAGCAGTGCCAGTGCGCCGTCGGTGATGCCGAGCGGGCGCAGGCCCGGCTGTTCGCCGATGCGGCCGAGGAAGTAGCGAGTGAGGCCGGGAATGTCGCCCGCGCGCTCGCGCAGGGGCGGCAGCACGATGCGGGTCGCGCCGAGCGCTTCGTAGAGGTCCTGGCGGAAGTGCCCGACCTCGACCAGATCGGCGAGCGGGCAGTTGGACGCCGCGATCAGGCGCAGGTCGATGCGGAAGCTGTGGCGGGCGCCGACCGGGCGGATCGAGCCGGCGGCGATCGATTCGGCGAGCCGTTCCTGGAGCGAGTCGGTCAGCCGGTCGACCTCGTCGAGCACCAGCGTACCGCCGTCGCAATGCTGCATCGCCCCGATCTGGCGGTCGAAGGCGCCCGGGAAGGCGCCCTTCTCGTGTCCGAACAGCACCGACTCGATCGAGTTCGCCGGAATGCCGGCGATATTGATGATCCGGAACGGAGCCTTGGCGCGCGGGCTGGCCGCATGCATCGCGCGGACCAGCATTTCCTTGCCGGTGCCGGTCTCGCCCTCGATCAGCACATAGCCGTGCCCGCGGGCGGCCTTGGCCGCCTTGGCCAGCGCGGCGCGGAATGTGGGCGCAGCGCCGATCATCGAATCGAAATCGAGCGTCGCCGGCATCTTCTCGGTCAGCGGCTGGAGCTCATCCTTGGGCGCCTCGCGGGTGGTCGCGCTGCGCAGCGCCTGCATCAGCCGGTCGGGCGCGACCGGCTTGACGAGATAGTCGGTGGCCCCGGCACGCATCGCCTCGACCGCGAGCAGCGGGCTGGCGCTGGTGGTGAGCATCAATATCGGCAGGGCGGGGCGGCGGCTCTTGAGCTCGGCGATCAGCGAGCAGGCGTCGTCGCCCGGAACCCACTGGTCGAGGATAATCGCCGAAAGCTGCATCCCTTCGCGGGTGCCCAACGTGGCGATCGCGGTCTCCGAATCCTTGACCACCAGCGTGCGCCAGCCCTCGCGGGCGGCGAGCGCGGCGATCAGCCGGCTCTGCGCCGGTTCGTCGTCGATCAGCATCAACAGGCGCTGTTCGGGCTCCGCCACGTATCCCCCTCAAATTCTCGGTCCGGTCCGGTCGGCCCAAGGATTTAGCGGCAGGGAGTAAAGAGCAGATTAAGCCTGTTGCGCGGATTTCGGCCTGTCCCGAAAATCGTCATACAAAACCGGCGCTCCGCCCTTGAGCGAGGGAGCGGAGGACGCTAGAGCCGCGCCGGTACGTGCAACCCGAATTCTCGAAGGAATCCCGCAAATGGCCTCGGCGAACGACATGCAGGCGGCGCAGAAGACCTATGACGGCTTCATCGCCCTGATCAAATATTCGGTGCCGGTGATCGTGCTGATCGTGGCCCTGGTGGTCCTGCTGCTCGCTTCCTGATTTCGTCGCGAGAGGGGTGAGGGACGATGCGGATCGCAATTCTGAAGGAGCGAGCCGCAGGCGAAAGCCGTGTCGCGGCAACGCCTGAAACGGTCAGGAAATTCAGCGCGCTGGGTGCGTCGGTTGCGGTCGAGGCCGGGGCCGGCGCGAGCGCGTCGATCCCGGATGCGGCGTTCGCCGATGCGGGTGCCCAGGTCGGCCCGCTCGCGGCGACGATCAAGGACGCCGATATCGTGCTGGGCGTGCAGGCCCCCGAGCTGGCCTCGCTCAAGGGCGCGAAGCCCGGGGCCTGGGTGGCGGCAACCCTCGACCCCTTCGGCCAGCGCGCGCGAGTCGACGAATATGCCAAGGGCGGGTTCGAGGCGCTGGCGATGGAGTTCATGCCGCGCATCACCCGGGCGCAGAGCATGGATGTGCTCTCGAGCCAGTCGAATCTCTCGGGCTACAAGGCGGTGATCGCCGCGGCGGACCTCTATGGCCGCGCCTTCCCGATGATGATGACCGCCGCGGGCACCATCACCGCCGCGCGGGTGTTCGTGATGGGCGTCGGCGTCGCGGGCCTGCAGGCGATCGCGACCGCGCGCCGCCTGGGCGCGCAGGTTTCGGCCACCGACGTGCGCTCGGCCACGAAGGAGCAGATCGAAAGCCTCGGCGCCAAGCCGGTGTTCGTCGAAAGCGTCGCCGGGATCGAGGGCGAAGGCTCGGGCGGCTACGCCACCGAAATGAGCGAGGAATACCAGAAGGCGCAGGCCGAACTGGTGTCGAGCCACATCGCCAAGCAGGACATCGTGATAACCACGGCGCTGATCCCGGGGCGCGCCGCTCCCCGGCTGGTGTCGGACGCCCAGATCGCCAGCATGAAGCCGGGCAGCGTGATCTTCGATCTCGCGGTGGCGCAGGGCGGCAACGTCGAGGGCTCGGCGCCCGACCGGGTGGTCGAGAAGCACGGCGTGAAGATCATGGGCTTCTCCAACACCGCGACCCATCTCGCGGCGGACGCCTCGGCGCTCTACGCGCGCAACCTGTACAACTTCCTCTCCGCCTTCTGGGACAAGGAGCAGGGAAAACCGGTGCTGGACGAGGAAATCGGCAATGCCGTGCGGCTGACGCAGGACGGCAAGGTCGTGAATGAAAGGCTTTTGGGATGAAGGGTTTGTTTGCCGCTCTTGGCTTGGCATCTGCAGTCGTGGCGCTGCCCGCCTCGGCGCAGGCCGCGCCCGAGCTGGGCCACTGGATGGTCGCGATCTCGGTCGCCGATCTCGACAAGGAAACCGAGTTCTTCAAGAAACTCGGCTTCACGGTCGAACTCGATACGACCTTCGGACCCGGCATCCCGGTGCGCTGGCTGACCAGCGGCAACGAGCGGATCGAACTGCTCAAGATCGCCAATTCGCAACCTCCCGCGACGCCTCGCGCCAAGCCGCCGGCCCATGCCGCGGTCCAGGGCATCTCGCAGGTCACGCTCTCGACCACCGATCTCGAAGCGACCAGGGCCGCGCTGGCCGCACAGGGGCTGACCCCCGCGCTCGACATCACCGAGGTCGCGCCGCTCGGGGTCAAGGTGATGTATTACCAGGACCCCGAAGGCAACGCGGTCGAGATCGCGCAGAAGCTGTAACGACCAACCGCTCGGGGGAGCGCAGACTGTGGACTTCATAACCATCCTCTCGATCTTCGTGCTGGCCTGCTTCGTGGGCTATTACGTGGTCTGGTCGGTCACTCCGGCGCTGCATACGCCGCTGATGGCGGTGACCAATGCGATCTCCAGCGTGATCGTGGTCGGCGCGCTGATCGCCTCGGCGGCGGCGGGCAGCGCGGGCTCGAAATGGCTCGGCTTGGTCGCGGTGGCGCTCGCGAGCGTGAACATCTTCGGCGGCTTCGCGGTGACCGAGCGGATGCTGGCGATGTACAAGAAGAAGGACCGTCCTGCTCCCAAGGCACCAGATAAAGCCGGGGGGGCCAAGTGATGGAGGCCGTCCACGCCGTAAACCCCTGGGTCGCGCTCGCCTATCTGGTGGCGGGGGTGTGCTTCATTCTTGCGCTGCGGGGGCTGAGTTCGCCTGCCTCAAGCCGCGCCGGTAACCGCTACGGGATGCTCGGCATGGTGATCGCGGTGGTGACCACGCTGGTCACCCACGAGGTCGCCTCGCTCGCGGAAATCGCGGGCGCGATCCTGATCGGCGGCGGCTTCGGCTTCGTGGTCGCGCGCAAGATCAAGATGACCGACATGCCGCAGCTGGTTGCGGCGTTCCACTCGCTGGTGGGCCTGGCGGCGGTGCTGGTCGCGGTCGCCGCGTTCCTTAACCCGGACGCCTTCGGCATCCTCGGGGCGGACGGCAACATCCTCACCGTCAGCCGGGTCGAGATGGCGCTCGGCGCGGCGATCGGCGCGATCACCTTCTCCGGCTCGGTGATCGCCTTCGCCAAGCTCAACGGCAATATGTCCGGCGCGCCGATCATGCTGCCGGGGCGGCACGTGATCAATCTCGGCACGCTGGTCGCGATCCTCGCAATGACCGGGCTGTTCGCCGCTGCCGCGCAGGCGGGGCCGGGCGAAAATCCGCTGTTCTGGGTGATCGTCGCGGCCAGCTTCGCGATCGGCTTCCTGCTGATCATCCCGATCGGCGGGGCGGACATGCCGGTCGTGGTCTCGATGCTCAACAGCTACTCGGGCTGGGCGGCGGCGGCGATGGGCTTCACGCTGCACAACAGCGCGATGATCATCACCGGGGCGCTGGTCGGCTCCTCCGGCGCGATCCTCAGCTACATCATGTGCCGGGCGATGAACCGCAGCTTCATCAGCGTGATCGCGGGCGGGTTCGGCGCGGAAAGCGGCGGCGGCGATGCCGGCGCGGCCAAGACCGACCGCCCGTGGAAGCGCGGCAGCGCGGAAGACGCCGCCTTCCTGCTCAAGGAAGCCGCCAGCGTCATCATCATCCCCGGCTACGGCATGGCGGTGGCGCAGGCGCAGCACGTGCTGCGCGAAATGGCCGACGCGCTGAAGGAAGAGGGCGTCTCGGTCAAATATGCGATCCACCCGGTCGCCGGCCGCATGCCCGGCCACATGAACGTGCTGCTGGCCGAAGCCAACGTTCCCTACGACGAGGTGTTCGAGCTCGAGGACATCAACTCCGAGTTCGCCCAGGCCGACGTTGCCTTCATCATCGGCGCGAACGACGTGGTCAATCCGGCGGCCAAGACCGACAAGTCATCGCCGATCTACGGCATGCCGGTGTTCGATGTGGAGAAGGCCAAGACGATCTTCTTCATCAAGCGCAGCATGGGCGGGGTCGGCTATGCCGGGGTCGACAACGACGTATTCTACATGGACCAGACCATGATGCTGCTGGGCGATGCCAAGAAGGTCGTCGAGGAGATCGTCAAGGCGCTGTGATCGCCACCGCGCGTGTCGCCATGCAGGGCTGCATGAAGAAGAACGGCGGAAGTACATCGTTCTAGAGAGTCGTCTCACCGCAAATTCTTCCCCGCCCACTAACCACGGGCGGCAGGCTCACGCTAAGCCGTTGCCGCTAGAGGGACGCGCACTTATTGCTGCGCGGATTGGTGGAAGAAGGATTCGAATTTGCGTAAACTCGGCCTGATCGGTGGCATGAGCTGGGTATCGACCCGCACCTATTACGACTACATCAACCGCAAGGTGCAGGCGCGGATGAAATACCCCGCGAGTGCGCCGCTGCTGATCGAAAGCCTCGATTTCTCGCGCCTCTACCGCGTCACCGACGACGAGGGCTGGGAGGACGCGGCTCAGGTCCTGATCCGTTCGGCCAAGCGGCTCGCGCGCGCCGGGGCGGGGGCGATCGTGATCGGGGCCAACTCGATGCACAAGGTCTATGACGAGGTCGCCGCCGCGGTCGACGTGCCCATCTTCCACATCGCCGAATGCGTCGGCGAGAAGATGGGGCGCGACGGGGTCAAGGTCGCGGCGCTGTTCGGTACCCGCAATGTGATGACCGAGAGCTTCTATCGCCAGCGGCTGGTAGCCCACGGGGTCGACCTGCTGCCGCCGGACATGAACTATGTCGAGCAGCTCGACCGGATCATCTATGAGGAGCTGATGCAGGGCAAGGTCACCCGCGATGCCGAGCGGCGGCTCAAGACGATGATCACCGTCAAGGAGCAGAGCGGCGCCAAGGCGATCGTGCTCGCCTGCACCGAGCTGGACATGGTGGTCGATATCGACGCCAACGTCCTGCCGATCTACGATTCCACCCGCATCCATGCGGAAAAGGCGGTGGAGTGGATTCTGGGCGAGGACTGATGTAGAGTTCTTGCAATGTTCCTCTGAATTCGGTTAGGATATGGCATCCAAAGCGCAGGGTCCCGACGATGACCGAGAATGTCGAAAACCTGATTCTTGAGCACCTGAAGCGGTTTCAGGCGGGGCAGGATCGTGTCGAGCGCGAACTGAAAGACATCAAGGGGCGCCTCTCGAATCTTGAGGCCGGTCAGGGTTCGATTATCCAGCATCTGGGGAATCTCGCTGCTGCCGACGCCGCACAGCAACTCGGATTGGATCATCTGAACGATCGGGTCGAACGGATTGAGCGGCGGTTGGAGATCAACAGATAGCTTTGACGAGCGGCCGGGATCCCGGCACCGCTTTGTCCCTCGCAATGACGTGCGCCGTGCGTTAGGGGGCGCGCAATGAACCGGGCTCGCTACGCTTCCGACCCCGCGCAGTCGCGCGGCCGCGAATTTGCGGAAAGCCGCGCCGGTGCGCGCGGGCCGCGCGGCGAGTTCCAGCGCGACCGCGACCGGGTGGTGCATTCGATCGCCTTCCGCCGCCTGCGCCACAAGACCCAGGTGTTCATCGCCCCCGACGGCGACCATTACCGGGTCCGCCTGACCCACAGCATCGAAGTCGCGCAGATCGGTCGCGTGCTGGCCCGCGCGCTGGGGCTGGACGAGGATCTGACCGAGGCGCTGTGCCTTGCGCACGACATCGGCCATCCGCCCTTCGGCCATGCGGGAGAGAAGGCGCTCGACGTTGCGATGGAGGCGGCGGGCGGGTTCGACCACAATGCGCAGTCGCTGCGCACGCTGATGCGGCTCGAGAGCCCTTATTGCGACCACGAGGGCCTGAACCTCTCGTGGGAAGTGCTCGAAGGCCTCGCCAAGCACAATGGACCGCTCACTTCACCGGGCTGGGCGATGCAGGAGATCGACGCGGCCTACCCGCTCGATCTCGACACCTGGCCTTCGCTCGAAGCACAGGTCGCGGCCCTGGCGGACGACATTGCCTACGACAACCACGACATCGACGACGGGCTGCGCGCGGGTTTCTTGATCCTCGACGATCTGCTCGGCCTGGATTTCCTCGCGGACCAGTGGCGGGCGGTCGAAAAGCGCTTTCCCAGCGCCCCGCGCGAAGCGCAGTTGCGCGAACTGGTGCGCACGCAGATCGGCCTGATGGTCAACGATCTGCTCGAACGGACGCGCGCCAATCTGGGCGGGATCGGATCGGTGGAAGAGGTGCGCAGGGCGGGCCGGGCGCTGGTGAGCTTCTCGCCCGATTTCGCGGTGGAAGAACGCCGGCTGAAAAGCTTCATGTACGAGAAGCTCTATTACCATCCCGAGCAGATCGCGACCGCGGAGCGAGCGCAGCAGGTGATTGCGGGGCTGTTTGCCGCCTATGCGCAGGAGCCGGCGCTGATGTCCGACGGCTGGAGCGCGGCGCATCCTGCCGGCGAGCCCGGGCGCAGCCGCCACATTGCCGATTTCATCGCCGGCATGACCGACCGTTTCGCAATCGACCAATACGCCAAGATCTTTGGCAAAGTCCCCGAAGGGCTCTCGAATGTCTGAACCCGTTAAACTGGCGCTGTTCGGATCGACCGGGCTTGTCGGCCGCACGACCATGCAGGAGCTGGTCGGCAAGACCGATTTCCGCCTGACCGCGGTTGCCCGCCGCGAAATCCCGCTGCCGCCCGGCGCGCGGATGGAGATGCGACTGGCCCCGACGGAGCTGTGGCCCGAAGTGATCGAAACGGTCAGGCCCGACGTGCTGGTCTGCGCGCTCGGCACCACCTGGCGCAAGGCGGGGCGCGACCCGGAGGCGTTCCGGGCGGTGGACCACAAGCTGGTGATGGACGTCGCGCAGGCCGCGAAGGCGCTGGGCGTGCCGCACTTCATCTTCGTCTCGTCGATCGGTGCCAGCCTGGCCAGCAAGACGCTGTACCTGCAGGTCAAGGGCGAGGTCGAGATCGCGCTCGGCAAGCTTCACTTCAAGCGGCTGGACATTCTGCGCCCCGGCCTGATCCGGGGATCGCGGCAGGACGATCTGCGCCCGGCGGAAGGGCTGGGGAGGATCGCCAGTCCGCTTGCGGATCTGTTCCTCCAGGGCAAGAATCGCCGGTATCGTTCGATCTCGGCCCACAAGCTGGCGGAGGCGATCCTGGGGCTCGCGCTGGAAAGGGCCGGCGGCAAGTTCATCCATGAGCACGACGCGCTGCTGCGCGCCGTGCATCGTTACGAACAGCGATACGAAATGGAAGCCTGACGGCGCCCTATTTGCCGTGGATCACGTCGTCTCCGGCCTGGCCGGCGGACTCGATGTCCTTGCCGACACCTTTGACGGTGTTGCAGGCGACCGCACCGAGTGCGAGCGTTGCCAGGCTGAGGGCGAAAGCGAATTTCGCCAGTTTGGAATTGCGGGTCATCGAGCAGGTTCCTTCGAGCTATTCGCCGGAGCATTATTCCGGCGAATGCCCGAAGTCACCTGCGATGTGACGGTTCAGTGATTGATCGCGTCGTCGCCTGCCTTGCCGACCGATTCGATGTCGCGGCCCGCGCCCTTTACGGTGTTGCAGGCGGTTGCGGTGAGGGCGAGCAACCCGAGGGTAGCGGCGATGACGATTTTCCTGGCCATGACTGGCTCCTTTCGAGGCAAAATTGACAGGCACCCAACGGCTGGAGCGAAGCGCGGTTCCACCGGCCCGCATCCCGCACCGTCCGGGGATTGCCGCCCGCTGTGCCGCCCGGCATAGCGCGCGGCATGCTGCAAGAGCCTGACAGCCTGCGTTTTGCGAGCGAGGCGACCATCGCCGGCCTGTGGGGCATGGGCTGCTTCCTGGCCGCCGGCTTCACGATCTGGGCCGATCATCGCCGCGCGAGACGCCGCGATGTCGATCGCGCGGGATGGGTCCCCTGGCCGAAGCTGTTCTTCGCCTTCACGCTGGTCGGCGTGGTGTTGATGACGATGGCGCTGAAGGGCTGGGTGTCCCGCTAAAGATCAGGCCGCGGTGCGGGCGCGATCCGCGCGTTTCCGGATCTCACCCGCAAGCGTCTCCATCAGCAGAGCGGTTGGGCAGGGTTTCAGCAGCACCGGCACCTCGGGCCATTGCTCGGCGAGTTCCAGCGGCAGCGCATTGGCGGTATGAAACACGAAGGGAATGTCGGCTTCGAACAGATGCCGCGCCAGCGGAACGACATCGCGTCCATTCAGTTCGAAATCGAGGATCGCGGCCTGCACCGGATGCTGGGGCAGGATACGGAACGCCTCCTCGATCGAATGGGCAGGCCCGATCACCTCGCCCCCGTTGTCCGCCACCGCGAAAGCGAGATCGATCGCCACGACGGCCTCGTCTTCCACGATCAGGACAGGGGTGTGCTCGAGCATAGGTTCCGTCTCTACTGACAATGTTGTCAAAAAAGATTAACGGTTTAACCTATATTAAGTTCCTGACGGACGCGCGTTCATTCCGCCGCCCCGGTTTTCGGCCGGCGGAGATTACAGGCAGGCTTCGAGATAGGCCTGGTCGAAGCCGAACTGGCGGGCCTTTTCCAGCGTATAGGGCCGCAGGCCGGTCGAACGGAACTCGCCGAGGATCTTCCCGTCCTCGCTCTCGTCGAGATATTCGAACTTGAACAGTTCCTGGGTCACGATCACGTCGCCCTCCATCCCGATCACCTCGGTGATGTTGGTGGTGCGGCGCGAACCGTCGCGCAGGCGCTTGACCTGCACGATCAGATCGACCGATTCCGCGATCTGCCGGCTGATGGCTTCCTTCGGAATCTTGATGTCGCCCATCAGGATCATGTTTTCCATACGGCCGAGGCATTCGCGCGGGCTGTTGGCGTGGAGCGTGCACATCGAGCCGTCGTGGCCGGTGTTCATCGCGGCGAGGAGGTCGAAACACTCCGCGCCGCGGATTTCGCCCAGGATGATCCGGTCCGGACGCATACGCAGGGCGTTCTTGACGAGATCGCCGATCGTGATCGCGCCCTGGCCCTCGAGGTTCGGCGGACGGGTTTCGAGCGGCAGCCAGTGCGGCTGCTGCAGGCGGAGCTCGGCCGCGTCTTCGATCGTCAGCACGCGCTCGCCCGGGTCGATCATCTTCGACAGGGCGTTGAGCATGGTCGTCTTACCCGAGCCGGTACCGCCCGAAATGACCACGTTCATGCGGCAGGCGCCGGCGATCTTCAGCGCGGTCGCCATCTTGTCGCTCATCGAGCCGAAGTCGCGCAGCATGTCGATGGTGATCGGCTTCTCGGAGAATTTACGAATCGAGATCGCGGTGCCGCGCAGCGACAGCGGCGGAACGATCACGTTGACGCGGCTGCCGTCCTTGAGGCGGGCGTCGGCGAGCGGGGTGGTCTGGTCGACGCGGCGGCCGACCTGGTTGACGATCCGCTGGGCGATCTGGAACAGGTGCTGTTCGTCGCGGAACTGGATCGGCGCGAGCTGGAGCTTGCCCTTGCGTTCGACGTAGGTCTGGTTCGGGCCGTTGACCATGATGTCGCTGACGTCCGGATCGCCGAGCAGTTCCTCGAGCGGGCCGAAGCCGAGCAATTCGTCGATCAGCACCTTTTCGAGCGCGAACTGCTCGCGGCGGTTGAGCGTGACCTTGAGCTCGGCCAGCACTTCCATGATGATCGGGCGGAATTCCTCGGAGAGCTCCTCCTTGGAAAGGGTCGCGGCGGCTTCCGGATCGACGCGTTCGAGCAGGCGCGGCAGCACCTGTTCCTTGATCTTGTGGACGCTGGCCTCGAAGCCTTCGATCTGGGCGGTGTTGTCGACGACCTGGTTGGCGCGGTCGGCCAGCCGGCTCATCGCGTCGCTCTTGGCGAAGTTCGAAGGATCGGTGAGCGCGCCGTCGCCCGGCAGCGGCGGGAACTGGTCGCCGCCCGGTGCGGAAGCGCCCGGCGGCGGAACGCCCGGCTTGCGCAGCTCGCCGCCCTTCATCGGCTTCGCAACGCCGAAGCTGGGCCGGGCGCCAGGCGCCATGCCGCTTACGCCGTTCTTCCGTCCGAATGCACTCATTCCCCGCTCCATGAAACCGTCGGGTGCCAGTTCATGACTGACAATTCCTGATCTTGAATGGTGAATAGTTTGGAAAACTTGCGATTGTCTAAATGGGCGATCGTCTACAGGCGGGCGAACGGCCGTTGATCAGGCACGCAGCGCGGAAGGGTGATCTGGCGTTCCGGACTGCTTGGTCCGATGACGAACAGGTGGAAAGCGAACCGGTCGTAACCCGCCGGTATGTGAGCGATCGGCATGACGAGTTCGGGCGGCAGGCGTTTGGACAGATCAATATCGCCTATCAGGTAAAAGCGCCCGTGAGTCCTGACCGCGTCCCGCAGATAATCCTCGACCATCTGCGGATTCCTCAAGCCGGCGTTGTAGTCCCAGCGGATGAAGCTTTGCATGCACATCCGTTTGGTCCGCTCGAATTCCATGCCGGAAATCGCCGCAACGCCCTGCGCGCGCGAATCCGGGAATACCATCCAATGCTTCCCGGCCAATCCCCGCCGTTCGATCTCGTTGACTGCAGCCTGCGCAGTGTCGAACGGCAGGAGCAGGTTTATCGCCGCCGTCGCGACGCCGCATGCCGCGGCGAGGGCGAGCCACAAGCGAAAGCCGGCGGAAAGGCGCTCGCCGGTGTCGGCGCGCAGCCAGGCAAGACCGATCAGAAGCAAGGCTGCTAGCATCAGATGCCGGATCGCGAGCGGGTAGACCACGAGGCTGAAAGCGAGGGTCAGGCCGAGGAAGCCGAACATCAGCAGCCGGTGGAAGTGGTTGCTCGCGGTTTGCCGCCAAGCGAACCACAGGAAGGCAGGGCCGAGCAGGCCCGCGATCGGAAACGGCGGCTGGTCCCAGCCGGGATCGAGCCCGCCCTGGAAAGGAAAGGCAAGCGTGCCGATGAACATCAGCCAGGAAAACAGATCCTTGCCGATGCCGTTCGTCGCCAGTGCCGGCAGGGCGTCAGGCGCGGGCAGCACGGTCCATGCGGATACAAGACCGCTCGCGAGCCACAGCGCCACACCCGGCCACCAAAGGCTCTTCTCGCGATATTTGAGCAGCACGCAGACCACCGACAGCACACCGAATAAAAAGTCGCAGAATGGCAGAATCGCGATGGCGAGCCATGCCCAGCGCCGGCGCCAGCACGTAAGCACCAGCACGAACAGGGCGACCCCAAGGGTCATGCTGCGCGAGAGCGTGAGGAATTCGAACATCACGAATTCGCTCAGAGCAATCATTAGCCGTTCCGCCCGTGAGAACGGGCTGGCGAAGAGGATGGCGGCCTGCGTCGGCATCGCGATCAGCAATGCCGCGACCGGCAGCGTCGCCAACGGGTCCATGAAATGCGCCATTCCGCGCAGGATGGCGTACCATAACGGCGGATGGCCTTCGTATTTGAGCCAGGCGAGCAGACTGGGGAAATCGGGGGCCTGGACCGCGAGCTGGACCGCCTGGTATTCGTCGAGCCACGGTTCATGGCTGAAGATCAGCGCAGTCTGCAACGCCAGTGCGAACAGGATCGCGGCAAGCCAGACGGCCCGATTCAGCAGCACCCGATCGAGTTTTGCTGTGATGTCGTTCACGGCGGCGAGCGGGCGCTGCCACACCTGCTCGTCAAAAATACGATCTGCCCGCGCTGCCATCCGAAGCTCTCCCCCGCGCATGCGGCATTTGCGTCTTTGGCGGCGGGCCGCAAGCCATGAATGCATTGATTGTGGATTATCCGCCGCCACGCCGTGCGCACATCGATTTAACGATTCTAAAGGCATTGCGTGGTTAATGCGGGATTGCCGTCAGTAAACGAGGAACCCGAATGGTGTTGGTCAAGCGCTCCTATATCGCAATGATGCACGCGATTGGCGGTTTCGGTCCGACGAAACCACTTTTCGCGGCGGCGGAAGAAAGCGATCCTTACGGCTGGCGGCGCTGGTTCGCGTCGTTGCTGGCGATTTACGATATCAGGAAGATGGCCGAACTGGGCCTGCCGTGGTGGAACGTCGCAGCCACGCGCGAGGTGGAACGGTTTCTCGCGGCTCGCCGCAATGCGCGCGTCTTCGAATATGGCGCCGGTGCAAGCACGGCCTGGCTGGCGAAGCGCGCGCATGAAGTCCTGACGGTCGAGCATGACGCCGCGTTCATGGGTGAATTTCGCAAGATGCTGGCGCCCTTAGCGAACGTAGCGCTGCTGGAACGCCCGATCGTGGACGGGGGAGCTTCCTACGTCGGCGCGATCTCAGAGGTGGGCGGCCATTTCGATCTGGTGGTCGTGGACGGCCGCCATCGCGCGGACTGTCTCATGGCGGCTATCCCGCACTTGAAGCCGGGTGGGATCGTACTGTTCGACGATTCCGGCCGCAAACGCTACCGCGGCGCGATCGCGCATAGCGGACTGAGCGAAAGCCACTATTTCGGCCGATCCTTCTGCGTTCCCTATCCGGATCATACCAGCATCTTGCATCATGCCTGAAACGGCCCGCCGGCCCTCATGGCGCAAGGTGCTGGGCCGCTGGGCCGGCTTTGCACTGCTGATCGCCAGCCTGATCTATCTCGGCCGCGCGCTGGCGAAGCTGGATCTCGGCCCACTGATCCTGGCGCTGGGCTGGCAGGACTGGCTGGCGGCCGCGATCTTGTCCGTCGTCTATGCTGCTTCGCTCGGCCTTTTGGCGAAAGCTTGGACGGCACTGGCGTCGCCGCGGCGCCGGCTCGCATTTGCCGAAGTCTACGCGATTTACGGTCCCGGCGTCATGGCCAAATATCTGCCGGGTTCGGTTTTCCAATATGTTTCGCGCCAGGTGATCGGCCAGCGGCACGGGCTCGAGCATCGCGCCATGGTGCGGGCCAGCGTAGTCGAGGCGGCGCTGCATGTTGGAATCGCGGTGACCTTGGCGGCATTCCTGCAAGCGGGAATGGGCTGGTGGGCGGCCGCCGGTACGATTGCCGCGGGAACGGTGCTCGCAATCAAACCGTCTCGCCCGCTGATGGCCGGCCTCGCCTGGCAACTTCTGTTCTTCGGGATTTACGCAGGCTCGATCATCGCGCTTGGCACGCTGAGCACGCTCGCGAACGATCCGGGCCGGCTGGCCGGTCGCTTTTTTCTGGCCTGGACGGCGGGCCTTCTGGTTCCCGTCGCGCCGGGCGGCGTCGGCGTGCGCGAGGCAGTGCTGCTCGCAATCGCCGTTCCGGGCGAAAATGCCGGTGCGGTGGCGCTGCTGGCGTTGCTCGCCCGTCTGGTCTGCCTTGCCGGAGATGCCTTGTTCGGCGGGTTGAGCTATCTGGTCGCCTCGCGTTCCACGCGCGAAAACAGGCAGGCATTCTGAAGGCATAACCGCCGTTTCCAGTGACGATCAGCCGAGAGCTGCGCGGCTATCTGGTCGTATGTGTCCGGATGCAGGGTTCGCGAGAGATAGACCCAATCGGCGGATGCCGGGGGGTGTTCGGGCGCGCCGGAAAAATAGCGATAGGCCGCGGCGATATCGGGCAGTGCGGCTGGGTAGTCGGTCGCCCGCTCGCTAGCGAGAACGGTCCGTCCTGCAAAAATCACGGCCCACGCGTCGCGTCCCGCGGGACGGGAAAGAAACGGCTTTTCCGGGTATTGCCAGACAATGTCCTTCGCACCGCTCTGTGCGCGAAGTTCGGACAAGACAGTGCGGTCGTCCGCGGGAATGACGGTCGTGAAATTGCGAGCAGGCGAGCCGTGCCAGGCGGTCAGCAAGGCCAGGCTCGGTATTGCCAGTCCGACGAGCAAGACGGAGATCGCGATGCCGCCCCGCAAGTCGCGGCCGGATGATCGGGCGTGCCACAGATAGGTGCCGGCAACGAGTGCACCCGTGACCGTGGGCAAATTGAGCACCCGGATACCGATCTCTTGCGCGATGCGGGGTCGGAAGAGGAATTCCAGCGCGATGGTTGCTCCCACGGTTACGAGCGCAAGCAGGATCGCAAGCGAGCGCCCGTCGCGTTCGGCTTCATCCCTCGGACGCCACCGAACGGCAAGAAAGAGCGAGAGCAGGAAGGCCAGACCCGTGCCGTGGAAGAGGAATTTCAACGCCGTATAAGCTCTGGTCCACGCCGTGCCGGGATCGGGTGGGTTCGTGAGGGCGGGGCTCTTCATCGCGGCATCAGCATGCCCGAGATCGATCACTCCGAGGACTAGCACGAACAGGCCCGCGAGCACGCCCAGGATGGCGAGTTCGGGCAATGCGGCAAGGCCGCGGCGATCGAGTGCGAACAGGCAATAGGTTCCCAGCAGGATCCCGCCGAACAGGGTCGAGACGGTCATCACGGTTGCCAGGCCGCCCAGGATCACCAGGCGAAGCGCCGCGGGCTGCTCACGTAGTCGGATCGTGGTCCCCGCCCATCCCAGAAACAGGGCGAGAGCGAAGGCGTGCTGCGGTATATATAGCTGGAAGCTTATGAAAGAAGGGCCGATCGGAATGTAGGGGCCGTCAATTAGGGTTTTGGCGTCCCACTTGAGCAGCACAATCCAGAGTTCCGCGGGCGCGGTCGCGAGCGTTGCGATCAGCACGGCAAGGGCGGCGATGATCGGCGGCACTCCGATCGAGCGCACCAGCCCGTAAAACGTCAGCCACAGCAGCGCGGCCAAGATGAGGTTCGCGACATAAAACGCTGACCATGCGTCGCCGCCGATCGAGGTCCCGGCTCCGGGAAGAAGGTAGATAAGCCAATAATAATTGAGCGGGCGGCCGCCAGCGAAAATATCGCGCGCGGGTATGCCATAATCGGCCAATGCAAAGCTATGACCGATATGCTTGAACCAGTCGGCATTGTACCATGAGTGTACGCGCAACGATCCGTCGGGCAGATCGGTTATCGAAATCGCATAGGTGAATACGCCGTACAGCAGGAATAGCGCCACGATCGCCAGCCCGGGCCATTCGATCGACGGCCGCCGCCAGCCGGCGCCGCGCGTGTGCCAAGAAGCGATGCCGCATAGGACCAGCGAGACCGGGGCCAAGGCCCAAGCCGCCAGCGCCTGGCCGCTCACGAAGTGGACGGCCACACTGAGCAGCGCGGTGGCCATCAGGCAGATGGCCAGCGAAGCGGTCGCGAGAGCGGCGAAAAGCCCTGTATCGAGTGGCAGCCGCCGACAGAACAGCGTGCCTGGCGCCATTGCGATCAAGGCGAGCAGCAGGGTCGCCAGCGCACTCAGCATCATTAACCCGGACCCTCACGAACAGCGTTAACCAATTCTTTTCCTCCACCTACTATCGCGGGATCACGCAACGGGGAAAGCCGCAAATGTCCTATGAAGCTCCGATCCGACCGGCCGTGGTACCGTCGCTCGAGCTCAGCTTCGTCGTGCCATTTTTCGACGAGCGGGAAAGCCTCGAAATCCTGTATGGCGAAATCGTCGGGAATTGCGACGCGCTGGGCAAGGGCTTCGAAATTATTTTCGTGGATGATGGCAGCCGCGACGGCGGGGCCGATGTGATTCGCGGCCTGATCGAACGCGATCCGCGGATCAGCCTGATCCGGTTCCGTCGCAATTTCGGCAAATCGGCGGCGCTGTCGGCCGGTTTCGCCGCGGCGCGCGGCCGCATCGTGTTCAGCATGGACGCCGATCTGCAGGATAATCCCAGCGAGATCGGCAATTTCCTCGAAGCGATCGATGCCGGAGCGGACGTGGTTTCCGGCTGGAAGCAGGTCCGCAACGACCCGCTCGACAAGACACTTCCCTCGCGTCTGTTCAATGGCGCGGTCAACAAGGCCTTCGGGCTCGATCTCAACGATCACAATTGCGGCTTCAAGGCCTATCGCCGCGAAGCGCTCGACGAGTTGAACCTCTACGGCGAGCTCCACCGTTTCGTGCCCGCCTTGCTGCACGCGCGCGGCTATCGCATCGGCCAGATTCCGGTTCAGCATCGTGCGCGCCAGTTCGGCGTGTCGAAGTTCGGCGCCAAGCGTCTGGTCAAGGGCGCGCTGGACCTGCTGACCGTATGGCTCAATACGCGCTACGGTTCGCGCCCGCTCCACTTGTTCGGGGGCGGGGGCCTGCTTCTCTCGGGGTTGGGGATCGCAATCCTGGCCTATCTCTCGACCATCTGGCTGTTCGGCTATGGGATCGGCAACCGTCCGCTGCTGATGCTCGGCATGCTGCTGGTGCTGTTCGGCGGGCAGATGATCACCGTCGGCCTGCTCGGCGAACTTATCCTACGCAGGACCATTGGCGAGGCCGATAAATATTCGATCCGCGACTGCAGCGGCGCTGCCTTCCGGCGCGAGTTCCCCGTCTCGGTGCTTGCTGGCCCCATGATCGACGCCTAAAGCCGTCCCTCGGTTGAGGGGAGAGCATCGGCGTGCACCACGAACGCGCGGGCCTGTTGTGGGCGCTGGCCGGTTTCTGCACGCTGTCGATCGGCGATGCGATCATCAAGGGCATGGCGGGCATGTGGCCGGCGCCGGCGATGGGCGCGGTGCGCTACATGGTCGGGTCGGCCGGGCTTGCGCTGCTGCTCGGCTGGCGCGAGGGCTGGGGCACGCTGGCGCTGCCGACGTCGCGGGCGCAGTGGCTGCGCGGCTTCGCGATCGCCTGTTCGGCGATGGGCATGTTCCTCGCGGTGTGGATCATGCCGCTGGCCGAGGCGACCACCATCGCCTTCACCCAGCCGATGATCACCGCGGTGCTGGCGATCCTGTTCCTGCGCGAACCGGCCCGGCCCGCGACCTGGATCGCGACGATCGTCGCTTTCGCGGGGGTGATGATCGTGCTGCGGCCCAATTTCCAGGAAGTCGGCTGGGGGGTGCTGTTCCCGCTGATGGGCGCCACCGGCATGGCGGTGGCGATCATCGCGAACCGCAAGGTCGCGGGCACCGCGGGGGTGCTGCGGATGCAGTATTACATGTCGGTCACCGCGATGCTGTTCCTGCTCGCGGCCACGCTGGCGGGCCATCTCAGCGGAATCGGGCGCTTCGCCGTCCACTGGCCGCACTGGAGCGTGGTCGCGCGCTGCGCCTTCATCGGGGTCAGCGCCACCTTCGCGCAATGGTTCATCTACATGGGCACGGTGAAGGCCGGGGCCGGCACGGTCGCGCCGATGACCTACGGCCAGCTGCTGATGGCGACGACCTTCGGCTATTTCTTCTTCGGCGATGCGCCCGACCCGATCGCACTGCTCGGCGCGGCGATCATCATCGGGGCGGGGCTGTTCCTGTGGTGGGACGCGCGCCGCCGCGCGCTCAGGGCTGCTCCGCAGGCGGCGTGACGACCGGATCGTCCTTGCGCACGTGCAGGATCAGCGTGCGCCCGTTGTAGGGCACGCTGGCAAGGTCGCGATAGGCGCGGTCGAGCTCTTGCTTCACCGCGGCGTTGGATTGCTTGTTCTGCGCGGTAACCGGGCGGTCGGCGGTCACCACCACGCCGGGCGGATTGTGCGCGAAGATCCGGTGGACCTCGGCGACCTGGTCGATCCCGAGCGAATTGCGCTCGAGCACGTTGTTCAGGTGATCGGGATAGATGAAGCGGGTCGGCAGGCAGCTGCCGGTGCTGTCGTAGATCCACGAGGGCCCGTCGTAGACGTAGAGGCAGCGGTCCTTGCCGATATGCGGCTTGATCAGGGTGGTCAGCCGCTCGAGCGTCGCCCGGCCGCGCAGCGAGAATTCCAGCCGGCCGGGGATGTCGTAGGCGAGCACGAAGCCGGCCAGCAGCACCAGCAGCGAGACCGAGCCGAGTTGCCCGAGCACCGGGAGCGCCATCAGCAGCGCGCCGGGCACCAGCGCGGCGAGGTAATAGGCGTAGATCGTGCTGCCCATGAACAGGCCGGCGGCACAGGAAATGGTCCAGCCGGCGTAGAGCAGATAGGTCGGCGAGGGCTTCTCGCGCCGGTCGAGCAGCGACGAAAGGCCCAGCAGGATGCAGGTCGCGGGCAGCCAGAGATAGGGCAGCAGCCGCTGGATCTTGCTTTCGGGCGGCGAGCCGCGGTCGAAGATCGAGACGAAGTTCGCAAACACGAACTCCTGGCTGTGGCCGGCGAGCGCATAGGGCACCCAGGCGGCGATCGTCGGGACGATGCCGGCGGCGGCGAACAGCAGTGCGATGCCGCCGAGCTGCGCCATGCTGTAGCCGCGCTTGTAGAGAATCCACAGCGAGGCGAGGCCCAGGAACCCGCATTGCATCGCGACCGTGTATTTGACCTGCAGCGCAATCCCGCAGACGAACATCGCGAGGAGGCACAGGGACAGCGCCCTGCGCCGGTCGGCGGTGCGCGAGGCTTTCTCGATCAGCACCAGCGCACCGATCATCAGCGGCACGAAGAACCCTTCGCTCTGTCCGGCCTGGCTGCCGAAGCGCGCCATCAGCAGCGGATAGAAGGCGCCGGCCGCCATCGCCGGGGCGCCGGGCTTGAGCTTTTCGGCAAGGCGCCAGGTCATCAGCCCGCCCGCGATCCCGAACAGCGTCGCGAGCAGCTCGTAGCTCAGCGGACTCGACAGGCCGGTGTGGTCGGCCACGAGGTTGGTGAAGGCATAGATCAGGAACAGGCCGATCGGCTTGCGATCCCACAGGTCGACGTAGGGCCAGCTGCCCAGCAGCATGTGGTGCCCGATCAGATTGTAAAGCTGCTCGTCGAACGAAGGCGCGGGGTCGCCGTAGAACGGAAAGCGGACGGCGATCGTGACCGCCACGATCACCAGCACCGGCCACCACCACCGTCCGAAACTCTTCAAGCCTGGCATGTGCCCTCTTCGAAAACCGCTGCAGTCGTTATTATCGGCGAGATGGAGAACCCACATGCCCGATGAGTCGGACGCGGCAGAGTGCTGGCTCTGCTCCCGTCCGCTCGGGCGCCGTATACAATGGCATCATCCGCTCCCCAAGGCCAAAGGCGGCCGGGAGACGGTACCGGTCCATCCGATCTGCCACCGCCGCATCCACGCGAGCTTCACCAATGCCGAGCTGGCGCGGAATGGGGCGCGCGAGGCGCTGCTGGCCGATCCGGTGATCGCGAAATTCGTGAGCTGGGTGGCTTCGAAACCGCCGGATTTCCACGCACCGACCCGCAGCGGCAGGTGATCGCGGCAATCGCAACAGCGTTACATTTCCGCTGGTGACTCAGTCTGTCCGAAGTGTCACTATCGTGCCAGCCCAACGAGGCAGGGAGAGAGAATTTGCGCAACACCTTCGCATGGGCGGCGGCCCTGTGCCTGTCGCTGGCGGCCGCGCCGGCCGATGCCCACCACAGCATGGCGATGTTCGACATGAGCAAGACCGTCACCGTCTCCGGCACCGTGAAGGAATTCCAGTGGACCAATCCGCATTGCTACATCCAGGTGCTGGGCAAGGACGGCAAGGAATGGAGCATGGAGATGGGGGCGCCGATGTATCTCTACTCCAACGGCTGGCGGCCCAAGTCGGTCAAGCCGGGCGACCAGATCACCGCCCGTCTCTATCCGCTGCGCGACGGCAAGCCGGGCGGGGTGGTGATCGACGTCAAGACCGCCGACGGAAAGATCCTCGGCGGGAAGAGGGCTTGACCCGGATGCGTGCCGTCACGATCGCCGCACTGCTGCTGTCGGCCGGCGCCCCTGCCTGGCCTCCGGCCCACGCGGAAGATGCTTCGCCTGCCGCCCGCCAGGCCGCGTTCGCGAAGCTGCCCTATTGGCCGGGGCTGTGGCTTACCGAGCATGACGAGAGCACGATCGGCGGCCTCTCGGTTGCCCAGATCGAGGCGCGCGAGAGTGGCAAGGCGGCCGAGCACAATCCGGCGCTGTCGCTGTTCGGCTTTGCCGCCCCGTGGAACGAGGAGGGCAAGAAGCGCCAGGCCGCCCGCATGAACCAGGGCAACGGCAACCGCACCGCGGAAGGCTGGGGCTATCCGATGATGATGAATGCCGCCGCGCCGCTGCAATTCCTGATCACGCCCGAGGAAGTGCTGATGATCAACGCCTATCGCGACGTGCGCCACATCCGCACCGATGGCAGCCCGCACCCGGGGCCGGACGACATCTGGCCGACCGTGTGGGGCGATTCGGTAGGGCACTGGGATGGCGACACGCTCGTGATCGACACGATCGGGGTGCGCAACCCGAACGTCTATTTCCACGGCGGCCCGCCGCTGTCGGACGATGCCCATTACGTCGAGAAACTGCACATGGTCTCGCCCGACCGGATCGAAGGCGAGATCACCATCACCGATCCGGCCACGCTGACCGGGCCGTGGACGGTCAAGCTCGCGTGGACCCGCGACGACAGCTTCGGGCGGATGATCCACGACGCCTTCACCAACGACCGGACCGACAACGAAAACGCCACGATCGCTCCGCCCGCGGACGAACAGCCGGGCGGAGAGAAGGGGGAATGAGGATGATATCGCGCATCGCACTCGCGCTGGCGGCAGGCGCCGCGCTTTCGCTGGCCGCACCCGCGGCGGCCGAGCTCGCTCCGGGCGAGAAGCCGGCGGACATCGCCGCCATCCCGGGCGTGGTCGCCGCCGGCGCCACCTGGGAACGCGCGTGGAGCGCGCCGATGACCGCCGACGGCATGACCGCCGCCGGCGATGGCACGTTGCTGTTTGCGCAGGAGCAGAGCAATTCGATCCGCAAGCTGTGGCCCGACGGGCGCGAATGGGTGCTCTATCCCTATATCGCCGGGGCCGGGGCGGTCTCGGTGGATGCCGCAGGGCGGATCTTCGCGGTCGAGCGGGCGTGTTCCGATCCGGGCCTCGGCCAGGCGAGCTGCGCGGTTCCGTCGCGGGTCGTGCAGCTGGCGCCCGAACGCAAGGTGCTGGCCGACAAGTTCGCCGACGGCAAGCCGCTCGGGCGGCTCAACGACGTCTTCGCCGACGGCAAGGGCGGCGCCTACTGGACCCAGGGCGGGCTCTACCATGTCAGCGCCGACGGCACGGTGAGCGTGGTGGTCGACAAGGTCGAGAAGTTCACCAACGGCCTGGTGCTGAGCCCCGACGGCGAGGTGCTCTACGTCACCGACGACAAGAAGATCTGGGCCTTCGATGTCGCCGACGACGGGTCGACCTCGAACCGGCGCGTCTTCGCCACGCTGTCCGAGACGGGCGGCTTCGGCGGTGACGGCATGGCGGTCGACAGTGACGGGCGGCTCTACGTTACGGCCGACGCAGGGGTCTATGTGTTCGACCGGGCGGGCAAGGCGCTGGGGGTGATCCCGGTGCCGCGGCGCGCGATCACGCTCGCCTTCGCCGGGCCGGATCGGCATACGCTCTACGTCGGGGCGATGGGCGCGGCGACGCCGGACGGCAAGGACTGGAGCACGCCGCAGGGCGTGCGCAATGTCGCGATGACGATCTACAAGGTCCGCACGCTCTCGGCGGGGCCGGCCGGCCGGCCGAAATAGCTCAGGATTCGACGTGCTCGGCGAGCACGGTCAGGCCGTTGGTGCCGACTTCGGCGAAGCCGCCGCGGACCTGGATGTCCTCGGGCTGCGAACCGGCCGTGCGATAGACCTGGATCGCGCCGTCGCGGATCGTCGACATCAGCGGCGCATGGCCTTCGAGTACGCCGAAGTCGCCCTCGGTGCCGGGGACTACGACCATGTGGACCTCTTCCGAAAGGACGAGGCGCTCGGGCGTGACGAGTTCGAAATGCAGGGACATTGAATGATCCAATCCGGAGGTTAGCGCGCTGTTAGCGGCGGATGAGCGCTACGTCCAGTTGTCCGTCGCCCGGGCGATCGGCCTTCTCGGCGTCGAGCGGGTGGGCGGGGTAGGCGAACATCGAATAGTGGTTGGGCAGCAGCAGGCATTCCATGCCCGCGTGCTGGAAGGCCTGCACGATCCCGCGCAGTTCGTCGTCCATCCGCAGTTCGGCGCACAGGGTCAGCCGCTGCGGCAGATCGGGCAGCATCGCCGCGATGTCGCGCATGACCGGGGCTTCCATGCCTTCGACGTCGATCTTGATGAAGCCGAGCCGCGGCAGCAGCTCCGCCGGGATCACGTCGGCCAGCCGCCGCAGTTCGATCCCTTCCTCGCCCTCGCTGACTTCGCCGAAGTGGCTCGCACCGAGATTGGCGCCGGAGAGCACGAAAGTGCGGCGCTCCGCCCGGTCCGAAATGCCGACCGGGACCACGGTGACGTTGGCGATGCCGTTGCGGGTGAGGGCGTCCTGCAGGCGGGCGCGGATCTCAGGGCTCGGCTCGATCGCGAAGACATGGCCCTCAGGCCCGACCGCCCGGCTCATCAGCAGGGTGTAGTAGCCGATGTTCGCGCCGATATCGGCGACCACCATGCCGGGCTCGATCGCCTCGCGCATGAATTTCGAAACCGCCGGCTCCCACACATCGAAGAAGAAGATCCGCGAATCGATCAGGTCCCACGGCTCGAGCTTCATCGCGCCGAGGCCGGGCACGTCCTTCACGATCGGCTTGCGGGCGAGCCCGAAGGCGCGCTTCGCCAGCAGTGCATAGCCCGCGCGCAGGAAGCCGGGAACGAAGCGCCAGTGCGCCGGTGCGGCGACGAGGGCAGGGAGGACGCCCATCTACGGCTGCCCGTTGTAGAGCAACGCGGAGACCGTCGGGTTTGCGTTGTCGATCTCGAGCAGCTGGAGATAGAGGAATTTCCCGTCGACCGGCGCCTTGAAGGTGGCGATCTTCGAATTGCGGACCGGCATGCCAGGGCTGTCGGTCGGTTCGAAAGCGAGGCCGGTCAGCGCCATGTTCGCGCGCAGCCCGGCGAGGATCGCGTCGCGCTGCGGACCGTCGGCGACGACCATGCAGACCGTGCCGCTCGCCCCGCCGAACGCCAGCCGCCCGTCGGGATAGTGTGCGGTGACGATCGAAATCGGGCCGAAGCGCGGATGATCGGCAGTCTCGACCTGCGGGCCGAAGCCGCGCTCGCCAAGTTCGGGCGCGGCGAGCTTAACCTGCCCGGCAAGAAAGCGCGGGCAGAGCTTGTAGGCAAGGTCGGACGCGGCCTCGGCGATCGGCGGCTTGGCGGCGTCGGCCGCGTCTCCGGTCGGGAATGAGGTGTCCCCCGCCTGCGCGGCGGAGGACAGCATGGTCGCGGCAATGACCGCGGCGGCGAGATGCCGCCGCTGCGTCAAGCGTCCTCGGCCAGCTTCTTGGCCTTGGCGATCGCCTCGTCGATCCCGCCGACCATGTAGAAGGCGCTTTCAGGCAGGTGGTCGTACTCGCCGTCGACGACCGCCTTGAACGACTTCACCGTATCCTCGACCTGGACGAACTTGCCCGGGATGTTGGTGAAGACTTCGGCCACGTGGAACGGCTGCGACAGGAAGCGCTGGATCTTGCGCGCGCGGGCGACGGTCAGCTTGTCCTCTTCGGACAGCTCGTCCATGCCCAGGATCGCGATGATGTCCTGCAGGCTCTTGTACTTCTGCAGCGTTTCCTGAACCCGGCGGGCGGTGTCGTAGTGCTCCTGGCCGACGACGGCCGGGGTCAGCACGCGGCTGGTGGAGTCGAGCGGATCGACCGCCGGGTAGATGCCCAGCTCCGAGATCGCGCGGTTCAGCGTGGTGGTCGCGTCAAGGTGCGCGAACGAAGTCGCCGGCGCAGGGTCGGTAAGGTCGTCCGCGGGAACGTAGATCGCCTGCACCGAGGTGATCGAGCCCTTGGTGGTCGAGGTGATGCGTTCCTGCAGATTGCCCATGTCGGTCGCGAGGGTCGGCTGGTAGCCCACCGCCGAAGGAATGCGGCCGAGCAGCGCCGACACTTCCGAGCCCGCCTGGGTGAAGCGGAAGATGTTGTCGACGAAGAACAGCACGTCCTGGCCTTCCTGGTCGCGGAAGTACTCGGCCATGGTCAGGCC
>JAGIAR010000018.1 GCA_017744735.1 Novosphingobium sp. | reverse complement strand
AGGATATAGTCCGGCGCCTGCCGCTCCAGAACCACGCACTCCAACCCCTCCGCCCGCAGCAGATGGCCCAGAAGCAGGCCGGCCGGGCCGGCCCCGATGATGCAAACCTGGGTCTTCATGGCGTCAGATCGGATAGTGGCCGGGCTCGGTCTCGAAGGTGACCCAGCGCAACTCGGTAAAGGAATCGATCCCCGCCTTGCCGCCGAAACGGCCATAGCCCGAAGCCTTCATGCCGCCGAACGGCATCTGCGGTTCGTCCGACACGGTCGAGGCGTTGATGTGGCAGATGCCGGCATGGATCTGCCGGGCAACCCGCAGGCCACGCGCAGTGTCGCGGGTGAACACCGCCGAAGAGAGGCCGTATTCGGTATCGTTGGCGAGTTCGATCGCATGCGCCTCGTCGCGTGCGCGGATAATGCCCACGACCGGGCCGAAGCTCTCGTCGCGAAACAGCTTCATGTCCTGCGTGACCTTGTCCACCAGATGCGCCGGCATCAGCACGTTCCGGGTCGTCTCACCGCCCGTGAGCAGTGCCGCCCCCTTGCCGACCGCGTCTTCGATCAGCGCATAGCAATGATCGACCGTCTTGCGATCGACCACCGCGCCGAGCGGCGTCTTCCCCTCGCCCGGATCGCCGACCGGCATAGTTTCGACCTTGGCCTTGAACTTCGCTGCAAACTCCTCGGCCACCGCATCGACCACGATGATCCGTTCGGTCGACATGCAGATCTGGCCCTGATTCATGTAGGCCCCGAAGGCCGCAGCCTTCACCGCCTCGTCGAGATCGGCGTCTTCCAGCACCAGCATCGGTGCTTTGCCGCCCAGCTCGAGCAGGACCGGCTTCAGGTGCTCGGCGGCGCGCTTGGCGATGATCTTGCCGACCGCGGTCGACCCGGTGAAATTCACGCGCTTCACCTGCGGCGCGTCGATCAGCGCGCCGACCACCTCGCCCGCATCGGCCGGAGCATTGGTCACGACATTCACCACGCCTTCGGGGAAGCCTGCCTCGGCGAAGGCCTCGATGATCAGCGCATGGGTGCGCGGGCAGCTTTCGCTCGCCTTCAGGATCACGCTGTTGCCGCAGGCAAGCGGCACCGCGATCGCACGCACGCCGAGGATGATCGGCGCATTCCACGGCGCGATGCCGAGGATCACGCCAACCGGCTCGCGCAGCGCCATCGCGACGGTGCCGTGGTGGTCGGAGGGGATCACCTCGCCCTGGATCTGGGTGGTGATCGCAGCCGCCTCGCGGACCATGCCCGCAGCGAGCATCAGGTTGAACATCGCCCAACCGGCGGTGGCGCCGATCTCGCCCATCATCGCGGCGACGAAATCGTCCTTCTTCGCCTCAAGCGCGGCCGCGGCCTTCATCAGCACCGCGCGGCGGGCGTTGGGACCCATCTGCGACCAGGTCGCGAAGCCTTCCTGCGCCTTGGCGGCGATTGCCGGAATGTCACCGGCCTGCATCGCCTCGGCGCTGGAGGCGACTTCGCCGGTCATCGGGTTCAGGCGTTCGAACTGCATGGTGTCTCTCTCCCATCGCCGGGGGCGCCCGGCTTTGACCACGCCCGTTATCAGGCGAATGCGGGCGGCGGTAGCCCCAACTGGAAGCACGACCTAGCGGCGCAGCGAAGCCCGGCCGATCGGGATCAGGCAGAGCGCCAGCGCCGCATTGGCGAGCCAGTCTTCCCAACTGTCGCCGGTAAGTCCGAGGATCAGCCCCGCAAGGGCGATCGTTGCGATCAGCAGGACGGGAAACAGCGGATGACGGCTCATCGCGCACGCTTCCGGATACGGCCGAGCCAGAGATAGAGCCCCGTGCCGAGCAGCCAGATCATGGCCAGATCGAGCAGCGTCCAGACCAGCTTCATCGCAAGGCCACCGTAATCGCCGAAATGGAGCGGCTGCGCCAGCAGCAGTCCTTTCATGTACCAAGGCATCGGCGCGATCGCATCGACCTCGCCGGTCCTGGCATCGACCATCACCGGGGTCAGCAGCTTCTTGGTCAGCGGCGTCGCCCCTTGCAGGAACACCGCATAGTGATCGCCGCTCGAAAAAGGCGATCCCGGAAACGCGACGAATTGCGGGCGCATGCCCGGCGCCTTTGCCATCGCGTTGGCTACCGCCTTCTGGACGAGCCCCGAGCGATAGGGTTGCACCGCCCCGCCTTCCCCGCTCGTCAGGTGCGCCAGCGCATCCGCCCGCCACCACGCGGTGATCGGATCGGCCAGCGTGTTGATCGTACCGGTCAGCCCTACAACCAGCGCCCAGGCCAGCGTAACCCCGCCGACGAGATTGTGCCAGTCGAGCCAGCCGATCCGCGGCGCCTTGGCGCGGCGGACCTTGGCGAAGCCCGCCTTGCGCGCAAAGGGCGCATAAAGCACGATGCCGGAGACGGTCGCTGCGACGAAAAGCAGCCCGACAAGACCGATGAAATACATCCCGCCCTGCCCCAGCAACAGGTCCTTGTGCAGGTCGAGCAGGAAGTCGGTTACGCCGCCGGTTTGCCCGCCGCCAGCCGCAACGGCGCCGCGGCGGTCGATCGGCTGAAAGCCCATCTCGGCCTCGGGAACATCGGCGCTCCGCCCGCTGGTGATGTTCACCACCGGGCGATCTTCGTCGAAACTCAGATAGATCGGGACTTCGCCGGGCCGCTTCGCGAGCGCAACGTCGACTGCATGATCGAGCGGAACAAGCTGCGCCTCGTCCCATTGCTCGATCTTGTGGGCCTTGCCGAGCGCGTCGATCTCATCATGGAAGATCAGCGGCAGGCCGGTGAGGCACAGGATCAGCAGGAACGCGGTCGAGGCAAGGCTGCTCCAGGTGTGAACCTGGCTCCACACACGCAGCGTGCCCGGTTTCACGGCACCTTCCCGGAAGGTGGCGTATCCGCCAGCCACCAGCGTGGGGGTGGCGAGCCCGGGCGCCCGACCGGCGCCAGCGTCTTGCCGTCGAACAGCAGCCCGCCGCGCATCACCATGTCGATCTTCCCGGCGTTGGCGATATCGCGCCGCGGGTCGGCATCGAGCACCACCAGATCGGCCAGCTTGCCCCTGGTCAGGCTGCCGAGATCGTCCTGCCGGCCGATGATCTTCGCCCCGTTGATGGTCGCGATCTCAAGCGCTTCGAGCGGGGTCGCGCCGCCCTTGACGAAGGCCTGCATTTCCCACTGCATGCCGAGGCCCTGCATCTCCCCGTGCGCGCCGGCGCCGACCAACCCGCCGGCCTTCCACACGCGCAAGGCGTCGGCGGCGAACAGCTGGTAGGTCTGGAGCTCGGCCGGCATCCAGTGCCGATTGCGCAATTTCTCGGCGATCACGAAGGGCGGCGTGAACCGGCGCAGCCGCGCGTCGTCTTCCGGGCGCTTGGTGATGATGTCGTCGAACAGCGCCGGTCCGCCGCCGTAGACCACGCCGAGCGTCGGATTGTACGAGATCCCGCTCGCGGCGAACAGGCGCAGCACGTCGTCGTGCAGCGGGGTGATCGGGATCGCATGCTCGTTGCCCGCAAAGCCGTCCACCGCATGGGTCATCTCGAGCAGGTAGTCGGCCGCTCCCTCGGTGGTCGGCATCATCCCCAGCGCGCGCGACGCGTCGGCGATCGCCTGCCGCGCGGCCCGGTCGCCGACCATGTAGCTCTTGATGTTGCGCGTGCCGTAATGGTCGCGATAGCGGCTCAGCACGGCCTTGGCGGTTTCGACCGAATCGATGTTCGCGTTCACGAACACGCCCGGACCGGTCGAGAACAGCCGCGGCCCAACCATCGCGCCGCTATCCGCGCGATCCGCATAGGCGAAGATGTCGGGCGTGAAGGACTGCGGATCGAGCGAGCTGGTCACGCCATAGGCGAGATTGACCGCGAATTCCCAGTCGGTCCCGTCCTGCAGCCCGCGGCGGATGTTGAAAAAGTGCGCGTGGACGTCGACCAGTCCCGGGATCACGTATTTGCCGGTGAGATCGTAGACTTTCGTGTCGGCCGGCACCGGCAACGATCCGGCGGGCCCGATCCCGGCGATCCGGTCGGCAACGATCAGTATGTCGGCATTGTCGATGATCGCGCCGTCCCCATGATCGTCCATCGTCAGCGCGGTGACGCCGTGCAGCAGTTGCGGTCCGGCAGGCATGGCGCGCGGCAGCGCGACGGCCAGCGAGATCCCTTCGGCGCCGGCTTCGGGATCGGCCGCGGCCAACGCGTCGGTCAGGGCCACGTGCCGCCAGTCGGGCCCGACGGTCCAGTCGAAGCCCTTGCCGTCGGCATCCCACGCCGCGCGGTCGGCCCCGACGCGGGTGATCCGGCGGTGCCCGTCGACCGGCCCCATCAGATCGAGCGTGGGCAGCGTTTCGGCCGCCGGCGGCATCGGCATCAGGTGGAGCTGGTAGGCGGTGCGCGCGAGGATCCGCGTGCCGTCGGGCGAGAGCAATATGTCGTCCACCGGCGCGGCCCCGACGATGTACTGGCCGGTCGGCTTCGCGACCACCGCGACCCGCGGCCTGAGCGCGCCATCGGCCACTTCGTTCAGCGCCGCGGGGGTCTGCACCCAGATGCGCCCGTCGGCGGTCTGCTGGAGGTTCTTCAGCCCGACCCCGTGGCCGATCACCGCCGGCGCCGACCCGTCGAGCGGAATGCGCACGACGTCGGTGGGATAGGCGGGCGCGATCTCGTCGATCGCGTGCATCCGTTCGTACTGGTTGGCGCGCAGGGCCAGCAGCGCCTTGCCGTCGCGCGCGGACACTACCTCGGGCCAGTAGGCGCCGCGCGGGGTGAGCGGGGTTGCCTTGCCGCCGCCGGAGGGGATCGCCACCACCTGCCCGCCTTCGGCCGCGTTCCAGCGGACGATGAACAGAGTCTTGCTGTCGGCCGACCATGCCGGGCGGAACGCATCGCCCCGGTCGAGCGCCACCGGCTTGCCGCCCTTGCGCGGCTCGACATAGAGCGTGCCCAGCGCGGTAAAGGCGATCCGCCTGCCGTCGGGCGAAAGCACCGCGCCTTCGGCCAGATGGGTGACCACCGGGCCGCTGCCGACCTTCTGGGTCACCCGGGTATTGGGCTTCAGCGCCAGTCGCACCGGCGCCGAGAACCGCACGTCTGCGATCGCGCCGGTCGCGATCTCGATCCGGTGGAAGGTCCCGTCTTTGGCGAACAGGATCGCCGTTCCGTCGGGCGTGAACTGGTAGCGCGGCAGCAGGTCGTAATAATAGCCGCCTTCCTGCCCGTCGCGGTCGACCGGGAAGGTCAGCCAGCGGTCGGCGCCGGTGACGAGATCGCGCAGGCGCAGGCCGGTCCGGGCCCCGTCGCGCGCCGCGTAGGCGAGCTTGGTTCCATCGGGCGAAAGTACCGGGCGCATCCCGCCGGGGACTATGGTCTCGACCGCTCCCATGGCTAGATCCTTGCGTGCGATCGACCAGTTCGGCGGGTCGCCCTCGGTCCAGGTGTGGCCGAGCTTGGTCGCGTAGTACACCGCCTTGCCATCGTTAGAGACCGCCGCGCCCAGTGCATTGATCCGGTCGTCCCAGCCCTCGTTGCCGCGCGGCTGCGCGGCGACGATCAGAGCGGGTTTCGCGCCGTCGAGCGCGAAGCGCCAGAGTTCGAACGCGAGCACGCGATGGACCGCGCGGCTGACGAACACGCTCTTTCCATCGGGCGACCAGGCCGGCGAAGTATAGAGCACCAGCGAGGTATCGGTCGAAAGCTGGCGCGCTTCGCTCCCGTCGGGCCGCGACACCCAGAGGTTCGTGACCCCCGAGCGGTCGGAAATGAACGCCATCCATTTCCCGTCGGGCGAGAGCACCGCGTCGCGCTCCCACGCATCGCCGGTGAGGACGGGGGTTGCCTCCCCGCCCTGCGCCGGCATGCGATAGATGTCGCCGAGAACGTCGAACAGGATCGTCTTGCCGTCGGGCGAGAGATCGAGCTGCGACCAGGTCGCCTCGTGCGCTTCGTAGGCAAGCATCTTGCCCTCTTCGGCCGCAACCCGCGCGCCCGAGAGGACGAGCGCCGCCGCGAGGATCACGGCGGCGCTGCGCATCACAGGTTCCAGTCGACCCGGAGCCCGACGGTGCGGGGCCGGATGATCGAGTAGAGCGCGCCCGAGGCCGCGAACGGACCGTCGAGCAGCCCGCGCTTGTCGAACACGTTATCGAGGAAGGCCATCACCCGGATATTCTCTATCGGGGCGAACGAGGCGCGCAAGTCGAACTCGTTGAACCCGCCGCGGGTGTTCGGATTGCCGAACGCCACCGGCGCCTTCGAGAGATAGCGATGCGCGATCTCGAAGGTCGGCGCCATCGTCACTTCGGGGAAATCGAAGGTGAGGTTGTTGGCGATCGACCATTTCGACGAACCGGGCAGCGTGGTCCCGGCATCGTAACCGCCGCCCACCGCGAAGACATAGGGCAGGAAAGAGGTCAGCTTGCCGTCCTGGTAGGTGATGTTCGAGGTGAAGTTGACGTGCTTCACGATCTCGGCCGCGCCCGAGAATTCCACACCCTTGATGTTCGCGCTCGCGGCGTTGATCACGTAGGAATAGTAGTTCGGAGCCGGCCCGAATTCGCGCGCCTGCAGGTTGTGCCAGTCGATGTTGTAGACGCTGGCGTTGATCAGCAGCCGGTGATCGGGGGTGCTGAACTTCATCCCTGCCTCGTAGTTGTCCACGCTGTCGCTGTCGTAGGTGAGCGGCAGGCTGGGCAGCAGGCCGGCGTTGGGATTGATGCCGCCGATGCGATAGCCCTTGGCATAGGTCGCGTAGAACAGCAGGCCGCCGGTCGGACGCACGGTGACGGTCACCTTCGGGGTGAAGCCGTGCTCCTTCTGGTCGGTGTAACCGCTCGCGTCGCCCGGCGAGCCCTTGATCAGCCCGCCCTGGTTGATCACCGTTCCTTCGGCCTCGTTGCTGTAATAGCGGCCGCCGGCAGTGATCTCGAGCTCCTTGATCGGGCTGTAGGACACCTCGCCGAAGATCCCGAAGTCCTTGTTGGTGGTATCCGAGAGATAGCCGTAGATCCGGTCGCCCGGGGCGATCGCCGCGCCGGTGATCGACGGGAAGCCGCTCAGGTCGACGAAGTTCGCGGCCGCCGCGGTCTCGAAATCGGCGGTGTTGTCGTCGACATAGGCCTCGGCACCCGGCGCGATGTCCTGATCGTAGCTGTGCTTCTTCGCTTCGAGATAGCTGGTGCCGATCAGCCACTTGAACGGACCGCCGTCCTTCGAAGCCAGCCGCGCCTCCACCTGCTTGATGTTCGCATTGGCGGTGCCATAGGAATAGGGCGACAGCGGGCCGGTGGTGTGGCCGTTGACGTAGCCGTAGTACGACGCGTCGAACACGGTGGTGTTGGTCTTCTCGTCGACCGAACCGAGCACGGTCAGGTTCGCGAAGCCGAGATCCTGGTCGAGCCGCAGCGAATTGAGGAAGAAGCTCGTCTTCTGCCATTCGTTATGCTCGATGAAGGTCCGGGTCAGGTCCGCCACGCTCGAGACGTAGGTCCCGTCGTCGAGCTTGGTGTCCTGATAGGCCGACATGAAGGTGATCTTGGTCAGGTCGGTCGGGGTGAACACCACCGAGCCGCGCAAGCCGCGGGTGCGGAAATCGTTGCTGCCCTTGGTGTCTGTATCGATGTTGTCGATATAGCCCGCGTCGACCCGCTGATAGGCGATCGCGCGCACCGCCAGCTTGTCGGCCACGAGCGGGATGTTGACCATCGCCTTGGCGGCGTAGTTGAGCTGGCCGTCGGCGTTCTTGGTGCTGCCGACGATGCCCGAAGCTGCCGCATCGAACTTGCTCGGGTCGGCGGTCTTGACGATGTAGTTCACCAAGCCGCCCAGCGTGGAGGAGCCGAACAGCGTGCCCTGCGGGCCGCGCAGCACCTCGACCCGGTCGAGGTCGAACGTGTCGACGTCGGGAATGCCGATCGGCCAGCCGGGTTCGACCACCGGGATATCGTTGATGTAATAGCCGGTCGTGGTCTGGCCCTGCTCGTGATAGGTCGTCTCGGACACGCCGCGGATGATCACTTCCGACACGCCCGGCTGGTAGTCGTTGAACACCACGCCCGGCAGGCGGACGATGTAGTCCGACAGGCTGTTGGCGTTGGCCTTGGCGAGATCCTCGCCGGTCACGGCGCTGATCGGCACCGGCACGTCCTGGATGTTCTCCGCGCGCTTGGTCGCGGTGACGATGATGTCGCCTTCCTCGGCAAAGGCCGGCTGGGCAGCGGCGAGCGTGGCGACCGCGATGGCGGTGGCGCTGGCAAAACGAACGATATCGGACTTTCTCATGTCCATTCCCCTTCTTCTATCCGTCGATCCCGGCGGAAACTGAAACCTGATTGCCTGCAGAATGCCCTCTCGCGCCCGGGCCGATCCGGTCCCGGTTCATCCGTCCCATCCACTCCGCGAGACCGCCATCGGCCAGCCGCGCGATTATCTCCGCGGCGGTCGCCGCATCTTCTTCCTGGCCGAGCTTGAGGCGCACGTCCTTCGCCAGCACTCGGGCGCGGAAACCGACGATCCGCTGCATCAGCATCCCGATGCGCTCGCCGGCCTGCTCCATCGTCCAGGGCTCGGGCCGGTCGGCCTCGACCTGTTCGGTCAGGCGCCGGACCGCGTTCTCGGTCCCGTCGTCGTCCAGCTCGACCTCGAGCGCCAGGATCGCGACCGCGAAGTTCCAGGTGGGGACCCAGCGTTCCTTGGATACAAGCGCGGGCGAGATATAGCCCTGCGGCCCCATGAACAGCGCGAAAGCGGCCGGATCCTTGCGCAGGGCCGCGGTCTGCGCGTTGCGGCGCGAGCAGTGGCCGATCAGCGCCACCACCTCGCCGGTCTCGTCGGTTTCGGCGATCAGCGGCAGCGGCGTTGCATCGAAGCCTTCGACGCCACACGTCACCAGCCACGCGAGCGGATAGGCGCGGATCAGGTCCGCAAGATCCTCGGGGCTGCCTGAAGGGAAGTCCATGGACACGGAGGATTCCCATCACGTTGGCCCACCGGAAGTGCCAGTTCGCAAAAGATTGGGGGACCAAAGGCGGTCCTTCGCCCGACTGTTGTCAGACGGTCACACCTTGGCCAAGTTTGCCGAGCGCGCGGATCGCCGCGACCGCGGCCGCGGAGGGATGGCTGGCGAAGCCGATCCGCAAGCCGTGGGGCGCATCTGGCCCCAGGCGATAGCTGTCGGAAGCGGCGAAGCTGATCCCGGCATCGAGCGCGCCGCGCTCGATCCGGGCGAGCGCGGCTCGGTCGTGGAACCGCAACCACATTGCCAGCCCGCCGTCGGGCAAGCGTGCGTCCGCGAAATCGCCAAGGCATTCGGTCACCGCCGCGGCCAGGGCATTGCGCCGCTCGGCGTAGGTGCGGATCACCTTGCGCGCGTGACGCCGCACCTCGCCTTCATCGATCAGCAGCGCGACCGCGTCCTCGGTAAGAGTGCTGCCCATGCCGTCGGTCAGCGACACGCAATGCGCCAGCGCATCGATCACCGGCACCGGCGCGGCGATATAGCCGACCCGCAGCGCCGGCAGCAGCAGCTTCGAGAGCGAGCCGACATAGACCACGGTGTCCGGCGCATAAGAGGCCATCGGCAGCAACGGCGGCGAGCCGAAGCGGAATTCGTGGTCGTAATCGTCCTCGATGATCGCGAAGCCGAACTGGCGGGCGAGCTCGATCAGTTGCAGCCGGCGGACCGGCGGAAGCGAGACGGTGGTCGGAAACTGGTGGTGCGGGGTCAGGAACAGCGCGCAGACCGAATGGACGCGGCACAGGCGCTCGACCTCTTCGACCAGTATCCCGTTCTCGTCCATTCTGACGGGCAGCACCGGCATGCCCATCCCGCCGAAGGCCGCCACCGCCGGCTCGTAGGTCAGTTCCTCGGCCAGCGCGACGCAGCCGGGCCGGGCCAGCACGCGGGTCGCCAGCGAAATCCCGGCCTGGCTCCCGCGGGTGACGCAGATGTTCTCCGGCCCGACCACCAGCCCGCGCTCTTCGCGCAGCATCGCGGCGAGGTCGCGCCGCAGGCGCTCGCTGCCGCGCGGATCGCGGTAGCCGAGCCGCCGCTCGCGCGCCGCCGAAAGCGCGGCTCGGCGATAGGCGCGCGCCAGGATCTCGGGCGGGAACAGGCTGCCGTCGGGCGCGCCTTCGTCCAGCTTGATCCGCGAACCGATCGGGACCGCGATCGATCGCAAGGGGGGCGGGTTGTAGCGATAGGCCGGCTTGCGCGGCCCGGTCGTGCCAACCGGATCGGCCTTGTCCGCCTCCGTCTCGGGCAGGTCGGTCGCAACGCTGGTCCCGCGCCGGCCATGTGCTTCGAGCCACCCCTGCGCGACCAGTTCCTCGAACGCGGTGACCACGGTCTTGCGGTTGAGCCCGAGTTCCTCGGCCAGGTCGCGGCTGCTCGGCAAGGGCGATCCGGGCTGGAGGCGCCCCCGTTCGATCTCGTGGATCAGCGCATGGGCCAGTTGGAGATAGAGCGGCGTGCCCCGATCGGGCGATATCCGGCGCGACAGCGCAAGATTCCAGGGGCGGCGCATTGGCCCCTTTGATTCCACATCGGGCGGGAAATCAAGGGTCCAGAAGGCCCTTGGGCTTTTACCCCATCAGCGCCTCGATCTCACCGGACAACACCAGCAGGCTCCGATCCCGTCCCTGCGCCATCGTCAGCATCACGCCGACCGGACCGTGCTCCGCTGCCCCCCAGAACGGCAGGCTTATCGACGGCAGGCCCGCGATGTTCGCCAGTGGAGTGAAGTTCACAAATGGCCAAAGATCGTCCCATAACTCACTGAAATCCCGATCCGGAGCATGGCGACCGAGCACGATAGGCGGTTCCTGCGCGACGGGGGAGAGCAACACGTCGTAGCGGGTGAAGAATTCGGCGGCCGCCAGCTCGCTAAGACCGAGCTGGCGGAAGGCGGTGGCGGTTTCCGCAGCGTCGATGCTCTCGAGTGCCTTGGCCAGGCCAACGGTCCAGGGCTCGAGCAACTCGCCGATCGGCACGCCCGGATTGGCTGCGCCGATCAGATGCGTGAGCTCCCCGCCCTCATGCATCCAGATCGCCTTGAACGCGCGAACGATTGCAGCGTGATCGCCCGGCATCGCCACTTCCTCGACAACCGCGCCCGCGCCCGCAAGATCGGCGGCGGCTTGGTGCAGCTTGGCGGCAACCGCCGGATCGGCTCGGCGGCCGTCAAGGCCGCCAAGCGCCAACCCGACCCGCAGGCCGTTGAGCCTGGCGGGCAGACCCCCCACAAAGGGAGTCGCGACGAGATCGAAGCTTGCGGCAACGTCGCGCATGGTCGCAGCGATCAGCATGTCGGAGCAGAGCACATCGTCGATGAGATGCGGCGCCCGGGCGCGCAGATTGCCGCCGCGCGACGGTTTGAACCCGATCACCCCGCAATTCGCTGCCGGAATGCGGATCGAGCCGGCCGCGTCGGAGGCATGAGCCAGCGGGGCATAGCCGGCCGCGACCGCTGCAGCGGCGCCGCTAGAGGAGCCGCCCGCCGAGCGCCCGGCCGCGGCGGGATTGTTGACCGCGCCGGTCGCAAGCGGTTCTCCGGTCGTGAGCAGGCCGAATTCGGGCATGCCGGTGAAGCCGAGCGGAACCATTCCGGCATCGAGGCAGGCCTGAGTGAGTGGCCAGGCCTTCTGGCCCACGGCACCCATCCGGCTGCGCGAGCAACTGGTGAAAGGCCAGCCGGGATATTCGAGCGACGCCTTGAGCAGCCAGGGCACGCCGGCGAACGGACCGTTTTCGGCGAGCGGCGCGGGAAATTCTTCCGCGAGCCAAGTGACCGCGTTCAGTTCGCCGTTGGTCGCCTCGATCCGCAGCCGCGCGGCCTCGCACAATTCGGCGCTGGTCGCCTCGCCCTTGCGGACCAGTTCGGCCTGCCCGATGGCATCCAGTGCTCCCAGTTCGACGGCATCGCTCAACTGCATCGGAATTCCTTTCTGGACCCCGGCCCTAGCAGAAATGAAAGCGCTCGTGGCGTCCAGCCATGGAAAAGCCTAGGGGCCAGCGGATCAGCCGGATTGCAGCGCGGGCCGGGCGAGGCGAAACTCCGCGACCGGCTCTACAATCTCGCCGAGGGTCAGTCGCGCGATGAACTCCCCCGCCCCGGCAGAATGCTTGAACCCGTGGCCTGAGCAGGCCGAGACGAGCGTGATGCGTTCGATTTGCGGATGCCGGTCGATCACGAAGTCTCCATCGGGCGCCATCGTATAGACGCAGGCGGCGGCGTGGAGTGCGCCGGGCTTCAATCCCATCATCCGTCCTGCGACATGGGCCGCGAAGAGCGCTGCCGTCTCGGATGGGTCGACGTGGCGTTCGATGGCTTCAGGGCTGTCGATTGCGGCGGTGTATTGTTCGGTCGCGATCTTGACCCCGCGCCGCTCCATTCCAGCGATGGCCGGAAAACCGTAGAAACTCGCTTCCGGCTCGGCGCCATGGGTCCAGATGAAGCTGGGGCAACGCCCGGGCGCATAAAGCGACCAGTCTTCCGGCTCGAACCAATGGAGGGTCTGTCGCAGCAGCCGCATCGGGGCAAGCGGCGCGCCGACGAGCCCCGGATTCCAAGCTCCGGCGCAGATTACCGCGCTTTCCGCGTTTACCTCAAGTCCACTTGATGTTTGTACCTTGACCCCATGGCGCCCCGGTTCGATCCGTGCCACCGCGTCATCGGTGACGATTTGCGCTCCCAGCCGCTGCGCCGCCTTCAGCTGCGCGGCAATGCAGCGCTCGGGAAACACCAGCCCGCCGCCGGGTTCGAAATAAACCAGTTCGTGGCCCTGCAACCGGAATTGGGAGAACGCGCGCATCGCTTCGGCGGGGGTCAGCACCGAATGCTCGACCCCGGCGTTGCGCGCGGCGAGCACGCTGCATTTGCCGATCCCGCTCTTGCCGTGGAACTCGGCCTCCTCGGCCCCATCGACGATCAACAACCCGCAATCGAGATAGAGTTGCTCGCCGCTTTCGGCCTCCAGCTCGCGCCAGATCTGGTGCGAGCGCAGCGCGAAGGGGACATAGGCCTCGCCCTCGCCCACCCCGGCACGGGTGATGCGGGTGTCGCCGTGGCTCGATCCCTGATCGTGCGGCGGGGCGAAGCGGTCGATCCCGACTGCCTTTACTCCCGCGCGAGCCAACTGATAGAGCGTCGCCGCCCCGAACGCGCCGAGGCCTACAACCGCTACGTCGGCCTTGATCATCCCAGCCTGTCCGAGATGTAGCGCCGGATATCGAGGCTGTAGTCCTCCAGCGGCGAATAATAGCCGTGCTCATGCACCCGCGCGCTCATCCCGCGCTGGACCCGCTCGCACACCGCCCAATCCTGGCGGTTGACCAGGTCCCAGAACTCGACCGCGTCCGAGGGGTCGAAGTCGGCCTGCGCGATCTCGTCCTTGTGGAACAGGAAGCGGCATTCGATCCGGGTGCGGTCGACGGCTTCGGGCCATAAAATGAAAGCGGCGGCGTGATCGCTCGAGACGCTGAACATCAGGTTGGGATAGATCAGCTCGCCCTTGTGACGGACCTGTTCCTCCTCCGTGAGGCCGGGGAAAAAGGCGCGGGCGGTGGTGCCGCTGGCGGTGTAGGTGGTCGCGCCTTCGCGATGCGGGATGCCCGCCTCCCAGTCGAGATGCATCCCGCCGTCGGTGCGGAATTCGGGGACGATCTCGCACAGTTCGGGATGGACGCCGGCGCAGTGGTAGCATTCGTTGTAATTCTCGAGGATCAGCTTCCAGTTGGCGCGGACGTCGTATTCGATGGTGCACGCGGTGCGCAGGTCTTCGAGCGGATAGTTGCCGAGCCGGCGCGGCGCATCGTGCAGCGCGAGCGCAATGTCGGGCGCGGTCTCCGGCGTGAGGTTCAGCCACACGAACCCGCCCCATTCGGCCACGCCGACCGGGTGGAGGGAGAACTCCGCCTTGTCGATCTCGCCGCCGAGGTTCGGCGCGGCGAGCAGCGCGCCGTCGAGCCCGTAGGACCAGCCGTGGTAGGGACAGCGGATCACGTTCCCGATCACCCCGCCATTGAGTTCGACGCGCCACTTCGCATCGTTCCCCGCATCGCACAGCCGCGCGCCGCGGTGGCGGCAGACGTTGTAATGCGCACGGATGTCGCCTTCGCGGGTGCGGACGATCAGAATGCTTTCGCCGGTCACCTCGACCAGCGCATGGCTGCCAGGCTCGGCGAGGTCCTCGGCGCGGGCGGCGCAGAACCATTCGCGGGCGAAAATCGCCGCGCGCTCCGCCTGCCACGCAGCGTCGGTCTGATAGGACGCGCTCGGCAGGGACCGTTCCATCTTCACCTCTTGTTGGACACTTGTCTCATAACGTGCTTTACCGGCCCGGTATAGCGGTTTGGAGCCCGGAGGGTCGCATAACGTCTGAGCCAGCACCGCCGACGCCCCGTGCCTCGCGCTACGACGCAATCGTGGTCGGCGCGGGGCACAATGGCCTGACCGCCGCCGCCTACCTCGCTCGGGCGGGAATGAAGGTGCTGGTGCTCGAGCGCCGCGAGATCGTCGGCGGTGCTTGCGTGACCGAGGAAGTGATCCCCGGCCACCGCGTATCCTTCACGTCCTATTTCGCCTCTATGCTGATGCCGACCGTGATCCGCGACCTCGAACTGGCGAAACATGGACTGCGCATGGTCGGCAGCGACCCGCTGCTCGCGACCGCGCTCGCACCCGGCAGGATCATCCGCTGGTGGGCCGATCCCGAACGTGCGGCCGAGGAAATCCGTGCGATCAATCCGCGCGACGCCGACGCCTTCCTGCGGGTCGAGAAGGAGCTGAAGCAGCTCGCCGCCTATCTCCAGCCGTTCTTCCTCGAACCCCCGCCCGACCTCGCCGCCAAGGGCTTGGGCAAAATGCGCGAGGCCTGGCGCCTGCTCACCCGCTTCCGCCGGCTCAAGGGCCAGGAAACCGCGCGGCTGGTCGAATTCCTCACCGGCAGCCTCGGCGCCTATCTCGATCGTCATTTCGAGAGCGACGAAGTCAAGCGCCTGTTCCTGTCGAACAATGTCTACGGCAAGCACGGCGGGCCCTATGAGGCCGGATCGGCAGTCGGGCTGCTGTTCCATCTGCTCTCGGGCGGCGACGATGCGGTCCAAGGGTTCGCCGGCCATGTCATCGGCGGGATGGGCTCGATCACCCAGGCCCTCGCCGCCAGCGGGCGCGAGCATGGGGTCGAGATCGTCACCGATGCCCTGGTAAAGCGCATCCTGGTCGAACAGGGTCGCGCCATCGGGGTCGAACTGGCAAGCGGCGCGACGATCCGCACCACAACCGTACTGTCGAACGCCGACCCCAAGCGCACCTTCCTGTCATTGGTCGACGCGCATCAACTGCTCGAAGACTTCCGCCGCGACATCGCCGCGATCAAAATGGCGGGTCCTTCCGCCAAGCTCAACCTCGCCCTCACCCGCGAACCGACCGTGCTCGGCCGCGATCCCGCAGCCGATCCGCGCGAACGCTCGCTGCTGACGATCGTCCCGACGCTCGAAGGCGCGCAGCGGATTGCCGACGCCTGTCGCCGCGGCGAGATCAGCGACGAACTATGGATCGACTGCGTGATCCCGAGCCTGGTCGACGATACTTTGTGCCCGCCCGGCAAGGCGATGATGACCTGCTTCATCCAGTATGTGCCTTACAAGCTTGCCGAAGGTAGCTGGGACGAACGGCGCGAGGAACTTGGCGACAGCGTGGTCCGCCAGATCGCCCGCCACATGCCGGACCTGCCGGGCTTGATCGAAGGCCGCGTGGTGCTGACCCCGCTCGATCTCGAACGCACCTATGGCCTCACCGAAGGCAATATCTTCCACGGCGACCTCAATCTCGGCCAGCTGTTCTCGATGCGCCCGACGCCCGAATTCTCGCAATACCGCACCCCGGTGAAAGGCCTGTACCTCTGCGGCGCCGGGGCGCATCCCGGCGGCGGTGTCACCGGCGCGCCGGGACACAATGCGGCGAAGCAGGTGCTGAGGGATCGGGGGAAGCGATGAGCGAAGACAAGGTCCTCACCCACCCACCCCGCGTGATGGACTTCGGCGACCTTGTGCTGTTCTACGTCGTCACCGGCGTCAGCCTGCGCTGGATCGCCACCGCCGCCGCCGCGGGGCCGAGTTCGATCGTGATCTGGGGCGGCGCGCTGCTGTGCTTCTATATCCCGCTGGTCGCTGCGGTGATCGAACTGTCCAGTCGCTATCCGCAGGAAGGCGGTCTCTATATCTGGACCCGCCAGGCCTTCGGGCCTTTCGCCGGCTTCATGGTCGGATGGAGCTATTTCACAAGCAACCTTCCCTACTTCCCGGCAGTGTTCTATTTCGACGCCGGCAACGCGCTCTACATCGGCGGTCAGGCGCTCGAGAGCCTGCACGACAGCCCAGCCTATTTCATGGGCTTCGCGCTGGTGGCGCTGGCCTTCATCACCTGGATCAACCTGATCGGGCTCAACATCGGCAAATGGATGCACAATATCGGCGCGATCGGCATGTGGTTGCCCGCGCTGATCGTGATCGTGATGGGGCTGATCGCGTGGCACCGCTTCGGTTCGGCCACCGATTTCAGCAAACAGAGCATGACGCCGAGCACAGCGATCAAGGACATGATCTTCTGGGCCTCGCTCGCCTTCGCGCTCTCGGGCAGCGAGGCGGCCTCGTTCCTTGGCGGCGAGATCAAGGACGCCCGCCGCACGATCCCCCGCGCGCTGCTGTGCGCCGGGCTGATCATCGTCGCCTGCTACGTGCTCGGGACGATCGCGGTGCTGCTGGCGCTCCAGCCGGGCGAGGTGAACACCCTCCAGGGTTTGATCCAGGCCGGAGCCCTGACCGCGCAGAAGCTCGAAATGGTGTGGATCGTCGCCCCGCTTGCCCTGCTCATCACGCTCGGCAACCTCGGCGCGGCGAGCGGCTTCCTCACCGCCGCCGCGCGCATCCCCTTCGTGATCGGGATCGACAAATCGCTCCCCCCGGCCTTCGGCAAGACCCACCCGCGCTGGGGTACGCCCTATGTGGCGCTGATGCTACAGGGCGGGCTCGGCGCGGTGTTCGTGGTGCTGAGCCAGGCGGGCACAGGGGTCAAAGGCGCCTACGACGTGCTGGTGAGCATGGGAATCATCGCGGCCTTCATCCCCTTCGCGATGGTGTTCCTCTCGCTGATCCGGCTGCAGCGCGAACCGGCGGGCGAAGAGGTCTCGCGCCTCCCCGGCGGACGCCCGGTCGCGACTCTGCTCGGCTGCGTCGGCCTGGTCACCACGCTCTGCGCAATCGCGCTGGCAGTCCTCCCCGCACCTGATGAAGCGAACAAGTCGCTTGCGGTGTTCAAGATCATCGGCATGACGGCCGTCCTGCTCGGTGCAGGGGCGAGCGTCTACGCGCTGTCCCGGCGGCGGGCCAAACGACAGGCAGCCCAGTGACCGCAAGACCCGCGAGCAAACGCCAGCAACCCGAGGAACGCCGCAAGGAACTGCTCGACGCGACCATGGCGTGCCTCGCCCGGCTCGGCCCGCGCGGAACCACCGGCCGCGAGATCTGCCGCCAGGCGGGCGTGTCGCACGGGTTGCTACGGCACTATTTCGACAACGCCGACAATCTCCTGCTCGAAACCTACCGCACCATGGGCGACGAATTCCTGGCCCGTTTCGAGCAGGAACTGGCCACACACCGCGCCGATCCGTGGGGCACGATGGACCGCTTCTTCGCGGTGCTGTTCTCCGAAGAATGGGCGAGTTCCGACATGCTCGGCGCCTGGGCGGCATTCTGGACCCTGATTCCCAACCGCGACGACATTGCCGAGGTCGGCGAGAGCTATAACCGGCGCCTGCGCGAACTGCTCGACCGCGCGCTTTCCACCCTGCCCCCCGACCCGGGAGGGATCGAACGGGGCGATGCGGCCGCGATCCTTTCCGCGGTAATGGATGGGCTGTGGCTCGACTACTGCCTTTCCCCCACCCGGCTTACCCGCGAGCGGGCGCTGGAACTCTATCGCATCACCCTGCGCCGCATCGCGCCGCGCTGATCCGCCTTTCCGGGTGGACCCGGGACGGATCATAGTTATACAATCATGTTAGACAATACAGCGGTGCGGTAGCTGGGCCGGGGAGAAGATATGCACGACGATCATGCAGGGCTGTTCTCCGGCCGCAAGCGTGCGTGGGTGCTGGTTGCGCTGACGGTCACCTTCATGTTCAATTTCCTCGACCGGCAAGTGCTGGCGCTGCTGGTGATGCCGATCAAGCGGGATCTCCATCTCAGTGACACCCAGGTTGCGCTGCTGATGGGCTTCGCCTTTGTGGTGTTCTATGCGCTGGCCGGCATCCCGCTGTCGCGGCTGATCGATCTCGGATCGCGCAAGTGGATGCTCGGCCTGGGGCTCGGCTTCTGGAGCTTGATGACGATGGCCTGCGGCCTGGCGCAGAGCTTCGCCCAGCTCGCCCTCGCCCGCGTCGGCCTCGGGGTCGGCGAAAGCTGCAACACGCCGGCGACCTATTCCTTCGTCGCCGACCTCTATCCGCGCGAGAAGCTGAGCCGCGCGATCTCGGTCATCAACCTCGGCAACGTCGGCGGCCAGGGACTCGCGATGCTGCTCGGCGGCACGCTGATCCTGTGGCTCACGCGTGCCGACACCGGCGCCTGGCCGCTGGTCGGCGGCATGAAGCCCTGGCAGCTCACCTTCCTAATCCTCGGCCTGCCGGGGATCGTCTGGGCGGTGCTGATGCTGGCAACTCTGCCCGAACCGCCCCGGACGCGCGAAAGCGAACACCAGGCGCCCGGATTGCGCGATGTCGCCCGCTTCGCCGCGCGCTGGCGCTGGCTCTACCTCGCGCTGATCCTGGGAATAACGATCAAGGCGATGCTGTCGTTCGGCGCCACCATCTGGGGGCCTGCGCTGTTCGAGCGCCAGTTCGGCTGGGCGACCGGCCGGCCCGGCCTCTATCTGGGGCTGGTATCGCTGGCGGCGATGCCCGTGGGCCTGATCGCCGGCGGCTGGATCGCCGACCGGTTGCAGGCTGCCGGGCGGGACGACGCCAATGCGCTGGTGCTCTTGGGAAGCACGCTGCTGCTCACCCCCTTTGCGATCCTGTTCCCGCTCATGCCCAGCGCTCCGCTGGCGCTGGCGATGCAGGGCACAAGCCTGTTCTTCGGCGCGATGGGCACCGGCCCCGGCAATGCCGCGATCCAGGTGATCACGCCCGGCCGGATGCGCGGCACGATCACCGCCTTCTACGTCGCCGCCATGAACGTGATCGGCAACGGGCTTGGCCCGCTGACCGTAGCGCTGCTGACCGACCATGTGTTCGCGAACGAGTCCCTGCTCGGCCGATCGATGGCGATCTCGGCCGCCGCGCTCGGCCCGGTCGGCGTATTGCTGTGCTGGATCGCGCTCAAGTTCTACGGCCCCGCGGTCGCTGCCGCGCGGGCCCGCGAAATCTGACAATCAACAGCGGGAGAATGCCTCAATGCCCTATCAATTCGTGATCGAGCCGACCAGCGATGCCATGCGCCAGGCGGCCGAGAGCTTTTTCGATCTGCTCTATGTGAAGAAGGACTTCACTGCGGCGATGCGCGGCCATGTCGACGAGGCGCGCTTCGTCGAGCACAATTCGGAGCTGCCCAACTCCCCGTCCGCACAGATCGCCTGGTTCGAGGAGCGGCATGCGGCCGACCCCGAGTTCTTCGCCGCCGAGGCCGAGTGGCAGGATCGGCAGGTGCACCGCTTCATCGTCGCGAACTATCTGATCGTGCACTACTGGATGTCGGTCGGGCCGACCGACAAGGGCCGGATGTTCGCCGACTTCTGGCGCTTCGACGGCGACAAGATCATCGAGCACTGGGACGTGGTCCAGCCGGTCCCCGAAGAGACCAAGAGCGGCAATCCGATGTGGTAAGCCGATCGGCGCCGGCTCAGGCCGGCGCCGCCGTCTGCCGCGCGGCCTTGTTCGCGCTTTCGAGCACGAGCAGGAATACCAGCGAGGCGGCCATCAGCCCGGCAAGCAGGTAGAAGAACCCGTGCGGGCCGCCTGCCGCCATGAACTGCACGCCGAAATAGGCCCCCAGCACGCCGCCGACCCGCCCGATCGCATCGCAGATCCCGATCCCGCTCGCCCGCAGCCGGTCCGGGAAGGAGACTGCCGAAAGAGTGTAGACCGCGGTCACGAATCCGGCACAGCCGAGGCCCGAAAGCGCCATCATTCCCGAGACCGAAGCCTGGCCGAGCGCGACCGAGGCATAGGTGCCCATCAGCACCATCGCGATACCCGAGATCGCCAGCGCGACCGCGCAGACGATGCCGAGCCCGTAACGCCCCATCAGCCAGCCCGCGACCGGGGTGAACAGCACGGTCACTGTGGTCCAACTCGCGAGCGAGCCGCTGGAAAAGGCGAGCGAGAAGCCGAGCTTCGAAATCGCCGTGGGAATCCAGCTAAGCGCCATGTTGCCGAACATGTTGGTGGTGAGGAACAGCACGAAGAGGCAGGCCGTGGTCACCGGCGCGGCGGTGAAGAGCTGGGCGAAGCGCTTGCCCAGCGGGGCATGGGCATGCTCGGGCGACGGCGGCTCGGAGACCGGCAGCGACAGCCGCGCCTCGACCCCCTCGCGTTCGGCCGCCCGGTCGGGCTTGGTCGCCAGAAAACCCGGCGATTCCGGCACGAACAGGACGAACAGCAGGAAGCACGGCACCGCCAGCGCGGCGCCGGCAAGGAACAGCATCTTCCAGCCCATCACCGGCAGCATGGCGGCGGCGGTAAGCGAGCACAGCGTGAGCCCGAGCGGTAGCGATGCAACCGTGAGCGAGATCGCGAGCGGACGCCGGGCGAGCGGCGAAAGCTCGGCCACCAAGGCCATGCCGGGGGAGAAGAAGAACCCCATCGCCAGACCTGCCACCAGCATCGTCAGGGTGATGTGGAGCGGTGCGGTGGCGAAGGCGGTCAGGCCCATGAACACCCCCAGCAGCGCGATACTGCCTGCGATCAGCGGGCGGCGGCCGATGATGTCGGAGATCACGCCGCCCACCACCGTACCGATCGCCGACCCCACCAGCACCGCCGATACCGGCGCCGCCAGCGCGGTAGCCGCGACCTTCCAGTCGGAAACGATCGCGGGCACTGCGACCGGCAGTATCTGCACCGCGACCCCGCTGAACACGAACATCAGCAGGATCGACAGGATCGACCAGAAGGGATGCGGCCGCGCCGCGAGCACTGAACCAGCCATCCTCTATCCCCAGACCTTGCGCGCGATCTCGACGACCAGCGCGAGCTTTTTCTTTTCTTCGTCAACGGTAAGCAAATTGCCGAGCTCGGTCGAGGCGAAGCCGCATTGCGGGCTGATCGCCAGACGCTCCAGCGGGATGTATTGCGTCGCCTCGTCGATCCGCCGCCGAAGATAATCGACATCCTCCAGCGCGCCGGACTTCGTTGTGATCAGGCCCAGCACCACGATCTTGTCGTTCGGCACGAAGCGCAGCGGCTCGAACCCGCCGGCCCGATCGGTATCGAATTCCATCAGGAAGCGATCGGTATCGACTTCGCCCAGCAGGAACTCGGCGACGCTTTCATAGCTGCCTTCTGCGCCCCAGGCACTGCGGTGGTTGCCGCGGCAGATATGGACCCCGCGAGTGACACCCTGGCGCTTCATCCGGCCGAGGATGCGGTTGTCGATCTCGACCAGCCGCTGCAGCGTGCCGCGCGCATCCTTGACCGCTATCGTGCCTTTGCTCACCGCATCGATCGTGTCGATGTAGCGCAGCGAGTCGAGCTGGAGATAGGGCACGCCGAGCTCATGCAGCCCGTCTATCTCGGTGAGGTACAGCTCCACCAGGTCGTCCAGCAGCTCGTCCATCGAGGCGTAGGCCGCAGTCGTGACATCCGTGTCGTAAAGCCGGGTGAACATGCTCGGGCTCGGCATGGTGATCTTGAACGGACCGGCGGCATTGTCCTTGAGGAATTTCGCCTCGTCATAGGCGAAGCGGTGCTTGAGCCCCAGCTTGCCAGCCGCAACGTAATGCTTCGGGATCGTCTCCTCAGCGACATCGGCATGCGCGCCCTGCCAGCGCCGCGCAGCCTGACCGCCACCGCGCTTCTCGGTCGCGACAAGGCCAGAGAGCGAATCCACCACCCCGTTGCCCCACGCCGAACGGCGGAATTCGCCATCGCTGAAAACTGCGATCCCGGCTTCTTCCTGCAGCGCCAGCACGTCGACGATCGCGGCGTCCTCGCGCGAGCGCAATTCGCTGGCGGAGATCTGGCCTGCCTCGAATTCCCTTCGGCTCGCCAGCAGTTCGGCCGGGCGCAGCAGGCTGCCGACCTGGTCGGCGCGGATAGTTTCGCTCATAAAATCAATTGCTCCTGCTGGTAGTTCTCAATGCGGCTCGGGCCCGTGATAGCGGCCCGGCTCCAGCGGACTGTCGGGCCCGCCGGTCATCGAGCGGCCCGAGGCGCTGAATTCGGGGATCGGCTGGACCACATCCCAGTGCTCGACCACCTTGCCGTCGCGGACACGATAGAGGTCGGCGAAGGCGGTGCCGCGCGGATCGCTGTCGCTGATGACCCGGCGATGGGCCAACACGAGGTCGCCGTCGGCGATCACCCGCTCGAAGATCGAGGTACGGTTGTCCTTGGCGCGGGTTTCCGCGCGCGAGGCGAGATAATCGATCGAGCCCTGCTTGTCGGGCGGCATGCGCCCGGTGTGCTGGACGAAATCGTCCGACAGATAGGTTTCGAGCGCCTCCACCAGGCGGCCGGGCTCCATCCCCATCCGCATGTAATCAAGCACGATCCGACGCGATTCCTCGCTGTCGCACGTCGGGTCCGGGTCGCCGTAGATCGGCTTCGACAAGGTCTCGCCCAGCGCCAGCGCTTCCTCGCGGGTGCGGCCGACCGGCAGGCGGTTGAAATGGGTCTGGTCGATCGGCTCGATGATGTCCCAATGCTCCACGAACATCGCGTCCTCGACCCGCCAGATGTCGATGAAGATCCGCCCGGTGTCGTGCGGCCCGACGAAGACGTGGGACTTCACCACCACATGCTCGGCATCGGCCATCACATTGTGGGCGACCGAGACATATTCGTCGGTCGCGCTGTATTCTTCGGGATCGTCCTCCCGCCGGCCTTCGAGATATTCCTCGTCGCCGCCGTTGCCGTCACCGATCCACGGATCGTGCTGGATCAGGTCCTTGGCGAAGTATTTGCCGAAGGCCTCGAACGGCTTGTGGTCCACCTTCAGGAGCTTGCAATAGTCCATGATCGCCGCACGGTTGCGGGCAACTGCTTCGGGTTCGAAAATCGGATCGCTCATTCGCCTGCCTTTGCTGCACGCTTGACCCGGCCCGGTTCGAGCGGGGTGTCGGGGCCGCCGGTCATCGACCGGCCGGATGCACTGAACTGGGGGATCTGCTGGATCACGTCCCAATGATCGGCAATCTTGCCGCCCTTGACGCGGTAGAGATCGATTACCGATTTGCCGTACTTGTCGTCGGGCACGAAGCTGTGGACCATCACCAGATCGCCATCGGCGATCGCGCGCTCGACCTTTGCCTTCGGATGATCTGAAGGGAATGCCCCGAGCACCAGCTTCCGGTTGGCCGCGGAGTCGGCGGTGGGGTCCGGTTCGCCGCAGGTCGGCTTGGCGACCGTGTTGCCGGCCTGCTTTGCAGTCTCGTAAGTACCGCCCACCCCGCAGCCGACCGTCTTGGCCATGGCGTCGTCGAGCGGCTGGATGATGTCCCAGTGCTCGGCGAACTTGCCGTCCTTCATGCGCCAGATGTCGACGAACTCACGGCCCTTGTCCTTCGGATTGGTGAAGATGTGGGACTTGATCGCGACGAATTCCCCGTCGGTAAGGATGTTGTGGATCACCGAAACGTAGTTTTCGGTCGCGTCGTATTTGTCGGGCTCGGCCTCGCGGCGCTTCTTGAGGAATTCGACGTCGCCCTTTCCGCCATCGCCGATCCACGGATCGTGCTGGATCAGCAGATCTGCATAATATTTGCCGAAGGCCTCTCCGGGCTTGTGCTGCACCATCAGCAGATTCGCGTAATCGGTGATGGCCGCGCGCGCCTGCGCGACCTTCGGATCGGCGGCAGGCGTCGCCGGAGCGGTCGGCTCCTTCGAGCAGGCACCCAGCGCCAGCGAGGCCGCCAGCGGAAGCCAGAGGGTATGCTTCACGTCAGTTCTCCCCATGAATGTAACCGGCGACTTGCACCGACGTCAGATGCATCCGGTCGAAGCGCCAGCCATCAGGCGTTGCGACACACTGCATTTCGATCTTGATCAGCATGTTTGCCGCGAGCGAGGTGATCTCGGTCGGCTTGTCGGGATTGTAGCGGTGCATGGTGACCAGCGCCGTGCCGTGAGCGGACGCGCCGTCGATCACGTCGAAGCGGATGTTGCTGATCGCATGGATCCCCACCGACGGGCGCTTCCGCGCCGCAAGCCCTTCCCACATCGTGCGGATCGCGGCCTGGCCCTTCACCGCCGGGTTGGCATCGGCGCTCCATTCGCCGTCCCGGGTGAAGATCGGCCAGATCTTGAGCGGGTTCGTCTCGTCCAACCCCTCGCCGTAAGTCAGCAGCAGGGTGGAACATTCGTCTTTGATCGCCAGCCGCTCGATCGCGGTCGGCTCGGCGGCCAGCGCAGTGGCGCCCGTCAGGAGGGCCAGGCTTGCGAGCATCGCTTTCATGGCCGCCTCTTCCGGTGCACCCCGTCGCGCAGGACGGCCGCGATCAGCACGATGGTGGCGAAGACCAACGGCCCCCATTGGTGCGGCATCATGGCGCCGGAATCCCCGGAGCATGGACCCATAGCGGACGCACCTTCGCCTTCCAGGCGACGATCGGGAGGAAGTAGTCGGCGTAACAGGCGAGGATGAAGAGGTTGAAGCCGATTTCGCGCAGGCCCGAGAACACGATGTTGGGCGAACCGTCGACGACGATGCAGAGGTAGGCGATCACCACGCTGATCGGCAGTTCGATCGCGGCGGCGAGCGGCACGAAGCGGTTGGTGAGCAGGCAGATGCCGACCACGGTCTCGATCACCTTCACCACATCGTAAAGCCCGATATGGATCAAGTCGCCCATGAACGGCCCGATCGGCGAGAGCGACGGATCGCCGTTCGACAGCGCGAACAACGGCACGAAATTGTTGAGCCCCGAGATCAGGCTGTGCGCGCCGAAGGCCATGCGCACCCACAGCAGCGCATAGCCGGTCCAGTCGATATTGCCGCCGGCGGCCTTCGCCTGAGCCACGACACTTCCCCTCTCCCGACCTCATTGAGTCGGATATTCTGGTTGACAGGGACCTTGTAACGCGGCTGGATTGTTAGGCAATCGAATAACAGGAAATTTTATGCAAACTCAGCAGCTCGGGAGGATGACGGTCAGCAAGGTGGTCGAGGCGGAGGACGGAGTGCCGCTGCCGATGATCTTCCCGGCGATCGCAGCGTCCGATCTGGAGCGCGTGAAGCGCTGGTGCGCCGATCCCGACCTCACGACCGATCCCGAGACCTCGAAGATCACGCTGAGCATGCACAGCTTCGTGATCCGGATCGCCGGCATGAACGTGCTGGTCGATGCCTGCAACGGCGACGACAAGCAGCGCTGCATCCCCAGCGTACACCTGCAGAAGTCGCCCTATCTTGCAAACCTGGCCGCGCAGGGCTTCAAGCCCGAGGACATCCACATGGTGCTGTGCACCCATCTGCATTTCGACCATGTCGGCTGGAACACGCGGCTCGAAAACGGGCGGTGGGTGCCAACCTTCCCCAACGCGCGCTACATCTTCGGCAAGCGCGACTACGACCATTTCGCGAGCGAGGATGCCGAACTGCCGCATCGAGAGGCCTATGCGGATTCGGTGCTGCCGGTGGTTGCGGCGGGACAGGCCGAGATCGTTGACCTCGAAGGTCCGACCGCCGCGGTGCAGGAGATCGGCGACGGCGTATGGCTGGAACCGGCCTTCGGCCATTCGCCGGGATCCTGCCTGGTGCGGGCGCAGGCGGGCGGCGCGCAAGCGCTGTTCTGGGGCGACACGATCCACCACCCGATCCAACTCGTCCGTCCCGAGCTCACCCTGCCGTTCGATTTCGACCAGCAACGGGCGGCCAAGGTGCGGCAGGACGTGCTGGAGCGGATCGCGGATACGGATACGATGTGCTTCCCGGCGCATTTCCGCGGGCAGACCGCAGGGCACGTGCATCGCGATGGCGATGCCTATCGGTACGCTTTCGTGGAGGGCTGATCAGCCCGAGCGCACTTTCGCGAACCGCCCGCGGTGGAACAGCAGCGGCTCGTGATCGCAGGCTTCGAAGTTCACCACCCGGCCGAGAAAGATCTGGTGGTCCCCGCCTTCGAAGCGGTTCTCGGCCACGCATTCGAAGTGAGCGACGCAATCGTCGAACAAGGGCACGCCGCCGAAGCCTTCGCGCGTATCGAGATCGGCGAACTTGTCCTCGCCGCGCGAGGCGAAACGCATCGCCAGTTCTTCCTGGTGCGCGCCGAGAATATGCACCGCAAAGGCCTTGCACGCGGCGAAGGCCTCCATCGAACGCGACGTATTGGCGAGCGACCACAGCACCAGCGGCGGGTCGAGCGAGACCGAGTTGTAGCTGTTGGCGGTGACGCCGTAGCGCAGGCCTGCCTCGTCGACCGTGGTGATCACCGTCACCCCGGTCGCGAACCTGCCGAGCGCGTTCCGGAATTCCGAAGGTTCGATCGTCTTCACGCGACTGTCCGGGTTCAGGCGCTTTCGGGCGGCTTCATCGCCGCGATGCGATACCGCCGGACCGAAACCAGCTCGAGCACACCCGCCGCGATATAGGGATCGGCCAGCGCGAGTTCCTCTGCCCCCGCCTCGTCGTCGGCGGCGAGGATCACCACGCTGCCGGTCGGCATGCCGTCATCGTCGAGCAGCGGGCCGGCAAGCGCCATCGCGCTCCCCAGCCCCTTGCGATAGGCGATATGCTCCCCGCGTTTCTCCTCGCGCGCAGCCGCATGGCCGAGCTCGGCATATTCGACCAGGAAATGCGCCACGGCTCAGGCCGCCGCGTCGATGGGCTGCAGCCCGTCCGCAAGCGGCTGGATGTCCTGCCACTTCTGCTCCGGATCGAAGAAGAAGGTCTCGGCGGTGATCTGGTTCCAGTCGAACCTGGACTGGTCCGCCTCGGGCAGTTCGCCGGTCTCCTGGAAGCGCCGCAGGGTCTTCAGCATCATCCGGCGGAAGGCCACCACCGCCATGTCGCTACGGCCGAGGTGCTCCTTGGTCCGGTCGGCGATCTTGCCCATCGTCTCGCTGACCGCATGGTCTTCGAGCGCGACGCCGGTGATGCCCGACATCTCGCCGTGCTTCATCAGTTCGCGGTCCTGATTGTACCAGACGTCCATCCCGTTGGTCTTGAAGAAGTTCTCATCCACCTGGACGCCGGATTCGGCCTCGCGATGCGCGCGGTCGATCTTGAGGCCGGGATCGTAGAAGAACTGGATGTGCCAGGTGCTGTAATCGTCGCGCGGGACGAAGGCGTTGATCAGCCGGCGGTTGCGGCGGAACTCGGGCGCCTTGGGGCCGTCGGGCGGGATGAAGGTGTAGAACGGCAGCGGCACCTGCGTCATGCGGCCGTTCTTGGTCTGCTCGTCGGCATTGCGCACCGCGCAATAACGCAGGCCGTAGCGGGTGAATTCGACTTCCAGCTTGGGCCGCAGGTCCTTCTCATGCGGCCATTTCGCCTCCTGGCTCCAGGGAACCGACCGGTGAAGAATGCCGGCGTGGGAGGAATCGACCGCGCCTTCGAGCGCCTGGGAATAATTGCACTCATAGATCATGCGGAAGGCTTCACAGTGGCCTTCGGGAACGTCGAACCACGGGAAATGCGGAAACGGCGGCTCCGCTTCCTTGGGGCCCATGTAGGTCCACACCATCCCGCCAGCGATCTTCACCGGGTAGGCCTTGACCTTCATCGCCTTGGCCAGCTTTGAATTCTCCGGCTCGGCGGGTGTGTCGAGACACTGCCCGTTTACATCGAACTTCCAGCCGTGGAACAGGCAGCGCAGCCCGCAGTCCTCGTTCACGCCCAACGCGAGCGACGAACCGCGGTGCGGGCAATGCTCGTCGAGCAGGCCGACCTCGCCCTTGCTGTCCATGAAGCAGACAAGGTCCTCGCCCATCAGGCGAATCCGGACCGGCTTGCCGTCGGGAGCCAGTTCGCCGAGCACGACCGCCGGCATCCAGAAGCGCCGCATCATCTCGCCCATCGGCGTGCCTGCGCCGATCCTGCAGAGCAATTCGTTGTCTTCGTGGGAGAGCATTTGACGGGACCTGTTTTGTTAGACAATAATATATAATATCCTGACTCGTCCCCGGAGTCACTACCCTATCTGGAGAAAAGCGCGTGGAGCTCGACGACATCCTGCAGGTCGAGAATTTTTCGGATCTGACCATCCAGGCCTTGGCCGATCGCCTGCAACGCAGCAAAAGCGCCGAGCACTACATCTATCGCGAGACCGAGCTCGACGAATTGTGGCGCCTGATCGACATCGCGGTGCGAGCCGGCGACCCCGACGGGCTGCGCGACCGCGAGACGCTGCGCGAGATGCGCGATCTCGTTCATCGCGCTCACGACCTGGTGGGCATGGACGGCAAGCCGCTCGAAGCGGCCGCAACCTTGCGCGAAATCCTGATTTAGCGGCTTAGCCGAGCCGCTCTTTCAGCTCGCGGTTCTCGCGATAGAGCGCGCCGATCTGCGCGAACGGTCCCTGCGCGTACCACTGGAACACCTGCAGATCCGCCGGATCGATCCCCGACGTGTCGGCGAAATAGGCGATGATCGCATCGGAGTCCTTCATGTAGACGCCGGGCTCGGTCTGCGCCGCGGGGAAAGTCACCGTCTCGAAATGCGGCGCCAGCTCGGCACGCAGTTCTCCCTCCTCGGGTTCGCCCGGCACGAAGCTGCGCACTTCCATTCCATCGAGCAGGCCCGCTTCGAGCAGATAGATCAGGACCTTGAGGCAGAACGGGCATTTGTCCTTGAGATAGAGCACCGGGGTGTCCGACATGTCTGTTTCCTCGCTCATTGCCAATAGACGAAGCCCATCGCATTGCCGGTGCCGGCCTCGCTGCGATAGCAGGGAACGTAGTCGAGCAAGTGCGGTTCCAGCCCAAGCTGGGCCATCGCGCCGGCGACCGGTATCCAGTTCTTCATTTCGGACGTGCCGTCGCGGAAGGTCTTTTCGCCGAGGGCGAATACCGGTTCGAACTGCTTGTCCCTGAGCGCGTTGAGGAATGTCCGGTCGACGGTCTCGTCGATCACGAAATGGGTCAGCCCGCCGCTGGCGATCAGCGCCACGCGCTTGTCGCTGTCCCACTCGCGGATCGCCTCCAGGATCGACTGGCCGAACTTGTAGCAGCGGCGCGAGCTCGGCTGGTTCGGCGGGAAGAAGGCATTCACCGTCACCATGACGCTCGGGCAGGGGCGGTCGCGCATGATCCGCCGATAGATGAAGCCCCAGGCGTGCGGGGTCTCCTTGCGCGGTAGAGCGGACATGGCTGCGACGTCGAATTCGTCGGCGATCGCCTGCTCAATGATCTTGAGCGCCAGTTCGGGGCAGCCCGGGTAGTCGGCCCCGCCCGACGGAATATAGCCCGGAAGCGACACCTCGATCCCCGGCGGCAGCTCAAGCTTGCGCTCCGGCGAAAACTCGTGGTTGGTGATCGTGTCGCCGTAATGGACCCCGAAGGCCGGGTTCAGCGTGTTGCGGTAGATCTCGTTCTGATCGTTGCCGACGATCACCGCGACGTCGATCCTGGCTTCCTCGAAGATGTCGGCAAGTTGCTCGATGTTCTTCTGGCACAGCGCCTGGCGCTCGTCCCACACGGTCTTGTTGGCCTGCTCGGCGATGCCCTCGCCCGCGCGGGCCTCCACCAACTGGTCGAACGACCAGTCGCCACCCTTCCACGCATGGGTCGCGACCTTGTCTGCAGGCACGCGCTGGCCCCAAGTCTCGGTTTCGGTGACCAGCATCGGCCCGTGGCTCGTGCCGATTCCCAATACTATCTCAGCCATCGCTCTCGCTCCCGGAAAGGCCCCCCGCTCTATCACTCGACCGAGGAGCCTTGAAGTGTTGCCCAATATCGGATACTCAAGTGTATAACAATCACCGAATGGCGGTCAATTCCGCCACCGGTGGGGAAGGTGCCGAATGGAGGGCAAATATGGCGAGTGAGATGCTGACGAACGCGGAAAAGCCCGGAACCATGTCCGGTCGCCCGGTCGTGGCCTCAAGTGCCGTGGCGCTCGCGCGGGTGCGCGAGCTTCTCCCCGAGATCGCCGCGGTCGACGGCTCGTCCGAAGCCGACCGCCACCTTTCGGATGCGCTGGTGGACCGGATTCGCGCCTCGGGCCTGTTCGGGCTGGTAATGCCGGAGAACCTCGGCGGTTCGGAGCTGAGCTTTGCCGATCTGGTGCGGGTGACCGCGGAAATCGGTTCCGTCTCCGGCTCGGCCGCGTGGATCTATGGCGTGCTGGCCGGCCATAGCTGGCTGATCAACCTGTTCCCCGAGCAAGCCCAGCGCGAGATCATGGCCGATCCGACCACGCTGATCGGCACCGTGTTCCGCCTCAACGGCGAAATCGTCGAATATGAAGACGGCTACAAGCTCACCGGCGGCAACGGCAGGTTCTGCTCCGGCATCGACTACGCGAACTGGGTGATCATCGGCAATGCGGTGAAAAAGGCCGACGGCAGCATGGAGCCGCGCTTCTTCGTCGTACCCAAGACCGACATCCAGGTGGTCGACGACTGGCAGACCATGGGCATGCGGGCAACCGGCAGCCGTTCGATCAAGATCGACAACGCCTTCATCCCGGCGCACCGCAGCGTGAACTTCGCCGACATGCTCTCGGGCTCTACCCCGGGCGCGCAGATGCACGAGGGCGCGATCTATCGCATGCCCTTCGCCGACATCGCGCCCTTCTCGATCGTCGGCGCACCGCTCGGCATGGCCAAGGGGATGGTGAAGCGTTTCGCGGAAGATCTGGGCAAGAGACTCGCCGATGCCGATCCGCTCGAAGTTGCGGAACAGTCCGCCACGCTCGCCCGGATCGGCGAAGTCTCGGCCGAGATCGACGCAGCGCTCGCCCTCGTGATCGCCGACGCGGAGATGATCGACCGGGCGAAGGACCCGTCCGACATCTCGCAGCTCCAGCGCGCACAAATCCCGCGCAACTGGGCCTTCGCGGTCCAGCGCGCGCGTCATGCCGCCAATCGTATCTTCGAGGTCGCGGGCGGCAGCGCGATCTACAATGGCAGCGAGATACAGCGGGTGTTTCGCGATCTCAATTCGGCTGCGCAGCACTTCGCCTTCACCTGGGACCGTGCGATGACCGGCTATGGCCGGCGCGCCGCCGGGCTCAAGCAGGGCGAGTTCGCCGTCCCCCGCCGCAAATAGGACCGCAACGATGGACCTGCCGATATACGATCGCTTTGCGGCAGGGCTTCACTCGCTCACCGCCGCATTGGTGATCGTGCTGATCCTGCTCGGCCTCGGCGCCGAGCCGCTCAGGGACAGGATCGACGAATTCGCCATGCTGATGCTGCACAAGTGGCTCGGGATGACAGTATTCGTGCTGACCCTGGCGCGGCTGGCCTGGCGGATCGGCCATCCCCCGCCCCCGCTGCCGGACACGACTCCAGCCTGGCAGCGCAGCGCCGCGCACCTCGTCCACTGGGTGTTCTATGCGTTCCTGCTGGGCCTGCCGGTGCTCGGTTACCTGCTGAGTTCGGGCGGTCCCTACCCACTCAACTGGTTCGGCCTGATCGACGTGCCGAAGGCGCCGGTGACCAAGTCGCTCGCCGACGCGGCGCATCGAGCGCATGTCGTCGGCGGGATAACGATGGCGGTGCTGGTGCTGGTGCATGTCTGCGCGGCGCTGTGGCACCAGTTCGTCCAGCGCGACCGGCTGCTGGCGCGGATGCGGATCGGCTGACCCGCACCCGCGCCCAACGCTTACTTCGGCGGAGCCATGATCGCGAGGCTGCTCCACGGCACGATATGCAGCGCCATGGTGATCACCCACAGCGTCGAGAGCATGCCGACGGTATAGCTGAGCCAGCGCAACGTGAGCTTGAGCCAGCCGGCTTCGAGCACCGAAGACCAGGCGGGCGCATCGGCGTCGTTCGGCCTGACCACGAACAGCCGGCGATAATCCGGGAAATATTCGCTCATCAGATAGGCCTGCATCACGAACACCCCGCCGCCGAAGAACAGCATGTCGAGGAAGCTGGCCCACAGCGCCGCGAAGGACAGGTCGCCACTGAGGAACGGCACGATGTTGGCGGTGAAGGGCCACAGATCGAGCAGGAAGGTCATCAGCATCACCGGAAAGCCGATCACCAGCGCCAGCACCGCATGGCGGTTGAAGATCAGCGCGAGGCCGAGAAGGATCTCGATCACCTTGGCCGAGGTGAACATCCAGCCCGACTCGATCATCGTGCGCAGGATCTCGTGCTTGACCGGGCCGACCAGCGGTTCGTGCATATTGGGGAACGGGAGAATCTTGATCCACCAATTGATGCCCGAACCGAGCGACTGGATGCCCAGCAGCCAGCGGACCGCGACGATTGCAAAGTCGCGATCGTTCAACGACACTCTTGCCATTCCACCCTCTCCTGCACGGCGGATTTGTCCCGCCCGTCAAAAATGAATATCTTATTGGTAGACGATCATGCCCCGCGAAGCTAGACCATGCATGAGAGGGACGCACGATTCCTTGCACCAAGGATAACCATGAGAGGACGGGGCCCATGTGGCGCGCGATCGAAAAATACGGCGTGGAATTCTGCCGCTATTACCTGGGCGGGTTCAATCTCGTCTCGGGGCTGAACTATTTCTTCCTGTTCTGGCCGCAGCCGGTGGTGACCGACTCGACCGGCAACGAATTCGTCTACGCCGCGATGCAGCTCAAGCTGTTCACCTTCGCCAAGGTCTGCGAGATCATCGGCGGCCTGACGCTGGTGACCAACCGTTTCGTCCCGCTGGGGCTGGTGGTGCTGATGCCGGTCACGCTGAACATCTTCCTGGTCAATGTGCCCTGGTCGCCGTTGCCGCACGTGCAACTGTCGGTCACCCGGAACCTGGTGATGCACTGCATCCTGCTGGCCGCCTACGCGAACTACTTCTACCCGATGCTCAAGTTCCGCACGGCACCGCAACCCGTCTGGCGCGATCCCTCGCGCATCACGAAATCCTTCTGAGCGGGAGAGACCTATGACCCCCGAACTCTTCGCCTGGTCGCACGCCACCTTCGCTTTCGCGATCGACGGCAAATACGACATGATGAGCCTCAACCCGCTCGAAATGACCAATTTCGAGATGTGCGGCACCATTGCCGGCGTGGCCGGCCTGATCATCACCTTCATCCGCAGCCGCAGCAAGGCCAAGCGGCAACTGCCGCACAGCTTCACCGCCCAGGAAACCGAGGAAGACAAGATCCTCTGACGTTTCCCTTCGCGCCGTTCCCGGCTAGCGCATCGCACATGCGCGCATCGCAAGAGACCTGCCGGGGACGGACGAAGTGAAGCGGTTCCTCAGCCTCAGGAGCCGCGACGTCGTGATCGTCGTCGCGGTCTCGATGTTCATGGCGCAGCTCGACGGGGCGGTGCTGGCGATCGCGCTTCCAGAGATTTCGCGGGCGCTCGGCGTACCGCCTGTCTCGCTCAGCCTGTCGATCACGATCTACCTGACCATGCTCGTCGCGATGCTGCCGATCAGCGGCTGGGCGGCGGACCGTTTCGGCCCGCGCCGGGTGTTCCTGATCGCGACGGTCGGGTTCGCGGCGTCCTCCGCGCTCTGCGCCGTTGCGGAAAGCTACTGGCCTTTCATCCTTGCGCGGGCGCTGCAAGGCGCCGCCGCCGCATTGCTGACCCCGGTCGGGCGGCTGATCCTGCTGCGCGAGACTCCCAAGGACGAGTTGGTCGACGCGCTCGCGATCACCGCCATGCCGATGCTGGTCGCGCCGACGCTCGGCCCGTCGATCGGCGGCTTCATCGTCGACTACGCGCGGTGGGAATATATCTTCCTGCTGAACCTGCCGATCGCGGCCGTCCTGTTCGTGGTGGCATGGCTGCGGATCCCGGCGATCCCGCCCGATCCCGCCCGCAAGTTCGACCTTGTCGGCACCACCTTGCTCAGCGCGGCGCTGATGTGCCTGCTGACCGGCTTCGACCGGCTGACCGGCGGCCTGCTGCGGCCTCTGCCCTGGACGCTTCTGGCGATCGGTGCGGTGCTGGCGTGGGCGACGCTGCAGCACATCAGGCGCCATCCCGATCCGATCGTCTCGCTCGAGGCGATGCGCATCCCCGGCTTCCGCACGGCCGCGATCGGCGCCGGGGCGGTGGTGCGGCTGCCGGCGCGATCGATGCTGCTGGCGCTGCCGCTGCTGTTCCAGCTGGGCTTCGGCTTCAGCCCCTTCGTGGCCGGCCTGCTGCTGATCGCGCTCAACGGCGGCGATCTCGTCACCAAGCCGGCGACCCAGCCGGCCTATCAGCGCTTCGGCTATCGCGAGACGGTGATCTGGGCGAGCATGGCCGGGCTGGTCGCGCTGGCGGCGATCGCGCTCGCCCAGCCTGGCCACTGGCTGGTTCCGCTGCTGGTGGTTGCGCTGACGGTGGCCGGCATCGCCCGCTCGCTGGTGTTCACCGGCATGACTTCGCTCAGCTTCGCGACGCTGACCAAGGCGCACCTGAGCTCGGGCAACGTCGTCGCGAACATTGCGATGCAATTGTTCAACGCGATCGCGGTGTCTGCGACTGCGGTGATCGTCTCGCTATCGGCCCAGGCCGGCGGGCGGGCGGACCCGGCGGTGATCGATTACCGCATCGCGATGCTGACGATCGTTGCGATCGGGCTGGTTTCGACGATCAGGTTGTGGGGGCAGTTGCCGCGGGATCTTCAGGAAATTCACCCGGACGAAGCATCGTGAGGCGTTGCGCTGTCCGGATTGAATTGTTATACACTTTTTGATAGCAATCTTGACGGAGCAGAAGACTCCGCAGTGGGAGACTTCGATGCGCGCCCTGTTCCCGTCCCTCGCTCTCGCTGCGGCGATGGTGCTGCCGGCCGCCGCCTGCACCGCCGCGGACACTCCGCCGGCCGCGGCCCAGCCCCCGCTGACCGACACCGAGATCGCGACGATCCAGCAGCTGTGCGAGACCGCCTCGTTCAAATACGCCCTCGCGCTCGACGCGAAGGATCCCGACGCGCTCGCCCAGGCCTTTGCGCCCGACGGCGTGTGGGAAGTGCTCGGCAACACCATGGTCGGCCGCGACGCGATCCGCAAATACTGGCAGACCCGCACCGCCGACTGGGCGCCCGACCACGGCCGGCTGCACTCGATCACCAACCAGGCGATCGACGTGATCGACCGCGACCATGCGCGCGGCGTCTCCAAGGTCGCGATCTATTTCTTCAGCACCACCGACGGCAACAACAAGGCCCTCGCGCCCACGCTGATCGCCCAGAACAACGACGAATACGTCCGCACTGCGGAAGGCTGGAAGCTCAGCCACCGCAGCATCGTGCGGATCGCCAACGTCGGCCAGTAACACCGTACAACAACCTGAAATCGGGAGTTAGACACCGTGCGCCACAGCACCGACCGTATCCTCTGCACCCACGCCGGCCGCCTCTCGGCTTCGCTGCGCGAATTCGAACCGCTCGACATGAAGGTCGGCCAGGGCGCCGCGCCGGAAGACGCCGCCTATGCCGAGCTGCGCCAGCGCGCGATCGAGGACGTGGTCCAGCACCAGGTCGATCTGGGCGTCGACATCATCAGCGACGGCGAGCTCGGCCGCCGCCGCGACTTCACCTATTACAGCAAGCGCATGGGCGGGATCGAGCAGCGCGAGCTCAAGGAAGGCGAAGTCGGCGCGACCGTGTTCAAGTCGCGCGAACGCGACCGGTTCGACGAATATTACGCCGAGGTCGATTCCAAGCGCCCCTCGGTCGCCCGTCCGAAGAAGATCGTCTGCACCGGGCCTTTGGAGAGCCTCAGCCTCGACACGCTGCATGACGAGATCGCCAATTTCAAGAAGGCCCTCGGCGGCCGCACCGATGTCGAGGCGTTCTTCCCGGTGATCGCGCCGGGCTGGCTCGATCACTTCATCTTCAACGAATATTACGACAAGGAAGACGACTTCATCGAAGCGCTGGCCGAGGTGATGCGCCCCGAATACGAAGCGGTGGTCGACGCCGGGCTGATCGTCCAGATCGACGATCCGGGCATCTGCGACAGCTGGCCGACGATCTATCCCAAGCCGACGATCGAGGAATACCGCCGCTACGCGAAAATCCGCGTCGACGCGCTGAACCACGCGATCCGCAACATTCCGGCCGAGAGCATCCGCTATCACTGCTGCTGGGGCAGCTGGAACGGCCCGCACTCGGAAGACCTTCCGCTCAAGCACATCGTCGACCTGATGCTGAGCCTCAACATCCAGGCCTACAGCGTCGAGGCCGGCAACGTGCAGCACGAGCACGAATGGCGGGTATGGCAGGATGTGAAGCTGCCCGCCGGCAAGATCCTGATCCCCGGCGTGGTCAGCCACAAGACCGAGGTGGTCGAGCATCCCGAGCTCGTCGCCGAGCGGCTGGTGCGCTATGCCAATGCGGTCGGCAAGGAGAACGTCCAGGCCGGCACGGACTGCGGCATGGGCATGGGCCGGGTCCATCACCAGATCGGCTGGGCCAAGATCGAAAGCATGGTCGAAGGCGCGCGGCTGGCGTCAGAGCAGCTCTGGTGAGCGTGGCGGGCGCCGCTGCAACCGGCGCGCCCGCCGTCCCGGCGCAGCGCAGCATGGGTAAGGCAGTGTTCCTGCTTGCCCTGCTGTGCCTCGTGAACGCCTTCTCCTATGTCGACCGGAGCATGCTCGCGCTGGTGATGCCGCAGCTCACCAAAGAGCTGCATCTTTCGGACACGATCACCGGGCTGATCGCCGGCCTGCCCTTCGCGCTGTGCTATGCGATCTGCGCGATCCCGATCGCCTGGGTCGCCGACAACTACAACCGCCGCAACCTCCTCGCCGGGGCGCTCGCCTTCTGGAGTGCGGTGACCGCGCTGACCGGCTCGGTCCACAGCGGCTGGCAACTTGCCGCCGCACGCTTCGGCCTCGGCGCGGGCGAAGCGGCCGGACACCCGACCACCGCCTCACTCATCGCGGACACGTTCGACCTCAAGAGCCGCACGATCGCGTTCGCCGCGCTGTCGGCATCCGTCTCGCTCGGCCCCTTGATCGGCTTTCCGCTGGTCGGCTGGATCCTCGAACATCACGGCTGGCGGACCGCCTATCATGTTGTGGGCCTGGCGGGCGTGGTCGTGGCGGTGATCTTTTTCCTCGCGGTGCGCGAACCGCAGCGCAAGGTCCGCGCGAGCGCCGCACCGAAAGTCGGTTTCATCGAAGGTGCGGCGAAGCTCATCAAGACCCCCTCCTACCTGCTGGTGGTCTTCGCGGGCGGCTTCAACGCGATCAACCAAGGTGCCGTGCTGACCTGGGGGCCGACTTTCCTCGACCGCGTGCATCACCTCGGCCCACAGGAGGTCGGCGTCTATTTCGGAACCCTGCGCGGGATCGCCGGGCTGATCGGCGCGCTTTCCGCGGCGGCGATCGTCGGCATGCTGGTGCGGCGCGATATCCGCTGGCAGATCCGCGCGGCGATCGCAGTCGCGGTGCTGCCGTTCCTGTCGGACCTGACCTTCCTGTTCGGCGGCACCCCGGCGCTGTGGCAGACCGGCCTCGCGCTCTCGGCGCTGTTCACCCAGTTCGTCGTCGCAGTCAGCTATCCGCTCTACGTCAACGTCGCCCCGGGAAATCTGCGCGCGACCGCCTCGGCGTTCTATTTCCTGGTCGCGAGCCTGATGGGCTTCATCCTCGGGCCGTTCATCGTCGGCGCGCTCAACGATGCGCTGGCACCGCAGATGGGCGAACGCGCGATCGTCGTGTCGATGGCCGTGGCTTCGTCCACCGCGCTGGTTTCGGCACTGCTGCTGGTGCTCGCCAACCGGACCTGGGTCCGCGATGCGGAGCGGGCGGAAGCGGCCTGATGTGTTAGAGCCTGTTCTACAGTTTGGGCGAGAGGATCACCTTGCCGACGCCTTCGCGCCCGGCAACCCGGCGATGCGCCTCGGCTGCTTCGCTGAGCGGCATGACCTCGTCGATCAGGACCTTGAAGTCCCCCCGCGCGGCCGCGTCGAGGCTGGCGGCGACATCCTCGTTGGTGAAGCCGAGGCTGCCCATCACCGCGATCTGGTAGAGATACAGGCGCTTCACATCGAGCGGCACCTCGCCCCCGCCATGGCTGCCCGCGGTGACCAGCCGGCCATGGCGGGCGATCGCGTGGAAGGCCTGCGGGAACAGCACGGGATCGGCGATGTTTTCGAACACCACGTCGACCCCCCGCCCATCGGTCAGATCGAGCACCCGCGCGGTCAGGTCCTCGGCGCGATAATCGATACCGTGAACGGCGCCGAGCGCGATGGCAGCCGCCACCCGGTCGGGCGCGCCCGCCCCGGCGATCACCGTCGCGCCCATCAGTTTCGCGACCTGCACGCCCGCACTGCCCAGCCCGCCCGAAGCGCCCATCACCAGCACGCTTTCGCCCGGTTTCAGTCCGGCCCGGTCGCGCAGCAGGTTGAACGCCTGCGGCGCGTGGCGGGTGACGATCGTCGCCTCGGCGAAATCGAGCCCCTCGGGGATCAGCGCAGTAGCGGACGCCGGCAGCTTCACGAATTCGGCATAGCCGCCGAGATGCTGCATCCCGACCGCATCGAGCGGGCCGACCGGCTTGCTGCGCCAGGGGAGCGTCACGACCCGGTCGCCCACCTTCCGCCCGCTTACTCCCTCGCCCACCGCGGCGATCACCCCCGAGGGATCGACCCCGAGGATATGCGGCAGCTTGACCGGGGCGCCGTATTCGCCCGCGCGCACCACCAGATCGAGCGTGCGGTTGACCGAAACCGCGTGGACCTCGATCAGCACTTCGTCCGGCCCCGGCACCGGCCGCGGAAAATCCTCGTGCCGCAGCACGTCAGGGCCGCCGAATTCGTGCATCACCGCGGCCTTCATCGTCTCCACAATCGTCACCTTTCCATGAGGCTGCCGTGAACCGGGCCGAGGAACTCGTTGCCGCGCTCGGACGCGACATGCCGCTCACCCTTTCGGCGGCGGGGGCCGCCTGTCAAGTTGCCGAAAATATCGTCTACCGATCTTCGCGCGGATACGTCCCCCTGATCGGCATCAATGGCGCGCAGGGGTCGGGCAAGAGCACCATGGCGCGGCTGGTCGCCGAGGCGCTCGAGCGTTTCCACGGCCGCAGCGCCGCGGTCTTCTCGCTCGACGATTTCTACCTCACCCGGTCCCAACGCCAGCGGCTCGAACGCGACGTGCATCCGCTTTGTGCCACGCGCGGGGTTCCCGGCACGCACGATATCGCGCTGCTGCACGGCGTCATCGACGGGCTGCGCGCGGCCGAGCCTGCCGCGGAAACCGCCATCCCGGTGTTCGACAAGCTTGCCGACGACCGGGTTCCTACGGAAGCCTGGCAGGTGTTCGAAGGACGGCCCGGCGCAATCCTGCTCGAAGGCTGGTGCGTCGGCGCGCGGACCGCGGATGTAGTCGCCTTCGCGGGCGTGCCGAACGCGCTCGAACGCACCGAGGACCCACGGGGCGTCTGGCGCGGCTGGTCGCTCGCCGCGCTCGCGCGCGAATACGAAGACCTGTGGGACAGGCTCGACCTGCTGGTCTCGATCGAGGTGCCCGATCTCGAAACCGTGATCGAATCCCGCCTCGCCCAGGAACGGCGCCTCGCCGAAAATTCCCTCCGCCCGCCGATGGACCGCGTCGCCATCACCCGTTTCGTCCAGCATTACGAACGCTATACTCGCGCCATGTGGGCCGCGATGCCCGAGCGGGCGGACATGCTGTTCCGCCGGACCCGAGAGTTCGGCTTCACCCTTGCCAAGGAAGTTGCATGACCACTCACCCCGACACCGTCCGTATCGCGATCAAGACCGGCGCGGAGCAGACCGAGCTGCGAAGCTATCCCTGGCCCGAGCTGGGCGAGGACGAAGGCATGCTGAAGATCGAGGCCTGCGGCGTCGGCGGCGCGGAGCCCGAAGTCTATCGCGCGGCGGACAAATGGGCGCCGGTCGCGATGGGCCACCAGATCGTCGGCAGCATCGCGGCGATCGGGCCGAAGGCGCAGAAGATGTGGAAGGTCGAGCCCGGCGAGCGGGTGGTGATCCAGGAATACCTCCCCTGCAAGGCGTGCAAATGGTGCCTCAAGGGCGAATACCGCTTCTGCCCCGACGCCGATTTCTTCGGCGGCGCGAAGCCGCGCCGCTTCGGCCTGATCGACCCGACCGATCCGCCGCATCTGGTCGGCGGCTTCGCCGAATATATCCACCTTCCGTGGAACACCGTGTTCCACAAGATCCCGCAGGACCTGCCGGCCGAGCTGGCGACGCTGGCGATCCCGATCGGCAACGGGGTGCAGTGGGTGGCGATGGACGTCAACGCCGGGCCGGGCAAGACCGTGCTGATCATCGGGCCGGGTCAGCAGGGGCTCGGCGCGGTGCTTGGGGCGAAGGACGCAGGTGCTTCGACCATCATCCTCGCCGGCAAGGGCGCGCGCGACCAGGCGCGGCTCGATCTCGCCCCCGATCTGGGAGCGGATCATGTGCTCAACGTCGAGCATGAGAGCCTGCTCGACGGCCTGCGCCGCATCCTCGGGCCGGAGGGCGGGCTCGACGTGGTGGTCGACACCACCGGCGATCCGGGCGGCGCGAACATGGACCAGTATCTCGAAGTCGCGAATTACGGCGCCTGGCTGTGGGTCAACGCAATGGACCGCGGGGTGCCGGTGAAGGCGGTGAAGCAGAAATACCTTACCGTGCGCTCGGGCCGCGGGCGGAGCTGGTGGGCGGTCGACACCGCGCTGCGGATCATCACCTCGCGGCGGTTTCCGCTGGAGAAGATGTGCACCAATCTGTTCGGGCTGGACGAGGTCGATCTGGCGATCAAGGCCACCGCCGGGCGCGAGGTTGAGGGGGCGATCCACTGCGTCGTGGATCCGTGGCGGTGAGGCGCTCCCTCCTCTCCCGTTGACGGGAGAGGGATACGCAGGCTTGGTCGTTTACGACCTAGCCGGAGTCGGGTGAGGGTTGGTTTTTCTTTCGAGAAGCAAGGCAACCCTCATCCAAGGTCCGCTAGCTCCTGCCGGAGCAAGCCTCCCCTATCCTTCTCCCGTCAACGGGAGCAGGAGCCACTCCCGCATCGCCGCGGTCACTTCCTCCGGCTTCTCCAGCATCGGAAAATGCCCGGTTTCCTCGACCGGTACCAATCTCGCGCCGGGGATCGCCTCGGCGATCGACCGGTTGCGCTCGGGCGTCGAGAGCATGTCCTCGGTCCCGAACAGCACCAGCGTCGGCACCGCGATCGAGCCCAGCACCTCGCGCGCATCGGGCCGGGTCAGCAGCGCGCGCACTTCCTTCTCGTATTCCTCCGGGGTGAAGCTTTCCGCCATCGAGCGCAGCAGCGCCATGTAGCCTGCATCCTCGCGGCGCGAGGCGTGGACGATGCGCGGGTTCCACCAGTCGGCGAAGGCGCCCATCCCGTCCTTGTAGGTCATGTCGATCTGCGGCTGGCGCCGCTCGGCCTCGCCCTCGGCGATCGGGTGGATGCTCGAATCGACCAGCGCCAGCCGGGTAATCCGCTCGGGCGCGAGGCGCATCATCTCGAGTGCGACCCGCCCGCCCATCGAGAAGCCGGCCAATGCGAAACGCTCGGGCGCGTCGGCCAGCGTGGCCCTCGCCATCGCGACGAGGGAATCGTGGCCGTGCAGATGCGCGACCGCGATCTCGGCGATGTCGGCCAGATCGCGCGCCTGGTTCTGCCACACGCGCTCGTCGCACAGCGAGCCGGGGATGAGTATGAGATTTTGACTGACCTGCCCCACTGGACGTCCCTGCAAAAGTGTATAACAATTCTGCCTAACCTTTCGGATTGCGCCGCGCAAGGCGGCGTGTGAAACAATCCTGCGAATGTGGAAATGGAGAGCCGCTTGCTGATCGACGCCCACTGCCATGCCTCGCCGCTGTGGTTCGAACCGGTCGAGCCGCTGGTGTTCCAGATGGACCTCAACGGGGTCGCGAAAGGCGTGCTGACCCAGGTGCTCGGCCAGTTCGACAACCGCTACCAGGAGGAATGCCTGGCCCGCTTCCCGGACCGCTTCGCCAGCGTCGGCGCGGTGAACGCCGGGGCGGACGGCGCGGCGGAGGAGGTGCGGCGCTGGGCGGATCGCGGGATGGCCGGCCTGCGCCTGCGGCCCGAGGCGCGCAGCCCCGGAGCCGATCCGCTGGGCGTGTGGCGCGCGGCGGCCGAATCCGGCCTCGCAATCAGTTGCGGCGGGGCTTCGGGCATTGTGCTGGCCGACGATTTCGCCGCCCTCGCCGCCGAGTTTCCCGACATGCCGATCGTGCTGGAGCAGCTCGGCGGCTGGACCCGCCCCGATTGCGACCGCGAGCCCGCGACCTGGGCCGGGATCCTCGCCCTCGCCCGCCTGCCCAATGTGTCGCTCAAGATCCCGACCCTCGGCCAGATCGCCCCGCGCCAGATCGGCAAGCCGCTGCCCAACGACGGCTCGGCGGTGCTCGACGCAGGCCAGGGCGCGATCCTGCTCGAGGCGCTCGCGGCCTTCGGGGCCGAGCGGCTCCTGTGGGGCAGCGACTTCCCGGTGGTCGCCAGCCGCGAAGGCTACGCCAACGCACTGAACTGGACCCGCGCGCTGTTCGACGGGCGGAGCGCGGCGGAAGTCGAAGCGATCTTCGGCGGCAATGCCGAGCGGATATTCTTCGCCCGTTCCGCTTGAATCTCCGTTTCAAGATTGTTATACAAAACCGTATTCAACTTACACGGACACGCGCCATGGCCGACCGCGCCAAAGACACCATCATCTGCATCTCGGGCAACGGGAACACGGTTTCCTCCAGCGAGAACGCCGCGCGCCGGATGCTCGTCGCGACCACCGAGGGCGTGCTCGATTTCCGCCGCGACGGACCGGGCGCCGACTGGCAGCTGCAGGACGGGTTGCTGCTCCCCGGCAACCACGTCAGCTGCCTCGTCTACGACGAACGCAACGACCTGCTGTTCGCCGGGATGCATTTCGACGGCGGGCTGCTGATGAGCCGCGACCGCGGCGCCACCTGGGAAAAGCGCGACGCCGGGGTCGCCTCGGGCCACGCCTACACGCTGCTGGTGCAGTACGACGGCGACCGCACGATCCTCAACCTCGGCACCGAGCCGGTGATGTTCTACCGCAGCTGGGACCTCGGCGAGAGCTGGACCGCCTTTCCGAGCTGCACCCAGGTCGAAGGCACCGAGCACTGGATCTTCCCGCGCTCGCAGCCGCATATCAAGCACATCGCCGCGCATCCGTCGGAGCCCGAGACGCTCTACATCTGCGTCGAGCAGGGCGACCTGCTCAAGACCACCGACGGCGGCCACACCTGGACCTCGCTCCACTCGATGGAGCGCGCGGACGACAAGTTCCGCCGCGACCAGCACCGCGTGGTGTTCTACCGCACGCCGAACGAGATCTTCTTCACCACCGGGATCGGCCTCTATCACACCACCGATGCCGGCGAGAGCTGGGAACGGCTGACCGATCCGAGCCACCCCTGCGGCTACCCGGACCCGTTCTTCGTCCACCCCACGAAGGACAAGCTGTTCATGCAGGGCGCCGGCGGCAATCCGAACCCCGGCTGGGCCGCCGAAGGCACCGCCCATCCGCAATTCATGGTCAGCACCGATCACGGCAAGAGCTGGGTGCAGAAGATGGAGGGCATGGCCCACCCGGTGCGCGGCAATCTGGAGATCGCCGCGATGCACGATTCGGTCGAGGGCGGGCTCGAATTCTATTCCGGCTCCGCAGTCGGCGAACTCTACGTCAGCCGCGACGAGGGCGAGAGCTGGACCTTCGCGACCGGCGCGCTGCCGCCGATGTCCAAGGGCCCGCATTTCCGCTGGTTCCTGACGCCGGAAGACCGAGAAGCCTACGAAAACAAGCTGCGCGGGATGAACGCTTTCGCCTGATTCCACGCCAAGCGTGAGGGGAAGAGTGATGGGTATGGGAAGGCCGTTTCGCGCGGACCAGGTCGGCAGCCTGTTGCGGCCCGCCGCGCTGCTGGAAGCTCGCCACAGGCATGTCTCCGGCGCCGAACTCAAGGCGATCGAGGACGCGGCGATCCGCGAAGTCGTCCGCAAGCAGGAGGAAGTCGGCCTCAAGGGCGTGACCGACGGCGAATACCGGCGCGAGAACTGGTCGCTCGATTTCTTCGCCGCGCTGCAGGGCACCGAAGTGGCCGAGCTGGCGCTCACCACCACCGGCCAGGGTACCCGCACGGTCCCCGCCGCAGTGGTCACCGGCAAGGTAAGCGCCGCCGATCATCCGATGATCGAGCATATCCGCTTCCTCGTCGGCACCACCAAGCAGACCGCCAAGCTGACCGTCCCGGTCCCCTCGATGATCACCACCGCCTCGCGCGACTGGCGCCAGATCGTCGGCAAGGCTTACGACGGGCTCGACGCCTTCTACGCCGATCTCGGCGCCGCCTATGCGCAGTTCGTCCAGGCCGCCTACGACGCGGGCTGCCGCTATATCCAGTTCGACGACGTCAACATGGCCTATCTCTGCGATGCGGACATGCGCGCGAAGCTCAGCGCGCGGGGCGACGATCCCGATGTGCTGCTCGACGGCTGGGTCAGGCTGATCAACGCCGCGCTGGCGAACAAGCCGGCGGACATGACCGTCACCACCCATATCTGCCGAGGCAATTTCAAGTCGCAGTGGTTCGCGCAGGGCGGCTACGAGCCGATCGCCGAACGGCTGTTCAACGACCTGCCCTACAACGGCTATTTCCTCGAATACGACAACGACCGCTCGGGCGGGTTCGAGCCGCTGCGCTTCCTGCCCAAGGGCGACAAGCGCGTGGTGCTGGGCCTGATGACCACCAAGACGGGCACCCTCGAAAACCGCGACCTGATCCGCCGCCGGATCGACCAGGCAAGCGCGATCGCCCCGCTCGATCAGCTCTGCCTCAGCCCGCAATGCGGCTTCGCGAGCCACGAGGACGGCAACGACCTTTCCGAACAAAGCCAGTGGGCCAAGCTGCGGCAGATCGTCGAGCTGGCGCAGGAAATCTGGCCCGACGCCTGAAGGACTGAAACTTGAAGATGATCGATACCCACGCCCATCTGCTGACGGGCGACACCAAGGCTTACCCTCCGTCCCCGCCCAGCGGCAGCTACGATCCGGCCGATCTCGAAAATGCGATGACGGTCGAGCGGCTGCTCGAGGAAATGGACGCGACCGGGGTCGACAGGGCGGTGCTGGTCCAGCGCGGCTCGATCTACGGCTTCGACAGCTCCTATGTCTGCGACAGCGCGGCACGCTTCCCCGAACGGCTCGCGGCGGTCTGCTCGATCGACGCGACCGCGCAGGATTGCGCGGACAAGGTCGGCTACTGGATCAAGGACCGCGGCGCATCGGGCATCCGCCTGATGGAACTGGTCAAGGGAATGGACATCTCCTGGCTCGATTCCGCCCTCGCGCGCGATGCATGGAAGGCCGCGGCGGAGCTGGACGTTCCAGTCTGCGTCCACTTCTTCCCGTGGAACCGCACCGAGGGCCTGGCCCGGCTCGGCGACATCATGGGCGCGATCCCCGGCCTGACCGTGGTGATCGACCATTTCGGCGCGATCAGGAGCGATGCCGGGGCGCCCGATCACGGGGTGGACGATCTGCTCGCGGGCGTCGCCGCGCATGACGGCTGCACGATCAAGTTCACGACCATTCCGCTCGGCCGGCTCGACAGCGCGGGGATCGACACGCGGCCGGTGGTGAAGCGGGTGATGGATCTGTTCGGAGCGGAGCGGATGATGTGGGGCTCCGACATCACCCAGTCGCCCGGCACCTACGAGCGGATGGTCGCGCTCGGCCGCAACTCGGTCGACGGCCTCAGCACCGCCGAGCAGGAGCAGATCCTCGCCGGCACCGCCGCCCGCGTCTACGGCCGAAACGGGCTTGGGGGCTGGAACTAGGATGCGCCGGATCGCGACCGAAGAGGCTTTCGTGATTCCCGAAGTGCTCGGGCCGATGCTCGACCGCTTCGCGAGCGAGCCCTACCACCCCGACCTGTTCTTCTGGAGCAAAGCCGCCGAGGGCACCCCGCTCCAGCGCCGCCTGCTCGATCTCGGCGACGAGCGGCTGCAGATCATGGACGAGACCGGGGTCGACGTGCAGCTGATCGGCCTCGCCTCCACGGGCGTGCAGATGTTCGATGCCGACACCGGCACCGCGCTCGCGACCCTTGCCAACGACGTGCTGGCGGAAGCGATGCGCAAGCATCCGACCCGCTACGCCGGCCTCGCCAGCTTCGCCCCGCAGGATCCGGCGCGCGCGGCGAAGGAGATCGAGCGGGCGATGACGCAGCTCGGCTACAACGGCGTGATCGTGAATTCGCACACCAATGGCGACTATCTCGACCAGCCCCGATACTGGCCGATCCTCGAAGCCTGCGAGGCCACGGGCGCCCCGCTCTACATCCACCCTCGTGCGCCGAGCCCGCAGATGATCGCGCCGATGCTCGACTACACGCTCGAACACGCGATCTGGGGCTTCCAGGCCGAAACCTCGCTCCATGCGCTGCGGCTGATCGCGGGCGGGCTGTTCGACCGTTTCCCCAAGCTGACCGTCGTGCTCGGCCACGGCGGCGAGGGGCTGCACTACTGGCTCCCGCGGCTCGATGCGATGTGGGCGAACTTCAAGGCGCCGGAAGGCAAGCGCCCGACGCTGGAACTGGCGCCGAGCGACTACATCCGGCGCAATTTCGCGGTCACCACCAGCGGGATGAACTGGGGGCCATCGGTCAGGTTCGCAATCGACGCGCTGGGTGCGGACAGGGTGATGTTCGCGATCGACTATCCGTTCGTGGACAGCGCGCTGTCGGTCCAGCAGATGGACGCGATCGCCATTTCGGCCGAGGACAAGGCGGCGATCTATCACCGCAATGCGGAGCGGATTTTCCGGATCAAGCCTTAACCCTTCGTCATTGCGAGGGGCGAAGCCCCGCGGCAATCCAGAGCGTATCACAAGCCGCTCGGGATTGCTTCGCTCTGCTCGCAATGACTAGGTTGGGATGCGAAGAAGATGATTCCTGCTGCGTCTGCTTTTCGTTCATTGCTGCCGCTTCCACTTGGCGCTACCCGTCGATCAGCTTCTGCATTCTAGAGAAACGCATATGTTGGGACTTGAAGCCTTGTTATTGCTGACTGCGACGGCAAACGCTTCCGGCGGTCCTGATCCACTGAGCAAGGCCGACGAGGGGCTTGCTCAGTGTTACGAGCCAAATGACGCGGCAAAGACCTGCCAGTCGCTTGCAACATATAGAAGAAACAATGACGGCTCGTGGGATAATACGGCGCTTGTTCTGCTCGCTCCTGATGAGCCCCTAACGCTTGAAACCGTTACAACGGTGTATGAGAAGAATGGTGCGGTATGTGGCTATATCCGCAAGGACGATATCGCGAAGGGCAAGCTGCGTGACGCCGGGCAATTAATCCCGCACCAAAAAGCTGCACCAATGCTTTCTAAAATCGCAGCAGGCATGGCGCCTCTGATGAACAAAGAAATTTGCACGGAATATGTGCAGAGCGGCGATGACTGGATTGCGAAAGTCAAAGTCGATGGCGGAACCGCGACTACTCCTGACCAACATATAAAGTGGGTACTGCCATCGGATGGATATGCCGTTGCGCCTGCCCCCAACCCATATCTGCAAGTCATCCGACAGTAGGAAGCTGCCGCTGCCCAGTGCAACCCTGCCATACCGAGATTCACTATCCCTTCGTGGACAGCGTACTGTCGGTCCAGCAGATGGACGCGATCGAGATTTCGGCCGAGGACAAGGCTGCGATCTATCACCGCAATGCGGAAGATTTTCGGGATCGCGGCGGCGGCCTGACCCTATCCCGTCACCCCGGACCTGTTCCGGGGTCCCGCTGATTTCTCTCTCGCAGAGGCGCAGAGCAGACAAGGGTTTCGCGCAAAGCCGCTAAGACGCTAAGACCCGAAGATGACCAGCCGGCGGATAGCCGGCCCTTCCACTGCAGGAGTCGAAGGAGAAAGCGGCTGCGCCGCAAGCGCTCCATCTTCACGCCTTAGCGGCTTTGCGCGAATCCCCTATTTTCTTGTTCTCAGCGCCTCTGCGAGCACCAATTGTTCGATAGATCGAATAAAGCGGGACCCCGGAACAAGTCCGGGGTGACCGGCTATTCCGCCCCCTCACCCCGCCTTCGGGATATCCCGTCCGCGCGGCGCTTACCGTAGCCATACCGAATTGACTGCCGCAACCCGCAGTCACAGACAACGCCGCATGAAAGCACGCCTCGCCCTTCTTTTTCCGCTCACCCTGGCGGCCTGCTTCCCGGGAAACGAATTCCCGAACGCAACGCTGGCGCAGGTCGAGGCGGCCCTGACCGCCTGCCACGTCAAGCTGCGGCATATCGAACATCAGGACGCCGACACCGATCGCTGGCTGGTTTCAATCGACCCGCAAGAACCCGACGCCGTCGGAAAGGCGGCCTGCCTCGAGCAGCAACAGGACGAAATGGGCGCAGGCTTTGCAATGTCCGGGCCAGCAGGGCTTGCTCCCGCGCCCCTCACCCCCCCTTCGGGATCTGCCGCTTGATCAGCGCCACGCCCACCAGCGACACCGCCAGCGAGCCGGCGATCAGCAGGAAGTAGCTCGAGGCCCCGCCCAGCCCCAGCGCGATCACGCCGGCGTAGGAGCTGGCGATCGCGCCGATCCGCCCCGCCGCCGCGGCCGCGCCGACGCCGGTGCCGCGCGCGCTGTCGGGGTAGAGGAAGGCCGAAAAGGTATAGAGCCCGTTGAGCAGCCCGGCCGAGAAGGTCCCGATCACGAACAGGAATACCAGGATCGTCATCAGCGGCTGCGGGCCGCCCTGGATCAGCATGCCGAGCGCAAGCGCCGCGATCACGCCGCCTGCCGACATGGTCAGCACCACGACCTTGGAACCGAACTTCTGGATCAGCCAGCCGCTGCCCATGCCTCCGACCACGCCGCCGAACGACAGCCAGGTCATGCCGAGGCCGGTGGTCGGCGGCGGGAAGCCGAGGCCGGCGAGCATCGCCGGAACCCAGCTGAACATCGAATAATTCGCCAGCAGGCAGAAGAAGAACGCCAGCCACAGGAAGATCGTGCTCGACGCCACGCCGCCGGTGAACAGCGCCGAGATCGGGGTGCGGTGGGTCGCCGCGGCGCGCGGATCGTTGGCGGTGATCTCCGCATCGCCGACCGGCAGTCCGCAGCGCTGCGCGATCGCGCGCAGCCGGTCCTGGCTGGCGCCCGCATTGGCGAGATAGATCGGCGATTCGGGCAGGAACACCAGCAGCAGCGCCGACACCGCGACCGCGATCCCGCCGAGCGCGACGAACAGCCCTTCCCAGCCATAGGGGCCGAGCAGCGCATTGCCGATCAGCCCGGCGATCATTCCGCCGACCGCGATGAAGGTCATCCCCACCGCGAGCGCGACCGGGCGCTGGCGGCGCGGGGTGAATTCGGAGATCATCGCCGCGCCGTTGGGGATCATCGCGCCGATGCCGAGCCCGTCGAAGAAGCGCAGCACCAGCAGTTCGTGCGGGGCGGTTGCCCAGGCCTGCGCGATCGTCAGCAGGCCGAAGAAGCCGGTGGAGACCACCATCATCGTGCGCCGCCCGAAACGGTCGCCCAGCATTCCGCCGATCACCGCGCCGATCGTCAGCCCGAGCAGGCCGACCGCGGCGATGCTGGCAAAGGCTTCGCGCGGCAGGCCCCATTCCTGCATCAGCGACGGGATCGCGAGACCGAGCGACTGGTTCGCGACGCCGTCGACCAGATAGGCCAGCGACATCAGGACCAGGATCGACTTCTGGAACCCGCTCCATTTGCCCCGATCGAGCAGATCGTTGAGATTGACGCCCTTGGCGTCGGCTGCGGTGCTTGTGCTATCTCCCATATATCGTATAAATATATAGTATAACGATGCAGTCAATCGCGAGCTTGCCCCGGCGGGCCGCGACCGGCGTAACGAGAGGACAGCACATGAGCAAGGTATGGTTCGTCACGGGCTGCGCCACCGGCTTCGGCCGCGCGCTGGCGGAAGCGGCGCTGGCGCGCGGCGACATGGTCGCGGTGACCGATCGCAGCCGCGACGCGGTGGCGGATCTGGCCGCGCAATACCCCGACAGCGCCCTTGCCCTTGGGCTCGACGTCACCCGGCCCGACCAGGTGCGCGCGGCGCTCGATGCCGCCTTCGACCGCTTCGGGCGGATCGACGTGCTGGTCAACAACGCCGGCTGGGCGGTGCAGGCGACGGTGGAAGAGGCCGACATCGACCGCGTCCGCGCGATGTTCGAGGTCAATCTCTACGGCACGATCGACGTGATCCGGGCCGCCCTGCCCCGCCTGCGCGCGCAGGGCAGCGGGCATATCATCAATTTCGCCTCGGTCGGCGGGCGGGTCTCCGGCCCGTTCATGGCGCTCTATTGCGCATCGAAATTCGCGGTCGAGGGCCTCAGCGAAGGACTCGCGGCCGAGGTCGCGCAGTTCGGGATCAAGGTCTCGGTGATCGAGCCGGGCGCCTTCGCGACCAAGTTCGGCGTCACCGCGCAGATGCCGGCCAACCCGATGGCCGAGTACGACGACATGCGCAACGGGATGCAGGCGATGATCGCCAATCTGGCGCAGGGCAAGGCGGCCGATCTCGCGGGCGCGCTGCTCGAACTGGCCGATGCGCCGAACCCGCCGCGCCAGTTCATCGGCGGGGCCGACGCCTATGTGATGATCGAGGCCTCGCTCAAGGCGCAGCTCGCCGAGATGGCCGAGTGGAAGGACCTGAGCGACCGCGCGAACACGGTGGCGCTGGAGAATATGGCGGGGTGAGCTAGGCGGCCTGCGCGACGGCGGGGCGGCGCAGCACGATCAGCCGCACCGCCAGGCTCATGCCGACCAGCCCGGCCGCAACCACCAGTCCCAGCCCGCGCGCGCTGCCGTCGTAGAGCAGCCCGGCGATCCACGAGGCCACCGCCCCGCCCGCGAAGGTCGAGGCGCCGAACAGCGCCGCGGCCGATCCGGCGCGCAGGTTCGCCAGCGCCAGCCCGCCCGCCATCGTGTTCGCCTGCACCGGGGTGATGCTGCCGACCATGAAGAACAGCACCGCTAGCAGCGACCAGACGCCGCCGATGCCGGTCAGCGTGACGAGCAGCAGCAGCGCGGCGATGATCAGCGCGTTGCGGGCGGAAAGCCTGAGCAGCTGGTCGGTGTCGCGGGTCCGCAGCATCCGCCGGTTGATCTGCGCCGCTCCGACCAGCGCGAGCGAGTTGACCCCGAAGATCACGCTGAACTGCGTCGGGCTGAAGCCGTAGCCGGCCACCAGCACCACCGAGGATTGCGCGACATAGGTGAAGAACGCCGCGCTGTTGCACATCGCCGCGAGCAGATAGCCCATCAGCCCGCGGTCCGAGAGCAGCGCCCAATAGGCGGCGAAGGGATGTTCCGAGCGGGCCTTCAGCGCTGTCTCGGCCGAGCGCGATTCGGGCAGACCGATCCCGCCGCCGAGCACCAGCAGCGCGGCGAAGCCCGCCATCACCCAGAAGATCAGCCGCCAGCTGCCGAACTGGATCAGCCCCGCCCCGATCAGCGGCGCGAGCACCGGGGCCATGCCGCTGACCAGCGCGAGCAGCGAGAAGAACTTCGCGCTCTCGGTCGCATCCAGCTTGTCGCGCACCACCGCGCGGCCCGAGACCATCGCCGAGCACGCCCCGAAGGCCTGCAGCAGCCGCGCCGCCAGCAGCACCGCGAAGCTCGCGGTCAGCGCGGCGACCGTCGCCGACACCGCGAACAGCAGCAGCCCGGTGAGGAACAGCGGCTTGCGCCCGAAGCGGTCGGACAGCGGCCCGGCGACCAGCTGGCCGCCCGCGATGCCGAACAGGAACACCGAGACGCTCGCCCCCGCCTGCTCGACCGAAGTGCCCAGATCGTGCGCCAGCGGGGTGATCGCCGGCAGGTACATGTCGATCGCCAGCGGCGCCAGGGCGGCGAAACCCGCCAGCAGCCCGACCTGGGCCTTCGTCATGCTCATTCTCGTCTCTCCCGATACACGGCTATCGGTATCTTCTTTTGCCTAACAATTCCAGCCATGTTATCGGACGGGCGAGAGATAGATGAGAGGGATGCATGGCACAGACGGTGCGCGCCGCGGTGAAGACCGGGATCGAGAAAACCGAGATCCGCGAGTTCGAACTGCCGCAGATCGGCGATAACGACGGGCTGCTCAAGGTCGAAAGCTCGGGCGTCGGCGGCAGCGACCCCGAGATGTACCGGCGCGAGAACACCGCCCCCTGCATCATGGGCCACGAAGTCGTCGGCACGGTCGACCGGCTCGGCGCAGCGGCCGCGAAACGCTGGGGCCTGAAGCCCGGCGACCGCGTGGCGCTCCACGAATACCTCCCCTGCTGGCACTGCGAATGGTGCCTCAAGGGCGATTTCCGCCTGTGCATGGAAGCCGATTTCTTCAATGTGAGGGACCGCTTCAACACATTGCGCTACGGCACCTGCAACGCCGAAATCGCGCCGCATCTGTGGGGCGGGAACGCCGAATACATGTATCTCGCGCCCAACGCGGTGATGCACAAGATCCCGCAGACGATGGACGCGCGCCACGCGACGCTGGCGGTGCCGCTCGGCAACGGGGTGCAATGGGCGGTGCTCGACGGCGGCGCGGGGATCGGCAAGACCGTACTCGTGTTCGGCCCCGGCCAGCAGGGCCTTGGCTGCGCGCTCGCCGCGAAATCCGCCGGCGCGCTCAAGGTGATCATCTGCGGCCAGACCCGCGACCGCGCGCGGCTCGACCTCAGCCTCGAGCTCGGCGCCGATATCGCGGTCGACGTGCAGCAACAGGATCTGGCGAAAGTCGTGATGGAGGCGACCGGCGGGCGCGGGGTCGACGTGGTGGTCGACACCACCGGCGACCCCGACGGCAGCATCGCCGCGCAGGCGATCGCGCTCTCGGCCAAGGGCGCCTGGCTCAGCCTCAACGGGCTCGGCGCGCAGGTCCCGGTCAACGAGATCAAGAAACGCTACCTCACCCTGCGCGCCCCGCGCGGGCACAGCTACACCGCGGTCCGGACCGCGCTCGACATCGTCGCGAGCGGGCGCTGGCCGATCGACAAATTATGCAGCCACGATTTCGGACTCGACGGAGTGCACGACGCGATCCTCGCCACCGCCGGGCGCGGGATCGAGGGGGCGGTGCATGTGACGGTGAGTGCGTGGAAGTAGCTATCCTCCCCCTGGTAGGGGGAGGGATACGCAGGCTTGGCGGCATCACCGCCTAGCCGAAGTTGGGTGGGGGCGTTCGGCCTGTCCCTGAAGCGCCGAACCCCCTCCCCCTCGATCCCCTCCCCGCCGGGGAGGGGAAGCAAGTCAGACCAGCCCCGCCAGCGAAACCTCGGGCCGCGCGCCGTAATGCGAGATCACTTCGGCCGCCGCGATCGAGCCGAGGCGTCCGCATTCGGCCAGTTCCTTGCCGCGGGTCAGGCCGAACAGCACGCCGGCCGCGTAGAGATCCCCCGCCCCGGTCGTGTCGACCAGCTTCGCGATCGGCTGCGCGGCCACTTCGGCGCGTTCGCTGCCGCGCAGCAGCAGCGAGCCCTTCTCGCTGCGGGTGATCGCCGCGATCTCGACCTGCGCGGCGAGCTGCGCCGCGGCCTCCGCCAGCGATGCGCCCGGATAGAGCGCCTCGATCTCCGCCTCGTTGGCGAAGAGGATGTCGACGTGGTCCGAAATCAGCTCGAGGAATTCGTCGTGATAGCGGTGGACGCAGAAGCTGTCCGACAGGGTGAGCGCGACCTTGCGGCCGGCCTCGCGCGCCAGCCGCGCCGCCTTGCGGAAGGCTTCCTTGGCGCGCGGCGGATCGAACAGATAGCCTTCGAGATAGGTAATCTGCGCCGCGGCGACCAGCGCCGGGTCGATATCCTCCTCGGTCAGTTCGACGCAGGCGCCGAGGTGGGTGTTCATCGTGCGCTGCGCATCGGAAGTGACCAGCACCAGGCAGCGCGCGGTCGCCGGCCCGTCCTTGGCGGCGGGGGTGTCGAAAGCGACCCCGAGCGAGCGCAGATCGTGCGCGAAGATTTTCCCGAATTCGTCGTCCTTGACCCGGCCGATGAAGGCCGCCTTGCCGCCGAACGAGGCCACCCCGGCGATGGTGTTGCCGGCCGAACCGCCCGATGCCTCGACGCCAGCGCCCATCGCGGCGTAGATCGCGTGGGCCTGGTCCTCGTCGACCAGCGTCATCCCGCCCTTGGCCATGCCGTGCTTGTCGAGGAAGGCCTCGTCGGCCTGGGCGAGGATGTCGACGATAGCATTGCCGACGCCGAGCACGTCGTAGGTCGCTTGGGTCATCAGGGGGTACGCGCCTTCAATAGTGGGATGCGATCCCGGCGGGAGGAGGAGTGCCGGGATCGCAAGTCGGTAGCCTCAATAGCGGTAATGATCGGCCTTGAAAGGTCCGTTCTGCGGCACGCCGATATAATCGGCCTGGCGCTGGGAGAGGGTGGTGAGCTTGACCCCGAGCTTGTCGAGGTGGAGCGCGGCGACCTTTTC
>JAGIAR010000017.1 GCA_017744735.1 Novosphingobium sp. | reverse complement strand
TCGCTGACCCGGCTGATGCACCGCTTCCCCGAAGACGGCCCGTTCGAGCGCGCGATGCAGGTGGCCGAGCTCGATTACATCGCCTCCAGCACCGCAGCCCAGACCAGCATCGCCGAAAACTACGTCGGCCTGCCGGTCTGACGTGGCGAGGTTCGGTGGCATGGCCCCGCTGCCGCCTGACAGGCTGCGTCAGTTTCCGTAGTCGATCGCGGGCGTGCCCGGCTTGCTTTCCCCGTCCCAATGCTCGGCGATCTTGGCATTCTCGATGCGGAACAGATCGAAGCCGGTGGTGGTATAGGTTTCTCCCGCCCGCCCCGGATAGGGATGCTCCCGGCCCGCCACCAGCGCCACGAGATCACCCTGGGCAAGCAGGGCGACGATCGGCGCCCGGATGAAGTTCCCGACCGGCGCGGCTCCCTTAGCGGCGACGTGATGCTTGAGCGCGGCAAGGCCGGTGCGGAGATTCGGATCGTGCTCGATGTAGCCGGCCTGGAAATAGCTTTCCGCCAGCTCGGCGCGGCCCGCCTCCATGACCTGGCGCCACGCGTCGAAGACCAGCCGCTTGTTTGCCGCCAGTCCGGCATCCGCAGCTTGCAGCAACGCAAGCTGTGCGGGCCCCGAGGCTCCGACGACCCTCTGCGGGCCGCCCTCTGACGGCGCGAGAACACCGGGGCCTGGTTCGTCCTGAATCGAATGCCAATGCTCTGCCAGCCTGCCGTTTTCGATCCGGAACATGTTGAAATGCGTGGTGGTGTAGTGTCCGCCGCCGGCCGGTTCGGGCAGTTCCTCCCGCAGCGCCATGACGACGAGGTCTCCTTCCGCCAGCATGGCGACCGCAGGAGGGGAAACGAGCGCGGGGATATCGCGGCGTTTCACGACCGAGAAAATCCGCTTGAAGGCTTCCCGGCCGGTAGGGAGGATCGGGCTGTGCTGGATATAGCCTTCCTGCAGCATCTCGTCGGCAAGCTCGACGTGGCCCGCATTGACGATGCTTCGCCACATGTCGAACACCAGCTGCTTGTTGGCAGCCCTTGCGGGATCGTCATCCCGAAGGAGGGCAAGTGGATCCGGGTGAGCGGTGACTTCCACGGGCATATCTCCTGCCACTTGCGCCGGCGGCGGAGCCAGCGAGTCCGTCATCGGCTTCACGGACGCGCCGAGCGGGGCCGCAAGACCGACGCATCCCAGCACGATGCCGATTTTTGCTATCCCCCGCGCCATCCGCGTCTGTCAGGCTAGTGGGAGCGCACTCTCGATCATATCCGCGGTCTCCTTCGCCGCGACATGCTGCAAATCGTGCGTGTAGGGCATTTCCTCAACCCGCCAGTCGGGCCGTTGCCGCAGCCGCTCTGCCACCGGCCCGAAGGTGTCGTTCTTGTACCCGGTGGCGATGACGTAGGTCTTCTGCGGTATCGTTTCCCGCTTGCCGGTGAGCCGGGCCTTTTCGGCAAAGCAGTGGACCGACTGCGGCGTGCGCCGCTCTTCGTAGGCCGCGCGGTCCTCCGCGGTCATATGTGCGTTGAAGCCCACCAGATTGATACGCGGAGGCGGAACCAGATAATCCTCGCCTTCGGGGGGAAGATGGGGCTCGCCGGGGACGAGGTCGTTCAGGCTCTGGCCGTCCTCGGGGTAGAACGCGTCGAGATACATGATCGACCCGACCGCTCCCGCCGGCAGTAGTTCCGTCGCCTGGGAAGCCGGCATGCCGCCATAGGAATGGGCGACCAGAAGCGCATTCTCGATGCGTTCGTATTTGAACACATTCGCGATGTCCTGCGCGTGCAGCGAGAGATCGACCGAGGGGCTGGTGAGGTGCGCGCGTTCCCCGAGACCCGTCAGCGTGGGCGTGAACACGTAATGGCCGCGGTCGCGCAGGTCGTCCGCGACCGTGCGCCAACGCCATCCGCCAACCCAGGCTCCGGGGACGATGACGATCGTTGCGCGCTTTCCAGCCATATCTTGCTCCTCGATGCGCACTTTCGGCGCCTGTTGTCGCCCGTGCCTCGCCCGGAGTTGCAGTCCCAGGCGACGGATCTAGGCTGTCTTCCGGTCCCTTGAGGCTCCCTGGCCAGCCTAAAATAGTGCCGTCTTTTGGCCTGCCGGAACAGCAGACGCTCGTTCGGGCGAGAGCTTGTCGGCCCAATTCGGCAGAGGCGCCGTGTTCCTGCGGCGGGCCGAGCCGCCAAATGACAGCACTATTTTCGGCGGCGGCGCGGCTTCAGTTTTGCCCGAGATTAAAAACTGCCCGACGAAGGCGTGCCCGGTGTGGGGGGCGGCAGGCTCAGGGCGATAAAAGAGCCGGCGATCCGCCGGCGATCGGGAGGTTTGAGATGCCTGGCACGGGATGCAATCTGTTTGTTCGGCGCGGCGCACTGGTGTGGTCGCTACTCGCGGGCGTATCGGGGCTGGCTTGCGCCGGGCCGGCTTTCGCGCAAGACGATACCGCGCAAGCGACCCCAGCTCCCGCGGCGAGCGACGCCTCCGACGGGGTGATCGTGGTCACCGGTACGCGTATCCAGGGCGTAGCGCCGGTCGGGTCGGCGCTGGTGCAGCTGGGGCAGGCCGATATCGCATCGACCGGCCTGACCAGCACCGCTGACGTACTCAACACGGTTCCCTCGATCCTCCAGATCGGCGGCGGCAATGCCTATGCGGGCGGGCAGGCGCAGCAGGGCAGCACCCTCAGCTCGTTCTCCTTCAACAAGTCTCCGAACATTCGCGGTTTCGGTCTGGGTGCGACGCTGAGCCTGGTTAACGGCCATCGCGTCCCCTACGAAGGCGGCAACATGCTCGCCTTCGACGGCGACAACCTCCCTGCGCAGATGCTCCAGCGCATCGACGTCGTCGAGGACGGGGGTTCCGCGCTCTACGGCGCGGATGCGATCGCGGGCACGGTCAACTACATCCTCAGAAAGCCCGAGAACACCGCCGAAATCTATGCTGGCTACGGCACGAACGAAGGCGACCAGGACAGCTACTACGTCACCGGGATCCTCGGGCGGAAATGGGGCGGCGGTACCGACCATGAAGGCGGGTTCATCGCTTCGTATCAGCATTCCTATCAGCAGGCATTCAAGGCTTCGAAGCGACCCGATCTGTATAACGACGACCTGTCGCCGTACGGCGGGCCGCCGTCGCCGGTCTTCGCTGCGCCGGGCAATGTCGTGGTGGGCGGGCAATATTATGCGATCCCGGGTGGGCAGAACGGCGAGGACCTCACGCTGTCCGACCTTGGCGCCGCGGGCAATCCGAACCGCCAGAACACCTGGACCAACATCGACGTCATCCCGCAGGTGAAGGCGGATCGCTTCTCGGCCAATATGGAGCAGAACGTCACCGACTGGCTGCGCTTCTTCGCCGACGGCTATTACGTTAAGCGGGACTTCTTCATCCACGGCCCCAGTTCGACCACCGCCAACCGCGTATCGAGCCCGATCGGCGGGCCGGTCCAGGTTCCGAACAGCAACCCGTTCAGCCCATGCAACCCGAGCCATTATGCGGGCGGCATCGTCACCGGACCGGCGGATCTCGTCGCCGCCTGCGATACCGGGTCGCTGGGAGTGGTCTACAGCTCGGTATACGACATCGGCACGCCGACCCGCACCGGCTCCTCGAAGAGCTGGAACTACGGCGGTGGCATGGAAGTCCGCCTGCCCTACGACTGGAGCGCGACCGTCACCGCCTACGCCGGCGGATACAAGGAACCCTCCGTTACCACTCAGACGGGCGGTGCGCCGCAACCGCCGGTGGGAACGTTCAACTTCTTCTGCGATCCGCGCGAGTTCCAGTGCACCGACGATGCGACGGCCGCGGCAATCCTCGCGGGGGGAACGTCGCTGGTCAACCTCGTGAAATACACCATGCAGGATTACGCGGTGAATGCGAACGGCAAGCTCTTCGCGCTTCCGGCAGGCGACGTGAAGGCTGCGATCGGCGCCGAATACTACAAGGGCAGGCTGCTCAACCAGAACAATTTCGGTGGGAACAACCTCAATCCGCGGACCGTCAAGTCGGTCTACGGCGAAGTCTATGTGCCGGTGATCTCTCCGGAGATGAGCGTCCCGGTAATCAACGAACTCGAACTGACGGCCGCGGTCCGTTACGACCATTACAGCGATGCCGGCAACACGACCAATCCGAGACTGGGCCTGAACTGGTACCCGGTTCCGGGCCTCAAGCTCTTCGCAAGCTACGGCACCTCGTTCCGCGCGCCGGGTCTCGCGGACAACGATCCGACCTCGCAGGCGGGCTATATCCCCGGTGCCGTCCAGGGCACCCAGATCCTGAGTTCGATCTGCGCGGCCTGCCAGGACAGTGCCTACAGCAATGCGTTCATCTATCAGTCGATCGGCGGCGCGAACCGCGATCTGAAGCCCGAAACCTCGGAAACCTATTCCTTCGGTGCGGACTGGAAGCCCGACACGATCCAGGGCCTGCATGCGTCGGTCAAGTACTGGCACACCAGCTATGAAGGCCAGATCAACGCACCAGCCTACAACGTGGGCACGGTCTCCGCAATCAACGGTGGACTCTACAATTCGCAGATCATCTACAATCCGGCGCTTTTCCCGCAGCTCGCTGCGAACAATCCGGTTGCGCTGTTCGGAAACTTTCCGACCATCAACCAGTCCAATCCGAACTGCTCCGCGGTCTTCGGAAAGAACGTGACGACCCAGCCGCTGTTCGACGCGATGGTCCAGTGCATCAACGCCTTCGGTGGTGGCGGTGTGTTGTTCGGGCCGCCCTCGTCGCCCAGCCAGGTGCTCGCGCTGGTCAACGGGCGCCGTATCAATTCGGGCACGACGATCGGCGAAGGCCTCGATTTCACCCTAGACTATGATTTCGACAGCGGCGTCGGCTCCTGGTCCGTCGGTGGGATTGCTTCCTACCTGCTGCATTGGAAGGTGTCGCCGATCGCAGGCGCGCCGCTGGTCGAGGAGGTCAACACCTTCGGCTATCCGCAGCGGTTCAAGGGCCGGGCCTACGTTCGCTGGAACAACGAGACCGGGTTCGGCCGCCTCAACGCGGCAGCATTCGTGAACTATGCGAACTCGTACAAGATGGACGCAACGCAATTGCCCGTGGGTGTGCCGGCTTCTTACGGGCACATCGGCTCGTACACCACGGTCGATCTTACGCTCGGTTTCGACACTGGCGGCAATCATTCGTGGCTGACCAACGATATCGGTATCACCTTCAGCGTCCAGAACCTGTTCAACACGAACCCGCCGCTGGTCGTGAACCAGTCCGGGCTTGCGGGCAGTGCCTTGCGGTTCGACCCGACCTTCGGCAGCCCGCTCGGGCGGGTGCTCCAGGTGCAGGTCAGCAAGAAGTTCTGATTCCCAGTTCCCGCAGCCGCGTCCGGCTTCGGCCGGGCGCGGCGGCTTTTTTCGCCTATGATCGGGAATGGGTCAGGGCCGATTATCTCCCAGCCGCGCAGCGAAAGGCACTATCGTGACTGAAACGAGCATCGATGCCTCCGGCACGGCCGGACATGCAGAGCAGTCGGCGGGTGCGGACTCGAGCTGGCCCCCCTTGCGCCAAGCCTATGCCGCGGCATGGATCCTCGCCATCGTGCAGATGTGCGCGCTGTTCAACAACGGCGTGATGACGCTGCTGGTCGAGTCGGTGAAGCGCGACCTGCACTTGAGCGACATGCAGATGAGCTATCTGCTCGGCTTTTCGGTAGTGCTGTTTTATGCCTTCGTGGGCATTCCGGCCGCCCGGCTCGTCGATCGTCACAACCGTAAATGGCTGATGACCGGATCGATTGCGCTGTGGAGCGCGGCGACCGCTGCGTGCGGGCTGGCCACGACCTTCTGGCAGTTCTTTGCCGCCCGGTTCTGGATCGGCACCGGGGAATCGATCAACGGGCCGCTGTCCTATTCGCTGCTAGCCGACTACTTCCCTCCCGAAAAGCTGCCGCGAGGGATTGCGATCTACAATGCCGGAATGCAGGGCGGCGCTGCGCTTTCGCTGATGTTCGGCGCGGCGATGCTGCAGTTTCTCGCCGGCATGCCGCCGATCGTGCTGCCCGGGATCGGCGCTCTGAAAGACTGGCAGGTGGTGTTCATCGTGACCGGCCTGCTTGGTATTCCGGTCGGGTTGCTGATGATGTGCGTCGCCGAGCCCAAGCGGCGGCGTTTTGCAGCCAACGCCGATCCGTCCGCGCATCGCATGGTCACGCTGCGCGAGGTACTGGCCTATCTCGTCGCCCACCGCAGGCTCTATGGCCCGATGTTCCTCGGCCTTTCGCTCACCTCGATCCATATGATGGGCCTCGCCGGCTGGACCGCGGCATTCTACAGCCGGACCTACGGCTGGAGCCCGGCTCAGGTCGGGTTTTATCAGGGCACGCTCAGCCTCGTGCTGGCGGTTCCGGGCCTGCTGGGGGCGATCCTGCTCAACGACTGGTTCCGCAAGCGTGGCCACGCCGATACCAATATGCGCGTGATGGCGATCGGATTGACCATCGCAATGCCCTTCGCGATCCTGGCGCCTCTGATGCCGTCGCCCTGGCTTGCCCTGGCGCTGTTCGCCACCGGCCCCGCGATCATGCTGATCGCCGCGCCGTCGCTCAACACCGCGCTGCAGATCATCACGCCGAATGCGATGCGCGGGCAGATGACGGCGATCTACCTGTTCCTGGTGCTTGCCCTCAGCCAGGGGCTGGGTCCGACATGGATGGCGTTCCTGACCGAGCATGTGTTCGGCGAAGAGAAATTGCTGCGATATGCGATCGCGACCTCGGCCGCGATCCTGTTCCCGGCCACAGCGATTTCCTATTGGGTGGGGCTCAAGCCGTATCGCGAGCGCATCCTGGAGATGCGGGCCGCCGGCGCCCCGGTGTAGGGCGCCGGCTCACGATGCCTATTGGGCGTGCTCGGGGGTGGGTGCTTCGGTATGCATTGCCTCGATCGTGGAGACTTCCGGTCCATATTCGTTGATCGTAGTCCTCCGCATATCGCGCTTGTAGCGATAGCGTTCGAACGGGGTGGCGCTGTGCATCGTGCAGCGGTTGTCCCAGATCACCATGTCGCCCGGGCGCCACTTGTGCGAGTAGACATACTTGTCCTGCGTCGCGAAGTCGTAGAGTTCTTTGAGAAAGCCCAGGCTTTCCTCTTCCGTGCGGCCGACGATCCCGACGCCGTGCCAGCCCATGTAGAGCGCCTTGCGCCCGTTGGCGGATTCGCGGACCAGCGGGTGGGCCATGCGGGGAAAGTTCTTGCGCATGGCTTCGTCTTCGAACTCCACGCCATTGAGCTGCAGTGCGCGGAACAGGTCGTGCTCGACAGAGATCGACCCGACCTTCTCCTTCATCTCCGGCGACAGATCGTCGTACACGGCCCGCGTATCGACGTAGTCCGTGTTGGCACCCTCCGGTGGAGGATCGTAGGCCAGTAGCAGCGACCACTTGGTCGGCCAGGAATTGAACGGGCTGTCCGTGTGGAACAGCTCGAAGTCCGTGGGTTGCGCACCCTTGGGGTTCGGTGGCCGGATCTCGCCCTCGGGGGTCAGGTTGCCGATGTCGTAGATCTCGGGCGCAATCCGCTTGCCGCCGCCGGGCGGAAGCTCAAGCGGGCCGAACGACCGGCTGAACCGGATATGGGCTTCGTCCGAAAGACTTGCGCCGCGGATGACGCAAACCGCGTATTCGGCCATCGCCGCTTCGACCGCTTCGACTGTTTCGGGATCCAGCGGAACCGAGGTATCGAGACCGGTAATTTCACCGACGAACCGCGGATGAAGTTGCTTGATCTGCATTGTGGTGCCTTTGCTTCCTCGCCTTGGGCCGATCCCGACCTCGGCGGTCGACGTGCGGCCGGCATCGCAGGATATGGGCGATGCTCCGCGGAATTTGGAGGAGCAACGAGGGGAAAAATAGTGCCGTGAATTTCCTCCTCGCCCCCGTGAAAGGATGAGGATCGAGGGCCACGAGGAATACGACGAAGGCCGGAGCGCTGGGCGCCCCGGCCTTCTGCAAGCGCCGTTTTCGCGGCGGCTGTGGCGGCTTATCCCGCCATCGCCTCTTCCGCGAAAGGTACGATCTCGACGTTGTGCGCCTGCAGGCGGGGCAGCACTTCGCTGCCGATGCGCTTGATCTGGTTCATGAACATTTCCTTCGGCATCGGCCCCCGATTGCAGACCAGCAGCACGTTGTTGGCGCCGGCTTCCTCGCACTCGGCGATGATCCGCTCGACCACTTCGTCGGCCGTGCCGATCGGCATGTGCTCGGCCGCGCCGCGCACCATGTCCATCGTCCATTCGTTGAAGATCGAATCGTCCTGCGCCAGCGTGCCCTTGGTGCCGTCGCGCAGGTGCTCGAATGCGGTCGAGCTGTAGTACTTGGTCTTCTGCACATCCTTCTGGAACACCTGATCGTAGACCAGCAACGTGTTGAACAGATACATCAGATAGGGGCCGTATTCTTCGATCGCCTTGGCCTTCGAATCGGCGACATAGCAGTCCACCATGACGCTGATCTTCTCCGGCGTGGGCTTGCGTCCGTACTGCGCGGCGCATTTGGTGTAATAGCGCAGCGTGTCCTGCCGCATCTGGCCCGCGAACACGCCCGGCGTGAATGCTGCGTCGTTCTTCGCCGCCCACTCGATCGTTTCCTTCGAGCCGGTCAGCGGCACCCACAGCGGCGGGTAGGGCTTCTGCACCGGACGCGGCCAGATCGACACGTCGCGATAGTTGAAATGCTTGCCGGCGAAATCGAAGCGGTCCTCGGTCCACGCGCGGCGCATCACCTCATAGGCTTCCTCGAAGCGGCTGCGGGATTCGTCCAGCGGCACGTTGAAGATCTTATACTCGCGCGGTGCGCCCCGGCCGACGCCGTTGATCAGGCGGCCGTTCGAAAGGCAATCGAGCATCGCGAGTTCTTCCGCGAGGCGCAGGGGCTCATGGATCGGCAGCAGGTTGGCGTAGATCAGGATCTTCATCCGTTCGGTCAGCCGCGCGATCGCCGCCGCAATGAGGTTCGGCGAATTGCCGAGGCCATAGGGCGTTGCGTGATGCTCGTTGATCGCAAGCCCGTCGAAGCCCTGTCGCTCCATCTCGACCCAGGCGTCGAGATGCTCGGTATAGGTGTCGACCGCAACCTGCGGATTGAAATGCGCGCTGCCGAGCCGCGGCAGTTCGCCGTCGACGCGGAACTTGTCGATGTTTTCGCCGTAAGCCAGCCAGTCGAAAACGAATACTTGCATGAAAAATCTCCTGCACCCGCGCGGGGCGATCTCGAATTGTGCGGTCCGGAGCCGCTCAGCCCGCCTGCGGTTGCGGAGCGCCGATCCGGAACGTGACCTCTTCGACCCGCACCAGCTTGGCGTGGCCGTCCTGCTGCCAGGGGTCTTCCGCCATCCGGGCGCGGACCTCTTCCTCGCTGTCGGCGAAGAACACGAACAGCACATCCTCGCTCGGCTGCATCAGGCCGGCCATCGCGATGAAATTGTCGGCGTCCAGCCTGGCGACGAATGCCGCGTGATGTTCGAAGCCCTCCTGCTCATGGGCCTCCTTGGAATGATCCCAAGCCTCGGTTCGTTTGACAATCGCGGCGAATGTCTTCTTCATTGGTCAGGCTCCGCTTGAATAGGTGGGTGAGGCTTGCGCATTCGGTGCGTCCTCAATCGAAGATCGCGATCGTGCGGACCTCGAAGCTCTGGCGCTTGGGCGCCCCGGGGCGTGAGGTCGGATCGACGATCGCGGTATGGCCGCTCATGTGCCATTCCGGATCCGCTGTGTCGAACAGCCGGAAAACCAGCGCTTCATCCGGCTGCATCGCGGGATAATAGTACCATTGGTGGTTGGGATTGTAGGCCATGTTCAGCCCGCCCGGCGTGTTCTCGGTCACCGGATCGTCGGTCTTGCCAAAGCGCACCAGCATGAAGTCTCCCCGCTCGACGCTGCGCGCATCGCAGACGGCGAGCGGGCTGTTCTCGACCGGCTTGGTGCCGCGCCAGACGTTCACGTTCACCAGGCGCTTGCCGGCGAGGTCGCCCCAGTCGGGCCGCAGTCGGGTGGCCCAGTCGCGCACAGCCGCGGCGTTGAAATCAACATGGGCGCTCAGCGCCGGCCCGCCGCCGAGATCGTCTTCACCTCCGCGCAGGATACCCATGAAGGCAACCGCATCGCGCGCGCCGGTGATTTGCTTCACCAGCCTCACGACCTCGGGATAATAGTCGCGCTCGAACGTCTCCTTGTTGCCGAAGTCGATTTCGACCGGATGGCTGGCAAGCGTGAACCCATGGGTGCCGAATGCGGTTTCCGCCCGCCGCGCGTTGTGCACGCGCACTTGGTGATCTTCCATTCCGAACGAATACTTGCCGTTGGCTTCGATATAGCCGCCGTCGGCCGTGCGATCGGAATAGCGCACAAAAGTGTCGATAAAATCGTTCTTGGTATCGGTGCCGTCCGCCAAACTCGCCACTGCATCTCTCCATACACCGGGGTCGCAGGGCGGATCGGAAAAACGGGGTCCGGAAACCGCGCTTGAGTATTCCATCGGCGCCGGACTGCAACTTTCCGGACTCATTTGCCGCGATAGTGGGCCGTGCCGGAGGCCGAAAATAGTGCCCACAATCGGCCATGCGAATTTAGTTGCGGAGGCACCTTTTTCGATTGCGTCTGAGGAATTCTGTGGTTTCATGAGCCATGGAGAGAGATGAATGAACGCGGCAGAACGCATTTACACGGCGTCGACGCATGAAGACGCGGGCGCTGCGCGGCTTGCCGAAAAGCTCGCGCGGCGTATCGAGGACGATATTGCCTCACACAATTTTCCGGCCGGAAATGCCTTGGGATCGCTACGCGACCTGGCGGAGCGGTACTCCGTCGGGCGGGCGGTTACCCGCGAGGCGATCGGGCTGCTGGAACGCCGCGGTCTCGGGAGGCTGCGCCCGGGGCCGGCTGGCGGGTTCATCCTGTCCAAGCCGCAATCGGAGGTGATCGGTGAGGAACTGGCGAACTATTTCCGCGCCGTCGGCATCACCCTGTCCCAGTTGCTCGATGCGCGCGAGGCGGTGGACCTGATGGCCGGCAGGCTGGCAGCGGGGGCGCAGGCCGGCATCGTGAACGTTGCCGCGATCGAGGCGGCAAGCGCGGAAGGGCATATTTCGGGCCATCTGGCGCTCCGCACCGAACTTGCCCGGGCGACCGGCGAACCGGCCGTGATGCTGCTGGTCGAATGCCTCAACAGCCTCACGCAGGATTTCGCGGGCGAGCAATGGGCTGACGATTTCGGCGATGGGCGCCAGCCGACCATGGCGCTCGCCATGCGCCGCGCTCTCAAGGCCAGTGACGTGGATGCGGTGGTCGGCATGGTCCACCGGCTGCACTACGATCTTGCCGGCCGCCTTCGGCCTTTGGAGGAAACCCCGGCAGACGCCGAGGCCGGCGCCGGCCGGTTGGCCGACGACCGCACGCTGGCGGCTGCCGTCGCGCGGCGCCTCGCGGCCGAGATCATCAGAAGTGGCACGGCCGGGCAGAGGCTGGGCTCCGAATGGGACCTGTGCGAACGCTTCAGTGTCAGCCGTCTGACCCTGCGGCAGGCGATCCGCCTCCTGCAGGACAGCGGACTTGTCGAATGCCGCCGCGGCCGCGGAAACGGACTCGTCGTTCGCAACCACCGCGGCACGGGCAGTATTCGACTGGCGCTGGCCTATCTGATCAGCAAGGACATGAATCCGCTCGCCGCGGGCACGATCCTGTTCCAGCTCAACTGCTTCATTCCCGCGCTGGCAGTCAGCCGCGCCGACGCGGCGCAGCGCAAGAATCTCGAGAAGCTGCTGTCGCGTATCGAGGCGAACGACCCGTTCGACCGTTACGACCTGCTGCGGCTGGTCCACTGCGTTTCCACCCTGGCCGACAGTCCGATTCTCGACCTCTTCTCTCGTTGCCTGTCCGCCTATGAGGCCCGCTTCCACCCCTCGCTCGTTCACCGACTGCCGGCAAACGTCCATGCGAGCTATTTCCGGCTGGTGCGCAATCTGCTCGACCGCCTGCCCGCAGGCAAGGGTGGGGAGCTCGACTGGGCCAAGGCGGCATCTTCGCGGGTAATGCTGGAGATGAGCCGGAGCCGCCCGATCTGAAGCCGCGCGCCCTTGAGGGCGGCGTTCGTCAGACTCCTGCCGCCGTGTCGCGCGCCGCTTCGGCCGCATAGAGATCGCGTTTCAGGGTCCGTGCGGCAAGGAAGAAGTGCACGGCGCCCCACAGGAACACGATCAGCATCGCGATCAGCGCGTAGCGCAGGCCGATCGTCGATGCCGCCCTGCAGGCCGCGTCTGCCGCTGCGGCGGCGCCCGACGGAGCGTGGCCGCCGGGGCAACTCGCAATGAAGTTTCCGCCGAAAGCCCTGCGCGCGAAGAAGTCGCTGGCGATGCCGACGATCGTCGGCCCGAGGCCGGCGCCGAAAATGCCGACCACAAGAAACACCAGCGACGAGCTCATCGCGCGCATGCGCGGGCCGACGAGGTTCTGCAGCGTGCCGGAGGTCGGCGCGAAATAGGTGATCAGGACGAAATTGGCGCACCACACGAATGCCAGCGAAGCGGCGACGCGCGTGCTGGCAAAGGCGCCGAAATAGAGCGGCATCGAGAGCACCAGTGCGATCGCGGGGCCCCACAGCGACCAGCGCGCGTCACGCTTCGCGAGCCGGTCGAAACCGAATCCTCCGACCAGCATGCCGAGACCGTTGGAAGTGAGCGACACGAGGCCGAAAAGCGCCCCCAGCGTGGCGAGAGGGAGATCGAAGCTGCGCAGGTAGAACGGCAGCACGAAGGTCGCCACTGCGTTGAAGGTGAGGCCGGTGATCGCATAGGCTGCCAGCAGATGCAGATAGGTGGGCTTGGCGGCCAGATATCGAAGAACCGCGCCGAGCGATGGCGGCGGTTCGTCCGATACCCGGCCGTCTGCCAGGCCGCGCGGCGGCTCCCGTAAAGTGAAGGTGACCAAAAGCGCCACCAGCAGGCCCGGGAAGCCGAGCGCGAAGAACGCCACCCGCCAGTTCCATTCGCTGGCAATCCATCCGCCGAGCGACTGGCCGAGCAGGAAGCCGAACGGCGATCCCAGCGCCACGATGGCAGCAATCGACGCTCGGCGCTCCGGCTTGAAATGGTCGGCCTGCAGCGACGAACTCAGCGGCAGCGCGCCGGCTTCACCGATGCCGACGCCGATGCGGCCCAGCAGCAGCGTCGTGAAGCTCGACGCCAAACCGCATAGCGCGGTCATGACCGACCAGACCGCGACGGTGACCGCGATCATGCGCGTGCGGCTCATCCGCTCGGCGAGCCACCCGATGGGCACGCCCAGAACCGAATATAGGATCGCGAAACCGAGGCCTTGGAGAATCCCGAGGTCGGTATCGGTAAGGCGCAGATCTTCCTTGATCGGCTGGGCGAGCACCGCGATGATCGCTCTGTCGGCGAAGTTGAAGATGCTGACCACCAGCAGCACGAACACAAGCCAGCGCTTGTAGCGCTTCGACAAAAACAAGCCTTCGTTAGGCAGTGCCGGCATGCATCTCTCCCGTACTTTCTTGCGCGGGATACTTATGAGCGGCGTTCTTGCGGCGACCGCGCCTTGCCCGACCACGCACCATCGCAAATCTCCGGGATGAAAATAGTGCAGCCAATTGTGGCGGCGATGACTTGCCGACTTGGTTTGGGAGCGCCCTTCCGCCTAGCGGCCGGGCGCGGCCAGCAGAGCCGCCAGTTCCGCCATATTCGTCTCGCCTTCCAGCGACAGCACGCGCTGCGCGATCTCGTCCGCGCGTGCGGCCGATGACGCCCCGGAAAAAGCGACCTGCTCGTGGAACTTGTCGAGCACGTCCCGTTCCGTCGACGGCTGGCGCTGGGGGTGACGCCAGGTCACTCCGGTGTGACTTGCCTGCAGCCGGCGCCCGTCCGCAAGCGTCATTTCCGCTTCGACTCCGCGCGTGCCGGCGGGCAGCGGCGCGAGCTCGAGCCGTTCGAGGATCGCGGCCACGTCGGGCGAACGGATCGCGGTGGGCGCATAATGCTCCTGCCGGGTCCGTCCGCGCAGGATCGCGTTGGCGATCTGGTAGCGGATGCTGAAATTGGCTCGCGTATGATCGTCGCGCGCCGCAGCGAAGGGCAGCGCCAGCGCGGTTCCGAGGACGAATTCGGGGACGCGCACCGTCAGACTGGCGATCTGTTCGGGCAGAAACTGCTCCCCGCCGCTAAGCTCCAGCGCGCATTCCATCATCGCCTGCGTCGCGGCGCAGGATGGATAGGGTTTGAAATATTCCTCCGCAAAGAAGGTCTGCCCCAGCTCGCGGGTCAGAATGTCGGGATCGAGGCAGCCCGTAGTAAACTGGCCGAAAAATCCGTATCCGGAACGCAGCGCGTCACCGACGGCCGGCCATGCCCCGGTCGCGGCGAGCTGTGCGGCGAAGATCCCGTTTTTCGCGGCCAGCCCGCCGACGAGCTTCCACGCCGGGATTCCGTCCCAGACCGACTGGGTCGTTCCCGAGATCATCTCGACCGCATGGCCCATTGCATCGCGCGACCGTTCCGCATCGAGGCCCATCAACTTCGCCGCGATCGCCGCGGCCGGGATGACCGTGAAGATCGACGACGCGTCCCATCCGGCCCCGAGGTCCAGCCCGGAGGCGGCGAGCATGCGCGCCGCAACGTCGTCGCCCATGATGAGCGCGGTGAGGAAGTCCCGGCCCGAGAGCGAGCGCTCTTCCGCCAGCGCCAGCGCGGTCATGCAGGTAGTGGGGGAATTGTGCGAGCCGATCGCGATATCGCCGACGATCACGGTCATCACCTCGAAGTCGTAGGATCGCGCGATCACCGCGTTCGCCAGCGCGGCGTCGCCGGCCGATAGCTTGGTGTCGAAGCCGATGACGGAGGCTCTCGGCGCCGAGCCCATCGCGTCCAGGCAGCGGACCAGCGCCTCGTTGCCGTTGCCGGGTTTCCCGCCGAGGGCGCAGCCGACCAGATCGAGAATGCGCAGTTTCGCCTTGGCCACCGTATCCGGCGGGATGTCGTCGTAACGCAACGTGGCAACGTGTTCGGCAATGGCAGTCATTTCCACCGGGCGCTCGGCGCTCGCTGCCCCCCGATCTTCGACGTATTTGAAAGCGACGGGCGCGGAATTCATGTTTTTCTCCCTCGCAGGCCGGGTGCGCCTGCGGCCTATGTCTTGCGGTAGCCGGCTTTGGCTGCTCCATACCGAATGGCGATAAGTCTATACGGCGACTTTATGAAGCCCGGCCCGCGCCTGCGCCCTATTCCGCCGCGACGGGACGTTGGAGAGCGGACAACCGGAATGAAGCTGATCAGTTATACCGAAGGCCGGATCTCGACCGCGGGCGCGGTCAGAGACGGCAGGGCGATCCCACTGGCGCCGTTTTTCGGGCGCCGCGAGACGGAAATCGGGATCGAGGATGTGATTGCGGTCTGGCCAGAAAGCCGGTCCGCGATCGCCCGGTTCGTCGAACGGGAGGAAGGCGCGGTTCCGCTGGACAGCGTCCGCCTGCTGGCGCCGCTCCGGCGTCCGCAGAAAATCGTTGCGATCGGCAGCAATTATCCGCGGCCCGGCGGGGCCGTCGGGCCTGCCGGATCGCCGGTGCTGTTCTTCAAACCTCCGTCCGCGCTCGTCGGGCCCTACGATCCGATCGCGCTGCCGCCGGAAGCGCAGACCGTGGTCGGCGAGGTGGAGCTGGCGATCGTGATCGGCATGGCGGGGGAACGGATCGAGCCCGCCGCAGCCGCCGACCATATCTTCGGTTACATGGTGGCAAACGATGTGACCGCGCCGGAGATCATGCTTGGCGAAAGCGCGAAAAACCCGCTGTTCCTGCAGCAGTCGCGCGGGAAAGGTTTCAAGACCTTCTGCCCGACCGGCCCGTGGATCGAAACCGGGCAGGGGATGCCGTTCCCGCCGGTTTGGGAATTGCAGCAGGATGTGGGCGAATACCGCGAGATGCATGGCAGCACGCGGCAGATGATCACCGGGATCGCCGAGTTGCTCGCCGACGTGAGCTGCGCTTTCGGGCTGGAGGCGGGCGATATCGTCCTCACAGGTTCGCCGCCGCCGATAGGTGGCAAGCGCCGGCCGCTGATCCCTGGAACTACGCTGCGCAGCTCGATCTCGGGGATCGGTCGGCTCGCGAATCCTATCGTCCAAGGGTAGAGTTCGCCTCCGGCGAATAACGCCGGTCGAGGATGTGGAACGTCGCCATGTTGGGTTCGGCGATGGGCCCCATGTGGTCTCCGAGCTCCATCATCGACGGCCTGTCCGTCCGGTAGGCCGGCCATTCGGGAAGGCCCGCGCCGTTCGGATTGCCGGTCCGCGCGAAATTGACCCAGTAGGATGCCAGCATGCTCGACAGCTCGCGATCGGCGGGCTGCCACGACCAATCGTGCGCCGAGAGGTTCCCTAGCGCGTAAAGAATTTCCGAACCGTGCCACGCGCCCAACTCGGGTGTGTCGCGCTGTTCCAGGTAATGCGCGGCCGGAACCGGCGCGACATGGGTGAACCGGTACAGATAGAGCGGGGCCGTGCCGGTCCGTGCCTGCAGCCCGGCCCAGACGTACATCGGATACTGCGCCATCGCCTGCGTCATTAGTCGGCGTGCCGACGAACGCGCCTCTTCGTCGCTGCTCGCCGGAAAGAGGCGGAAGAGCGAATCCCCTTGATCGCCGAACAACGCTGCGAGCACGGCCTTGTAGCTTGCAAGGGTGATCGTCGGATCGATCTGGTTTTCGTCCCGGTTTGAGCCGATCAGCAGCGGCACATCGTTCTGCCTGCCGGCGCGATAGATCGCGGTCGCGCTTCCGGGGAGAACCCATCCGTCGGCGATCGGTTCGAACGTGCCCGGCACGATGCCCGCCGCCTTCACCAGAGCGTCGGCATCCATTGCGCGCAGTTCGCCCAGCGAGGCCGCGCCCATCCGCTTCGCAAAGGCGCTTCCCTTGGCCTCCGCGGCCGGCAGAGAAGGTGAATCGAGCATGCCCATTACCGCCCCGGTTTCGCCGATGCCCCTCTGGAATAGTCCGGTTGCCAGCGGAGAGGCAGTCAGCAGATTGACCGACATCGATCCGGCCGACTGACCGATCAGCGTGACGTTGCCGGGATCTCCGCCGAATGCCGCGATATTGTGGCGGACCCATTGGAGCGCAGCGATCTGGTCAAGCGTTCCGTAATTCCCGGAGACATGGCGGGGGGATTCGCTGGACAGCGCCGGATGGGCCAGAAACCCCAGCACGCCGAGGCGGTAATTTACCGTGACGAACACCACGCCGCGTTTGGCCAGCGCCGCGCCGTCGTACATACGCAACGCGCTTGAGCCTTGCATGAATCCGCCACCATAGAGCCAGACCATCACCGGCCGTCGCTCGGCGAACGTCCGCGCGCCTGTCCACACATTCAGGAACAGGCAGTCTTCGCTCTGCCGTTCGGGATGCGAATAGAACAGCGCGTTGGGCTCCGCCGGCACCTGCTTGCACTCGGGCGGCAGCCTGTCCGCCGCGCGTATCCTATTGCCCCAGCCGTTCACCGGCTGGGGCGGGCGCCAGCGAAGCGGGCCGACCGGCGCCGCCGCGTAGGGAAGCGAGCCATAGAAGGTCACGCCCGGTTGGGCTGTCCGACTGCCGCGCACCGCGCCGCCTTCAATCCGCACGGTCGCGGTGGTGCCCGCACCGGCTGCGGGGATCGCGGGGAGGGCTGCGAGCCCCAGCGCGGCCGGCAGGATCATCCCCCGCAGCCTGCGCAAGGGCGCCAGCGCGCTGGCCGATTTCACAGAATTTCCGCGCCTGTCCGGCTCGGCACCCACCGCCAGTTGACGATCATGCCGACCAGCAGGATCGCCACGGGCCAGGCGGCGCCCAAAGTGAGGCCGCCTTTATTGGTCAGCCACAGCGAGATCGCGGGCGCCAAGCCGCCGATGACTCCGCCTAGCGAAGACACTATGGCGACCGATGTCGCGCGGCGCTCCGCCGGGAATATCTCCGGTATAGCCGAGAATGCAGCACCCACCACCAGCGACGACGGGACCTGGAGTGCGACGATGATCAGGAGTGCAAGCGGCTTGTTCCCGATCGATGCGAGTAGCGCATGGAACAGCGGTATATAGAACAGCACCCCCAGCGCCATCCCGGCAATCTGCACCGTGCGCCTGCCGCGATAGTCGGACAGCCAGCCGGCGAACACCGTCATCGGAATCGCGGAAATGCAGCCGGCCGCCACGAGCAGGTTTGAAGTCGCCGGGTCTACCGAAGTCAGCGTCTGCAGCAGATAAAGCGAAAGCATCGACCCGACCACGCCGGACGTGACTTGCGGCGCCGAAATGCCGATCGAGACGGCCAGAATCTCGCGCGCGGCCGGCCAGTTGCCCAGAATATCTCCCAGCGGGGTACGGGCAGTCCGCCCGGTGCGCTCCAGTTCGCGGAACACCGGAGATTCGCTCAATTGCCGCCGTATGACCAGCGACACGACCAGCAGCAGGGTCGCCAGCAGAAATGGGACCCGCCAGCCCCACGCCTGGAAATCGGCCTTGCTCATCGTCGTTTGAACCAAAGCTACCGCAAGCAGCGCGAGCACGATTGCGGTGCCTGCCATCGAGGCGAGCCAGCCCGTGTAATAGCCGCGCTTTTTGCGCGGAGAATGCTCGACGACATAGGTTGAGGCCGCGGCATATTCGCCGCCTACTGCAAACCCCTGCAACACCCTGAGGCCGACGAGCAGAATCGGAGCCGCTACGCCCAACGTGGCGTACCCGGGCAGGGCGCCGATGCCGATCGTGGCCACGCTCATCAGGAACAGCGTCACGATGAAGATCTTGCGTCGGCCCCAGCGGTCGCCCAGCGAGCCGAAAATGAAACCACCGATCGGGCGCACGACGAAGGCCACGCCCATCGACGAAACCGCCAGCAGGACCGCTATGGCCGGATTATCGGGCGGGAAAAAGCTCAGTGACAGGTAGATGGTCAGCGTCGCGTAGATGCTGAAATCGTAGTATTCCATCAGCGCGCCCGCACATGCGCCCAGCACGGTCCGCTGCAGCGAGACAGGCCTGGCCGGAGAGAGGGTCTGCGCGGCGGAGCCTTTCTCGCCCGCTTCGATCGATAGGGGTTGGGTCATGCCGAACCGGCTTCCTCAGAAATACTGATACGCGAGCGGTCCGGCATAGATCTCCCCTAGGCGACGCTTGTAGTTTTGCGCCGATGCCTCGCATTCGATCCCCTTGCCGCTAAATAGCAAGTGGAGATGGGGGCATCGGGGCTGGTTATGGCTTGCTTGGATCCGCCGAGCAGGTCACCCGACCAGACGCGCGTGCTGCCAGCATCCGTTCCCCAACATGGTTTCGATCAGGTCGCACAACAGGCCGGAGACCGCACGCGTGGCAGCGGATGGGGGACGGTCGTGCGAATTGCACAAGGCGATTCGACGGAAGACCGGAGTGTTGCTGATGCGGCGATAGGTGATTGCGCCGCTTGAGATTTCAGGCTCCACGAAGGACCACGGCAGGACGCAGCAGCCCAGGCCATCGGCAATGAGCGCCTTGAACGCATCGCCGTCCACCATCGCCACGACGTTCAGTTCCGTGTCGAACTTTCCCAGCATGTTCACGATCACCTGGCCGCTTGCGACGCTGGTGCTGCTGGGAAACACGAACGGCATGCGGACGAGCTCTTCGGGAGAGATGGTGTCGCCGGAGCTTTGGAACAGCGAGGGCGCCGCGACGACGAACATCTCTTCCTCGATCAGCAGTTGCACGGCGACATTGTGAACTTCCTCGTCGTAGACCAGCAGCGCGAAATCGATCGTGCCTTCGCTCAGCTCGCGGTACATTTCCATGCTCTGGCCGGCAGTCGCGGAAAGCTTGATGTCGGGGAAGGTTGCGAGCACCTGCTTTGCGAGCGGGCGCGAGATCAGCCGGGTGAGGCTGTCCTGGCATCCGATCCTGACGCTGCCCTTGGGATTGTCGGAGGTGGAATTAAGCACGTCGGGCAGCGCTGCGACGTCGCGCAGCACCCGTTGCGACGCATGATACAGGACGATGCCCTCTTCGGTCGCCTGCACCCCGAACGCGCCGCGGTGGAGAAGCTGCACGCCCAGCTCCTCCTCGAGGCTCGCGACCCGCTTGCTCAGGGCCGGCTGGGCGATATGGCACATCCGCGATGCCTTGGTGATGCTGCCGGCATCGACCACCGCCACGAAGTAGTGAAGCTGGAGAAGATCGATCCGGGGGCGGCGGTTGTTGTCCATCGGGCGGGATAGTTACCTGCAAATGACCGGCGCGCAAATATGCCGGCGCCTCGCCGGAATTCCCCAAAAGATTGTCTGGCGGTGCGAAATCGCCTTCGCATGGCGGTTCGACTAGGTCGTAACTGTGCGGCCGTCCCTATCGCTTGCTGCGATAGCCCTGTCGCCATTCGCTATTCCTCGCGCTCCGATCCGCTGTGGCAAGCGCCAGCCAACAGGGGGGCAGGCGGACACCGCGCGGCCCCCGCGCGACGCAGGAAGAATTGCATCATGCAAGACGATATTCTTGAGGCGCCCGTCACGGGGCCCTCCTTCTGGACCGCTGCCGATTTCGACGGGAAGGAATGGATGTTCCACCTTGAGCCGGGAGACCTCGATGAGATCGGCAGTGCCCTTGCCGGGATCAAGCGCCGGGGGCTGCGGCTGGGCGGCTTCGGGTCGGAGGATTTTCCGTTGCCCGGCCTGCAGCCCAAACTTGCCAAACTGCGGGAAGACGTGGTGTCTGGCGAAGGTTTCGTGCTGATCCGCGGCCTCAACGCCGATGACTACGGCGTCGAGGATCTCGAGCTGATCTATTGGGGGCTCGGAACCTATCTCGGCACTGGCCTGGGGCAGAACGCCCATGGCGATCTGCTGACCCATGTGACGTTCCACAACATCGATCCGAACAACCCCAATATCCGCGGCTATCAGGACCGGCGGCACCAGGAGCCTCATAACGACATGGCGGACATGGTGGGCCTGCTTTGCGTGCGGAAGGCGAAAGAGGGCGGCGCCAGCTCGATCGTGAACATGGCGGCGGTCTACAACGAGTTCCTGCGGCGGCGGCCGGATCTGCTGCCGATCATGTATCGGGGCTTCCATCTCGACTATCGCGGCGAGGGGGCCGATCCTTACAGCACCACGCCCTATACGATCCCCGTCTTCGCGAACAAGGATGGGCGCCTGACCTGCTTTTACGGCAAGCGCGGCATCGAGGCGACGTTCAGAAAGCGCGGCGTGGATCCGACGCCGGAAGAGCGCGCGGCGCTGGATCTGATGGACGAACTGATCATGGTGCCCGAATTCCGCCTCGACATGGACCTCCAGCCGGGGGACATCCAGCTGGTGAACAATTATTCGGTGCTGCACGCGCGCACCGCTTACGAGGATTACGACGAGCCGGAGCGCTGGCGCTTGCTGTTGAGGTTGTGGCTCAACCTTCCCGAGGCGCGTCCGCCGGAAAGCATCGCGCGCTTCACGCGCCGGGGCTTCGCGGATGTGGCGCAGGGCTCTTGAGCGTCGAAGGCCAAACGACAAAACTCAACCGAAGGATGGGCAGTGGATCTACAGCTTGAAGGCAAAATAGCCCTTGTAACCGGCGGCGGCACCGGCATCGGCTTCGGGATTGCGGAAATCCTTGCCCAAGAAGGCGCGCGCGTAGTGCTGCTTGCGCGGCGCGAGGATGTGTTGAAGGAAGCGGCCGCAAGGATCGCGCCGAATGTGCCACATGCGCCGGAAATCATGGTGCACGATCTCACCGCGCCCGATGCCGGCAAAAAGATAGCAGCCGAGGCGATCGAGCGGTTCGGCCATGTCGATATCCTGGTGAACAATGCGGGGACCTCGGAAGTCCTCGGCATCGGCGGTGCCGAAGACCGCTGGCAGCACGCCTATGCCTTGCGGGTGATTGCGCCGCGTCAGCTCGCCGAAGCGCTACTGCCCGAAATGCGCGCGCGCAAGTTCGGGCGGATCATCAACATCGGCGGGACCTTCGAAGTGCAGAGCATCATCAATTCCGCAAGCGTGATGAACGCGGCGCGCACGGTCTATTCCAAGAGCCTGTCGCACGAGGTCGCAAAGGACGGCATCACGGTCAACACGGTCGGGCCCGGCGTGATCCTCTCCGAGCAGATCGACAAGATCTTTCCGAGCAAGGAAGCGCGGGAAGACTACTGCAACCGCAATATTCCGGTCGGCTATTTTGGCGAGCCGCGCGATCTGGCCGCGCTGGTGGCATTCCTCGCTTCGCCGGTCGCGCGCTACATCACGGGCGAACTGATCGCCGTCGACGGAGGCAGCCACCGCTTCGCTTTCTGAGAGTGCCGGCCGTGGGAGAGGCTGAATGACCGATACGTTCCGGACGCAGCAGGCCGCGATCGGCGCGTTGATCGACGGCCCGGGAGCCTGGAAGCGCCGGTCGCTCGCGCCGGTTCTGCTGGGCCTGCTGATGCTGTTCGATTCCTGGGACGGGGTGATGATCGCCTTCGTGATGCCGACACTGGCACGGCAATGGCAGTTGAACCCAATCGGGATGGGCCTGCTGATGTCCAGCGGTTATGCGGGCCAACTGGTCGGAGCGCTGGTGCTGGGCGCGCTGGCGGAGCGGTTCGGGCGGCGTCCGGTCTACGGGGTGACGGTTGCGGTCATGTGCGGTTTCAGTCTTGCCTGCGCCGGAGCGCAGACGCCTATTCAACTGGGCCTGCTGCGCCTGCTCCAGGGGATCGCGATCGGCGGCGCGGTGCCGGTCTGCGCGAGCTACATCAACGAGATCGCGCCGACTGCGACGCGCGGACGGTTCTTCTCTGTATTTCAGTTCCTGATGATCAGCGGCTATGCCGCCGCCGCGGTGGCGAGTTCGCTGATCGTCGAGCAGTTCGGCTGGCGAGTGATGTTCCTGCTCGGCGCCGTTCCACTGCTGGCGCTGCCCTTCGCGCTCGGGCTGCTGCCGGAATCGCCGCGCTGGCTGGTGCGCGCCGGTCGCTTCGAGGACGCGCTTGCGGCGGTCCGGCGCCTTGGCGGCTCGTGCGAGGCTGTGCCCGTGGATGCGGCTCGCGGGTATTCCGCAAGCGCGCCAATGCCTCGCTTTACCCTGGCCGGACTTCTGGCGCCGGATGTGCGGCGCACGGTCGGGATCCTCGCCGCGCTCTGGTTTCTCACTTCGCTGGTGAATTTCGGTCTCACCAACTGGGTGCCGTCGATCTATGTCAGCCAGTTCCACGTTCCGGTCTCGACCGCATTGTGGTTCAGTTCGATCGCGATCCTGCTGGTGCTGTTCGTGCCGATGCTGCTAGGCGCGCTGATGGACCGCGTCGGACGGCGTCCCTTGGCGATCACGGGGACGCTGATCGGCGGGGTGGTGCTCAGTTCGCTGCTGCTCGTTGGGTCCGATGTGCCGCTGGTCGTGGCGCTCGTCGCACTCGGCCATACCGGCATCGGCGTCGGCACGGTGATCCTGTGGCCCTATTCGGCGGAGGCATTCCCGACCCGGATCAGGGCGACGGCGCTTGGTTTGTGCAGTTCGCTCGCGCGCGGCGCGTCGATGGTTACGCCGATCCTGGTCGGCGGCCTGATCGCGAAGACGGGCTCGGTCGAACCGGTGTTCGCGCTGTTCGGTGCCTTGGGGCTGGTCGTCGCGGCTATCTGGACCTTCGGCACGCGCGAGACCAAGGGCGTGAGAATCGACGAAGTCACCGGCTAGGGCAGGCTATTTGTCCTTCAGGATGTCGTAGTCCTCGCCCGGTCGCTCGACGTCGGCAAAGTCGCTTCCCGCCGACGCATCGCTGACGATCACGCGCTTTGCGAACTTCCATGAACCGTCACTCTGCCGTGCGAGCAGATCGTATTCGCGCCCGTGCTTGAACAGCGTCGGATCGCCAGTAAGGTTCGGGGCCAAGATCCCGGTGAACAGCAGCTTGGTCGCTGCGCGGTTGCCGTCGACCTTCACCCGTACGTTATCTACCAGCATATGGAACACGCCCTTCAGGTGCGGGCTCGTCTTGGCGACCTGCGCATGATAGTCGAGGATCGCCTGCTTGCCCTTGTAGGCGGTGCCATTCACATCGAACACCGCGTCGGGCAGATAGTATTTGTCGAAGTCGGTTGTGCTGGCGGTTTCGACATTGTCGTAGACATTGTCGAGCAGGTCGGTGATCTCCATCCGGTCGATCAGAAGGCGCTGCTTGGCTTCGTCCTCGCCGCCGCTCTTGGCGCAGGCCTCCAGTGCGAGCAGGGCGATCATGGGCAGAACCGCTGCGGCAAATCTCTTCATCGTCCTCTCCTCATTCGGGCGGATCGATCGCGTCAATCCGGAACGGATTGGGATCCTTGCCCGCAAAGGCAGGATCCATCCGGTATTCAGCTTTCGAGTTCACTGCCCAATAGCGTCCGCCGGCGAAGGCGGCGGACGACCAGCCGGCGCCCTCGGCAAGCGGCACGAGCTGCGTCTTGGCGTCCGAAAAAACGGTCAAGAGCGAGAGGTGGCCGCCATTTTCCGCCAGCAGGAAGCGGCCCCTTCCCAACGCGCGCAGTCCGTCCGGGCGTTCGAGCGGCCTCGGGGTGGCGATCGCTTCCGGCGTGCCCGCATGCCCGTTCGCGATCGCGATCCGGAAGAGTTTCCCGCTGGCCATCGTATCGACGTAGAGCGCGCCGTCATTGCCGACCGCGACGCCGTTGACCCCGGCCAGAACGGGATCGGCCAGCCATTCCTCCAGCGTCGTCGCACCCTTGCGCAGCAGCAGCACGCGCCCGTTGGCAATATCCGAAACATAGGCGTTTCCGGCCCCGTCGGTCGCGATGTCGTTGCACACCGCCTTCGCGCCGCCGGGAAGCGCATATCTCGCCTTCACTTCGCCGGTCGAAAGATCGAAAGCGTACAGCGCGGAGAGCGCGTCGGCCTTGTCGGGTGGCGCGCCAAGCCCGATCGAGCAGGCATAGAGCGTGCCGGAGGCGTCGTCCGCGAACACGCCGAGCGTTTCGGCGATTCCGCTCTTGGACCCGGGAATCCAAACGCTGGCCGTACTTTCGCCAGGCTTCACGCGATAGATGCTGCCGTTGGCGGCGCTGCCCGCGAAGAGCGCGCCAGACGCGTCGGCCGTTATGCTTTCCGGAAACACGTCCCGCTCGGGAAAGAATAGTTCGCCCGGTGCCCGGGCATCCGCCGCGCAGGCGGCAAGCGCCAGCCCCGCCGCGGCGAGCAGGCCGTGCCGCGCCACGGGCATTCGCATCACAGGTCCTTGATGCAGGTCCGCACCAGCTGGCGGCCCTGCGTGCGTTCCTTGAAGCGGCACGCCCGGTGCAGCGTCGAACGGTTGTCCCAGATCACGAAATCGCCGAGCGACCAGCGGTGGCGATAGCGGAACTGCGGCAGCGTCGCCTGCTCGCGCAGATAGGTGAGCAGCGAGCGCCCTTCGGGCAGAGGCAGCCCGTCGATATGCGAACAATGCGAGGCTACGCTCAGGAACTTGCGGCCCGAACCGGGATGGACGTCGACAATCGGCCGAAGCTGGGTGCCGTATTCGCTGACGAACCCGCCGCCGTCGGGTCGTGTCGCGCCCATGAATTCCATGACCACGGTCGGGCTGTGGACCCCCAGCAGGCCATCGATCTCGGTCTTGTCCTCGTCCGACAGCGCTTCGTAAGCCGAGGCGACGTCGGCGAACTCGGTATCGCCGCCTTGTCCGGGCAGCCGCACCGCCGACAGCGTCGTATAGCGCGCGCGGATCGGGCGGAAGGTGCTGTCCGAATGCCACAGCTGGTTCGCGAAGGTGAACAGCCGCCGGATGTCGGTTTCCTCCAGCAGCGTATCGCCCTGGGCGATGTTCGAAATCTCCGACACGCGGCTGTCGACGTATTTCATATTCTCGCGCAGCTTCTTGAAGCTTGGGCTGCCTTCGTCCGAATTCTCGAGTTCGCCGAGCTGCTCGCTGATCGCGATCTGCTGTTCGGGGGTAAGGAACACCTTGGGCAGAATCACGACGCCGTAACGGTCCAGCGCGCCAACCAGCGCTTCGACATCGCGCGGCGGGAGCGCCCTGCTGGTGTCCAGGCCATGGACCTCGGCAGCGAAGGTGGGCGCCACTTGGCGAATTTCCAGTGTTTCGGTTTCCATAGCCTATCCCAAATCTGCCGCCCGGGCGGTACCCGATCCGGCAGGCGCTTCTTCCCGTGCCCACCGGTCGAGAGGTAATATTGCTTGGGGATGGAGGTATGCCGCCGACCGATATGGCGCAACCCGGGCAAGGCCATCACGAGGTGCGATGACCCCCGTGCCAAACGATATTCCCGCTCGAGCGGCGCGCCGTTAGATGGTTGCCAAAAGACGGCGGGAGGCCGTGGGATTGAGGACGCTTGATGAAAAAGCTGGGATTGTTGATCGTGGCCGGCGTCGCGGCGGTGCTTGCTGCGGTCTGGCTGCTGGGGCCGCGCTTCGGGCATCACGAGGCGCGGGGCATTCCGGTCGATCAGGTCGATGGTGCGGCGATCGCCGACGAAGCCGCCGGCGCCGACTGGCTGTCGCATGGCCGGACTTGGTCAGAGCAGCGCTTCAGCCCGCTCGATACGGTCGATTCCGACAATGTCGGCAGCCTCAAGCTGGCCTGGTATGCAGATCTCGACGCGGCGGGCGAGATCGAGTCGACCCCGCTGGTGGCTGGCGGGATCGTCTACGCCACCGGTACCTTCGGGGTGGTCTATGCGATCGACGGCAAGACCGGGAAGCAGTTGTGGCGCTACGATCCGGGTGCGCAGCAGCGCGGCCGGAAGTTCGCGACCTGGGGCCGCAACCGCGGGGTCGCGCTGTGGAAGGGGCGGATCTACCTTGGCGCCGCCGACGGGCGCCTGATCGCGATCGACGCGAAGACCGGCGAGGCGGTGTGGCAGGTGCAGACCTTCGACGGTTCGCAGCCTTATTCGATCACCGGCGCACCGCGGGTGTTCGATGGTCACGTGCTGATCGGGCAGGGCGGCGGCGACAAGGGCACGCGGGGCTATGCCTCGTCGTACAACGCCGAGACCGGCAGGCTGGAGTGGCGCTTCTGGATCGTGCCGGGCGATCCTGCCAAGGGCTTCGAGACACCCGACGTCGCGGCTGCCGCCAAGACCTGGAACGGCGAATGGTGGAAATACGGCGGCGGTGGCAATCCGTGGAACGCCTTCGCCTACGACCCCAAGCTGCGGCTGGTCTATATCGGCACCGGCAACGGCGGGCCGTGGGGCCGCGACCTCAGGAGCAAGGGCGGCGGCGACAATCTCTACATCGCCAGTATCGTCGCGGTGAACGTCGATACCGGCAAGCTCGCCTGGCATTACCAGGAAACCCCGGGCGATCAGTGGGACTATACGTCGGTGCAGGACATGATCCTCGCCACCTTGCCGATCGCGGGCCAGCAGCGCGATGTGATCATGCAGGCGCCCAAAAACGGGTTCTTCTACGTGCTGGATCGCAAGACCGGCAAACTGCTTTCCGCCAAGGCCTTCGTGCCCATGACTTGGGCCAAGGGCGTCGACATGAAGACCGGCCGCCCTATCGAGGACCCGCGTGCTCGCGGTACGCAGGGCGTCTTCAAGCTCGCACCGGCCTGGCTCGGCGGTCACAGCTGGCAGCCGATGTCGTTCAGTCCGCAAACCGGGCTGGTCTATATCCCCTTCATCGAAAGCTGGATGGATTATTCGGAAACTCCGGCCGCCAAATGGAAGTTCAGCCAGACCACGGGGATGGACTCGTCCGTTGCGATCGGCCTGCCGCAGGACATGAAGGGCGGGCTGCTCGCCTGGGACCCCGTCAGGCAACAGCAGGTCTGGCGGAAATACCTGCCTTACGGGTCTGGCGGCGGAACGATGACCACCGCCGGCGGGCTGGTGTTCCAGGGCACCGGCGAGGGCTTCCTCATCGCCTACGACGCGAAGACCGGCAAGGAGCTGTGGCGTGGTGCGGCCGGCAACGGCATCGCCGGGAGCCCGGTCAGCTATTCGATCGACGGCGAGCAATACGTAGCGGTGACCACCGGGCTTGGCGGCGCGTATTCGGTGATGTCCGGGTTCAATTCGCAGAAATTCGGCTGGCGCTATGGCACCGGCCGGCGCGTGATCGCCTTCAAGATCGGCGGTGGGGCAGCCCTGCCCAAGGGCCTTCCCCTGCTCAAGCCCGAATCTTCGCCTCCCGATCCGATGAAGTCGCTGGGCAACCCGCTGCTCGACAGGGGTTCGCTGGTCTACCACACCTATTGCGTCGAATGTCACGGCGTTTCGGCAGTCAGCCCGGGCGGCTACCCCGATTTGCGCCGCACGCGGATGCTCGGCTCGCTGGAGGACATCGTGCTCAAGGGGGCTCTGGTGCCGCGCGGTATGCCGGCCTTCCCCGACCGGGTTTCGAAAGAGGATCTCGTCGCGCTCAAGGCCTATCTCGAAGCGCGCCACATCAAGGAAGACTGAGCATGTCCCAATTCTTTGCCGTCACCGTCCGTCGCGGCCCCGCGTTCGACCAGTCCAAGCAGTCGCGCGAACAGGACGGGTTCGAACCTCATTCGGCGCATTGGCGGCAGCTTGAGGCGGAAGGCTTCGTCGCGATGGCCGGGTTGATGCAGGACAGCATGGAAGTGCTGTTCATCATTCGCGCCGAGAGCAAGGACGAAGTTCGCGAGAAGATCGGCGGCGACGTGTGGCAGGATACCGGCCACGCACAGATCGCGCGGCTGGAACCGATCGACATCCGCTTCAACCCGCCGGCGCCTGCCGCCGGCTAGCGTTCAAACCGCCGCATCCGGCTGCCGCTCGGGGCTTGCCGCGGCGAACGCGGGCAATTCGGCCGCCCGGCCCGCCGCCGCCACGAGCCGCGGATAGGGTGCCATGTCCACCGCATAGCGCCGCGCGTTGTAGAGTTGGGGCACAAGGTAGCAATCGGCCAGCGTGGGGCGTTCGCCGAAGGCATAGCCGGCACCGTGCCGGGCGATCAGCACCTCCAGCGCACCGAAACCTTCTGCAATCCAGCGCGCGATCCACGCCAGTACCTGTTCGTTGGTCGCGTGGAACTCGCTGCGCAGCACATCGAGCACGCGCAGGTTGGCGATTGGATGGATATCGCAGCCGATCAACCCGGCCATCGCGCGCACGATCGCTGCGTCGGCGGGATCGGCGGGAAGGAGCGGTGGGTCGGGCCACCGCGTCTCCATCCATTCGAGGATCGCGGGCGTCTCGATCAGCACCGTGCCGTCCACTTCCAGCGCCGGCACCAGCCCGTGCGGGGCGAGCTTGAGATAGGCCGGTGTCCGCTGTTCGCCGTTGCGCAGGTCCACTGCGGCTTGCTCGTAGGCGACGCCTTTGAGATTGAGCGCGATGCGGACGCGATAGGCGGCGCTGGAACGCCAATATCCGTAGAGGACGGGAACGCTCATCGCCACTCCCTATCACGTGATCGGGCGAGGGAAACGAGCGATTGCAATCAGGCGATCGCGGTCAGGCGATTTCGATTACGTCCATCAGCCGGTCGATATAGCCGCTGAGCCGATCGAGCTCAGCATCGTCGAACTGTGCCAGCGCCTCGCGCTCGAGTTCAGCCAAGGCTTGCGAGCATTCCCTGAAAGTCTGCCGGCCGCGCGGCGTAAGCTCGAGATGATGCGAGCGCCCGTCATGCCGGTTGGGGTGGGATGAGACCAGGTCAAGCTTCTTGAGCCGCGCGGCGGCGCGGTTGACCGCCACCTTGTCGAGATTGCTGGCTCCGACCAGTTCGCGCTGGGTGCTGGCGCTGCGGCCGTCGAGCGCGGCCATCACCATCCAGTCGCGCAGGTCCAGCCCGCGCTTGCGCAGCACATCGCGCACCGCGATGGCGCGCAGGTGGTGTGACAAAAGGCACAGCCGGTGCAGCATCAGTTCGCGGGCGCTCCCGGTCGCCAGCAGTCTGGCCGGCATGAACCATTCCAGCGATCCCGTCGCGGGTCTTTCGAGCAGAGCTACCTCGTCCATGGCAACCTTGTGCCACATCTCGTCCGCAAAGTGGTTTCAAAGATCACTACCAACGGGTATGTAAACGCGACAATGTTTCCAGAGAGGGGGTAATTTTGAAACGCGATTACGAGTTGGATGCGATCGATAAGAAGATTCTTACGATTCTCCAAAGCGACGCGACGGTCAGCCACGCTGATCTGGCAGAGCGGGTCGGGGCTTCGAGTGCATCTTGCTGGCGGCGGGTTAAAGCGCTCGAAAGCGCAGGCATCCTGCTCGCGACCGTTCGCATGGCAGATGCGCACAAGCTCCACTGCGGCGTCAATGTGCTGTGCAACGTCAGGGTGGTCAGCCAGTTGCACGCATCTTCGATCGCTTTCGAGCAATTCGTGCGGGAGCAGCCCGAAATCGTGCAATGCTATTCGATGTCGGGCGATTGGGACTATCTGCTGCGGATTGTTGCGAAGGACGTCGCCGACTACAACTCGTTCCTGATGGGCAAGATGCTCAAGCATCCCGCCGTGGCTTCCGCGTCCTCGCATTTCGCGCTGGAGACGATCAAGTTCACCACCGCCCTGCCGCTCTAGCGCTCAGTCGAGCGCGAAGCGCAGCGGAAGGCTGGTGGTGCTCTTTGAATCCTCGAGAATGATGCTCGATTGCGCGGTCGCGACTTCGGGCGCGCCGAGCAATTGCTTGGTCAGCAGATAATCGAAACTCGCCAGATCGTGGGTCGCAATCTTCAGGATCATGTCGGCGGCACCGGTTAGCTTCTGGCATTCGAGCACTTCGTCGAGTTCCAGCACGCGCTTGCGGAACGCCTCGGCCGCCTCGGGCGCGTGGCTCTTCATCGTCAAGAGGATGTAGGCCGAAATGCCGATCCCGAGCTTCGCCGGATCGAGCACCATGCGGACCGCGCGCGTGTAGCCGTCCTTGCGCAGCTGCTGCATCCGGCG
>JAGIAR010000016.1 GCA_017744735.1 Novosphingobium sp. | reverse complement strand
CGCCGTCGCCATTGTGGTCGCCGTCGTAGATCGCCGTCGCGTCGAGGAAGATCGAACCCGCATTCGTGCTCGCAAACGTCCCAGACAGCGAGTTCGATGCCTCGATCACGTTGTCGAAGTAGTACTCGTCCGCATAGAGCCCGTTGGTGCTCGCCGGACGAACTTCGAGAACCGCGCCCGAGCCGATCGTCACGTCGTTCGCGAAGACATGCGAGTAGCTGTTGAACGGCTCCGGCGTCCCCGAGGTGCTCCCGGTGTTGTCGGTCGGCAGTTCGAGAGCCAGCGTCCCCTGGATGTCCGCGCTGTCGATGTAGACGTTCGACGGGCCGTTGTAGGTCCCCTCGGTCTCGCCCAGATCGTTGCGCAGGAACAGAGTCCCGCCCGTCGCGATGGTCAGCGAGCCTTCCTTGACGAGATCGGGGTTGATCACGCCGTTGAAGTCCGTCTCGCCATCCGAAACCACGATCGCATCGTCCGAAGAGATGTCGATGTTGCCCCAAATGTGCGCCGGACCGGCAGTACCGCCAACGAGGTCGATCTCGACCGGATGCGGCGCATCCTGCACGTTGATCGCATTGCCCCACTGGAACGTGTCGCCGCCATCGTAGCTCACCGCAGCACGGATGCTGCCCGAGTTTTCGATGACGAGATCCTCGGAAGTAGGCAGAACGCCCAGACCGTCGTTGCCGACATAGATGCCCGTCGCGTTGGCGGTAGCATAAGGCGCATCCACCACAGCTTCGACATCGATGCTGCCGCTGTTGGTAATCTTCAGAGCGTAATCGTCCGCCTCGACATCGATGCCATAGGCATGAGCGAAGGCGGAACTGCCGCCGGACGCCTTGGCCGAAACCGAGAGCGTTCCTTCGTTGGTGATCGAGCCGGCGATGGTGCTCTGCTGGACATACATGCCGACCGCGCTGGCGTAGCCCTCGGCGCCGCCGACTGCCGTAGCCGCAACGTCGAACTCGTTTTCGTTGAGGAGATTTACGCTCGAGAGGCCCTGGCCGATGTACCCCGCCGCATAGGCCGCAGCGTAGGAAGCGTCGCCGGTCGCCGAGGCATCAGCCTTGACGCTGAACACACCGCTGTTGTCGAGGTAGCCGTCCACGATCCCGAGCCCGCCCTGCAGCACGCCGGTAGCGTAGGCAGCGGCAGAAGCGCCCGAAGTTCCCTTGGCCACCGCAAGAGCCGAGACCGCCATCGAACCCGAGTTCACCACGCTGAGAACCGCAGTGCCCAGGCCGATCTGCATCAGGCCGGTCGCGGTAGCGACCGCCACATCCGAAGTACCGGCGCCGAGCGCGTTGGCCGAAGCAGACACGGTGTAGGAGCCGCTGCTGCCGTTAGAGAAGACAGCCGACGCATCGGTCCCGCCCACCATCTGGACCGTCCCGAGCACGCTGGCGCCGGCAAAGGCGTTGGCGCTCGAGATCGCATTGGCGGCCGCTGAGATGTCGATCGAGCCGTTGTTGTCGAGCTCGGCCGACGAACCGAAGGCAACCTGAGCGATGCCCGCGAGCACCTGCGCGTTGGCGCTGGCCCCGGCAGTGCCGCTGGCATTGGCTTCGGCGCCGATGGAGATCGTGCCGCTGGTCTGGTTCGACAGGAAGGCGAAGGCCCCGCTATCGGAAGCCGTGCCGGCCCCGGTCGCGATCGCAACCTGGCCGATGCCGACGCCGACGAGGGCAGCGGCATTCGCCGTCACCGCCGGATCGTAACCGTCGGTGGTGGTGCTGAAGGCGCCATGCGCATTGGCGGTCGCGCCGATCGTGATCGAAGCGCCCGACGCGTTGGTGAGCGATGCATGCGCAGCGCTGTCACCGAAGGCGACCTGGGCGACACCCGCGCCGAGCACCGCAACCGCAGTTGCCGCATCCGTTCCGGCCGCGGCCGTGGCATCCGAGCCGACGCTCAGTTCGGAGGTGTTGACGATCGAAGCGCTGCCACTGCCGTCGATTCCGACCGCAGCCTGGAGGATCCCGACGCCGGCGATCGAGTAGGCGTCAGCATCCTCGCCACCTTCGGCGAGCATGTGCGAGCCGATGTCGAGCGATCCGCCGTTGGTGAGGCTTGCCGAGGCATCGCCCGAGGTCGCAACCGCAACCTGAGCCATGCCGAGCAAGAAGCCACCATAGGCATGCGCATCATCGGTGCCCGCGATCGCGGTCCCGTTCACGCCGATGCTGAAGCTGTTGCTGTTGTCGAAGCCGACCGAAGCGGCGGTTTCGGCAACCGCGACCTGCGCAAGACCGACCCCGAGGCCGGCAATGGCGGTCGCTTCGACCGCACCGCTGGCACTGGCGTTCGCGTGGATGTCGAACTCGCCGGTGTTGGTCAGATCGGCCGTGGCGCTGGTGCCGCCGATGGCGACCTGGCCGACGCCGAGCAGGAGACCCGCGCCCGCAAGTGCGGTCTGGGTGCCGGCAACGGCAGTGGCGTCCGCACCGACGGTGAACGTACCGTCGTTGGTAAGGCTGGCCACGCCGATCTGGTCACCATAGGCGACCTGGACCACGCCGAGCCCGCCGATCGCGATCGCCTGGGCATCTTCGCCGCCGTTGGCAAGCGCGCCGGCGGTGAAGTCGACTTCGCCGGCCGTGCCGTTGGAGAAGGTCGCCGCGGCGGTGCCGGAAGTCGCAACCGCGACCTGCAGCGCGCCCATCAGGAAGCCCGAATAGGCATGCGCATCGTCCGAACCGGCGGTCGCCGTGGCGTCCGCGGTGAAGGAGAGCATGCCGTTGTTGTCGACCAGGGCCGAGGCATCGACGCCGGTGGCGGTGTCGCCGCCGGCGATCGCCACCTGGCCGACGCCCACGCCGTAGAAGGCAGCAGCCGTCGCTTCGTTATCCGCCACGGCATGCGCCTGCGCCCCTCCGACCATCGAGGCCGGAACGGTCGCATCGGCCGTCGCCGCATTGGTCAGCGTCACGTCGGCAGTGGTGCCGCCGATCGCGACCTGCATGCTGCCGATGAGGCTGCCGGCGACCGCGACCGCGTTGTTCGAACCGGCACCCTCGCTGCCCGAGGTGGCCGAGGCCGAAGCCCCCAGGTCGATCGCGCCGCTGTTGTCGACGTCGGCGGTGGCCGCTTCGTCGCCATAGGCAATCTGGCCGATCCCGGCACCGACGAAGGCGATCGCAGTGGCGTCTTCACCGCCATTGGCGGTCGCATCGGCGTTCACATTGAACGAACCCGAGTTGGTGAACGAAGCAGCGCCGGTTTCGGTCGTGCCGACCGCCACCTGCAGCAGGCCCGCGCCCACGCCGGCGAAGGCATGCGCGTCGTCGGTCCCGCCGACCGCGCTGGCGCTGGCGACAACGCCCATCGCACCCGCGTTATCGACCGAAGCCACCGCATCGGCGCCGGTCGCACCGCCGTCCGCGACGGCGAGCTGGGCGATGCCGACACCGACGAAGGCGTTGGCGGTCGCTTCCGAGGCAGCGCTGGCCTGCGCGTCCGCGCCGACGTTGAAGGTGCCGCCCGCGGCGTTGGTGATGTCGGCATGCGCCGAGGTGCTGCCCCAGGCAACCTGCGCGACGCCTGCAAGGACGCTGGCGCTGGCGGCAGCGGAGTTCGGCAGCAGCGAGGTGGTGGTCGAGGTCGACAGGCCCGCGTGCGCCACGGCGTTCACGCCGAAGTCGCCCGAGTTGGCGATGTCGGCCGAAGCCGTGTCGTCACCGAGCGACAGCTGCTGCACGCCCTGGCCGATGCTGGCGCCCGCGCCAGCGAAGTCGTCCGCGTTGGCGGTCGCGATCGAATCGATCGTGATGGAATTGCCCTCGCCGACCGAGATGGTGTTGTTCGCGTCGTCCGCGAAGGCCATCTGGTTGATCGCGGCCGGGCCGACGATCTGGGCCGTGGCGGTAGCGCTGCCGGCAGCGTTGGTCGCTGCCGCATGCGCGCCGATCCCGAGCGAGCTGGTGATTGCGATCGTGTTCGAGGCGGTGTCGCTGGCCGCGGCGTTCTGCAGGATGGCGCCGACGACGGTCGCACTGGCCACCGCAGTGCCGGTCGCATCGGCGAGGATGCTCACCGGGCTGTCGACGATGAGGTGCTGGTCCGCGATGCTCGGCGCGAATTGCGTCTGGATCACCCAGCCGCTGCCGAAGCCGTTGACGGTGGCGTTCGGCGTGTCGCTGTCACCGGCCTGACCGTCGGCCCCCGTGCCGATGTTCGAAAGGTCCAGCGTGACCGTGCCGTTGCCGACGTTGTTCTGGATAAAGCCAGGACCCTCGGCGTGTGCCACAGCCGAATTCAACGCCATTGCGGAAACACCAAGCGCCAAGAGGCGACGCGTGTTGCGGTTCATCCCGTATAACTCCCTCATGTACGCCCCAAGGAGAGGGGCATCCCTGCAGTCGAAAAATCGCCGGCCAACCCGCCGGAGAATCACATGCGACCCCGCCCTTTCCGGACGTCGGTGTTATTATCGGTGACCTATTCGGCCAAGTTCATAGCCAACAAGTCCCGTTTGGTCCAGCCAAACAACCAATATGTATGACAAAATTCGACTTACAGAGGCGCCCTAACCAAAGTTATCTGCGCCGTCCAGCCCCGTTTTGCCCGCCGTCAAATCGCTCGCCCCTTACGTTTGAGCCACCTTCGGGTTTCCCTCCATTGGCGCCCAATGCGGACGGTTTGATGAAACCGGCGCTCGGTTCATCGATCCGGCGGGCCTTTCCGACGCTCGAAACAGCCTTTCAAACCTGCCGAGTGAGGAATTCTTGCAACACCGGTCCGAAGGAATCCAGGCCGCTGCCGATCTGGCGCGCCCCGGAAATGTGATTGTGGCCGCGCTGCACATAGAGCACCGGCAGGCGACCCTTCGCTGAGAACCACGCTTCGGCAAGGGTGCGTGCCTGATCCTGGCATTCGCGCATGTCGTATTCGCAGACGGCGAACAGGCACGGCACCTCGCTCGCGACGAGGCCGGGCAACGGGGACATGGCCGACCAGTCGTCGATTTCCGCTCCGTAATATTGCGGCTTGAACGGATCGCGCACCACGCTGGCGAGATCGTAAAAGCCCGAGCTCATGACCGCTCCGGCGAACCTGCCGGCGGCGGCGGCGGGCGCAGCGACCACATCGGCGACATGGGTGGCGCCGGCGGAATGGCCCATGAGAACGATCCGCGCCGGATCGATCCGGTATTCGGCGGCACGATCCACGAGGTGGAGCAAGGCTGCGATCGTGTCCTCGCGCCCGGCCGGCCAGCGCACCTCGGGGGCGAGGCGATAGTTGATCGTCACGGCGGCGAAGCCGTTCGTCTGCGCCCAGGCGCCGAGGTTGTTGTAGAACGGCGCGCCGGGGGCGCCCTTGTCGCCCATCACGAACCCGCCGTCGTGGACGAACAGGATGCAGGGCGCGGGTTCGCTACCCGGCGCGCGGAACAGGTCGAGCCGGTGGCGCGCGTGCGGGCCGTAGGCGATGTCGCGGGTGACGGTCCGCTCGTCGGGAGCCGGGACCAGCGGGGCAAGCATCGCATTGGTCGCCTCGACCATCTCCATCGAGAACTCCGGGCCGAGCTCGACGATCTTCGCATGGAAGGCTTTCCGGTCCATCCTCACTCTTCTCCCACCAACAGCACGGGCTTGATCACACTCGCCGCTTCGCAATCGTGCCACGCCTTGCCGAAATCGGCGAAGTCGTAGCGCGCGATCATCTTTTCGACCGGGAAGCGCCCCTGGCGCCACAGCTCGACCAGCTTGGGGATGAACAATCGCGGCGAGGCGCTGCCGCCGAGGATGCCCTTCACGCTGCGGCCGTGCGCGAGCATCGCCATCATATCGGGCGTCCACGGTTCGCGCGGGCGGGTGACGAAGCCTGCCACGCCCTGCATCGCCAGCACCTGCACTGCCGCATCGAAGGCGCTGGCAGCAGTGGTGGTGTTGAAGCTGAAGTCGGCGCCGAACGGCAGGATCGCACGGAAGCGCTCCATGAAATCTCCGGCGCCGGCATCGATCGCATGGGTCGCGCCGAGTTCGAGCGCCAGCTCGTTGCGCTCCGCCACCGTGTCCACCGCTACGATGGTCGTTGCCCCGGCGACCCACGCGGCCATTACCGCCGAAAGCCCGACCCCGCCGACGCCGAACACCACAATGCTCTGGCCCGGCCGCAGCTGCAGCCCCTCGATCACCGCCCCCGCGCCGGTGATCACCCCGCAGCCCATCGGCGCGACCACGTCGAGCGGGACGCCCTCGGGGATCGGCACCGCGCCGCGGGCATTGGCGACGCAATGGGTCGCGAAGCTCGACTGGGCGAAGAAGTGGCTTGCGACCCGCTCGTCGCCCTTGGAGAGCGAGGTGCTGCCGTCGCTGCGCCGGCCGCCGAAGCTGCGCGGCATCGCCTCGCGGCAATAGCTCGGCTTGGCGGCGAGGCAAGACGGGCAGTTGCCGCACGAGCCGCCCGAGATCACCACCCGGTCGCCGACTTTCAGGTGGCCGACCGCGCTGCCGACCTGCTCGACCACGCCCGCGCCTTCGTGGCCGAGCACCGCCGGCTTGGGCACCGGCATGCCGAGCCCGATGTGCGAGTTGAGGTCGGTATGGCAGATCCCGGCGGCAACGACGCGAACGAGAATCTCATCGTCGCGCGGTTCGGAGAGTTCGAGTTCCTCGAGCACCGGCGCCGGGGCACCGGCACGCGAGACGGCAGCGGTAATCCTCATTCCGCGGCCTCGGCTTGGTCTTCGAGCGAGTGTTTCGGCGGAGTCATCGCCGGGCGCCCCTTCATCAGCAGATCACCCTTCCACGGCACGTCCTCAAGGCTGCGCCAGGCGTTCACCAGCAGCTTCTTGAACACCCACACGCCATCTTCCTTGACCAGCATGTCGTCGCGGGTGCCGATGCCGAACACGAAGTTGGTACCGTATTCGACATTGAACTGGAGGATCTGGAACATCGAGCGGACCCGCGCGCCCTCGACGGTCGGAGTCATCAGGAAATGCTGGAACAGGTGCTGGCGCCCCAGCCACCAGTGCTGGCGGTGGTACCACAGCTCCTTGAGGTTCTCGAGGATCGCGTCGTGGCCGCGCACCTCGCCCTGCCACAAATGATCGAAGCTGCCGTCGCGGGCGAAGGCACTGAGCGCCATCTCTGCGTCGGCGAGGTCTATGCCCCAGGCATAACGGGCATAGGTTTCCATGATATCGCCGCGATCCTGCGCCGGCATGGTCTTGGGGACAAGGCCGTTCGGCCAAGGACTCTCGCTCATGCCACCGCCTCCATCTGATAGCGCCCGCTCGCGCGGACTTCGTCGGGCACCCATACGCCGTGGAAGGTCGCCCGCACCCGCACCGGCAGGTGCAGCCGCGCGACCGGGCCCTTGGCGAGATCCAGCGCGTCGAAGATCCCGATCTCGCTGTGGCCCTTGTCGAGCCGGTTGAGGATCGACAGAATCCACCCGTCGCCTTCCTTCGCATCGGGGGCGCGGGGGACGAACTGCGGCTCCTGCACCGCGATCTTCTCGCCGTGCTCCCAAACTTCGAGCGCACCGGTCTTCACGTTGACGCGGCCGAGCGTGCTGGTGCCGTCGCCGCCGCGGTACATGATCGTCCAGCCGTGGGTGTAGTCGCGGCCCTGCCAGCGGTCGTCGGTGCGCGGCATCTCGCACGGCACCGGGATCAGCGGGCGGGTTTCGTAGCTGTCGTCGTTGCGGGCGAGATCCATCGTGATCCGGGTGAGGACCGGCGGCACCGGCGGAAACTCGCGCCCGTCGGGACTCTTGAAGAACGGGAAGCAGTTCCCGTCGTAGAGGCACAGGTCGAGGTGGACCTTGGTGCCTTCTGGGGTGCCGTCGGTCACCGCGTTCATCATGTGCCCGGCGCTGGAGGTCGGCCCCTCGAACCAGCGAATCTCGTCGGCCGACCCGTAGCGCGGGATCACCGCGATCTTCGTCGGCTTGTCGTCGTGCCATTCGTAGAACGTCCGGCCCGCCTTGAGCCCGTCGATGTCGGGCGTGCACAGCGGGAAGAACGGGATCACGATATGCGTCTCGGTGATCGCGAAATCGTGGACCACGTTGGCCCACGGTGCATCGAACCACACCTCGTGCTTGAGGCTGCCGTCGGGGTTGAAGATGTAGATCGCGAAGTCGCGCGTGTAATCGCCCTTCGCCTGGTACGAATAGGTCAGCAGTTCGCCGGTCACCCAGTCGACCTTCGGATGCGCCGACAGGCTCAGTGCCGCGACCTGCCCGTCGAGATCGGTCTTGGCCCGGGTCTCGAGCGTGTCGGGATCGACCTCGAACGGCAGGTCGTCCTCCTTGAGCGCCATCAGCCTGCCGGCGTGCCACAGCATCGAGGTGTTGGCGGTCCCGGGGCTCGTCTCCGCCGCGAGCGGATCGGCGGTGTAGCGGTTGCGATAGCGCCCGAACAGCGAGCGGCGATGCTTCTCCTGCAGCTCGAACCGCGGGGTGCGGACCCAGCGGTTGCGGTAGCTCACGTGCCCGTCCTCGAAGCGGAACATGAACATCATGCCCTCGCCGTCGATGAAGATGTCCTCGCCGTTCATCGGCGGGAACTGCCGGTCGGCGCCGCAGCGGTACCAGGTGCCGTTGAGCCCTTCGGGAACGTGGCCCGCGACCAGTTCGAGCCCGTCGACCGTCGATTCGGTCCGCATCGGATGCGCCCAGCCTTCGTAGGAGGCGATCTTGGGAAAGGTGATTTCCATCGTCGCGCTCCCTCTCAGCCCATCGCCTGGTCGACGGCGCTGACCGCCTGCCGGGTAAGGCAGACCGGCTCGCCCGAATTGATCAGCAGCGCCTGCTTGCGGACGTAGCGGGTCAGATCGGGGCGCAGGCCCGGCAGACCAGAATAGCCGAAGCTGTCGTTCTTCGCCTCCGAGCCGAAGAAGGTCAGGAAAGTGTCTTGGATGCTGACCTTGCCCGCATCGATCCGCTCGCCGACCGCAATCGCGGTTTCCTCGTCGGGGCCGATTACGGCGGCAGAGAGACCGTAGTCGGTGTCGTTCGCCAGGCGGATCGCTTCCTCGATATCGGTGAAAGCCATCACCGGCATGCAGGGGCCGAAAGTCTCCTCGCGCATGATCTTCATGTCGTGCGTGACCCCGGTGAGGATCGTTGGCCGCATGTAATCGCCGCCGTCGATTTTGAACGGCGCGCCGCCTTCGACGATCGTCGCGCCCTTGCTCACCGCGTCCTCCAGATGTCCGGCCACGATCGCCGCCTGGTGCGGGCCGGTGAAGGGGCCGATATGGCCGCCCAGCGGATCGGGATGGTTGAGCTCGATCTTCTGCGCCCGCGCCTTGAGCTTCTCGACGAATGCGTCGTGGATCGCGGCGTCGACATAGATCCGCTCGATCGAGAAGCACACCTGCCCGGTCGCGCTGATCGCGCCGCGGATCGTCGCCGAAACCGCCTTGTCGAGATCGGCCCCCTGCATCACGATCAGCGGATCCTTGCCGCCGAGCTCGACGTCGTAGGGGATCATCCGCGCCCCGCAGGCGGCGGCGACCTTGCGCCCGTTAGGCACGCTGCCGGTGAAGGAGATATAGTCCGCCTCCTCGATCAGCGCCTGCCCCGTTTCCCCATCGCCGAGGATGCAGTCGAACACTTCGGCCAGCTCGGGAATCTCGCGCACGCTGTCGAACAGCGGGCCGGTGAACCGCGGAGTGACTTCCGACGGCTTGAGCAGCACCGCACACCCGGCGAACAGCGGCGGGATCGCATGCAGCATCGACAGCATCGTCGGCGCGTTCCAGGGCGAGATGATCCCGACCAGCCCATAAGGCTTGAGCAGTGTGGTGTAGCGCACGTCGGGATTGGCCCGCGCGACGCCCTCGCGCAGCGCACCCTGCAATTGCGCCGGAGCGGTGGCGCAGAGGCCGCCGATGATCCCCAGCATCATGTCGGGCGCGATCCGGCTGATCTCGCAATAGCCGGTGTCGTGCGAATCCGCGTCGATGATCGCCTGGCGGTATTTGCCGCCGATCAATTGCGCCCAGCGGCCCATCACGCCGACCCGCGCCTGCGCCGGCATCGCCGCCCATTTTCGCTGCCCGGCGCGCAGCCGCACCGCCTTGGCCGCCACCGCCGCGCGGTCCGCGACTTCGATCTCCGTATCGGGCTGGCCGGTGCGCGGGTTGCGCACGGGCAGCATGCGCGTAGCCATCGCCGCTCTCCCATTGTATCGGGCATGTTTGACGCCATGCCGTTTCATTGATTATTCAAGGAAGCGGGAGGACGAGTCAAGGGGAAGCAGGGGACTGATGGCTGGACGGCAAAGCGCGGCGAACGACGTCGCAAGAATTAGCGAAGACGGCAAAATACCGCCCTCGTTCCATCTCGGCGGCCTGCCCTATTTCGGCTATCGCCTGGCGGTCACCGCCAAATTGTTCGACCGCAAGTTCGTCGAAATCCTCAAGGCGCATTCCACCCTGACCCTGCCGCAGTGGCGCTGCGTCGCGCAGCTCGGCCTGGCAGAGCCGGGCACGGTGCGCTCGCTCGCGGAAGGCGCGGTGGTCGACCGGGCCGAAGTGAGCCGCGCGCTCGCCCGCCTGGTGGCGCAGGGAATCGTCGCCCGGGGGGACAATGCAGGCGACCAGCGCAGCCCGCAATTCACTCTCACCGGCGAAGGCCGGGCCCTGTTCGCCAGCCTGCGCAAGCCGGTATCCGAATTCATCGGCTCGCTGATAACCCAGGTTGCGGAGAGCGATATCGAAGCGGCCGACCGGGTGCTTTGGACCGTCTCGAAAGGCTGCCAGGACTGAGGCGCGCGGAATTCGCGGCTCTAGTCATAAACAAGTCACATGAACGCGGCAGTTCCTCGCCACGAACGGGGATTCTGGATCGTATGGGACTGGTCAACATCTTCCTGACGGATTCTGCCGGCGACGGCATGGAACCCTTCGTCCATGGAGGAATGACCTTCACTTTCAACGCGATGGACGGGGCCGGCCCACGCCGCCTGGTCGAAGGCCCGATGTGGGCCTTCGTCGACTGGGTGATGCCCGACCTGTCCGGCCTGGAGATGTGCCGCCGCCTGCGCGCCGATCCGCGGACCCAGGACGCCCATATCACCATGGTGCTCGAGCAGGACGATCCCGACGATCGCCGGCGCGCGCTCCGCGCCGGGGCGGACGACTACATCGTCGGCCCGCTCGACCGGCAGAAAGTTCTCGACCGGGTGCTGGCGCTGCAATCGCGCCAGCAGCAGCGCCATGCCAGCCAGCTGGTCGAGCTCGGCGCGCTCAAGATCGACCTCGGCGCGCAGCAGGCGCGCTGGCAGGAAAAGCCGATCACCCTCAGGCCGAACGAGTTCCGCCTGCTGCGCTTCCTCGCCGAGAACCCCAACCGGGTGCTTTCGCGGATCGAGATGATCGAAGGCCTCGGCAAGCAGGATCCGCCGATCGACCCCAGGACGGTCGATGTCTGGATCGGCCGCCTGCGCCGCGCCTTCCGCGCCTCGGGAGCCGGCAATCCGCTGCGCACCGTGCACGCGATGGGCTACGTGCTCGACGCGCCCTGAGGCACGCGGAAAGTCGGTGGCGGGCGCAGCCCATCGCGCTGCGACTGACTGCCCCTATCTTCGCCTTCGCAAGTCTCGCCCCCTCCCCAACCGCGAGGAGGCAGGGGTGGGCTTTCTCGTCTGCGCACCGTCCATCCTCCCGACCAAAAAAAGCCCGGCCGGAGCTTGCGCTCGCGGCCGGGCGGAGTGGGTGGTCCTGGGAGGCTGCCCCCGAAGGGGGCAGGCCTTGATCAGAATGCGACGCTGGCTTCGAAACCGAAGGTCCGCGGCGGGTTGAGGTTGCCGTAATCGCCGAGGATACCGGTGTAGCTGGTCGAAACCACCGTGGTGCCATCGGCAGCGTAGTTCACCACCGGCGACGAGTTCGCGGCCGAGCGGCGATAGACATAGGTGTGGTTCAGCAGGTTCCGCGACCACACCGACAGGGTGAGCTTCTTGTTGTCGCCCATCTCGATGTCGGTCAGCGCGATGCGGCCGTTCACGACGAAGCTCGGATCGGTCTTGGTCGGTTCCAGCTGGAAGCTGTACTGGCTGCTCGCGTAGTTGGCGTCGAGGTGGAAGCGCAGGTCCGCACCACCCGCCAGCTTGTCGAGCGGCAGGTCGTAGTCGATCGCGCCCGACGCCGCGTTGGTCGGCGTATAGACCAGATACAGCTGCTGCGGCAGGCCGCCGGTGATCGGGTTCACCGCCGACGGAGCCTTCCAGTAGGTGTAGGCATACGACGCAGTCAGGGTCAGTTCCGGCACCGGCTTGACCGTCAGATCGGCCTCGATCCCGCGGATCTTGGTGTCGCCCGAGTTCTGGGTCTGCTCGATGTGGCTGTTAAAGGTCGGGCTGGCGCTGTCCGTGTCGTAAAGGTCGAAGTCGAACTGGGTGTTGCTGCGATCCATTATGTAGCCGGCGACGTTCAGTCGAGCGTGATGGTCCAGGAAGTCCATCTTGGCGCCGACTTCGTACGACTTGACCGTCTCCGGGCCAAACGAGTTGAAGCTCTGCGAACGGTCGTTGGCACCGCCAGCGCGGAAGCCGGTGGCATATTTTGCGTAGAGATGGATGTCCGGCGTCGCGTCGAACGAGATGTTGAACATCGGGTCGAAGCGGCTGATGCTGTTCTCGAAGGTGAACGGCTGCGGCTTGTTGTTGACCACGTAGAGACGGCCGTGACGGTCGTCCTTGGTCCAGCGGCCGCCGGCGGTGAGGTGCAGCCCGTCCAGGCCCGAAGGCGAGAATGTCAAATTGCCGAACACCGAATAGTTGTGATCCCAGGCTTCACTGGCGCGGGTGATGTACTGGCAGCTGTTGGCGAACTGCGGAACGGTGCTCGCCAGCGAGTTGTTGCACGATGCGTCATAGGGCTGATAGCCCGAGTTCGAGCTGGAGATCGGGTTGCTGTTGCCCGGGATCGGGCTGCGGATGGTATAAGCCGTGCCATCCGCGTTCCACAGGTTAGTGGTCGGCGTGGCAGCATATTCGGTCGCGTGCTCGGTATAGTAATAGGCACCGACGACGTAATCGAACTGGTCGACGCTACCGACAGCCTGGAATTCTTGGCTGAACTGATGCTGGTCCAGGAACGAAAGGCTGTAGCGGCTGAAAGTGCCATTAGGGGTGAAGGTCACGCGCTCCGGCCCGCCCGAGTTGTCCCACTGGTCGGTGCTAACGCCGCGCCACGCGGTGATCGAACGCAGTTCGAGCCAGTCGGCGGCCACATACTTCAGATTGGCAGAAGCGCCGTGGGTAATATCCACGCTCGGCTGCTGCGGCACGCCGACGTCCGCCACCTTCTGGCGTTCGTCATGGACGCCGACGAGCGGTGCCTTGGGCGCGATGCAGACGTTGACGGTGCCGCTGGAGGTGTTGCAGGGCGAGCCGTTGTAATACAGCTTGTTGGCGTCGAGAGCGTTGTAATAGCCGACGTTGTACCCGTTGGGGTTGTAGTTCAGCAGCTGGCTGAACTGCGGAGTGTTCTCGTCCTTCGCGTAGTCGTACGAGAAGTCGGCGGTGAGGCCGTCGATCGGGGTCCAGCGAACGGCTGCACGGCCGCCCTTGCGGTCGTAATAATTCCAGCCGGTCGAGCCTTCGAGCGGATCCTTCACGGTCGCATCCTGATGCTGATAAACACCGTCGAGCTTAATCGCGATGTTCGCAAAGGCGGGTAGGTCGAGGTGGATTTCCCCGTTGCGGCTGCCGTAGTTACCGATGCCGCCGACCACGCGCCCGTCGAATTCGCCGGTGGGGGCCTTGGTCACGATAGAAAGCGCGCCGCCCTCGGTGTTACGGCCAAACAGGGTGCCCTGCGGACCCTTGAGCACCTCGATGCGCTCGACGTCGAACAGCGCCGCGTTAAGGCCCTGGGTCTTACCCAGAGCGACGCCGTCGATATAAACGCTGACGCCGCCGTCGCGAGCGGTCTGGTTCTGGTCATAAGGAACGATGCCGCGGATGCCGATGGTCAACGCCGACTGGCGCGCCTCGAAGGTCGCGACGCGCAGCGACGGAACCGCGCCGTCGGCGAAGTTGAACAGGCTCTGCACGTGGCGATCGGCCAGCGCCTCGGTGCTCACCACCGAAAGCGAGATCGGGGTCTTCTGAAGATCGGTCTCGCGCTTGGTCGCGCTTACGATGATTTCGCCGATCTGGCCGGCGCTTTCGACATCGGCATCACCTGCTGCAGCGCCATCGGCGGCTGCGTCGGCCGCAGCGGCGGTCGAGGTCTTTACCAGATCCTGCGCGACCGCTTCCGCGGCCTGGGCGCTCGTGGCGAGCTGGGCGAGCGCCAGCGCGGTAAGCGAGGCGGTGATTCGGATGGCGTGGCGATTCATGAAGCTAGGTCCCTGTGCGTCTGTCGTTATCGCCGGGGGTGCTGCAAAAACGGCCGCGACTCGCGACCGCACGACCCCCGATCGCGAGTGCCTCTAGGCCTGCTCGATTTCACTACGGCGTCGGTTCGATTGCCGTTCAAAGACACATTGACGACAGTTTCGTGACAGTGATCTAAAAGCCTCACTCAGGCCGTTGGAAAACCGCGGAATCCGCAAAATCCGCGGTCCAGCCGACCCTAAAACAAATATGTGACCGCGATATGTGACAGGGTTCGAATGCTCGACGGCGATTTCACAAAACTGTAACGTCGCCTCACCATCGAGCGGTCAAGGTCAACGATGGCGCTTGCGGCGCCAGGCAGGAACATGGGCACCCAACTCGAAAACCGGCCTGAGACGACGCAGGCGAGCGAGCTCTATTTCAACCGCGAGTTGAGCTGGCTGGCGTTCAACCAGCGCGTTCTGGCCGAAGCGCGCAACGCGAACTATCCGCTGCTCGAACGGCTGCGTTTCCTGTCGATCTCGGGCAGCAATCTCGACGAATTCATCCAGATCCGCGTTGCCGGCCTGGTCGGCCAGGTACAGCGCAACATCGCCACCCTGTCGCTCGACGGGCGCACGCCTTCGCAGCAGCTCGCCGGGGTCCGCACCGAGATTGCCGATCTCGAACGCCAGCAGCAGACCACCTGGCGCGAGCTGCGGCCGCTGCTCGCCGAGGCGAAGATCCACGTTGCCGACGAAGGCCGGATCGACGCCGAGGCGGCGCGCTGGCTGAAGGAGTATTTCATCGAGGACATCGCCCCGGTCATCACCCCGCAGGCGATCGATCCGGCGCACCCCTTCCCCTTCATCGCCAATGAGGGGATCGGGGTGCTGTTCAACCTCACCCGCCTGGCCGACGACGAGCAGGTGGTGGAAATGGTGCTGGTTCCCTCGGCCCTCCCGCGCTTCGTCCGGGTGCCGGGGGAGGAGGCGCTCTACGTCAGCGTAGAGAACCTGATCGTGCGCTTCGCGGACATATTGTTTCCCGGCTTCCGGGTCGAAGGCGACGGGGTCTTCCGGGTGCTGCGCGACAGCGACATCGAGATCGAGGAAGAGGCCGAGGATCTGGTCCGCTTCTTCCGCACCGCAATCCAGCGCCGCCGCCGCGGCCGGGTAATCCTGCTGGAATTGCAGGACGATTTCGATCCGGATGCGGAGCAGCTGCTGGTCGACAAATTGATGCTCGACGATGCGATCATGATGCGCACCGACGGCACGATCGGGATGAGCGGGCTCTCCGCGATCGTCGACGAGGATCGGCCGGAGCTGAAATGGGTGCCCTACACCCCGCGCTATCCCGAACGGATCATGGAGCACGACGGCGATTGCTTCGCCGCGATCCGCGAGAAGGACATCGTGATCCACCACCCCTACGAGAGCTTCGAGGTGGTGGTCGATTTCGTGCGCCAGGCCGCGGCCGATCCGGACGTGGTCGCGATCAAGCAGACGCTCTATCGCGCGGGCAAGCAATCCTCGGTGATCGCCGCGCTGATCGCCGCGGCCGAGGCGGGCAAGGCGGTGACCGCGGTGGTCGAGCTCAAGGCGCGCTTCGACGAAGAACAGAACCTGATGTGGGCGAGCCAGCTCGAGCGTGCCGGGGTGCAGGTGATCTATGGCTTCGTCGACTGGAAGACCCACGCCAAGGTCAGCATGGTGGTGCGCCGCGAGGAGGGGCAGCTGCGCACCTACTGCCACTTCGGCACCGGCAATTATCACCCGCTGACCTCGAAGATCTACACCGACCTGAGCTTCTTCACCGCCGATCCGAAGATCGGGCGCGACGCGGTGAAATTGTTCAATTTCATCACCGGCTATGTCGAGCCGCGCAAGCTGGAGCGGCTGGCGATCTCGCCGATCGGGCTTAGGGCCAGGCTCGACCAGTGCATCATGCACGAGATCGCCAACGCGCAAATGGGCAAGCCCGCGCACATCTGGGCCAAGCTCAATTCGCTCACCGACCAGCGAATGATCGATCACCTCTATGCCGCGAGCCAGGCCGGAGTGCGGATCGATCTGGTGGTCCGCGGAATCTGCTGCCTCAAACCCGGGATTCCGGGCGTGTCGGAGAACATCCAGGTCAAGTCGGTGATCGGCCGCTTCCTCGAACATGCGCGCATCTGGGCCTTCGCCAACGGCTTTGCGATGCCGAGCCACCGCGCGAAAGTGTTCATTTCCTCGGCCGACGCGATGGAACGCAATCTCGACCGGCGTGTCGAGACTCTCGTGCCGATCAAGAACGCGACCGTCCACGACCAGATCCTGCAGCAAGTGCTGCTGGCCAATCTGCTCGACACCGAGCAGAGCTGGAAATTGTGGTCCGATGGCAGCTACACGCGGGTCGAGCCGGGCGAGAGGCCGTTCAACCTCCACAAGTATTTCATGACCAACCCCTCGCTTTCCGGCCGTGGGACTGCTCTTGACGAAGGCGCCAAGGTACCCAAGCTGGCGCTGCGCAAGGGCGCGGCCTGACCGGCGGGGAGGAGAAGGACCCGGAGTGATCGGAGACCGCGATACCGCCCTGCTGAACAGTGTACCGCACCGCGCGGTAATCGATATCGGTTCGAACACGGTCCGCATGGTGATCTACGGCGGAGCACAACGCGCGCCCACCCCGCTGCTCAATGAACGGGTCACTGCGCGCCTCGGCGCCGAATTGCTGCACAGCGGGCGCATACCCGAACCCGCAATCGCGATCGCGCTGCTCGGCCTCAAGCGCTATCGCCGGATCCTTACCGATCTGCAGATCGAGGATGTCGATGTAATCGCGACCGCCGCGGCGCGGCTGGCCGAGAACGGCGCGGAGTTTCTCGACCGGGTGCGCGAGTGCGGCTTCGAACCGGTCCTGCTCCCGGGCGAGGAAGAGGCGCGGACCAGCGCGATGGGCGTGATCGGGGCCTTTCCCGGCGCCAAGGGCGTAGTGGTCGATCTCGGCGGCGGCAGCCTCGAGCTTGTCGAAATCGAACGCGGGCAGTGCACTCACGGCGTCAGCCTGCCGCTCGGCGCGCTGATGCTGGGCGAATTGCGCGCCGCCGGGCCCGACAAGTTCAAGCGCAAGATCAACCGCGCGCTGGAGAAGGAGGACTGGGACCATCCGGTCGACCAGCCGCTCTACATGGTCGGCGGGACCTGGCGCGCGCTGGCCGGCTATGCGATGGCCGAACTCGACCATCCGCTGACCGATCCGCACGGTTTCGAGCTGGAGGGGAAGGATGCCCTGCGCCTCGCCAAGCGCATGCGTCTGATCAATCCGGCCAAGCTCGGCCTCAGCCGCATTTCCGAAATGCGCGCCGGGATGCTGCCCGATGCGGCGGCGCTGCTCCATGTACTGCTCGGCCGGCTGCAGCCGTCGAAGCTTGTGTTCTCGTCTTGGGGTATCCGCGAAGGCCGGCTCTACGATCGGCTCGATCCTGCCGCACGCGCACAGGACCCCCTGCTCGCCGGGCTGGCCAATTTCTGCGGTCCGCGCGGCGGGCCGCCGACGCTGGCGACCCAGCTCGCCGGCTGGACCGTCGATGCCCTGCCGCGCGGCGGCCGCGGATCGGAGCGGGTCCGCCTGGCCGCAACGATGCTGGCGCTCGCCTCGATGCAGATCGAACCGAATTTACGCGTCCGCCAGGCGATCAACTGGGCGCTCTACAAGCGCTGGATGAACCTCGACGACACCGGGCGGGCGATGATGGCGGCGGCGGTGTCCGCCAATTGCGGGGTGGCCGAATTGCCGCGGCAGCTCTATCGCCTCACAAACGAGGCGATGCTCGACGAGGCGGTCAGCTGGGGCCTCGCGATCCGGCTGGCGCGCCGACTCGGCGGCGGATCGCGCCGTTCGCTGCGCAACACAGCCTTGGGCGTCTCCGGCAAGAAGCTGGTGCTCTATCTCGGCGAGACCCATGCGGATCTGTGGGTCGAGCATGTCGAGCAGGATCTCGCCAATCTGGCCGCACGGCTGGGGCTCAAGCCGGCGCATCAGATCGTCGCGAACGACGACCTGCTCGAAAAGGGCGGGCTCGGCGTTCCGGTCCCCGAACTCGAAGGCTAGAGCCCGGCGAGCTTTTCGAACACGGCGAGCGGGCAGACCGTTCCGTCACCCGTCGCGGTGCAGGCGCCGGGCACGATCACGGTCCGATAGGGATCCTGCTGCCCCAGCGGTCCAGCCGCGCGAATCTGGTCCAGGGTCTGCGAGCGATAGGCGATGCGCACGAAGCGGTGGCCGGCCTTGTCGTGCAGCGCGGTCAGCACCAGCGCGCCGCCCGGCGCGGGATCGTCCTCGGCGAGCCCCGGAACCTGCCAGTGCGCATCGAGCAGCCCGCCGAGATTGGCGACATTGGTGTCGTGGCCGACGATCAGCGTGACCTTGGCCTTGCCCGAAAGACCCTGCTTCACCAGCGGCGCAAGCCCGGCGAAATTGGCCAGCGCATTGTAGCGTGGGCGGGCGAGCAGGCGGAATTCGAGCGCATGGAACGCCGAAAGCGCGGCAATGTCGTCCACGCTCGCCCGGCCCCAGCCGACCTCGGCGAGCGGCTTGCCCTCGCCATATTCGAGCACGAGGATCTGCCCCGCGGTCGATGCAAGATCGAGCGCGCCGGTCAGTCCCGGCTTGCCGTCGGCAGGCGCGTCGATCCCGCTCGCCCGGGCCGATACCCCGCAACCGGTCCGGCTATCGCCGCACAGGATTGCGTCGACCCGCTCAAGCAGCGGCCGCTGCGCCGCCTCGACCGCCGCGATGCCGCCCGGTCCCGCGGCGTCGATCACCGCGGCCTGCGCCTTGGCCGGATCGAACGCGACCAGCCCGCTCTTGATCGGCGAAAAGGCCGGGTCGGACTCATCCTGCTTGCGATGCTCGCTGGCGATGCCGCAACCCGGCAGCGCGCCAGAGATCCAGGCATCGGCAGTGGCGATGGTGCGCTGGTCGCTGTCGGCGATCACCGTCACGCTGCCCGCCGCCGGGCACCCTTCGGCCGGCAGCAAGCCGTCGCGGCGCAGTTCGGACCCATCCCATTCGGCCAGCCGCCCGATGGCCTGCGCGCCGTGCGGCGTGAGCCAGCCCGGCGGCACCGACCATTGCGGCCAGGCGTCGCGGACAGTGCTCTTGGGCAGCGGCACCGCCTTGGTCGGCGGGCGAACTCCGTGGCGCATCAGGATCACCACGCTGTCCGCGACAAGCTGCGCCCCCCCCTTCGCGGAAACGGAATCAGGCTGCGCGCATCCCGCCGAGGCGAGTGCGGTGCCGAGACACAAGGGCACGGCCCAGCGAAACACGTGCAGCATCGTCATTCCTCCAGCCGGCTCAGAAGTGCACCTGCGCGCCGACCCGGAACTGGGCGCCGTAGCGCTCGCGCTCCACCAGGTTCGCCGGCTGGCCGAGGTAGTGGTGCCACGGCGAGTCGGTCAAATTGGTCCCGTCGGCGAACACGGTGAACTGCGGTGCGACCTGATAGCTCACATGCAGGTCGAGCTGGCCCTGCGCATCCCAGTAGGAGTCCTGATCGGCAGTCTGCGCTACCACGTCGATGAAGGCCGAGCGGTAGTTGAACGCCAACCGCGCAGCAAAACCGTACTTCTCGTAGAACAGGCTGACGTTGCCCAGATCGCGCGACTGGTATGCCAGCGGAATGTCGCCGGCGCGGAACGCAGCGCCGGTCGCATGGCCCCAGGTGTGGGTATAGTTCGCCGAGATGCCGAAACCGCTGAGCACGCCCGGCAGCGCGGTGAACTGGGTCTGCACGTTGATCTCGATCCCGCCGATGTTCTCGGAATCCATGTTCACATAGGTGAGCAGGTCGATGGTCGGATAGTCCTCCACCGAAGCCCCCGCGATGCCACCCGGATTGGCGATGCCGTATTCGGGAACCTGATAGATCGGATTGTCGATCTTCTTATAGAATAGGCCCGCGCTGAACAGGCTGTCCGGTGTGGGATAATATTCGACGGCAGCGTCGAAGTTGAGTGCCTTGTACGGCTTCAGATTAGGGTTGCCCATCGTTACTGTCGCGGGCGTACCGTCCTCTACCATCGTGAACGGCGCCAGCGTGCTATAGTTCGGACGCCCGATTGACGTGGTCACGCCGGCCCGCAGCAGCAGGTCCGGGCGGATTTCCAACTTGGCGTTCAGGCCGGGGAAGACGTCGGTGTAGCTGTTGTTACCGAACACGTTGAAGTCGTTGTTGGCAGCCAGCACAGCCTCATAATCGGCGATGCTGGTTACACCGGCGACGAGATCTGCCGTCGTTGGATCGACGAGCTTGGCCGCGGTGCGATCGCGGGTGTGTTCGACGCGAACGCCCGGAATGATCGTCAGATTGCCGAAGCGCAGCGTCGCCATCGCATAGCCGGCGAGGATCTCTTCGCGCGCGTCGTAATCCGACGACAGCGAGCCCTCAAGATTGCCCGCATAGTCGAACTTCCCGACCGACGGGTTGGCGGCAAGGTAGTCCTCCGCCTTGTACCAATCGATCCGTTCACCGAAGTCGAACAGCCCTTCGTAGAAGTCGGTGTTGCCGGTGTAGCCGACCGTGTCGAGGGTCCAGGCGGTGCCCTTCTTGTAGCTGATCAGATCGTGGTTGTCGTCCTTGTGGCGGTCGAGATACTTGAAGCCGACCTTGATCTCGGAATCGTCGCCGATGCCGATCGGGTGGCTGTAGTCGATCCGGCCCTGCCAGATCCGCTCGTAGGTGCTGCGGGTTTCGGCCTTGAGCTTGCTGAACTTGAACTGCGACGGATCGTCGAACACGTCCGCATTGGCGCCCGAGGGCAGCAGCGAATAGGGGTAGGTCGACGAATCGTAGGTCGCATCGACCGTCGGCCCGGCGAAGGTGAATTCGCTGCGGATCGGGTCGATCTTGACCGCCTTGGTCCAGCCGCCCGACAGCGACAGCTTGCCGCCGCCGACGTCGAAATCGCCGCCGAGGGTCAAGGACTTGGTGTTGTCGTTCTCTTCGCGGTGCCGGACGAGGATCGTGGTCGCGGCGGAGCCGGTGGTAGACGGATTATCCTCGTCGGACCCGGAGAACCCCGAGAGCAGGTTCTGGTCGCGGGTCTCGTGGTCCTGATATTTCGAATAGCTGCTGCGGATGTAAATCTTCGCGCTGTCGCTCGGATGCCAGTCGAAATTGCCGACCACGCCCAGCCGGGTGCGGGTGAGGTTGTAGTCGCGCAAGCCGCCACCGGCGGGGATGCCGCCTGCCCAGTCTTCGGTGCCCTGGAAGTTCTCCGATTCGATCGGGCGGCGTGAATAATTGACCGAGACCACTGCGCCGAACTGCTCGTCGGGGCCGAAGCGGCCGCCCAGCGTGCCGTCGGCTTCCCACGGGGTCTTGTGGTTGATGTCGTAACGCCCGACTGCGCCGCGCGCGTCGAAGAAGAACGGATCGCGGCTGTCGAACGCGGTCTTGGTCTTCACGTTGACGTCGCCGCCGATCGCATTCGCATCCTGATCGGGCAGCAGCGACTTGGTGACGACGATCGACTGGATCATCGCCGAGGGGAGATCGTCGAGCTTGACCACGCGGCCGTCCGGCTCGGGCGCGGGCAGGGTCTGGCCGTTGAGCGAGACGTTCACCAGGCTCGGATCGATCCCGCGGATGACGACATAGCGGCCTTCGCCCTGGTCGTTCGCGACCGACAGTCCCGGCAGGCGCTTGACCGCTTCGGCAACGTTCTGGTCGGGCAGCTTGCCGACGTCGTTCGCCTGCAGCGTCTCGACGAAATTGTCCGCTTCCTTCTTTTCGGCCACCGCCGCGCGCAGCGCAGCGCGGGTCCCGGTCACCACGATATCTCCGCCATCCGCCTGCGCGGCTGCATCGGCATTGCCATTATTGCTATCTTTCGATGATCCATCATCGGCGAAAGCAGGCGTCGCGGCGCAGGCGACAAGGGCAAAAGCACAGCTCGAGGCGAGCAGACGAGCGAATTTCATGCGGGAATCTCCGGTCCTGTTACCCGGAGGCCGCTAGGAGCGCTTGATGACACGCGGGCTACCGCGATGTTTCAGTTACAAGACTCGTTGTTCTGTGATCTAAAGGTAACAGTATTGTTCCTCTTCGGTAAATTGCCCGATCAGAGACCCTTCTCGATTGCCTCCCACGAAACCAGCTTGAAATTCTGCGCCCGGTTGCCGTTCTCGCCATCCTGAGCGACGAACAGGCCGGTGGGAAAGGCGGGTCCAAAATCGCCGAGCACCAGATCGATCCCGTCGGTTTCCTCGGTCGAACCGAATGCCCCCTGCGCGATCCGGAAACGGCCGGCATAGACCATCCCCGGCAGGCGATAGACCGCATAGGCATTGTCGCCCTGGCTCGATGCGATCAGCCAGCCGCCGTCCTTGCCCTCGGCAGCCAGCGCCAGACCTTCGACATCGGCAACCAGCTGCTTGCCGTCGGCCTTGGCGACAAGGCTGCCCTCGGTCGAACCCGCCGCGAACTTCCAGATGCCGACATCTTCCTCGCCGACATAGAGCGATCCGTCGCGCGGATCGGCCACGCAACCCTCGGTCTGCGTTTTCAGCTTCATGCTGCGCACCAGCTCGCCCTTCGGTGTGCCGCCGGCGAAGGTCACGCGGTATTCGCCGATGTCGCCGGCCTTGAGCACCGAATAGACGTGCAGCCCGTCCGACTGTGCCGAAACGCAGATGCCGTAGCCTTCGCCCGCACCGCCATCGACCGTCCCGAGCGGAATCAGCTTCGCCGCTTTGGTGTCGAGCCGGTAGAGCATGATCTTGGCCGCGGCTTCGTCGTTGCGGTCGCTCGCCGCCACGATCACGCCTGCATCACCCATGTCGGCCAAAGCGACGTTGTTGAGCCGCCCTTCCTTGCTGAAGTCGCGCACCTTGCCGTCGAGCCCGTAGACGTAGAGCCCGGCCTTCTTGTCGGTCGCGACGATCAGGCTGTTCTCGGGGTTCTCCGCATCGCGCCAGATCGCCGGATCGTCCGCCGCATCGGCGTTGCCGGTGCCGACCGGAGCGGTTTCGCCGGCGGCCGTCACCTCGAATATTACCGGCGCCTCCCCGGCTGGCGGCTTGCCGGAGCAAGCCGCCAGCGCGAGGGCCAGCGCCACCGGAGCGATGGCAGTCCGCATCAGAAGTCCGCCTTTACGCCGAACTTGAAGGTCGGCCCGTACTTCTCGAACTGCAGCAAGCGCTGCGCCCCGCCGAAGTCCTGATAGGCGAAATACTTGGCGTTGTTGATGTTGATCACATCCACCGTCAGGCGCAGGCCCTTCATCACCTTGATCTTGCCCGAGAAATCGAGCTGGAAGTGGTCGTTGACCCAGCGGTCCTCCTCCGCATCCCCGCCGACCTCGTCGAGGTACTTGTCGCGATAGGTGCCGGAAAGGCGGAGGTCGAGCGGCCCCTTGTCGAACCCGAGCACGACGTTGAACGTGTTGCGCGAAGCGGCCGGCAGATAGATTTCACGCCCGTCCGCCAGGGTCGCCTTGCTGTGGGTGTAGGTGTAGTTGAACTGCGTCAGCAGGCCATCGAACGGGGCCGGCAGCATGTCGTAGACCTGGCTGTAGCTCGCTTCGAACCCGGCAACCTTCGCGCTGTCGCCGTTGATCGTGGTCGTGAACTTGTCATAGGTCACGCCCTCGTAGGTATAATCGTCGAACGACTGCGTCACCGCGTAGTTCTTGATGTCCTTGTAGAACGCGCCGACCGAGATCGCGCCGTTGCCGGAGAAATAGTAGGCCGCGCCGATATCGGCATTCCACGCCTCATAGGGCAGCAGGCCGGGATTGCCGAATTCCGCCTCGTTGTCTTCGTTGACCGTCGAGCGCGGTGCCATCGCCGAGAGCTTCGGCCGCACCAGCGTCTTGTAGCCGGCAAGGCGGAAAACGAGATTGTCCTGCGGGCTGAAGCGGAAGGTCAGGCTCGGCAGCCAGTCGGTGTAGCTGCGCTTGTACTGGACCGGCTGGACCAGCGGCAGGTCGAGATTGTCCTCGTCGTCGGTCACCACATTGCCGTTCAGCTCGTTCTTGGTGTGCTCCATGCGCACGCCGCCGATCACGCGCAGCGTGGCGCTGTCCCACCGGCCGAGCAGATAGGCGGCGGTGATGTCTTCCTTGACCGAATAGTCGCTGGTCGCGGAATCGAGCGCCGACGCATAGTCGTCGATCGAAAGGTCGGCCTCGTTGGCGAGGAACCAGTCCTTGGTGTCCGTCTTGCTCATCACCGGGCCCATATCGACGAGGCGATAGGTCTGCTCGCCCAGCACATCGGCCAGCGTGTAGTTCTTCGACTTCTTGTAACGCGTCATCTCGAAGTCGTACGACTTCTCGCGCCAGCGGGCCTTTGCCCCAGCCTGGACGGTGAAATCGCCACCCGACATCGCGAAGGTGCGCGCGATATTGGCCTTGAGCGCGTATTCCTCGTCGGTGCTGTCCGAAAGCGTGGTCAGTTCGACGCGGTTGAGCGTGTAGTTGGTCGGATCGTTGACCTCGCTGGCGCCGCTCGAGACCGAGTAGACCGGATAGTAGCGGCCCGAATTGTCGAAATCGATCACGACCCCGGATTCGTCGTCGAACGCGGTGCTGAAGCGGACCGGATCGAGCGAGAAGGTTTCGAGTTCGCTCGACTTGGCATAGCTCGCCTGCCAGTCGAACTTCCAAGTGCCGGTGTCGGTCTCGCTGCCCACCGAAACCGAGCGGATGCGCTGGCGCTCGAAGCGATCCTTGAGATCGCGCTCGACGGTGATTTCCTGGTCGGCAGTGTCGAAGCTCACGGTCGAACCGTTCACCGACGACGGGCCGTCGTCCTCGAAATCGCCGAGGTCGAAGGTGGTGCGGCGGCGAAGCTCGTGATCGTCGAACTGAGCCCAGTTGCCGCGGACGTAGGCCTTGGTGGTGTCGGAAACGCGCCAGTCGAACGACAACGCGGCGTTGATGCGCTTGCGGGTCACATCGTAGTCGCGATATTCCAGCGAGGGCGTGAAATCGGCCCCGCCGGCTTCCACCCAATTGTCGGCCTCGACGTTGTCGGTCTCGAACTGGCGTTCGTAGTAGCTGATCGAGCCGGCGATGCCGAAATCGTCGCTCAGCTTCTGGGTGAAGTCGAAGCTGCCCTTCGGCGTCACCTTGCCGCTATAGTCGTTATAGCTGCCCTCTGCCGAAATCGAATAGCGGTTCTTGCGGCTGTCGAAGGCGCTGGCGGTCTTGATCTCGACCGAGGCGCCGATGAAGTCGCCGTCCATGTCGGGGGTGAAGGACTTCTTCACTTCGATCGATTCGATCGTGTCCGACGAGATGACGTCGAGCGCGACGGCGCGGATGTCGGACTCCGGCGCAGGCAGGCGCACGCCGTCGACCGAGGTGCTGTTGAGTTCCGGATCGAGCCCGCGCACCGAGACGAAGCGGCCTTCGCCCTGGTCGTTGAGGATGTTCACGCCCGGCAGGCGGCGCAGCGATTCCGCGACGTTCTGGTCGGGGAATTCGCCGATCGCGTCGCGCGTCAGTACGCTGCTCACGCCGTCGGCCGCCTTCTGGCGCGAAAGCGCGCTGGCCTGGTTGGCCGCCTGGCCGACCACGAGGATCTCGTTGGTACCGCCCAGCGTCAGATCGGCGGACACGGTGCCGGTCTCGGGCACCACCACCGTCCGGGTTACCGGCTCAGCCCCGACGTAGCGGACTTCGAGCGTGTAGGTGCCGGCGGGCACGTCCGGAAACGTGTAGCCGCCGTCGCGCGCCGTTGTAGCCACCCGGCCCAGTTCGACGATGCGAACCTCGGCCGATTGCAGCGCGATGGTCTGCGTGGTGTCCGAGACATGCCCGGCGATTTCGCCGGCATAAGCGGATGTAGATGCGCCAACGGCAATAGCCGCCGCGCCGCTCGAAACGAGCAGCCGAGTAAGTTTCATTACCAGTCTCCGTATTCCCGATGTCGGGCTAGAGGCCGATGATGACGTGGGGGCTACGCGCCGGTTTCAGTTGCGTGGCATTTCCGGATTTTTGAAAGCGAACTGCAACAAACCGTCCCGCTATTGTCATATTTTTCGCATTGCGGGCGGGACGTGGCGGTCGACCACGAAAGCTGCGGCCGAGAACAGCAGCGCACCGGCAGCGATCACCGCGAAGAACGGAATCACGCTGCCCTGCCCGAGATCGAGCAGCCAGCCGCCGAATGCCGTGGCCGCGACCGCCCCGACCCGCCCCATGAAGATCCCGAAGCCGATCCCGGCCGAGCGGCACGAAGGCGGATAGGCGTGGGTCATGATCGCATACATCGTCGCCATGCCCGCGCTGAAGATCGCCGCCGTGAGGCCGACCAGCGCGACCACCAGCCATTGGGTCCCGGCGGGCGGGACTTCGGGCATGGTCTCGATCACCCAACCGAGCCAAACGAGGCTGACGAACAGGGTCGCGCTGATGCCCAGCACCAGCCGCCTGGTGCCGATCCACTGGGCGAGGAAGCCGGCTGCGACCGATGCGATCACCGAGGTGATCCCGCCGACCGACACCGCATAGGCAGCTTCTTCGAAACTGAATCCCTGCGCGGTCAGCATCGTCGTGGTCCAGCTCAGGATCGAGTAGGCGACCAGCGCCGCGGCGGTGAAGGACAGGCCGATACCGACATTGAGGCGCAGGTTGCTGCGGTGGAGCACGCCTACCGCCGCGCCTGACGCGTCGCCCCGTTCGGGCGCCAGTTCCGGATCCCCCACGAGCACCCGGCGCGCGGCGATCCGGGCCGCTTCCGCCTTGCCCCGCGCGAGCAGGAACGAGGGACTGTCGCGCAACACGGCGACCACCAGCACAATCACCAGCAGCGTTGCCAGCCCCAGCACGACGAAGGTGCCGCGCCAGCCATGCGCATCGATCAGCGTCGGCGCGAGCGCCGCGACCACGAAGCCGCCCGCTGGCGTTCCGACCGAAAGCGTGGTTACCCCGACCGGGCGCCAGCGATCGGGCAACCATTCGCCCGCGAGTGCGATCGCATTGGCATAGGCCGAGCCGAAGCCGAGCCCGCCGAGCATCCGCCAGGCGGCCATGTCCCACACCCCGCCGGCCGTGCTTGCGCCGATCGTCGCCAGCGAGAACACCAGCGTCGCCAGCGCGAGCGACCAGCGCCTGCCGACCGTGTCTCCCAGCCATCCGCCCGCCCACGAGCCGATCCCGAACCCGACCAGCGCCGCGCTCATCGCCACGCCGAAGGTCCCGCGATCGACCCCGAAATCGGCGATCACCTTGGGCGCTACGATCCCGAGCAGCTGTGCGTCGATCCCGTCGCACACCAGCACCAGCATGCAGACCGCGAAGGTCGCGACCGAGAAGGCCCGGAGCGGGGTGCGCGACAGCGCCTCGCTGAAGCTGATCGACATCGCTTTCTCCCTATTCCGGCCTCGCCGGTGCAACATGCCGGTCGACGATCCAGGCCGACGCGCCGACCAGCAACGTGCATCCCGCCGCCACCGCGAAGAACGGCATCACCGAAGCGCCGCCAAGATCGAGCAGGCTGCCGCCGTAGAAGGTCATCAGGATCCCGCCGGCCCGGCCGGTCATCATGCCGAGGCCGATCCCGGTCGAGCGGCACGACACCGGATAGCCGAGGGCGATCGTCGAATAGAGCGTCCCGATCCCGAGGCTGCCGATCCCGCCGAGCGCGCAAGCGAGCACGGTAACCGCGGCGACCGAAGGAGCCTGCTGCCCAAGCACCGCGCCGAGCGCGACGGTAACCGCGAAAGCCGCCAGCGAGCAAGCGACGATGGTCGCGCGCGACCCGAAGGCACGCACCGTCCAGCCCGAAAGCAGCGCCCCGAGCACCGACACGATCCCGCCCCAGAAGATCACCCCGATCGCCTCTGCCTGGCTCAGCCCGCGGGAAGTGAACAGCTCGGTGCCCCAGTAGTTGATCGAATAGACCAGTGCGGTGAGCGCGGAGAAGGCCAGGCTGGCGCCAAGGGTCAGCCGGAGATTGGCCCGATCGAACACTCCGGTGTCGATCCCGCCGCGGGGCCCGTCAGCCCGCTCCGGGACCAGTTCCACCTGCGCGCCGAACACCCGCCGCGCCACGGCATGCGCCTTGTCGCTCCGGCCTTGCGCGAGATGGAACGAAGGCGATTCGCGCACCACCAGCAGCGCCAGTCCGCCGACCACGATCGAGCCGGCCCCGAAGGCGAGGAACAACCCGCGCCAGCCGTAATCGGCCAGTACGAAGGGGGCGATCGCCGCCGCGATACTGCCCCCCGCCGGGCTGCCGATCGCCAGCAGCGCGACGACATAGGTGCGAAACCGCAGCGGCATCCATTCGGTCGCCAGCGCCAGCGCGTTCGGCCCGGCGGCGCCGAAGCCGAGCCCGCCGGCGAAACGCAGCGCGGTCATCGCCGGCACGTCCCCCGCCCGGCTCGCAGCGATCGTCGCGCAGCCGAACACCAGCACCGATACGAACAGCGATCGCAGCCGGCCGATCCGGTCGCCCAGCCAGCCGCCGGCCAAGGCGCCCACACCCATGCCGAAGATCGAAGCCGACAGCGCCCAGCCGAATTCCGCCCGCGCGATGCCCCATTCCTTGAGCACGATCGGCACCACCAGGCCGAGCGATTGTGCGTCCATCCCGTCGAACAGCAGCACCAAGAGCACGGCTAGCACGACCGAGAGCTGGAACAGGCCGACCGGGCGGCTGCTTACCGCTTCCGAAAAACTCGTCTTCAAGCGGTCTCTCCCACATCCTCCCGGCTTCAGCCGAGCAGGTCGTTATCCACTTCCCCGATAGTTCGCGCCCCGAGCATTCCCATGGTACGGATCGTTTCCGCCCTGAGCAGATCGAGCGCCCGGACCACTCCATCCTCGCCTGCCGCGGCCAATCCGTAAAGCGCCGCGCGACCTGCCAGCACGCCCTTGGCTCCGAGCGCTACTGCCTTCACCACATCGCTGCCCCGCCGTACCCCACTGTCGAGCAGCACCTCGAGCTTGCCGGCCACCGCCGAAACAACCGCCGGCAGCGCTTCCATCGAGGAAATCGAACCGTCGAGCCCGCGGCCGCCGTGATTGGAAACCACGATCCCGTCCGCGCCCAGCGCGGCCGCGCGCTCGGCATCGTCGGGCCGCAAGATGCCCTTGAGCACCAGCTTGCCCTTCCAGCTGTCGCGCAGCCGGGCAACTTCGTCCCAATCGAGATTGTCCTGCTTGAACAGCGCGCCGGGATGAACGCTCTCGGTCACCTTGCGGCGCAGCCGGTCGGGCAGATTGGCCTGGCTCGGGACCCCGCCGGCCAGCGCATAGCGCCCCATCACCCCGGCCAGCCAGCGCGGGTGGAGCATGATATCGGTAAAATTGCGCGGGTTCAGGCGGAACGGCGTGCCGAAGCCGTTGCGGTAGAGATATTCGCGGTTCGGCGGCACCGGCAGGTCGAGCGTGACCAGCAGCGCCTCGCAACCGAGTTCAAGGGACCGGGCAACGACCGCCTGCGACAGCGCGCGATCTGCCCACATGTAGAGCTGGAACCACAGCCGCCCGCCGGCCGCGGCGATCTGGTCGATATCCATGGTCGAGGCGCTGCAGATCGTGAACGGCACCCCGGCGAGCGCCGCGGCCCTGGCCAGCGCAAGGTCGCCCTGGTACCACAGCAGCCCGGCCGCACCGGTCGGCGCGACCGCGAGCGGGAAAGCCGAAGGGCAGCCGAGCAGCGTGGTCGAAGGATCGATCGCCTCGACGTTGCGCAGCACTTTCGGGCGGAAGCCGATCGCGTCGAACCCGGCGCGGTTGCGCGCGAGCCCCAACTCGTCCTCCACCCCGCGCTCGACATATTCCCACACGCCCAGCGGCAGGCGGCGCTTCGCCTTCGCGCGGAGATCCGCGATATTCCAGCAGTCGAATGTCGCGTCTCCCCCCATCGGAAGGTCAGCCGCGCCCGAGGAACGGCAGCTTGTTCTGGACGATCATCGCCTCGTAGAAATTGAGGTGATCGGGCAGCGCGGTCATGTGCAGGATCGCGTCGGCGATGTCCTTGGGCTGGGCCGCGAAATCGGCGGCGAGCTTGACCGCGCCGGGCGCGATCTCGGTCGCCACGATGCCGGGATTGAACATCGACACCGCGATGTTGAACTCGCGCCCGTCGACCGCCAGCGCGTGGGTCAGCCCGTCGAGGCCGTATTTGCTGGCGGTATAGGCCGGGCTGTCGGCGCGCGGCACCCGGGCCGAGATCGAGCCGATGTTGACGATCCGCCCATGGCCCTGCGGCTTCATGATCCGGAATGCCTCACGGCTGCAGAGGAAGGCCGAGGTGAGGTTGGTGCCGATCACCGTGTTCCACTGCTCGAGCGTGCAGTCCTCGACCGGAATGCTCTGCGCGACGCCGGCATTGTTGATCAGTATATCGACAGTGCCGAACCGGTCGACCGCCTGCTTGAACAGATTGGCGACTGCATCCTCGCTGGTCACGTCGGTGACCACGCCGATCGCCTCGCCACCGGCGGCTTCGATCTTCGACACCAGCGCATCGAGCCGCTCCTGCCGCCGGGCAGCCATCACCACCTTGGCCCCGGCCTCGGCATAGCCGAGCGCGCAGGCCTCGCCGATGCCCGAGCTCGCTCCGGTCACGACGGCAACGCGGCCTTTGAGGATATCGAGGTTCACCGGCATTCTCCCTGAATTGCGTTTCGGTTTCCCTCCCGAAAAACGCACGGAAGCGCAAGCCGTTAGTGCGCTGCAAATCGGGTGACTGTTTTTCGCAGGCATCGGTAATAGAGGTCGGCGGATACGGAGGGACCGGATGCTGAAGAGAGTACTGCTGGCCGCGGCCGGCGCCGCGCTGACGATCGGTGCGGCCCATGCGCAGACCATGGCGAAGGACACCAGGGGCACGCCCGACGAGCGCGCCGCCGCCGTGCTCAAGCAGATGACGCAGGACGAGAAGCTCCTCCTCGTCAAAGGTTATTTCTCGACCGACTTTCCGCTGACCAAGTTCACCGCCCCGCCCGAGGGTCGCGCCGGTTCGGCGGGCTATGTTCCCGGCATCCCCCGCCTCGGCATTCCGGCCCAGTGGCAGAGCGACGCGGGGATCGGCGTGGCGAGCCAGGGCGGGGCGAAGAGCAAGCGCCCGCACACCGCGCTGCCTTCGGGCCTGGCGATCGCCGCGAGCTGGGATCCGGAAGTCGCCTTCGCCGGCGGCGCGATGATCGGCTCCGAAGCGCGTGCCGACGGGTTCAACGTCCAACTCGCCGGCGGGGTCAATCTGGTGCGCGAGCCGCGCAACGGACGCAATTTCGAATATACCGGAGAGGACCCGCTGCTGGCCGGGACCATGGCGGGTCACGCGATCGCCGGGATCCAGTCGAACCACATGATCTCGACCGTGAAGCACTATGCCTTCAACGATCAGGAGACCGACCGCAACGCGGGCAACGTCACGATCGACGAAGCGGCCGGGCGCGAGAGCGACCTGCTGGCGTTCAAGATCGCGCTCGAGCAGGGCAACCCGGGTTCGGTGATGTGCTCGTACAACCGTTTCCGCGGCGATTTCGCCTGCGAGAGCGCCTATCTGCTGACCCAGGTGCTGCGCAAGGACTGGGACTGGAAAGGCTACGTCATGTCCGACTGGGGCGCGGCCCATTCGACCCAGAACGCGGTCGAGGCCGGGCTCGACCAGGAATCGGGCTTCGGCCTGCACCCGGACGACAATCTCGGTGCCGGGCTGGTGGCTGCACTCGCCAAGGGCACGGTCGGCAAGGCGCGGCTCGACGAAATGGCGACCCGCATCCTGCGCTCGATGTTCGAGCACGGACTGGTCGATGACGTCGCGAGCCCGGTCGGCGGGATCGACTTCGCCGCCAACCGGGCGGTCAGCCGCAAGGCCGCCGAGGCCGGCGCGGTGCTGCTCAAGAACGACGGAGATCTGCTTCCCCTGGCAAGCGTGAAACGGATCGCGGTGATCGGCGGCCATGCCGACAAAGGCGTGCTGTCGGGCGGCGGATCGAGCCAGGTCTATCCGGGCGACGGGTTCGACGGAGGCAACGCCGTGCCGGGCCTCAAGCCGAATTTCTGGCCCGGGCCGGTGGTGTTCTATCCGTCCTCGCCCGTCGAGGAACTGAAGAAGCAGCTTCCGGGCGTGCAGATCGATTATCTCGACGGCAGCGATCCGGTCGCCGCCGCCGCGCTGGCGAAGCAGGCCGATGTCGCGATCGTGTTCGGCACCCAATGGGCGAGCGAAAGCATCGACGTGCAAATGGCGCTCGACGGCGATCAGGATGGGCTGATTTCCGTGGTCGCCAAGGCCAATCCGAAGACCGTTGTCGTGCTCGAAACCGCTGGGGCCGTGAAAATGCCCTGGAACGGCGATGTTGCCGCGGTGCTCGAGGCCTGGCTGCCCGGCAGCGGCGGCGGCGAGGCGATCGCCGATCTGCTGACCGGCAAGGCCGTGCCCTCGGGCCGCCTGCCGGTGACCTTTCCGGCCGACGAAAGCCAGCTCGCCTACCCGAGCGAGCCGCGCAAGGGCGAAATCCCCTACGCCGAGGGTGCGACCGTGGGCTACAAATGGTTCGACGCGCACAAGCTCGAGCCGCTCTATCCGTTCGGCTTCGGCCTTTCCTACACGCGCTTCACGATGGACGCGCTCACCCTCGACCAGGATGACGACGGGCTGCTCTCGGCAGAAGTCACGGTGAGCAATATCGGCCAGCGCGAAGGCGCACAGGTGGTGCAGGTCTATGCCTCCCACGCAGGCTGGGAAGCCCCGCGCCGCCTGGCCGGCTTCGCCAAGGTTTCGCTCAAGCCGGGCGAGAGCAGGAAGGTGGCCATCGCGATCGACCCGCGCCTGCTGGCGAAATGGGACGTCGCGACCCATGGCTGGACCGTCGAAAGCGGCCAGTACGCGATCGCCGCCCAGACCGACGCGCTGAGCGAGGGAGAGGCGGTCGGCTTCTCGCTCGACAAGCTGCTGTTCTATCCGGCGGGCTGGAGCATGCCGAAGCCATAACGTCATCCCAGCGAAAGCTGGGATCTCGTGGAACAGGGCTCTACTGCCCGACATCCCAGCTTTCGCTGGGACGACGCTTATTTCTCCCTGATCCCCTTGCCCGCAAGCCGCCCGCGGTCGTGCGGGCCGGTCAGGTCCACGATCGGGCCGGCCGGCACGATCCGCGACGGGTTCACGTTGGTCAGCCCGTAATAGTCGGCCTTGATCCGCTCGAGCCACACGGTGTCGGCGATGCCGGGCCACTGGTAGAGTTCGCGCAGGTAGTTCGAAAGCTGCGGGTAGTCCTCGATCCGGCGCAAGTTGCACTTGAACGCGCCGTGATACCCGATGTCGAACCGAACCAGCGTGCAGAACAGCCGCCAATCGGCCTCGGTGCAGGCGTCTCCCGCAAGGTAGCGGTTGGTCGCGAGATGCGCATCGACCGTATCGAGCGCGTCGAACAGCACGCCCACCGCCTCGTCATAGGCTTCCTGCGTGGTGGCGAAGCCGGTGCGATAGACGCCGTTGTTGATCCGCGGGTAGATATAGTCGTTCCAGCGGTCGATCTCCGGCCGCAGGTCGTCCGGATAGAGGTCGAGCCGGTTGCCGGTGAGCCCGTCGAAGGCCTTGTTGAACATCCGGATGATCTCGGAGCTCTCGTTGCTCACGATGCTGTTCGTCTGCGTGTCCCACAGCGTCGGCACGGTGACCTTGCCGGTGTAGTCGGGCACCGCCTTCGAATAATAGCGGTGCAGCGGGTAGGTCTCGGGCACCGGTCCATTGGGCCCGTCGTCGTAGGTCCAGCCCTCACCGCCGAAGGCCGAGAGTGCGTAATAGGCGGGGATCAGGCCGGTCAGCCCCTTGAGCGCGCGCACCGCCAGCGTCCGCGCCGCCCAGGGGCAACCCCAGGCGACAAACAAATGATAGCGTCCCGCCTCGGCCGGATATTTCGCGTCGGGATCGGCCGAGACCGCGTCGCGGAACAGGCTGTCCATCCGCACGAAGCGGCCGCCCTTGATTTCCTCGGCGGCGGGCATCGAAGTGACCCAGCGGCCGTCGACCATTCCCGACATGGCTCAGCTCCTCAGGATGCGCGGTCGATGCAGCGGTAGTTCTTGGGATCGTTGGGATCGCCGCTGCCGCCGAACTGCGCCACCTTGGGCCAGGCGCAGAGCGGGCGGACCATCGAGCCGTCGGCCCTGGTCGCGACCATCGTCTCCGGCGCCTTGCCGGTCGTCAGCCAGCTGTCGAGTTGCTCGAGCAGCGGCAGCTGGTCGGCGCCCGGCCCGCCGCCGCAATGGTCGACGCCGGGAGCAAGGAACAGGCGCAACCCGTTCGCCGCGCCGGCCGCGTCGGCTTTCCTGACCGCTTCGACATAGTCGATCGTGCCCACCGGGCTCGGGCCCGGGTCGCTTTCGCCGTGCCACATCAGCAGCTTGCCGCCGCGCTGGAAGAACGGCGCAAGGTTCGGATCCTTGGCTTCATACATCCGGGCAAAGGCGCTCTGGCGCGCCTGCACCACCTGGTCGGCGGTCAGCGCGTGCTTGTCGACGATGCTGCCGGGGAACAGCACCGGGAGCAGCCCGCCGAAGCCGCCGCCGTTGGAGAATTCCTTCCAGTCTCCGTTGACCGCGACGAACATGTGCCAATCGGCCTCGCCGCCGCGGCTCATCGGCCATTGCACCCAGCTGCCATCGGCCGCCCGCACGCCGCTGTAGGCGGTACGGACCGCCTTGACCTGCTCGGGGGTCAGGCCGGGAACGCTCGCCGGATCGAAGCTGCACGCGCGCGGATCGGCGATCACGCCGTCCTTTACCCCGTCTTTCGCGTCACATTGCGCCAGTGCGGCCGCGGCGATCTTCGCCGCGCCGTCGGTGCCGATCGCGGCGCTCGGCATCGCGAAGCTGTTGTTGCGGAACACCGCGCTGGTCTGCGTCTGCAGCGTATAGACCGGCGCGCCGGCGATGATCGCGTCGTAATCCGCCGGGAAGCGCTGCGCCTCCATCAGCGCCATCCGTCCGCCGGTCGAGCAGCCCTGAAAATAAGCCTTGTCCTGCCCGCGGCCGTAATAGGCGGTCAGCAGCGTCTTGCCCGCGACGGTCATCTCGTGGATCGCGCGCCAGGAAAAGTCTTTCGCCTTCGGTTCCTCGACCACCCAGGCGTTCTCGAACGGCGCGGCGCTGGCGTGGCCGCCGTCGGTCTGCGCAGTGGCGTAATGCGCGATCAGGCCCGGCTTCGCGGCATCGAGCGTGACGTTGCCGGCCCAGCCCCCGCCGCCGAGGCCCAGAATCTTGCCGTTCCAGCCTTCGGGCAGGCGATAGACCACGCCGATCGTCGATCCGGGCTCGGGCGAGAGGGTCGCACTGATTTCGCAATAGGCCGGAACTGCGCCCTCACCCGCTATCCACTTCGCGCCGGCATTGCTTCCGCCAAGCGCCGCTGCCGTGGCGACATCGCACTGGCCGCTGCCGGCCGTGGCGACGTCCGCATGCGCGGTCGAGCAACTCGACAGCAAACCGGCGCCGAGAACCAGCGCGCCCGAAATCCCGATTGCCTTGAGCATGGTATCTCCCGAATTCCCGTCCATCTGGTAGACTTTGTCCGAAAGCTTGTGGGCGATGGGCCGGTGGAGCGCAATGGGGAAGGAAAGGCATCCCGCCAGCAAACAACGCGGGAACAGGGAGGCCCGATTTCCTCGCCTGTCCGCCGGACAACAAAAAACCCCGCCGAAGCGGGGTTCCTGTGCTGGTTGCGGGGGTAGGATTTGAACCTACGACCTTCAGGTTATGAGCCTGACGAGCTACCGGACTGCTCCACCCCGCGTCACCGTTGTGCTGTCTCGGGCCGTTGCGGGCCAAAGACCAAAAAGCCGCCGCGCGGACGAACCGGCAGCGGCTTTTTGTAACTTTGTGAATGGGTTTTTCCGTGCTCACGTCGGCTGCAATGCCTGGCGACGACCTACTCTTCCGGAGCTTGAGCCACAGTACCATCGGCGCAGTCTGGTTTCACGGCCGAGTTCGAGATGGGATCGGGTGGGTCACAGACGCTATGGTCACCAAGCAATGGAGCCGGCGTGTCACGGTTTTAATCGATGCATTTCAAGGCGTTGTCCGGCCAAGAAATCCTCCGCCATCGCGGACAATCTTTCAGGACTGTCATTGATGGTGGGACTCTCAAGCATGAACAGAGTTATTAGGACCGGTTAGCTCCACACATTACTGCGCTTCCACACCCGGCCTATCAACGTGATGGTCTATCACGACTCGAAGATACCTAATCTTGAGGGAGGCTTCCCGCTTAGATGCTTTCAGCGGTTATCCCGTCCATGCATAGCTACCCTGCTGCGCTCCTGGCGGAACGACAGGTACACCAGAGGCATGTTCACCCCGGTCCTCTCGTACTAGGGGCAACTCCTCTCAAGTATCGACGCCCACGGCAGATAGGGACCAAACTGTCTCGCGACGTTCTGAACCCAGCTCACGTACCACTTTAATTGGCGAACAGCCAAACCCTTGGGACCTGCTCCAGCCCCAGGATGT
>JAGIAR010000015.1 GCA_017744735.1 Novosphingobium sp. | reverse complement strand
CGCCGTCGCCATTGTGGTCGCCGTCGTAGATCGCCGTCGCGTCGAGGAAGATCGAACCCGCATTCGTGCTCGCAAACGTCCCAGACAGCGAGTTCGATGCCTCGATCACGTTGTCGAAGAAATACGAGTTCTCGTACAGTCCGTTCGTGCTTGCCGGGCGAACCTCCAGCACGGCGTCCGGCCCGATGACGACATCGTTGGCGAAGACCTGCGAATAGGTGCCGAGCGGCTGGGTTCCACCCGAGTTGTCGATCGGCAGTTCCAGAGCCAGCGTGCCCTCGATGTCCGCGCTGTCGACATGGACATAGGACGGGCCGTTGTAGCTGCCTTCGGTCTCCGCAACATCGTTGCGCAGGAACAGCGTGCCGTCCCCGGCGATCGTCAGCGAGCCTTCCTTGACGAGATCGGGGTTGATCACGCCGTTGAAGTCCGTCTCGCCATCCGAAACCACGATCGCATCGTCCGAAGAGATGTCGATGTTGCCCCAGATATGCGCCGGACCGGTCGCGCCGCCCATCAGGTTGATGTCGACCGGATTCGGCGCGCCCTGGACGTTGATCGCGTCACCCCACTGGAAGGTGTCGCCACCGTCGTAGCTGATCGCCGCCTTGATCGAACCGGAGTTGTCGATCGTCATCACATCGTCCGGTCCCGGCAGCAGCAGGCCGCCGCCATCCCCGACGAAGATGCCGTTGGCGGAGGCGTGGGCCGCGGTGCTGGCGACGATCGCGGTTGCATTGATCGAACCGCTGTTGGTCAGCACCGTGTCGATCACATCGCCATAGACGCCGATGCCGGTCGCGCTGGCGGCGGTGTTGCCGGCGCCATCGCCGACCGCGCTGGCTTCGGCCAGGATCGAGCCGGAATTGCCGATCGTGCCCGCGAGCGCACCCGCCACGTTGACGTCGATGCCGCTGGCCTCGGCCGCCGCCTCGTCATTGCCCTGGGCAAAGGCATGCGCCTCGATCGTGCCGCCGTTGGTAAGGTCGATCGCGGGATCGACATTCCCCGCAAGGTAATAGCCGACCGCATTGGCATAGGCATCGCCGTCGGTTGCGCCGTTGGCGACCGCGCTTGCGGTCACATCCAGCATGCCGGTGTTGTCGAGGACCGCGAGCGACGGAACGCCGCCCGCCGCGCCGTACTGGTAAATGCCCGTCGCAGAGGCGGTGGCCTCCGCCGCGCCCGTGGCCGCAGCCGCCGTGGCGGTCGCGCCGACGACGAGTTCGCCGGAGTTCACCGCCGACATCGTCGCCGCAGTGGCGCCCGAAGCGGACTGGTAGACGCCGGTCGCGGACGCCCGTGCCTGGGCAGAGCTGCCCGAAGCGAAGGCGACCGCAGCTACCCCGAGATGGCTGCTGTTGGTGAACAGCGTCTGCGCGTCGTCGCCGCTCGCATATTGCACCACGCCGCCGGCGAACACGTCGGCCGAAGCGTTGTACAGCGCCACGGCGTGGGCACTGGCGGAAACGTCCAGCGAGCCGCTGTTGTCCACCTCGGCCACCGACCCCGAGACGTTCTGGTAGATGCCGCTATAGACATGCGCGTTGGCCTCGGCCGAACCGTCGGTCGCCGTCGCGATCGCGCCGGCCGAGAAGTCGAGCGTTCCGCTGTTGCTGGCGAAGGCATAGGCATTGGTGCCGGTCGCTTCCTGGTGGATGCCGCTGTTGAGCCCGGCATTGGCCACAGCCGTCGCGCCCGTGGCTTCGGCATTCACCGCGACCCCGAACAGGCCGCCGTTCTCGAACGAGGCAACCGCGTCGGCGCCGGTGGCAACCGCCAGCGGAGCAAGCGCAGGGGAGAGGCCCAGCGGAACGTCACCTTCGGTGGTCTGGGCGCTCTGGTAGATGCCGGCGTCGAGCGAAGCGTTGGCCGAATTGCCTTCCGATTCAAGCGGCTGCAGCGCTTCGGTCGAAAGGGCAGTCGCGCTGCCGCCATGGGCAACCGCGGAAACCGCGACATCGACCGTGGCGCCTTGCTCATTGACGAAGGAAGCCGTCGCGGTGCCGCCCGGTGCAACGGCCGTCTGCTTGATGCCGTCGGTAAGGCTCGCCGAGGCATGAGCCACGTTCGTGCCGGTGGCGTGCGCGGCCACATCCACCGCGAGCGAGCCGCTGTTGTCGATCGACACCAGCGCCGCGGTGCCGGTTGCAGTCTGGGCGATACCGGCCGTGACCGTCGCGTCGGCGAATGCGGCCGTGCCGAACGCATTCGCATGCGCGGCGACGGTCGCCGAGCCGTCGGCCCCGTTGACCAGCATTGCGCTGGCCGGGCCCGACGAAGCGAAGGCATATTGCCAGATTCCGGTCTGGATCACGGCATCCGCCGAAGCGAAGCTCGCCGGCACCTGCGCGCCGTCGGCCGTAGTCGTGGCGGCATTGGCATTGGCGGTGGCGCCGACCGTCAGCACGCCGTCATTGGTGATCGAAGCCACGGCCTCATAGCCGAACGCACCCCCGTCGGCGAGGGTGGTGTAGGTTCCAAACGCCTGGGCGCTCTGGCTGATGCCGATACCGATCGAGGCGTCGGCCTCGGCCATGCCGTCGGTCGCGGTTGCATTGGCGACCGCGGAGATGTTGAAGGTCGCGGGATCGGCGTCCGCACCCGTCGCGCCATTGACGAACAAGGCGTGCGCCGAACCGGAAACCGGAACCGCACCGGTCCCGGCATTGACCGCTTGCCAGACACCGTAGTTGACCGTGGCCGACGCGCTCGCATGGGTTGCGCCCATCGCATTTGCGCTGGCCGCCAGATTGATCGCGCCGCTGTTGGTCAGCGAGGCGACCGTATCTTCCCCGCCGGAACGGACGAACTGGACGATCCCGGTGCCGGTGTTGAGATCGGTCCGGCCGAGATTGGCCGTGGCCTGCGCCGCACCGTCGAGCGCGGTGGCATTCGCGACCGCCGCAATGTCGATCGAGGCTCCGGTAGCGTTCGAGATGGAGGCGGAAGCCGCCTCGGTGCCCGAGGCCCACTGGTAAATGCCCCAGTTGATCCCGGCGTTTGCTTCTGCGTCGTCTGCGGCGAGGGCCGAAGCGTTGCTGCCGATCGAGATCGAGCCGCTGTTGTCGATCGAAGCCTGGGCCGAGTTCGAGTCCGGCTGCGATGCGCCGGCGAACTGCTCGATCCCGATGTACATCGATGCATCGGCATAAGCCTCGGTCGCCGTGGAGACCGCGTCGTCGATGCGAGCCGTCGCGGACACATCGAGCGAGGCATCCGCGCCGTTGACGATCGCGACGCTGCCCAGCCCGTCGTAGCCGATCGCCGACTGGAACACGCCGAACTGGATTCCGGCGTTCGCATTGGCTTCCGTGGTAGCATTGGCCACTGCCAGCGCGGCGACGTCGAGTTCGCCGTCGTTGGTCAGGGTTACGTCGGCGGTGTTGTCCGCGCCGTGGGCGTAGGCGATACCGCCGACGCCGGCATAGATCGTGGCGTCCGCCGAAGCCGAGCCCGCATCAGCCGTCGCGGTGCCGGTCGAAGTGATCGCCAGCAAGCCGCTGTTGGTAACGTCCGCCGACGCGTTGCCGTCGTCAGCCTCGGCACGCTGGTAGATGCCCCAGCGCGTGTTGTGCGGCGGCGGGGTCCCGATCGATGCATCGGCATTCACCTCATCCGAACCGAAGGCGGTGGCATTGGCCGCAATCGTCAGCGAACCGTTGTTGGTGATTCCCACCGTCGCATCGCCGCCGGTACCCAGCGCGAGGCCGGTCTGCTGCACGCCGCGTTCGATATGCGCGATTGCCGAAGCCGTACCGTTTCCGGCGCCGAGCGCCGTCTGGGCGGCGGCATCGGCCGACGCCGCAATCGCGATTCCCGGAGTAACCGCGGTGTCGGCATTGCTGTTGACCAGCGACACGCTCGCATCGCCGTCATGGGCGGTGGCCTGCTGCCAGATCGCCGCGCCGGTGCCGGACATGCCGCCCGCGCCGAGGGTTGCGGAGGCGAAGGCCGTGCCCGCGCCGCCGGTGCCGTTAGCATCTGCCAGGAACGACATCGATCCGCTGTTGGAAACCAGCGCCGAAGCCGACGGCCCGTCGGCCGTGCTGCCGTAGCCGATGGCGATCTGATGGATACCCGTATCGAAGGAAGCGGTGGCGGCGCCATCGGCCGCACCGTTCGCCGTGGCTACGACGTTCACGTCGAAATTGCCGCTGTTCTCGATCGAGGCAGCAGCAAGATCCGCAGAGGCATACTGGTAAACGCCCAGGTGAAGCCCCGCACTCGCGGAAGCATTGCCCAGCGAGGCAGCGGCGTCCGCGCCGGCGCCGATGCTGAAATCGCCACCGTTCTCGATCGCGACATGCGCCGAGGAAGAACCGTGCGCGACCTGCTGCAGGGCGACGTTGACGCCCGTGTTGGCGGTGGCGCCGGTGGTGCCGCTCGCTTGGGCGGAAGCGTGGATATCGAAATCCGCAGGCGTATCCGAACCATCAGGCGCCAGGTTGGTGAGGGTGATGTCTACGAGATCGCCGGAGGCGCTCTGGGAGAAGGTCGGGCCACCGAGGCTGGCGTTCGCGTCCGCGCTGCCGGCAGGGTTGGTGGCAGTCGCTTCGGCGGCGATGCCGAAGTGATCGTCGTTAAGGAAGCCGAGCTGCGCGGCGTCGCCCGCGCTCGCGTCCTGGGCGAAGGCGTTGATGACAGTCGCAGTCGCGGCTGCGGTACCGGCCGCCGACCCGAGGATATCCACCCCGTCATGCGCAACGATCGACGCGATCGCATCGAAGGTGGCGGTGGAGTGCTGCGAGACCTGGCCGGTCAGCGTGCTGTTGACCACCGCGGGGTTCGCGGTAACGCCGGCCTGGCCGTCGGCCGCGGTCCCGATGTTCGAAATGTCGAGGGTCACATCGACTCCCGGAGCCATGTTGGTTTGGCTAAAACCGGGACCTTCGGCCATCGCGGGGGCGGCATTCAAAGCGATTGCAGAAACGCTTACGGCGAGCAGGTACCGGGACCGGTTATGCATGGAGTACTCCCTCATTTTCATTCCCTAAGCGCCCGCCAAACACCTGCCTGAGCAACTCAGAACAGGTATGGCAAAGGCGCACGGCAGATTTTGCCTGTCGCTCAAAAACCCCGAAATAATGAAAAAGTTCCTGCTCGTGCGGGAAAATATCCCTTAGTCCGGTCGGAGTTTGCGGTCAGCCGTCTGCATATCGGCGTCGAAGGAAAACCGCACTTGCACCGCAGGCCCCAGGTTTCCGCCGGTTTCGCCCGTGCCGATCGCGAAAGGCATCCGCGCGATCGCAGCCCTCCCTTCGACGTGGCGCCGGGGGCCGGTCCCGGTAAGGCGGAACTCGAGTGCCTGCGGCAGGCTGGCTCCCTTGAGCTGCAGCGTGCCGTGCGCGCTGTAACTGCCACTGCCGGTCTTGCGGGCGGCGGCGATGCGCATCACCGCCCTGGGGTGGGCCGCCACTGCGAAATATTCGTCGCCTGCCAGCATCTGATCCTGGGTCGCATCGCCGACCGACGCACTTGCCAGATCGATCTCGATCCGGATGTCGGCCCGTTCGGGACTATCGGGGTCGAACCGGATCGTGCCGCCCCATCTGGCGAAGCTGCCCGAAATCGCCTCGGCCCCGTTTGCCACCGAGAAGGACAGCCGCCCACCCGGCCTGATCGACCACTCGGGCAGGGCCTGTGCCGGCTGGGTCGGCTCAACCGCGACCGGCACGGGCTCGACTCTCGCCGGGGTGGCCTCCGGCACAGGGGCGGAAACGGGCTCGGGCCGTACGCCAGCATTTTCCGACGGACGGCGGGCAACGATCCCATAGGTGCCGACGCCAACGCACAGCACCGCAAACCCGAGCAGCACGCCGAGCGCCGGCCGTCCGCCGGGCGCCATCCGGCCCAGGCTGCCGTGCCGCAACAAGAGGTCGTGCCGCACGACCCCCGCGACGTGCAGCGCGATCAACGCGAGGCCGATCCATGCGAGAATTTCGTGCGTGTCCCCGAGCGGCTCGCTCCACGAGGCGGGCAGCGGCAGGTCCGGAAACCGCACGATCCCGAACAGCACCGTCGGAATGCGGGTCGAAGAGGTCGAGACCATCGCCCAGCCGGTCAGCGGGGCGAGCAGCATGAAGGCGTAGAAAGCGCCATGCGCCGTGCGCGCGAGCCTTCCCATCAGGCTGGCTTCGACTGCCTCCGGTGGCCGGTTGAACACGCGCCAGCCGATCCTTGCAAGCGTCAGCAGGAGGATCGCAACGCCGACCGACTTGTGCAGCTGCCACAGCGCGAAGCCGGAGCTCTCCTTCGGCATCGCGAAGCCGAGCGCCAGTTCGAACGCAAGCGCGAGCGCGATCAGCCAGTGGAGGACGATCGCAATCGTGCTGTAGCGGACGGCTGCCTGTGTCACGGTGAACCCTTCCCCGAACGGTCGACGGTCAAGGGGTTAGCGCATTTCGAGCCGTTTGGTTACGCCTGTTTTCAGCGCGGAGCGAGGCCCGCCCCCGAACCGGAAGCGGGCCGCGCCTCATTCGCGTCGCGCTCAAAAATGCTTGCTGAGCGTGAGCGACCATTCGCGCGGCGGCGCCGGCTGGGCGTCGGTCTGCGGATAACCGAGCGGCTGATAGTCGAACACGTTGATGTAGTAGAACTTGTTGAACAGGTTCACGACGCCCACCGCGATGCTGAAATCGTACTTGTCGTTTTCGTAGGTTAGCCGCCCGTTGAACAGCATCTTGCCGGGCATCAGGTCGTTGTACTTGGTCGAGGTCCCGCTGACGATCTGGCTGCTTTCGTAGGTCATGTCGAGGCGCGGGGTGAACGATCCGCCCAGCGCATCCGCCTGGATGTGGTACTGGATGCCTGCGCTGGCGGTCCAGAACGGGTTGCTCTGGCGGCGATTGACGGTGCGCGCGGCAATGTCCGGCGCCCAGAACTTCGACCAGCCGACCGAACCGTTGATCTCGAGATTGTCGATCGGATTGATTTCATACTCCGCCTCGACACCGCGTATGGTCGCCGGCTGGTTGCGGAAATAGGTCCGCCCGAGGCAGACGATCCCGGTGTTGCCCGGCAGCGTGGAGGTGCTGCACATCGTCGATCCGGCGGGGCCGCCCGGCAGCGGGACGAGTTGCTGGTTGCCGGGCTGCGGATTGCCATTGTCGTCCAGCAGTGCCTCGGCGCCGCTGATCGTGGTCGGACGGTTCTTGAAGTCGGTGTAGAAGGCCGCGACGTTGAGGCGCAGCCGCCGGTCGAACAGATCGAGCTTCGCGCCCAGTTCGTAAGCGATATCCTGCGAGGCGGAGCTCTGCTCCACCTGCGTATATTGCAGTGGCCGGGTGTTGTAGCCCGGCAGGCTGTAGCCGGTGGAGGCAGAAGTATAGAGCAGGATGCTGTTGTTGGGCTGGAAGTTCAGGCCCGCCTTCCAACTGAACTTCTTGCTTGCCGGGATCACGTTGAACACGATGTCCGACGCGGTGGTGAGATAGCTGATGTCCGAGATGTTCGAGAAATTCACGTCCATCTTGTCGTCGGAATAGCGGCCGCCGAGCACCACCCCGAAGCGTTCGCCGAACGGACGGATCGTCGCATTGGCAAAGACCGCCTTGCTGACGGGCTCGTAGGTCGTGTGCAGGGCGCGCTGGAGACCCGAGCTGCCCTGGATCAGCGACGCGTGCTGATCGCCGCTCGCATCGAAATAGAACCCGCCGGCGACCCAGTCGATCAGGTCTGACTTGCCCGAGATGCGCACTTCGGCATGGGTATATTTCTCGATCAGGTGATTGATCACATGTTCGACCACCAGCGGCGTACCGTCTGTGTCGAAGGTGTGGGTTTCGTCCAGGTCGCGATGTGCGAGCACGGCGGTCAGCGAGATATTGTTGCCGAAATCCCAGTTGAGCTTACCGGCGACACCCCAGTTCTTGAGGTTGTTGTGGTTGGGCAGCGCGTAGCCGCCCCGGGTGCATTCGCCGTTCTCGTTGACCGAGCCGTTGTAATAGGTGTTGCCGGGGATCACGGTGCAGGCCGCGATCCGGTCGGTATAGGTGGCATAAGTCGTGTAGGGATCGCCGGTCACGAAGCGATCGTCGATCGTCACTCCGAAATAGGCGGCCTGGCTCTTCATGTTGCTGCTGGCGCGGGTCGGATCGATGTCGACCACCGAGTCCGCGGGATTTTCCGACAGGTCGCGCAGGTAATCCCCGGTCACGGTCAGGGTCACGTCCGCCGTCGGCTTCCACAGGAAGCTGCCGCGGATCGCGCGCACGTCCTCGCCGCCGTAATGGCCAATGGTGCAGTCCTTGACCGTATCGAACTTGGTGGAATTCTGCAGCGGCGTGGTGAAGGGAAAGCTTCCCGCAAGCTCGGGCGTGCCGCGACGGTTCATCTCGCAGGTGAAGTCGAGTTCCTTCTGATAGCCCTCGCGCTTCTTCGACAGGCCCGAGACCAGCAGCGCGGCGTTCTCGCCGATCGGCAGGTTGAAGCCGGCGCGCAGGTCGTTGCGGTTGTACGAGCCGACCGTGGCTTCGGCATAGGCCGACAGGTCGCCCGGCTTGGGCTGCTTCGCGACCACATTGATCGCACCGCCGAGCGAGTTGCGCCCGAACAGCGTGCCCTGCGGGCCGCGCAGCACCTCGATATGATCGATGTCGAGGAGGTCGAAATTCGCTCCCAGCAGCACCGGATAGTAAACGTCGTCGATATAGAAGGCGACCGGCGGCTGGCCCGCAAGGCTGGTGTCGCCCGATCCGATTCCGCGGATATAGGCCGAGACACCGGGGCCGAAGGCACCCTGCACGCGGCGGAACTGCGCGTTGGGAACCACCGACGTGAGATCGCCGATGTTGGTGATGCCGCGCTGCTCGAGCGCCTCCGAGGTGACCGCGGTGATCGCGATCGGCGTATCCTGGAGGTTGGTCGCCTGGCGGGTTGCCGTTACGACGATGTCGGCGATCCCAGAGCTCTCCTTGCCCGCGGCGGCGGCTGAACCGGCGGCGGCTTCCTGCGCGTGGGCCACACCGTGCAGTGCGAACAGCGCGAAGACCGCAGTCGATGTGGATAGAATACGCTTGGTCAACATTGCCCTCTTCCCTCTCTGTCGACCGTGGTTTCCAAATTTTCTTATGAAGAAACCAGATTAGTCGAATTTAGATTTTAGGTTCCGTCGCAAATTTAAAATATTCGACGAAGTTATGATTTATTCCGAAAAGAATTTCGTTTGACAAACGCGCACCGAGCGGCCGCACATGTCTGTGGTTCGGTGATGCTCATATGGCTTTTTGAAGACAGGCAAACTTTACCAGAAAGGCCGAAGCTTCTGCACCGGAAGTGCGCCGCCCGCGGCGCCGGCTGCCGCGCGGGGCAAGCGCCTGAAGCGAGGGTTTGACTGAAATGGCGCGATTATATTTCCGGTCCGCCCGATGCGGGTTCCGGCCTTGCGCTGCCCCTGCCCTGCCCACATGCTGCCTTGAAACCCGCCCAGGCGGGAAACGGGTTGGGAGACCTTCTTCATGCTCCGTCGCTTCACCACCTTCACCGCCGTGCTCGCACTAGGCGCCTCTTCCTGCTTGCAGGCGCAGGACCTGCCTCCCGCCCAGCTCGACGCGCTTGCGCGCGACGTCTCGCGGGTGGAGGCGGTGCGCGCGGTCAAGGATCTCGAACGCAGCTATGCTCAATATGCGCAATACGGCCTGTGGCAGGAAATGGCTCCGCTGTTCGCCGATCACGCGCGGATCGTGTGGGGCGACACGACGATCGCCGGGCCCAAGGCGATCGCCGCCTGGCTGAAGGGGCGGGTCGGCGGACGCGAGGGCCTTTCGGCCGGCGCGCTGCACACCGAAATAATCGACAGCGAGCTGGTGAACCTCTCGGTCGACGGCAAGTCGGCGCGAATGCGGCTTGAAGCGATGAGCTTCAGCGGCGACGGCAAGGGCGGAACCGCGATCGACGGCGGGACCTATGAGAATGAATACGTGCTCGAGGACGGCCACTGGAAGTTCGCAACCATGCGCTACTTCCCCCAGCTCGCGGGCGATTACGCCAGAGGCTGGGCCAATGCCGGCGGTAGCGACCTGACCCGCCCGGCCTATCATTTCACGGTCGACGAAACCGGCGTGCCGATCCCGGCGCCGCAAGGTCCGGCGCCCGCGTCGGGCACGACGCTTGCCGCGGTCGAGGAACGCGTCGACCGGCTCAACCAGGAAGACGCGGTCCGCAATCTCCAGAATGCCTATGGCTATTACGTCGACCGCAGGATGTGGGACGATGTGGTCGATCTCTTCGCCGACGATTGCGCGGTCGAGATCGCCGGAGTCGGCACGTTTCGCGGCAAGGCCGGGGTGCGCCAGGCGATGGAGCGGATGGGGCCGCAAGGCCTCACCCACGGCCAGCTCAACGATCATCCGCTGTTCTCGGTGATGGTCGAGGTGCTGCCCGGCCACCGCGAGGCGCTGTCCCGCGGGATCCAGCTCGGGATGACCGGCGAGGCGGACAAGGGCACCGCCGCGTGGGAGTTCGCGACCTTCCGCAATCGCTTCGTAAAGGATCAGGGGCTGTGGAAGATCAAGGAGCTGCGGCTCTATCCGCAGCTGCAGGCAGACTATGCCAATGGCTGGGGCGGCGGGGGGACGGCGCGCCCGGCCGAGGGCATGCTGCCGGCATTTATCGACCCCAACCCGGTCACCGGGCAGGAGATCGCGCTCGCCGGTACCAGGCCCGTCGGCACGGATCGCCTGACCGCGCCCCCCCCCGGCGCCGGGCCGGATGCGCGGCCGGGAACGGAGATGGCGCGGCTGCTCGACGCGACGCGCAGGCTGAAGCGCTCGGCCGCCTACGACGGCGTCGAAAACGTCAGCCATGCCTACGGCTATTACCTGACCGACGCCTTCTGGGACGAACTCGGCTCAATCTTTGCCAAGGGCGGCAACAAGCATTCGCCTTTCGCAGGCTTCTATCTCGGGCAGGACCGGATCCGCGCGGCGGCGACCGCCATGTATGGCAAGCCGGGGCCCACCCGCCCCTCGATCCCCTATCACTGGCGCCCGCAACCGGTGATCCTGGTCTCGCACGACGGGCGCTCGGCCACGCTGCGCACGCGCCTGTTCCAGCCGGGGACTGCAAAACCCAAGGCCGATGGCGGCCCGCTCGGCGGCAGCCTCTCGGCCGGCATGTACGCCAACGACCAGGCCGTGCTCGAAAACGGGATCTGGCGCCTGTGGAGCCTGACGATCGACGAGCCCTATTGGAGCACCGCCGGCTGGAGGGCGGGCTGGTCGGGCGCCAAGGACGTCGCGCCGGGCAAGGCTGCCGGGAAGAGCCCGCTGGTCGATCGCCTGCCGCCCGACATCCCGATGGAAGCCCTGGGCCGGCGGGCCGAGCATTTCCGCGGGGGCACCGGCGTGACCTATCAGTGGCCGCAGATCCTCCCGATGTGGTTCGCCTACAAGAATCTCGTCAGCGGGCGCGTGCCCGAGAACTACTGGCCGGATTCGACCCCGAGCCTGGTTCTGCCCCAATCCCGTCTGATCGCGAACGGCTACGAGATGCCGCCGACCGGCCCCTCGGACGACGGCTTGCCGATCGAGCTGACCCCGCCGGGATCGGACAAGATGGAAGGGAACTGAACCGATGCGCCGCGTCATTCGCATGATCGGCGCGGCGAGCGCGCTCGCCCTCGCCGCGCCCTCCCCGGCCTGGGCCAAGGACGATTCCGCGCTGGATTCCCTTGCCCGATCGGTTTCGCAGACCGAAAGCGTCCGGGCGGTCAAGACGCTCCAGCGCAGCTATGCGCAATATGCGCAGTTCGGCCTGTGGGAGCAGATCGGCGCGCTGTTCGCCGCCGACGGCAGCTTCGTGTTCGACGGGCAGATCACTCCGGCGCAGACCGCGCGCGGACCCCACGCGATCGCAGCCTTCCTGCGCAGCCGCTACGGCGGCGGCCGGGAGGGCGCCGATGCTGCAGGGCTCTCGACGATGGCGATCGAGAACCCGGTGGTGAACCTCTCGGCCGACGGAACTTCAGCGAAGGCCCGCTGGGACGTGCTGGTCTTTCATGGCCACGACGGCCAGGCGCGGATCGAGGGGGGCGTGTTCGAGAACGAGTATGTCCTCGACGGCGGGGTGTGGAAGATCGAGGTCGCGCATTATTATCCGCAATACGACGGGGCCTACGAAACCGGCTGGACCAACTGGGGCGGCGGCGCCCTGCCGATCGTGCCGTTCCATTTCGATGTCGACGGTGCGGGAACCCCGATCCCCGCCGCTACCGGCTCCGCGCCGGCAACCGGAGCGAGCCTCGCCTCGCTGCAGGCGCGGATCGACGAACTGACCGACGAGGACCGCATCCGCAGCCTGCAATCGGCTTACGGTTTCTACCAGGACCGCAAGATGTGGGACGATGTGGTGGACCTCTTCCCCGAAGGCGGCGTGGTCGAGATCGGCGGCCAGGGAGTGTGGAAGGGCAAGGCTGGGGTGCGCCGCTGGCTGGAGACGATGGGCGGGCCCGGACTGTCCCACGGCCAGCTCAACGACCAGGTCCAGCTCGACACGACGGTGACGGTCGCGCCGGGCGGAAGCGAGGCCTGGGCACGCGGGATCGAGCTGGGGATGCTCGGCGATGCGGATCGCGAGAAAGGCTGGTGGCAAGTCACGGCCTTCGCCAACCGCTACGTCAAGGAGCACGGGGTCTGGAAGCTGCGCGAGTTGCGGCGCTTCCCGGTCATGAAGACCGACATCTTCCAAGGCTGGGGCAAGAGCCGGATCGTCGATCCGGTGCCTGTCGGTGGCTCGGCCCCCGACGTTCCCGCACCCGCCGCGGGGGGCACCCTCATGCCCGCCTTCATCGCGCCCAACCCGGTGACCGGCGCACGGATCGCGCCCGAAGGAGATGCGCGGCTGGCCGCGGCAACCGCCCTGACCGGTCCGATCGCGGCAGTCGCGCCCCGGCCGGCTGCCATTGGGGAAGCGAAGCGCAGGCTCGCTCGCGCCGCAGCGTGGGACGGGATCGAGAACGTCTCGGCCGCCTACGGCTATTTCCTCGACGATTCGATGCCGCGCGGCTTCGGCGGAGTGATTGCCACCAAGGGCTTCAAGATGTCGCCCTTCTCGGGCTTCTACATCACCCGCGACCGCGTACTGAGCGCGCGGGTGAGCGGCGAGGTCCCGGCGACCCGGCCGGGCATTTCCTATCACTGGCTTGTCCAGCCGGTCGTCCAGATCTCGGATGACGGGCGCTCCGCCAAGGGGCGCTTCCGCCTGTTCCAGCCCCGCACCGGCAAGGACGTCGGCAAGGCCGGCGCGTTCTACGGCGCCTCCTTCTGGGGCGGAATGTATCACGACCGCTACGTGCTGGAAGACGGTGTGTGGCGGATCTGGGAGCTGACGCTCGACGAGCCGTACATCACGCCCGTCGCGTGGGGCGACGGGCTGTGGGCCAAGGCCCGAGATCCCGATCCGAGCCTGCCCCGGCGCAGCTTTACCGGCGGCAACTTCCCGCCCGACGTGCCGCTCACCGCACTCGGCAAGCGCGAGGAAGGATTTGCGGGCGGAACCGGAACTCCGCTGCAATGGCCTTCGATCATGCCGATGTGGTTCGGCTACACCAACCCGGTCAGCGGGCGTGTGCCGACGCTCTACCAACCCGGTTGCGTGCCCTGCGCGGTAAGGCCCGAGCTGGATCTCGAAGCCAACGGATATCAGGAACCGCCCGACGCGCCGGCCGCCAATACCGCGCCGTGAACCGCCATGCTACGCGGTGAGGCCGTAGATCCGCGCAGCGTTGTCGTGCAGAAAGGCGGCCGCTTCGTCGGCGCTGAGCTGCCCTGCCGCTTCGCGGGCCATCGCCACTTTCTCGGCATAGGTCCACATCATGCTCTGGCCCACGTCGGAGCCCCAGATCAGCCGCTGCGGGCCGAAGCGGTCGACCATCCGCCGCAGCAGTTCGGCCGAGCTCTGGCCCGACTTGACCAGCTGCTCCATATTGATCTCGGTAATCTTGAAATGGACGTTGGGCACGTCCTCGAAGATGGCGATCGTCGCGTCGATCCCGAAGTCCGGCGGCGGCGGCAGCACCACAGACTCCCCGGCCTCCTCGCGCAGGGCTACCTCGTATTGCGAAATGCCGTAAGGCATCGCCCCGTGATCGAGGATGATCGGCAGTCCGGGAAACTGCAGCGCGATCAGCTTGATCAGCGGCAGGACATAGGAGAGCTGGTTGTCGAACACGATCAGCGTCATCGGCGTACCGAGATCGGCACAGGCTTGCCAGATCTCCATCGCGGTGGGCGAGCTCATCCAAGCGGTGTCGAGAATCCACGGGCGGCTGTTGGCCATGCGGAAGCCGGCGACGCGATCGTCGCGGACCATGGTACGATAGATCCCTGCCGTCGCCGGGTCCTGCGTGTCGAGTATCACCACCGGGTGGAACCGCTCGGGGTATTTGCGGGCTGAATCGAGGATATAGCTGTTGTCGTACCCATAGACGTGGCCGCGCTGGACCAGACAGGCCTGGTCCACCCCGTGCTCGTCCATCAGCGCCAGCAACTGCTCCGCGGTGACGGTGAACGGCGGCCTCTCGGGCACCGGCAGGTCGGGCGTGAACGGGTGGGCGCGATACTTGTCCCAGTCGTCGGCAATCAGATGCGCGTGCGTATCGAGCAAATGATCCGCCATGAAGTCAGCCGTCCCTATCCCGATCCGCGCGGCGGGGCTCGCGCGGCCATTGTTTCAGTTCCATCGGCTTACAGGGATGTTGGCGGCGAGCACTTGCCTGCCGGGGCAGCATTACTTGTCCCGCCAACGGTCCGGCTCCGGCGGCCCATCCTTGCGCCGGACGCGCGTGAAAACCGGCGTAGAACGCCGGTTTTCGGTCGGATTTCGAAAAGGCTTCGGGCGCAGTAAGCGGTGGCCGCTAGGCCGCCCTGACAGATCCGGCCCGGCGATATTCGCGCGGAGCCATGCCGAACTTCTCATGGAAGGTGCGGGTGAAATGCGCCGCGCTGTTGAAACCCCAGGAAAAGGCAATCTCGGTCAGCGTATGCGCATGCCACGCGGGATTGCACATCTGGCGTGCGCATTCCTCGAGCCGGCGTCGGAGAATATAGGCGCTCATCTTTTCGCCGCCCGGCGCGAACACGGTACGCAGGTAGCGCGGCGAAAGGCGCAGGCCTGCGGCGATACTGGCCGGTGACAGCTCGGGATCGCGCAGATTGTCCTCGATATGCTGGATCACATCCTTGCGCCGCTGCCAGGCGAGCGCGGTCGCTTCCTCCACTGTCGGCACGCCCATGGTGTAGGACATCGAGATCATCTCGAGCAGATAGCGTGCGACGCGCTCGTCGCAGCCCGGCTCGAGCAGTCCGTCGAGCCCGCCGCTGAGTTCGCGCACCATCGCCGCTACGGCGCCGGTCAGCCCGGTCGCCCGGCCGAGGTGCTGGCCGCAGAACTGCTCGGGCGTGGGCAGATAGTCGCGCAGGATTCCGTCGGGCACGCGAACCATCACGGTCACCGAATGATCGTTGGTCGAGAAGTAATGCGGCAGTCCGGTATCGCAGAGCACGAAGTCGCCGGCCTGCAGGCGGGATTCCTTGCCGCAATGATAGAAGATGCTCTCCCCCTCGGCCTGGAGCAGGAAGTTGAACAGCCGCGGAGCATTGCGTACGATATGGCTGCGCTTGCGCTCCACGCTGCATTTGTCGACCGTCAGCCGGGCAAGCTTCACCGGGCCGAGCTGGTCGATCCGCAACTCGGCATCGAAGCGGCTCTTGTCACCCGGGGTGAACTCGCACTGGCTCATTCGGGTCGCGTAGATTTCGCCCCACGCCGCTGCCCGGCCGATTTCCGGCAGCCCCCGCGTCGATAGAAGTTCCATCGCCATCCCTCTCCCTGCACCCCGCTTTGCGGTGGTCGAACCGCCAGCCGGCGGTCGCCGCAAAGTCGCATCGGCCCCCAAGGGAGTCAACACAAAACGAAACGATGTTTCGTTTATCAGGCGGCGCGCAGTTTTGACCGAAACGGCGGCCATCGCTGTCCGGAACGGACAGAACTACCCGGCCGGGCGATCCGAATGCAGGTCGCGCAACTCGCTGCCCGCGGTTTCGGGAAGGAACACAATAGTGACGATCACGATCGCGATCCCGATGGCCCCCATGATCCCCATCGCCGCGCTGAGACCGGTCGAAAGTGCGACCAGCGGCACGAACATGACGAAGAACGCACTGCCCGCGCGGCCGAAATTATACGCGAAGGCCTGGCCCGCGCCGCGCAGCTCGGTCGGGAAGAGCTCGGTGAAATAGGCCCCGAACGAGGCGTACATGCCGAACTGGAAGAAGCCGTAGACGAAGCCCGACAAGCCCAGGACCGTAGGCGAGCCCCCTCTTGTCGCGAGCACATAGAACAGCGAGGTCGCCACGAAGCCCGCCCCGAACAGGCGGAACGTGTTGCGGCGGCCGACCGCGTCGCTGCTGTAGGCATTGGTCAGGAATCCGAAGAAGCCGCCGGCGCTGTTGACCATCACCAGCCAGCCAGCGGCAGCCTGGGTCATCCCGCGCTCCCCGGTCAGGAACGGAGTGAGGTAGTTGCTGATCGAATAGGCGGCGCCCTGCACGCCGAGCGAGAGGAGCGCGGCAAGCGCGGTCACGCGCAAGACTTTCGGCGCGAAGATCGCGGCGATGCCATGCCTGTGGCCGGCGGCATCGGCGCGCTCCTTGGCGCGTCTGAAGATATCGGAATCGTCGGAATCCTTGCGGACGAGAAAGATCAACACCGCCGGCAGAACCCCGGCCCAGAACACCACGCGCCAACCCCACTCCGGCCCGAACGCGGCCGCGACAGGCCCCGCCAGAACCGCGGCAAAGCCCGATCCGATCGCCGCACCGCTGTGCACCGTGCCGAGCGCCTTGCCGCGGTCGCGCGGGGCGATCACCTCGCCCAGCAGGACCGCGCCGACCGCCCATTCGGCCCCGAAACCGAGACCCTGGAGCACGCGGATCACCAGCAATTGCTCGTAATCCTGCGCAAAGCCCGAGATGAAGGAGAAGAACGAGAACCACAGGATCGTGAGCTGCAGGATCCGCGCTCGCCCGAAGCGATCGCACAGCCAGCCCCCGATCCACCCGCCGAGCGCCGCGGCGAAGAAATTCGCACTGGAGATGAAACCGGCCTGCACCAGCGTCATGCCGAGCGCGCCCATCAGCACCGGGATCAGGTAGGAATAGACCACGCTATCGGCCATATCCATCGCCCAGCCGGCGCTGCAGGTCCAGAAGATGCGGCGGGTCTTGCGGTCCGCATCGCGGTACCAGGTAAACATGGCCATGCTTGTCGGGGCCTCTCCCAAGAGGATAACTCTGTGCGCGCTGGATAGGGGTTTGGGCGTAGTGCGCAAGCGCCCCGCAGCGACGCCCCTGCGCGCTCAGGCTAGGCTTGCAGGCTGGCCGGGCTTGCCCGTCCCGGCTCGGCGAATTGCCGCGCGGACTATATTTCGCAGCACCGGCTTTGCCGCTTGCGCGCGCGGAAACGAGGCCCCTAAGCAGGCGGATCGAACGCTGCCGGAGGCCCCCATGGACACCCCTGATCCCCTGTTTTCGCTCGCGGGGAAGACTGCCCTCGTCACCGGCGGCGCGAATGGCATCGGCCTGATGATCGCGCGCGGCCTCACCCGGCGCGGGGTCCGGACCTATCTCACCGGACGAGATGCGAGCCGCGCCTCCGCCCGCGCGGAGGCGATCGCGCGCGAGGAGGGCGGGGCCTGCATCGGTCTTGCCGCAGATTTCTCCACCAAAGACGGCCCGGCCGCCCTCGCCGCCGAAATCGCCGCGCGCGAACCGGCGCTGCACATATTGGTCAACAATGCCGGGACCAATGCACCGGGCGACCTAGCCGGCATGACCGAGGACGATTGGGACGAGGTCATGGCCGTCAACGTCCGCGCGCCGATGTTCCTGGTGCGCGAACTGCTGCCCTTGCTGCGAGCGGCTGCGCGCGACGACGATCCGGCGCGGATCGTCAACGTCGGCTCGATCGGCGGGCTTCACGTGCCCAATTGGGAAGCCCATCCCTATGGCGGGTCGAAGGCCGCCATCCACCACCTGACCCGGTCGCTGGCAAAGGCGCTGGGCAAGGACCGGATTACGGTGAACGCGATCGCGCCCGGGCCCTTCCCGTCGAACATGCACGACACCACGTCCGAGGCGACCCGCAAGTCGGTCGCGACCTATATCCCCCTGGAACGCGCCGGAGAGGCCGAGGACGCGGTGGGCGCCGTGGTATTCCTCGCCTCGCGCGCGGGAGCCTATATCGACGGGCACGTGCTGCCGCTCGATGGCGGTTACATCGCGGCACTCTAGCAAAGGAGGCCGCCACCCCGGCCGAAGCTTGCTGAAGGCTCCGGCCCGGGGCGGCGGCAGCATCCGCGCAGGCGCAGGCAGGGAGGTCGAGCGCCTGCAGCTCAGATGCGCGGATAATCTTCCGCATTCAGCACCCAGCCGGCCATGTCGGAAAAATCCTCGCGCGGCGGAGAGAAGATGTCGACCAGCACGTTCGCGCCGGCATCGGACGGGGCCGAGGTGTGGATCACCTTGGGCGGGATCACACAGATCGACGGCGAAGCACAGCGTTCGTGCTCGTCTTCCCGCCAATCGTGCTGGTTGGCGGTCCAAGGCCAGCGCAGGTGATGCATGTACCAGCCTTCGAGCGCCAACGAGCACTGCTCGAAATCGTCGTGGAAGTGCGGCGACAGCTTCGTCACGTCGCGCGGGCCCTGGGCGGGAAACACGTTGACCATGAAGGTGGTGCAGCGGAAAATCTTGCCGAACCGCCCCGGCTCGTCGGGCACATCGAGGCTGTAGCTGCGAATCCGGAAGCCGCCGACCGGATCGGGCCACGGCCGGAATTCCGGGATTTGCGGATGCGGACCGGCATATTTCGCGCCGTTATCGGCCTTCGCGGCGACGTCGGCGTTGCGCGTGGTAATCAGACGCACGATCCGGCCCGGCGCCTTGCAGGTGACCCGGCTGTCGCCAGGCGGGATTATCGTGATCGAATAGCCCGGCACGTCCACGGTCTCGCCATTGGCCTCGACCGTCGCGCCCATCTCGGGATCGTGCAGCAGCAGCACGTATTCGTCGAGCTGACCGTTGCGCTCGAACACCGCGCCCGGCTCCACCTCAGAATAGCACACCACGAAGTTCTGCCCGCGCGTATACCAGCTGCGCTGGCCGGGGCTCTGTTCCTGCGGCGGCCCCGCATAGAAGCGCCCGTAGCTCGATTCACCGAATGCGGAGATCGGCCCGGCGGCACCGCCGGCCGTCGACAGGCGAGAGCGGGGATCGTCGGTTTCGTACATAGCGTGCGCCTTCAGAAGTTGTTCTTCTTGAGCCACTGGAACAGCAGCTTCGCGACCTGGTCGTTGTTCATGTCGGCGAAGGGGATGTGCGAATTGCCGTGCAGCCCTGCGTCGGTGAGATGCAGCATCTCGACATGGCCGCCGCGCTTGTTGACCTCCTTCGCGAACAGCTCGGCCTGGGCGTAGGATGAAACCCAGACCTTAGAATCCTCCAGATGATCGCCCCAGACAAGCTGGATCGGAATCTTGGTGAACTTCATGAACTCGGACTCGGGCACGTAGATCGGGCCGAACAGCCCTTCCTTGAGCTTCGGTTCGATCGTGTCGGGAAACACGTAGCCCGGGTTCTCATAGGCGACGATGCCCTTGAGCTTGTCGGTCTTGAGCACGGTGTAGAGCGCGCGCATCCCGCCGGCCGAGTTGGTCAGCGCCACCGTCGGCCCGATCCGCTCGATCGCCTTGGCCGCAGCATCCGATTGCAGCTGCGCATTGGCGACGCTGTCGAACTCGTCGTAGCGCGCGCGGTTCGCCTGTTCGAGAGCGTCGGGATCATTCACCGGGAACTGCTCGCCCGGATAGAAATTCGGATAGGCCGGGCCGAACCGCCAGGCGCCGAAATTGCCCTGATCGCGCCCGGCCTGTGCGTGGTAGGTGTAGTCCTCGCAGCCCCAGTTCGCCCGGCCGACGCGCGGGCCGTCCCAGACGTAGGTCGGATAGCCGGCGCGCAACAGCTTGGTCTGATAGCCCTCGCCGCCGTCCCAGCGCCGCTGCCACACCGCTGCGCTGGAGCTGTGCCACAGGAACAGCGCGGTTTTCTTCGCACCTACCGGGATTTCGTATTCGACGTGTCCGTGATCGCAGGCGAGCGACTTGGCCGCATCGCCGAGGATATGCCCGCCGGCCTCGAACGAGCCCTGCTTGGCGATCGCGATCGCCCCGTTCGGCAGCGAAGGCCCTTGCGCCGCCACGCCGCCGGCGGCCAGCGCCAACCCGGCGGCCGCCGCCGCAAACCCGAACCAGCGCCTCGTCCGCCTGCTCTCGCTCATTTGCACAGATCCTCTCCGGTGTTGTTCCCGACCTAGCGCGGCACGGATCGCCGCACTTGACCGAACGGGCAGAACGACCTGACCGCCCCGGGGTCAGATCGCCAGCCGGGCGGTAATCGCCAGAGCCGCCTCGCGCAGGGCATCGACCAGCTTCTTCGGCGCCTCGGCCGGAATGAACTGGATCGAATCCATCGCCGAGACCATCGCGACCAGATCGCCCCGCTGGTCGTAGACCGGCACGCTGATCGCATTGATCCCCAGCACCACCTGTTCGGGTGCGTCGGCCCAGCCGCGCTCCGCGACCAGCGCGAGCTCGCGCTCGAGTTCCTCCGGCTCGACGATCGTATTGGGGGTGTAGCGGACGAACTTGCCCGCCGGCAGCGCCCCGCCCTCACGATGGCGTTCGGCAAGCAGCAGCTTACCCGCGGCGGTGGAATGGAGCGGCAGCGGCTCGCCGAGCTTGACCGTGATCCCGACCAGCGCCTTGCCCGGCAGGCTTTCGACGATCGAAACGCTTTCGCCGTAAACCAGCGAGAGGTTGAAGGAATTGTCGAAGGCTTCGTGCAGCCCCTGCAGGACTGGTCGCGCCAGTTCGATAAGCCCATCTTCAGCCGACTGGCCGATTGCCCGGGCGAGCGCCAGCAGCTTGGGTCCGCGGGCATAGCGATCGCTGCCTGCGTGCTGCACTGCATATCCCATCGCCAACAGTGTGCGCAGGTGGCGGTAGGCACGCACCTTGGTCATGTCGGTTTCGCGCGCGATTTCGGTCACGCCGAGATCGTCGCGCCCGGCGAGCAGTTCAAGGATCCGCACGGTCACCCGCGCGGCCCGGACGCCCTCGTCGCCAATGCTCGCTACAGCTTCTGTCATGATCAGCCCTCGAGCGCTGCCTACACCGGGGATCGAGGCAGTGCCAGCATTCGTAACACTGTTTCGAAAGATAACGGACCGATGCTTTGACCCAGGCTCCACCGATCGGCTTTCCCCCCGCGGCTAAAGGACATGCCCGAACGGCCGCGATCTAGGGTGCTGACCGCTCCTCGGTCGCCTCGGCGAGCATCAGCATGAAATCGGCGCCGGTATCGGTCCACAGGCGGCGCGGGGTCCAGCCTGACGCCTGGAGCATCAGCCGGGCCTGGTCGGGGGTGTATTTGTGGCTGTTCTCGGTGTGGATCGTCTCACCCTCTAACAGGGCGAAGCGTCGGCCGGAGACGGTGAAGGCGACATCGCGCAGCGCCTCGATGTGCATCTCGATCCGGCTCCACTCGGGGTTCCAGCGGACGAGGTGACGGAAGGCCTCAACCGGCACGTCGGCATCGAGCTCGCGGTTGATCCGCTCGAGCAGATTGAGGTTGAACTGCGCGGTCACGCCCTGCGCATCGTCGTAAGCGGCGATCAGACGGCGCGTGTCCTTTACCCGGTCGAAGCCGATCAGCAATTGCGCATTGGCGCCGAGCGTCACGCGCATCGAGCGCAGCAGGTCGACCGCGGTCGCCGGAACCATGTTGCCGATAGTCGAGCCGGGAAAGAACCCCAATCGCGCCTGCCCCGGCGCCAGTTCCGGCAGTTTCAGCGAATGCATGAAATCGCCCTCTACCGGCACGATCGGCAGATCCGGAAACTTGCCCGAAAGCTCGGCGCAGGACTGGCGCAGGAAATCGCCCGAGATGTCGATCGGAATATAGGCAGCCGCGTCGATCGCATCGAGCAGCAGCGGGGTCTTGACCGAACTCCCCGAACCGAATTCGACCACCACCAGCCCCGGCCCCGCATCTTCGCGGAACTCGGCGCCGTGATCGCGCAGCAGCGCGGTCTCGGTCCGGGTCGGGTAATATTCGGGGAGCACCGTGATCTCCTCGAACAGCTCGGAGCCCCGCCGGTCGTAGAACCAGCGGGCCGGGATTGCCTTCTGGCGCTGGGCGAGGCCCGAGAGCACGTCGGCACGGAAGGCGACATCGATCCCCTCGTCGTCCTGGGTAACCAGTCTCAGTCCGGCGGTAACACCCATTTCACAGGCTCCTTGCAAGGCGCAGTCCGGTGAACTGCCAGCGTTTCTCGGGGGCGAAGAAATTGCGGTAAGACGCGCGCAGATGCCCGCGCGGGGTGGCGCAGCTGCCGCCCTTGAGCACGTAGAGACCGTTCATGAACTTGCCGTTGTATTCGCCCACTGCGCCGTCGGCGATCGCGAAGCCGGGATAGGGGCGATAGGCCGAGCCGGTCCATTCCCAGACATTGCCGAACAGGCCCGCGAGGCCTTCCTCAGCTGCAACCGGGACGGGCGAGACCGGCCCGGCGCGGTCGAGCTGGTTGCCGGCGTGCGGATCGGCATGGCGCGCGGCGGCTTCCCATTCCTGCTCGGTCGGCAGGCGGGCGCCTGCCCAGCGAGCATAGGCGTCGGCTTCGAAGAACGAGATATGGGTCACGGGGGCGGCGGGATCGAGCGCTCGCCATCCGGCGAGTGTGAAGGCTTCGCGCCCGCTCTCTCCGTCGCGCCAGTAGAGCGGGGCCGCAATGCCTTCGCGCTTCACCCAACTCCAGCCGTCGTCCAGCCACAGCCCGGGGGAGGTGTAGCCGCCGTCGGCAATGAAATCGCACCACTCGCGATTGGTGACCGTGCGGTCGGCCAGCGCATAGGGGGCCAGATAGTGGCGGTGGACCGGGCGCTCGCAATCGAACGCAAACCCGCTTTCATCGTCGCCGATCTCGACCAGCCCGACCGGCCCGTCGTGCCAGCCCAGCGGAGCGGGTTCGGTGGACGGCGTCGCGCTCGCGGCCGGCCATGCGGCCGGGCCGAGCGGATTGCACGAGAACAAATGCTTGAGATCGGTCAGCAGCAGTTCCTGGTGCTGCTGCTCGTGATGCAGACCGAGTTCGATCAGCCAGCCGCAGCTTTCGCTCAGGCGGGGCAGCGCATCGAGCAGCGCCGCATCGACATGCGCGCGATAGGCCCGCACCTCGTCCAGCGTCGGCCGGCTAAGCAGCCCGCGCTGCGGCCGGGCGTGACGCGCGCCCTCGGCCTCGTAATAGCTGTTGAACAGAAACGGCCAGTCCGCATCGAACAGGCGATAACCACTGAGGTGGTCGCGCAGCACGAAAGTTTCGAAGAACCAGGTGATATGCGCGAGGTGCCATTTCGCCGGCGAGGCATCTGGCATGGACTGCACGGTGGCATCGGCATCGGTGAGGGTCTCGGCCAGCGAGAGGCTGAGTCCCCGGATTTCCGCAAAACGCCGGGCGAGATCCCCGGTTCGTTCCGGGGCGGTCGATACCGTTTCGGCTTGTCCCCCCATATGCCCTCCTGTGCGTGCCGCCGGTGCGGGTCCTGCCACCAATATACGCACGAGCCGGCGCATCGTTACCCCGCGGGGCAAATTTTTCGGTCGGGCCGGTCATCCTGGGTAGGGCGAGCCCTTCAGCAGCCTCGCGAGATGTGCGGCGTTGGACGCGACCATGCCCGCGGTATCGAGCACCTTCTTCGGCGTTTCCTCCAGGTCCTTGAAGTCCAGCTTCCCCATTGCCTCGCCGACCCAGTAGCAGGTCGCCACAGCGGGAATCGTGAAGCCGACATCGTTCAGCGCCTGGAACAATTGCGCCGACGAGAAATGGGCGCCGTCCTCGTTGCCGACGATCGCCGCCACCGCGACCTTGCCATAGCTCGGCATCCGGCCCTGCCCGTCGGTCTCGGTCAGGAAAGCGTCGAAGCGTTCGAGCACCCGCTTGGCTACGCTGCCGAGCTGGCCCATCCAGATCGGGCCGCCGAAGACCAGTATGTCGTGGTCGAGGATTTCCCGCCGCAGCGCCGGCCACTCGTCTCCGTCCCCTTCGTCCGAGGCAACCCCGGGCTTGATATCGAGCGCCGCGACGCGGACAATGCGGCCGATCTCGACCTCGTGCTGCTTGAAGGCGTCCCGCAGCACTGCCAGCATCGCATCGGTCGACGAACTTTCGGAAGGATCGGACTTGAGGGTGCAGTTCAGCGCAATGGCTTTGAGCGGCATGGAAAATTCCTTTGCTGGGGACAGCGGGCCAACGGATCGCGCCGATGCCCGGTTCCGCGAAGCATCGCAGAGTGGCCGGCGATGATCGATCTTTCGGTCAACGTTCCGCCGCCCTTGATCGACGAGGGGGAGCTGGACGAGGCGAGCCGGCGCGCGGCCCGGGCTTTGCGCGAACTGCCGTCAGGCGGCCTTTATCACCAGAACGGCACGCCCGCGGCCCGCGCGACGGTGGCTGGATGGCTGGAGCGCAGCGGGGTAGCCGCCAATGGAGCCGAACCGGTCCTGTGCAACGGGGCGCAACAGGCGATCCATCTCTCCCTCGCATGGCTTGGGTGCCATTCGCGCAGCATCGCGAGCGAGACCGAGACCTTCTCGGGCGCGATCAAGGCGGCGGCGCATCTCGGCCTGGGCTGGGAACCGGTAGCGCATGACGAGGAGGGCATGCTGCCCGATGCGCTCGACCGCGTTCTGGCGACCACCGCCTGCCGGATCGTGTTCGCCACCCCCGTCTGCCAGAACCCGCTCGGCTTCGAGACCGGCCCGGCACGGCGGCAGGCGATCGTCGAAATCTGCCGACGGCACGACGCTGCGATAATCGAAGACGACATCTATGCGATCTATGCCGCGAAGGGGCGCGTGACCTATCGCGAGCTTGCTCCCGAACGGACCTGGTACCTGACCAGCCTGTCCAAGTGCCTGACCCCGCTGGTGCGGCTCGGCGTACTGATCCCGCCGCCGGGGCGCGAGCAGGACGTGTTGCGAGCGATGCGGGCCGAAAGCTTCGGTCTGCCGCCGGCCGCGCTTGCACTCGGCTGTGCGCTGATCGAGATGGGCGCGGATCTGAACGCGGCGGGCCGGCTGCGCGACGAAGCCCGGGCGCGCAGCTTGCTTGCACGGGATATCCTTGGCCTCGGGCAGCTTGTGATGCCAGCCGGTGCGCCGCACCTGTGGTTGCCGATGGCGGTCGCGGAAGCGCAGGATTACGCCCGCCGCGCCGCGGCACTGGGCGTGCTCGTCACCGAGCCGGGTTCGACCTCGATCGCACGCGAACCGGGCGCCAGCGGGATCCGGCTTTGCCCGCTCGCGCCCGCAAAGCGCAGTGACGCCGAGCACGCGCTGCGCCTGCTCGCAGGGCTCCGTACGCTCTAGCGCAGCGGCCCGGGCAGGGTCAGGCGATAGACCAGCACCCGGTTGTCGTTGTCGAAGGCGGAATCGCAGCTCTGTCCCGACATGCGGCAGTGGCGGGCGATGAAATCGTTGTCGTTGCCGACGATCAGGAAATAGTCGTCGGGATGTTCGGGCTCGAGCACCGACACGAGATCGAGTGCCTCCCACTTTTCGGACAATTGGGCGACATCGAGGCCCACCCGGGAAAGCTGTTCCGGGTCGAGCATATCGACCAGTTCGGCCCACTGCGCCGGAACGATTCCCGGCTTCAGCGCTGTGCCCGCGCCGTTGCGCAGCAGCGAGGCGGCGCCGGTTTCGTATTCGCTGCCGGCGAGATCGCTCGCCCCCGCGACATCCACCACGAGGATCCGCTTGTAGACCGGAGTGCCGCCGGACCCGATCCCTGCGCCGTCGCGCGCCAGCATCAGGAAGCGATGACCGTCGATCGCGCGGATCTCGCTCTGCGCCGCGGTGCTGTCGGGCGCACCCTCGCCCCCCTTGGCGTAGGTCGGCAGTTGCATCGCATAATGTGCGACCGGCCGCTTGGGCGTCGGCGTGCGGCTGACATCGTAGGCCAGCACGCGGATGTCGGTGCGGCCCGCCCCGCCCTTCGCGCTGTCCTGCATCAACGCGCTCTGCAGCGCCACGAACAGCGTACGTCCGTCGGGCGACAGCGACATGCCTTCGGGACCCTGGTTGTTGCGCCGGCCGCTGTCGGGCGAGGTGAGCGAGCCGAAGCACGGCTTGCCGCTGCAGGTCGGGACGATCGCCGGCGGGGGCGTGACGACCCCGCGCAGGCGCCCGTCGGGACCGAAGAAATAGACATTCGCGGTGTATTCGTCGCCGATGTAGAAGCTGCCGTCGCGGGTGAACTGGAGCGACTCCGCATCGATCGAGACCTTTCCGGCACCCGTGCCCGACGCTGGCGCCGGCAACCGCACGCCCCGCTCGCGCACGGTTCCGCTGCCCGGGTCGGCGCCGGTGAAGGGCTTGCCCCGGAAGTCGGTCAGCTCGAGCCCGCCGTCGGGTGCCAGGTCGACCCGCCCGTCCGCCGGGTTGAACCGCAGGCGGAAACGCTCAAGCCGCGCCGCGTAGTCGAAGAACAGCTTGGCCGAGGGGTCGTTGCGCCCCCGATCGGGCAGGGTCCATAGCACGCCCTCGTAGTGGTCCCCCACCCGCCGCCAGCTGCCCGGCGCGATCTGGAGCGACGAGAACGAGCCCAGCGTATCGCCGAGAAAATCGAGCGTATCGGCGGGAACGCTGCCGGTGCCGACCAGCCCCCGATCGACGAAGGTCGCGCCGTTGAGCATGACGCTGCGCGCAGCGGCGGCGTGAGCCGCGGCCGGTGCCGGGCCTTCTCCGCCGGCCCGGAGGGGCACGGCGGAGGACAGCGACAGCAGGATCAGCGCGGCGCGGGTTGCCCTAGAACGATACCCCGATCGTGCCGAAGACCTGCCGCGGCGCGGAGGAGTGGAACACGAGGACATCGCCTGCAACGGCATTGGAATCTCCATTGGCGACCACGCCGGAATCGCTCGGGGCGAACACGCTGTTGTCGAAGTTGGCGGCATAGCGCTTGTTGGTCAGGTTGGTCACGTTGAACGACAGCTTGACGCCCTTGAGCGGCCCGATATCGCGGAATTCGTAGCCGAGCCCCGCGTCGAGCGTGAAGTAGCCCGGCACGCTCTGGTCGTTGGTGTAGGTGTAATAGCGGCGGCCGGTGTACTTGCCCTGCAGCGAGGCCGAGAAGCCGTCGAAATTCACCGACGCCATGCTGCCGAGCAGCACCTTCGGAGTATCGACCTGCTGCTTGCCGGCGGTTGGCAGGGTCGCGGTGGTCGACCCGAGGCTCCATTCGAGATCGTCGTCATAGGTGGTCTTGTTGTACGACGCCGAGTTGTACCAGCTGAACCACGGCATCGGCCTGACCAGTACGCCGAGCTCGACGCCCTTGCTGGTCACGCTGCCGGCATTGTGGAACGAGTTGCCGCAACCGGGGTTCGCCTGGTCCTTGGTCGCGCAGGGGTTGTACTGCAGCAGGCGGTTGTCGAACTTCATGTAATAGCCGGCAAGCGACAGCTGCACCGGCCCGCTGGCGAAGCGATAGCCGCCTTCGACGCTCTTCGAGGTTTCCGGCACCAGGGTCGAACCCTGCTGGTCCCACACCGATTGCGAGACCGACTGCGGCCCGAGTTTGAAGCCGCCCTGGAACATCGCCATGTTCTCGGCATAGCTGGCGAAGAATTCATGCCCGGGCGCCACTTCCCAGCGCACGCCCACTTCCGGCAGGAAATAGTCCTTCGCGGTCAGCGAACCGGTCGCGAATTGCGCGGTCGGTAGCGTCGCGGCGATCCCGTCCTGCGCCTCGGCGTCGGAACGCGCATAGGTGCCCTTGAACCCGAAATCGAAGTTCAGCGTATCGTTCAGCAGCGAGACCGTGTCCTGGACGTAGAACTGGCGGGTCTTCCACTTGGTCTCCTGCACCCACTGGGCACTTTGCGGCTGGCCCTTGAGGAACTGGGCGATGTCCGACGGCCCGGTGACGTCGGTCCAGATATAGCGGGCTGCGCTGCTGGTGTTGTTTTCCAGCCAGAAGCCCGCCTGCAGGTGGTTGAACGCCACGTCCCAGCTCAGGCTGCCGAGCACGCCGTTGCGATCGATCGTATAGCGGGTGTCGCGGATCTGCACCGGCACGTCGTCGGATGTGTCCGCGGTTCCCTGGTCGGACCAGCCCGAGTTGATGAAGTTGTTGCCCGCGCCCTTGTCGCCGTGGTGATAGGCCTTCACGCTCAGCGTCAGCGACTTGGTGATGTCGAAATCGCCGGTGACGTAATAGAGCTGATCGTTCCGCAGGATCTGGCCGTTGGTATAGGTCACGTCCGAATTCTTCTGCGGCGAGGTCGCGGCAACGCAGTTGCTCTTGGCGATCGCGGTCTGGGCGCTCGCCACGCCGGCGTTCGGCGTTCCTGCCGCCCCGGCAGTCGATTTCACCGTGCAATAGGCACGGTCGAGATAGGCATCCCAGTCCGGCGCGTAGCCGCCCCAGTCCCAGCCGAGCCGGCTGAGCATGTCTTTCGAGAGATAGGGATCGTCCGCCTGGTTGGTGCGCGAGACGTCGGCGAAGGCGGTCAGCTTGATCCCGTCGCCGCGGTACATCAGCTTGCCGTTGAACTGCTTGCCGGTCGACTTGTTGCCCGCGGCCTGATCGATGAACAGGTCCTGCTGGCTGTACTGGCCCGAGAGATAGGCGGAAAAGCCGCCGTGTTCGCCGGTGTCCACGCGGATGAAAGTGCGCAGCGCGTCATCGCTGCCGAAGCTCTGGCTGAGCTGCCCGCCGAATTCCTTCCTCGGATCGCTGCTGGTGTAGGACAGCGCGCCGCCGAGGTTGCTGGTCGAGGGGATCGAGAGGCCGGCGATGCCGGTAGCCAGATCGGCGCGGCCGAGATTGTCCGAGATCAGCGCGCGGCCGATCGTGAGGCCGTTATAGTTGTTGTAGGCACCGTCGCCCAGCGGGATGCCGTCCAGCGTGTAGCCGAGGTGGGTGGTGCTGAAGCCGCGCACCTGCAGCGACAGCGACTGCTCGTTGAGGCCGAGCGCGTCGATCGACTGCGCCATCACGCCGGGCAGGATGTTGAGCGCTTTCTGGATGCTGGTACCAGGGGGCAGCGCGTCAAGGTTGGACGGCAGCAGCGTCGAGACCGAACGGGTCTGGCCCGTGCCGACCACGACGATCTCGCTGACATCGGTTGTGTCCGATTCGCCGGCGGCGGGGGCCGTATCGGTATCGGCGGCGCGGGCCTGGGCCGGATAGGCGAGACAGAAGGCTACGGTCGCCAGGGCGACTGCGGATTTATGCGACATCGATGCTTCCTCACTGGTGCGGCGCAACGGGATTCCCGACCGCGGCGCCGGCTGTTGTGAGGCGCGGCTATTCCACGCAGCGATGACACTTTTGCTACAGGATCATGTTATCGAAAAATATCATCCGCAGCACTCATGGCAGGCCGTTTGCGACAGTTTGGCGAACGCAGTTCATCGATCCGTCATTATTACGCTTGACCACCCTCGTAACATCGATAGTCTTGCTCTCAGGTCCTCAGAACCACATCACTGGGAGAGTGTCAGCAACCGTCGCGCCGGGCTTCCCGGGGCGAGGCTAGGAGACTCTCCATGGCGCTTACGCCGGCTTTCAGTGATCTGGTTAAGACCCGCCGCGCTTTCCGCCATTTTCGCCCATCACCGTCCCGCAGCGCGCTTGTGCTGGCCTGCGTCCTGGCGGCCGGCGGACTGGCGGCGCCTGCAAGCGCCGCGTCGGACGCCAGCACCAAGCTGATCCGCTGCGGCAGGCAGAGTTGCCTGCTGGTCAGCGGTCACCGCGACGATCCGTCCGCCGTGATCAGCATCAACGGGCAGCCGGTCTCGGTCGAGGGCCAGCGTAGCTGGCGGATCAGCGTACCCGTGGACACCGTGCGCCAGTGGTCGGCCCCCTATGCGCGGGAGATCGAAGTGTCGTTCCGCGATCCCGGTACGCAGCGTGAAAGCGCCGACATCGTCGACCTGCCGATCGGCCTGCTGGGCAATGTTACCGACCTGGCCTCGCTGGAGATCAGCCTGCCGTAAGCCACCCCATGCTGCAGCGCGCGAATGATGCTGCAACGCGGAAAAAATGGCTGATTTCCGCCAATCCTTGCGCATGGCCGCATAAGCTCCTATGTCGCTGTTCGACCGCCGGAGAGCGGTGACACGTTTGACGCAGGAGATTACGATGAAGAATGGCCTTCTGGCTGTGGCCGCTGCGTGCGCCCTCGCCACCTCGGCTTCGGCCGCCACTACCGACAACCCCCTCGCGCAGGACAAGGCAACGCTGCGCCTCGACGGGATCGACCTGTCGACCGCCGACGGACAGGAACGCCTCGCGATCCGGATGGACCAGGCCGCCCGTGCGGTTTGCGGCGATCGCGTCGCGAGCATCCACCTTGCCCTTGGCGCCCAGGCGCGCGAATGCCGCACCGCGGTGATCGCCGACATCCGCGGTCAGATCGAATCGCGCGTGGCCGCCAAGGCCTCGCAGACCCAGCTGGCGGTGAACCGCTAAGCCTGGAGCAATCCTGCCGCAGCCCGGCCCCGCCGGGCTGCGGATATTGCCGCGCTTCCCGCGGCACGGTTCCCGAGCGGGCCCCCGTCCTTCCACAAGCAGCATCCCAGACGCGTCCGGCTTGCCGCGATGCACGATCCTGTGCGTGTCCCGCGCTGGTGCCCGGCTGCCTGCCGTGGCCGCCCCCTCGCTTTGGTCACGCCGGTTTAGCGGCTTTATCCAGAGCGAACCGCACCGCTCCATATCTCCATAAATATCTGATATAAATATCTTTTCTTAGCCGCCTGAAGTTTAGTACTTCTACTTCTGGCAACTCAACTATCTAGCTCGGTCAAGGCGTTCCCCCATCAATAAGGATAGGATGCAACCCATCGCGCCCTGCAGTGCGACTTGCTCCGTGGCCGTTGCCCGGGCTGGATGGTGCGGCGGGGGAACGACGACAGGGTGTGAGGGTGCTGATCGCTAGGCGGCGGGCGGGTTTCGCCCGCGCGCTGACGCGCAAAAACTTCTCACGCTCGGCAATCACACCGGCAAGCCCGGGACAGGGAGAGTGAGAATGACAGGAATTTCGGAGGGAATTCGTCGGCGCCTTTTGCAATCGGCGTTCGTTTCGGTTTCCGGACTTGCGCTGGTCGCGTTTGCCGCGCCTGCAATGGCGCAGGACAGCGCTGCACCGCAGGCCGGCACTGCCAGCAACTCCGACGATAACGGCAACGTCATCGTCGTGACCGCGCAGATGCGCTCGCAGAACGTGCAGGACATCCCGCTGTCGATCACCGCAGTCAGCGGAGCGCAGCTCGAGGCCCGCAACCAGACCAGCCTGCCGCAGATCATGGCCCAGTCTCCGAGTGTTCTGCTGCAGCAGAACCCGGCCGGCTCGGGCAACTCGATGCGCGCGTTCATCCGCGGCGTCGGTCAAGCCGACCAGAGCCCGTCGGTCGAGCCCGGCGTCGGCATCTATATCGATGACATCTATTTCGGCACCGTCACCGCCTCGGCCTTCGACCTCAGCGACATCGACCGGATCGAGGTCCTGCGCGGCCCGCAGGGCACCCTTGCGGGGATGAATTCCGAAGGCGGCGCGATCAAGGTCTATTCGAAGAAGCCGACCGGGGAGGGTGGGTACGTCGAAGGTGCCGTGGGCAGCCTCAACCGCCGCGACTTCAAGGCAAGCGCCGATTTCACGCTGGTCCCCGACACGGTCTATGCGCGGATCACCGGGGTCACCCGCAACCACGATGGCTATGTCACCCGTTACGATTACGGCTGCATGAATCCGAACGATCCCTATGTTCAGCCTGGCACCAGTAAGATCAGCCCCGGACAGGCCGCGATTCCGACGCTGACCAGCAATGGCGATTGCGTGCTGGGTAAGGAAGGCGACCAGCACATGTATGCAATGCGCGGTTCGCTGCGGATCGCGCCGACCGGCAGCCCGCTGGAGATCAACGTTACCGGCGACTATACCAAGGATACCTCGGCGACCCAGGCTTCCACGCTGCTCGCGAGCGGCGAGTCGGCGGGCGCGATCGATCGGTCGCAGACGAGCGTCGCCTACCAGGGCGTGCCGTATGACGATCGCTTCGTCACCTACGGCCCCAACCGTCCGGCCAATGCGGTGCTGAACGATCCCTACGCCAACTACGCCAACTTCTACGATGCCGGCTACCTCCATTCGGCGCTCGATGCGGGCTCCGGGCCACCGTCGTCGATCACGGCGGGTCCGTCGAACGGACCGATGATCGCGCCGTCGGCAAATCAGGTCGAAGGCTGGGGCATCGCCGGGACGATCGACTATCAGCTGAGCGACAATCTCAGCATCAAGTCCATCACCGGCTACCGCCACTACTACAGCCTGAGCGGGTCCGATAACGACAACTCGCCGGTCGTGTTCATCCAGGACGAGTCCAAGTTCTACCACAACCAATTCAGCCAGGAAGTACGCCTGTCGGGCAACTTTGTCGACAACACGGTCCACTTCACGATCGGCGGATACTACTATGACGCCGACACGCGCTACGATGCCCGCATCCACACGCCGTTCTCGGGCTTCTGCGCTGCCGCGACGCCGTGTTTCGACTTCATCAACGACGACACCGCAAGCCTCACCAGCTACGCTGGCTTCGTCAATCTCGGCTGGGACATCACCGACAAACTGACCGCCGAGGGCGGCTTCCGCCTTACGCATGAAAAGAAGGATTACCTGTTCGGGCGCTTCAACCCCGATGGCGTGGGCGACTTCCTGCCGCTCTCGAATCCGAACAATCCGCTGTCGGGCTATGTCGGGAAATACTCGGAAACGATCCCCGACTATCGTGCGGTGCTCTCGTATCACCTGACGCCCGACGTGATGGCCTATGCGCAGTTCTCGACCGGCTTTAAGGGCGGTGGCGTGGCGCCGCGCCCTTATGACTATCACCAGATCCGCCCGTTTGGCGCCGAGAAGCTCAGGGCCTACGAAGCCGGCTTCAAGTCGTCGTTCCTAGATCGCCGCGTGACCATCAATGGCGACGTGTTCTACATGCAGTACATCGGCTACCAAGGCACGCCCCAGACTTGCATCGACGCCGACGGCAACCTGCTGCCGCCCGACAAGGGCGGTGTCACCGGCCTGTGTGGCCAGTATCTCAACCTCGGCAACGCGCACATCAAGGGCTTCGAACTCGAAACCTTCCTGGAACCGGTCGATGGGCTGCAGATCGACGGCTCGCTTAGCTTGACCGACTCCAAGTTCGTCTCGATCAACTATCCCACCACGTCGATCACGGTGGGCCAGCCGCTCGCCGGCATCGGCAAGTGGAAATGGAGCGCAGGCATCCAGTACGAGATCGACATGGGCAAGGTGGGCACACTCACGCCGCGCGTCGATGTCGCTCGGACTCCAGGCTATTGCGGGGTGATCACCTGCGATTCCATCGCCGACGTGTCCCCGTTCACGGTCGCCAACGCCCGCCTGTCGTACCAGACGGAGAACAAGGACTGGCAGATCGCGCTGGTGGTCTCGAACCTGACCAACAAGCTCTACTACCTGAACAAGTTCACCAACAGCTGGTACGCCAGCGGCCAGCCCGGCATGCCGCGCGAGTGGCAGCTTTCGCTCCGCCGTACGTTCTGACCGCACGGCCAAGGTTCCCGCCGGTGGGGATGAATTTGCATCATCATCCCCGCCGGCCGGCAGTGCCCGATCGGTCGACCGAAAAACCCTGCCCGGTCCTCCCTACGGCCGGCACCACCACTCGGGCGGCCTCGTGCCGCCCGTTTCTTTTTCCCAGCAACGGAAGACAGCCCTCATGTGCCGCATCTTGCTGATGACCGCCGCCGCACTGACGCTGGCCGCAGCCGCCCCCGGCCGCGCGCAGGACGCGGCCGCGCGACTGGACGAACTCGATAGCCGCATCACCCGGCTCGAGGACCTCAACGCGATCGAGCGGTTGCAGCGCACCTATGGCTATTTCGTCGACAAGGCCGAATGGGACCCGCTCGGTGATCTGTTTTCGAAGGATGCGACGCTCGAGATCGGCGGGCGCGGCATCTATGCCGGCAAGGATCACGTGCTGGCCTATATGCGGACCGGCTTCGGTGCCGACGGGCCGCAGGCCGACCGGCTGATGAACCACATGCAGTTCCAGCCGATCCCCGACATCGACCCTGACGGGATCCATGCGCACCAGCGGATGCGCGCCTTCGTGATGAGCGGCGGCGGCTGGGGCCTGCCGCTGTACGAGAACGACTACGTCAAGGAAGGCGGCGTGTGGAAGATCGCGGAACTGCGCGGCCCCTTCACCATGTACGCCGGCTGGGAAGACGGCTGGAAGGACCATGTGATCGCGAACAACTGGCCTGGCGACCGCAACATGGCTCCGCCCGATCGCGCGCCCACAGTCGTGTTCCTGATGTACCCTTCGTACTACATCGTGCCCTATCACTACCCCAATCCGGTGACAGGCACGCCCTATGTCGTCCCGATGGCGCCGGCGGGTGTACTCGACGGCCCGCCGCCAGGGCATTGACCTAGCGGCGGCGCTGCCTCACTTCCAGGGGGTTGGCATCCTGTAGGGAAGCGAGGTGACCACGGCTTCGCTGCGCACGACCTTGTCGCCCTCGATCCGGACGAGTTCGGCTACCAGCCGGCTCATCGGATAGTCGCGCTTCATCTTCGCCGGCTTGCCGCCGGTCGTAAAGAAATTCGGATCGCGCGCCGGGATGTCCTGCACGCTGATCGCCAGCACCAGCCCACGGTCGGGATCGACCACCGGAAAGCGCCGGTCGCGGATATGCGCGACCGGGGCGAACAGTCCTTCCTTGAACACCGCCGCGCAATCGCCGGCCTTGGGCACGTAATCGCTCTCGACGCCGGTCACCGGCACGCCGTTCTCGGTCATCGCGCAGCCCGGCGCGAAATCGGCCAGCAGCGCGCCGTCATTGGCCTGCTTGGTGGCCAGATAGGCGTCGGCAATGTCGATCAAGCGCTGCCGCGGGCGGCGGTCCGCGGCGGCTATGGGTTTGGTCATCGACGAAGATACCGCAAAGGCCTTTGGATCGCCGAACGGGATCGGCCAGGATTTGCGGCCGGCGACGACTTCGATTCCCTCGATCTTTCCGTCCGGCGCCGCAATGCGGATTGCGCCGAAGGCGGGCTCGTCGTGGTCCCAGATCGTGCCGAACCATACGACGTTGCCGGTCTCGGCGTCGGCCAGCGCGAAGGCCTTGGCCCCGGCCGTCGGCCCCGCCGAGCCCCACCAAGCGTCGCCGATCATCAGTCCGACGTTGTTCTCGGTGTAGCGGGTCGGATCGGCCCACGGCAGGCTGCGAAAGTCCTTCGCGGCGATCGCGGTCATCGTGCGGTCGGCCAGCGAGAGCAGGCATTTCTCATCGCAACTGCCCTTCGCTTGCGCGGCGGAGGCCAGGCTTGCCGCGGCAGCGGCGGTGAGCAGGAGAGCGGCGCGGCGGATCATTGCTTCGGCTCCGCCCAAGGCGAATGCATACCGTAGGGCACGTAATCGAAATTGGCCTCGATCGTCAGGATCTTGCCGTCGACGATCTTGAATGCTTCCATCACGTCGAGCGAGTTCGGCCATTTGAGCAAGGTCTTCATCGTGCGGCCGTCTTTCAGTTTGTATTCGTCGAAATAGTTGGCGTGGTCCATGAAGTCGGTCGCGACCACGATCCCGCGCTCGGTGTCGATCAGCGGAAACCGCCGTTCGCGCAGGTTCTTGTTGATCCGGTAGATGCCCAGCTTGAACTGGTTCTCGCAGCCCTCCGCGACCGAAGCCGAATTGTTCGAATTGGCCGTCTTCGCGGTGGTCGAGATGCCGTTTTCAAGCCGCGAGCACTGATCCGAGAAGGGCGCAAACACCGTGCCGTCGTTGTATTCCAGCGTGCTGAAATAGGAGTCCGCGATCGACCGCAGGCGCGAGCGCGGCGTGGTCTGATCGGCCAACGGTTCGGTCCAGGCCGGATGATGCGGCTCCATTCCGCTGCCGAAGATCAGCGGCATGCCGGTCTTGCGCGAGATCACCGTCTCCGCCTCGTCGATCTGGTGCGCGCGGTTCACATGCAGCCGCACCGCAAGGAACACGAGGTTGCCGTTCTCCCATGCGTGGCCGAACCAGGCGACGTTCGCGGTCTCGGTGTCGGCCGGGATCATCCCGTCGGCGGGATCGACCTTGGTGACCGTGCCCCACAGCCCCTCGCCGACCGGCATCTCCACGCTGTTCTCGGTGAACCGGATGTCCTTGGCGAACGGCGCGCGCGAAGGGTCCTTCGCCGCCAGCGCGGCGACGTAGGATTTGGCGAAGCCTTCGAGGCAGGTGCGGTCGCAATCGATCCGTGGCAGGGCGCTGTCTTCGCCATAGGCTTGCGCGCCGGCCGGAGCCGCCGCAAGCAGGAGCAGGGCGCCCGCGGCGCTGCGTAACATGGATGCTCTCCCGTGAGGTCTGTCGGGCCAGAGTGGCAGCCGGGCGGACAAGTGTCATTGCCCAGAGTGCAATGCGGACTTTGCTGACGTGGAACCGCCCGTGCGGGCTTCGTCACGCAAGTTGCCGGTTCGTCGCCAGCAATGCATCCTCGCGCGACTGGGCGGAGAGAATGCCGGCCCACAGCAGACGTGAAGAGGGAACAGCCATGGCAAAGATCGCGCTCGCAGCGCCACTAGCACTCATTATCGCCGCCGCGCTTCCGGCCGGCGCCGTCCAGGCGAGGCCCGCCGCCCGTCTGACGGTCGAGCAGCGGCTCGACCAGCTCGAATCCGAAAAGCAGATCCGCGAGGCGATCATCCGCTACGGCGAATATCTCGATGCGCGCGACTACAAGGGCTACGCTTCGCTGTTCGCCAGCGACGGAACCTGGACCGGCGGCTTCGGCAGCGCGACCGGGCCGGCCGCGATCCAGGCCATGCTGGAAAAGAACATGGGGGTGCCCGAGCCGGGCTTCATCAACAAGGACAACTTCCACCTCGACACCACCGTGGTGGTCGAGGTCGACGGCGACACCGCGAAGGCAAGGTCGCGCTACATGTTCTTCACCCGCACCGACGACAACAAGCCACAGCCGCTGCTGGCGGGCCGCTATTTCGACGAATTCGTCCGCGAAAACGGCGAATGGAAGATCAAGAAGCGCACCTCGTTCGGCGTGATCCCCTACCGCGACGGCAACGCGCCGCCTCCGGCCCAGCCGCCCGCCGGCCTCGGCGGCGTGCTGAAGAAGAAGGACTGACCATCGGTTGCTTTTGAAGGTTTAGTATATTTCGATTCGTTGAACCGGCCGTAAGTGAACTCGGCCGGTTCGACGAAACCGGCCTGCGAACCGGCCTGAGCGATTTGCAAATCGTGCACGATCCCCCGAAAACAGGCTTGGTTCGCAGTGGGCAAAATCCGCGGTTCGCCTTCGCGCAGATGTGTGAATGCTCTTGCGGCCAGTATCATTCGCAGTTTAGTTGTTGCCCATAGATCGGCAGTACAAGCTGTCGCGAAAGGGGATCGGAGAGGTGTCTACCAAGCGCGCGCGTTCAAGCCTGCCTCGGCAGGTCCAGCGTGACATCGCGGCGTTCGAAGCGCCATCCGTCGGGGAGCCTGACCAGCCGGTCGGCGTAGCTGCCGCACAGCGCCGGGCGCATGCCGCGCCCGTCTTGCTCCAGCAGCAACCAGCGCGACCATGCAGTGGCCCACGTTCCGTCCGCGGAGGGCATGATCGCCGCATTTCCCAGCATGTGCGCACAGGGCGGTGCCGCGGAAAATTCGCGACGGATGAACGCCGCCAATTCTGCGCGGCCGGAAATCACGCCGTAGGCCTCGCCGCCGATCCAGCTCCCCTCGGGAGCGAACAGCGCCGCCCATCCTTCCGCGTCGCGGGCGTCGAGCAGGCGGCCATAATCGGAATGGAGGCGGCGGATCGCTTCCAGATCGGCACATCGGCATCGGGTGTCGCTGGTCATCGAACATTCTCCGGCAAGGATGGTTCGCGGCTAGCTGCGCGCACCGCCTCGCGGCGTCAATCCGCCCCCCTCCGGCGGGAGCGCGGCTGATGAGCAAGTTTCTCAACGATCCCGAGGACGCAGTGGCCGAAGCCCTGCGCGGCTTTGCCCGCTGTCACGCCGATCTGGTGCAACTCAGCGAACAGCCGCGTTTCGTCGCGCGCCGGAACCGGGTGCCGGGGAAGGTCGCGATCGTCTCCGGTGGCGGCTCGGGGCACGATCCACTCCATGCCGGCTTCGTCGGGCGGGGAATGCTCGACGCAGCGGTCCCGGGCGAAGTGTTCTCGTCCCCCTCGGTCGAGCAGATCCTTGCCGCGGCGCAGTCGGTCGCGGACGATGCCGGGCTGCTGTGCCTGATCAAGAACTATTCCGGCGACATCATGAACTTCGAGCTGGCGATGGAGCTGTTCGACCTGCCCCATGCCGAGGTCGTGATCGAGGACGACATCGGCGCGGCGGGTGGCGGAGAGACCGTCGGGCGCCGGGGCGTGGCGGGCACGGTGGTGGTCGAGAAGATCGCGGGTGCGGCCGCGGAACGCATGGCCGGTCTCACCGAATGCGCTGACCTGGCCCGCTCTGTCGCCGAAGCGACCCGCACGATGGGCGTGGCACTGGGCGGTTGCCGGGTGCCGACCGCCGACCGGCCCAACCTCGAGCTCGCGCCGGGCGAGATGGAGATCGGGATCGGCATCCACGGCGAGCCGGGCCGGCGCCGCGCACCGGTCGCCCCTGCCGACGATATCGCCGAAGAGCTGGTTTACGCGCTGCTGAGCGACCTCGCGCCGCCACCCGGCGAGCCGCTGCTGCTGTTCGTCAACGGGCTCGGCGGAACCCCGCCGATGGAACTGCAGATCCTCTATCGCGCCGCGGTCAGGATGATCGAGGGGCGCGGGCTTGCGGTCGCGCGCTCGCTCGTTGCTCCACTGGTCACCTCGCTCGAAATGCCAGGTGCCTCGATCACCCTCACCCGGATGAACGATCGCTTCCTCCAGCTATGGGACGATCCGGTGGTAACCCCCGGCTTGCGGTGGGGCGCATGACAAGCGCATCGCCCGCCCCCACCCGATCCGCCGAGGCGCGCGCGCTCGACGCGCTGGCGACGCTGTGTCAGCGGTTGCTGGCGGCAGAGGACGAGTTGGACGCGCTCGACCGCGCAATCGGCGACGGCGACCACGGGCACAATCTCTCGCGCGCCGCGCGTCGGCTCGACGAAGTGCGCGACACGCTTGCGAACCTCGCCCTGCCCGATCTGCTGCGCCGCGCCGGCAGCGAAATCGTGATGAGCGTCGGCGGCGCCTCCGGTCCGCTCTACGGCACCTTGCTGATGGAAACGGGCAAGGCCCTCCCCGTCGCGCCCTCCCTTGCCGAGTGGGCGACAGCCTTCGCGGCCGGCGTCGCCGGGCTCGCCAAGCGCGGCCGCGCGGCGGAGGGCGACAAGACCATGCTCGACGTGCTTGCCCCCGCATCGCGCGCGCTGGCCGTCCATGCCGGAGGCGGCCGCGCCGCGGCGCTTGCTGCGATGCAGGCTGCGGGCCGGCAGGGCTTGGAGGACGCGCGGCCCCTGCGCGCCCGGCGCGGGCGCGCGGCCTATGTCGGCGAGCGCGCGGCGGGCGCCGACGATCCGGGCGCGGCCTCCGCGTTGCTGTGCCTTTCCACCATCACCGAACTACTCGGCGGAGAATCCTGAATGAGCGTCGCCATCCTGATCGTCTCGCATTCGCACGACGTCGCCCGCGGCACTGCCGACATGGCGCGGCAGATGGCGGGCGAGGACGTCACCATCGCCTGGACCGGCGGCAATGCCGACGGCGGGCTCGGCACCAGCCTGCCCCAGATCGTCGCGCAGCTCGACGCGATCTGGCGCCCCGAGGGGGTTGCCGTGCTGGTCGACATGGGCGGCGCGGAAACCAACTCCGAAATGGCGATCGAGCAACTCGATCGGGCGCGCGGCAGCAGCGTGCGCATCTGCCAGGCGCCGCTGGTCGAAGGCGCGCTGATGGCGGCGGCCGAGGCGGCCTCGGGCGGAACCCTCGACGAGGTCGTGCGCGCGGCCGAGGAGTTCATGCAGGCATGAACGGAGCGCCATCCGAGAACTGGTTGCATACGGAGCTGACCGTGCGATCTGCCGACGGGCTGCACGCCCGCCCGGCGATCAAGGTCGCCCGGCTCGCCCGCAAATATACCTCGACGATGCAGATGCGGGTTGCCGGCGATGCCGCATGGATCGATGCGAAAAGCGTCCCCAAGCTGATGGCGATGCGCGCCGAAGGCGGCAAGGTGATCGAACTGCGCGCCGCGGGAGCGGACGCGGACGCGGCCATCGCGGCGCTGGGCGGCTTCTTCGAGCGAGCATTCACCGAACCGGGAGAAGGCGCGGAATGAGGCGACACGCCTATGCGGGGCAGGTCGCGTCGAAAGGTGCGGCCGCCGGCGTTCTGCGGCGCGACCGGCCGGTGCGCGCCGCACCCGCGCGACCGGCCGCCAGCGTGGTCGGAGCGGTCGCCGCAACGCTGCAGCAGCTCGTCGCGCTGCAGGCGTCGAGCCAGGAACTCGGCAGGGAGATTCTCGAATTCCAGGTCGAGCTGCTCGAAGACGACAGCTTCGTGAGCGAACTGATCGTCCGGAGCGGCGACACCAGGGATCCGCAGGCCGCGATCGGCGAGGTCTTCGAAGAGCAGATCGAACTCTTCGCCTCTTCGGAAAGCGAGCTGTTCGCCGCACGCGCGGCCGATATGATCGACCTGCGCGATCGTCTGCTCGGCTGTTTCGGTGGGGACCGAGAGCCCGAAGTCGACTGGTCCGAAAATTCGGTGCTGCTGGCCGACGACATGACTCCGAGCCGATTCCTTGAGATCGACTGGAAGAACGCCCGTGGGATCGCGCTGCGGGCCGGCAGCGCCGGCAGCCACGTCGCGTTGCTGGCGCGCGCGCAGGGCGTTCCGATGCTGGTGCGGATCGGCGATGTCGATCCTTCGATGCTCGAATGCCCCGCGCTGCTCGATGCGGTGGCCGGCCGCCTGATCGTCAATCCCGAGGCTGCCGAGCTGGGTGCGTCGGAAACCCCGATTCACACCGTCAAGCTGGCGGAAGATGTGGCACTGGGGCCGGCGCTGCTGCCCGATGGCGCGCAAGTGAAGATCAATCTCAGCCTGAATTCGCTCGCCTCGCTGGACGAAACCCCTGCCGAATGGTTCGACGGGATCGGCCTGGTGCGGACCGAATTGCTCCTGCCCGATCCGGCCGCCCTGCTGCAGCAGGAGGTGCAGGCGAACATCTACCGCCGGCTGTTCGACTGGGCGGGCGATCGCCCGGTCACGATCCGCCTGATCGACGCGGGCGGCGACAAGGCAATCCCCGGCTTCACCATTCCCGGTGAGACCAACGCCTTTCTCGGCGTGCGGGGCGCGCGCCTGCTCGCCCGTCGCCCGGACGTGCTCCAAACCCAGTACGCGGCAATTCTCGAAGCGGCGGCCGGCCGGCCCGTGCGGATCCTCGTGCCGATGCTGACGCTGCCGAAGGAAATGGAGTTCTTCCGTCGGAAGCTGGACGAGGTGATCGCGCGGCAGGGTGGCAACGCGCAGGCAATGCTCGGAATGCTGGTGGAGACGCCGGCAGCGGCGCTCGAGATCGGAAGCTTCGGCGCGGATTTCTTCGCGATCGGGACCAACGACCTCGTCCAGTACACGCTCGCGGTCTCGCGCGACAGCGACGCGCTCGATTTCGGCGAGGAGATCGCCCCGGCCGTGCTGGACCTGATCCGGCTGGTGCTGCGCGAAGCCGAGCGCACCGCGACCGAGGTCACGCTGTGCGGCGATGTCGCTTCCTCGCTGGTGCAACTGCGGCAGCTGATCGACTGCGGAATCCGCTCGATCGCCGTTCCGGCACGCTTTGCACCGCGCTTCAAACACTTCATAAGGCACGGGGAATGACGGCGCGGCTGCTGGGCGAGGACGAGCCGGCCGATGGGCATGACGGAGGCGGAGTGACGGGGGACGCGAAACAGGAACTGATCCGCGCTTACAAGAGCCTGCTCAAGGAGGCGGTGGAGTCGCGCCCATCGGGCATGCGACTGCGGATCGCCGCGCAGATCGGCAAGAACAAGAGCTTCGTTTCCCAGATCACGAGCCCGAACTACAAGACACCGCTGCCGGAGAAATACGTCGAGCCGATCCTCGACGCGATCCATCTGACCAAGCGCGAGCGCGAGCAGTTCCTCGACATATACCACCGCGCCCATCCGCGCGCGCGCACCCATCCCGCCGAGCCGGCCACCGGCGAAACCCGCGTGCTGAGGATCGAACTGCCCCGGCTCGAATCCCAACGGCAGGAAAACAAGCTCGATCAGCTGATCGTCCAGTTCGCCCGCAACCTGAGCGATTTCGCCCGCCGTCGCTGAACCGCTGGACAGCTCCGAAATCCGCCTGACAGGGCATTTCTCAGTTTACCTTCACGCGCGAATTGTTTAGCTAAACCGCTAAACATGCGGAGCCCTTGCGGGCAAAAGCCGCAGTGGAGAGGACATGGCCGGAGATTCACCGCAAACCGCGGGGCTTTCCATCGAGGAAAGGCTTCGTGCGATCGAGGACGAGCGCGAGATCCGCGATCTGATCCTGGTCTACGCCCAGCGGCTCGATGCGCGCGATTACCACGGCTATGCGCAATTGTTCGCGCGGGACGGACGCTGGTCCGGGAGAATGGGTGAGGCAACCGGCCCTGCGGCGATCGAAGCGATGCTGCTCGAAGGGCTTGGTCCTGTACCGGAAGGCTGGATCAATACCCAGAACTTCCACCTGATGAGCAACATCCTGATCCGGGTGGAGGGCGACCGGGCGACCGCAGAGTCCCGCCTGGTCTATTTCGCCCGTACCGAAGACGCGAAGCCCGGCCCGATGCTGGCCGGCCGCTATTTCGACGAGCTGGTGCGCGAGGACGGGCGCTGGCGCTTTTCCGTCCGCCGGGTCGTCGGCGAGATTCCCACACGCGAAGAAAAGCCCGTGCGAACGGCAGAGGAGGAAGGACATGTCCGCTGAGCGACGCAGGCAAATCGAGCAACGGATCGCGCGGCTGCAGGCCGAGGCCGAACGGCGCGAGGACTATCAGGCGATCATCCGCCTGCAGCGCGCCTATGGGTTCTACATCGACAAAGGCTATTGGCGCGAGGCGAGCAACCTGTTCGCCGAAGACGCGACCTTCGAGCACGGGGTCGACGGCGTCTATGCCGGCCGCGAGCGCATCCACCGGGCGATCGTGCTGCTGGCGGGTGGCAATCCCGGCCCGGGCCTGCCGTTCGGCCAGCTTCACGAGCACTTCCAGCTGCAGCCGGTGATAACGCTTTCCGAGGACGGCACTACAGCCCAGGGCCGCTGGCACCAACTCTCCATGACCGGCCAGTACGGCGAGCACGCCGAATGGGGTGAAGGCGTCTATGAGAACGCCTATCGCAAGGAAGCCGGGGTATGGAAGATCGCCGCGCTGCGCTTCTATCCCAATTTCGTCGCCCCCTACGAGGGCGGCTGGGCCACGCTCCAACCGGTCGACGGCGACTGGCGCTCCCCGGCGCTGGCAGATTTCCCGCCGGATCGGCCGTCCGCGACGGCCTATCAACCTTTCCCGGCGATCTTCGCGCCGCCCTTCCATTATCCCCACCCGGTCACCGGAGAGGAGGTGGTGCGATGAGCGACCAGGTGCTCGACGCGCTGGAAGCGCACCTCGACGCGATCGAGTTGGGGCTCGCGCGGCAGGCCTCGCACGAGGCAATCGAACGGCTGCAGCGCAGTTACGGCTATTACGTCGACAAGGGCCTGTGGCCGGCCGCGGCGGATCTGTTCGCCGACGACGCCAGCTGGGAATGGGGCCAGAGCGGGGTCTATCGCGGCCGCGAACGCATCCGCGCGGCGATCGCGCTGCGCGGACCCGACGGACTCGCCCAGGGCGAGCTTAACATCCATTTCACCTGCCAGCCGATCATCACCGTCGCCCCGGACAACCGCACAGCGAAGGCCCGCTGGCGCAACGACATCATGTGGCAATCAAACGGTGAAGGCCGCTGGAGCGAGGGGACCTTCGAGAACGCCTATGTCAACGATGGCGGCGTGTGGAAGATCGCCAGCCTGCACTTCTACGTCACCATGATCTGCGATTACGACAAGGGCTGGATCGCCGGCGACATACCGATGGAGGGTCCGAGCGAGGTGCTTCCTCCAGATGCGCCGCAGAGCGAGGTCTATGCTTCGCTGCCCGAAGTCTATCTGCCCCTCTATCACTATCCCAATCCGGTGACCGGCGCACAGCCCGCTCGGCCCGCGCTACCTCCATTGCCGGACGACGCGCTGGCGGAGGACATCGCGGCGCTCGCCCGGCGGACCGAACGGCTGGAGGACCAGCGGGCCTGCGAGAAGCTCCAGCGCTCCTACGGCTACTATGTCGACAAGGCGATGTGGAACGACGTGTCCGACCTGTTCGTCGCGGATTCCACGCTCGAGATCGGGGGGCGCGGCGTGTTCCTCGGCAAGGAACGGGTGCTGCAATACATGGGTATCGGCCTCGGCCCCACCGGACCGCAGCGCGAGCAGATCATCAACCACCAGCAATTCCAGGGGATCGTGACGGTTTCGGAAGACGGGCAGACCGCGCGCGGCCGCTGGCGGGCTTTCGTGATCGGCGGCAGCAGCTGGGCGCCGCTCAACTGGGGCGATTGCCTTTACGAGAACCATTACAAGAAAGTCGACGGCGTGTGGGTGATCGACAAGCTCCACGCGCCCTTCACGATGTACACGCTCTATTCGGAAGGCTGGCACAAGCAGGCGACTCCGAACACGCGGCCCGAAAGCTTCCCTCCGCCGCCCGATCTGGCCCCGACGGTGATCTACCTCACCTATCCCAACTATTACTGCGAGCCGTTCCACTACCCCAATCCGGTGACCGGCAAGAACGCCCCGCCGCCCAATCCGGCCGCCGGGGGCGTCGCCGACATGGCCGCCTTCGCGCGTGCCGAAGACTAGCGTGGCGACGCTGGCGCAAATCGGAGCCGCTGCGGATCCGCCGCAGCGCTCGGGGAACGTCGACGCGCTGATCGACGAGCCCCGGCTTTCGGGGCTGCAGCTCCGCCTGTTCCTGATCTGCGCGCTGGCGCTGTTCTGCGAAGGCTATGATTTGCAGGCGCTGGCACTCGCCGTGCCCGATATCGCCGGCGAACTGGGCGTCACCCCCGAACGCTTCAGCCTCGCACTCTCGGCCAGCCTGTTCGGCATGGCGATCGGCGGCGCGGTGTTCGGGCCGCTGGGCGACCGGATCGGGCGCAAGCCGATGCTGACGATCGCGATGCTGGTGACCGGCGGCAGCACGCTGGCGGCGCTGCTGCATGTCTCTGCCGGATGGATCACCGTCTGCCGCTTCGCGACCGGGATCGGCCTGGGCATCACCACGGTCAATACCGCCGCGATCATGAGCGATTATGCGCCGGCCAAATGGCGCTTCCTGCTGATGACCCTGATGACCTGCGCGGTGCCCGGCGGCGCGTTCCTTGCCGCAATGATCGCGCCAGCCATCCTGGCCGGCATCGGCTGGCACGGAATCTTCTGGTTCGGCGGCGCGGTGCCGCTGGCAGTGGCGGCGGTGATCTGGCTGTTCCTGCCCGAATCGCTCAAATGGCTGGTCTCCGTGCGCCCGCGCGATCCGCGCATCGCGGCGATCCTGCGGCAGATCGCGCCCGAGCTTGCCGCCGGACAATTGTACCTGACGCAGCGCGAGCGTTCTGCGCGCCAGTCGGTCGCGACGCTGCTTTCGCCGGAACATCGCATCCGCACACTGGTCGCTTGGCTGGGGACGATCAGCGGGGGCTTTTGTCTCTATCTGATGATGAGCTGGCTGCCGACCGTGCTGCGCCAGGCCCACTGGAGCACCGCCGACGCGCTGCGCGGCACCGCCGCGGTCCAGCTCGGCGGGATTTTCAGCGGGCTGCTGATCGCCTGGGCGATCGACCGCCGCAAGATCGTGCCGGCCCTGCTCGCGGGATACGGCTGCTCGGCCCTGGCGCTGGCGGCGATCGGGCTGCTGCCCGGCAAGGTGCTGTTATGGCAGGGCCTGCTGCTGCTGGCGGGCGCCGGAACCTCCGGGATCCAGGGCATCTGGATGTCGATCGCGGTGGCGCTCTATCCGCTTGAGCTGCGCGCCACCAGCGCCGGGTGGATGGCTGCGGTCAGCCGGATCGGGGCGGTGTCCGCGCCGATCGCAGGAGGCCTCGCGATCGGTGCACAGATGGCGCCGAAGACGATCCTGCTGACCCTGGTCGTGCCGGTCGCCATCTCGGCGATCGCGATCCTGTTCGGGCGCAGGCATTTCGTGTCGCCCCCGCCGGTAATCGAGGGAGAGGAAATCCGATGAACGAGGTGGAACTTGCCGCTCTGGCAGCCGAGGTGCGATACCTGAGGGACCGGGCGGACATTCTCGACTGCATGAACCGCTACACCCGCGGCGCCGACCGGCTCGATCGCGACCTGCTGCTTTCGGCCTATCACCCGGATGCGACCGACGACCGCGGCGCCTTTACCGGCGGGCCCGAGGCGCGGGTCGACTGGCTGCTGGCCTATCTCACCAGCCTCGATCACACCTCGCACCACATCTCGAACTTCACCTTCGACATCGACGGCGACGTCGCCCATTGCGAAAGCTATGTGATCACCACGCTGCTGCCAAAGGGCAGCGATACGGTCACGATCGGCGGGGCGCGCTACGTCGACCGTTTCGAGCGCCGCGCGGGAGACTGGCGCATCGCGCATCGCGAAGCGGTGATGGACTTCACCTTCACCGCCGACAATAACGGCATTCCGCCGCGCGCCATGCAGGGCCTGCGCGGCCCCGCCGACCGATCCTACGCGCGGCCGCTAGCGCTGACCGAGGAGGGCCGGGCCCGGATGGAAGCCGGGCTGGTGGCGCCGGCCGAATGAGCGCGCTCAATCTCCAAGCGCCGGCAGCGCCCGATCCGCGCGTCCTGGCCGGCAACGGACCGGGCTGGTCCGCGCCGGTGGAGATGTTCGTCGCCTGCGAACGCCAGTCGCTCACCCGCGGCACGGTGAGGCTCGACCGCATCAGCGGCGCGGGCGGGCTCGCCGAGAGCGGCGAACCGGCCTGCAGGTTGCTGTTCCAGCTCGGCCCGCAAGGCGAGCTCGCGGATGTTCCGGCGCCGGGCGATGCGGCCTCGGGCAGTTGGTCCGTCGGCATCGGCAGCACCCTCGCGGTCCGCGTCCAGCGTGGCGGCGAGCTGCTGGCACTCTCCCTCCCGCTCACGAACCTCTCGCGGCCCCTGCTCGCGCAAGTGCATTCCGGCGCGGGCGGCAAGGAGCCAATCGCGGGCGCGGCGCGGATGTGCCTGGAGCTCGCACGATCCTGCGTGCTGCAGAGCGCGCCGCTGAGCCCGAGCGTGGACGAGGCGCTGGGCAATGCGCTGACCGAGCTCGCGCGCCTGGCGCTGATCGAGCGCTTCTGTACGCGCCGCGGCGAAACCATGCGCGAAACCGTGCGTACGCGCATCCAGGCCTTCATCCATCGCAACCTCGCCGACCCTGAGCTCACCATCGACCGGATCGCCGAGCAGATGCATTGCACCAAGCGCTACCTGCACAAGATCTTCAGCGACGAGGCCGAGACCTTGAGCCAGTACATCTGGTCCCAGCGGCTCGAACAGTGCCGCGATCGCCTGTCGCGTGCGGAATTTGCCGATCGCTCGATCACCGAGATCGCGTTCGGCTGCGGCTTCAGCAACGCGGCCCATTTCAGCCACAGCTTCCGCTGCCGCTTCGGCCAGCCCCCGCGCGCCTATCGCCGCGCGGCGCTGGCCGGCTAACGCCTAGCGGGGCCGCATGCCGTAAGGCAGTTGCAGCGTATAGGCCTCGATCCGCTGCAGGGTGCCGCCCTCGAAACGGAACAGCTCGACCAGTTTCAGCGTGCGCGGGCTGAGCGCCGGATCGTCATAGGCAGCGCCGCTCGCATCGGTGAAATGGAGCGGATTGGCCGGAAAATCCTCGAACATGCGGACCGCCACCAGTCCGCGCGCCTCATCCACCGCGAGCAGCTCGATATCCCTCACCTGTGCAAGCGCTTTCAGCCGGTTGCCGGTGAGCGGCGCGGCGCATTGCCCCACGTCCTGCCCGTTGACCGCCCAGCGGCAATCGTCGGCGATGCCCTGGGCTACGGTCCCGTCGTGACGGTTGATCGCGCCATGGAACGCGTCCACTGCGGCCAGCATCGTGGCACGGTCGGTCCGCCGCGATGCCGGCAGCTCGGCGAAGGCCGGCGCGGCCAGTGGCTCCGCATAGGGCGCCCCGTATTCCTTGCGATGCACCAGCGTCTCGACGTCGCCGATCCGGTCGCCCTCGCCGGCCGTGACGGTCACCGCCGCCCAAGCCGGCTGGCCGTGCTCCTCGATCCGGCCGATCCAGACAGCCTTGCCGGTCCGTCCGTCGGCGATCACCAGCGGCTTGCCGTCGATCTTGGTGACGGTGCCCCAGATGCCCTCGCCGACCTGCAGGCCGAGGTTCTCGTCGCTGTAACCGACCCGGTCCGCCCAAGGCAGCGATCGCCAATCCCTGGAAACGTAGGCAGCCATGGTCTTCCCGGCGAGCTGCGCCAGACAAGCTTCGCCGCAGGCCGCCGGCATGGGCGGGTGATCGGGCGGCGATGCCGCCGGGCCCGCAAAGGGGTTGTGCATGAAATAGGGCACATAAGTGAACACTGCCTCGATCCGGCTGATCCTGGCGTCCTTGATACGGAACGCCTCGATCAGCGAGATCGAGTTCGGCCACTTCAGCGCGGTCTTCATCTCGCGCCCGTCGGTGAGCTTGTAGCTGTCGAATTCGTTCGCATGGTCGAAGAAACCCGAGGCGACCACGATTCCGCGTTCGGTATCGATGATCGGGTAGCGGCGTTCGCGGATGCGCTTGTTGATCCGGTAGATGCCCAGCTTGAACTGCGCCTCGCACCCTTCGGCCAGCGCAACCGCGCCGAAGGCACCGTTGGGGTCGCTGCGGCTGGTGGTGCTGCGGCCATTCTCCAGCCGCCCGCAATCCTCGTCGAACGGCGCGAACACCTGCCCGTCGTTGGCCTCGACCGTGTCGAAATAGGAATCGGCGATCGCCTGCAGGCGCGGCCTTGTGCGCTGCTGTTCGGGCGGAAGCGTTTCGTAGAACGCCGGATCGTGCTGCAGCACCGGCGCGGGCCGGATCGGCGCGCCGGCAAGGTCCATGTTGCGCACGACCACGCTCTCCACCTCGCCGATGCGGCCGCGATCGACGTGGATCCGCACCGCGAACATCGCGTTGCGCCCGTTCTCGCGCACCGAGCCGAACCAAGCGGCATTGCCGGTAACCGGATCGGCCACTTCGAGCCCGACCTTGTCGACCTCGGTCACCGTGCCCCACAGGCCTTCGCCCAGCTTCAGCGGCACATCGTTCTCGGTGAACAGCAGATCGGGCGCTGCCGGCACCGCCAGCGGACTGTGTGCGCCGAGCGCCTGCATATAGCCGTCCAGCGCCGCGATCAGGCAGGCCCGGTCGCAGCCGAGCCCCTGAACAGCGTTCCCCTGACCCGGCGCTTGCGCGCATGCGGGGGCGGTCCCCACCGCGCCCGCGAGCAGGGCAGCGGCCAGTCGCGGCGCCCGCTTCACTTGTGCTGCTCCGCGGCGGCGTCGGCCCAATCCTCCTTCCCGCGCGCGATCAGATAGGCGTGGATCGCATCGGCCTGCTCGCGGGTGAGCAGGTCGCCGAAACTCGCCATGCCGCGGTCGGCGCGGATGCCCTTGAGCACGATGTCGTCGAACGCAGCGTGCGTCTCCGGCGTCATCCAGCGCAGATCCTTGACCCCGCCCACCGCGCCGTCGCCGTGGCAGCGCGAGCAGGTGTCGCCATAGAGCTGCGCACCCTTGCGTACGACATCCTCGCTCGCCTGCAGCGCGGGCGGACGCGGCAGGGCCGCTGGGGGCGGCAGCGGCGGCAGGGCCACCCCCTTCGCCCCGAGCTTGAACACCAGCAGCCGTGCCGGCGAAACCTGGAAGCCGCCCGGCCCCTTGCCGAGATTGGCGACGATCGCACCGTTCCAGCCGGCATTGATCGCGACATATTGCACACCGTCGATCATATAGGTCACCGGCCCGCCGACGGGCGCATTGTCGATCGGCATGTCCCACAGCTTCTGGCCGGTGTCGGCGCGATAGGCGGCGAAGGTCCGCTCGATCGTGCCCTGGAACACGAGGTTGCCGGCGGTCGCCAGCGTGCCGCCAGAACCGGGGTGCGAATAGGGCGCGCGCCAGGCTTCTTTCTGGGTGACCGGATTCCACGCGAGGAGATAGCCCTTCTCCATCGCATTGGCTTCGGCCTGCAGTTTCTTGCGCAGCGCGGCGCGCTCGGGCGTCGATCCGACATAGTCGTAACCGGCATTGATCCGGAACGGCACGAAGTGGAACGCGTCGTCCTCCTGCCGGGCATAGACGGTCGACTGCTCCATCGCCGGGAAATAGACCAGCCCGGTCTTGGGGCTGTAGGACATCGGATGCCAGCTGTGCGCGGCGAGCAGGCTCGGCGTCATCAGCTTGGGCGTGGTGGTCAGGTGGACGTCGGGATACATCGCCGGGCGTCCGGTCTTGAGATCGACATGACTGGCCCAGCTCTGCGGCACGAAGTTCTGCGCGCTGATCAGTTCCCCGGTCTTGCGATCGAGCACGTAGAAGAACCCGTTCTTCGGCGCCTGCATGATGACCTGCCGGTTTCTGCCGCCGATCTTCAGGTCGGCCAGCATCATCGGCTGGGTGCAGGTGAAGTCCCAATCGTCCTCGGGCACCATCTGATAGTGCCAGCGATACTGCCCGGTGTCGGCATCGACCGCGACGATCGAGCAGAGGAACAGATTGTCGCCCTTGTCATCGCTGCGGAAATGATAGCTCAGCGGGCCGCCGTTGCCGGTGCCGATATAGACCAGGTGCAGCGCGGGATCGTAGACCAGGCTGTCCCACGCGGTGCCGCCGCCGCCGTATTTCCACCACTGCCCGAACCAGGTCGGGAGCGCGATTTTCATTGCGCTGTCCGAAGCCTCTCCGTCGGGGCCGTCGGCCGGATTACCCGGAACGGTGTAGAACTTCCACAGCTTGGCCCCGGTCTGCGCATCGTAGGCCGAGACGAAGCCGCGTACGCCGTAGTCGGCGCCGCTGTTGCCGATCACCACCTTGCCGTCGAACACGCGCGGGGCGCCGGTGATCGAATAGGCCTGACTGCGATCGAAGGTTTGGACGCTCCACACCTGCGCGCCGGTCTTCGCATCGACCGCGATCAGCCGCCCGTCGAGCGCGGCAATGTATATCCGCCCGTTCCACGCGGCGATGCCCCGGGTGCCCGAGCCGCAGCAGGCCAGCCGCGCCCATTGCCGTTCCACCTTGGGATCGAAGGTCCACAGCCTGCGGCCGTCGCGCCCGTCATAGGCGGTGACGACGTTGAAGGCGGAAACGTTGTAGAGCACCCCATCGACCACCAGCGGGGTGGATTCCACCCCGTGGTAGGTATCGAGATCGGCATACCAGGCGAGACCGAGCCGCTGGACATTGCCGTCGTTGATCGCGTCGAGCGGGCTGTAGCGCTGTTCGTCCCAGGTCCGACCATAGGACATCCAGTCGCCCGACTGCGCGCCCTGCACCGCCGCGCTGCGCATCGTCTCGCCCGTGACCGCGGCCTGCGCCGCCGGCGCCAGCGCCACGGCGAAGGCGCCCAGCGCCAGGGCGAGGCGCCGGATCACTGCTGCTTCCGCGCCACGAACTGCGGCTGCCAGTCGTCCTGCGCCCGGGCGATCAGATAGGCGTGGATCGCCTCGGCCTCGTCATGCGTCAGGCTGGTACCGAAATTGGGCATGCCGAGCGCGGCCCGCTTGCCGCCGAGCACGATGTCGAGGAACTCGGCGTGGGTCGCCGGGCTCATGTGGCGCAGATCTTTGACCCCGCCGACCGCGTTGGGCGCATGGCAGGCCTGGCAATTGCGGGCATAGAGCACTTCGCCCTGCTTGCGCAGTTCGGCCGAGATCGGCGTATTTGGCGGCGGCGGGATCGCGTCCGAAGGCGGCGCGGGCGGCAGCGTAACGCCTTTCGCGTCGAGCGCGAACACCAGCAACCGCGCAGGGGCGAAGCTGAACGGCGAACCGTCGGGATTGGTCAGCTTCGAAACGATCGCGCTGTTCCAGCCAGCGTTGACCGCAATGTATTGCCGGCCCTTGACCATATAGGTGATCGGGCCGCTGACCGGGACGCTGCCGACCGGCATCTCCCACAGCTTCTGCCCGTTGTCCGCGCGATAGACCGCCAGAGTCTTGTTGATCGTGCCTTCGACCAGCAGGTTTCCGGCGGTGGTCATCGTGCCGCCATTGCCGGCGTGCGGATAGGGAATGCGCCAGGCTTCCTTCTGGGTCACCGGGTTCCAGGCGAGCATATAGCCCTTCTCGCGATCGGCCGCCTCCTGGTTGAATTGCTTGCGCAGCTCGGGATAATTGCCGACCCCCGCCGCGAGCGTCGTCTTGCCCAGCACGAACTTGAAATCGTCGTCGTCGACCCGCGAGATCACCGCGTAGCCTTCGAGCACCGGAATGTAGACCAGGCCGGTGAGCGGGCTGTAGCTCATCGGGTTCCAATTGTGACCGCCGCCGTATCCCGGGGTGATCAGCGCGGGCTTGACCTCGACCATCGCCTCGGGGTTCACCACCGGACGACCGGTCTTCATGTCGATGTGCGAGGCCCAGGTGTTGGGCATGTAATTGTTGGCCGAGAGCAGTTTGCCGCTGGTCCGGTCGAGCACGTAGAAGAACCCGTCCTTCGGCGCATGCATGATCACCTTGCGCGGCTTGCCGTCAATCTTGAGGTCGGCCAGGATCAGCGGACTGGTGCAATCGTAATCCCATTCTTCGGCCGGGATTTCCTGATAGTGCCAGCGATATTTGCCGGTGCGGCTGTCCACCGCCACGATCGAGCACAGGAACAGATTGTCCCCGCCCTGCGGGCTGCGGAAGATGGCGGGGTGGGGCGATCCATTGCCGGTGCCGAAATAGACCAGGTGCTCGGCCGGATCGAACACGATCCCGTCCCAGTTGTTGCCGCCGCCGCCCTGCTTCCACCATTCGCCGGTCCAGGTCTTCGCGGCCATCGGCATCGCCGAATCCGAAGCGAAGCCTTCGGGCATCTTTGCGGGATCGCCCGGGACGATGTAGAACTTCCACACCTGCTTGCCGGTCTCGGCGTTGTAGGCCGACATGTAGCCGCGCGAACCGACGTCGCCGCCCGAATTGCCGATGACCACATTGCCGTCGGCCACGCGCGGGGCACCGGTGAGCGAGAGCGGCTGCCCCGGATCCTTGGTGTCGGTTTCCCAAAGCTTGCGCCCGTCGGCCGCATCGAGCGCGATCAGCCGCCCGTCGAGCGCGGCGACGTAGATCTTGCCCTTCCACGCGGCGAGCCCGCGGCTCACCGGTCCGCAGCAGGTGATCCGGGCGTATTCGGGCGGAACCTTGGGATCGTAGGTCCACAGAACCTTGCCGTTGGTCGCGTCATAGGCGGTGACGATGCTCCAGGCAGATACGTTGTAGAGCACGCCATCGATCTCGAGCGGCGTCGCCTCGACCCCCCGATAGGTGCCGAGATCGGCATACCACGCGAGCCCCAGCCGCGCGGCATTCCCGTCGTTGATCTGCTTGAGCGGGCTGAAGCGCTGCTCCGACCAGGTGCGGCCATGCGACATCCAGTTGCCGGCATTCCCCGGCGCATCGGCATGATTGAGCCGATCGGCATCGACCGCCGCCGGGCCTGCGCTGGCTTGGCTCGAAAGCACCAAGCCGAAGCAGGCCAGCGCGGCGAAGCAGCCGGCGAGCCGGCGGAGCAATGTTTGAAATCCGATCATATCCGTTCCTTGGGGCCGGCACCTATCCGACGATTCGGCCGGTTTAGTGCGCTCGCCCCGTTCCTCTCCTTCGACTGGATCCTGCTTAACCGGCTCGCGCCGCCCCAAACCCGCCGTTTTTCGCGTCGATAGCGTATTTCGGCAGACAGAGGGTTGCCCAGTTTAGTTCGATTTCATATCCATGGGAAAACGAGTGGGCGTTGACCGACTTGGAGGAGAGGTTTGTCGCAACTGGAAGAGCTCCAGCGAGAAGTGGCGCATCCGCTGGTCGACCTCAGCAATGTCGAGCAGGAGCAGCGCGAGCTGCTGTGGGATAACGCTGTCCGCACCAACTTCAGGGGCCTGTCGGTCAAGCTGACCGGACGGGCCCCCTCGTCCGGGCTGATCCGGCGTATGGCGATGGGCGCAGGCCAGCTCTTCTCGATCCTGTCCGCGCCGGCTGAGGTGAGCTTCTTGCCGCCCCGCGGCGAGAAGGCGATGGAACCGCTGTTCTCGCTGATGGTGCAATTCAAGGGTTCGACGCTGGTGAGCCAGCTCGGTCAGAGCTGCCTGCTCGAAGAGGGCGACCTGTGCATGATCGACGAGGCCAAGGCATTCCGCCTGGTCTCTGAAGAGGTCACCGGCGTCGTCATCGCCCGCCTTCCCCGCGCCGCGGTGCTGAGCCGCTACCCTCATTTCGAGCGTCTGTGCGCAAGCATCCTGCCCTCCTCGGATTGCGGGACCGGCTTCGTTGGAGACCTGCTGCTGCGCCTCTCGCGCGATGCCGACCGGCTGGGGGAAATGCAGCGCGGCGCGATGCTCAACGGGATCATCCACATGCTCGGCGTTGCGGGGCCCGTCGCGCAGGTTCCCACGCTCACCCACTGGCGGGTGCAGCGCGCGCTCGAATATATCGAGCTGAACCTGTCGGTCGCCGGGCTCACCGCGGAAACGGTCGCGCAGGACCAGCGCATCAGCCGCCGGCGGCTGGACCAGCTGATGCACGAGGCGTTCGGCCATTCCATCGCCAGCCAGCTGTGGAGTCGGCGGCTCGAGCAGGCGGCCGCGGATCTGCGCGATCCACACCGTTCGAACCGCTCCATCGCGCAGATCGCCTTCGCCAACGGGTTCGAGGACGCGGCGCATTTCACCCGCGCCTTCAAGCGACGCTTTTCGATCACCCCAGGCCAGTGGCGGCTCAACTGAGCCGCTTGCCGGTGCCCGCCGTGTCGGGCCGGCAACGGCCCTTTGGGTCAAGCGGCCGTTCCAGCTAGGTCTAGACTGCGCCCTTTTCAGGTGGGTTCAGCGCCGTATCATGCTTAACTAAACCGGCCGCGAGCCGGGATTGAGAAGACAGGCCCGGGCCGCCTTTGCGAGCACCGGTGCCGCTGGAGGACGCATGAGACGCACCCTGTTGACCGCGCTTGCGATCGCCCTGCTTTCGGGCAGCGCCGCCGCGCAGAGCACCGCCCAGACCAGCGCGATGGACCGCGAGATCGACGCGCTGACCCTCAGGGTGCAGAAGCTGGAGGGCGCACGCGCGGTGAAGAAGCTGCAGCGGGCGTTCGGCTATTATGTCGACCGCGGCCTGTGGGGCGATGCCTCGGACCTGTTCGCCGATAACGGCACGATCGAGATCGGGATCGACGGGGTCTACCAGGGCAAGGACCGCATCCGCGAATATCTGAAACGCCTGCACGGCGGGCAGGAAGGGCTGATCTACGGCCAGCTCAACGAATGGGTCACGCTGCAGCCGGCGATCTCGGTCTCGCCCGACGGCAGGACCGCCACCGCGCGCTGGCGCGACCTCGGCAT
>JAGIAR010000014.1 GCA_017744735.1 Novosphingobium sp. | reverse complement strand
GTGCCGGTGGTGGGGAAGGCGAGCAGGTCGAGATCGTCCCACATCCCGTCGGCGTGGCGCTTCAGCTCGGCGAGGCGATAGATGCCGTTCCACAGCTCGACCGCGGAGATGTCCTTGCCGGGTTCGACCACGCTGCGAACCGTCGGGTCGATCGCGTCGGGATCGTTCGCCAGCAGGCTTTCGATCGCCGCGGTGCGTTCGGCCACCCATGGTCCGCCGTAGAGCAGCAGTGCCGCCTCAAGCAGCGGTTCGATGTCGATTTCCACGATCTCGGCGCTCTTTGCCAGCGTCTCGAGCGCCTTGTCATAGAAGTATTCGGCATGCGGATCGCCGAACCACTGGCGCTGGTCGCGCCGGGGCACGCCGATCCGGCGGGGCGATACCCGACGGTCGGCAAGCGGCTTCGACCAGGGGTCGCCCGGGTCGAAGCCCGCGACCACGCTGTCGACCAGCCCGGCGTCCTCCAGCGTGGCGGTGAACACGGTGATGCAGTCGAGTGTGCGGCAAGCGGGGACCAGCCCGGCGGTGCTCCAGCGGCCCTTGGTAGGCTTGAAGCCGATCAGGTGGTTGAACGCCGCCGGTACGCGGCCCGAGCCCGCCGTATCGGTGCCGAGCGCGAAGGCGACCAGCCCGGCCGCCACCGCCACCGACGAGCCCGAACTGGATCCCCCGCTGACATAGGCGAGGTTGTAGGCGTTGCGCGGGATGCCATAGGGACTGCGGGTGCCGACCAGCCCGGTTGCGAACTGGTCGAGATTGGTCTTGCCGACGCAGATCGCGCCCGCCGCCTCAAGCTGTTCGACGACGAAGGCCGAACCCTCGGACTCATAGGCGAAGGCCGGGCAGGCGGCGGTGGTCTGGAAACCGGCCGCGTCGATATTGTCCTTCACCGCGAAGGGCACCCCGGCCAGCGGCAGCTTTTCGCCCGCCGCGATCCGCGCATCGACCGCGCGGGCGGCGGCGAGCAGTTGCTCGGGCAGGGCCCGGCTGATCCAGATCTGCGGCTGGACCGCGTCATAGGCGGCAAGGCGCTCCAGCGTCTCTTCAGCCACCGCCAGCGCGCTGGCGGTGCCGCGGTTGACCGCATCGGCGATCGCGGCGACGCTGCGCCGATCGAGCGCGGCCATCAGTGCCGCCTCAGCGCGAGCAGCGGGGTGCCGGGCTGAAGCGACTGGCGTTCCTGCATGTAGAGCGCGGCGATGGTTCCGCTGCTCGGGCTTTCGAGCGGGCATTCCATCTTCATCGCTTCGATCACGGCGATCACGTCGCCTGCCTCCACAGTGTCGCCGGGCGCTACCATAAGCTTCCACACGCTGCCGCCGAATGGCGCTTCGATCAGATCGGCACCTTCGGGCACTTCGACCTCGGCCGCGTCACCCGCATCGGCATCGCCGTTGGCGAGATCGGTCACCCGGTCGAATTCGCCGGACCGCTGCCACTCGGCGCGCTCCTCGTCGAACGCGGCCTCGCGCTGCTGCTGGAAGGCGGCGATGGATTCGGCGTTCTCGGCCAGGAAGGCGCGGTAGTCGGCCAGACGGAATTCGGATTCCTCGACCTCGATCGAACGCCGGCCGTTAGGGAAGTCGCGCCGCCACTCGACCAGCTCTTCCGCGCTCACCGGGAAGAAGCGGATCTGGTCGAAGAAGCGCAGGAGCCAGGGCTTGCCGTCGACGAAGGCGTCGGTCTGGCGATGAGTGTTCCAGATCTGGATCGTGCGGCCGAACAGCTGATAGCCGCCGGGGCCCTCCATTCCGTAGATGCACATATAGGCCCCCCCGATCCCGACCACATTGGGTGGGGTCCAGGTGCGCGCCGGGTTGTACTTGGTGGTGACTACCCTGTGGCGCGGATCGACCGGGGTCGCGACCGGCGCGCCGAGGTAGACGTCGCCCAGGCCCAGCACCAGGTAGCTCGCATCGAAGATCAGGTTCTCGACCGCGTCGGCATCCTTGAGGCCGTTGACCCGGCGGATGAACTCGATGTTGTCCGGGCACCACGGCGCGTCGTCGCGCACCGCGCCCATGTATTTCTCGATCGTCTCGATCGTGGCCGGGTCGCGCCAGCTCAGCGGGAGGTGAACGATCCGCGACGGGGTGGAGAAATCCTCCAGCTCGCCCAGCGCTTCCTCGGCCACCATCAGCGCCGCGAGCGCGCCGCGCTGGTCCAGCACCTCGCCGTCGAAATGCAGCTGCAGCGAGCGGATGCCGGGCACGATGTCGATCACGCCGGGCAACGCCGCATCCTCGAGCTCCTGCATCAGCGCATGCACGCGGATGCGCAGCTCGATGTCCAGCACGATCGGCCCGTATTCGACCAGGATGTTGCGGTCGCCCTGCTGGCGATAGACGGTACGCGGTCGCGCGCCCTGCGCCGGAATGTCGGCCAGGATCGGCGACAGCGTGGCGAGGTCGCGCGCCGGCTCTTCGGCAGCAGGCGCGGTCAGCGGCAGCAGGTCGGCCGCCGCCGCATCCTCGATCGTCACCGGCACGAAGCGCAATTTGTCGCCCGGGGAGAGCTGGCCGATCTTCCAGCGGTCGGCCGCGATCACGGTGAAGGGGCACACGAACCCGCCGAGCGAAGGGCCGTCGGGGCCGAGGATGATCGGCATGTCGCCGGTGAAGTCGACCGCGCCGATCGCATAGGGATTGTCGTGGATGTTCGACGGGTGAAGCCCCGCCTCGCCGCCGTCGGTGCGTGCCCAGTGGGGCTTGGGGCCGATCAGGCGCACGCCAGTGCGGTTGCTGTTGTAGTGAACCTGCCAATCGGTCGACGCGATGGTCGCGATGTCGTCCTGGGTGAAGAAGTCGGGCGCGCCGTGGGGTCCGTAAAGCACCCGCAGGGTCCAGGTCTCGCCGAGCTCCTGCAAGGGGGCCGGGGCGGCGGGCGCTCCGACCGGATCATTGCCAAGGTGCAGCGTGTCGCCCGCCAACAGCCGGCGGGCGGCATGACCGCCGAACTGGCCGAGCTCGAAGGTGCTGCGGCTGTCGAGATAGGGCGCGATATCCAGCCCGCCCGCGAACAGGATGTAGCCGCGCATGCCGCCGCCGGAGACCCGCCCCAGGCTGAGCGTCTGGCCGGCCGCGACCTCGATCGGCACGCCGCGCTCCACCGGCACGTCGTCCAGCTTGGCCCCAAAATCGGCGCCGGTCAGACACAGGCGCGTGGGCGCGTTGAAGAACAGGGTCGGCCCGCTGACCGTCATTTCCAGTCCGGCGGTGCCTTCGGGATTGCCGAGCAGCAGATTGCCGATCCGGAACGAGCGGTCGTCCATCGGGCCCGACGGGGGAACGCCGATCGCCCACAGGCCCTGGCGGCCCGGCCAGTCCTGCACCGTGGTCGCGGTGCCGCCGCCGACCACGCGGATGCTGTGCGGGTGGTATTCGATCCCGTCGAGCAGCTTGGTGGAGACTTCTCCGCTGCCGAAGTCCGGGTTGCGCACAACGTCGCGCAGCCAGCGCAGATTGGTCTCGATCCCGTCGATCCTGCTGGCGTCGAGCGCCGCCTGCATCGCGGCGATCGCCTCTTCGCGGGTGGCCGCGTGGACGATCAGCTTGGCCAGCATCGGGTCGTACCACGCGCTGACCGTGCTGCCGGCCATGCACCAGGTCTCGGCGCGGATGGTGTCGGGGAATTCGACCGCGGTCAGCGTGCCCGAGGTCGGGCGATAGTCCAGCGCCGGATCCTCGGCATAGAGGCGCACCTGTACCGAATGGCCGTGGGGCACCGGCTGCGGCGCGTCAAGGAAGCTGAAGTCGCCACCCGCGCCGCGGATCATCCATTCGACCAGGTCGATCCCCATCACCTCTTCGGTGACGCCGTGCTCGACCTGCAGGCGGGTGTTCATCTCGAGGAAGAAGAATTCCTGCCGCTCGGCGTCGAACAGATATTCGACCGTGCCCGCCGAGCGATAATTCGCCGCCTGGCCAAGCCGGATCGCGGATTCGATCAGCTCGGCGCGCTTGGCCGCCGAAAGCAGCGGCGCCGGCGCTTCCTCGACCACCTTCTGGTTGCGGCGCTGGAGCGAGCAGTCGCGCTCGCCGAGCGCCATCACCTTGCCCGCGCCGTCGCCGAAGATCTGGACCTCGATGTGGCGCGCACGGCCGATGTAGCGTTCGAGGAACACCCCGGCATCGCCGAAATTCCCCTCCCCCAGTCGGGCGACGGCAGCGAACCCCTGGCGGACAGCCGCCTGGTCCTCGCAAATGCGCATGCCGATGCCGCCGCCCCCGGCCGTTGCCTTGAGGATGACCGGATACCCGATCGCGTCCGCCGCTTCGGCCGCTTCCTCCTCGTCGGTCAACAGGCCGGTTCCGGGCGCCAGCGGGACGCCATGCTCGTCCGCCAGCGCCCGAGCGCTGTGTTTCAGTCCAAAGGTCTTGATGTTGTCCGGGGTCGGCCCGATGAACACCACGCCCGCGGCCGCGCAGGCCTCGGCGAATTCGGTGTTCTCGGCCAGGAAGCCGTACCCCGGATGGATCGCGCCCGCGCCGGTGTCTTTCGCCGCCTGCAGGATCGCCGGGATATTGAGATAGCTCTCGGTTGCCGGGGCAGGCCCGATGCACACCGCGACATCGGCCTGGCTGACGTGCAGCGAGCCTGCGTCCGCCTCCGAATAGACTGCGACCGAGCGCAGGCCCATGCGGCGCAAAGTGCGGATGATCCGGGTGGCGATGGCCCCCCGGTTCGCAACCAGGACTGTATCGAAATTCATGCGGTGACGATCATCCGAACGGGGGTGGGGTTGAAGGCGTTGCAGGGGTTGTTGATCTGCGGGCAGTTGGACACCACCACGATGACGTCCATCTCCGCGTGCAGATCCACCGTCAGCCCGGGCGCGGAAATCCCGTCGACGATCCCCAGTGCGCCGTCGCTCTCCACCGGCACGTTCATGAAGAAATTGATGTTCGACACGATGTCGCGCTTGCCGCGCCCCTCGGTCAGATTGGCTTCGAGAAAATTCTCGACGCAGGCATGCTGCGACTTGGTGTGATGGCCATAGCGCAGCGTATTGGACTCGCACGAACAGGCGCCGCCGATCGTGTCGTGATATTCGACCGAGGTTGCCGCGATGGTCATCATCGGGCGGCCTTCGTTCGAGCGCAGAACCGTACCCTGCCGCAGGAACAGGTTGCCCTGTGCGGCGACGGTGTCCTGAGCGCTGTAGCGCTCGGCATCGTCGGCGGCGGAATAGAGCAGGAAATCGACCGCCTGATTGCCCTCGAGATCGACGATCCGCAGGGTCTGGCCCTTGGCCACATGGTACAGCCACGGCGCGCGGGCCGCCACGATCTCGTCGTGGACGACAGTACCGGAAAGGCCCGCTAGATCCGTATCGGTGGTCATTTCGGCCTTCGTGTCCTTTTCAGCGGCGGAAGTAGTCTTCGACGTTGAGGAAAGCGCGCAGGCCCTCCGGCGTCGCAGTGCGGATCGGATCGTCCTGGGGCGTAACCGCGCCGCGCCAGGCGGTCGCGCGCAGCGGGGTCACGCTCCACTCGTCGCGCGGATCGAGCACGTGGGGGCAGTTGGCGATCACCACGATCACGTCCATCTCGGCGCGCAGTACGAGGTTGCGCCCGGCGTCGAAGGGTCCGACCTGAGGAGTGATCGTGCCGTCCTCCTCGATCCTGGTGCCCTTGAACAGGTTCACGCATGGGTGGACGTCGCGGCGCTGCAGGCCATGCTTGGCCGATCCGAGCAGCAGCCGGTCGCGGCCGTTGGGAAAGGCGCCGCTGTTGCGGCCCTCGCCGTATTTGGCCTGGTTGGTCGCGGCGTTCGACGTGCCGCAGAAAGCGTCGTGGGTGCCGGCCTCGTCGACGACGATGCTCATCAGCACGCGACCCATGTCCGACAGCAGCAGCTTGCCGGCGCCGAGATAGGCGTTCCACTGGACCTTGACGGTGTCCGCGACGTTGAGCCGCTCGCTCGGCATTTCGGCGTTGTAGACCAGCAGCGAGGCGCAGGCGTCGCCTTCGAGATCGATCAGGCGCAGGCGCGATCCGCGGCCCAGCTTGCGCGTGGCGTAGCCACCCGCCGCGATGGTTTCTTCCCACAGCAGGTCCTGGATCGAAACCCCGGCCGGCAGGTCGCGCGCCACCGGCGGCACCTGCGGCATGGCTTCGACGGTTGTGCCGGCCATCGCCCGCGCGTGTTCGCGCGCGGCCATGGGATCGGCGAGAACTGCACTCATGCGGCGACTTCCTTGGTGGCCGGGCTGTCGCCGGCGGTTTCACTGTCCTCGTCCTGCTCGTGCAGCGGAGGCAGCAGGGCGGTGGTGGTGACGAGCTGGAGCTGGTGGACGCCGCGAATGCCGCGCAGCGCGTCGCACAGTTCCTTCAGCCGCATTGCCGGGCCCTGCACCAGCAGCACTTCGAGCGACTGATCGTCTTCGAGGAACACGTGCTGGGAGGAGATGATCTCCTTCAGGTAATCGGCCTGGGTTTCCGAAAGCTGCTGCCGCACCCGCCCGCGATTGCCGCGGTAGACCAGCGTCACCGTGCCGGCGAGCATGTCTTCGGGCCGGATGCGCGCTTCGTGATCGGCCAGCGCGTGGCGGATCAGTTCGGCGATCAGTTGCGAACGAGAGGGCAGGCCGCGTTCTTCGACCATCATGTCGAGCTGGCGGAACAGTTCCGACGGCAGGCTCATGCTGAGTCGTGCGAGGCTGGCGGGTTCGGTGCTCATCCTGTGGTCCTCTCAATTATTATCTATAGTGTCAATCGTAATACTACCGACTTCGCTTTTATCCGCAGGCAATTGCGCGGATTCGGCCGGGCGGGCGGGCCGGGGCTTGGTCAGTGGCAGATCATACACGGCCGTGGCGCCGAAGCGATGCGGGGCGTGCGGATCGTGGCGGCGCTTATCGAGCGTCAGCACCCGTGTGCCGAGCGAGAAAGCTTCCTTGATGTCGTGCGTCACCATGATGACGGTCAGCGAATAATCCTGCCACAGCCGGGTGATCAGCACGTGCATGTCGGCCCGGATGCCCGGATCGAGCGCGCCGAACGGCTCGTCGAGCAGCAGGATCCGCGGGCGCTTGATCAGCGCCTGCGCGATCGCGAGGCGCTGCTGCATTCCACCCGACATCTCGGCCGGATGAAGGTTCATCGCGTCCTTGAGACCGACGGCGACCAGCATCTCTTCCGCTTCTTCGCGCGCGGCGCGCCGCTTAGCCCCGAACAGCTGGGCGGTGAAGGGCGCCTGCGCGCATTCCAGGCCGAACATGGTGTTGCGCAGCACCGAGAGATGCGGGAACACCGAATAGCGCTGGAACACCACGCCGCGGTCCGGCCCGCATTCGGGCGGCAGCGTTTCGCCGTCGAGCAGGATCTTGCCGCGGGTGGGCGCTTCCTGACCCAGGATCACCCGCAGCAGACTGCTCTTGCCCGCGCCCGAGGGGCCGATGATGGAGACGAAGGATTGCTCGGCGATGTCGAGGGTCACATCCTCGAGAACGATCTTCTCGCCATATTCGACCCAGACGTTGCGGAGGCTCAGCAGCGCGCTCAATGCCCGACTCCATGCGCCCAGGGGAACAGCCGGCGGCTGGCTTGCACCAGGATGAAGTCCATCGCCACCGCGAGCAGCGCGATCCACGCGACATAGGGCAGGATCACGTCCATCGACAGGTAGCGACGGACGAGAAAGATGCGATAGCCGAGCCCGATGTCCGATGCGATCGCCTCGGCCGAGATCAGGAACACCCAGGCCGGCCCGAGCGAGAGCCGCACCGCCTGGATCAGCCGCGGCATTGCCTGCGGCAGCGCCACCCGCAGCATCACCTGCCACGAACTGGCGCCGAGGGTCTGCGCCTTGATGATCTGCTCGCGCGGCAATGCTGCAACATGCGCCGCGATGTCGCGGATCATGAAGGGGGCGATGCCGATCACGATCAGCGCAACCTTGGCCGTCTCGCCCAGTCCGAAGGCGATGAACAGGATCGGCAGCAGCGCGATCGGCGGGATCACCGCGATCGCGGTCACCAGCGGGCTGAAGGTCGCGCGGACCGGCGGGAGCGCGCCGAGCACCAGCCCGACGAGCAGCGCGGAAAGGGTCGAGATGCCCAGCCCGAGGCCGAGCCGCTCGAGACTGGCGAGCGTGTCGGCCCAGAAGATCACGTGCCCGGAAAGCAGATCCTTCTCGAACAGCAGCGGCCACATCGCCTCGACCATGCCGCTGGGCAGCGGCAGGATCTTGTCGCTCGGGTTCTCGGCGTGGCGGCCCGCGGAAACAACCAGATAGAGCAATATCAGCAGCGCGATCGGGATCGCGCCCAGCACGATGCTGTTACCCCGCCTGGGGTGTCGGTTTACCCAGCGCATGTGACCCTGTTTCTGCTAGTCTGGCCGGTCGGCTCAGAGCTTACCATCTGCAGCCATCTGCATGAAGCTGTCGTCGAACCGCAAGGTGACGTGGTTGGCGTCGCCCAGCGTCTTGCCGCCGGGGAATGCCATGCCGACCGCGTCGGCCGATTTCGCGCCCTGGCCGAACAGGCCCTTCGAATAGCTGAAGTCGCGCACGCGGGTCATGGTGGTGATCAGCGCGGGCGATTCGGTCGCCGCGACCGCGGCCTTGGGGTCGGCATAGAGGAACGTGGTCTTGAGCTGGCCGTCGAACGCTTCCGGGGTCGATCCCGCGAGCTTTGCCATTGCCGCGCGCGCGGCCTTGCCGTCGGCATCCTGCTTCTGCATCAGCGCGACCGTTTCATACCAGATGCCGGCCAGCGCCTTGCCCAGGTTCGGGTTGGCCTTGAGCGTGTTGGTATCGACCACCATCAGGTCGAGGATCTCGCCCGGGATGTCGGCCGAGCTGAACACTTCCTTGGTGCCCGGCGTACCCTTCATCGTGGTGAGCTGCGGGTTCCAAGCGACCGCCGCGGTCACCGCCGGTGAAGCATAGGCGCCGACGATGTCGGCGTCGGAGGTGTTGACCGTCTTCACGTCGGTCAGCGGCATCTTGATCGATTCCAGCCCGCGCGCGAGCAGGTAGTGCGACACCGAAAGCTCGACCAGGTAGACCTGCCGGCCCTTGATCGCCGCGAGACTGTCCGCGCCCTTGAGCAGGATTCCGTCATTCCCGTTCGAATAGTCGCCGACGATGATCGCGCTGGTGTCCTTGCCGCCCGCGGCGGGAATGGTCAGCGCGTCCATGTTCGCGACCGTGACTCCGTCGAGCTTGCCGGCGGTGTACTGGTTCACCGACTCGACATAATCGTTCACCTGCACGAAGTTCAGCTTGATGTGGTACTTGTCTTCCCACTTCTTCACGATCCCGGCCTGCTGCGCATAGGGCCAGGGCATCCAGCCGGCATAGATCGACCAGCCGATATTGAATTCCGTCTTGGGCGCATCCGGCTTGTCCGCCGAGGGCGAGCAGGAGGTCGCCAGCAGGGCGGCCGTCATAAGCGCGATACTTCCCGCGGTGCGGATCCGGTTGAGCATGATTCGTTTCCTTTCGCACTTGCAGCATTGCCACAAAGCGCAGCATTGTCCATCGGTAATTATTACCGTTGACATAGTTAGTAATATCCACATGATGCCGGCGTCGCGCGCAGGCCCGCCCGGGCGCAGCGCGGCGAAACGTCTGGGAGGGCGTGCATCGAAGGCAATCGGCAGAAGCCGCGCGCGCGGCCCGTTTGCGAGGAAATTCGATGCCTCAAGTTCCCAGTTACAACCCCACTCTTTCCGGCAACCCGATGTCCGCGACCGGGCGCGCCTATCCCAACGGCAACCCCGAAGCCGGCTACAATCCGGTCGGGGTTCGTAATACCGACAGCGCGGTTCCGCTGCACCCCAAGGGGCCGGTGATCCACAATTACGCGAGCGAGGATCCGGCGCCCGGCAATCTCGCATTCCGCTGGACCTACGGCTCGAACGTGGCGGCCAAGAACCGCGATCCGCGCGTGCAGGTCGTGCAGTACAATGAAGACACCTTCGTGATGCGCCAGAACGTGTGCAGCCATTGGGAAGCGCCGTTCACCTACCTGCTGTTCGGCAACAAGGGCGCGCTGCTGATCGATACCGGTGCGACTGCGGAGCCGAACTATTACCCGCTGCGCGAAACGGTCGATGCTATCATTACGCGCATCGGCCAGGCGCGGGGGCGCAGCAAGATCCCGCTGACCGTCGTGCTGACCTCGGGCGAGGACATTGCGCAGAACCAGGGCCTGATGCAGTTCGCCGGCCGGCCGGACACGACCTTCGCGCCCAGGCCGCTCGCCGCGATGAAGGACTTCTACGGCCTCGCCGCGAGCTGGCCTTCGGGCACCGGCAAGATCGACCTCGGCGACCGGGTGATAGACGTGATCCCGACTCCGGGCACGCACAAGGACGGGGTCAGTTTCTACGATCCCTATTGCGACTTCCTGTTCACCGGCGACCTGCTGTTTCCCGGCAAGATCAACATCAGCAGCGACAAGGACTTCGTCACCTCGCTCGAGCGGTTGAAAGCCTTCACCGCCGCCAATTCGGTCAAGTGGGTGCTCGGTGGCCACATCGAGATGATGTTCGTGCCGGGCAAGTATTACGCGCGCTTCATCACCTACAAGCCCTACGAGCGCGTGCTCGAGATGGATCCGGCGCTGATCGACGAGGCGATCACCTACGGCCGCGAGGTGCAGGGCAAGGACATGATGCTGATCCGGCCCGACTTCGTGCTGTTCAACGGGGTCAGCCCCGACCAGCGAACGCCGGTCTGGCCCGAAGGCGTGCCCAACATCAACGCGCCGCGCCCGTTCTGACACCCAACGATTTCGAGAGACGCACCATGGATCGCCGCACCTTCCTCAGCTACAATGCCTTCGCCGCCGCCGTTCCTCTCTCGGGGGCGGGCCTTGCGGCGGTCTCCGATGCCGCCGCCGCCGCGGTCTCCGGGCCGCCGATCGACTTCAAGAGCAATCTGCCGGCTACCGGCAGCTTCCCCGACAAGTGGATCTGCGGCTCGCCCTCGGCGATGGACAACACCGATCCGCCGGTGCAGGTCCACTGGTACAACCAGCACACCGCGATCCTGCGCCAGAACAAGGCCTACAGCTACGAAGCGCCCTTCGCGCCGCTCTATTTCGGCAACGAGCGCATCCTGCTGCTCGACGAAGGCTTCTGTCAGTGGCGCAACGACTGGGATCTGCGCGCGGTGGTCGACAAATGCATCGCCGACTGGTGTGCACGCAACGGCAAGGACCCGGCCCGGATGGAGCTGCTGGTCGCGTTCAGCCACCTCCACGCCGATCACTATGCCGCGACCAACCAGTTCGCGGACCGTCCGAACACCCGCTACATGGGCATCAGCCAGGAAGAGATGATCGGCTTCTGGGGGATGACCAACTTTCCGGAAGAGAGGGTGACGCTCGACCTCGGCGGGCGCGACATCCTGATATGGGGTTCGCCCGGCCACGTGATGTCGGAATTCGCGTTCTACGATACCTACACCCAGATCCTGTTCACCGGCGACATGTTCTATCGCGGGCGCTGCTACATCAGCTTCTGGCAACCGTGGTTCGACAGCATGAAGCGCCTGATCGATTTCGTGGATACGCACCCGGTGACCCATGTGATGGGCTGCCACGTCGAGATCAGCAAGGACAACGTCGATTACGCCTATGGCATGAACTACCAGCCCGACGAGGCGCCGGTGCAGATGACCGTCCAGCAACTGCGCGAAGCGTTCGAGATGGCGAAGACGATCACCGAGCCGGGCATCTATTTCACCGGCACCGTGTTCCTCTGCAACCAGACCCGGGGCACGACCACGATCGACCGGAACCCCTATCGTTACAGCTGAGGCGCAAGCCCGGGCACTGAGGAGTTGAACGCATGAAGAAAGCCATTGGTTTGATGCTGTCGTCGGTCGCGCTGTTCGCCGCGGCCCCGTCGCAGGCCGAGGAATTGACCGAGCAGGCCCAGACGGTGCCGGGCTTCGCCGATTTCCTCGCGGTCGACGGAAGCACGGTGTGGGCGACCAACGCCGGCCGGGTCGAGCAATGGTCGACCGCCGGCAAGCTCGCTTCGGTCGACATACCGCATCCCTGCGGCGCGATGGCCGTCGCCTACGGTTCGCTGTGGGTCGGCAATTGCAAGGGCGGCGAGGTCTATCGCATCGATTCCAAGGCCGCGACCGTCGTGGCGACGATCCCGGCGGGCATCGGCCCGAGCGGCGAGATGAACGTCGTCGCCGGCGCGGGCTCGATCTGGGCGCCCGACCAGGCGGCGGCAAAGGTCAACCGGATCGACCCGGCGACCAACACCGTGATCGCCTCGGTCGATGTGACCCCCGGCACCTCCTATATGGCGTTCGGGTTCGACGCACTGTGGACGGTCAGCCTCAAGGGACAGTCGCTGCAGCGGATCGACCCGAAGACCAACATGGTCACGGCCACCCTCCCGCTCGGCAAGGCGCCGGGCTTCCTCGCAGCAGGGGAGGGGGCAGTGTGGGTGCAGGAGCAGGGCGACGGCACGCTGGCCAAGATCGATCCTGCCACCGTCCAGGTCGTGACCCGCACCAAGGTCGGCGACAACCTCAAATGGGGCGATATCGACGTCGGCGACGGCAAGGTCTGGCTGCGCACCACCGACGACCAGGTGTTTGCGGTGATCGATGCGCAGTCGGCCGCGGTCGTTGCGCGCATGGGCAAGGCCTCGGGCAGCGGCGCGCTGCGCTGGACCCCGGCGGGAGTCTGGACCACCGCGCACGACATCCACACGCTCTCATGGTGGAGCGTCGCTCCCAAGGCCGGGGAATAGCGCCCCCTGCCCGGTTGCGGCTGTTACGAATCGGCGACGACCGGCTCCGGCCGGAGTCGCCGATGACGCATGCAGGCCGCAGAAAAAGAGCGCCGCGCGATGCAAATGCGCCACACTCACTGCTTTGAAAAATATAGATTTTCCTGGAATGATCGGGATTTTTCCCGGAACGGAACGAGTCTCGATTAATACGCTTGACGCATTTGGTAATATCTATAGCGTGTCCCCTGTCGCCGCCGAGAGCGACAATCTGGGGTGGAGAGGATCTGCAAGGCTGAGCCGGACGACCGGCTCGAATTGGAGATTTTCGATGGATCAACAGCCGGCCAGCAGCGGTCCCATGACAGGCGAAGCGCCGTCGGGCGCGCTTGCCGGGAGCGGCCGGTCCGACCTCAAGACCACCCTCGTCAATCTGATCCCGCCGGTGACCCTCGCGGCCGTCATCGCCTTCTGGGGCCTGGCTCCGGAACGGCTGGTCGAGGCGCCGTGGACCCTCACCATCGTCGGAGTCGCGATCATGGCCTGGCTCCAGGGGCTCGAGTTCCTGTTCGAGCGGCACGAGGGCTGGCGCATCAACGGGCGCGAATTCCTCACCGACGTGTTTTACGTGGTGCTGACCTATACCGTGATCGCCTGGTGCACCAACACGCTGGCGGAAGCGCCGCTGCACGCAATCAAGCATTCGCTGGGCATCTCGACCCCCTGGCTCGCGCAGCTGCCGTTCCTGGTGCAGGCGGCGATCGTGCTCTTCCTGGTCGAATTCGGCCAATACTGGATGCATCGCGCGATGCACAACTGGTTCCCGCTGTGGCTCACCCATGCGCCGCACCACCACATTACCCAGCTCAACGCGCTCAAGGGCGCGGTCGGCAATCCGCTGGAGCTGTTCCTGATCACCCTCAGCGTGGTTTCCCTGTTCGATTTCAGCACCGCGGCGATCTTCTGCGCGGTCAGCATGGGCGGGGTGATCTCGGGCTTCGCGCACGCCAATGTGCGCTCGGACCCGCCGCTGTTCTATTCCTTCTTCTGCACCACCATCCGCCACCACAGCCTGCACCACACGGCGCTGAGCTATGAGGATACGCGGTGCAACTACGGCAATTCGCTGATCGTGATCGACCGCATGTTCGGGACCTATCGCGAAGGTGAATCGGCGATCGTCGGACAGGACGACCGCAAGCGGCTGTCGATCCGGGAGCAATGGATGTTCCCGCTGCAGCCGCTGATCAAGGGGTACAAGGCAAGACGGGACAGATCGGCGGCCGCCGCCGGATAAATTGGAGCGGACAGCAGGAGCAAGAAATCGGATCGTACAGTCTCGGCGGGTTCAATACGCCGGACGGCAAGCTTCCCGGCCATGACCGAAAACGGTCGCCGGCGGGCGCGCAGCGGTCCTCAAGCCACAGGCTATCCTGTCCCGGTGGGTGCCGGGGCATGGGGAAGCTGTAACCCAAACAAGGGACATGAAATGTCATATTGCGCGAAACTGAGGTTGGGGCTCCTGTCGGCCACTGTGCTGGCAACCGCGGCACTCGCGGCGCCCGCCTATGCGGACGACGACGCGGCCGTGGCCGCCGCCAGCGGTGACGAAGGCTCATCTGCCGCGGCCTCGGACGATGGCAACGAGATCGTCGTCACCGGCACGCGCCGCGCGACCACGATCATGAACACCCCAATCAACATCTCGGCGGTCAGCTCCGAAGACATCCAGCGCAAGCACATCGACGATGTACGCGATCTGGCCGCGTTCACTCCGGGCCTGACCATTTCGGACACCGGCGCCGGTAGCACTGGCACGATCGTCATGCGGGGGCTTAGCGCTTCGGACGTGGGCTCCGGAGGTGCCAGCTACGACGATGCGATGGGCATTTATCTCGGCGAAGTACCGCTTTACTACGACTTCAAGCTGCTCGACATCGAGCGCGTCGAGACCTTGCTCGGACCTCAGGGCACGCTCTACGGCCTCGGCACGCTGGCCGGTGCGATCCGCTACATTCCGAACCGCCCCAATGTGGACGAGTACGAGGGCGAGGCCCACGGACGCTTCTATGGCAAGGATCACAGCGGAAACTTGGGCTACCAAGTCGATGGCATGATCAATATCCCGATCGTCAAGGACCACATCGCCTTCCGGTCTGCGACCGGCTATTACTACGATCCGGGCTTCATCGACTATCCGTTGCTGGTCGACACCCCCGGTGTCTCGCTGGCCCAGCCGGATGGTCCTGTCAGCATCACGCCCGAAGGCTATGCTGCCAACCTTCACGAGAAGAAGGACCTCAATTTCGATCGGACCTTTACCACCCGCAACCAGTTGCTGTTGCAGACGACCGACGCCTTCAAGGTAATCCTGACCTACGCTTACCAGCGGACCAAGACCGATGGCAATCAGTCAAACAGCGACGGTGTACTTGGCACGGGCAAATACGAAAATGGCGGACGTTACGAAGAGCCGGTGGATCGCCATGCCCATTTGGCAAGCTTGGAGATCAATGCGAATATCGCCGATATTGCGGATTTGGTTTCAACCACAGCCTACACCGAGGTCGGGATCAAAACCCGGGGAGACAACACCGATCTGCTGCTCGATCTCGACTATGACTACGAATTGTTCCCGGCTTTCACGAGTTGGAACGAATCCACCTCTAAACGCAAGCAGGTCAACCAGGAAATCCGCCTAGTTTCCCGCCACGGCGGACCGTTCAACTGGGTGCTGGGCGGCTTCTACAACCAGCAGAAGTATCACAGCGACTATGCTGAACACACGCCCGGCTTGGCCGATTTCTACGGCCTAACCGATAATCCTGACGATCTCGAATATGTCTCCTACACAACTTCCAAGGTGACAGAGAAGGCGATCTTTGGCGAGGGCACCTTCCATGTAACTCCGGAATTCCAAGTCACCGGCGGTGCCCGCTATTTCAAATATACCTCGGACATTCAGGGCGCTCTGGTCCTGCCGCTGATCGGCGATCCGCTCAGCCCCTACGACCCCAGCATCGATCCGGCCGGCGGCCACGCCAAGCAAGATGGCTGGGTATGGAAGCTCAACACTTCCTATCACTTCACCCCCGACTTCATGGTCTATGCGACCTATAGCAAGGGTTATCGTATCGGCGGTCCGAACCGCGTCGCGCCCTGCCCCGACCCGGTGCCGCCGGATCAGCAAAATGCCTGCGCTCTGCCGAACGAAATCCAGTATGGGCCGGACACTACCAAGAACATCGAGGTCGGCTTGCGCACCCAGTTGTTCGACCGCAAGCTCAGCTTCAACTTCGATGTTTTCCACATCAACTGGGACGGCATCCAGGTCGATTCAGCCACCTATTACGGTGTGACCGGCATCACCGTGAACGGCGGCAAAGCGCTTTCGAAGGGCTTCGAAACCTCCTTCGAATTCAGGCCGATACCCCGGCTCTCTATCCAGGGTACCTATTCCTACGTGGACGCCCATCTCACTGAAGACGTGCCGGGCATCGTGACCATCCGTACGATCCCGGGCTATTACGGCCCGTACAAGTCGAAGTCGCATCCGGAATATCCTGCGAAGTTCACGCAGCTCGATGCCTTGGCCGGTGACCGTCTTCCGGGGTCGGCGAAGAACTCGGGAAGCCTCGGTGCGACTTATACAATGCCATTTCTGGACGGAGATCTGATCAGCAACTGGACTGCGACCTATCGGGGCGACGTCGTTTCGCGCCTCGGTTGGGATCGCGCCTATGGCGACAAGATCCCGGGCTACGTCCTGCACCGCGCGTCGATTTCCTACGAAACCGACAAATATGCGATCAGCCTGTTCGCAAACAATATTTTTGACAAGTACGCGGTGGTTTCGGTCGGCAATGACCGGTCGCGGATCGGGATCAACGACGGGGTGGTGGTGCGTTACTATTCGCAGACTGTGCTCACTCCGCGAACCTTCGGTATCGAGGCGCGCTACAAATTCTGACTTAGACGGTCAGCAGGGGAACATTCGGATCGTATAACGGCAAGCACGTCAGTCCATAAGCCGGGAAACGGCGGCTGGCGCAGCGCGCAAGGTCCTCAAATCGAAAGCCGATCCTGTCCTGGTGGGTGCCGGGGCACGGCGAAGCTTTAACCAAAATAAGGGGCATGAAATGTCATATTGCGCGAAACTGAGGTTGGGGCTTCTGTCCGCGACCATCCTGACCACCGCCGCCCTCGCGGTGCCGGCCTATGCGGAAGAAGACGCCGCCGCGGCCGCGGCCAGCGACGAAGGCTCGGCTGCAACCGCGTCCGACAACGGGAACGAGATCATCGTCACCGGCACCCGCCGTGCGACCACGATCATGAACACGCCGATCAACATTTCGGCAGTCAGCACCGCGGACATCGAGAAGCAGCGGATCGACGACGTGAAGGATCTTGCCGCTTTTACTCCCGGCATGACCATTTCGGACCAGGGGGCGGGTAACGCCACGATCGTCCTGCGCGGCCTCAACGCCTCCACCAACGGCGCCAGTTCGCTCTCGGCCTATCTGGGCGAAGTTCCGCTCAACTACGATTTCAAGCTGCTGGACATCAATCGCGTCGAAACCCTGCTCGGGCCGCAAGGTACGCTCTACGGGACGGCCACGATGGCGGGCGCCATCCGCTATATTCCGAACCGGCCCAACCTTGACGAGTTCGAAGGCTCCGTGCACGGTCGCACCTTCCTCGAGGACCACAGCAGCGACGTCGGCTATCAGGTCGATGGCGTCATCAATATTCCGATCGTCAAGGATCACATCGCGTTCCGGTCATCGACCGGCTATTATTTCGAGCCCGGCTTCATCGATGATCCGCTGCTGGTCGATACTCCCGGCGTGTCGTTGCCGCAGCCCGATGGTCCGATCAGCATCACGCCCGAAGGCTACGCAGCCAACCTGCACGAAAAGAAGGATCTCAACTTCGAGAAAACCTTCACCACGCGCAACCAGCTGCTGTTCCAGCTCAACGACAATATCAGCGTGAACTTCACCTACGCCTATCAGAAGACCAAGACCGACGGTTCGTCGGCCAATTCCGCCGGGGTGCTGGGAACCGGCAAGTATGAGAACGGTGCCCGCTTCGAAGAGCCCTACGATCTTCACGCGCATCTCGGCGCGATGGAAATCAACGCCAACCTCTTCGATGTCGCCGATCTCGTCTCGACAACGGCCTACACCGAAACCAAGTCCCATTCGGTCAGCGACAACACCGACCTGCTGATCGATCTCGATTACGGTTACGAACTGTGGCCGGAGTTCGTGAGCTGGAACGAAAGCGTCAGCACCGCAAAGCAGTTCAACCAGGAAGTCCGCCTCGTTTCGACTCATGGCGGACCGTTCAACTGGACGATCGGCGGGTTCTACAATGAGAAGAAGAGCAAACGCGACTATGTCGAGTACACACCCGACTTCCCGCTGTGGGGGAATGGCGGGACCCCCGACAACCCCGACTATGTCGAATACGCCTCCTTCTCCGATTCGAAGGTAACCGAGAAGGCGATTTTCGGCGAAGGCACGTTCCACGTTACCCCGCAATGGCAGGTGACTGCCGGTGCGCGCTACTTCAAGTATACCACGGAAGTGGCCGGTGCGGTGGTGGTGCCGCTTTACACTGAATCATCGGTCATCGACCCCCGTGACAAGAAAGCGACGGGCGGTTCGGGCGGCAAAGGCGGCTGGGTGTGGAAGTTCAACACTTCCTACAACTTCACGCCGGACCTCATGCTCTACGCGACCTACAGCAAGGGCTACCGCATCGGTGGACCGAACACCGTCGCGCCTTGCCCCGACGGCATGCCGACCAACCCTCAAGATTACGGCCCTTCCAGCCCCTTCTACTCCCAATTGGGCCCCCAGCCCGTCTGCGCCCTGCCGAACGAGATCCAGTACGGGCCGGATACCACGAAGAACATGGAAGTCGGTCTGCGCGCGCAGTTGTTCGATCGCAAGTTCACCCTGAACTTCGACGTCTACAAGATCGACTGGAGCGGAATCCAGGTCCGTTCCGCGACCCTGTACGGCGCGACCGGGATCACGATCAACGGGTCCACCGCACGGTCCAAGGGCTTCGAAGCGTCGTTCCAGCTCAAGCCGGTGCCGCAGCTGATGATCCAGGGCACCTATTCCTACACCGATGCCTATCTGACGGACACCATCCCCGGTGCCGTCACCTATCGGAAGGTCCCGGGCGACTTTGACTTTCAGCTGATTAAAGGCGACGCCCTTGCCGGTGACCGTCTGCCGAATTCGGCAAAGAACTCCGGCAGCCTCGGTGCGACCTATACCGTACCGATGTCTACGGGTGACCTCAGCTTCAACTGGACGACAACCTATCGCGGCGATGTGGTTTCCGAGCTTGGCTGGGATCGCTACTTCGGCGTAAAAATCCCCGGCTATGTGCTGCATCGGGCCAACGTGACCTGGGATACCGATAAGTACAGCATCAGCCTGTTTGCCGACAATATCTTCGACAAATACGCTATCGTTTCGGTCAGCGGGGACCTTTCCCGCGTTGGCATCAACGATGGTGTTGCGTCGCGGTACTATTCGCAAACCGTGCTGAGGCCGCGCACCGTGGGTGTCGAGGTGCGTTACAAGTTCTGACCTGACGGACAGACAGCGGGGCGGGGCGCTTGCCGGAGGCGGCAGGCGCCCCGTTTTCGTTTGGGCCCGCGCGGCTAGGCGATCGCGATACCCTGCGTTTCGAACCACTCGGCAACCGGGGCGAGGGCGCCCTCGTGCATGCGCCATTTCCCGATCCCGTCGGCATTGATCGGCCGGCGCACCTGCGCTGCGCTGGGCGTCGCGACCGCGGCGCTGTTTTCGTGGAACGAGAGGCAGGCTGCGTCCCAATCGAGCCGGCAATGCTCGAGCAGGCGGCGCGTCTCGCCTTCCTGGTCCGCGACGAGCCCCTCATACGAGAACTGCAGCACCCGCCCCGCAAACAGCCGGTCCCACAGCGCCATCAGCCGGTCGAACCGCGCGTAATACCGGGCAGTGTCCATCAGGTCGTAGGAATAGGCGTAGTAGGCCGACTGGCTGGCGAAAAGATTCTTGTAGTTGCTCCACACCGTGTCCAGCGGATTGCGGCGCAGGCACACGATCCGGGCATTGGGCAGGGCCCGTGCGATGTGGCCGACATAAAGGAAATTGGCCGGAAGCTTGTCGGTGAAGCGCGGTGTTCCCTCTGGGCGATGATGCGCGGCGCGCGCGAGATAGGTGCTGCCGATCGCGGTCGGATCGAGCTTGCCGCTGGCCAGCACCGTCGCCGGATCGATGACGACCCGCGAAGTCGTGCCTGCAAGCTGCTTCACCGCCAGCGGCATCGCCTGAAGCTCGCCCGCCGAACCCACGTCGCGGTGCGAGGACAGGATGCGATCGACCAGGGTGGTGCCGGTGCGAGGCATCCCGACCACGAAGATCGGAGCGGGATCGGGATGGCCGGCACCAGGTGCCAGATCGCCTTGGGAGAACAGCGTCTCGAGCGCGTCGAAGATCGCTGCATCCTGCGCGAAATCGTAGCTTATGGCGCGCTTGTGTTCGGCATTGGCGGCTGCCAGGTGCCCGAATGCGGCGGGATCGCCGAGGTCTTCGAGTTCCTTTGCCAGCGCATAGCGGATGCGCAGCGCATCGCCGGGCTGGCGCGCATGGTCCAGCGCTGACTCGAGCCGGCGAACATGGTTCGCGGCCGCGGTCTGCCGCGACAGGATCGCGAGCGCGTAATGCGCCCGCGCATTGCCCGGATCGGCGCCGAGGATCGCTTCGTAGTGCTCGCGGGCGTCCTCCACTCTCCCGGTGAACCCGCTCGCCGCGGCGAGGTTGTAGCGATATTCGAGATTGGCGGGCTCGAGCGCGACCGCGGAGGCGAAAGGGGCGATCGCGGCCTCGTGGTCGCCCAGCCGGGTGAGCACGCATCCGATCGTGTCGAGCGTGAGCGGTTCGGCGGGCGCCAGTGCGAGCGCTTCGCGCGCGGCGTCCGCCGCCTCGCCGTCGCGCCGCAGCAGGATCAGCAGCCGTGCCAGCTGCGCAAGATGCTCGGCCCGCGGTCCGCGGTCGACGGCCGCCTCGATCAGCGGTACCGCCTTGGCCACATGCCCGGCCTCGGCCGCTACCATGCCGAGCAGGAAATAGCCTTGCGGATCCTGGGGGCTGGCTTCGACAAGCGCTTTGGCGGCTTGCGCGGCGGCCGCCGGATCCCCGCGCTTGATCGCCGCCCTGGCTTGGTTTTCCAACGTCATGGCTGCATTTAACCGCCCGCCGCGCGCGTGACAATCGCGGGGCCGCAGCCGCTCGGCCCTCGCGCACTACGCAATGGCCCCCGGAATCCTTCCATTCCGGCCGATTTTGTAGCAAGGCTCCGGACGGTGTCGGGTTGGCCGGTCCGGCGAGATTCTCTGGAGCAGTCACCCATGGCGCAAGAGCGCACCGCCCGGCCGATCGAGAGAGGATCGCGGCGAGAGCTGATCGCCGATGCGGTGATCCGACTGATCGGCGAGAAGGGCGTACGCGAGGTCACGCATCGCAAGATCGACCAGTTCCTCGGCCTGCGGGAAGGATCGACTTCCCCGTATTTTCCGAAGGTGTTCGACCTGCTCAACGCCGGCCTCGTCCGGCTTAGCGAGCTGGACAGCGAGGCGCTGCGCAATGTTCACGAGCTGATCGTCTCGAAGGCGCAGGATACGGCGGTGCTCGATCCGGCGACGGTGAGCCAGATCCTCTACGGCGTGTGGCGCGAGGCGAGCAAACCGGAGCATCGCTATCTGCTGGTCGCGCGGTTCGAGTTCGTACTGCTGGGGGACCGCCAGATCGCCTTCCGCGACAGCAACATTCGCTATTTCGAGGATCTGGTGAAGGTGGACAGCCTGCTGTTCGCGAAGATGGGGGCGAAGAACCCGGCTGCCGCAGCGTGGGAATACGGCGTATTCAGGCGCGGGCTGTGGTTCACCCTGCTGATCGCGCCCCCCGGCGCCGGGACCGAGCCGACGCCGGCCTATTTCGAGGCGCAGTTGCGCAGGATCATGCTCGAAACGGGCGGTTGACCGCACGGACCTGCGGGGGTCGACATCGCTGCGGTCGGCCGCAGCCGGAGCGCCCATCCGACAGACGGTGAAGGTGCGCCCCCGCAGGCGCTGTGCGATCGGAATCTCCGTGGAGAAGCCTCGCCAAACCGCTCGAAATGGAATCCGAAGCTATCGGGAAGCCTGCACCGCTGCCCGCCTCCGCCGGGGCGGCGTTGCAAGGCGGGCGTCCTCTCTGCGTCCGCATAAATGCCTTTACTTTTGTATAGCAATATTGGATAACTATCCCGCCGGACAGGTGCCCCCGCGCGGCGGTGCCGGGCCGGGAGGGAGGTCTTGGTTTCGATTCGTTAAGCAAAACAATTCGTTAGCGTGAAAAAAGCCCGGCTGGTCGGTCGCCGACCGACAGACCGGGGTATCCAGGGAGATCGTGAATGAATCGCCAGCTCGTAGTGCGTGCCCTGTTCAAGGGCGTTTCGCTGTTCGCAATTGCCCCCGCGACCCTGGTCTGCGCCCCGGCATTCGCCCAATCCGGCGCCGACACTGTCGCCGGCGCCGGCGATACGGCCGCGACCGACGCCTCGCCGAATTCCAAGGACATCATCGTCACCGGCACCCGCATCCGCGGCGTCGCACCGGTCGGCTCCGACATCACCCAGCTCGATCAGGAAGCGCTGGCCAAGACCGGTCAGCTCAGCACCGCGGATATTCTTGCCAAGGTACCCTCCGTGCTGACCCTCGGTTCGGGCAGCTCCTATTCGGGAGGTTCGAACCAGAGCACCTCGGATCTCAACGCGCTCGGCTTCAACAAGTCGCCGAACCTGCGCGGCTTCGGTCCGCAGGCGACGCTCAGCCTAGTGAACGGGCATCGCGTGCCTTACGACGGCGCCAACATGAATACGTTCGACGGGGATAACATCCCCGTCCAGATGCTGCAGCGGATCGACATCGTCGCCGACGGCGGCTCGGCGCTCTACGGTGCCGACGCGATCAGCGGCACGGTCAACTACGTGATGCGCGCGCCGTTCACCGGTTTCGAGGTCTACGGCCAGTACGGCACCGCCGACGGGCAGGACAGCTGGCAGACCACCGCGATCGGCGGGTATGATTGGGGCTCGGGCGGCATCGTCGTGTCCTACCAGCACGCCCATTCCGACCGGCTGAAGGCCTCGTCGCGCCCCAATCTCTACAACGACGACTTCACCCCTTACGGCGGGCCGGGTTCGTCGACCTTCTCCAGCCCCGGGAATATCATCTACAACGGCACGTCCTACGCCATCCCGGCCGGCCAGGACGGCTCCAACCTGACGCTGGCCGAGATCGGGGCGGCGGGCAGCGCGAATACCCAGAACATCTGGACTGGCTACGACGCGGTTCCCGAATTCAAGCGCGACCAGCTTGCCGCGAATTTCCGCCAGGACATCACCGACGGCATCGAAATCTATGGCGACGGCTTCTGGTCGAAGCGCGACTACAATATCGCGCTGTTCAGTTCGTCACTCAACAGCCGCGCGACGCTGGTTGTTCCGAACAGCAACTATTACAGCCCCTGCAACCGCTCGCTGGTCGGCGCCGATCCGGATCTGATTGCGGCTTGCGGAACCGGCTCGCTGACGGTCCAATACGACACCGCCGACGATGTCGGTGGCGGCATCCGCGAAGGCTATATCGAAACCTATGAAGGCACTTTCGGCGTCAGGGCGGACCTGTTCGGCGACTGGCGCCTGAACGTCTACGGGACCTACGGCAAGAGCACCGGCAAGAGCGCGACCAATCTCTATTTCGGCAACGGCTTCGGCGGTTTCTTCCCGCAGAACCCGAACCTGACCGCGGCCTTGGCCGATAGCACCGCTGCTGCGTTCAATCCGTTCTGCGACGGCTCGACCCAGGATTGCGGCAATAGCGGCTTCGCCGACGACATCATCGGCGGCCAGGCACTGAATATCCTGACTGTATTCAAGAGCCAGGATTATTCGGCCAGCCTCGACGGTTCGCTGTTCGCCCTGCCAGGCGGCGATGTCCGTCTCGCGTTCGGCGGCGAACATCAGCGCCTGAGCTTCTCCAACGGCAACAATTTCGCGACCACCTTCAACGTGCGCAAGGTCAACTCGGCCTTTGCCGAATTGTATGTGCCGGTGTTCGGCGCGAACAATGCAACCGCCGGTTTCGAGAAGCTCGACCTGACCGCGGCGGTGCGCCTGGACGACTACAACGACGTCGGCAGCACCTGGAATCCGAAGTTCGGCATCAACTGGTCGCCGGTCGACTGGCTCAAGCTGCGCGGCAGCTACGGCACGTCGTTCCGCGCGCCGACGCTGGTCGATAACGATCCGAATTCGCAGGCGGGCCATTTGCCCTTCACGGTCGACGGCAGCTCGATCGACGGCTGCACCGGCTGCTCGGGCGACGAGACGATCTACTACGCGCTTGGCGGCGCGGCGGGCAATCTGAAGCCCGAGAGCTCGACCTCGTGGTCGCTCGGCTTGGACATCGCGCCGCCGTCCAGCGGGTTCCGCCTCTCGGTGACCTACTGGAACGTCAACTACACCGGCCAGGTCAGCACGCCGGTCTACAATGTCGGCGCGTTCCAGGCGATCAACGCAGGCTATTACGACAGCCAGATCATCTACAACCCGACCTATTTCCCCGGCAAGGCGGCCAACAACCCGGTCGCCTTCTTCGGACCCTATCCCTACAATTCGTCCAACGCGAACTGCTCTGCGGTTGCCGGCCAGAACATCACCAGCCAGACGCTCTACGACCAGCTGCTCGCGTGCATCAACACCGGCGGCACGTCGCCGGTTCTGGGCGCGCCGTCCAACGATGTCGTCGCGATCAACAACGGTCACCGCCTGAACGCCGGCTCGACCCATGGCGACGGTTTCGACGTCAGCGCGTCCTACGACTGGTCGGCGGGTGGCAGCGACTTCCACATCGGGGCGGTCGGCTCCTACATCAGCCACTGGAAGGTCTCGCCGATTCCGGGCGCCCCGATCGTCGATGAGGTCAACAAGTTCGGTTATCCGCTGCGCTTCCGCGGCCGGGCCGACGCTTCGTGGAGCCGCGACGTGGGTCCGGGCGACCTGACGCTGGCGGGCTATCTGAACTATGCCAACAGCTACAAGATGGACACCATCTTCCTGCCGGCCGGGGTTCCGGATTCCTACGCGAACATCGGCAGCTACACGACCGTGGACCTAGCGGTGAACTTCAGCTTCGGCGACGATGCCGGCAGCCTGTTCAAGGGCCTCAGCTTCACGATCAGCGCGCAGAACGTTTTCGACAAGGATCCGCCGCTGGTGATCAACTCGGGTCCGTCCGCCAGCATCCGCTTCGACCCGTCGAACGCCTCGCCGATCGGCCGGGTGGTCCAGTTCCAGGTCGCGAAGAAGTTCTGATCCGGCAAGTCCGGACAGCAGTGAACGGCATGACGCGGCTGCATCGCTGCGTCATGCCGTTGGCGGTTCGAGGCCGCCGGGCCCTGTCCTAAGGGAAGCCGCGGAAGACGACCTGCTCGTCCAGCGCCAGCCGCGGCCGGGGGAAGTTGTTTTCGGGCGCGTCCGGATCGCGATAGCCGATTGCGAGGCCGCAGAAGAACAGGTGCTGCGCGTCGTCGATCCCGAGATGATCCTTCACGATCCGGGCATGGAAGGCGAGCGACTCTTGCGGGCAGGTGTCGAGCCCGGCTTCGCGCGCGAGCAGCATGATGGTCTGCAGCCACATGCCCATGTCGGACCAGTTCGGCTCTTTCATAAAGCGTGGAAAATAGCAGAACAGCACTGCCGGGGCGCCGAAATTGTCCCAGTTGCGGCTCGCGAAGCGGGCGCGGCCCTCGCCGTCGTCCCGCCCGATGCCCATCGAGCCGTAGAGTTCGGCGCTGATCCCATGCAGGCGCCCGGCATAGGGTTCGATCGCGGCGACCGTGACCTGGTCGTATTCGGGCGGATCCTGGAACGGAATGCCGTGGAGCTTGACCTGGAGTGCCTTGAGAGGCTCGCCGGTGAGCACGATCGCCTGCCACGGCTGGATGTTGCAGCCCGACGGAGCGATCCGCGCCTTGTCCAGAATCGTGCGCAGCGTTTCGAGTTCGACCGGCGTGTCGAGGAACGCCCGGATCGAGCGTCGGCTCGCAACGGCTTCGGAAACGTTCATTCGCCGCTCCAGCGCAGGATCTCGATCACATGACCATCGGGATCCTCGACGATCGCGGCGAAATAGTCGGGCCCGATCGCCGGGTCGGCCGACGGCGGCACGATGCTTCGCCCGCCCGCCTCCACCGCCGCGTCATGCACCTTCCCGACCTGTTCCCGCGTTTCGCAGGCGAAGGCGAAATGTCCGTGCCGCGTCAATTCCAGGAAGGGCATGTGATCGGGCGACTGCAGCCAGAACTCCCCGCGGGTGCGGCCATAGCCGATCGCGAGCGGCTCGAGCTTCCAGATTCGCGTCATTCCGAGCGGTGCAAGCACGCGGTCGTAGAATTCGCCCGCCTGCGGCACGTCGGGCACGCAGAGAGAGGTGTGGTAGAGCATCGATTCCCCGAGCTTGTTATTGCACGATTGTTAGGCAATCGTGCAGGCCAAGAAAAGAGCATAGTGGAGAGCACGGCATGACGCGGGCCACGAGCGGAGACGAGGGTGATGACGGGGCGATCGATCTTGCGCTGACGATCGAAGAGGGGGCCCTTCATCCCCGGCTGTTGTGGCTCGTCGGCCTGCTGACGCTGGCCCTGGTGGTCGACGGGTGCGATGTGGTGATGGTCGGTTTCCTCGCTCCGGCGATCGTCCGGGATTTCGGCGTCTCGCCGCTCGCGCTCGGGTGGCTGCTGTCGATCGGTCAGGCCGGGCTGATCGTCGGCGGGATAGTTGGCGGCCTGTTGGCGGATCGCGCGGGCAGGCGGCCCGCCCTGCTCGGATCGATCATGCTGTTCGCGTTGGGCAGTGTCGCGAGCGCGCTGGCGCCCGGGTATGCCGGCTTCGCCGCCGCACGGCTGTTTGCCGGACTGGGACTGGGATCGGCTGCCCCCGCGGTCGCGAGCTATCTTGCCGAGGTCCTGCCGCGCCGCCGGATCGGCCAGCTCTCGGTGCTTGCCTTCACCGCTAACCTGCTCGGCGGGACGATCTGCGCGCTGGCGGGCTCGTTCGTCGTGCCTGCCGCCGGATGGCGCGCCATGCTGTGGATCGGCGGCGCGCTCCCGCTCGCGGGTGTGCTGCCGCCGATGCTGGCGCTGCTGCCGGAATCGCCGCGCTTCCTGGCACGCCAGGGGCGCCCGGCAGAGGCGGTCGCTGCCGCGCTCGACCGCTTCGGCATCGCGCATGGCTGGCGGAGCGGGACGCGCTTCGCGCTGGTGGCCGCGGCTTCCGGCCAGGGTCGGCTGCGCGACATTCTCGCCCCGGAGTGGCGGCGCGATACGATCGTGCTGTGGCTGATGAGCGTCAGCCTGATGTTTACCTCGGTCGGACTCATCAGCCTCGGCGCGTTGCTGCTGACGAGCCTCGGGACGCCGCCGGCCGATGCGATCCGTACGATGTCGTTCTACAGCTTTGCCGGCTTGACGGGCGCCTTTGCGGCGGTGGCCGGGGTCTCGCGGATCGGGTCACGCGGCACGCTTGCCGCGCTGCTCGGCATCGCCGCGGCGGGGATGGCTGCGCTCATCGGCATCACGCTGGCGGGTATGGCCGGGAACGCGTGGCTGGCGGCGATCGCGATGTTCGTCGTCGGCTTCGGCCTCAACGGTTCGCTGATCGTGCTCTTCCCGCTGGTCGCAAGCTTCTATCCCACCGAATTCCGGTCGGCCGGCTCGGGCGCCGCAATCGGAGTCGGGCGTACCGGGTCCACCACCAGCCTGGTGCTGCTGGCGGCGATCCTCGGCGCGGCAGGGCCGCTGGCGACCCTTGCGGTTACGCTTGGCATGACCGGGGTCACGATCGCGACCGTGATCGCGTTTCGCGGTCATTCGCGACCGGTGGGGCCGTAGGGACTGCGAATTGCATCTTGCCAAATTATCTTAGCAGTAAGATAAATCGCGAAACACAAATTGAGACGAGGACAGAGGATGGGCAGGCTTTCAGGCAAGGTCGCATTGATCACCGGCACCGCGGGCGGGCAGGGGCGTGCGGCAGCGCTGGCTTTTGCGCGAGAAGGCGCGAAAGTGGTCGGTTGCGACATGAAGGCCGAGGCGGCCGAGAAAACCGTCGAACTGGTCCGCGCCGAAGGCGGCGAAATGACCTCGATGGCGCCGGTCGACCTTTCGGACGAGCGGCAGGCGACCGACTGGGTGAACCAGGCGGCCGAGGTCTACGGCGGGGTCGACGTGCTCTACAACAACGCGGCGCTCGGCCGGATCGGGCCGCTGATGGGGATGTCCACCGACGCCTGGCATTTCACCTTGCGCCACGAGCTCGACGTGATCTTCTTCGTCACCCGCGCCGCCTGGCCGCATCTGGTCGCGCGCGGCGGCGGCTCGATCATCAACACCGGCTCGATCATCGGTGGGCGCGGCAGCGACATGCCGATGGCGGCGCACGGCACCGGCAAGGCCGGGGTCATCGGGCTGACCCGGCACATGGCGCTGGAAGGCGGCCCCTCGGGCATCCGCGCCAACTGCATCAGCCCCGGACTGATCGCGACCGAGATGTTCGAGCAATTGATGAAGGACCCGAACGACAATCTGCACAAGCAGATCCGCACATCGCCGCTCGGCCGGGTCGGGCTAGCTGAGGATGTCGCGCCGCTGGCGGTGTTCCTCGCCTCCGATGAATCGAGCTACATCACCGGGGCGAACATTCCGGTCGACGGCGGGCAGACGCTCGGTATCGGCATGTCGTTCGGCGAAGCGCCGCAGTTCGCGGGTGCCGTACCGGCGATCTCCGAGGCCGGGGGCGAGGAGTTGGCGATCGACACGCCCGACGGCCTGTCGCAGGCTTGGCTGTTTACCCCCCGCACCGGCGCCGGCCCGTGGCCCGGCGTGCTGCTCTACACCGACATCATGGGGGTGCGCCCGCTGTTCAAGGCGATGGCTCAGCGGCTGGCCGATGCGGGCTATGCGGTGTTGCTGCCGAACCTGTTCCACCGCCTGGGGCCGCCGCACGATCCGCCGCTATCGGTCAGGAATTCCGGCGAGTTCGGGCGGCTGCTGAGCATGGCGGGCACGTTGTCGCGCGACACGATCGTACGCGATTCCGGTGCATGGATCGCAGCTCTGCGCGGGCGGCCGCAAGTCTCGGCGGCTCCGCTGGCGGCGGTCGGCTATTGCATGAGCGGCCCGATGGCGGTGTGGACCGCTGCGGCGCATCCAGGAGAAGTCGGCGCGGTCGCCTCGTTCCATGGCGGCCATCTGGTGACCGGGCGGCCCGATAGTCCGCACCGGCAGGTCGGAGACAGCAGTGCGCGCTATTACTTCGGTTGCGCCGAGACCGACGCCTTCATGACGCCTGAGCACCAGGCGGCGCTGGGTGCGGCGCTCGATGCCGCGGGCCGCGAGCACACGATCGAGGTCTATCCCGGCACCTATCACGGTTTCGCAATCGCCGACGCATCCTACCACCCGGAAGGAGGCGAGCGGCATTGGCAGCGGCTGGTGGAGTTCCTCGCATGAACAAGCTCAAGCTCGGCATCTTCGGTTCGAACCTCGACGGCGGCTTCACCGCGACCACGGCCGAGGAGCGGCATACGCTAGGCTGGCCCACGGTGGTCCGGGTCGCCAAGCTGTCGGAGCAGGCGGGGTTCGAGCTCAACGTCCCGCTCGCGCGCTGGCGCGGGCTGGGCGGGGTGACCAATTATTGCGGCACCAATTACGAAGGGCTGGCCTGGGCGGCCGGGCTCGGCGCGGTTACCGAGACGGCGAAGATCTTCGCCACGATCCACGTCCCGGTGATCCATCCGATCGTCGCGGCCAAGCAGATGGCCACTGCCGACCACATCTCCGGCGGGCGCTTCGGACTCAATCTCGTGTGCGGCTGGTTCGCGCCCGAATTCGCGATGTTCGGCTCGCCGATGATGAGCCACGACGCGCGCTATCGCTATGCGGGCGAATGGATCGACATCGTGAAGATGCTGTGGACCCGCGAGGAGGAATTCGACTTCGAGGGCGAGTTCTTCAAGATCGTGAAGGGCCAGTCGCAGCCCAAGCCGCTGACGAAGCCGCATCCGCCGATCATGCAGGCGGGCCAGTCCGAGACCGGTGCGCGCTTCGCCGCGAAATACGCCGACATCGCGTTCCAGAGCGTCAGCGAAGGCGAGCCGATCGAGGACATCCGCCGGCGCTTTGCCGATCTGCGCAAGCTCGGGCGCGAGGAATTCGGGCGGGAGTTCGAGATCTGGCTGTCGTGCTGGGTGATCTGCCGCCCGACCCAGGCCGAGGCCGAGGCCTTCCGAGACTACGTGCTTGAGGAGAAGGGCGATCTCGCCGTGCTGGATTCGATGCCGCCCAACCTCGTGCCGCGCGGCGACAGCCCCGAGGCCCGGCTCGCACGGCAGAAGGTGCTCGGCGGCTTCGGCGGGGTGCATCTCGTCGGCACGCCCGAGCGGATCGTCGACCGCCTGAAGGAATTTTCAGAGGCCGGGGCGGACGGGATCGTGCTGACCTTCGTCAATTACGAAGAAGGGCTCGAGACCTGGATGCGCGACGTCGCGCCGCTGCTGGTGCAGGCGGGGCTGCGCGAAGGCTAGAGGTCGAGGACCAGTTTCGGGGTGAGCGATACGGAGCAGCAGATCATCATCGACTTGCCCTCGCGCTTGTCCTTCGGGCTCAGCACCGCGTCGAAATGATCGGGCACGCCTTCCAGCACCCGGGTCTCGCAAGTGCCGCAGGTGCCGCTCTCGCAGCTGGATGGCGCCTCGATCCCGGCCTCGCGCACGACCTGCAGGATCGTCCGATCGGGTGGCACGGTGAGAGTGATGCGCGAGCGCCGAAGCTCGACGATAAAGCTGCCGTCCGATGGGGATGAGGTCATGATCGCAGGCCTACCATATATCTTAGTGCTAAGATAGATTGACTCGTTCCGTTGCCAAAAATACAGATCGCGCAAAGCAAGTGGAGAGTGAAATGGCGGACCATCGGACGACCGACGTATTGGTGATCGGCGGCGGTTCCGCGGCAACGCGGGCAGCGATCGAGGCGGCCGAAGCGGGGGCGAAGGTCCTGCTGGTCGACAAGGGCGAAGTCGGCGAAAGCGGCTCGAGCCCCCACGCGTTGGTCGGCTTCAGCGTGCCCTTGCTCGACGAGGCCGACAGCCCCGAACTGTTCATCGAGGACTGGGCGAGCGCCAGCGGCGGGATCTGCGACCGCGATCTCGTCGCGCGATGCGCCGAGCATGGCCGGTCGCTGGCCGAGGACATGGAGAAGCGCGGGGTTCCCTTCATCGACAATCCCGACGGCAGCTGGTTCATCTCCAAGCGCGCCGGCCATTCGGTGCGCCGCACGATCATGGCCAAGGGGCTCGGCAACGGGGTCCATGCCAATGCGATCGCGCCGATGCGCGCGGCGATGGCGAAGGCCGGGGTCGAACTGCTCGAGAACACCATGGTGACGCGCCTGCTGCTCGACGGAAACCGGGTTGCCGGCGCCTATGCTGTCGGGTCTGACGGTGAGCAGTTCACTATCGCCGCCAAATCCGTGGTGCTGGCGGCGGGCGGGGTAAACCGCCTCTATACGATCCTGTGCGAGGAAGTGGTCGATCATGGCTCGCGCACCACCGGCGATTCCTACGCGCTGGCCTTCCACGCAGGAGTGCCGCTGATCGACATGGAATTCACCCAGTTCCGCGATTCCCCGCCGGCCGGGCCGATCTTCGGCGCGGCCTATGTCAATGCGCTGGGCGAGCGGATCATGGAGAAATACGATCCGGAGAACCTCGAATGCGCGCCCCGCTACATGATGGCGCGGGCGGTCTACACCGAGAATTTCGAAGGCCGCGGGCCGGTGGTGTGGAATGTCGAAGAAGGTCAGATCGCTCGCTCGCGCGCGCCGGTAGGCACCTACCAAGCCGGCGAGGTGGTGCCGATCACGCTGATGTTCCAGCGGCTGATGGGCGGCGCGCGGATCGACAGCGATGCCGCGACCGGCGTCGAGGGTCTCTATGCCGCGGGCGAGGCCTCGGGCGGGATTCATGGCGGCGACCGGATGCAGGGCTGCGGCTTCCTCGAGACCCAGACCTTCGGCCGGATCGCCGGGCGCAGCGCCGCCGCCTATGCGCAAGGCCATGCGCTCGCCCCGATCGACCCGGCGAGCGTCGAGCGCGAGCGGGTGCGGCTGGCCTCGGGCGCGGGCAAGGCCGATCCCGCCGCGCTGTTCGAGCGGATCCATACGATCATGTGGAACCAGGCCGGGGTGGTCTCGAACCGCGAGCAGCTTACCGATGCGATCGAAAAACTGCGCGAGATCCGCCGGATCGCCGACAGCGACATGGACATCTCGGACCTGGTCGCGGCCGAGGACGTGCGCAACCTCGCGCTCGCGGGCGAACTCGTCGCGACCGCCAAGCTCGCGCGCGAGGAAACCCGCAGCGGGCACGGGCGGACCGATTTCCCCGAGGCGGACGAGAACTGGGTCCGCCACGTGCGGCTCGCGCAGGGCGGAGACGGCGGGATCGCGATCGACACGATCCCGGTCCACGCCTGAGCCCGGATCAGAGGTCGAGCCGACTCTCGATCGAATGCAGCAATTGCTTGAGGAAGGCGTTGGCCTTCGCCCGGTCGGCCTGCGAGACGCCGCTCATCAGCATCTGCTCGGCCGCCGCGAATTCCTCCATCGTCGCCAGGGCGAGTACCTTGCCGGGTGGGGTCAGCTCGATCAGCATGGAACGCTGGTCGGTCGGGTGGAGGACCCGCGCGATCAGTCCGCGCTTTTCCAGTCGGTTCGCGACCCCGGTAAGCCCGCCCGAGGTGACCGGCACGTAGCGCGGGGCCAACTCGGTCGGTGCCCGGCGATAGGGCGGCCCGCTGCGCAGGAGCCCGGCGAGCAGCCGGAATTCGGAATCGGACAAGCCCGCCCGCTTGAGCACGCCCGCGGTGCGGGTGCGCAGCCGGTCGTCGATCCGCGCGACGCGGGCGGCGATCGCGCGTACGTCGCGGTCGAGCGAAGGGGCCACCGCGGCCCATTCCTCGACCAGCCGCTCGACGGCGGAATCGAGCAGGTGGCCCTCGGTCGGCGCGTCGGAACTGGCTTTGCGCTGTGAAATGACCTGGGCCTCCGGCGAATTTGTCTATCGCACAGTTGCGGTGGTGTGCAATCCGCCTGCGCGCCATCGCCGGCATAGGCGGCTGGTGGACGCGAATCTGTTCTGCGGGGCAACGATCGCGCGCGCGCAGGCCGGGGGGTGCCTGGCGATCCGAGGCCGAACGTGCTTCAGGCCGAGAAAAACCGTTCGCCTTCTTCGTTGAATCGTATAACGATAGAGTTAGACGATATAGAAACCGATGGGAGTCGGCGATGACAGGCGATCGCGACCTCGCGCGAGAGGAACGCAACCGGCAGCTCGCGCTGGAGATGTGGCAGGCGGTGATCGTGGATTACGATCCCGACGCCGTGCTGCGCTATCTTGCGCCCGGTTATATCCAGCACAATCCGGCGGTGCCGCCGGGGCGGGAGTTCCTCCACCAGGCGATCAAGCAGCTCGCGGCCGAACGCGCCGCCTATCCGGAAGTACCGCCGCATACCACCAAACGGCTGATCGCCGCCGTGGCCGAAGGCGACCTGGTGGTGCTGACCTGGCACCTCGACGTGCCCGAGCCGGAAAACGGCGCGAACACCTATGTCGCCTGCTCGTTCGACATGTTCCGCTTCGACGAGGACGGAACGATCGTCGAGCATTGGGACGACGTCCGCAAGGGCGCGCCGCATTGAGTGGGAAGGGGAGAGGGCACATGAAGACGATCCTGATCCTGGCCGCATTGGCGCTTGCCTCGCCCGTTGCCGCGCGCGCGCCGGGGGTCGATGCGCGGACCGTGATCGACCGGGTGCAGATCGAGGACATGATGATCGAGTATTATTCGGTCCTCACCCAGCACGAACGCCACGCGATCGGCGACTATTTCACCGAGAATGCGGTGATCGACGTGAACGGCTTCAAGCTCGACGGGCGCGCCGCGATCCAGCATTTCTACGACAACGGGGTCGATACCCGCATCGCGAACGCCAGCACCTACGACATGCTCCTGTCCAACCCGCGGATCGTGGTGACCGGCGACAGCGCGGTGATGGATGCGATCTGGACCGGCTATCTGGCCGACAATCAATATACCGCTCCCCGGCTGGTCGAGCAGGGAACCGAGCACAGTACGTTCGTGAAGCGCGGCGGCACCTGGCTGATCGCGAGCCGCAAGCTGGTGAATACCGCCGGCATGCCGACGGTGATCGGCGAGAAGGCGGGGAACTGAAACGATGGGTTCGATCGCATCGGCATCCGGCGCGCAGGACGGCTTCGGCCGGCCCTTCGTGCTGGCCGCCTATGCGGTGCAGTTCTTCTTCGGCGGGTGGTTCTTCTACAACGGGCTCAACTACTTCCTGCACTTTACCCCCGCACCCCCGGGCTCTTCGCCGCTGTCGCGCGAGCTGATCGGCGCGCTCGAGCATACCGGCCTGTTCGCGGTGGTGAAGGCGGTCGAACTGGTCGCGGGCGCGCTGTTGCTCGCAAACCGCTTCGTGCCGCTGGCGATCGCGGTCGCGGCGCCGGTTTCCTTCGCGATCGTCTGGGTGATGCTGGCGATGAACGGGGGCACGGTCGGCGTCACGGTCGGCGTGCTGATCGTCGTGTTCACCGCAATCCTCGCCTTCGCCCGGCTGAGCAGCTTCCTGCCGATGCTGGCGTTCGACGACAGCAAGCCCCGCCGCACGGGTTTCGCGCGCCTGCCTGCGCTGACGCCGGTGGTACACACGGTCGGCATCGTCCTCGGCATCGCCGCGCCGGTCGCGATCGAGCTGGCGACAATGGCCCATTTCCAGTCCGTCGCGCGCCATTCGATGGCTGCGCAATCCGTTCCAGACCCAGCGAAGAGAGACACCCCATGAGCGCCATCACCGATTGCCTGAAGCACCCCGATCGCCTGTTCATCGGCGGCGAATGGGTCGCCGCGTCGAGCGGGCGCGCAATCGAGCTGATCTCGCCCGACACCGAAAGCGTGGTGGGCGCGGTTGCTGAGGCCGACGAGCGCGATGTCGACCGCGCGGTCGCCGCGGCCCGCAAGGCCTTCGATCACGGCCCGTGGCCGCGGATGTCCCCGGCCGAGCGCCAGAGCATCATGCGCAAGGTGGTCGAGGTGTTGCGCCGCCGCGAGCCCGAGATCGCGACCGCGTGGAACCAGCAGATGGGCGGGCTGCTCAGCGTCGCGCCGATGCTGTCCTCCGCCGGGACCGAGACCTTCGCCCATATGACCGAGATGCTCGGGACGTTTCCCTTCGCCGAACGCGTCCCGAGCCGCTTCGCCGACACTGCGATCATCGCGCGCGAGCCGGTCGGCGTGGTCGCGGCGATCGCGCCGTGGAACGGGCCCTATGCGATCATGGGGACCAAGCTGTCGAACGCGCTCGCGGCGGGCTGCACGGTGGTGATGAAGCCGTCGCCCGAGACGCCGGTCGAAGCCTATATCCTTGCCGAAGCCTGCGAGGAGGCCGGGATTCCGGCGGGCGTGGTCAATCTCGTCACCGCGCATCGCGAGGCGAGCCAGCACCTGGTCGCGAACCACGATGTCGACAAGGTCAGCTTCACCGGCTCGACCGCCGCGGGCAAGAAGATCGCCGCGACCTGCGGCGAGCGGATCGCGCGCGTCACGCTGGAACTCGGCGGCAAGTCGGCCGCGATCATCCGCGACGATTTCCCGCTGGAACAGGCCGCCGCGATCCTCGCGCGCACGATCACGCTGATGAGCGGGCAGATCTGCGCGATGCTGAGCCGTGCGGTCGTCTCGAAGAACCGCCACGACGAGCTGGCCGAGCTGATCGCGAAGGAGATGCAGACGCTCAAGATCGGCTACAGCACCGATCCCGACACCGTGCTCGGACCGGTTGCGATGAAGCGCCAGCTCGAACGGATCGAGATGTATATCGAGGAAGGCCGCAAGAGCGCGGACCTCGTCACCGGGGGGCAGCGCCCGGCGCATCTCAACAAGGGCTATTTCATCGAACCTACTTTGTTCGCCAACGTCGATAACCGGAGTCGGATCGCGCAGGAGGAAATCTTCGGCCCGGTCCTCAGCCTGATCCCGGCCGAGGACGAGGACGATGCGATCCGCATCGCCAACGAAAGCCAGTTCGGGCTCAACGGCTCGGTCTTCACGATGGACCCCGAGGCCGCCTATCGCGTCGCGCGCTCGGTCCGCACCGGCTTCTTCGGCCAGAACGGGATGAAGATGGACTACACGCTGCCGTTCGGCGGGTTCAAGCAATCGGGCATCGGGCGCGAGGGCGGGGCGGAAGGCTTCGCCTCCTATCTCGAGGAGAAGACCATCCTGCTCGATCAGGCACCGGCCGGGTTCGTGCAATGATCGAAATCGACCTGTCGGGCAGGCTCGCGCTGGTCACCGGATCGAGCGACGGGATCGGCAACGCCGCTGCGCGTGGCTTCCTCGGAGCCGGGGCGGACGTCGCGGTCAACGGGCGTTCGCCCGAAAAGGTCGCGCGGATCGCGGAGGAACTGCGCGCCCAGTTTCCGGGGCGCGCGGTGATCGAGGCGCCCGGCGACGTGGGCAGCAAGGCGGGCTGCGATGCGGTGACCGCGCAGGTCCCGCGCTGCGACATATTGGTCAACAACGTGGCGGTGATCGCGCGCGAGGATGCGCTCGACGCCAGCGACGAAACCTATCGCGAATTGTGGGACATCAACTTCATGAGCGCGCTCAGAATGTCGCGCTTCTATCTGCCGGGAATGTTGGAGCGGAACTGGGGGCGGATCCTGTTCAGCGGCTCGCAGCGCGGGCTGATGGCCTACAAGGGCGGCACGCCCTACATGGCGAGCAAGATCGCCCAGCTCAGCCTCGCGCGCTCGCTTGCCGATGTCACGCGGGGCACCAGGGTCACCGTCAACACGGTGATGATCGGCCTCTCCCATTCCGCGAGCCTCGATGCGGTCGCAACCGAGATGGCCGCCGCGAAGGGCCGGACGCAGGAAGAGGACGAGCAGGATTTCATCGACCTGGTTGCGCCCGCCTCGCTTCAGCGCCGGCTGACCCGGCCCGAGGAAATCGCGAATTTCATGGTCTATCTGGCGTCTCCGCTCGCTTCGGCGACCAACGGAGCGGTGCTGAGTGCCGAGGGCGGCACCCGGCAGGCGATCTGGTGAGGAGGGCAGGGCAATGATCATCGACCTTACCGGCAAGCGCGCCGTCGTCACCGGATCGAGCGGCGGGATCGGCTTCGAATGCGCCCGGGGGCTGGCGCGCGCGGGAGCGGATGTGACGATCAACGGCCGCTCGCAGGCGACCGTCGACAAGGCGCTCGGCAAATTGCGCGACGAGTTTCCGGAGCGGAGCTTCACCGGCGCGGTGGCCGATCTTTATTCACCCGAAGGCGTCGAAGCGGTCATCGCCGCCGCGCCCGAGTGCGACATCCTGGTCAACAACGCCGCCGTGAACGTGATCGAGAGCGTGCTGACCCAGCCCGACGAGATCTATTACGAGCTGTTCGAGATGAACTTCCTCTCCCCTGTCCGGCTCGCGCGGCACTACATGCCGGGAATGCTCGCGCGGGACTGGGGGCGGATGATCTTCCACAGCTCGGAACAGGCGCTGCGCCCGTCGCCCGACATGGCCGCCTATGCCGCGACCAAGGCCGCGCTGCTGACCACCGCGCGCTCGATCGCCGAATATACTCGCGGCACCGGGGTGACGGTGAACACGATCGTGATCGGGCCGACCAAGTCCGACGTCACCAGCGCGCTGCACGATTCCATCGCGGAGTCTTCGGGCCAGACGCTGGAGGAGGTCGAGAAGGGCTTCTTCACCCATGTCCGCCCGGCCTCGCTGCTGCAGCGCTTTGCCTTGGGCGAGGAGGTCGCGAACCTCGCGGTCTACCTCGCGTCCGAACAGGCGAGCGCGACCAACGGCGCGGTGTGCAGCGCCGAAGGCGGCACGCGCGAGGTGATTTTCTGACGCAATTTTGTGTTCCTGCGAAAGCAGGAACCCAGGGCCGCACCGACGGGTTTAACCGCTCTGGGCTCCTGCTTTCGCAGGAGCACGATGTGGGCTTTATTGCTTAGGCCGCAGGTCGAACACATCGAGGCTCAGCTCGCCCGCCGCGAGCCGCTTGCGCTTTTCCGCCTCGTTCGCCTCGCGCGCGAGCGCCAGTTCGAGCACCTTCGGCGCATCGGTGCGCTTTACCACGCAGACCCCATCGCCGTCCGCGACCACCACATCGCCCGGCTCGATCCGCGCGCCCGCGCAGGTCACCGGCACGTTGTGGTGCCCGATTGCGGCCTTGATCGTCCCTTGCGCGAACACCGCCTTGGACCACACCGGGAAGCCCATTTCCTTGAGCTCCTGCGTGTCGCGGACCCCGGCGTCGATCACCAGCCCGACCCCGCCGAGCGCCTGCACCGAGACCGCCAGCAGATCGCCGAAATAGCCGTCCTCGCAGGGGCTGGTCGGCGCGACGACCAGCATGTCGCCCGGCCGCATGTGTTCGAGCGCGACATGGATCGTCCAGTTGTCGCCCGGCGGCAGCGAGACGGTCAGCGCCGAACCCGCGACCCGGCACGGGCGCCAGACCGGCTTCATGTAGCTGGCAAGCAGGCCGGTGCGGCCCTGCGCTTCGTGGACGGTCGCGACGCCCAGCCGGGCGAGGCCGGCGATCACTTCGGGATCGGCGCGGTCGACGGTCATGCGAGCATCTCCTTGAGCGGGGTGGCAGAGTCGGCGAGCGCCCCGGGAGGGATCTTCGCGCCCGCCTCGATCAGCTTCCGGCCCTGCACGTAATCCTTCATTGCGTTCACGCAGTCGAGCGCGATCACCCGCCCTTCGCGCAGATAGATCACGCTGAAGCTGCGGCTGGCTGGATCGCCCCGGGTGACGGCCGCATCATGGGTGGTGTGCAGGCCCACGGTCTGGAGCTTGAGATCGTACTGGTTCGACCAGAACCACGGCACCGCGTGATAGGGCTGCGGATCGCCGCAGATCGTCTTCGCTGCCGTGGTCGCCATGTCGTTTGCGTTCTGCACGCTTTCGAGGCGGATCGTGGCGCCGAGCGCGAAGGCACTGGCATGGGCCGCACAGTCGCCGATCGCATAGACATCGGACAGGCTGGTGCGGCAGGTCGCGTCGACGTCGACCCCGTTGGCGCCTTTCGCCCCGGCCGCGATCAGCGGCGCGACCGCCGGGATGATGCCGATGCCGGCGACGACCATGTCGGCCGGGATGGTCTCGCCGTCGGCAAGCACTACCTGCGTCACATTGCCGTTCTTGCCCTCGATCGCGACGACCTGGGCATTGGTCCGCAGATCCACCCCGTGCGCGCGATGCTCGGCTTCGTAGAATGCAGACAGATCCTCGCCCGCGACCCGCGCGAGCACGCGGGGCAGGGCTTCGAGCAGCGTGACCTCGCAGCCGAGCTTGGTCAGCACCGCCGCCGCCTCAAGCCCGATATAGCCGCCGCCGATCACCGCGACCGTCTTCGCGCCGGCATCGAGTTCGGCCATCATCCGGTCGGCATCGGCGCGGTCGCGGACGTAGTGGATGCCCTTGAGCTTCGCGCCGGGGCAGGTGAGCCGGCGTGGATCGCCGCCGGCGGCCCAGATCAGGGTGCCATAGCCGAGAGCCTCGCCGCTTTCGAGCGTGACGCTGTGCGCTTCGGCATCGACCGCGGTCACCGTCGCGCGCAACTTCAGCTCGACCTGCCGCTCGCCCCAGAAATGTTCCGGGCGGATCAGGATGCGCTCGAACGGCTTCTCGCGCGCGAGATATTCCTTCGACAGCGGCGGGCGCTCGTAGGGCGGATCGCGGTCGCGGCCGATCATCAGGATCGAGCCCGCGAAGCCGTTCTGGCGCAGCGCGATCGCCGCCTGCGCCCCGCCGTGCCCGGCGCCGACGATGATCGCGTCGTGGCGGGTCATCTCAGTCCTCCGGCGCGATCCGCACGCTCAGCCCGTCGAGCGCAGCACCGAGCGGGAGCTGGCACGACAGGCGCGATTGCGCGGTCCGGTGATCGGAGCTGTCGAGCAGGTCGCTCTCGTCATCCGTCATCGGGGGAAGCCGGTCCGCGTGTGCGGGATCGACATAGACATGGCAGGTCGCGCAGGAACAACAACCGCCGCACAACGCGAGCAATTCGTCGATCCCGGCGTCGCGGATCGCCTCCATCACCGTGCGATCGTCCCTGATCTCGAGCCGATGGGGCGTTCCGTCCCGCGTCGTCACGACAAACTGCGCCATTCCGGCAATTCTCCCTTTAAGCACCTGGCGCCGCCATAGCACTTGTCAATCGTTATACAATACTGGTATACGATATGAACGACAGGGTGGCGACCGTTCGGGACGACCGCTCAAAAGGTTTGGCGCATCGCCGCCGTCGCTCGCCACTCCTCCTCCCGGCGAGAGGCGGTGGCGTTCGCGGCCGAGGAGCGGAAGATGATCCTGAAAGCCGATCTGTGCCTCGTCACCGGTGCGTCCTCGGGTATCGGTGAGGCTTTTGCGGTTTCGCTCGCCCGGCGGGGGCACGATCTGGTGCTCGTCGCCCGCCGGGGCGGTGCGCTCGACGCACTCGCTGCGCGCCTCCGCTCGGAATTCCCGGTCGCGGTCGAAACGCTTGTCGCCGATCTTGCCGATCCGGCGGGCGTCGCTGCGGTCGAGGCGCGACTGGCCCGCGGCGATGTCGACCTGCTGATCAACAACGCCGGGATGGGCTCGCTCGCGGGTTTCCTCGATATCGATCCGGCCGATCACGCGGCGATGATCGCGGTCAACGTAACCGCGCTGATGCGGCTGACCCACGCCGCGGCGAAAGCGATGAAGGCGGCCGGCCGCGGCACGATCGTCAATGTCGCGTCGGGGATCGCGTTCAACGTGATGCCGACCGCGGCGGTCTATGCCGGGACCAAGGGTTTCGTCTCGCAATTCACCCAGGCGCTGGCCGAGGAAATGGCCGATAGCGGGGTCACGTTCCAACTGCTGGTGCCGGGCCTGACCCGCACCAACCTTGGCGGCGCGGAAGAGAATGGGCTGTTCGACCTGTTTCCGGCGGAGATGGTCCAGGCTCCGGAAGCGGTGGCCGAAGCCGGGCTTGCCGGGCTCGAGCTGGGCGAGATAGTCTGCATCCCGCGGCTCGAGGACTACGGCCAGTGGGAAGCCGCCCGCGATGCCATCCGCGCGGTCGGGATCGACCCGCCGGGTAATGCGGTGGCGAGCCGCTACGGCGTGAAGCTGAACTAGGGAGAGGACGATGGGGGAAATCATGCGGCGCAATCGCGCATTCGGCCTGCTGGGCGCGCGGCTGATCATCGGCTGCCTTTCGTGGCAGATCGCGATGCACAAGCTGTTCATCAACGGTCTGGGCGCGGAGATGCAATGGTTTCGGGCGCTCAACGCCTGGTTCCCGATGCCCGTGCTGTGGGCGACCAACATCTATTGCGCCCTGGTCGAATTCGTCGGCGGGCTGATGCTGGTGCTCGGCATCAAGCGCGACTGGGCGCTGTGGGGCATCCTGTCCGTGCTGGTGATCGTGAACTTCGGCCACGGGCTCGAGCATGAGGTGTGGGACATCCAGCAGCTCGTCTTCCGTGTCGGATTCCTGCTGCTGCTCCTGCTGCTGCCCGCCGATTGGGACGTGCTGCGGCTCGAAAGCCCTGGCGCTGCCAAAGCGCTGTTCCGCAACGAGACGAAGGCATAATCGACATGCGCTACAGGGTATTCGGCAGGACTGGCCTGCGCGTTTCGCAGGCGGCCCTCGGCACCGCGACCTTCGGCACCGCCTGGGGCTGGGGCTGCACGCCGGAGGAAGCGCAGGTCGTGTTCGAGCGCTTCGTCGATGCCGGGGGCAATTTCTTCGATTGCGCCGACGGCTATCAGAACGGGCAGTCCGAAACGATCCTCGGCGACCTGATCGCGCACGACCGCGACAATTTCATCGTCTCGACCAAATACACCACCGCGGTGGGGATGCAGTCCATCGCCAAGACCGGCAACAGCCGCAAGGCGATGATGGCGTCGATCGAGGGCAGCCTGAAGCGGCTCAAGACCGACTTCGTCGACATCTATTGGGTCCACATGCCCGACCTGGTGACCTCGACCGACGAGATCGTCCGCGGGCTCGAGGATCTCGTCCGTTCGGGCAAGACCCGCTACATCGGCATGTCGGACTTCCCGGCATGGAAGGTCGCCCGCGCACTGACCCAGGCCGAGATCCGCGGGACCGAGCCGCTCGCCGCGATCCAGGTCGAGCACAGCCTCGCCGCGCGCACGGTCGAGCGCGAGTTCTTCCCGCTCGCGCAGGCCTATGGCCTGGCGATCATGGCGTGGTCGCCGCTCGGCGGAGGAACCCTGTCGGGCAAATACCGCGACAAGAACATCAAGGGCCGCGTCAACCAGGGCGGCGGGCCGGTGCGGCAGATCCCAGAGGAAAGCCGCGAGGCGATCGTCGCCGCGCTCGACGAGGTCGCGGCGGCGACCGGCGCGACCCCTGCGCAGGTCGCGTTGGCCTGGGTGGTCGCGAAGGAGCCGCTCGGCACCGCGATGATCCCGGTGTTCGGCGCGCGCACGGTCGAACAGCTCGACCAGAACCTCGCCGCGTTCGAATTGAAGCTCTCGCCCGGGCAGGTTGCGACGCTCGACCGGGCAAGCGCCGTTCCGCTGGGCTTCCCCTACGAGATCATGAACGATCCGGCGATGCGGGCGCTGCATACCGGCGGGCATTGGGACCTGCTCGACGAACCCGTGCTGCCGCGCCCCTGAGCGGAAAGGCCGACCCGAAACGGGGCCGGCAAAACCGTCCCGCGGCGAGGCGGTTTCCACCGCAGCTGCGGAATGTATGAAATTGCGCTTGCGGATTGGTATACAGAAAGTGTATACCAATCCGATAATAAACGACCCTGCTTGGGAGGGAAAATCGATGGTAAAATCACGCATTTCCGGGCGAATCACGAGTCGCGCCAGCTTCTTCGCCGCAGCCTCGCTGCTCGGCCTCGTTGCCGCCAGCCCGGCTCTGGCACAGGACGACAATGCATCGTCTTCCAGCAACAACGACATCATCGTCACCGCGCAGTTCCAGGCGCAGTCCTTGCAGGACACGCCGCTCGCGATCACCGCGCAGACCGGCGAAATGCTGGCCCAGCGCGGGATCGACACGACCAAGGACCTGGTTTCGATCGCGCCGAGCGTGAACCTGACCAACAACGCCGCGGTGTTCGGCGCGTCGACCTCGGTGTTCATCCGCGGCGTCGGCCAGTACGACAACAACTTCGCCTATGAGCCGGGCGTCGGCATCTATCTCGACGACATCTACTATGGCGTCATCACCGGTGCCGACTTCGAACTGGCCGACATCGACCGCGTCGAAATCCTGCGCGGCCCGCAGGGCACGCTCTCGGGCAAGAACTCCGAAGGTGGCTCGATCAAGATCTACGGCAAGAAGCCGATGGGCGACGGCTCGGGCTATGTCGAGGCAACCTACGGTTCGCGCAACCGCATCGACCTGCGCGGCGCCTTCGACCTCTCGCTGATGAAGGATGTCGCTGCGCTGCGCGTGAGCGGCTATACCAGCAACCAGGACGGCTACATGAAGCGGATCGACTTCGCTTGCGCCAATCCGTCCCAGGCGGGCAACATCCCGGTCAGCCATGTCGGCACCGATTGCGAAATGGGCACCGAAGGCGGCATCCAGCGCTGGGGCGTTCGGGCAGCGCTGCGGATCACGCCGAGCGACAACGTCGAAATCAACATCATTGGCGATCGCACGATCGACAAGTCGGATCCCGCCGCGCTCAAGCTGGACTACGCCTTCGCGCCCTTCGGTGCGCCGACCTACAACAACGATCCGTCCGGTACCCCGTGGGACAGCCGCTTCATCTCGAACAAGAAGTACGTCACCTATGCGACCTACGACGACACCGCCAACGGCTTCGATGCCGGGGCGAAGACCCTGAACAAGGGCTGGGGCGTTTCGGGCGACGTTTCGATCGACGTCAACGACAATATCAACCTGCGGTCGATCACCGGCTATCGTGCGCTCGACACGCTGGCTGGCTTCGATCAGGACGGTAGCCCGATCGGGGTCGCAACGACCCAGATCCATAACACCTACCACCAGTTCACCCAGGAATTGCGTCTCTCGGGCAAGTCCGACCTGATCGACTGGACCGTGGGCGGGTTCTATTACGACGCACACGGCGTGCTGATGAACTCGATCGATTCCGGCGCCACCCAGTTCATCACCGACGATCCGGTCGATACGACCAGCAAATCGGGTTTCGCGCACGTGGTGTTCCATCCGGTCGCGGGGCTCGATCTGATCGGCGGCATCCGTTACACCGACGACAAGAAGACCTACGATTTCAACCGCACGAACCTTCAGGGCGGGCCGGCCAATCCGGCGCAGGCGCCGCTCAACGATCTGCCGCCGCTGACCTACAAGGGCGATCATGTCGATTACCGCCTCGGTATCGACTATCGCTTCAACGACCAGGCGATGGCCTATGCCCAGTGGTCGACCGGCTACAAGGGCGGTGGTGTGAATGCGAAGCCGTTCACGCCCAACCAGGCGATCCCGTTCGGGCCTGAGTCGCTCGATACCTGGGAACTTGGCCTCAAGACCGACCTCGCCGATCATCGCGTGCGGCTGAACGTCGCCGGCTTCTACAGCAAGTACAACAACATCGTGCTGGTGAACGCGGCAGGTTACTGCGTCGGCGGGGAAACCCCGTCCAACTCGAGCTGCTTCCTGTCCGCCCTGCCGTTCAACGCCGGTTCGGCCCATATGAAGGGCATCGAGGTCGAACTGAACGCCGAGCCGGTCGATGGGCTCACGCTCAACGGCTCGCTCAGCTACCTCGACTTCAAATATACCAAGCTCGCCCAGGCCGCGCTCGATTCCTACATCACCCTTGACGACTATCCGCCGCTCACGCCGAAGTGGAAGCTGTCGGGCGGGATTGCCTATCAGATCGGGCTCCAGAACGGCGCGACCATCACGCCGCGGGTCGATGTCGACTATACGTCGAAGACCTATTCGGACCCGGCAAACAACGGCTTCTATCCGGATCCGAACATCTATCCGCAAGATCCGCAGTTCGCGGACCTCAATCCCTATCTGATCCCCGGGCACACGACGGTGAATGCGCGCATCGCCTTCGTCACCGCAGACAAGAACTGGGAAGCGTCGATCTCGGTCAAGAACCTGACCAACAAGTACTACTGGACCAACGCCTTCGCCTTCTACTTCTCGGGTACCGGCCAGTACGTGATCGCGCCGCCGCGCGAATGGGCGGTCACGCTGAAGCGCAACTTCTGATAATCGTCTGATATCACCGTCGGGCGGGCCGGGTCGCAGGATCCGCGCCCGCCCGGCGGACTATCCATACCGGAGTGAGTGAGAAATGACGGCGAGCGAGCGCATTCTCGGCTTCGCATTGCCGATCATCCGCATCTTCCTCGGGCTCGTGTGCTTCGTCAACGGGTTCAACTGGTTCTTCAAGATCATCACGCCCTATCCGAGCATGTCGGATTTCGTGCATTTCATGCCCCCGCCCGATATCGTCGGCGCGCTGATCGAGAACGGGATCCTGTTCCACCTGGTCAAGCTGGTCGAACTCCTCGCCGGGATCGCGCTGCTGACCAACCGCCTGGTCCCGCTGGGGCTGGTGGTGAGCATGAGCGTGACGGTGATCGTGTTCGTCGTCGATGTGTTCAGGCCGGAGTTCCGCCTGCGCGCCTTCCTGATGGGCAGCGGCACGCTGGCGATGACGCTGGTGATGTTGATCGCCTATTACGACCATTACCGGCCGATGATGGCGGTGAAGGCTGCGCCCAATCCCGATCCGGCCGAGCCGCGTCCTGCCGATGGAGGCGCTTTCGCGGCCGCGTTCGGCAGCGTGCTGAAGCCGCTGTTCCTGCCGTTCGCGGTGCTCTCGATGCTGGTCGGCATGGTGCAGGTCGGCTGGCTCGGAGTGATGGTCGGACAATATATCGCCGATCCCAAGCCGATCGGCGCGCTGCACCCGTTGCAGCCGCGGTTGGAAAAGCCGGTGCCCTAGGTTTCGCGCCGCTTTCTCTCAGTTCTGTGACAGTTTACTATCTCCGACGAATTGCTCAGCGCGACCCGCGCAGGAGATAGGTAAACTGTCACCGAATTAGGCGCAGCCGACCGGCGATCAAACGCGTCCGTAGGGGGTTGCAAATCTCTCCAAAAGATTGTTAGGCAATTTAGTGTAACTATTTGGCCCAAGTTTTGGAGTCGCCGGTGACCTATCTGCGCAATTGCTGGTATGCGGCCGCATACGGGAGTGAAGTCACGGAGGCGCCGATGGCGCGCCAGCTGCTCGGCGAGCATCTGGTGTTCTTCCGCACCTCCGACGGCAAGCCGCACGCGCTGTTCGATCGCTGCCCACACCGCTTCGCGCCGCTGTCGATGGGCGCGGTGGTCGAGGACCAGATCCAGTGCCCCTATCACGGGCTGCGCTTTGGCACCGATGGCGCCTGCGCCTACAATCCGCACTATGCCGCGCTGCCCAAGGCGGCCCGCGTGAAATCCTATCCGCTGCTGGAACGCCACGGCTTCCTGTGGATCTGGATGGGCGAGGCCGAAGCGGACGAAAGCAAGCTGCCGGCCGATTTTGCCTTCCTGTCCGACCCGAAGTTCAAGACCGTGTTCGGCTATCTCAAGGTCCGCGGCAATTACCAGCTGGTGGTGGACAATCTGCTCGACCTGACCCACGCGCCCTATCTGCACCCGGCCTTCGCGATTCCGGGCGTCTCGCTCGAGGAGCGCTTCGCGAACACCACCACCGAACTGGTGCGCGAGCGGGAGCGGGTGATCGCCAAGCGCTGGCGGCTCAACTTCCCGCCCAACGGCCCCACGCGGAGCCTGTTCGGCTTCGAGGACGAGCGGATGGATTCGCGCAGCCATATGCACTGGCTGCCGCCTTCGCTGATCTATTTCGACGCGGGCGCCTCGCGTCTGAACGAGGCCGAGGAGCTCGGCCTGTGCCTGCCCGCGATCCATGCGATCACCCCCGAGACCGACCGCACCAGCCATTATTTCTTCGGCCAGGGACGCAACATGCTGCTCGACGATCCCGATGCCGATGCCACATTGTTCGGGATCATCGAGAATGCCTTCCACAACGAAGACGAGCCGATGATCGAGGCGCAGCAGGCGCGGATGGGCGCTGAGACCGATGTGATGGCGCTCGATCCGGTGCTGCTCAAGTCCGACAGCGGGCCGGTCACCGCGCGCCGCACGCTCGCCGCGCTGATCGAGGCTGAGGCGATCGGGGCTGGGCAGGCCGCGTGAGCGATCCCGAGCGGCAGGTCGATCGCGCATCTGCGGCGACACCCGAAGGCGAAGTTCCGGATATCGCTTCGGGCGCGGCGAACCCGGCCGCCTTTGCCGCGTCGAAGGCGATCCCGCTGACGATCGGCGCGTGCTTCTTCATGGAGGGGCTCGACAGCACGATCATCGCGACCTCGCTGCCGCAAATCTCCCGCGCGATGGGGGTCAGCGCGAGCGAGATCGGCATCGCGCTGACCGCCTATCTGGTCAGCGTCTCGATCTGGCTGTCGGCCTCCGGCTGGCTGGCCGATCGGTTCGAAGCGAAACGCATCTTCATGGCGTCGATCGCGGTGTTCGTGCTCGGCTCGCTGCTCTGCGGACTCAGCGCCAGCCTGGCCCAGCTCGTCGCCGGGCGCTTCCTCCAGGGCGTCGGCGGGGCGCTGATGACGCCGGTCGGGCGGCTGATCCTGGCGCGCAGTTTCCCGCGCGAGGAACTGGTGCGGGCAATGAGCTACATGATCATACCCGGCCTGCTCGGGCCGATGCTCGGGCCGGTGGTCGGCGGGTGGATCACAACGCTGTTCGACTGGCGCTGGATCTTCTTCATCAACCTGCCGCTCGGGGTGCTGGGCCTCGGCCTGGCGTGGCGCATGCTGCAGAAGGTCGAAGCGGCCGGGACCAAACGGTTCGATTTTCCTGGCTTCGTGCTGGTGGCGGTGGCGCTGGTCGCCCTGCAGGCGGCGTTCGAGATTGTCGCGGCCGAGAGTGCGATCCGCGACCAGGCGGTGCTGGCGCTGGCGATCGGGATCGCTGCGTCGGCCGCCTACGCGTTCCATGCGCGCAAGGGCGATCCGATCCTCGATCTCAAGCTGTTCCGCTATCGCGCGTTCCGCGTGGCGGTGCTCGGCGGGTCGTTCTCGCGGGTGGTGCTCGGGGCGACGATGTTCCTGTTCCCGCTGTTCTTCCAGCTCGGCCTCGGCGGCTCGGCGGTCGTCGCCGGGTATCTGATGGCGGTGCTCGCCTTCGGGCAGATCGCCCTGCGGCTCGGGCTCGATCCGCTGCTCAAGCGGCTCGGGATCAAGGCGCTGCTGATCTTCAACAGCGGCACGATGGGGTTGCTGCTGGTGGCGCTGCTGGCGTTCCACAAAGGCGATTCCTTCTGGATCCTCGGCGGCTTCATGTTCGTGTTCGGGCTGGTCCATTCGATCCAGCTTTCGACCCTTGCCGGGCTCAACTTCTCCGGCCTTCCGGCCGAAGCGCTCGGCAGCGCGACCTCGGTCGCGGCGGTGGTCCAGCGCCTGGCGATGGCCTTCGGGATCAGCCTGACCGCGATCCTGCTGGGCTATTCGGCGATCGGCGGGCAGACGGTTCGGGCGTCCTTCACCATGCCCACGCTGGTGCTCGCGGGGATCATGCTGCTGTCGATCGTGAGCTTCCTTGCGCTGAAGCAGGGCGACGGCGACGACCTGCTCAGGAAGGCGAAATGAAGAACCTTAAGCGAAGTTTAGGTTCGTAAATTCCTGCCACGAGCGCTGCGTTTGCGCAATTCGAGGCGCTGCCCGGGCAATCGAGACGGAACTATTCCGCGGACCCGTCCTGCGCCACCCGGAAGCCGAGGCTGCCCGAGCGGAAGTGATCGCCGGCGGCCGCGCGCGCGGTCGGCTTCTGTCCGCGCTTGGAGCTCGAATAGTCGCCGCCCCGGACCATGTGGATCGCGCAGCCGGGCTCGACATGCGGGCTGCCGTCGACCGGCGCCCCGGCATAGTCGGCGAACAGGCAGTCGGCGGTCATTTCCCACACATTGCCGGCCATGTCGTAGAACCCCCAGGGATTGGCGGGGAAGGTCCTGGCCGGCGAAGTGAATGCGAAGTGGTCGGATCCTTTGTTGGTGCGGGTGTTGGCCTTGTCCGGATCGGGCTCGTTGCCCCAGTAGAAGTCCGTGGTGGTGCCCGCGCGCGCGGCATATTCCCACTCGGCCTCGCTCGGCAGGCGATAGCCGGTGTGGCCGCTGGTCCGGTTGAGCCAGTCGATATAGGCCAGCATGTCGCCGCGATCGATGTTGATCACCGGGCGCGCGCCGCGGCCGAGGCCGTCGTCCTGCGGCAGCGGGCGCTTGGTGGCATTGGCGAAAGCGTCGTACTGGTCGAAGGTCACCTCGGTCGCGCCGAGGCGGAACGCGCGGATCGTCACCTGGTGCTGCGGCTTGCCCTGCTGTGCGTCGGCGTCGGCGGGCGCGCCCATCAGGAAGCTGCCGGCCTTCACGTCGATCATCTCGGGGAGCGGCGTACCCGACGAGGAATGGCACGCGGCGACAGCGCCGGCGGCGGCAAGGGCGAGGAGGGCGCGCTTCACTTGAGCTTCTCCAGCCAGTCGTATTGGGCAAAATAGGCGGCGGCGCCCTTTTCCTGCTCGGGCGTCAGCTTCGCGGCGACCCCGGCCATCGTCGGGTCCTTGCGGATGCCCTTGCGGTATTCCTCCAGCGCGTTCTGGAGATAGGCGGGATCCTGGCCGGTGAGCACCGGCATTCCTTCCATCTCGCCGATCCCGGATTCGCCGTGGCACATGGTGCAATGGGCGCGCACGAAGCCGTAATAGGGGTCCTGCTCGTTCGACTTGGGCGGCTTGTCGAGCATCTCGCCCGAGACATAGGCGGCGAGGTCGCGGATATCTTGATCCTTCAGCCCGGCAACCATCGGCCCCATGATCGCGCTCTGGCGCTGGCCGTCGCGGAAGGCGAGCAGGGCGGAGACGAGATAGCTCTGGCGGGTGCGGTTCAGCTTGGGCGCATGCGGCGTCATCTCGGGCGCGCTCGCCGCGTGGCAGGCGAGGCACGGCTGGGCGAGTTGCGCCCCGCGCTTCGGATCGCCCGGAGGCGAGCGCCACGAAACCTTAGTAGGTTGCGGCGCGTCCGCCGCGAGCCCCGCTGCCGCAAGGGTGAGCGCACCTGCCGAAGCGAGCGCAAGGCCGACGAGGCGATTGAGCGAAGTCATCAGTCGATCTCTTCCTTTCCGCCTTCCATCGAAAGCGAGAGCGCGAACAGCAGGATGACGCCCAGCGCGATCACGGCCGGCGCGGTAAGCAGCGAATAGCGGATCGCCTCAGGCCCGAGCGAGGCGAACGCATGGTCGTTGAGCCAGCCAACCGCAACCGGGCCGATGCTCTGGCCCAGGAGGTTGAAGATCAGCAGGTAAAGCGCTGCCCCGGTCGCGCGCACGCGCGGCTCGAGCAGGGTGATCAGCAGCGCGAACAGGGCGGGGGTGATGCCCTGCATCCCGACCGTCTCGAGCGCGAGGCCGACGTGCCACCACAACGGATTGTCGGCAAGCAGCAGCATCAGCTGCGCCGGGATCATCGCCAGCGCGAACAGCGCCGGGGCCCACGCCATCCAGCGCCGGTCGAGCCGCATCAGCAGCGTGACCACCACGCCGCCGGCGAGCGTCGCGAAGACGCCGATCAGGCCTTTGTAGGTACCCAGTAGCGCGCCGGTCGCCTGTGCGTCGAGCCCGTGAACCCGGAGCATGAAGGCCGGAATCCAGGCGAGCACGGCGGAATAGTTGATACTGACCATCACTCCGCCCGCGCAGAGAAGAAGAAAGCTTTTCGACCACAGTATATTGAAGGCCGATCTGAAGAATCCATCGGAGGTTTCGGCGGGGGCCGCGGCGGCGGCTTTCCGCTTCGGCTCGCGCACCACCGCCAGCGTCAGCAGCGCGACCAGCAGTCCGACCGCGCCCATCACCGGATAGGCGAAGCGCCAGCTGTGCCGTTCTGCGATCCAGCCGATCAGCGGATAGCACAGCATGATCGCCAGCGGCCCGCCGGCGGAGAACACCGCCATCGCCAGCACCCGCCAGCGCCCGCGGAACATGTCGCCGATCAAGGCCGAGGTCGGCGCCATGTTGCTCGCCTCGCCCACGCCCAGCGCCATGCGGGCGGCGAGCAGGTGGACCAGGCTCTGCGCCGCGCCGGTAAGGGCGGTCACCGCGCTCCAGAAGGCGAGCCCGGCGGCGATGATGTTGCGCCGCCCGGTGCGGTCGGCCAGCCAGGCGATCGGCACCCCGGCGAAGGAATAGACGATCACGAAGGCCGGCCCCATCAGGAAGCCCATCGCGGTGTCGGAAATCGGAACGTCGTGCTGGATCTGCGGGAGCAGCAGGCCGAACATGTTTCGGTCGACCGTGTTGAGCCCGACGATGCCCGAGAGAATCACCAGCGACGCGAACGCCCGCAGCTGCGGCCGCGCCGTTTCCTCCGCCTCTCCGGGCGCTGCTGCCAACACTGCATCTGCCATGGGGCTTCTCTCCGGGTGCATGTTTGTGGTAGCAAATAGTGTTAGTCAATCCTGTGTTTGATCTGCTATCGGCTTCGCCTGTCCCGGCGTGGTATCGGTGGGAGCACAAACCATAAGACGAGAGAGACCGTGGGCCTGTATCTGAAGAACTGCTGGTACGTCGCAGCCTTCACCGACGAAGTCACGCGCACCCCGCTGGCGCGCAAGCTGCTCGACATTCCGATGGTGTTCTACCGCAAGGAAGACGGCACCCCGGTCGCGCTGGTCGATCGCTGCCCGCACCGCTTCGCGCCGCTGTCGATCGGGCGGCTGGTGGGGGACGACATCGAATGCGGCTATCACGGGCTGCGCTTCGACTGCGCGGGCAAATGCGTTTCCAACCCGCACAATGCCGGCAAGGCGCTCTCCGCCGCCGACATCGAGAGCTTCACCCTGTTCGAACGCTACGGCTTCGTGTGGATATGGCCGGGCGAGGCGGCGCTGGCCGATACGGCGACGATCCCGCATTTCCCCTATCTGGAAGACGACAGTACCTGGCGCGTGCTGCGCGGGCATCTCGAGGTGAAGGGCAATTACCAGCTCGTCAGCGACAATCTGCTCGACCTGACCCATGCGCCCTATCTCCACCCGGGGTTCAAGATGCCGGGGGTCACGCCGGAACAGCAACTGGCCGCCACCACCACCTCGGTCGAGAAGACCGACCGCAGCGTGCATTACTATCGCCACCGGAACGGCCTGCCGCCGAACCAGGCGACGATCGACCTGTTCGGCTTCCCCGCAGAGCCGGCAATCTCGCGCACCCACATGCACTGGTATCCGCCCGCGCTGATCGACTTCGACAACGGCACCTACTTCGAGGGCCAGGCCGAGATGGACGGGTTCTGCTTCCCGCAGGCGCATTGCATGACGCCCGAGACCGAGATCACCTGCCATTACTTCTTTGCGGCGGCGCGCAACCTCAAGATCGACGATCCGGCGATCGACGATGCCCTGCGCGGCGTGCTCAACACCGCCTTTCGCACCCAGGACGAGCCGATGATCGAGGCGGTGCAGTCGCGCATGGGCAACACCGGCGACATTGAGGCGCTCGGCCCGGTGATGCTCAAGACCGATGCCGCACCGGTGATGGCGCGGCGCCTTCTCAAGCAGATGATCGCCGACGAACAGGCGGGGGAGATCGGGCAGGCGGGGGAGACCGGGCAGGCGGGGGAGGCCCGGCAGGCAGAAATCGCCGCCGAATAAAACGCCGTGAGCAAAGGACGGGTTTTGGGATGAGAATGGGTAGGGTTCTGGCTGCCGTAGCGCTGGGCTGCGGGCTGATGCTGTCGGCCTGCGGCGGGCATGGCGAGGACAAGGCTTCGCAAATGCTGCTCGGCGCGCCGAAGACTGCCGGCGACTGGTCGCGCCCCGGTCGCGATCTGGGCGACAGCTATTATTCCCCGCTCGAGGGAATCGACGCGGACAACGCGGGCAAGCTCGGGCTCGCCTTCGAATTCACCGGCTTCAAGATCCGCGGCGGAATTCATTACGCGCTGCAATCGACCCCGGTGATGCAGGACGGCACGCTGTATTTCTCGGGCCCATGGGGCGAGGCCTATGCGATCGACGCCAAGACCGGCGCGACCCGCTGGATCTTCGACACCAAAGCCGACGGCCAATACGCGCGCAACGCCTGTTGCAGCGTCTCCAACCGCGGGATCGCGCTGGCCGACGGCAAGGTCTTCGTCGGCTCGCTCGACGGCTATCTCTACGCGATCGACGCCAAGACCGGCCACCAGGTGTGGAAGTCCGACACCTTCGTCGACCGGCACTGGAACTATGCCTCCAACGGCTTCCCCCAGATCGCCGGCAATGTCGTGATCATCGGCAACGGCGGCGGCGACATGGGGTCGCGCGGCTATGTCTCGGCGTTCGATCTCAAGACCGGCAAGCTCGCCTGGCGCTTCTGGGTGGTTCCGGGCGATCCGGCCAAGGGACCGGACGAAAACCCCGACGTGACCGCCGCACGCAAGACCTGGCCGGCCGACGCGCGCTGGGACATGGGCCTCGGCGGCAATGCCTGGGCCGGTCTCGCCTACGATCCCGAGACCGATACCGCCTTCATCGGCACCGGCAACGGCGGGCCGCATCCCTCATGGCTGCGGAGCAAGAGCGGCAAGGTGATGGACGAGCTGTATCTCTCGTCGATCGTCGCGGTCAACGCCAAGACCGGCCGGGTTAAGTGGCATTATCAAGAGGTTCCGGGCGATAATTGGGACTATGCCGCAACCGCGCCCCTGGTGCTCGCGAATATCGAGATCGACGGCAAGCCGCGCCACGTGATCATGCAGGCGCCCAAGAACGGCGTGTTCTACGTGCTCGATCGCGACACCGGCAAGCTGCTGCGCGCCAATCCCTATGCCCGCGTCAACTGGATGACCGGGATCGACATGCAGACCGGGCGGCCCAGGATCAATCCGGAGGCGATCTACCGCGACGGTCCCAAGCTCGTCTGGCCGAGCGGGGCAGGCGGGCACGGCTGGGCGCCGATGGCGTTCAGTCCGCGCACCGGCCTGGTCTATATTCCGACCTATGACGCGGGGATGCGCCTGTCGCAGATCACCCCGGCAAAGTTCGTGCCGGGGCATATCAACCAGTATGCCGAAGGCCGCTTCCCGCCCTTCTCGAAAGAGGATCTCGCGGGCCGCCCGCAGAGCAAGTTCGAAGGGCGGCTGACCGCGTGGGATCCGGTCGCCAACAAGCCGCGCTGGAGCGTGACCCTGCCGACCTTCCTCGGCGGCGGCACGATGGTCGCGGGCGATCTGGTGTTCCAGGGCAGCGCGAGCGGCTATCTCGACGCCTACGATGCGGCCAGCGGCAAGCAGGTCGCGCATATCTTCATCGGCACGGTGATCACCGCCGCGCCGATGACCTACGAGCTCGAAGGCCAGCAATATATCGCGGTACTCGCCGGTGCGGGCGGTCCGCAGGGCGGGGCCTTCATGCCGGGCGTGGCCGGGTTCGACCATGAGAACTACCAGCGGCTGGTGGTGCTGAAGGTCGGCGGCGGGGCGATCCCGCTCCCGCCCAAGCGCAAACCGCCGGTGCTGCCGCCGCTGCCCAAGCCGATCGCCGCGAGCGCTGCCGAGCTGCAGCGTGGGCAGAAATTGTTCATGGACAATTGCAGCCGCTGCCACGCGGCGGGCGGCTCGATCGGGATCTATCCGAATTTGTGGATGCTCCAGCAGCCGGTGATCGACAGTTTCGACCAGATCGTGCGCGACGGGGCGCTGTCCAACGCCGGCATGGCGAGCTTCTCGGACTCGTTGAGCCAGGCCGATATCGATGCGATCAAGGCCTATATCGTCACCGATACGATCAACCGCCGGAAGGGAATCGTGAACGGGCCGACCGGGCTGCAGAGCCAGACGCACTGAGAACTTCCCCTCCCCGGCGGGGAGGGGATCGAGGGGAGGGGGTTCGGCGTTTCGGTGATAGGCCGGACACCCCCACCCACCTTCGGCTAACAGACGAAGTCTGCAAGCCTGCGTATCCCTCCCCCTGCCAGGGGGAGGGTATTCAAATCAAACCCGCGCCCAGCCGCCGTCGCAGACGATCGTCTGGCCGGTGATCATCGAAGACGCGTCGCTCGCGAGAAACGCGATCAGCCCGGTCACGTCGTCGGGCGTCGCATAGCGCTTCACCGACTGGTTCTGCGCCATCATCGTCATGAAGTCCTCGAAGCCCGAAGCGTCGCCGCCGGCGAAGTCGCGGGCATAGGCGAGCTTCAACTGGTCGGTCACGACCGGGCCCGGGGCGACCGCGTTCACCGTCACCCCGTCAGGGCCGAACTCGCTCGCCAGCGCGCGGGCAAGGCCGATCGCGCCGGATTTCGACGCGATGTACTGCGCCATTCCCGGCGGAGCGAGGAAGGTCGAATTCGACGCGATGTTGATGATCCGGCCCCAGCCTTGCTTGCGCATATGCGGGGCGAAGGCCTTGCAGGCGAGAAACATGCCGTCGAGGTTGAGCGCCATCGTCTCGCGCCAGTGCTCGTAGGTCAGTTCGTCGAAGCTGTGGTTGTCGTAGCGCCCGGCATTGTTGACCAGCACGTCCGCGCCCCCCAGCGTAGCGGTCACCGATGCACCCAGCGCTGCGACCGCCTTCGGGTCGGTCAGGTCGCAGGCGAAGAACTGCGCCTTGCCGCCCGCGGTTTCGATAGCGGCGACGGTCTCGCCGCCGTCCTTCACGTCGATCACCGCGACCGTGAAGCCGTCCGCGGCCAGCTTCTTCGCCATGGCCGCGCCGAGCCCGCCGGCCGAGCCGGTGATTGCCGCTACCTTCGTCACAGTCGTCTCTCCACCTTTTTCAAACCACGATCGTCTTGGTCTCAAGGAATTCCTCGAAGCCCCACACGCCGTATTGCTTGCCGTTGCCCGAGCGCTTGTAGCCGCCGAAGGGGCCGGCCGCGGTCCAGGCGGGATAGTTGATGTTGACCCAGCCGGCGCGGATCTGGCCCGCGACCTTGCGGGCGAGCGCGGAATCGGCGCCTTCGACATAGGCCGAGAGGCCGAACTCGGTCGCATTGGCGATCCGCACCGCGTCGGCGACGTCGGTGTAGGTCATCAGGCACAGCACCGGACCGAAGATTTCCTCGCGCGCGATCCGGGCATCCGGGTCGACGGGGCCGAAGATCGTCGGGCGGGCGTAATAGCCGGTGTCGAGATGTTCGGGCAGCCCGGGGCCGCCGGTGAGCAGGGGCTGGCCCTCGGCGATGGCCTCCTCGAGAATCGCATTGACCCGCATGAACTGCGGCTCGTTGGAGAGCGGACCGAACGTCACGCCTTGCTGATCGGGAGGACCGACGGTGAAACCTTCGGCAGCAGCGACGGCGATCGCCGCGGCTTCCTCGAACCGGTCTTCGGGCACCAGCATCCGGGTCGGCGCGGCGCAGGTCTGGCCGGCGTTCATCATGCAGGTGAACACACCCTTGGGGATCGCCTCGGAGAAGTCGGCGTCGGGCAGGATCACATTGGGCGACTTGCCGCCGAGCTCCTGGTGGACCCGCTTGATCGTCGGCGCGGCGGCCGCGGCGATCGCCCCGCCGCCGGGAACCGAGCCGGTCATCGAGATCATGTCGACATCGGGGTGCTCGACCAGCCGCTGGCCGCAATCGGCGCCGCGCCCGTTGAGCAGATTGAACACGCCGGGCGGGATGCCGGCATCCTGCAATGCTTCGGCGAGGAGGATGCCGCACAGCGGGGCCTGTTCGCTCGGCTTGACGATCACCGTGCAGCCGGCGGCGATCGCGGGCACCGCCTTGCACAGCATCTGGCTGACCGGCGCGTTCCAGCTGGTGATCGCGACCACCACGCCGACCGGCTCCTTGACCAGTTCGACCCGTTCGGTCGATGCTTCGGAGAAGGGGTAGGAGGGCAGCAGGTCGAGGATCGCGTCGAAATGCGACAGCGCCATGTGGCTCTGGCCCCCGGCGACCATCGTGGTCAGCCCGATCTCGCGGATCAGATGCTCGGCAATCGTCGGGGCGGCGGCCTCGACCGCAGCGCGCATCCGGCGGAGCAGGTCCAGGCGTTCCTCGACGGTGCTGAAGCGCCAGGTCTCGAATGCCTTGCGTGCGGCCGCGACCGCACGGTCGGCGTCGAAGGCATTGCCGAGGATGGCGGTTCCGAGCGGCGAAAAATCGGCCGGATTGCGGATGTCGACCTGTTCGTGGCCGAGCGGAGCAACCCATTCCCCGCCGATATAAAAGCGATGCGCGTCCATGCCCGGCCTCATGCAGCAATTGAAATCGTATGACAATCGAGTATTACATTTTGCGATTGGGAGATCGAGATGCACGCCGCAAAAGCCGATTACATCATTGTCGGAGCGGGGTCAGCCGGCTGCGTGCTGGCGAACCGGCTGTCCGAGGATCCGGCCGTGAGCGTGCTGCTGATCGAGGCGGGCGGGCAGGACCGGCACCCGCTGATGGCGCTGCCCTTCGCCTTCATGAAGCTGCAATTCGTCAAGCGCCTGTCGTGGAACTACTGGAGCGAGCCGGAAGAGGCGCTGGGCGGCCGCAAGCTGTGGCTGCCGCGCGGCAAGGTGCTGGGCGGCACCTCGTCGATCAATGGCATGGTCTATTCGCGCGGCCATCCGCTCGACTACGACGAGTGGGAGCAGCTCGGCGCGAAGGGCTGGAGCTGGAAGGATGTGCTGCCCTATTTCCGCCGCTCGGAATCGAACTGGCGGGGGGAGAGCGAATTCCACGGCGGCAGCGGGCCGCTGACCGTCACTCCGGTCGACGTCTCGGGCCCGGTCTATGACGCGACCACGCAGACCGCGCGCAACCTCGGCTATGCGGTGACCGACGACCAGCACGGGGCCGAGACCGGCGAAGGCTTCGCCCCGCCCGAGGTCACGGTCGAGAAGGGCTGCCGCGCGAGTTCGGCGACGCAATATCTGCGCCCGGCGCTGCGGCGGTCGAACCTCACGGTGATCACCGGCGGGCTGGCGACGCGGGTGGTGATCGAGAACGGACGCGCGGTGGGGGTCGAGCTGGCGGATAGTAGCGGCAGGCAGGTGGTGCGGGCCGAGCGCGAGGTGATCCTCTCGGCGGGCGCGTACAACTCACCCAAGCTGCTGCTGCAGTCGGGCATCGGCCCGGCGGACGAGTTGCGCGCGCTCGGGATCGAGCCGCTGGTCGATCTGCCCGAGGTCGGGCGGAACCTACAGGAACACCCGCTGACCGGGATCGGCTACGAGCTGAACCGGCCGGTCGGGTTCGAGAACAACCTCCGCTTCGACCGGCTCGCCTGGAACCTCTCGAAATTCTACCTCGGCCTGCCGGGGCACGCGACCCAGTTGCCGGTGACCAGCTTCGGCTTCATCCGCACGCAGGAAGGCCTCGCGCGGCCGGACGTGAAGGCGAACGTCTATCCCACCCGGCTCGACGGGCGGGTGTGGTTCCCCGGCATCCGGAAGGGTGCGGGCCATGCGATGACGGTGTTCGCGGTGCTGCTGCGCCCGGAGAGCCGCGGGACCGTGCAGTTGCGCTCGGCCGATCCAGCGGAGGCGCCGAAGGTCCATATCAACATGTTCAAGGACCCGCGCGATCTCGAGACGATGCGCCGCACGATCCGCCAGCTCCGCGACTTCTTTGCGGCCGAACCGCTCGCCTCGCTCACCGGGAAGGAACTGATGCCCGGCGCCAATGTGCGGACCGACGCGGAGATCGACGCGTTCAACCGCAAGACCTGCATCCTCGCGCACCACGCATCGAGCACCTGCGCGATCGGCCCGGTGGTCGATCCCGAACTGCGGGTGCACGGGATCGAGGGGCTGCGCGTGGCCGACGCCTCGGTGATGCCGCGGGTGATCGGCGGCAACACCAATGCCCCGGTGATCATGATCGGCGAGAAGGCCGCCGACCTCATTCTGGGCAGGGCGCCCCCCGCTCGCTGAATTTGGCGATTGACCTTCCCGGTCGAATCGTCTTACGAAACTGACTAACAATTCTATCGGAGAGAACCATGAAGCGCAGCGACGACCGCATCCTCGTGTCCCATGTGGGCCGCCTTTCGCCCGAGGACGCCGACTTCCGCGCGATGGAACAGCGCAAGTCGCGCGGCGAGGACATTCCCGACGCCGAGTATCTCCCGGCGCTGGAAGATGCGATGGCCGAGATGGTCCAGCGCCAGGTCGATATGGGCGTCGACGTGATCTCCGACGGCGAGGCCGGCCGCTTCAACACTTTCGCCAAATACGGCAAGCGCATCGACGGGATCGTCTATCGCGAGGCGAAGGCCGGCGAAGTCGGCGCGCGCGTGTTCGACAGCCGCGAACGGCGCCAGTTCCCGCAGTTCTACAAGGCGGCCGATGCCGAGCGGTTCAAGGACGGCGCGCCGACCAACAATGCGATGCGGATGGTCGCGGTCGATGCGCTCAAGGTGAAAGACATCGACATCATCGACGGCGAGCTCAAGCGTTTCCAGCGCGTGCTCGACAGCCTCGGGATCAGGGATCGCGATGCGTTCTTCCCGATGATGTCGCCCGGCTGGCTGCACCACTTCATCTTCGATGAGCATTACAACGACGAGGAAGAGTTCATCTACGCGCTCGGCGAGGTGCTGCGCCCCGAATACGAGGCGATCGTGAATGCCGGCTTCATCCTCCAGCTCGACGGGCCCGACCTGCCCGACAAATGGGCGACGCTGGTGCCCAACATCAACCTCGAGGATTACCGCAAGCAGTCGCGCGTGCGGGTCGAAGCGCTCAACCATGCACTGCGCAACATTCCCGAGGACCGGGTGCGCTATCATCTGTGCTGGGGCAGCTGGAACGGCCCGCACATCGACGACATCCCGTTCAAGGAAGTCGTCGACCTAATGCTGGAGATCAAGGCGCAGGCCTATACGTTCGAAGCCGGCAACGTGCGCCACGAGCACGAATGGAAGATCTGGCAGGACACCAGGCTGCCCGAGGGCAAGATCATCATCCCGGGCGTGGTCAGCCACCGCACGATGACCATCGAGCATCCCGAGGTGGTCGCCGACCGGATCGAGCGCTTCGCCGGCTGCGTCGGGCGCGAGAACGTGATCGCCGGGACCGACTGCGGCATGGGCGGCGGGCGCATGCCGCACGAGATCGGCTGGGCCAAGATCGCCGCGCTGGTCGAAGGCAGCGCGCTGGCGAGCAGGAACTTGTGGGGGCGGAAGGCGGCGGCGTGAGCTGTTCCTCTCCCGTTGACGGGAGAGGGATACGCAGGCTTGTCCGCGCAGCGGGCTAGCCGGAGTTGGCTGAGGGTCGGTCTTTTGAAGAGAAGGCAGCCCTCGTCCAAGGTCCGCTAGCTCCTCACGGAGCAAGCTACCCTATCGTTGTCCTTCGCACAGCTGCGCTTCCTCCCGCCAACGGGAGAAGGAAGCCGGGCTAAAGCCCCCGAGCTTCCAGCGTCTCGAGCAACAACCGCTCGAAGCCCTCGCGGCGGGCGCGGCGCACGGCGATCACCTTCTTGCGGTCCTTCGCGCGCAGCGCCTGGAGCAGCTCGTGCTTGTTGACCACATTGCGCTCCTCGCCGGGCCGGCGGGGGAGGGGGAGCAACGCGCGGAAACGGTCGGTCAGCGCCCACAGGCGCATCGCCTCGCGCATGATCGTCTTCTTCGGCGAAAGCTCGAAGATCAGCGTGTGGAAATGGCGGTGCTCGGCCCACCAGGCCGAGCGGTCGCCGGCATCGAGCAGTTCCTCGAGCCGGTTGGCGCGCTTGTCGAGCTCGTCGAGCAGTTCGTCGCTCGGCCATTCGATCGTGCTGAGCAGCTCGTCCTCCACCAGATGGCGCAGGGTGAAGAGCTGCTCGGCCTCGTCGCGCGACAGGCGGGTGACGAAGAAGCCGCGGTTCGGATCGTGTTCGATGATCCCTTCGCTGCTCAGCAGCTTGAGCGCTTCGCGCACGGGCACGCGGCTCGCGTTGAATTGCTCGGCCAGTTCGGTCTGGCCAAGGCGCATGCCTGGGGCAAGTGTGCCGCGCGCGATCAGCGAACGCAGTTCGTTCGCGATCTTGGCCGGTACGCCCCCATCCGGTTTAGTGAGCTCTTCCATCCTTGGCATCCCCTTTGGCGCGGATTGCCTAACTTGGCAATTGTCCAATCTCTCCCCGCCCACAGCCGGTTCGCTGCGGGCGATTTTATGTCTTGGCATTTTGACTAACAAAAAAGTAGACCATTTGTGAGCAGATGAGGGACAGCACGTAATGACGCAGATCGGGTTTATCGGATTGGGGATCATGGGGCGGCCGATGGCGGAGCATCTGCTCGCCGCCGGGCACGCGCTGCACGTTGCGAACGCCAGCGCGGCTGCGGCGGACATGATCGCCGCGGGCGCCGCCGGACATGACGGATACGCCGCGGTCGCCGCGGCGTCCGAGGTCGTGATCCTGATGGTCCCCAACACCCCCGAGGTCGAATCCGCACTGTTCGGTGCGGGCGGCATCGCCGAGGGGCTCGGTTCGGGCAAGCTGGTGATCGACATGAGCTCGATCGCGCCGCTCGCGACCAAGGGCTTCGCCGCGCGGATCGCCGAACTCGGTTCGGACTATCTCGACGCGCCGGTTTCGGGCGGCGAGGTCGGCGCGAAGGCGGCGACGCTGACCATCATGGTCGGCGGCAGCGATGCCGCCTTCGCGCAGGCCAAGCCGCTGTTCGAGGCGATGGGCAAGAACATCACCCACGTCGGGCCGAGCGGGGCCGGGCAGACCGCCAAGGTCGCCAACCAGATCATCGTCGCGCTCAGCATCGCGGCGGTGGGCGAGGCGCTGCTGTTCGCGTCGAAGGCGGGGGCCGATCCGGCCAAGGTGCGCGAGGCGCTGATGGGCGGTTTCGCCGGCTCCAAGGTGCTCGAGGTGCATGGGCAACGGATGCTCGATCGCACGTTCAATCCCGGCTTCCGGATCGACCTGCACCACAAGGATCTCGCGCTGGCTTTGTCCGGCGCCGACGAGCTGGGCATTCCGCTGCCGCAGACGGCGTTCTGCGAGCAATTGCTCAACGCCGCGCGCGGCAACGGCGAGGGCGGGCTCGACCATTCGGCGATCGTCAAGCAACTCGAACGGCTCGCCGGCCACGCATTGGGAGAATAGAGATGAAGCGGATTGCCGGACTACTGCTTGCCGCGAGCACGCTCGGGATCGCGGGTTGTGCCACTGCCGAGGAGCCCGCGACCGTTGCGAGCGCCGATCGCGCGGCCCAGACCGAAGCCACGCGAAAGGTCGCGATGGCCTTTCTCGACACCTATTTCATCAAGCACGATCTGAGCGCCTACGCGCAGTTCGCGAAGCCCGATTTCATCCAGCACAATCCGCTGATGGCCGACGGGGTCGAGGCGCAGCGCGCCTATATGAACAAGCTCTTTGCGATGCCCAAGCCGGTCCCGGCCCCGCCGCCGCAGGCGCATGTGATCGACATGGTGCTGGTCGACGGCGATCTGTTCTCGGCGATGCACCACGGGGTCAATGCCGACGGCACCGGCAAATTGTTCGTCGATATCTGGCGGGTAGAGGACGGCAAGATCGCCGAGCACTGGGACGTGATCCAGGACATGCCGCTCGACAGCGCGATGCCGCACCGCAACGGGATGGGCTGCGGCTTCCAGACCTACGATGCGGCGAAGGCGCGGCCGGATTCGGTGCTCGCGCCGGCCTGCGGCCTGCCCGATCCAAAGGTCAGCCGCGAACAGTCGCTGGCCGATTACCGCGCCTATGGCGACGAGGTCGGCAAGGGCGGGGTGCTCAGCGCGATCGATAAATGGTTTCACCCGGACTATCGCCAGCACAGCCCGGTGATCGCCGACGGCAAGCAGGGTGCGATCGACTATCTGCAGGAAGAATGGGGCAGGCCCGATGCGCCCAAGCCGGTGCTCCACGCCCAGCGGATCGTGGCCGAGGGCGACTTCGTGCTGGTCCACTATCTCTACAGCCTGGAGGGCGTTCCGGGCGAGGAGGCCCACATCGACGTGTTCCGCTTCAAGGACAACAAGATCGTCGAGCACTGGGACGTGAAGCAGAAAGTGCCCGAAACCACCGCCAGCGGACGCGCGATGTGGTGAGCGGAACGCCGCTCCCGGTTCCGGTCGGCATGACCGGGGTTCGCACGATGGACGAGCAGAGCCACTCTGCCACCACACGCGCCACCCGCGGGCTGGCGATGAAGTTCCTCCGGATGGCTTTCGTCGACAAGCAGTTCCGGTCGGCCTTCGACAGTTTCGTCGCGCCCGATTTCATCCAGCACAACCCGCACATCGCGGATGGCTGGGAAGGGCACCGCGCATTTTTCGGCCGGATGGCCGAACGGCTGGGGGACTCGGCCGATTGGCACCACGTCACCGACATGGTGCTGGCCGACGGCGAGTTGTTCGCGGTTATGCACCGCGTCTTTCGCTCGCCCGACGATCACGGGCAGATCGTGGTCGATCTATGGCGCGTCGCCGACGGCAAGATGGTCGAGCATTGGGACGTGATCCAGCAGATGCCCCGCACCATGCCGCACGGCAACGGGATGGGAAGTGCGGTCGCGAACGATCCGGTCAGCGCGAAAGCCTATCGCGATTCCGTCGAACAGCCTGCCTGCGGCAAGCCCGATGCGAAGGTGACCCGCGAGCAGTCGCTCGCCAGTTATCGCGCCTATGTCGACGAGGTGGCCAAGGGTGACGTGCTCGGCGCGACTGAGACCTGGTTGCACCCCGAGTACAAGCAGCACAGCCCGGTGATCGCCGACGGCAAGCAGGGCGCGATCGACTATCTGATGGAGGAGTGGGGCAAAAAAGATGCGCCCAACCCGATCCTCGGGCCGCAAAGGATCGTGGCCGAGGGCGACTTCGTGCTGGTCCACTATCTCTACAGCCTGGAGGGCGTTCCGGGCGAGGAAGCCCACATCGACGTGTTCCGCTTCATGGACAACAAGATCGTCGAGCACTGGGACGTGAAGCAGAAGGTGCCTGAAACCACCGCCAGCGGACGCGCGATGTGGTGAGCGGGGCGAGCGTCGATGCGGTGCTGAACTTCGTCGACCGGGATGCGATCCCGGGCGACGGGTTCAGCTTCAATTTCGATCCGGCATGGAGCGGGATTCCGGTCACCGCTCAAAGGCTGGAAATTCGCGATGCCTGCGCGCTCGACGAGCCGCCGACGCTCGAAACCTATGGTTTCCAAAAGGCGCGGCTCGATTGCACCCCGCTGGCACAGCTCGATCCCGCCGAGTTCGAACACCAATGGGGCGCGGCGGTGCGCGAACGGATCCGCGACCTGACCGGCGCCGATGCGGTGATAAGCTGGGCCTTCAGCGCGCGCTTTTCCGAACAGAAGAAAGATGCCGCGCGCAGCGATGTCTCGAACCCCGCGCGCCGCGTGCATGGCGATTTCGCGCCGACCGAATTCGCAACCGAGATCCGCCATTCGCTGTGCCGCGACCAGATCGCCGAGGTGGCGCAGGGGCGCAGGCTCGCCCGCTGGATCGGCTTCAACGCCTGGCAGCCGTTCTCGCCGCCGCCCTACGATATTCCGCTGGCGATCTGCGACACGCGCACGCTCGCGCCGGGTGATGTCGTGATCGGGCGGGGCAGCGCGCCATCGATGCGTGAGCTCGAACTCGATCTGCCGCTGTTCGCGTGGAATGCCGATCAGCGCTGGTATTATTATTCGGCCTTCGAGCCGGACGAGACGCTGCTGTTCTACGGCATCGACAGCGCAGGGCCGGAAAACTGGCGGCTGGTGCCGCACAGCGCGTTCGACAATTCCGGCGTAAAAGGCGCGAACCCGCGCTGCAGCGTCGAGATGCGCTGCATGGCGCTGTTTTTCTAACTTCCCCTCCCCATTGGGGAGGGGATCGAGGGGAGGGGGTTCGGCGCTCGCCGGATAGGCCGAGCACCCCGCCCAACTCCGGCTAACAGACAAGTCTGCAAGCCTGCGTATCCCTCCCCCTCCAGGGGGAGGACACAAGCACCAATCCAGCCTAAACTCCCTCCAGCCGGGTTGACCGGCTCCCGAAGATAGTTATACGAAATTGTATTCTGTTGCCGCCGAAAAGGCGGCCCATCGGGAAGAGGTTCAGCCATGATTATCGATTGCCACGGCCACGTCAGCGCGCCGGCGGAATTGTGGGTCTACAAGTCGCTGCTGCTGTCGCACCGCGGCGAACACGGCAAGCGCTTCCCCGAGCTGACCGACGAGCAGATCCTCAGCTACACCAACAAGAAGGAAATGGCCCCTTGCGGCCATCTCGACATGCTCGACAGGGCGGGGACGAACTACCAGCTGCTCAGCCCGCGGCCGTTCCAGATGATGCATTCGGAAAAGCCGGGCTTCCTGGTCCACTGGTTCACCGAGGCGACCAACGACATCATCGCGCGCCAGTGCCAGCTGCTGCCCGATCGCTTCGCGCCGATCTGCGGGTTGCCGCAGGTCGCGGGCGAACCGATAGAGAACGTGCTGCCCGAGCTCGAACGCTGCGTGAAGACGCTCGGCTTCAAGGGCTGCCTGCTCAATCCCGATCCCTACGAGAACTCCGGCACCGAGCCGCCCGCGATGGGGGATCGCTACTGGTATCCGCTCTACGAGAAGCTCGTCGAGCTCGACGTGCCCGCGCATATCCACTCGGCCGGCTCGCGCTCGCAGCGCACGCCCTATACGCTGAACTTCCTGCTCGACGAGACCGTGGCGGTCTACGGGTTGATCCATTCGGACGTGTTCAAGGACTTCCCGACGCTGAAGATCGTGTGCAGCCACGGCGGCGGCGCGATCCCCTATCACGTCGGGCGGTTCCATGCTTCGGCGCTGCGCCGCGGCGGCGATTTCTACCAGGAAATGCGCAACATCTATTACGACACCGTGCTCTATTCGGAAGAGGCGCTGCGGCTGCTGATCAAGACCGTCGGCGCGGACAATTGCCTGTTCGGCGCCGAATGCCCGGGGGTCGGGTCGGCGGTCGATCCGCATACCGGCAAGACGCTCGACGACATCGCGCCCTTCATCAAGGGCTTCGACTGGCTGAGCCAGGAGGAGAAGGACAAGATCATGTTCGGCAACGCGATGAAATTGTTCAAGCTGGATCCACCGAAAATATGAGCGAGATCACCGAAACCCTCGCGCGGCTCTCGGCGATCGACACCTGCGCGCTCAGCGATGCGCTCGACAAGCTGGGGCTGACCGGCCAGGTCACCGGGCTGCGGCGCGAGAGCGGCGCGGGGCGGGTCGCCGGTGTCGCGGTCACGGTCAAGCTCGGCACCGGCGATCCGCCGCCGGGCCCGCCGAGCCATCTCGGAACCAAGGCGATCGAGGCCTCGGACGAGCATTCGATCATCGTGGTCGAGCAGCGCACCGGGGTCGAGGCCGGCTGCTGGGGCGGGTTGCTCACCCGCGGCGCGCGCCATGCGAATGTCCGCGCGGTGGTCGCCGACGGGCCGGTGCGCGACATCGACGAGGCGCGCGAGCTGGAATTTCCGATCTTCACCAACAAGCTCACCTGCTTCACTGCGCGCGCGCGGGTGGTCGAGAAGGCGACCAACGTGCCGGTCGAGATCGGCAGCGTCACCGTGCATCCGGGCGATTACATCGTCGCCGATGCGACCGCGGTGATCGTGATCCGCCCCGAGAACGTCGCGCAGGTGCTCGGCACAGCCGAGGATATCTGCGCGCGCGAGGCGGCGATGATCGCCGAAATGGCCAAGGGCACGAAGATGAGCGACGTGCTCGGCGGCAATTACGAACATATGCTCCGGAAGATCTGACATGGCTGAGGATACCAACGTCGCGCGGGCCCGCGCGCTCGACACCGCGACGCTTTCGGACGCGCTCGACCGGCTCGGGATCGTCGGCCAGTGCTACCGGATCGCCGGGCGCGATCCGGCCTTCGAGATGGCCGGGCGGGCGTTTACGATGCTGTGCGGCCCCGCGGCGAACCCGCCCGGCACCGTCGGCGACTACATCGACGACGTGCCCGAGGGTGCGGTGGTGGTGATCGACAACGGCGGGCGCGAGGACGCGACGATCTGGGGCGACATATTGACCGAGATCGCGCACCGCCGCGGGCTCGGCGGCACGGTGATCGACGGGATCAGCCGCGATGTGAAACTCTGCCGCGAGCTCGGCTATCCGGTGTTCTCGAAGGGCCACTGGATGCGCACCGGCAAGGACCGGGTGCAGGTGGAGAAGATGGATTGCCCCGTCACCATCGGCGGGGCGCGGGTGCAGCCGGGCGACATATTGCGCGGCGATCCCGACGGGGTGGTGGTGCTGCCGAAGGAGCACGAGGACGCGGTGCTTGCGGCCGCCGAGGAGATCGGCGCGGCCGAGGAACACATCCGCGCGGCCTGCCGCGGCGGGATGCGGCTTGACGAGGCGCGCAGGCAGTTCAAGTACCACACGCTCCAGACCCGCAAATCGGAGTAAGGCCACATGCAAGTCGCGGTGATCGGCGCCGGCGCGATGGGATCAGCGGTCGGCGCGACCCTTGCCGCGCATGGCGCCGAGGTGCTGACGCCGCTCGCCGGGCGGAGTGCGGAAACCCGCGAGAGGGCCGCGGCCGCGAACATGCACGACGCTTCGATAGCCGAATGCGCGCAGTGCGACCTTGCGCTGTCGATCGTCGCAAGCCCGCAGGCACTCCCGGTCGCGCAGGCCTTTGCCGCAGTGGCGGAGCGACGGGCGATCTTCGTCGATTGCAATGCGATCACCCCGGCCAAGGTGCGTGCGATCGCCGATCTGTTCGGCGGCGCGGGCTTCGCCGATGCCGGGATCGTCGGCGGGCCGCCGGCGCCCGACGGATCGCGCGGGCCGCTGTTCTATGTTTCGGGGCCGGAGGCTGGTCGGGTGCTCGCGCTGGCGGACTACGGTCTCGCCTTCGAGCGGCTCGACGCGCCGGTCGGTGCGGCCTCGGCGCTCAAACTGTGCTTCGCCGGAACCTCCAAGGGCCAGAGCGCGCTGCTCGCGATGATGACGCTGCTGGCGGTGCGCGAAGGGGTGAAGGATCCGTTTCTCGCGCAGCTCGCGCGGACCCATGCCGGGTTCCTCGAGTGGGGCGGGCGGCAGGCGCAGCGGATGGGGCAGGTCTCGGCGCGCTGGGCCGACGAGATGACCGAGATCGCGCGCTTCGGCGAAGGGCTGGCCGGCGCTGCGGAAGAATTCACCGCGCTCGAGACCTTCTACGCCGCGCTGGCGCAGGAGCCGGCCAAAACCGCGCTGCTCAAGGAGATCTTCGAAAGCTAGCCCTGATCCGCGATCGCGTGTTCGAGCGCGGTCTCGACCTCGGCGCGCGCAACGCCGAAATTGGCGAGCAGCGCCTTGCGGTCCTGCTTCTCCAGCGCGTCGATCAGCCGTTGCTCGGGGCTTTCGCCGGGCATCTTGGGCAGCAGTGCGCGATAGCGGTCGGTCAGCGTCCACAGGCGGATCGCCTCGCGCAGCAGCACCTTGTTGGGCGAAAGGTCGAACAGCGAATAGCGCAATTGCGCCAGCTGCTCCATCCACAGGTGGTAGTCCTTGCCCTGGTCGATCCTGTTCAGCCGGTCGAACTGCGCGCGCAGGTCGGCGATCTTCTCCTTGCTCGGCCATTCGGCGGTTTCGAGCAGTTCGGCCTCGATCCAGCGGCGCAATTTGTAGAGCTGGCGCGCCTCGTCGATCTCGAGCGGGGAGACGAAATAGCCGCGGTTGCGGTCGTGCCGCAGGAAGCCCTCGGTCGCGAGCAGCTTGAGCGCCTCGCGCACCGGCACCTTGCTGCGGCCGAATCTTTCGGCCAGCTGGGTCTGGCCGAGGTGCTCGCCCGGCAGCAAGGTTCCGCGCACGATCAGGGTCCGCAATTCGTCCGCCACCAGATTGGGCAGGGAAGCATTGGCCGTAGCGCCCTTGGTCACGCCTGAACTCGCCTTTTCTGCAGCTTTTGCCACCGTGGCACCTCTCCTGCTTATGTCGGATGAGCCCGGAAGGCGAGGGCGACGCAGCCCGTCGCGCCAGAATTCCCCAACTTTGACCATTGCGATAGAATTTAATTTCGCCTAACACAATCGTTATACAAAGTGAGCCGGGCGAGTCCCGGGCGATGCAATCTGGAGAGATCGAATGGCCGCCGCAGCCGACTCGCGCATGAAAGCGGAAGATGCGATAACCGGACCCGGGGAGGGCGCTATGGCAGGCGAAGGCCAGAACTTCCGTTTCTACGACAACCGGCAGAACTACCTGCTGTTCGTGAACACCTGCTCCGAGAAGTGGGTCGTGGCCGAGCGGGTGGCGCGCGAGCTCGAGGCGATCGTGCCCGAGCAGCCCGCGCTGCGCTTCTTCGATGCCGGGATCGGCGACGGCACGATCCTGGCCCGCGTGATCCGCCAGATGCACCGCCGCTACGAACGCCTGCCGTTCTTCATCGCGGGCAAGGAGATCAGCCTCGAGGACATCCGCCTGTTCCTCGACAAGGTGCCCGACCGGCTGTTCGAGCATCCCGAGATGGTGATCGCGATCACCAATATCTCCTATGCCGACGCCCCCTGGCTCAGCCCGAGCAACCCCAAGGCGCGCGAGCGCATGGTGTGGAAGGAAGTGGCGCTGAAGGGCGGCACCTCGGCCGATTTCGAACGCCAGATCCAGGAGCTTCAGCCCTTCCTGGCGGAGAACTGGACCACCACGGTCAGTCCGACCACCGGCAGCATGGTCCCCGAAACCCCGACCGTGCTGGTGCTCTATCGCGACGATTGCCGCTTCCTGCTCGACCGGGTGATCCCCAGGCAGAGCGAGCGGCGCGCCGACTACGACCTGGTGCTGGCGAGCCAGCCCTTCCGCCTGCGGGCCACGGTCGAATTCAAGGCCAAGCGGGTGCTCGCACCGCTCGCCCGTGCGCTGCGTGCCGGCGGGCGGCTGCTCGGCATCCATTCGGCGGGCAGCGATCCGGGGATGGAGATCGTCCAGCGGGTGTGGCCGGGCGAGGATCCCTTCGTGACCTCGCGCCACGAGCTGGTCGATGCGACCCGCGACGCGCTGGGCGAGGACGCGCACAGCTTCCTGTTCGAGCCGCTCCCCGCGGCGCGGGCGCTGTTCCGCTACGAGATGCACACGCTGCCCGACGAGATCGACCGCGAGGCGGCGACCATCGGCACCTCGACCCTGCTCGCCGCGTGGAACGCGGCGGTCTACGTCTCGCAGATCGACGACGAGCGGGTGACCGCGGCGATGTCGACCCCGAACTATCTCGAGGCCACCCGCGCCGTGTTGAAGAAATACGGCGAGCTGTGGTTCAACGACGAGAGCTACATCATCGCGCGCAAGCCCTGACGCCGCGCGCCGTCATTTCGAACAATTTGAGAGAGTAGAGGCAAGAAAGCATGGAACGCGCCAATTACCTGTTCACGTCCGAAAGCGTTTCGGAAGGCCATCCCGACAAGGTTTCGGACCAGATTTCGGACGCGGTGGTCGATCTGTTCCTGTCGAAGGACCCCGAGGCGCGGATCGGCTGCGAGACGCTGACCACCACGCAGAAGGTGGTGCTGGCGGGCGAGATCCGCTGCAAGGGCATCTACGAAAACGGCGCCTGGGTCGACGGTGCGCTCGACGAGATCGAGCAGGTCGTGCGCGGCGTGGTCAAGGACATCGGCTACGAGCAGGACGGGTTCCACTGGCAGACGCTCGACTTCTCGAACAATCTCCACGCCCAGTCTGCCCACATCGCGCAGGGCGTCGATGCCTCGGGCAACAAGGACGAAGGCGCGGGCGACCAGGGCATCATGTTCGGCTTCGCCTGCGACGAGACCCCGGACCTGATGCCGGCGACGCTCGACTACAGCCACAAGATCCTCGAGCGCATGGCCGCCGATCGCCATTCGGGCGCCGCGCCGTTCCTCGAGCCCGACACCAAGAGCCAGGTCACGCTGCGTTTCGAAGGCGGCCAGCCGGTCGCCGCGACCGCGATCGTCGTCTCGACCCAGCACGCGCCGGGCTACGACGCGGGCGAGAAGGAAGCCGAACTGCACGCCTATGTTAAGGGCGTGATCGCCGAGGTGCTGCCGGCGAAGCTGCTGAGCGACGAGACCGAATACCATATCAACCCGACCGGCTCGTTCGAGATCGGCGGCCCCGACGGCGACGCCGGCCTGACCGGGCGCAAGATCATCGTCGACACCTATGGCGGCGCGGCGCCGCACGGCGGCGGCGCGTTCAGCGGCAAGGACCCGACCAAGGTCGACCGTTCGGCCGCCTATATCTCGCGCTATCTGGCGAAGAACATCGTCGCGGCCGGGCTTGCCAAGCGCTGCACGATCCAGCTCGCCTATGCGATCGGGGTCAGCAAGCCGCTGTCGCTCTATGTCGACACCCACGGCACCGGCACGGTCGGCGACGACAAGATCGAGGAAGCGATCAAGGGGATCGAGAAGCTCGGCGGACTGACCCCGCGCGGGATCCGCACCCATCTGCAGCTCAACAAGCCGATCTACCGCAAGACCGCCGCCTACGGCCATTTCGGCCGCAAGCCGGAAGGCGATTTCTTCACCTGGGAAAAGACCGATCTGGTCGACGACCTCAAGGCCGCCCTCGGCTGATCCAACAGGAAATTCAGGAGTTCACGACATGGCCAGTGCCGCCAAGATCGAATTCGACGACTACATCGTAAGGGACATTTCGCAGGCCGACTACGGCCGGATGGAGATCGAGATCGCCGAGACGGAGATGCCGGGTCTGATGGCGCTGCGTGCGGAGTACGGCGCGTCGCAGCCGCTGAAGGGGGCGCGGATCACGGGTTCGCTGCACAT
>JAGIAR010000013.1 GCA_017744735.1 Novosphingobium sp. | reverse complement strand
ATCTCAACGTCGATCCGGGCACGATGTCGCCCTATCAGCATGGCGAAGTCTATGTGACCGACGACGGGGCGGAAACCGACCTCGATCTTGGCCATTATGAACGCTTTACCGGTGTGTCGGCGCGCCAGTCGGACAATGTCACCCAGGGCCGGGTCTATCAGACCATCATCACCAAGGAGCGCCGCGGCGACTATCTGGGCGCGACCGTCCAGGTCATCCCGCACGTCACCGACGAGATCAAGGCGTTCGCCACGGCGGAGACCGACGATCTGGACTTCGTGCTGTGCGAAATCGGCGGCACCGTCGGCGACATCGAATCGCTGCCCTTCATGGAAGCGATTCGCCAGCTCCATAATGATCTGGATCGCGGCCAGTCGATCTTCGTCCATGTGACCCTGGTGCCCTATCTGGCGGCGGCGGGCGAACTGAAGACCAAGCCGACCCAGCACAGCGTGCGCGAACTGACCTCGCTCGGTATCCAGCCCGACATCCTGCTGTGCCGCGCCGAGCATCCGCTGCCCGAGAGCGAGCGCAAGAAGATCGCCCTCTTCTGCAACGTTCGTCCCGAGGCGGTCATTCCGGCGCTCGACGCCAAGAGCATCTATGCCGTGCCCGAGCAATATCATGCCGAGGGTCTCGACAATGAAGTGCTGCGCGCCTTCGGCATCACCGATGCGCCCGCGCCGTCGATGGACCGCTGGACCGACATCATGGATCGCCAGCTCAACCCCGAAGGCGAAGTGACGATCGGCGTGGTCGGCAAATATGTCGGCCTGCTCGACGCCTACAAGTCGCTGCATGAAGCGCTGCACCATGGTGGCCTTGCCAACCGGGTGAAGGTCAACATCAAGTGGATCGACGCCGAACTGTTCGAGAAGGGCGACGACCTTGCCGCCAGCCTCGAGCCGATGCACGGCATTCTCGTCCCCGGCGGCTTCGGCACGCGCGGGACCGAGGGGAAGATCGCCAGCGTGCGCTTCGCGCGCGAGCGCGACGTGCCGTTCTTCGGCATCTGCCTGGGCATGCAGATGGCCTGCATCGAAGGCGCGCGGAACACCGCCGGGATCGAGCAGGCCTCATCGACCGAGTTCGGCCCCACCGAAGAGCCGGTGGTGGGCATCATCACCGAATGGATGACTTCGGAAGGGCTCCAGACCCGCGAGGCGGGCGGCGATCTCGGCGGTACCATGCGCCTCGGCGCCTATGAGGCGAAGCTGGCCGGCAACAGCCACGTCTCGCAGATCTACGGCGGTGCGACCGCGATCTCGGAGCGCCATCGCCACCGCTACGAGGTCAATTCGGCCTATATCGATCCGCTGGAGAAGGGCGGGCTGGTGTTCTCGGGCATGTCGCCCGACGGGCTGCTGCCCGAAATCGTCGAACGGCCCGACCACAGTTGGTTCGTGGGCGTGCAGTTCCATCCGGAACTCAAAAGCCGCCCGTTCGAGCCGCATCCGCTGTTCTCCAGCTTCATCGCGGCGGCGGTGCACAAGTCGCGGCTGTTCTGACACAAAAAAGGGCGGGCCTTGCGGCCCGCCCTTCGCGTTCGGGATTGCAGCGCCCGATCAGGCGGCGTTGGCTTCCGGCTCGTCGGTCTTGACGACCTCGAGCGTCTTCTGGCCGTTCACCGCGATCTTCTTCGGCTTCATCGCTTCGGGCACTTCGCGGACGAGGTCGATCACGAGCAGCCCGTCGGCGAGCTTGGCGTCGTCGACGCGCACATAGTCCGCGAGCTCGAAGCGGCGTTCGAAGCCGCGGTTTGCGATGCCGACATGCAGATAGTCGGCGTCGCCTTCATCCTGCTTGCGGCCTTTGACGGTCAGCAGGTTCTGCTGCGCGGTAAGATCGAGATCCTCCGCCTTGAACCCCGCGACGGCGAGGGTGATGCGATAGGCATCCGCGCCCCGGCGCTCGATGTTGAAGGGGGGATAATTGTCGCCCGCATTCAGGCGGGCCTGGCCTTCGAGGAGGTCGAACAGGCGATCGAAGCCGACCGTGCTGCGGCGATAGGGGGAAAAATCGAAACGGTTCATCGAAACAAATCCTCTTTTGAGCAATTTGAACTAGGCGGAGCCCGCGAGCGGCGCTCCTGTTGGTTTTCGGGCCGGCACCCTTTCGGCGCGCCGATCCGGTACCTAAATATGGGGCGGGGAGAATGCTTCAAGGGGTCGGGAAAGGATTTGCCGATGAGTGCGCCCAAGATCGATATCTACACCAAATTCGCCTGCCCATACTGCGTGCGCGCCAAGATGCTCCTCTCCCGCAAGGGGGTCGAGTTCGAGGAGTTCGACGTGACCTTCGGCGGCGACAAACGCGAAGAGATGCTCAAGCGCGCGCCCGAGGCAAGGACCGTTCCGCAGATTTTCATCGGGGATTTCCACGTCGGCGGATCGGATGATCTCGCCGCGCTCGAACGCGAAGGCAAGCTGGACGCTTTGCTTGGGCTGTGAGCCGCTCTATTGACCGCGCATGACGCGCGTCGCCCTCCTGCAGATGACCACCGGGATCGATCCGGAGGACAACGCCCGGACCCTGTCCGCCGCTATCGGCGAGGCTGCGGCCGGGGGTGCGCGGATGCTGTTCACCCCGGAGATGTCGGGCCTGCTCGATCGCGATCGTGAGCGGGCGAGGCTGCAGATCGTGCCCGAGGCGGCCAATCCGGTGCTGGCCGAGGTCCGCGTCGCTGCGAGAGACGCGGGGCTGTGGGTGGCTCTCGGCTCGCTTGCGGTGGACCGCGGCGACGGCCGGTGGGCCAATCGCACCTTCCTGATCGATCCCGAGGGGGCGATCGCGGCGCGTTACGACAAGATTCACATGTTCGACGTCCAGCTCGCGACCGGCGAGAGCTGGCGCGAGAGCGCGGCCTACGCTCCCGGCGAGGAGGTGGTAACCGCCGAGACGCCGCTCGGGCGGCTCGGCCTGGCAGTGTGCTACGATGTCCGCTTTCCCGCGCTGTTCGAAGCGCTTGGCCGCAAGGGTTGCGATGCCATCGCAATTCCGGCGGCCTTCACCGTGCCGACCGGCAAGGCGCATTGGCATTTGCTGATGCGCGCCCGCGCGGTCGAGGCGAGCGCCTATGTGATCGCCGCGGCGCAGGTCGGGACGCATCAGGACGGGCGGCAGACCTATGGCCATTCGCTGGTGATCGACCCGTGGGGCGAAGTGATGCTCGACATGGGCGGCGAGGCGCCGGGGCTGGGCTTCGCTGATCTCGATCCGGCGCGAATCGCGGAGGTGCGTGCGCAATTGCCGAGCCTTGCCAACCGCCGCGAAATTCCTAAGTCCTGACAATCATGATCGTTTTCGACCTGCGTTGCGCCGAAGGGCATGGATTCGAGGGCTGGTTCGGCTCGTCGGACGATTTTGCCGGGCAGCAGGCGCGCGGCCTGGTTTCCTGTCCGCATTGCGGTTCGTCCGAGATCGCCAAGGCGCCGATGGCTCCTGCGGTGCCCAAGAAGGGCAACCAGCAAGCGGAGCAGCGGCCCGAGAAAGCCATGCCGGTCGCCGGCGGGGAAATGCCGCCCGAACTGGCCCAGGCGATGGGCAAGCTCGCGCACATGCAGGCCGAAGCGCTGAAGCAGTCGACCTGGGTCGGCGACAAATTCGCCGAGCAATCCCGCGCGATGCATTATGGCGAGCAGGCCTCGGAAGTGATCCACGGCAAGGCCACGCCGAAGGAAGCGAAGGCTCTGCTCGAAGAGGGCATCCCGGTCGCCCCGCTGCCGTTTCCGGTCGCGCCGCCCGACGAACTCAACTGATTGCCTCGCACCGCCGGCTCATCTAAAGGCTCGGAAGCGTGCGCCCGTAGCTCAGCAGGATAGAGCACCAGATTCCTAATCTGGGGGCCATGGGTTCGAATCCCGTCGGGCGCACCAAATCTTGCGCAGAGATTATTAACCATCGAACCGGCTGACGGTAGGCGCTTTATTTCCGTGACTCGGGGGCAAACTCGCTCGCGCACCGAATCCGGTTAGCCCTTTCCGGCAGCGGTTTGGCAGAAAAGTCGGATGCATGCCTGCTCGCATGCTCAAGGTGTTCGCTTCGCTGGTGATCGGATTCTTCGTCGTCTTGTGGGTGACGGGGAACAATCCGGCTTCGCTGAAGCAGGAGATGGTTCACTGGGCCGACGGCAGCGGCGGCACGATGACCGGCAACGGACCGGGCGGCGACTGGGGCAATTAACCCAGCCGCCTACACCGTTACCACGATCTTGCCGACCTGCCGGTTCGATTCGAGATAGCGGTTGGCCTCGGCAATCTCGTCCAGGGCAAAAGTCTTCGCGATCACCGGCTTGAGATGCCCTTCCGCGAGCCCTTGATAGACCAGCCCCTGATATTTGCGGTAGCGTTCGGGGTGATTCCAGATCTCGCTTGCGACCCAGCCGCGCATCGAGGCGCCCTTCATCGCGCAGGGCCAATGGGCATAGGGCGTCTCGGTCTCGCTCAGCCCGCCGTAGATGAACAATATGCCGCGCTCCGCCAGCGAGGAGGCGAGGGTGAACACGTAGGGCCCGCCGACCGGATCGAATGCACAGCGCGCGCCCTTGCCGCCGGTAATCTCCATCGTCCGGGCGACCAGGTCTTCTTCCTCCGTCGCTACGACATGGGCGGCTCCGAGCGATTTCAGCGCCTCGGCCTTTGCGCCGGTACGGGTGCAGGCGATCGAGGTCGCCCCGGCCCAGTTGGCGAGCTGGATCGCCGCGATGCCGACACTGGATGAGGCCGCGCGGATGATGGCTGCATCGCCCGGGCCCACTCCGGCGACCTCGACGATCGCAAGCGCGGTCATGTATTGCATCCAGACCGACGCCGCCTCCGCCATCGACAGCCCGGGCGGTGCGGGGAGCAGGGCATGCGCCGGAACGATCGCCTCTTCTCCCCACACTCCGTAGGTGCCGAGCTGGAACTTCGGGACCACCGACACCTTGTCGCCGACCGCGAAACCTTCGACGCCATCGCCGAGCCGCAGGATCGTGCCCGCTGCCTCGTAACCGATCAGGCAGGGCAGGTTCGCCGGCACCGGATAGCGCCCGGCGCGGTACATAGCCTCGGACCGGTTAAGCCCGATCGCCTCGACCTTGATGTGGACTTCGCCCGGTCCCGGCGCGGGCAGGGCGATATCCTCGAACTGCAGGACTTCGGGGCCGCCCTGGCGGTGCAGGCGAATGACTTTGACCATGCCTTCTCTCCCAATTCGTTATTGCGGAAGGATTCGATGTAACCAGATGCCGGTCTGTACAAAGAAAAGGGCCCTCCCCGAAGGGAGAGCCCTGATCTACACTCTTCTGCCCAGCGGTCAGAACTTTGTGTTCACGCCGAGGTAGAATCTGCGGCCGATAGTATCGCCGGAAAGACTGCCGCCAATCAAATTGCCGGTTGTCAATGGCGAGGTGTTGGCCGGATTGGCGCCCGAAATTACCGGAGACTTGTTGAACAGATTATCGATACCGAAGCGGATATTGATTTTATCCGTCACGGCATAAGCTGCCGTCAGTGCGAAGAGATCGTACGACACCGGAACGCCCAACGTCGTGTTACCCGGAGAACCGAAGGGAGTCCCCGCCGCAGCCAGCTGAACCGAAGACTGGCTGGCTATCGACGGCAAGTGCTGCCACTGCAATCCGACCATGACCTTTCCGATGCTGTAGTTGAGGTTGGTCAGCAAACGCCAGCGATAGTTGCCGCCGTCCACGCCATTGTCGGTTGGGCCCTGTGTGCCGGCATAGTCGATCTCCGCATCGGTCGGGAGAGCGGCCGACCAGAAGTGCAGGAGATAGGTGCCCTGCATATCGACTGCCAGCGTGCCCGGCCCGACGTCCGTCGACCAATCGAGATTGAGGTCGATGCCGTTGGTGTGGAAGCGGCCGTTGTTGACGTAAGTGGTCCGGACGTTGCCGAGGCCACCGTTCTGCACGACACGAGGAACATTTTGGCAGAACTGGGTCGCGGCGGCTGCGGCCGGATCGGTCAAGATGAGCGGATTGAGGCCAGCGTCGAAACACTGCCGTAGCGCAATATCCACGGTCTGCGCGCCGATGGCGTTGTTGACCTTGATATCGTAGTACGAGATCGCCAGTCGCAAGCGCGACAGCAACGGCGACGAGAACGGTGAGCTTATCACCATTTTCGCTGTCCAAGTGTCAGCCTTTTCGGGCTCCAAGTTGGGGTTGCCGACCAGCGAAGGGAAGGCGAAGCCGAACGTGGCGTTCGATTGCGGCGATGAATAGTAAGCACTCTTCGCTCCGGGGTCTCCGGTCGCATCCATCAACGCACGGCAGGTCGCTTCTACATTTGCCGCGTATGTTGGATTTTTTGCCGGATTGGCCGAGAAGCCATACGGGTTGAGACGCGAGCAAGGATCGCCAACCGTGGTGATTGCGAAAGTTTGCTGCGGCGAGAGATAAAGCTCAGCAAGGTTCGGGGCGCGTTCGGCCCGGTTGTAGCCGCCGGACAATTGCAGCCAATCGGTGACTTTCCAGTCGGCGAGAGCTTTATAAGTGTAGCTGGTGCCGGTCGTGCTGTAATTCGAAATGCGGCCGCCCAGTTCGAGATCGAAATGCTTTATGCCCGGAATGTCGTGCAGGATCGGCACGAGCAATTCGCCATAGAGCTCTTTGACGTCGAAACTCGCATCCACGTTGCCGCTCGGGTAGATACCGAGCGCCTGATCCTGGAAGGATTCGCCCTGGGTGGTCAGCGTGTCGTTGTCGAACTGATATTGAAGTTTGCGATAGCTGGCACCGAGCGCTGCGCGAAGTTCGCCGGCAGGCAGGTCGATCACCTTCCCCTGCAAGTTGGCTTCGGCTATCGTTTGGGTGGTCTTACCGCGGTTCTTGAGGTCTGCGGTGATTGCGTCGATGCAATCCTGCGAAAATCCGCCGGCAGGAGGGTCAAAGAAATCGAGTCCGCTGGTGCAGGTGGCCGTTGAAGCGCCGAACCCGCCCTGTTCCGGATTGCCAGTCTGGCTGAAGCCCCGGCCGAAATTGCCCGATTGCAAAACGGTTTTCAGGCGGCTGAGCGAATAGATGCCGGTCTGTTTGACATAGGTCGACGAAACGCCGCGGTTGACGGAAGCATCCCATGTCCAATCGGTGCTCGGAATGAAACCTTCGAGACCCGCGACCACGTTGTAGGTGGTGACGTCGGAGAAGCCCTCACGGGGATCGGGCATAAGCGCCGCGAGCGTGAATGGCGCACCCGGATCCGGGCGGCTGTTAAGCAGATCCCAGAAGGCTTGGGGAAGCAGGCTGTGATCGGTTATCGTGTCGGGATCGATATTCACGCCCCAGCCGTTAACGATCGGGCCCGGCTCTTGTAACGTGTGCGTGCTAACTTGGCTGAAACTCGCCTGGGCGAACACACCGATCCAGTCGTTGATTTCATAGTTGCCGCGCGCAAGGAAGTTATAACGCGTTTCGGGCACGACCAGTTGCAGGTACGTGTCGTTCTTCGCCAGCGTACCAGCGTTCGTCACTTTATAGTTGTAATTGTCGATCTGGCTTTGATCGAATCCCGCGAAATACGGCGTATACCCAAAAAGAGGGGGAGGATTGAACGAGCCGGAAACAAACGGCGACCCATTCCCGTTGGCGTACACCGTCACATTGGAGTTCGGCACCGTCGCGCCAGGAAACGCCGCATTGATCGCCGCCTGGCTGGGAAGGTTGTCGAAACCGAAATAGATACCCGGCTGCTCGAAAAAGAAGCCCGTGCCGGCGACATCAGGATTGGCCCACAGATCGCGATACCAGCTGCGGTCTTTCTGGTAGCTTGCGTTGCGCCTGTTCATCGACATCGACAGCATGACATTGCCCCGGCTGTCGGCGAAATCGGCGCCCATGATGCCGCCGAGCTGATATTCAAAGCCGTCGCCATGTTCGGTGATGCCAGCTTGGCCGTCGAGTTCAAGGCCCTGATAATTCTTCTTGAGGATGAAGTTGGTGACGCCGGCAATCGCGTCCGCGCCGTAGGTGGCTGAGGCGCCGCCCGAGATGATTTCGACGCGCTCGATCGCGAGCGGCGGAATAGTGGAGATATCCACGGCACCAGCAGCGTTGGCCGGAGTGCCGCGCCGGCCATCGATCAAGACCAGGTTGCGGTTGCTGCCGAGGCCGCGCAGCGAAATCGTCGCCGAGCCTGGCGTGTTGGTCGCAGTAGGCTGAATGTCGCCCGAGTTGGAGGTCGGCGTCTTTGCAGGCGTGAACTGCGGCAGCTTATTGAGCTGCGTTTCGATTGCGGCTGTGCTCGTCTGCTTAAGGAAAGCATCGTTGACGGTAACCACCGGGCTGCTGGATTCGAAATCCTTACGCTGAATGCGCGAACCGGTAACGATGATCGCATTGTCGTCGCTGCTGCCGCTCGATGCGCCTTCTTCCTGCGCATAAGCGGGCGCGGAAAGCGCTATCGCGCTGACGCTGCCCGCGAGGAGCAGGGCCCTGTAACCCCGCATGGTGAAAGTGGTGCTCACTTGTGTACCCTCCCTTTTCATTCATCTGGCGACGGGGAGCCGCCTGAAAAAGCCTTCAAAAAACAACTTCGAGACCGCCGGCCACGCAACAATCCGAAGGATTGGGCGCTTCCGAAAACGATCTCGGAACAGAGCGGAAGATTTGAGAAATATGTCGATGCACTGCGTTGGCGGGCGCGGTCGCACCGCGTACCTCGATATCGACACCGGCAGCTGAGCGCTGCCTTCCCCTCATAAACCCTCTCCCGTTCCGAGGCCCGTGTTCGATTCCGGTGCTCTCGATCAGCTTTCTGACATTATTTGTCCAAATTGATCTTGTCTAGTCGTGTCGAGCGCCGATGCGTCGAAGCTGCGCGCTGTGTCCCGATAGTGACATATAAGGCACATCCCGAGTTGCGGGCACAATCGCGAATCGGCTGAATTTTCGGCGCATTTTCGAAATCCGCCAGTTGGATCGAGCGGGATGGCGGTTCTCGCCATGTGTCGCTTGTTACGGACATAGTAATCGAGAAATTGACCTTGTCCGGGAAAGGACGATCCTGCTCGCGAAAAAATCACGTCAATTTCCCGCGCGTGACGAAGCGGGGGCAATCGTCTATCAATCCCCGGGGATAGTGTTTAAGCTATTGACGGGAGCGCACTGGATGACGCGAAGATGGTCCGGGCGATGGGACGTACGAGGGGAGTTGCCACTACCGATGGTCGGCAGTTGGAAAACACGCGTTCAATGAACAGCACAGGCAATCAGGTGGAAACCGGCGCTAGCGGTGATTGGCGCGGCACGCTGCGCGATCATGCCCACCGGCGGTCGGCGGCAATCCTCGCCAGTCTCCAGCAAGGCCAGCCGATCGCGGCGCGCGACGACGGGGCGCTCCTGCCGTTGCTGGCGGAACTCGGCGAGCAGGGGGCAGAGGCGCTTCGGTTGGTCGATCGCCTCGCGATGGGCGCGGCAGCCGAGGCGTTTGCTGCCGGCGACAGCGGTTTTGGCGACGAGTTTGCCGGGCAGCTCGACCGCATTCTCCAAGGGTTCGCGCCCTCCGTCGTGCCGATGCCGGAGGTTCAGCCGAGCGACGGGCGCCCGAAGATCTTTCAGAGCGAGCTGTGGCAGATCCTGCACAAGGTTCGCGAGAGCGCCGAGCTTTCCTATGCGCGCGAGATCGACATCGTCGAGCTCGACCGGCGTATCCTGTTCCTGCTCAAGAGCCGGGGAGCACTGGTGCCCGCCGATCTCTCTTCGGTGATCGGGGTCGACAAGGCCCAGGTGAGCCGCTCGGTGAAGCGGCTGCTCGAGCTGCGGATGGTCCAGCGCGACCAGATCCGCAGCCCGGTTGCGCTGACCCGGAAGGGCGATGCCCTGGCGGAAAAGCTGTCGCGCCTGGCCGAGTTGCGCAACCGCGAGCTGAGCTTCGATGTCAGCGACGGTGAGCTGCAGGATTTCTTCTCGGTCATGGAGGTGCTGCTCGACCGCGCCGTCTCGCTCTACGACAAGGAGCGCGATCTTGCACAGAAGAGCGGGCGGCTCGATCGCGACCACGAAGTCGGCCACGATTTCGAACCGCGCCGCACGAACGAGCCGATTCTGGTCGATCGATCGCGGATCGTCTCGCCGTTGCTGACGCTCAGCGCCTATTACTCGCGCAGCGGTGCGCTGGCGATGAAGCGGATGACCGGCCTGTCCAATTTCGAGGCCTGGGTGCTGTCCGAGATCGGGATCAACCCGCCGACCGACTGGTCGGAACTGGTCCGGGTGCTCGAGCGCGATCACAGCCAGGCCGGGCGCACCGTCAACCACCTGATCGAACGCGGTCTGGTGGTGCGCGACGGCAAGCCGGGCAGGCGGCACGGGCGCTTTTCGCCCAGCGTGGAAGGGCAGCGCCTGCACGACATCATCACCCAGACCGGGCTCAAGCGCAGCGCCTATCTGCTTCAGCCGATCCCGGTGCCCCAGCTCGAGAAATTCCTGAAGACCTTCGACAAGATTCGCCGCAACGCCGCCGCCCAGCTGGAGCGCGAGCGTGCCTACGAGGAGCTCGACAGCCAGTAGCGCCACCGCAGCGGCCCACCGGATCTACGCGGACCTACTTGGTGCGGCGGACTCGCACGGCCTGCTGGCCGTCCACCACCATCAGGAAGCTGCCAAGCGCGGCTTTCTGGAGTTCGACCAGTGCGCCCTTGCGCGGCACGCGGAAGCTGCTCGGGACCGCCTCGGTGAAGATCCACTCGGCACCGCCTTCGAGCGTGACGACGAAAATGCCGGGCTCGCGCGGGCGCACGTCGACGATCTTGGCGCGGATCGCATCGGGCCCGAGCCCGCGCTCTTCGCCGCTCCTGAACCGATCAGAGGTCTTCACGCTGTCCGCGCCGAAGCCCTGGACGCCGGAATTGGAGCCATTCACCACCGCACCGCCGCCCTGGACCCGCGGGCCCTGACCGGGCACGCCGCCGGTCGCACCGCCGATGCGGATGTTGTTGTCGTAGCACGCCAGCCGCGCGGTCGGATCCTCGATCTTGGCGCATTCGCGCATGATGGTGAGGACCGTCGCATCGGAGGCTTGCGCCGCTGCGGGTGAGGAAAGCGACGCCAGCGCGACCGTTGCCGATCCAAGGATCGCGGCCCCCGTCAGGGTCTTGAAACGCTGCGCAGTCATCGAAACTCTCCTCTCGTCCGCGCGCGACACTGGCCGGAAGCCTCCGCTTGCGCAAGAGACTTTGGCCGCCGCCGGCGGGCAAAGTCCGTCAGCGGGTCGAACTGCCGTAGCGTTCGGTATCCATCTCGCGCCGCGCGGCGATATATTTCATCATCGCCTCGTGGCGCTTTGCCTGCCCTTCGAGGTCGGTATCCGCCGGCGGGATCGCGTCGAGCGCCTGCTGGAATGTCATTTCGAGCAATCCGCGCGATTCCGGATAGGGGATGACGTAGAACCGGTTTTCGAGGATCGCCTGTTTGACATGGCCGGCGAGTTCCTCCGGCTCCATCCCCTGCGAATAGATCTCGTGCAGCGCGGCGATCTCGCGCGCGTCGACCTTGTAGCCCGAATGGGCGAACTTCTCGGGCCGCGTGTCGATGCTCTCGGCGATGTTCGACTTGATGTTCGCCGGCGCGACCAGCGAGACGCCGATCCCCTTGTCCTTCAGCGCGTCGCGCATCGCCATGGTGATGCCGTGGACCGCGAACTTCGAGGCGGAATAGATGCCCGATCCGGAATTGGCGAAGAAGCACCCGAGCGAGGCGGTGTTGACGATATGTCCCCCAAGACCCTGGGCGATCATCCGCGGTACGAAGGTCTGCATCAGGTTGACCACCCCGCCGAGGTTGACCCCGAAGATCCAGTCGTAATCGTCGTAGGTCGCCTGCTCGAGCGGTCCGAAGATCGAGACGCCCGCAGTGCCGAACAGCATGCTCACCGGCCCGAGCGCGGCTTCGACGTCGTCGGCGGCGCGCGCGAACGCGGCACGGTCGGTTATGTCGAGCTCGACGCCGTAGGCCTCGATGCCCTCGGCACGCAGCTCGGCCAGCGCCTTTTCGACCGCATCGCCGCGGATGTCGGCGATCGCGACCTTGCACCCTTCGCGTCCGAACACCTTGGCCTGGCCGAACCCCGCGCCCGATGCACCGCCGGTGATGAAGGCCGTGCGGCCCTTGAATTCGATTGTCATGCCGATCGTTCCTCTTCCGCTGCGGCGGCTAGCAGCAAATCCTGCCGCACGCCAAGCACAAGGTTACAGGGGGGGTGTGACGCATGTGACAGTGTCCTAGCGGCAAAAAATTCGCGTCCCGGAATTTGTGCGGATGGGTTTTGAGAAGCTTCGGGAAATGCGCGCATCCGGACTCCTTTCGCAGGGCAGGGCACGATCATGGCAGCGGCTGCGGATGTAGGAAAATGGTTTGAATCACGCGTCTATCGGCCGCATATCCCTGGGAAAGAGCGAGAGGAATGAAGACGATGGAAATGCGCAATCTGGGCGCCACCGGCATGAAGGTTTCGAGCCTGTGCCTCGGCACGATGATGTTCGGGCCGATGGGCAATCCGGATCGTGAGGATTGCGTCAGGATCATCCACCGGGCGTTCGATGCGGGGATCAATTTCGTCGATACCGCCGACGTCTATTCGCAGGGCGTTTCGGAAGAGATCGTCGGCGCGGCGCTCAAGGGCAGGCGCGAGAACATCGTGGTCGCGACCAAGTTCTTCAATCCGATGGGCGAGGACCCGAACCGGCGCGGCGGCTCGCGGCGATGGATCGAGCAGGCGGTGGACGACAGCCTGCGCCGGCTCGGAATCGATTATATCGATCTTTATCAGATGCACCGCTGGGACAGCGCGACCGACATCGACGACACGCTGTTCACGCTGACCGAACTGGTCCGCAAGGGCAAGATCCGCAGCTTCGGCAGCTCGATGTTCCCGGCCGACCGGATCGTCGAGGCGCAGTGGGTCGCCGATCGCCGCAACTACCTACCGTTCCGCTGCGAGCAGAGCGTCTATTCGATGTTCAACCGCGACATCGAACGCTTCGTGCTGCCCGCCTGCCAGCGCTACGGAATGGGGATGATCGTGTGGAGCCCGCTCGACGGCGGATTCCTGTCGGGCAAGTACAAGGCCGCCAAGGATTTCGACGACAGCAGCCGGATCGTCAATTTTTCCAAGCGTTTCACCGGCACGTTCGATGCCGAATCCGAAGTGATCCAGCGCAAGCTGGCGCTGATCCCGGAGCTCGAAAAACTGGCTGCGGATGCAGGGGTTTCGCTGGCCCAGATGGCGGTGGGGTTCACGATCGAGCACCCGGCGGTGACGAGCGCGATCATCGGACCGCGGACGATGGAGCATCTCGAAACGTTGCTCGATGCGGGCGATTTGAGGCTCGATCCGGCCGTGCTCGACGCGATCGACGCACTGTGCCCGCCCGGGACGTCGTTGAATGCGGTGGTCGATCTGCCGAGCGGAACGGCGAAGGATGTGACGCGGCGGACGCGCTAGGTAATCGGTTTCTTGGCTTCCTCACTCCCGTCATCCTGAACTTGTTTCAGGATCCATTGCGCATGACGCTCAGTTACCGAGGTTTTCGTGCGGCGTGTGCCGATGACAGAGCATCCCATTCGCAACTCCGGGCAAGCCGTCAAATGGATCCTGAAACAAGTTCAGGATGACGGATGGGTTGAGATGGAGGTTTAGGATCGGGGGGCGGTGCGATGTCCCGACTCCTCGCCCCTCAACCCATCGGATAACCCACCAAAATCCCTTGAATCCAAGCCTTATCTGTGATTCATGCGAAAGACCATGTTGCGCCCGGATTCCAAGTTGCTCAGCCGTCGCGAAAAGCGCGTGCAGGTGCTTGCGCTGTCCTGGTTGCTGCTGCTGGGCGGATTGGCGCTCGCGGGTCCGAGCGGTGTGCTCGCCTGGGGCGAAAACCTTTCGCTCCTCGACAAGCGCGAGGCGCAGATAAAGCAGTTGCGCGCCGAGCGGGACGAACTGCGCAATCGCGTCGCCCTGCTGGACCCGGCGCATGTCGATCCCGACCTGGCGGGCGAACTGGTCCGCAAGAACCTCAACGTGGTCCACCCCGACGAAGTGGTGATCACGCTCAAGTAACCAAAAGGGTTACTTTTTGTTGTGCGCTGCACCTAAACGCGTCGAAACCTTTTCATTGCGGTGCATTCGGGGCGTTGCCTATGCGCGCGGCTTGCGCCTATAGGCGGGAGCGAAGGATGCCTTGCGCCGTTCTCCGGCGCGCCCGACGAAGGAACGACCTCTTGGCCAAAGCCGCCTCCAAATCCGCTGCTTCCAGCAAGAAAAATGCCGAGCCTGCTGTAACGGACTCCGCCGCTTCCGACGACAATTTCGCGCTCCGCAGCCTGCAGGATGAACATGCCAGGCAGAAGCGCTTCGACGCCAGCACCGAGGAATTCCTCGAATTTTACCAGAAGATGCTGTTGATCCGCCGGTTCGAGGAACGTGCCGGGCAGCTCTACGGCCTCGGTCTGATCGGCGGCTTCTGCCACCTCTACATCGGCCAGGAAGCGGTCGCAGTCGGCATCCAGTCCGCGCTCGACGAAGGCAAGGACAGCGTCATCACCGGCTATCGCGACCATGGCCACATGCTCGCCTACGGCATCGACCCCAAGATCATCATGGCCGAGCTGACCGGGCGCCAGGCCGGGATCAGCCACGGCAAGGGCGGCTCGATGCATATGTTCTCGACCGACCACGCCTTCTACGGCGGCCACGGGATCGTCGGCGCGCAGGTGCCGCTCGGCGCGGGGCTGGCCTTCGCGCACAAATATCGCGAGGATGGCGGCGTCTGTGTCGCCTATTTCGGCGATGGTGCGGCGAACCAGGGCCAGGTCTACGAAACCTTCAACATGGCCTCGCTGTGGGGCCTGCCGATCGTGTTCGTGATCGAGAACAACCAGTATGCGATGGGCACCTCGGTCAAGCGCAGCTCGGCCGAAACCCATTTCTATCGCCGCGGCACCGCGTTCCGCATCCCCGGCATGCAGGTCGACGGGATGGACGTGCTCGAGGTGCGCCAGGCGACCGAGATCGCGGTCAAGCATGTCCGCGAGGGCAATGGCCCGGTGCTGATGGAGCTCAGCACCTATCGCTATCGCGGCCACTCGATGTCGGACCCGGCGAAATACCGCACGCGCGAGGAAGTGGACGGCGTCCGCCAGACCCGCGACCCGATCGAACATGCCAAGGCCGAGCTGATCGAGCGCGGCATTGCGGAGGACAAATTGAAGCAGATCGACGCGGACATCCGCGCCAGGGTGACCGAAGCGGCGGATTTCGCCGAAAACTCGCCCGAGCCGGCACCGTCCGAGCTCTACACCGATGTGCTGGTGGGGAGCTACTGAGATGTCGATCGAACTGAAGATGCCCGCACTTTCGCCGACGATGGAAGAAGGCACGCTGTCCAAGTGGCTGGTCAAGGAAGGCGACGAGGTTAAATCGGGCGACATTCTCGCCGAGATCGAGACCGACAAGGCGACGATGGAATTCGAAGCGGTCGATGAAGGCACGATCGGCAAGATCGTGGTTCCCGAAGGGACCGAGGGCGTGAAGGTCGGCACCGTGATCGCGGTGATCGGCGGCGACGGCGAAGCGGTGTCCGCTCCCGCGCCGGCGGCTGCGCCCGCTCCGGCCGAAGCGCCGGCGCCCGCACCGGCCGCCAAGGCGGAAAAGCCGGCTGCGGCTCCGGCGGCGGATCCGGAAATCCCGGCCGGGACCAACATGATCACCGTGACCGTCCGCGAAGCCTTGCGCGACGCGATGGCCGAGGAAATGCGCCGCGACGACCGCGTGTTCGTGATGGGCGAGGAAGTCGCCGAGTACCAGGGCGCCTACAAGGTGACCCAGGGCCTGCTCGAGGAATTCGGCGCCAAGCGGGTGATCGACACGCCGATCACCGAATACGGCTTTGCCGGCATCGGCACCGGCGCGGCGATGGGCGGGCTGCGCCCGATCGTCGAATTCATGACTTTCAACTTCGCGATGCAGGCGATCGACCACATCATCAACTCGGCCGCGAAGACCAACTACATGTCGGGCGGCCAGATGCGCTGCCCGGTGGTGTTCCGCGGCCCCAACGGCGCGGCCAGCCGCGTCGGCGCGCAGCACAGCCAGAACTACGGCCCGTGGTACGCCAGCGTCCCCGGCCTGATCGTGATCGCGCCCTATGACGCGTCGGACGCCAAGGGCCTGCTCAAGGCGGCGATCCGCTGCGACGATCCGGTGGTGTTCCTCGAGAACGAGCTGGTCTATGGGCGTCACTTCGAGCTTGCCCAGCTCGACGACCACGTGCTGCCGATCGGCAAGGCGCGGATCGTGCGCGAAGGCAAGGACGTGACGATCGTGTCCTATTCGATCGGCGTCGGGCTGGCGCTCGAAGCCGCCGAAACGCTGGCGGGCGAGGGCATCGACGCCGAGGTGATCGACCTGCGCACGCTGCGCCCGCTCGATACCGAGACCGTGCTCAAGAGCCTCGCCAAGACCAACCGCGTGGTGGTGGCCGAGGAAGGCTGGCCGCAATGCTCGATCGCGTCGGAAATCGTCGCGGTCTGCATGGAGCAGGGCTTCGACGATCTCGACGCCCCGGTCGCGCGGGTGTGCAACGAGGACGTGCCGCTGCCTTATGCCGCGAATCTCGAGAAGATGGCGCTGGTCGATGCGGCGCGGATCGTCGAGGCGGCGAAGAAGGTCTGCTATCGTTAAGCCGAGCCCCCGCGCAGGCGGGGGCCTCATGCCGGCCGGAGCGTCCTCGCCCGAGGTCCCCGCCTGCGCGGGGACTGAGATGTGCCTGGCCTGACCGATTCTCTCCCGCTGCCCCAGCGCCTTGCGCTCGCCTATGCCCCTGCGTCCGCGAAGCCTGCGGTTCTGGCGCTGTTCGCGCTCGATGCGCGGCTTGGCCATGCGCTTCGCCAGGCATCCGAGCCGATCATGGCGCAGATGCGGCTCGCGTGGTGGCGCGACCAGTTCGCGCTGCTGCCGGACCGGCGCGAGCGTTCCGACGAGTTGATCCGCGCACTCGATGTCTTCGCCGGCGAGGAGGCCGCGCTGATCGGGCTGGTCGACGGTTGGGAGACGCTGATTTCGGAACAGCTCGACGCGGACGGCTTCGCAATGGGGCGGGCACGCGGCTTTGCGGCGCTCGCGCGCCGCTTGGGCGTGCCGGACGAGCCCTCTGCCGAGGCCGGGCGGCGATACGCGCTGGCGGATCTGGCCGCCAATCTGAGCGAGGCCGACGAGCGGCAGGCGGTCCTCGATCTGGCGGGGCAGGGCCGGCGGATCGCACTGCCCAAGGCCTTGCGCAGCCTCGCGGTGCTCGACGGGCTGGCGCGCCGCAGCCTTGCCCGGGGCGGGAGCCCGCTGCTCGACGGACCCGGAGCAATGCTTAGCGCAATCCGCTTGGGGCTGGCCGGACGATAGATTATCCTCGCATCAGCGGGGGGAACGCTGATGAACCGTTTGCTGTTGGGGGCGCTGGGTCTGCTGGCCTTTGCCGCGGTCGGCCTGTTCTGGTGGCAGGGCCGCGCGGAAGTGGAGCGCGGCGCGCCGCCGCCGGTCGCGCCGGGGCCGCCGAAAAGCGACGCACTGCCTTTGGCCGACGCCAAGGGGCTGAAGGGCCCGGCTCCGCCCGCCGCCACCGAGCTCGATCAGGAGCAGCAGCGCTTCGCGCGCTACGACCGCAACCGCGACTGGAAGATCTCGCGTAACGAGATGCTCTCGACCCGCGCCGACGCGTTCCGCAAGCTCGACAAGGACGGCAACAATCTGCTGACCTTCGAGGAATGGGCGGTGGCGACGGTTGACCGCTTCGACAAGGCCGATGCGAACAGGGATGGCTGGCTGAGCGAGAAGGAGTTTGCGACGACTAGGCCGCCGCCGGTGCGCAAGCCGAAGTGCAAGTGCTGAGCCAGTCGCCGAAGTCCGCTTTGGCCCGTTCGGTATAGGCTTCCTTGCGCGATTTCTTCGCGACCTCGTGCAGCGGCGGGAACAGGCCGAAATTGACGTTCATCGGCTGATAGTGCTCGGCCTCGGCATCGCCGGTGATATGCGCGAGCAGCGCGCCCATCGCCGAGGTGCGGGGCGGGGCGATCCAGTCGCGCCCGGCCAGTTCGCTCGCCGCCATCATCCCGACCAGCAGGCCGACCGCGCTGCTTTCGACATAGCCTTCGCAGCCGGTGATCTGCCCGGCGAAGCGGATATGGCCCGCGCCCTTCAGCCGCAGCTGGCGATCGAGCAGCACCGGCGAATTGAGGAAGGTGTTGCGGTGCAGCCCGCCGAGCCGGGCGAATTCGGCGTTCTGGAGGCCAGGGATGGTGCGGAACAGCCGCACCTGCTCGGCGTGCTTCAGCTTGGTCTGGAACCCGACCATGTTCCACAGCGTGCCGAGCTTGTTGTCCTGCCGCAGCTGGACCACCGCATAGGGCCAGCGGCCGTTGGGGAATTCGGGGGTCGCGCTGTGCGGATTGTCGAGCCCGACCGGCTTCATCGGGCCGTAGCGTAGCGTGTCCACCCCGCGTTCGGCCATCACCTCGATCGGCATGCAGCCGTCGAAATAGGGGGTGTTCGCCTCCCATTCGCGGAACTCGCCCTTCTCGCCGTCGAGCAGGCCCTGGTGGAAGGCGAGATACTGCTCCTTGTCCATCGGGCAGTTGATGTAGTCCTTGCCGCCCTTGTCCCAGCGCGCGGCCATCCAGCAGATGTCCATGTCGATCGTGTCGCGGTGGACGATCGGCGCGATCGCATCGAAGAAGGCGAGGCTCTCGGCGCCGGTCGCGCGGCCGATGCTGTGCGCCAGCGCGGCGGCGGTGAGCGGCCCGGTGGCGACGATCGTCAGCCCCGCGTCGGGCAGCGCGTCGATCCGCTCGCGCACGATCTCCACGTTGGGCAGCGCCGCGAGGGCTTTCTCCACCTCGCCCGAGAACACCTCGCGGTCGACCGCCATCGCGCTGCCGGCCGGCACCCGCGCGGTCTCCCCCGCGCGCATCACCAGCGAATCCAGCCGCCGCATTTCGTGATGCAGCAGCCCGACCGCGTTCATCCGGTCGTCGTCCGAGCGGAAGCTGTTCGAGCAGACCAGCTCGGCCAGTCCATCGCCCTGGTGGGCCGGGGTCATGTCGCCGCCCCCGCGCATTTCGGACAGCCGCACCCTGAACCCGCGGCGGCCGAGCTGCCAGGCCGCTTCGCTGCCGGCCAGTCCGCCGCCGATGATATGCACGTCGTAAGTCATGCGGAGCGCCCTACGCCTTGCACTCGGCCAAGTTCAAGGCCAAGCGTAGCCGCATGTCGCGCCACGCCCTGTCAGAGAAACGGCCGTTCCTGCTCGCGAGCATCGCCGCGGCGGTGGCCTATTTCTTCCTGCGCGACGCCGAATTGCCCGAAATCCTGGCGGTCGCGGTCAAGGGCGCGGCGGTCGCGCTGCTCGCGGCCTATGCCTGGCAGCGCCACTCGAGCAGCGACGCGCGCTCGATCGCCTGGGTGATGGCGATCGGCGCCTTGGGCGACATTGCGGTCGAATACAGCCAGGAAATCGGCGGACTGCTGTTCTTCCTCGGGCACCTGATCGCGATCGCGCTCTACTGGCGCCACCGCCGCGAGGCGCTGACCCCGAGCCAGAAGGCCGCAGTCGTCGTGCTGCTGCTGCTTACCCCGGCGATCGCCTGGCTGCTCCCGGAGGACCGCACCGCCGCGCAGGGCGTCGCGCTCTACGCGCTCGCGCTCGGCGGAATGGCGGCGAGCGCCTGGGCGAGCAGCTTCTCGCGCTACCGCGTCGGCGTGGGTGCGCTGCTGTTCGTCGCCTCGGATTTGCTGATCTTCGCCGAAATGGGTCCGCTGTCGCAAAGCCCGATCCCGCACTGGACGATCTGGCCAGCCTATTATTGCGGCCAGTTCCTGATCTGCGTCGGGGTGCTGCAAAGCCTGCGCAAGCGCGATCCGGAACTGAGGCTGGTCAGCAGCAACTAGCGCGCCGCCTCAGGCGGCGAGCCGCGCCGCGTAGCTCTTCATCGCGGTCGCCAGCCAGTCGGTGAAGCCGTTGCCGTGGCGTTCGAGATGGGACCGGAAATCCGGATGGTCGGTGTAGATGTCGGCCAGCCCGGCGTAGGCCTGGGGCGGGCAGGCGCGGTCCCACATGCCGGCGATCCAGCCGTGGTGGCGCGCGAGCAGCGTGTCGTTGGCGGGATCCTCAGCGGTGGCGCCGGCCTTGAATGCTCCGGCAAGGGCGAGGGCGGCCGCTTCGCCTTCAGCCACCCGTGCCGCCATCGCATCGGGGCCGAGCGCGGCGGCCTTGGCCTTGCTCTCGGCGATGCGTTCGCGAATGCCGTCGCCGAAGCGGTCGACCAGCCAGTTTTCGTATTCGGCCTGCTTCTCGGGAGTGAACCCCTTGTAGAAATCCTTGTCCTTCATCGCGCATGCTCCACCCAGTTCGGCGATCGTGCGGTCGATCGTCTCGAGCAGCTGGCGCGACCGTTCGACCCGCCCGGCCAGGATGGCGCGGTGCTCGGCGAGGATTTCCACCCGCGCGCGGCCGTCCTGCGCCAGCAGCCGCCCGATCATCTGCAGCGGCACGCCCAATTCGCGGTGGAACAGGATATCCTGCAGCCGCAGCAGTTCCTCGCGCCCGTAATAGCGATAGCGGTTCTCGCCGATGAACGCCGGCCGCAGGAGCCCGATCTCGTCATAATGGTGCAGCGCGCGCACCGAGACTCCGGAGAGCCTGGCGAGCTGCTTGACGGTGTAGATGGCGGGCTTGCCCATGGTCGTCGTCCTTTCCGCGAGGACGGCAGATAGTCTCTCACGCCGCGTGAGGGTCAAGCGGCGAATGTCACCCCGCGACCGGCAGCCTGATCCGGCCGTCGTGATCGCGTTCGAGCGGCCCATAGGCGAGCACGGCGTCGAGCGGCAGCGTGGCGTAGATATGCGGGAAAAGCTGCCCGCCGCGCGACGGCTCCCACTTCACCGCATCGCCCAGCACCGGCAGATCGACGGCGGCGACGTGGAGGTCGGTCTGTCCGGCGAAATGCTTCGCGACGGTTTCGTCGAGCTGCGCCGCGGTCGAGAGATGGATGAAGCCGTCGGCCAGGTCGACCGGTGCGCCGGTGAAGCTGCCCTCATGTTCGAGCGCGGCCATTTCGGCCGCGGTCAGAACCTTGTAGGCGACGTCGGGCAACTCACTCATCCGCGGGAGCCTCGGGGGCCTCAGCCTCGGGAGCGTCGGCCGCTGCGTCCTCGTCGCCGGCGCTCTCTTCCTCGGCCAGCCTGACCGCGCCGACGACATGCTCGCCCTCGGCGACGTCGAACAGCCTCACCCCGGCCGAACCGCGCCCGATCACGCGCAGGCTGTCCAGCCCGATGCGGATCAGCTTGGCCTGGTCGGTCACCAGCATCAGCTGGTCGGCCCGGGTCGCCGGGAAGCTCGCGACCACCGGCCCGTTGCGGCCGATGTTGTCGATATTGACGATCCCCGACCCGCCGCGGTTGGTGCGGCGGTATTCGTAGGCCGAGCTGAGCTTGCCGTAACCGTTGGCGCAGACCGTGAGGATGAACTGCTCGCGCTCGGCCAGTTCGGCGAAGCGCTCGGCACTCATTGCCGGCTCGCCTTCCTTCTCGGCCTTCCACGGCGCGTAGCGCAGATAATCCTCGCGCTCTTCCTGGTCGCGCATCCCGCCCCGCTTGAGGATCGAGAGCGAGATCACCTCGTCCCCTTCGCGCAGGGTCATGCCGCGCACGCCGGTGGAGGTGCGGCTCTGGAATTCGCGTACGCCTTCGCCTTCGAAGCGGATCGCCTTGCCGTCGCCCGTCGCGAGCAGCACGTCGTCGCCCTCTTCGAGCAGCGCGACGCCGATCAGCCGGTCGTCCGAGCCTTCCTCGAAACGCATCGCGAACTTGCCGTTGGACGGGATGTTGGCGAAAGCATCCATCGAATTGCGCCGCACGCCGCCCCTGGCGGTCGCGAAAACCACGCTCAGCGCGCCCCAGCTCGCTTCGTCCTCGGGCAGCGGCAGCACCGTCGCGATCGTCTCGCCCTCGTCGAGTGCTGGCAGCATATTGACGATCGGCCGGCCGCGGGTGGCCGGGCCGCCTTCGGGCAGTTTCCACACTTTGAGGCGGTAGACCTTGCCCGCGGTGGAGAAGAACAACACCGGATTGTGGGTCGAGGTGACGAACATCGCGCTGACCGCGTCCTCGTCCTTGGTCGACATGCCGGCGCGGCCTTTCCCGCCGCGATTCTGGGCGCGGAAGGTCGAAAGTGAAGTGCGCTTGATGTATCCGTCGAGCGTGACCGTCACGACCATGTCGTCGCGCTCGATCAGGTCCTCGTCCTCGATCCCGTCCCATGCGGGGGCGATCTCCGCCACGCGCGGGGTCGCATAGAGCTCGCGGATCTCGACCAGCTCGCCGCGCATCACTTCGTAGAGCCGCACGCGGTCGCCCAGGATCGCGAGATATTCGGCGATCTTGATCGCGAGCTCCTTCAGTTCCTCGCCGATCTCGTCGCGGCCGAGCGCGGTGAGGCGGTGGAGGCGCAGGTCCAGGATCGCGCGGACCTGGGTGTCGCTGAGCTTGTAGGTGCCGCCTTCCTGGTCGATGCTCGGCTCGATCGCCTCGACCAGCTTGATGTATTGGGCGATGTCGCCGATCGGCCATTCGCGCGCGAGCAGCTTCTGGCGCGCTTCGGCCGGATTGGCCGCGCCGCGGATGATCCGCACCACCTCGTCGAGATTGCTGACCGCGACCACCAGGCCGAGCAGGATATGGGCCCGCTCGCGCGCCTTGTTCAACTCGAACTTGGTGCGCCGGGTGATCACTTCCTCGCGGAAGGCGATGAAGGCCTGGATGAAGTCGCGCAGCGTCAGCACTTCGGGCCGCCCGCCGCGGATCGCGAGCATGTTGGCCGGGAAGCTCGACTGCGCCGGGCTGTGGCGCCAGACTTGGTTGAGCACGACCTCGGTGGTCGCATCGCGCTTGAGGTCGATCACCACGCGCACGCCCTGGCGGTTGGATTCGTCGCGGATGTCGGAAATGCCCTCGATTCGCTTGTCCTTCGCGGCTTCGGCGATCTTCTCGACCAGCCCGGCCTTGCCGACCTGGTAGGGAATCGAGGTCAGCACGATCGAGCGCTTGTCGCCGCGGCCTTCCTCGACGTGATGGCGGCAGCGCTGCAGGATCGAGCCGCGCCCGGTCAGATAGGCCGAGCGCGAGCCGGAGGAGCCGAGGATCAGCGGCGCGGTCGGAAAATCCGGCCCCGGAATGATCTCGAACAGTTCCTCGGTGGTGATCCGCGGGTTCTCGATGAAGGCGAGGCAGCCGTCGATCACTTCGCCGAGATTGTGCGGCGGGATGTTGGTCGCCATGCCGACCGCGATTCCGCCGGTGCCGTTGACCAGCAGGTTGGGGAAGCGGGCGGGGAGCACCGAGGGCTCCTGCCGGGCCGAATCGTAGTTCGGGACGAAATCGACCGTGTCCTTGTCGAGATCGTCGAGCAGCGAATTCGCCACCCGGGCGAGGCGCGATTCGGTATACCGCATCGCCGCCGGCGGATCGGGGTCCATCGAGCCGAAATTGCCCTGGCCATCGATCAGCGGCACGCGCAGCGACCAAGGCTGCACCATGCGGGCGAGCGCGTCGTAGATCGCACTGTCGCCGTGCGGGTGGTATTTGCCCATCACGTCGCCGACGATGTTGGCCGATTTGCGATAGGGTCGCCCGGCGACGTAGCCGCCTTCGTGCGCGGCGTAGAGGATGCGGCGGTGGACCGGCTTGAGCCCGTCGCGCACGTCGGGCAGCGCGCGGCTGACGATCACGCTCATCGCGTAATCGAGATACGAGGTCTTCATTTCGTCGACGATATCGACGCGGGGAAATTCCTCGGCGGGAGAGCCGGGTTCGAGAGTGTCGGTGGTGTCGCTCAACTGCGTTCTTCGTTCTTTATGATTATGGTCTTTTGCTTGACCTCAAGCCCTAGGCGAATGAGCCCAAATTGGCCAGCAAAAGGGGTGTTCGAGACGCCCGGAGCGGGCTTTTATCCACACATCGCAACAGCCCGCCGCAAACCGTGTTCAATCGGCGTTCAGTGCCCCTTAGCTAGCGAAGCGATTGCATTATGCAGAGCAACACGGCAGTAGCGCGTCCGCGCTAGCGACGCGGGAAGGCCTTCCCGCCGGAATTTGCCTGACAGGAGAGAGTTTGATGCGTCGAGTGTCCATGCGCGCCCCCCGGCGCAACGGATTTGTTTCCGGCCTTGCACTGGCCGTGGCCCTTACCGCGGCGATGGGTTTCGCGGTGCCCGCCTCAGCGCAATCCGAGAAGCCGCAATATTCGAAAAGCTTCGTCAAGCCGGCCCAGCAGGCCTCGCAGGATGTCAACGCGGCCCGCAACAAGCCCGAGGTCGTCGCCGAGCTCAACAATCTGGTCGCGGCGTCCAACGCGCTCGGCGCGGCCAAGGGCGACGCGGTCGCGCCGGCTCAGGCTCAGTTCGATGCGGTGGCCCAGCGTATCCAGGGAATGACCTCGGCCGAGTACAAGGAACTGCAGGATCTCGCGGCCAAGGCCGAGACGCCGGACGACAAGTATCTCGCCGGCGACCTGATGAACTTCCTCGGCACCTTCACCGGCAACCAGGGCCTGCGCGCGCAGGGGCTGCAGCTCAAGCTCGACAGCGGCGTCCTGAAGGCCGACGCGGTCCAGTCGAGCTGGTTCGAACTCGGCCAGCTCTATTACACGACCAATCAGGTCGACAAGGCGCGCACCGCCTTCGAAGGCGCCTACAAGGCGGGCAAGATCGAGTCAGCGCTTTATGCCGCCGATACCTATTACTCGACCAACCGCGTGGCCGAAGGGCTCGACTATCTCGAGGGCCTCATCAAGGCGCGCCTCGCCGCGGGGCAGACGGTGCCGCTCGAATGGTACGGCAACGGTCTGACCAAGGCCCGCGCACTCGGCGATACCTCGAAGATCGGGCACTGGGCCGCGCTCTACGCCAAGGGCGGGAACACTCCGCAGAGTTGGAACGCCGCGACCACGCTGGTAATGCAGACCGGCAAATACGGTCCGCAGGAACAGCTCGACGCCTATCGCCTGCTCAAGCGGGTTGGCGCGCTCAACAGCGTGACCGATTACGTGCGCTACATCGAGGCGGCGGATTCGCGCAGCATGGCCAACGAAACTCTGCCGCTGCTCAACGAGGCGATCTCGAAGGGCCTGCTGGCGAAGACCGCCGGGGGTAGCGTCTCGGCCGATCTCGCCAGCTTCACCACCACCAATCTCGACATTGCGACGAAGCGCGCTCCCGAAGACCACAACTCGATCGGCGCGATCGTGGCCGATGCCAAGAAGGGCGCCAACGGCGCGAACGCGCGCGACGCGGGCGACGTCTACCAGTCGTTCGGCGACAGCACGAATGCCGAGCAGATGTTCCAGCTGGCACTGCAGAAGGGCGGGGTCGATGCCGATCGCGTGACCATGCGCCTGGCGATCGCGCAGGCCGACGAAGGCAAATACGCCGATGCGCGCGCCAATTTCGCCAAGGTCCAGGGGCCGCGCGCGCCGCTCGCCGCGCTGTGGCTCGCCTATATCGACAGCAAGGCCGGCGGCGCCGGCTGAGCCCATCCAGAGTAATCCGGGCGGCGCGGGAAGGATGCTTTCCGCGCCGCTTCCGTTTGCGCTCAGCGCTGGCGCTTGACGTAGACCCCGTCCGCACGCCGCTCGACCTTGAACTGGTCGCCGACCGCCTCGATCAGGTCCGACAGCCGCTTGAAGCCATAGGTCCGCGCGTCGAAGCTCGAGCGGTTGTTGGCGATCTTGCCCATTTCGGACAGGCTCGCGAAACCCTGCTCGTCGCGCTTCGAGGCCTTCCAGGCGGTCGCCAGTTCCTCGACCACCGCATCGTCGACCTTCTTGCGCGCCGGCGCGGCCTGCTTCGCCGGGCTGGGCGTTTCTTCCTCGACTGCGGTCTCGGTCAGCGAATCGACCTCGATGAAGCGGGTGCAGGCGGTCTTGAACGCCTCGGGGGTCTTGCTCCGCCCGAAGCCGTAGACCAGCACGCCGTCCTGCCGCAGGCGCATCGCCAGCGGGGTGAAGTCGCTGTCGGAACTGACGATACCGAAGCCGTCGACCTTGCCCTGGTAGAGCAGGTCCATCGCGTCGATCGTCATCGCCATGTCGGTCGCGTTCTTGCCCTTGGTCAGGTCGAACTGCTGATGCGGGCTGATGCCGTAGCGGTGGAGCACGTTGCTCCAGCCCTTGAGGCCGACCTTGGCCCAGTTGCCGTAGGCGCGGCGGATGTTGACCTGGCCCAGCCCGGCAAGGACGGTCAGCACCGCGTCGATCTCGCGCGCGCCGGCATTGTCCGCGTCGATCAGCAGCGCGATGTTTTTCAGGGCGGACTCAGTCATCGCCGGCTTCCCCGAGCGCAGGACTGAACTCGCCGGTTTCCTCGTCGAGCAGCCGCAGCACCCCGTCCGAGATCGCGAACACACTGCCGCGCAGGGTCAGTTCGCCCGAGGCTTCCTTGGTCCGGACGCAGGGGAAGGTGCGCAAATTCTCGAGGCTGACCTTCACCCCGGCCTGTTCCATCGCGCGCTCCGCCGGGCGCCCGGTGGTGCCGAATTCCTCCACGATCGGCTCGCGCACACGGTCGAGCATCGCAATCCAGTTCGCGATGAAGCCGCCCTGGCCCGGCTCGGTGCCGTGCAGTTCCTGGGTCAGCGCCGCCTTGCAGCCGCCGCACATGCCGTGGCCCATCACCATGATCTCGCGCACCTTCAGAACCTGCACCGCGAATTCGAGCGCGGCCGAAACGCCGTGGTGGCCCGGCGTGGTCTCGAACGGCGGGACCATCGCCGCCACGTTGCGGACCACGAACATCTCGCCCGGATCGGTGTCGAAGATCTGCGAGGGATCGACCCGGCTGTCGGAGCAGGCGATGATCATCACCCGCGGCTCCTGGCCTTCGCGCAGCGCGGCCCAGCGCTCGCGCTGCGGATTCCAGCTCTTCTCGCGGAAACGGCGATAGCCTTCGAGAAGCGTGTCGAGTTCTGGGGAGGAGGGGGTCGTCATACACGGTGCCATGCCGCGCGCGCTTGCGGCTTGCAAGTGCCGCGCCTAAGTGGTCCCCGATGAACGACCTCTCGTCCGCTCCGCAGCCCGAACGCAAGCGCAAGCCCGACTGGATCCGGGTCAAGGCCCCGGTGAGCAAGGGCTATCACGAGACGCGCGAGCTGATGCGCGGGCTCGGGCTCAACACGGTGTGCGAAGAGGCGGCCTGCCCGAATATCGGCGAGTGCTGGACCAAGAAGCACGCCACGGTGATGATCCTCGGCGACGTCTGCACCCGCGCCTGCGCCTTCTGCAACGTCAAGACCGGGATGCCGCGCAAGGTCGATTCGCTCGAGCCCGAACATGTCGCGACCGCGGCGGCGAAGATGGGGCTGGAGCATATCGTGATCACCTCGGTCGATCGCGACGATTTGCCCGATGGCGGCGCGGGCCAGTTCGTGAAGGTGATCGAGGCGCTGCGGCGGACCACGCCGAACACCACGATCGAGATCCTCACCCCCGATTTCCGCGGCAAGATGCGCGAGGCGGTCGAGGCGATCGTCGCCGCGGGTCCCGACGTCTACAACCACAATCTCGAAACCGTCCCGCGGCTCTATCCCACGATCCGCCCGGGCGCGCGCTATTACGCGTCGCTGCGGCTGCTGGAGGAGGTCAAGCGCCACAATCCGCTGGTCTTCACCAAGAGCGGGATCATGCTGGGGCTCGGCGAGGAGCGGCTCGAGGTCCATCAGGTGATGGACGACATGCGCAGCGCCGACGTCGATTTCATCACCATGGGCCAGTACCTCCAGCCGACCCCCAAGCACGCCAATGTGATCGACTTCGTCACGCCGCAAGTGTTCGGCGCCTATGGCGCAATCGCGCGGGCCAAGGGCTTCCTGCAGGTCGCCGCGAGCCCGCTGACCCGGTCGAGCTATCACGCGGGCGAGGATTTCGCGCAGATGCGCAGCGCGCGCGCGGCGAAGCTGGCCAAGCAGGGCTGAGATGCCCGGGATCCGCGAGACCCGGCGTCTTCCGTGGAGCGCCGAGCAGATGTTCGATCTGGTGGCGGACGTTTCCCGATACGGCGAGTTCCTGCCCTGGGTTGCCGGGGTGCGGGTGAAGTCCGACAGCGAGACCGAGATGGTCGCCGACCTGCTGGTCGGCTTCAAGGCGCTGCGCGAGAAGTTCACTTCCAGGGTGATCAAGGACCGGCCGCGTTCGATCGAGGTGATCTATCTCGATGGACCGATGAAGGACCTCGACAATCGCTGGACCTTTACCCCGACCGCGGACGGCGGCTGTGAGATCCTGTTCGACGTCCAGTTCACCTTCCGCAACCGCCTGTTCGAGGCCTTGGCCGGGCAGTATTTCGACCGGGCTTTCCGCAAGATGGTCGCGGCATTCGAGGCCCGCGCGGAAGACCTTTACGGCAGCAGCAGTTCGAGCGCGACCAGCGTCGCCTGACGGCGGACCCCGGCGCGGTCCTGCTCGGCGAAGATGCGCTGCTCGGCGTCCTTTTCCTCCGGATCGCGGATCGCCTTGGCGAACACGACGGTGCCCACGGGCTTCTGCGGCGATCCGCCTTCGGGCCCGGCGATGCCGCTGATCGCGACCGCGATGTCGGCTCCGCTGCGTTTCAGCGCGCCTTCGGCCATGGCGTAGACGCAGGCGATCGACACCGCGCCGAAGGCGTCGATGATGTCGCCGGCCACGCCCAGCATCTGCTGCTTGGCCTCGTTGGAATAGGTCACGAAGCTGCGGTCGAGCACGGCGGAGGAGCCCCCGATCTCGGTAATCGCCGCCGCGACCAGCCCCCCGGTGCAGCTCTCGGCCAGCGCGATCCGCCGGCCCGCGGCGATGTTTTCCTCGACCACCCGCCGGGCGAGATCGACGATGTCTTTCGGAAGCAGGCTGTCGCTCATTCGTCGCACACCTTCGGATCCTTGATGCCGACCAGAGGCATCGCCACGCCCAGCAACATGCCGGCGTCCCTGGGATCGAACGGCGCCATCGCGCCGAAGATCCGTTCCAGCGTCCGGCACTGATCGGGTTTCACCTTTTCCGCCACCTTTTGCATGATGAGGGTCTCGACCAGCGGCCGGGCGACCTTGTCGGGCAGGGATTCGGCCAGCTTGAGCGGGTCCATGCCGCCCAATGCCTTTCCGTCGCCTTGGCCGATCTTCTTCTGCTGGCTGGCGATCAGCATCAGCAGCGCGCGGCGCGCCTTGGGCCAGGTCTCGTCCTGCATCGAGGCGTAGCGCGCCGAAAGCCGGGCGCTGCCATTGGCGAAGAACCCGTTCGGCGCGAGTTGGCCGTCGCAGCTGTTTTTCACCGCTTCCATCGTCGGCGGCACAGCGTAGACGAACAGCGAGGCGATCTCGCTGCCGCTGACGCATTGCTGCTGGGCCATGGCTCCCTGCGAGCCGACGAGTGCGATCGATGCAAGCACAACGGCGGATTTGCGAAATCTCATCGGCGAATCCTCAGTTTCTGTAGAGGGTCGCGGCCGCCTGGGCCGCGATCCCTTCGCCGCGGCCGGCAAAGCCGAGCCGCTCCGTCGTGGTCGCCTTCACATTAATGCAGCCGGTATCGACGCCGGCGATTTCGGCGAGCCTTGCGCGCATCGCATCCCGGTGAGGGCCGATCTTGGGAGCTTCGCAGACGATCGTGACGTCGAGATTGCCGAGGCGGTACCCGGCTTCGGCCGCGAGCTTCAGCGCATGGGACAGGAAACGATCGGAAGAAACGCCGCGCCATTGCGGATCGCTCGGCGAAAAGTGCAGGCCGATGTCGCCAGCGCCCGCTGCGCCGAGGATCGCGTCGACCGCCGCGTGGATCGCGACGTCGGCATCGCTATGCCCGGCGAGGCCCTTGGCGTGCTCGATCTTCACCCCGCAGAGCCACAATTCTTCCCCTTCGGCGAGGCGATGGACGTCGTAGCCGGTGCCGACCCTGACAGGCGGTGTCTCGGGCAAGAAATCCTCCGCGAAGGTGAGTTTGCGCAGCGCTTCGTCGCCTTCGACCAGCGCGATGTCCATCCCGACTTTCATCCCGACCTGCGCATCGTCCCCGGCAAGCGGGGCGCCTTCCCACAGACGATGCGCAGCAAGAATCGCGGCGTAGCGGAACGCTTGCGGGGTCTGCACGCGGCGCAGACCTTCGCGCGCGGCGCTTCCGGCCATCAGCCCGCGCTCGGCCCGGGCGAGGCTGTCGACGACCGGCAGGACCGGAATCGCGCCCATATGGTCGTCAAGCGCCGCAAGCAGGCGTTCGATGACCGGCAGCGGCAGCACCGGCCGCGCGGCATCGTGGATGAGCACTCTTTCGACGCCAGCGGCATCGAGTTCCTCGAGCGCCTTGCGAACCGAGGCCTGGCGCGTTTCCCCGCCGGCCACGAGGATAGTGCCCGCGATCCCGGTCAATGCCGCCTCGGCGAGAGCAGCGCCATTTTCCGGAATTGCGACCACGATAGGTGACGCGCCGGCTGCGGCGAGCGCCTCTGCCGAATGGCGCAGCACCGGCTTGCCGCGCCAGTTCGCGAACTGCTTGGGGATCGCTCCACCCGACCGCAGGCCTTTCCCGGCGGCCACGATCACGGCAGCGAATTGGGGGAGGGCGGAAGGTGCGCTCATTCCTCCGCGCGGGTAGCGGCTTGCGGGGCGGGTCGCAATCCACTATGCGCTGCCCGTTTTTTAGGCACCGTCGCACCCTATGGTTCATGCACCGCTGTTGAAGCCGATCGAGATCGGCCCCGTCCGGATCGAGACGCCGGTGGTGCTCGCGCCGATGACCGGCGTGACCGACCTGCCGTTTCGCCGGCTGGTGCGCCGGTTCGGCTCGGGTCTTAACGTCACCGAGATGATCGCGAGCGAGGCCGCGATCCGCGAAACCCGCCAGTCGATCCAGAAAGCGGAATGGGACCGGATCGAGGAGCCCGTGTCGATGCAGCTGGTCGGCTGCGATCCGCATTCGATGGCCGAGGCGGCGAAATTGCAGGAAGCGAACGGCGCCGCGATCATCGACATCAATTTCGGCTGCCCTGTGCGCAAGGTGGTCGGCCAGTATGCCGGCTCGGCGCTGATGCGCGAGGTGCCGCTCGCGGTGAAGCTGATGGAAGCCACCGTCAAGGCGGTCGGCGTGCCGGTGACGGTGAAGATGCGGATGGGCTGGGATCATGCCAGCCTCAATGCACCCGAGCTGGCGCATATCGCCGAGGACCTCGGGGTGAGGATGATCACCGTCCACGGCCGCACCCGCAACCAGATGTACAAGGGCGAGGCGGACTGGGCCTTCATTCGCAAGGTCAAAGACGCTGTTGCGATCCCGGTGATCGCCAACGGCGACATTTGCCGCGAGGAAGACGCGCTCGCCGCGCTCGAACAGAGCGGCGCCGACGGGGTGATGATCGGGCGCGGCGCTTACGGCAGGCCGTGGCTGCTCGCGCAGGTCATGCATTGGCTCCAGACCGGCGAGAAGCTTGCCGCTCCCGATATGGCGGCACAATATGCAGTGCTGATAGAGCATTATCGCGGAATGCTCGAGCATTATGGCAGGGACACCGGCGTCAAGATCGCGCGCAAGCACCTGGGTTGGTACACCAAGGGCCTGCCCGGCTCGGCCGAGTTCCGCAACATGGTCAACTTCGTCGACGATGCCGACAAGGTGCTCGGTGAGCTTGAGCGGTTCTACGCGCCGCTCCTGGACCAGCCGCGCGAGCGCCGCGCCGCGTGAGCAGCCAGCCGCAGCCCGAGGAACAGCTCGCGAGCCTGTCCAGCGCCGTGCTGCTGCTCGGTCCCGGGCAAGTGATCAAAAGCGCCAATCCGGCGGCCGAGGTGCTTATGGGCATCGGTGCCAAGCGGCTGATCGGGCGCAGGCTCGAGGACGTCGCGCAATTCGACGAAGCGCGGTTCGGGGAATGGCTCGAACGTGCGGATTCGCCAATCACCGCGCTGTCGGTGAAGGCGCGCTTCGCCGGACATATCGAGCACAAGCTGGACCTGATCCTGTCGCCGGTGATCGATCATCCGGGCTGGCAGATGCTCGCGATGAACGACGTCGGGGCAACCGAGACGCTGGGTGAGGGCGAGGAACCCTTCCTGCGCGCTCCGGCGATCCTCGCGCATGAGATAAAGAACCCGCTCTCGGCCATCCGCGGCGCGGCGCAATTGCTCGGGCGCAAGCTCGAACCGGCCGAGAAGGCGATGACCCAGCTGATCACCGACGAGGTCGACCGGATCGCGAAGCTGGTCGACCGGATGCAGTCGCTCGGCCGCGAGCAGCCCGAGCCGGTTGCGCCCTGCAATTTGCACGAGGCCGTGCGGCGCGCGATCAGCGTGATCTCCGCGACCGGCGACGACGGCATCGAACTGGTCGAGGAATTCGACCCTTCGCTGCCCGACGTGCTGGGCAACGAGGACGGGCTGGTGCAGGTGCTGCTCAACCTCGTCGCCAATGCGCGCGACGCCTGCCGCGAGAGTCGCAGCCCGCGGATCGTGATCCGCACACGCTTCGTCTCGGGCCTGGTGCTCACCGCGATCCGCCTCGGCCGGCCGGTCAAGCTGCCGATCGAGGTACGGGTGAGCGACAACGGCCCGGGCATCGACAAGGCCCTGCGCGATCACATTTTCGAACCCTTCGTCACCAGCAAGAAGAACGGCCAGGGCCTGGGCCTCGCGCTGGTCAACAAGCTGGTGCGCGACATGGACGGGCGAATCAGCCACGAGCGCGACGATTCCGAAGGTTGGACCCATTTCAAGGTCCACCTGCCGGTGGCGCGTTGAGGGAGGGAACTATGGGCAGGCGCGCTTTGCTGGTCGAGGACGATACCCCGATCGCGCTCGTCATCACCGCGGCGATGGAAGACGACGGTTTCACCGTCGACCGGTGCGATTCGATCGCCGGGCGCGACCATCTGCTGGGCGAGAACCGCTACGACGTGCTGCTGACCGACATCATGCTGACCGACGGCGACGGGATCGAGACCCTGCCGGAGGTGCTGTCGGCCAATCCCGAGCTGCCGGTGATCATCCTTTCCGCGCAGAACACCCTCGATACGGCGGTGCGCGCGAGCGACACCGGCGCCTTCGAATATTTCCCCAAGCCCTTCGATCTCGACGAGCTGGTCCGGGCCGCGCGCCAGGCGGCGGAAAGCCGTGCGTCCGGGCAGGACGAAAGCGAGGCGCCCGGCGGCCAGGGGCTGCCGCTGGTCGGCCGCAGCCAGGCGATGCAGGGCGTCTACCGCATGATCACGCGCGTGCTGCGCAACGATCTGACCGTGCTGGTGCTGGGCGAAAGCGGCACCGGCAAGGAACTGGTGGCGGAGGCGATCCATCAGCTCGGCCACCGGTCGAAAGGCCCCTTCGTCGCGGTCAACACCGCGGCGATCCCGCGCGAGCTGATCGAGAGCGAGTTGTTCGGGCACGAGAAGGGTTCGTTTACCGGCGCGGTCGCGCGCAGCATTGGCAAGTTCGAGCAGGCGAGCGGAGGGACCTTGTTCCTCGACGAGATCGGCGACATGCCGGCCGAAGCCCAGACGCGGCTGCTGCGCGCGCTGCAGTCGGGCCGGATCCGACGGGTCGGCGGGCGCGAGGAGATTGCGATCGACGTGCGGATCATCGCCGCGACCAACCGCGATCTGGCGCCGATGATCGAGACCGGCCAGTTCCGCGAGGACCTGTTCTACCGCCTCAACGTGGTGCCGATCCAGTTGCCTCCGCTGCGCGAGCGGGCGAGCGACATCGAGGCGCTGGCGCGGCACTTCCTCGCCAAGGCGGCCGAGGAAGGCCTGCCGCGGCATCAGCTGACCACCGAGGCGGGTGAATTGCTGATCCGGCAACCGTGGCGCGGCAATGTGCGCGAACTGCGCAACTTCATCTACCGCCTGGCCCTGCTGGCGCGCGAGGAGACGATCGACGCCGCGACCGTGCAGGCCCAGCTCGAGGAGCGGCCCGCGATCGCCGCGCCGGTGGAGGGCGCGGATTTCGGCGCCGCGCTGGGGAACTGGCTGGTCGAGGCCGCGCCGGCCGAAGGCACGCTCTACGACAAGGCGCTCGCCGCCTTCGAGCGGCCGCTGTTCGAACATGCGCTGGCCGAAACCGGCGGCAACCAGCTGCGCGCCGCGCAACTGCTGGGGATCAACCGCAACACCTTGCGTAAGCGGCTCGACGACCTGGCGATCGACCCTGAGCGTTTCGCCCGCCGCGGCTAGGCGCGGAGCTGCGCAGTGTCGGTTCGCCGCGCTTCGGGACGCTTCGCCGAAAACCACTTGCATATTTGCAACAGTCCCGTTGTAACGGGGCAACGATGAGAGAAAACGCCGTCGAAACTGCCGTCCGGAGCGGACGGCGCTGGCCCCGCTGGTGGCGGCGTGCGCTGGTCGGCGCGCGGCGCGCGAACGTGTTCGGGGTGCTCGAGGGCACGGCCGCCGTCACGCTCATCCTGATGCTGGTGTGGAGCGGGTTCCGCCTGACAAGTGCCGCCGACGCCCAGGTCATCCCTTCGGACGAGGCGGCGGCGCTGCTGATCGGCACGCTGATTCCAGCCATGACCTTGCTGGTGCTGATCGGCCGCCGGCTCGCGATCCGCCGCGCCGGCGGCAAGACCGCTCGCCTGCATGTCCGCCTGGTGTTCTTCTTCTCGCTGGTCGCGGCGATCCCGACGCTGCTGGTCGCGATCTTCGCAGCCTTCCTGTTCCAGTCTAGCAATGAGTTCTGGTTTTCCGACAAGTCGCGCGGAATCCTCGAAAGTGCCAACGAGCTGGCACGCGGATATTACGACCAGAACCAGCGGTCTCTGGCCGACAACACCATCACCATGGCCGGGGACATGCGCTATTACCTCAGCCATTCCTCGATCGCCAATCCCGACTTTCCGGATGCGCTCTATGTCCAGGCTTCGCAGCGCGAGCTGAGCCGGACCGCGATCGTGCAGCGCAGCCCCAACGGCGGGCTGAGTATAGCGGTCATCGTGGACCCAGCCGAAGGCGACCGGGTCAAGCGGGCCGTCAATGACGCGATTCCGCGCCTGCTCGCCGGCGAGCCGGTGGTGGTCAACGCCGCCCGCGACCGGATCGAAGCGGTGACCGAGATAGACCGGAACGCCGGCATCTATCTCTACAATGCGCGCAAGTCGGACAAGCTGGCGCTGAGCCAATGGGAGCGTGCGCAGGGTGTTGTGACCGGCTTCCAGGATTTGAGCCAGCGGGCCCGGTCGTTCCAGTTGCGCTTCAACCTGCTGCTGTTCTTCGTATCGCTGGGGCTGGTCTGGACCGCGATCCTGTTCGCGCTGCGTTTCGCCGACCGGCAGGTACGTCCGCTGACCGAACTGGTGGGCGCGGCGCGCGAGGTCGGGCAGGGCAATTATGCGCTGCGGATCGAAGAGCGGACCGGGGCGGACGAGATCGGGCTGCTCAACCGGGCCTTCAACCGCATGACCGCGCAGATCGAGCGCCAGACCACCGCGCTCGAAGACCGGCGCGCCTTCATCGAGGCGGTGCTCGAATCGATCACCGCCGGAATCGTGTCGGTGGACGAAGATGGGGCCGTGCTGCTGATGAACAGCTCAGCGCAGAAGTTGCTGCTCGACCGGGTCGGCCCCGCGGCCGCAGGACTTAAGCTGGCGGATATTGCACCGGAAATCGCCGCCATGAGCGACGCCCACCTGTCGAGCGGGATAACCCAGTACAACAAGGGGGGCGAATTGTTGACCCTGGCGGTCAAGCTGTCGCCCGCGGCGGGCGGCTGCGTGATCACCTTCGAGGACATCACCCGCCAATTGCTGGACCAGCGGCAGGCCGCATGGTCCGATGTCGCCCGGCGGATCGCGCACGAGATCAAGAATCCGCTGACCCCGATCCAGCTCGCGACCGAGCGCCTCAGCCGCCGCTACAAGCGCCAGATCGAGACCGACGTTGAACTGTTCGAGGAACTGACCAGCACGATCATCCGTCAGGTCGGCGATCTGAGGAAGATGGTCGACGAATTCTCGTCCTTCGCGCGCCTGCCCAAGCCGGTGTTCCGCCAGGAGGATGCGGTCGATCTGGTCCGGCAGGCCCTGTTCCTGCAGGAAGTCGGCCATCCAGAGATCGCCTACAGCTTCGCGGCCGAAGAGGACGGTTCCCACCTCATCGCCTGCGACCGCCATCAGTTCGGCCAGGCGATGACCAATGTGCTGAAGAACGCCGCCGAGGCGGTCGACGCCAAGGCGCAGGGGGCCGAACCAGATTATCGCGGCCGCATCTCGGTAAGCACGCTGTTCGACGACGACACTTTCGCCGTAGCGGTGGAGGACAACGGCATCGGCCTGCCGCAGGACCGCGAGCGGATCGTCGAGCCGTATGTCACCACCCGCGAGAAGGGCACTGGCCTCGGCCTCGCGATCGTGAACAAGATCGTCGAGGAACACGGCGGAGACATGGCCTTTACCTCGGCAGAAAGCGGCGGCACCCGCGTGACCCTGCGCTTCGCGCGCGATCCGCTGACGCTGCGGGCAGGTACCGAGGCTGCCGAATGAGCAAGATTTTGAAGACGGAGTTTTCCTGATGGCGCTGGATATCCTGGTGGTGGACGACGAACGCGACATTCGCGAACTCGTCGCCGGCGTTTTGAGCGACGAGGGCTATGAATGCCGCACCGCGGGGGACAGCACCTCGGCGCTGGCCGCGATCGACGAGCGCCGCCCGAGCCTGGTCCTGCTCGATGTGTGGCTCCACGGCAGCCCGATGGATGGGCTGGAAGTTCTCGATGCGATCAAGCAGCGCGAGCCCGAGCTGCCGGTGATCATCTTCTCCGGCCACGGCAATATCGATACGGCGGTGAGCGCGGTCAGCCGCGGGGCGATGGACTTCATCGAGAAGCCGTTCGAAGCCGAGCGCCTGCTCCATCTGGTCCACCGCGCGACCGAGACCGAGCGCCTGCGCCGCGAAAACGCGCGGCTGCGCCAGGGCCTGATCTCCAACGACGAGTTCACCGGCAACTCGTCCGCGATCAACCAGGTGCGCGCGACGCTCAAGCGGGTCGCGAACACCGGCAGCCGGGTGCTGATCGCCGGGCCGGCGGGGGCGGGCAAGGAAGTCGCCGCTCGGCTGCTGCATTCGTGGAGCGCACGTGCCGACAAGGCCTTCGTCACCGTGAACTCGGCGCGGATCACGCCCGAGCGCTTCGAACAGGAGCTGTTCGGCGAAGAGGCGGACGGCAAGCTGGTCCGCGCCGGCCTGCTTGAGCTGGCTGACGGCGGCACGCTCTACCTCGATGAAGTGGCCGACATGCCCGAGAGCACCCAGGCGCGGATTCTGCGCGTGTTGACCGAGCAGAGCTTCGTGCGGGTGGGCGGCAGCCGCCAGATTGCGGTCGATGTGCGGGTGGTCTCGTCTTCCTCGCGCGATCTCGAGAAGGAAATCGCGGAAAAGCGCTTCCGCGAGGATCTGTTCTATCGCCTCAACGTGGTCCCGGTGGCGATTCCTTCGCTGTCCGACCGGCGCGAGGACATCCCGACGCTCGCCGACCATTTCTTCACCCGCTATTCGGCCGAGCAGGCGATCAAGCCGCCGGCGGTGTCGCCCGAAGCGATGGCTGCGCTGCAGGCATACGACTGGCCGGGCAATGTCCGGCAACTCCGCAACGTGATCGAACGCACGGTGATCCTGACCCCGCGCGATCGCATGGCCCGGATCGAACCGGATATGCTTCCGCCCGAAATCTCGGGGGGCAAGGCCAGCGGCGGCCCGGGGATGACTTCGCTGATGGGCGTTCCGCTGCGCGAGGCGCGCGAGAATTTCGAGCGCGAATACCTCCGTATCCAAATCCGTCGCTTCTCCGGGAACATCTCGAAGACCGCCGGGTTCATCGGGATGGAGCGGTCCGCGCTCCACCGCAAGCTCAAGCTCCTCGGCATGGGCGATCGCGAGGGCGAAGATACGCTGGGTTGAAGGCCGGGAGCGAATGGCTTGTTCGCAGTTGCACAAAATTCTTGCCGCTGCCGACAAACTCGCATTAGACTTCGCAAGCTATCCGGTTGTCACACCCGAGTCAGCGAACGCGGGCAAGGGCAGGGCGACCAGAATGCGGAACCGCAATCGCGGCTGCCAACAACAGGAGTCAGTTGAATGACCGGTAAGACGCTTTCGGCACGGCCTCGGCCCGCACCCGAGCCTGCGCCAGCCCCCGCCCCCGCCGCCAAGCCTGCCGCAAGCGCGGCGAAGGGCGCGAGCAACCAGAGCCTTCAGGACGCGTTCCTCAATCTGCTGCGCAAGAACAAGACCCCCGTGACGATGTTCCTCGTCAAGGGCGTCAAGCTGCAGGGGATCGTGACCTGGTTCGACAATTTCTCGATCCTGCTTCGGCGCGACGGCCAGTCGCAACTCGTCTACAAGCACGCGATCTCGACCATCATGCCCAGCGCGCCGGTCGATGCCGGGCAGTTCGGCGCCGAGGCGGCGAAGAAGCAGCGGCTGCTTCAGGACGTGTTCCTGGGCAGCGTGCGCGATGCGGGGGTCAGCGTCACCATGTTCCTGGTCAACGGTGTTATGCTCCAGGGCCGGATCGCCGCTTACGACCTGTTCTGCATGCTGCTAGAGCGCGAAGGTTTCGTGCAGCTCGCCTACAAGCATGCGGTCTCGACGATACAACCTGCTGCGCCGGTCGATCTGACCGGCGACTGGGACGGGGATAGCGAGGAAGACTGAGCTTTACAGACGATCTTGCCGGCGAGGTGACGCGCGGAGCGCGCGCCGTCGTCGTGTGCCCCGATATTCGGGGGCAACGGAAGAGCGAGGATCCCGAAGCGCGGCTGGAGGAGGCCAAAGGCCTCGCGCTTGCGATCGGGATCGTCGTCGCCGAAGCCTTCGTCGTGCCGATCCGCGACGTGCGGGCGGCCACGCTGTTCGGCGAGGGCCAGATCCAGCGGATCGACCTTGCTTGCGTGCAGGAGCAGGCCGAGCTGGTGATCGTCGACGGAGCGCTCTCCGCGATCCAGCAGCGCAATCTGGAAGAGAAGCTCAAGCGCAAGGTGATCGACCGTACCGGTCTGATCCTCGAGATTTTCGGCGAGCGCGCGGCGACCGCGGAAGGCCGGCTGCAGGTCGAGCTCGCACATCTCGATTACCAGCAGAGCCGCCTGGTGCGGAGTTGGACCCACTTGGAGCGCCAGCGCGGCGGCTTCGGCTTCCTCGGCGGCCCGGGCGAAACCCAGATCGAGGCCGACCGCCGGATGATCCGCGCGCGCATGGGCAAGTTGCGCAAGGAGCTCGACCAGGTCCGCCGCACGCGCGCGTTGCATCGCGAACGCCGGGGCAGGGCGCCCTGGCCGGTGGTCGCGCTGGTCGGCTATACCAACGCGGGCAAATCGACGCTGTTCAACCGGGTTACCGGGGCCGACGTCATGGCGGAGGATCTGCTGTTCGCCACGCTCGACCCCACGATGCGCGCGGTGCGCCTGCCGGGGGTCGAGAAGGCGATTCTGTCGGATACGGTGGGGTTCATCTCGGACCTGCCGACGCAGCTGGTGGCTGCGTTCCGGGCGACGCTGGAAGAAGTGACCGCGGCCGATGTGATCGTGCATGTGCGCGACATGGCGAACCCGGCAAACGGTGCGCAGAAGGCGCAGGTGCTCGATATTCTCGCCGATCTCGGGGTGCTGGAGGAGGGCGGGGAAAGCACGATCCCGATCGTCGAGGCGTGGAACAAGTGGGACCTGCTCGAAGAACCGCGAAAGTCGGAGCTGACCGAGGTGGCAGAGGGCGATGAGCGCATCGTGCCGATCTCGGCCGTCACCGGCTTTGGTTTGGAGACGCTGTTCGAAACGGTCGCGAACATCCTGACAAAGAACGCAAAAACTTACGAATTCATCCTCTCCGCGAGCGATGGTCAGCGGCTAGCGTGGCTGCATGCCCATGGCGAGGTGATCGAAGAAAGCGAGCTGGTCGGGGAAGGCGAGCCGCGGATCAGGCTGGCGGTAAGGCTGAATGCCAAGGAATTCGGGCGGTACTCGACGCTTTGACCGAAAGGTGCGGCTAGGCGCGCTCCGCAGCCTTGACCCGCTGCCACAGCGCTTCCTGCTCCTCGAGGCTGAGGCTCGCAAAGCTGTCCCCGGCGAGCGCCTCCATTCCGCGAAACCGCCGCTCGAACTTGTCGTTGGTAGCGCGAAGCGCATCTTCCGGAGCAATTCCGTAGGCGCGCACCAGATTGACCGCCGCGAACAGCACGTCGCCGGCTTCGCCCAAGCGCTCGGCTTCCGAAGCTTCGTGCAGCTCCGCGATTTCCTCCGCCAGCTTGGCTGTGGGACCTTCGGTATCCGGCCAATCGAAACCTTGCCCCGCCGCGCGCTTCTGCAGCTTCTCGGCTCGCAGCAGAGCCGGCAGCGCCCGCGCTACGCCATCCATCGCGCTGGTGGCACCCGATTGCGCGCGCTCCTGCGCCTTGAGCTCTTCCCAGCCGGTCGACTGACCGCTGCCGAAGATATGTGGATGGCGCGATTCCATCTTGTCGCAGATCGCGGCGGCGACCTGTTCGAAATCGAATGCTCCGGCTTCCTCCGCCATGCGCGCGTGGAATACGACCTGGAGCAACAGGTCGCCGAGTTCGCCGCGCAGGTCCGCCAGGTCGTCGCGCTCGATCGCGTCGGCAACCTCGTAGGCTTCCTCGATCGTATACGGCGCGATCGTCGCGAAGGTCTGCGCAATGTCCCAGTCGCAGCCGTCCTGCGGATCGCGCAGCCGGGCCATGATGCGGAGGAGGCGGTCGGTTTGCTCGGACATATGCGGACTTCAATTAGAATGATAATAAGTATTATGTTAAATCGTAAATCACATCGTAAATCACAGGGACAGTCCTATCGCTTCCCCGGCGCCCTCGAACCGCTGGATCATTGCCACCAGCCCGGCCACACCGATGAAGATCGCCAGCCAGATCAGCGCCATCGTCACGCTCTTCTTCCAGTGCAGCCGGTAGGAAGAATAGCTCGCGATCATCACGACCAGCCAGGCAACCAGCGCGATCAGCCGCGCGGTTTCCAGCCGGTCGGTCACGCGACCAGTTCCAGCCCGTCGTAGCCGACCAGCACGCCGGGCGGCACTTCAGTTTGCAGCGTCAGGTAATCGAGGCTCTTGTCGAGATGCGACAGCACCGTCTTCTTCGCGCGCGTGCGCCTTGCCAGCTCGAGCGCCATCCCGAGATGCGCATGGGTCGGATGCGGTTCGCGGCGCAGGCAGTCGCATACCAGGATGTCGATGTCGGCGAACAATTCGACCAGCTCGTCGGTGATCGCGCTGAAGTCGGTCGCGTAGCCGATCGCCTTGCCGTCGGCGTCGAAGCGGTAGGCGGTGCTTTCGGTCGGACCGTGCGGCAGCTGGCACCAGCGCACGCCGAACCCGGCATGGATTCGCAGACGGTCGAGCACTTCGAGATCGACGATCGTCGGATAGCCGTATTGGCCCGCGAAGACATAGCTGAAGCGCTGCCGCAGCCGGTGGACGGTTTCCTGCGAGCCGAAGCCCGGCAGCGCCGAATTCCGGCCATAGCGCATCACCCTGAGGTCATCGATCCCGTGGCAATGATCGGCGTGGTCGTGGGTCCAGAACACGCCGTCGACCCGGTCGATCTGGTTGGCCAGCAACTGCTGCCGCAGATCGGTCGAGGTATCGACCAGCAGCCGGCAGCCTTCGTCGCTCTGGACCACGATCGAGACCCGCGTCCGCCGGTTCTTGGGCTCCTTGGGGTCGCAATCGCCCCAGTCGTTGCCGATCCGCGGAACGCCGGTCGACGTGCCGGAGCCGAGCACGATCAGCTTCACGCCGCCCCCTGCCCTGGCCTGGCCGCCTTCTGGAACAAAGCATGAAAGTTCCGCGTGGTGTTCCCGGCGAGCGCTTCTAGGCTCTCTCCGCGCAAATTCGCAACGAAGGCGGCGGTGTCGGCGACGAAGGCCGGCTCGCACTTGCGCCCGCGATGCGGCACCGGCGCGAGGAACGGGCTGTCGGTTTCGACCAGCATCCGGTCGGCCGGAAGCGACGCGGCGACCTGCTGCAACTCCTGCGCGTTCTTGAAGGTCACGATGCCGGAGATCGAGATGGTCAGTCCGAGATCGAGCACTTTGCGCCCGAATTCGGCCGAGGCGGTGAAGCAGTGGATCAGAGCGGGGAAGGCGCCCTTCTCCATTTCCTCGGTCAGGATCGCGGCGGTGTCGTCCTCCGCGTCGCGCGTGTGGGTGATCAGCGGCAGGCCGGTTTCGCGCGCGACGCCGATATGCATGCGGAACAGCGCCTGCTGCACCTGCCGGTCGGACTTGTCGTAATAATAGTCGAGCCCCGTCTCACCGATCCCGATCACCTTCGGGTGTTCGGTGGCCTTCAGCAGCACCCCGGCGCCGAGGTCCGCGTGGGCGTCGGCCTCGTGCGGATGAATGCCGACGCTCGCCCAGACGTCGCTTTCGCGAGCGGCGGTGCCGACCACCCGGTCCCATTCGCTCCGCCGGGTCGAGATATTGAGGAAGCCCTGCACTCCGGCCGCCCGCGCCCGTGCGAGCACGCCCTGCTGGTCTTCGACCAGGCCTTCGTATTCGAGGTGGCAGTGGCTGTCGACGAGCATCAGACCGCCTCCTCCGCCGGCAGTTCGAGTCGCGGGAAGGCCGGGGTCGGGTTTTCGATCCTGATCGCGCCCAGCGCCGGATCGTCTGCCAAAGCGGCATAGTCCCGCTTGTCGGCAGGAACGCACAGCGCGTCGAGAATCTTCGCCGAAGCAGCCGGCGTCACCGGCGAAACCGCCACTGCCAGATCGCGGATGCAGCCACACAGCGTCGCCAGCACACGCTCCATCCGTGCGGGATCGGTCTTGCGCAGCGTCCAGGGCGCCTGCTCGTCGATATAGGCATTGCACGCGAACACCGCCTGCATCCAGCCTTCCAACCCGGCGGTAAAGGAAAGCTTTTCAAAAGCTTCCGGCAGCTCCTTCGCGCATGCCTGCAAAACCTTGGCGCGCAGTTCGCTGTCCGCCGGCTCGACCGGCGCCGCCGCGGTGAAGCCTCCGTCGCAGTTCTTCGCGATGAAGCTCATCACCCGCTGAGCAAGGTTGCCGAAGCTGTTTGCCAGCTCGGAATTTGCCCGCAGAACAATCGCTTCCTGCGACCAGCTGCCATCGCTTCCGAAGGTAACCTCGCGCAGGAAGAAATAGCGCAGCACGTCCACGCCGTAACGTTCCGCGAGTTCGAGCGGATCGGTGACATTGCCGAGCGACTTCGATTCCTTCTGCCCCCGGTTGAGGAGGAAGCCGTGACCATAGACCTGCTTCGGCAACTCCAACCCTGCGCTCCACAGGAAGGCGGGCCAGTAGACCGTGTGGAAGCGGACGATGTCCTTGCCGATCAGGTGCAGGTCTGCGGGCCAAAACTTTGCCATCTCGGGCGTCTGCTTCGGGTAGCCGAGCCCGGTGAGGTAGTTGGTCAGCGCATCGACCCAGACGTACATCACATGCTCTTCGTTGCCCGGAACCTTGACCCCCCAGTCGAAGCTGGTGCGGCTGACCGAGAGGTCGCGCAGGCCGCCCTCGACGAAGCGCAGCACCTCGTTGCGGCGGCTTTCCGGCTCGATGAAGCCGGGATTGGTCCGATACAGTTCGAGCAGCCGGTCCTGATAGGCCGAAAGGCGGAAGAACCAGCTTTCCTCGACCGTCCATTCGACCGGCGTGCCCTGCGGCGAGAGCTTTTCCCCGCCCTCCCCGTCGCTCAGCTCGCTTTCATCGTAATAGGCTTCGTCGCGGACCGAGTACCAGCCTTCGTAGCGGTCGAGATAGAGATCGCCATTGGCCTCCATCGCCCGCCACAGCGCCTGGCTTGCTTCGTGATGCACCGCCTCGCTGGTGCGAATGAAGCGATCGTAGGAGACGTTCAGCCGGTCGCACATGTCCTTGAACAGCGCAGACATCTCGTCTGCCAGCTCGCGCGGGGTCTTGCCCAGATCGCGCGCCTTCTGCGCCATCTTCAGCCCATGCTCGTCGGTCCCGGTCTGGAAGCGGACCTCGCGCCCGCGCAGACGCTGGAACCGCGCCATCACGTCGGCCGCGATCGCTTCGTAGGCGTGGCCGATATGCGGCGGGCCGTTGGGATAGGATATTGCCGTAGTGAGATAATAGGGGTCGGCCATCGGGCCCTTTCCAATTTCCGGATTCAGGCGGCTTCCCTATTCATTGCTGCGGATGCGAGCAAGCTGCCGATTTCCATGGCCAGCAGGCCGGGATCGAAGTTGTAGGTCGGGGCCTGCGCCGCCAGCCTGACCAGTGCCGCATGGGTCTCGACGATCGCCGGAAGCCGGGCCGGTTCGGCGCGGCGCATTTCCTGCCCGATCACGGTGCGCGCAAGATCGATCGCGGCGAGTTGCCGTTCACGCGACGGCCGCGCCCCGATCGCTTCGGCGAGCGCACCGCGACGCTCGAATTCGGGATCGCCGGCGGCGACGATCCGCTGCATCAGCATCGCCAGCGGGGCGAGATCCTGGGCCACGAACTCCAGCGCGGCTCCGGGGGAGCCGGCGGCCGCACGCACGGCCAGCGCGCGCGCGGATGCGTCGAGTTGCGGCGCCTCGCGAGCGAGCACCGCTTCGATTTCGCTGTCAGGCGCGTCGCCGAAGCGCAGCACGCGGCACCGCGAGCGGATCGTCGGCAACAGCCGGCCAGGGCGGTGCGCGATCAGCAGGAAGAACGTCCCGGCGGGCGGCTCCTCGAGGCTCTTGAGCAGCGCATTGGCGGCGTTCTTTTCGAGATCGTCAGCCGGATGGACGATCACCGCCCGGCGACTGCCGAGCGTCGGGCGCGTGGTCAGCCGGTGCTGCATTTCGCGGATCTGGCCGACCGTGATGTTGCGGCGGACCTCGTATTCCTTGCCCTCGTCGCGTTTGCGTTCCTCTTTCTCATCCTTCGGCTGATGGGTGAGCAGCACGATGTCCGGATGGTCGCCCGCGGGCTGAGGCACGCCCGCTTCCGCTACCAGTTCGCGGGCGGCTGCGAGCGCGAAGGCGAACTTGCCGATGCCGCGCTTGCCCGCGAGGAGCCAGCCGTGGTGCATCCGCGGACCCGCAAGTGCCGCCCGCCAGGCGCGCCATGGCTCCTCGTGTCCCGAATGGCTCATTGCGCGGTTTCCAGCAACGGCGTGAGCGCGGCCAGCACCCGCGCGTGGATTTCGTCAGGCTCCCCTTCCCCGTCGATGCGGACGAACCGCGCCGGCTCGGCCTCGGCGAAGGCGGCGAATGCCGCTGCGACCCGGGCATGGTATGCAGCGCTGCGCCCGCCGATCGCGTCGGAGCCGTCGGGATCGCGGGCCGCGAGCCGCTTCTGGGCGGCTTCGGGGCGTAGCTCGATCAGCAACGTCAGGTCGGGATAGAGATCCTCGCTTCCCAGGCGATGCAGGGCACGGATGTCCTCGTCCGACAGTCCACCGCCGCCGCCCTGATAGGCGCGGGTCGAATCGATGAAGCGATCGCAGATGACCCACCTGCCCTCGTCCAGCGCCGGGCGGATCAGCTTCTCGACATGGTCAGCCCGGGCGGCCGCAAACAACAGCGCCTCGGCGCGCGGATTCCAGCCCTCGTTGGGTGGGTGCAGCAGCAATTGCCGGATTGCCTCCGCTCCGATCGTGCCGCCGGGCTCGCGGGTGCGCACCACCGCGATTCCGCGCTGCTCCAGCGCATCGGCAAGGAGCCGGGCCTGGGTGGACTTGCCCGCCCCTTCGCCGCCCTCCAGCGCGATGAATCGTCCCTTGCTCACGCGATCCAGCCTAGCACGGCATTGCGGATCCGCTGCAGGAGATTGGCCTGAGGCACGTCTTCGGCCGCTTCGAGCGGGACATCGTAGGGAGAGAAGCCGGCGATGCTCACCTGGAGCGCCGCAACCTGTTCCCCCGCCCTTATCGGGGCTTTCAGCGGCCCACGATAGTGCATTCTCAAGGTTACTTGAGGTTTTACCATTTTGGGCATGTCGACGACGATATCGCGCGCCGCGCGCAGCTTTACCGAGCCTGTCCGGCCATCCTGAACCAGGGCGCTGCCCAGCGGCGCGCCCTTCGCGAAGATCACCTTCGGATCGAAGGCCGAAAAGCCCCATTCGATGTAATCGCGCGACACTTTGGCGCGAATTTCCTCGCTGTCCACTCCCGCGACCACCATCACCAGCCGCCTTCCCCCGCGCTGCGCGCTGCCGAGAAAATTATAGCCTGCCTCGCGGGTGAAGCCCGTCTTTATCCCGTCCGCGCCCGGCACGATCCCCGTGATCGGATCGTGATTGTCCTGCCCGATTCCGTCGTGGCCGAACGACCGCTTGCCGAAATAACGGCGATAGAGTTCCGGATGCCGCGTGATCAGCGCCCCGGCCAGTATCGCGAGATCGTGCGCAGTGGTGTAGGTCGCGCCCTCGTCGGGCCAGCCGTTCGGCGTGCCGAAATGGCTGTCGCGCATGCCCAGGTCGCGCGCCGTGCGGTTCATCAGCGCGGTCCATTTGTTCACCGAGCCGGCGGTACCCTCGGCCAGCAGGATTGCGCCGTCGTTCGCGGAGACGGTCGTGATGCCGTGGATCAGCGTATCGACGCTGACCTTCTCCCCTGCCTTGAGGAACAGGCTCGAACCCTTGCCCGACCAATCCTGCGCGAGCCTGTCGCTGACGGTATATCGGGTGTCGGGCTGGAGCCGACCGTCGGCCAGCATCTCGAAGGCGAGATAGGTGGTCATCACCTTCGTGACCGAGGCCGGCAGGAACCGCCGGTCGATGTCGCGCGCGTGAAGCGTCTGGCCCGAGTCGAGATCGATCAGCAGCGCAATCGGAGCTGCGCTTTCGGCCGGCGCGGCGGCATCGGCATGCAGGCCGGCCGGGAGGGCGAGCGCAACGCTGCCCAGAGCCAGCACTGCAATCCTGCCGATTCGCCTCAAATCCGCTCCTGCTCCTGTGTGGCCGGAGCATGGACGCTCTTGGCCGGGCTAATAGATTCGGGCGTCGCTATACCCTGCGGCCTTGACCTTGGCGAGCGACGCCTCGGCCTGTTGGCGTGTCGCGAAAGGTCCGACCCGGACGCGGAAAAGCTTTCCAGCGGGAGATACCGTGCCGCCGATCGCCTTGGCGACCCGCTCGGCGCGCTCGCGCGTGGAAAAGGCCCCGGCCTGCACCACCAGCGTACCCTTCGCCGCGGAAGCGGTGACGGGCTTCGGCGCGGGCTTGGGAGCCGCAGTGGGCACCGGCGCAGGCAGCGGAGGCGCGGGCCTCGCCGGCGGCGCTTTGGGCGCTGCGGTCCCCACGGGCCGTGGCAACGTATCCTTCCTGCCATCCAGTGGCGGAAGTGCCAGCGGCTCGCTGCCCGTGGACGGTGCGCCTCCGGCGTTCGACGGCGGCACCGCAGCGCTCGCGAGCGGCGGCGGGGCGCTGGGCATCGGCACCGGCCCGGCGCCGGGCAGTTTGAGCCGCAGCACATTGACCAGCGACATCGGCGTATCCATCCGCAGTGGCGCGCTCTGGCCTGCACGCAGCGCCGCGCGTTCGGGCTCCGGCGGGTTGACCCGGCGCACCCGCACCAGCGTCGACGGACTTGCGCCGAGCTGCGCAATCGCCCCGGGCGACAGGCCGATCAGCTGGTTGCCGTTCATCGGTCCGCGCCGCTCGAGCCGGACGAGAATCGTCCGCCCGGTGTCGAGCGAGGTGACCTCGACGTAACTCGGAATCGGCAGCGTATGGTGCGAACCGGAGATCGCGCCGCCCCCGGCCGGATCGGGCGCGATCGCGCCGACCTGGTCGTAGTTCCACACATCGGCCGGCGTGTAGCTCGTTCCGGCCACCGTATAGGGGTCGCCGATCGTGACCGGGTAATCGGCCGCCGGGCCGTTTGCGCTCGCAGGTACGGGCTCGGCCGCCTGAAGCGCCGCCGTTAACCCTATCCCCGCCAGCAGCAGTGCGGCGAATTTTCTATTTGACGATTTCATCTGCCAGAAGCCCCACACTCATCGCGTAGTAGTTCGAGCAGTTGTATTCGAGGATAACCCTATAATTCCCGGTTAATAGCCACGCGCGCGTGCCAGGGCCGTCGGGCTGGAACAGGCTGGCCATCACGCTGTCGCCGATCGGCGCGAGCGGCTGAACGCCGAGCTGCTTCCACTCGTTAACCGTCTTCCACTGGCTGAAGCGCTCATGCACCCGCGGGCAGACGGGGGATGCGATCTCGCCCTTGTAGGCGCCGACGTCGAAACCGGCGGGCACCGCGGCGCCCACGCCCCAGGGCTGCCCCGCCCGCCACCCGGCGTCGCGGAAATAGTTTGCGATCGAATAGAGCGTGTCGGTGCGGTTGTTCCAGATGTCCTTGCGGCCGTCGCCGTCGCCGTCGACCGCGAGGCGCAAATAGACGCTGGGAAGGAACTGCGGATTGCCGAAAGCCCCGGCATAGCTGCCGACCAGCGTGGAACGCGGCACGCCGCTGTCGGCGATCTTGAGCACGTCGATGAATTCCTGCGCGAACAGTTCGCGCCGGCGGCCCTCCCACGCGAGCGAGGCGAGCGAGCGGGCGAGATCGAAATCGCCCTTCACGCTGCCGTAGTTGGTCTCGTGCCCCCAGATCGCGATCAGGATCTGGGCCGGAACGCCGTATTGCGCTTCGATCCGCTGCGCCAGGTCGGCACTGCCTGCGAGCACCCGCTTGCCCCCGCCGATGCGGTTCGCGTCGATGTGCTGCGACAGATAGGGCGCGAGCGGCGGAAATCCGCTTCCCGGCGGCCCGGCGGGCTGCGACCGGTCGAGCGCGATGACCCGGCTGTTCGGGGTCAGCCCCGCGGTCATCGCCGAAACGGTGGCCGCGCTTACCCCCTGGGCACGGGCCTGCGCAGCAAGCTGCGCGACATAGGAGTCGAACCCGGCATCGGCGGCAGCCGCGGGCGGCAGCGGCTGCACCACCTCCTGCGCCGCGGCGTCCGCCGACAGGGTGCAAAGGCCGAAGACTGCGGTGAGGGCAAGAAGCTGGCTGCGGAGGCTCATGTTCTCCACCCTGTCACAGCGGGCGATTCAGGCAAAGGCCCGATCGGACGATATGCCGCTGCTTTTGCTCAGTTCCCCGCCTTCGGCGCACCCATCGGCTTGTTCGGGTCGAATGGCGGGAAGCCGCAGTTCACCTGGTCGCCGCAATTGGTGACGGTGTGGACGTAGCGGATCTTGCCGTTCTCGATGCGGAACAGGTGGCTGTCGGGACGCATGTGGTCGCCCATCTTGAGGAACACGTCGACCGCGCCGATCGTCTCGTCGACCACATAGACCCTGTCCGCCATCTTGATGCCCGAGGGAACGCCGACGTTGCAGCTGTCGCTCGGCTCGCCCTTGCCGGTGTAGGCACCGCCTTCGAGCCGGGCGCAGGGCGTGCCCCAGGGAACCTGCACGCTCTTGTCGTCGAACAGGTCGAGATAGGCATTGGCGGCGGCGAGCAGTTCGGCGCGGGTGTTGCGCTGGGCTTCGGGGATCACGCCCCAGTTTTCGGCCTTGGCGTATTTGAGCGTGTTGGCGGCGCTGAACAGCCAGTCGCCCTCGTCGGTCACGATGTTCTGGATCTGGCCGATGCCGCCGTTGAAGCCGCTGCCCATCTGGGTCGCCATCACATAGGGATGCTCGGGGTCGGTCATCACCGTCTCGATCATCACCTGACAGGTCGTGGTGTCGAGCACCTTGCGCGCGAAATCGACCTTGCGCGGCTTGGTGAACAAGCCAGACAGCGTGCCGATCTTGAAGTTCTCACGGTAATCGGCCCATTCGCCGAGTTCCATCTTGAAAGGATCGCCAGCCTCGAGCGCGTTGACCCAGCTCTGCGCCATCGTGTCCAGTTGCTCGCGGGTGCAGCCGGCCTGGGCCGAGGCGGGCGAAGCCAGCGAAAGGGCGGCGAAGGCCGAAACGGCGGCGATAATCAGGCGTTTCATCGCAAGGGTCTCCCAACTGTCCGCCGTGCCGCTTCCGGGCCGACCGGCGGAGCTCAAAACTCTCCAACGGCGCGTCTTCGCACTCGTTGACTTTGCCTAACGGCAAGCGGCGGCGGTGTCACGGGGTGACAAGCAGCTTCTGCCGGTCTAGCGGGATTTTCCATGCGGACAGGTGGCCGAGCGGTTTAAGGCACCGGTCTTGAAAACCGGCGAGGGTGCAAGCTCTCCGTGGGTTCGAATCCCACCCTGTCCGCCATTTTCCGTTCTTCCGGCCTCCCTCTTTTTGGACGCCGCCACAGCCTGTCGAACCGCGAAAACCGTCCGTCGAATGACGCCCATCGAGCCGGAACGGCGCGCGCTCTGCATCGTCCTCCCGGTAACCCGCGACGGAGGTCATCCTTGAACGACGAGAAGCTGCAGCAAGTCGCCGCGCGCATGCGCAAGGTGGGCGAGCGGTACGAGCAGCTCCAGATCAACGAACGGCTGAGGATCGCGGTGCGGCAGCTCGGCAAGCCGCTCTGCTGACCTGAACGGTCAGCCGGGAAATTCCGGTGCCTAGGGGCGCTCGGGATTGCCCTTTCCGCCGGGCGCGCGCTTGCTCGAAGGCTTGGCGTCGCGGCCCTGGTAATAGCGTTCGGTATCGAGCTCTTCCCGTTCCTGCGGGGTATTGGCCAGGTCATCGGGATCGAACCGGGTCTCCCCGAAATCGTCGAGGTTTTCCAACTCGTGGTCGCGCTTGGCGGGCTTATCCTGTTCCATGAACTAGATTACGCCCGGCAGCGCGCGTTCGTTCCGGAGCTCAGAAGTGCAGCGCCCTCCCGTAGGCGCTCAGGACGCTTTCGTGCATCATCTCGCTGAGCGTCGGATGCGGGAAGATCGCGTTCATCAGCTCGGCCTCGGTGGTCTCGAGCGTCTTGCCGACGACATAGCCCTGGATCAGCTCGGTCACTTCGGCGCCGATCATGTGCGCGCCGAGCAGTTCGCCGGTCTTGGCGTCGAACACGGTCTTGATGAAGCCCTCCGGCTCGCCCAGCGCGATCGCCTTGCCGTTGCCGATGAAGGGGAAATTGCCGACCTTGACCGTGTAGCCGGCCTCCTTGGCCTTGGCCTCGGTCATCCCGACGCTGGCGATCTGCGGGTGGCAATAGGTGCAGCCGGGGATGTTGTTGCGGTCGAGCGGGTGCGGATGGACCTCCTTGTTGCCCAGCTCCTGCGCGATCGCCTCGGCCGCGGTGACGCCTTCGTGACTCGCCTTGTGCGCCAGCCACGGACCGGGCACGCAGTCGCCGATCGCCCACAGGCCCTTGGTCCTGGTGCGGCCGTAGCCGTCGATCTTGATGAAGCCGCGGTCCAACTCGACCAGCTTCTCGATCCCGATGTTCTCGGTGTTGGGCACGATGCCGATCGCGACGATCACATGGCTGTATTCGCCGCTCGAGACCTTGCCGTCCTTGTCCTTGATCTTCGCGCTGACGCCCTTGTCCGAAACCTTGAGCTCTTCCAGCGCCGCGCCGGTGAGGATGGTCATCCCCTGCTTGGTCAACGCCTTCTGAAGGAAGGTCGAGACGTCGGCGTCTTCCACCGGCACGATCCGGTCGAGCATTTCGACCACCGTCACGTCCGCGCCCATGTCGTTGTAGAAGCTCGCGAATTCGATCCCGATCGCGCCCGATCCGATCACCAGCAGCTTGCCCGGCATTTCCGGTGGGGTCATCGCGTGGCGATAGGTCCACACGCGCTTGCCGTCGGCCGGGGCGAAGGGCAGGTCGCGCGCGCGCGCGCCGGTGGCGACGATGATGTGCTTGGCGGTGAGGGTCTCGGTCCCCTTCTCGCCCTTCACCTCCAGCGTGTTGGCGCTCTTGATCGTGCCGGTGCCCATGTGCACCGCAATCTTGTTCTTCTTCATCAAATGCGTGACGCCCTGGTTGAGCTGCTTCGCCACCCCGCGCGACCGCTTCACCACCGCTTCGAGATCGGCGGTGATCTTCTCCGCCGCCAGCCCATAATCCTTGGCGTGCTGCATGTAGTGGAAGATTTCGGCCGAGCGCAGCAGCGCCTTGGTCGGGATGCAGCCCCAGTTGAGGCAGATACCGCCGAGCAATTCGCGCTCGACGATCGCGGTCTTGAGCCCGAGCTGCGCGCTCCGGATCGCGGCGACATAGCCGCCGGGGCCGGAACCGAGCACGATTACGTCGTATTGATCAGCCATTGATTACTTTCCGTTGAATTTCATGAACATGCATGAGGCGATCGCTATTCCCAACCAGACACACGCCAAAAAAAACTGCCACCGTGTGGGCGCCTTGCGGCGCATCGATAAGCCGAGTGGAACAGCGACCACCCCCCAAAGTGGATATGCAGCAAGCGGCCAATCACTTCGGGAATAGTCTCCCATCGCCAGATAGAATGTCGTTGCCAGGCAGATGCCAATCCCGAGAAAAAACAGCACCAGCCCCGCCGTCGAATGCCCTGAACCGAGATAACGGACCAGGTTTCTGTCGCTTCCGTTTCGGGGGTCGACCTGGCTCATTCGTCCAACGGCCCCAAATCCACCGCCCGGGGCCGTCCGTCATCGTCCACCGCGACGAAGGTGAACTTCGCCTCGGTCACCTTGATCCGATCTTCCGAATGCCGCGGCCGGCGCCACGCTTCGACGTCGATCTTCATCGAGGTGCGGCCGACATGCTCGATCGTGCAGAACACCGAGACCTCGTCGCCCACCTTCACCGGCTCGAGGAACTGCATCCCGTCGATCGCGATGGTGACCGCCCTGCCATGGGCCCGGCGCGCGGCGGCAAGGCCCGCGCCATTGTCCATGATGCTGACCAGCCAGCCGCCGAAGATGTCGCCATAGGCATTGGCATCCCGCGGCATGGCGGTGACGCGGATCGCGGGATCGCGAGGCTCCGTCATGCGGCGCTCCGTAAAAGAGCGCTCAGGCCACCAGCCCGAGCGGGTTCTCGACCAGCTGCTTGAACGCCTGCATCAGCTGCGCGCCGTCGGCGCCGTCGATCGCGCGGTGGTCGAAGCTGCCGGTGGCACTCATCACGGTTGCGACCGAGAGCGCGCCGTCGACCACGTAGGGCCGTTGCTCGCCCGCGCCGATCGCCATGATCATCGCCTGCGGCGGGTTGATCACCGCCTCGAACTGCTTGATCCCGAACATGCCCATGTTGGAGATGCTGGCGGTGCCGCCCTGGTATTCGTGCGGCTGCAATTTGCCGTCGCGTGCGCGGGTGGCGAGATCCTTCATCTCGGTCGAGATCTGCGACAGCGACTTGGCGCCGGCATCGACGACGATCGGGGTAATCAGCCCGCCTGGGATCGAGACCGCGACCGAAATGTCGGCGCGGCCGAACTTGAGCAATTCGTCGCCGGCAAACTGGACGTTGCAGCTCGGCACGCGCAGCAGCGCCTTGGCGAGCGCCTTGATCAGCATGTCGTTGACCGACAGCTTCACGCCGTCCGCTTCGAGCGCCCCGTTGAGCTCGGCGCGCAGCTTGAGCAGCTTGTCGAGCTGGATATCGACCGTGAGGTAGATGTGCGGGATCTGCTGCTTCGATTCGGTCAGGCGGCGCGCGATCGTCTTGCGCATGCCCGAAAGCTTCTCGACTTCGTGCGGGATGCCGAAATCCTGTGCAGCAGCCGGTGCGCTCGCGGCGAGATTGGGCGCCGGAGCGGCGGCGCCTCCGGGCTTCGCGCCCTCGACGTCGGCCTTGACGATCCGGCCATGCGGACCGGAGCCTTGGACGCTCGCAAGGTCGATGCCCTTATCGGCGGCAATGCGCTTGGCGAGCGGCGAGGCGACCACGCGGTCGCCACCTTTCGTCGTCCCAGCGAAGGCTGGGACCTCGGTCGGTTGGGCGGAAGGTTGAGTATCGCCGCATGAGGCCCCAGCCTTCGCTGGGACGACGGCTTCAGACTTGACTTCTTCCTTCGCGCCAGACGCCGGCGCCGCACTCGCCGCGGCCGGCTTCACGCTCGCCACATCCTCGCCATCCTCGGCCAGGGTCGCGATCACTGCGCCGACCTTCACGCCTTCGGTCCCCTCGGGCACTGCGATATCGGCGATCGTACCCTCGTCGACCGCCTCGAACTCCATCGTCGCCTTGTCGGTCTCGATCTCGGCCATGATGTCGCCCGACTTGACCGTGTCGCCGACCTTGACCAGCCAGCGCGACAGCGTGCCCTCTTCCATCGTGGGGGACAGGGCAGGCATCTTGATCGCGATCGACATGGCGCGGGGTTTCATCCCTTTGGTGATTTGCTGCATGGTTCTCTGGCCAATTTGGCGCGCGGGAGCAAGGGCGCAAGCATCCGTCTTGCGCGAAATCTGCTTTCGGCGGATACGGCGATGAGGGGAAAGACCCAAGGAGAGGGTCGCGATGCGCGTCTATCTGGTGATCATGGACGAGACCGAGGAAGCGCGCGTGGCGCTGCGCTTTGCGTCGCGCCGTGCGGCCAAGACCGGGGGCGCGGTACACATACTCGCGCTGGTGCCGCCGCAGGATTTCGTCGCTTTCGGAGGGGTTCAGGCGACCATCGAGCAGGAAGCGCGCGACCGGGCCGAGATGCTTGCCGCAAGCGCGGCGGGCGCGCTGCAATCGGAAGGCGGCAAGCTGCCCGTCATCTCCGTTCGGCAGGGCGAAGGCGTGAAGGTGATCCGCGACTATCTCGCCGAGCATGCCGAAGTCGCAGCGCTGGTGCTGGGTGCGGGGGCGGATTCGCCGGGGCCGCTGGTGACGCATTTCGCCGCGGTTTCGGGAAGCCTGCCCTGCCCGCTGTTCGTGGTCCCCGGCGGGCTGGGCGACGACGAGATCGATAGGTTGAGTTGAATTCCTCCCCCGTTCCGGGGAGGAACTACTTCTTCTTCCGCCCCTGGTGCCGGATATTCCCCGGCCTGCCGCGTTTTCCGGCGAGGTATTTGCCCTGCTTGCGCTCGGCCGGCTTGCGGTCGGGCAGTCGCTCGCCCCGCCGTTCGATCGGAACCCCGTCGCCCTCAAGCGTCTCGAACTTCAGAGCCCCGGTCAGCGGATTGGCTTCCGCCAGCTTGAGCTTGAGCCGATCGCCGGTCGCATAGCGTTGCCCGGTCTTGTCCCCGACCAGCGCCTGGGCCTTCTCGTCATAGTGGTAATAGTCGTTGCCCAGCGTCGAGACGGGCACCAGCCCGTCGCCGCCGAGGCCGAGGATGGTCGCGAAGAAGCCGAATTTCTGCACCCCGGTGATACGGGTATCGAAGGTCTCGCCGACCTTGCCCGAGAGCCACGTCGCAATGTAGCGGTCGATCGTCTCGCGTTCGGCCTCCATCGCGCGGCGTTCGGCGCCGCTGATCGCCTCGCTGACCTTCTCCAGATCGGCGCGGTCGCGGTCCGACAGGCCCGAGGTCGGCGGCAGTTTCTGCGGTTTCGGCTGCTCCAGCCCGAAGGCGTCGACCAGCGAGCGGTGCACCAGCAAATCCGAATAGCGGCGGATCGGCGAGGTGAAATGGGCGTAGCTGCCCAGCGCGAGGCCGAAGTGGCCCGCGTTCTTCGGCCCGTAATAGGCCTGGGTCTGGCTGCGCAGCACCGCCTCCATCACCAGCGCCTTCTCGCCCTCGTCGGTGACGTCCTTGAGCATGCGGTTGAACAGGCTCGGCGTGATCACCTGGCCGAGCGCGAGGCTCTTATCCATCGTCTTGAGATATTCGCGCAGCGCGACCAGCTTCTCGCGGCTCGGCGGCTCGTGGATGCGGTAGACCACCGGCGAGGTCTTGCTTTCGAGCGCCTTGGCCGCCGCGACGTTCGCCGCGACCATGAATTCCTCGACCACCCGGTGGGCATCGAGCCGCTCGCGGACCGCGATCTCGGCGATTCGGCCCTTTTCGTCGAGCATCACGCGGCGTTCGGGCAGGTCGAGATCGAGCGGATCGCGCCGGCTCCGAGCCGCGTCGAGCGCCTGCCACGCGGCCCAGAGGTTCTTCAGATTGGCGTCGGCCGAACCGTCGTCGATCGCCGCCTGTGCCTTCTCATAGGCGATGTTCGCCGCGATACGCACCAGCGCGCGCGTGAAGCGCCAGCCGGCGATCTTTCCGGTCTTGTCGATCTGCATGTGGCAGACCATCGCCGCGCGGTCCTGCCCCTCTTTGAGCGAGCAGACGTCGGCGCTGAGCACCTCTGGCAGCATCGGTACCACGCGGTCGGGGAAATAGACCGAATTGCCGCGCTTGCGCGCCTCGCGGTCGACCGCGCCGCCGGGGCGGACGTAGAACGATACGTCCGCGATCGCTACGATCGCGTCGAACCCGCCCTTGCCGTCGGGCTCGGCCCAGATCGCATCGTCGTGGTCGCGCGCGTCGGCGGGGTCGATCGCGACGATCGGCACGTGGCGCAAGTCCTCGCGCTTGTCCTCCGACAGCGGCAACTTGGCGGCCAGTTCCGCCTCGGCCAGAGTCTCGCCCGAGAAGGCAAAGGGGATGTTGTACTTGGCGATCGCGATCAGGCTGAAGGCCTTGGGCGCCAGCGGATCGCCGAGCACTTCGACCACCTTGACCCCGGCGCGCGGCGATCTTCCGGCGGGTTCGGCCAGCACCAGCTGCCCGGCCTCGGCCCCGCCGAGATCGGCAATCGGCGAGGAAGTGCGGATCTTCTTGTCGACCGGCGCGAGCCAGCCCTTCCCGGCCCCGTCCAGCTCGACCACGCCCATCAGCGAGGCGCCGAGCGACGGCAGCACCTTCATCGGATGCGCGATCCAGCCGGTGCCAGTCTCTTCGGTGCGGGCAAGCACGCGGTCGCCGGCCTTGAGCGCGGCCTGCTTCCCCGGCCCCTTCTTGCGTTCGATCAGGCGGATCCGCGGCGGCGGGGCGCGGTCGTCGGGATCCCAATTGTCCGGGACTGCCAGCGCTTCGCCGTCGTCGATCTCGACCACCCGCAGCACGGTGACCTTCGGGATCCCGCCCATCTTGTGGAAGGCGGTCTTCTTGCCGTCGATCAGGCCTTCGTCGGCCATGTCCTTGAGCAGTTTCTTGAGCGCGATCTTCTCCTGCCCCTTGAGCCCGAAGGCGCGCGCGATGTCGCGCTTGCCGGCGGGCTTGTCGGAAGTCTGGATGAAGTCGAGCACCTGCTCTTTCGAAGGCAGGCCCGCGAACCTGCTGCTGACGGGGCGCTTGGGCATCGAACCGCGATAGTGCTAATCCCACCCCGCGTCACTTACGGAATCATGGGGAACGACTGCATGCGGCATTACCTGATCGGCGGCCTTTTTACGGCGGCTCTCTCCGCTCCGGCGCTGGCGGAGGATCCCTCGCGCTTCGAACTCGGCCTGCAATGCGCCGCCGCGGCGAAGGTTTCGACCATGCTGCTCGAGCAGACCAACGCCCCGGCGGAGCTGCAGGAGAACTATTCCTCCATCCTCGGCTCGGTCGGCGGGATGCTCCACGAGATGGGCCCGACGGAAGGCAAGACCGACGACCAGATCGACCACGAGATCGTCGAGCGCAGCAATGCGCTGGTCGACAAGCTCAACGCGGTGCCCGACGACGGTTTCCAGGCGGCGGTGTTCCAGCAGATCTCGATGGAGCCGGACGGCGGCATGGCTGCCTGCGGCACGCTGATGAACCAGGTCGAGGTCGAGAAGAAGCCCTGAGGCCGATTGCAAGAGATCGCCCGGGGCGCCGGCAAGTCGTTCGCCCTCGCGCGCCGGCGGTTCGTCGATTGCCCCTTGCCCGCCGCGCGGCCCGGTGCCCGCTGGTTCCAAACGAAACCAATCGAACAGAAACCTACAGGGACTGACAGCATCATGCGCACCGAACTTGCGGGCATCCTGCTCGCCGCCACCGCCCTCACCGCCACCTCCGCCTCGGCCAAGGACGCTCCGGGGGATGCGGTTGTCGCGGCCATGGGGCCGATCCTCGCCACCGCGCCCGACGCGGCCGCGATCGATGCGAAATGCGACAGCCTGGTCGCCGAAATCCAGCGGCGGGTGACCGAGCTCGAGGGCGAGACCGGCCCGGCCAGCGTGGGCACCACGCTCACCCGCTTCGATGCGATCACCGCGCTGCTCGGCGGCGGCTCGGGCGAGTTTACCCTCTACCAGCAGGTGATGGCCGACGACGCCCGGCGCAACGCCGGCGGCGCTTGCCAGGTGCGGCTCTCGGGCATTTCGAGCAAGATCGGCCTCTCGCGCCCGATCTACGACCGGCTGAAGGCGATCGACGCGTCGGGCGAGGATGCGCAGACCAGATATTACCTCAAGCAGGCCCTCGCCAATTTCGAGCGCAGCGGGGTCGCGCTGGACGATGCGCAGCGCGCCGAGGTTCAGGCACTACAGGAGAAGATCGCCCAGGTCGGCAACGATTTCGACGCCAATATCGCCGCGGGCGAAAAGTCGCTCAAGGTCGCGCCGTCCGAGCTCGCCGGGCTGCCGCAGGACTGGATCGACGCGCACAAGCCCGGCGCCGACGGCATGGTCACGATCACCACCGCCACGCCCGACTACAGCCCGGTGATGAGCTACGCCAAGAGCGACACGCTGCGCCACGACCTGTCGGTGATCTACAACCAGCGGGCCTGGCCGGCCAACGACGACAAGCTGCGGCAATTGCTCGAACTGCGCCAGCAGCTCGCCGAGAAGCTCGGCCGGCGCAACTATGCGCAGCTCGTGCTCGAGGACAAGATGGTCAACACCCCGCAGAAGGTCGAGACCCTGCTGCAGGACATGGCCGATGCCGCGCGCCCGGCGGCCGAAGGCGATTACGCCAAGAACCTCAAGGTGCTGCAGGAGCTGCGCCCCGGGGCGACCGACATCCGCTTCTGGGAGACCGGCTGGCTCGCGCCGATCGTGCAGCAGCGCTATTACGATTACGATCCGCAGGAAGCGCGCAAGTACTTCGCCTACAACGACGTGCGCGACGGAATCCTCAAGCTTGCCGAGGACCTGTTCGGCGTCACCATCACCCCGTGGAAGACCCCGGTGTGGGACAAGCAGATCGAGACCTACGAGGTGCGCGATCACGGGAAGCTGATCGGCCGGTTCTATTTCGATTCCCACCCGCGGCCGGGCAAGTACAGCCACGCGAACATGATCCCGCTGCGCCCCGGCGTGGTCGGCGGCAAGTCGGTGCCGCTCGGCGCGCTGGTGATGAACCTGCCGCAGGGCGATCACACCACCGGGCTGATGGAGCACCAGGACGTCGAGACCTTCCTGCACGAGTTCGGGCACATGCTGCACCATATCTTCGGCGGCACCCAGCGCTGGTTCGCCCAGTCGGGGGTGGCGACCGAATGGGACTTCGTCGAGGCCCCGTCGCAGATGCTCGAGAACTGGGTCTACGACTACGACACGCTGGCCAAGTTCGCGAAGGACAAGGACGGCAACCCGATCCCGCGCGACCTGGTCGAGAAGATGAACCGCGCGCGCTATTTCAACCTCGGCTTCGGCGACATGCGCCAGCTCGGCTATTCGAACATCTCGCTCGAATTGCATCAGGAACCCGTGCCCGAGAACCTCGGCCAGGCCGCGCGCTATTATCGCGGCGCGTTCGACCTGATCCCGACGCCCGATTTCGTCCAGATGCAGGATTCCTTCGGCCATCTGAACGGCTACTCGGCGATCTATTACACCTATCGCTGGTCGAAGGTGATCGCCGACGATCTGTTCACCCGCTTCGAGAAGGACGGGTTGCGCGATCCCGAGACCGCGAAGGAATACCGCGAGCGCGTGCTCGCCAAGGGCGGCACCGAACCCGCGGCCCAGCTGGTCAAGGACTTCCTTGGCCGCGATATCAGCCTCGACGCCTATCGCGCGGACATGGCGAAGGCGGCGCAATAGGCGGCCAAGCCGCCACCCCAGCGCAGGCTGGGGTCTCTGGCCAACGAGCACCTAACGATTGGAGATCCCGGCCTCCGCCGGGATGACGGTCAGGGAGCGGTCGGCGCAAATCCTCCGCCCGGCAGCGCGCTGGCGATCGGGCTCTCGACCCCGTCGGCCGAAACCGCGCTGACCCCGAAGAACCAGTCGTCGCCGCGGACGCCGGGGAGCCTGGCCTGGGTTGCGGTCACGCCGCTGCGGAGCGGTTTCGGGTCCCAGTCGGGCTGGTCGGTGCGCCGCTGCCAGATCGTGTAGCTCCCGGCACCGGGGACCGGGGTCCAGCTCAGTTCGGTGAAGGTCTGGACCGCGCCCTGCACCGTCGCCACCGGCGGCATCGGCGCGCGGGCGAGCCGGTCGAGCGTCTCGACATTCAGCCGGGTTACCTTCGCGAGATAGGGGTAATCGACCTGGTCGGGCACGTCGCCATAGGGCACGCCGTCTTCGATCCGCACGTTCTGGTGTTGGCGGTTGTAATTCTCGATCGCGACGGTGAAGCGGATCGCGGGATAGCCCAGCGCGAGGAACGGCAGGTGATCCCCGCCCCGCCCCATCCGGTCGGCGCGCCAGATCTGGCGGACGTCGAGCCCCGAGGGATCGGTGTCGGCGAGCCGATCGACGAAGCGCGAGAGATTGCGCGAAGGGCTGTCGTTCTCGCCGCCGTTGCTGCGCTGGGCAGCGGCAAGCTTCGCGTCGGCATCGCCGCGCGGGCCTTCGGAGAACACCCGCACGTGGCCGGCGTCGCAGATCCCGTCCGAACCGCAGCTGCCGCCGACGATGTCGTTGTTGAGCACCGCCTTGACCGTCCAGCCCTGGGCCTTCGCATAATCCGCCAACAGCTGCCCGCCGTAGAGTCCCTGCTCCTCGCCCGAGAGCAGCGCGTAGACGATGGTGGTCGGATATTTGCGCTGCGACAACACCCGGGCCGCCTCGAGCACGAGCGAGGTGCCCGAGGCATCGTCGTTCGCGCCCGGCGCATCGCTGGTCGCATCGAGCGCATCGGATGCGCGGCTGTCGATATGGCCCTGGACGATCACGACCTCGTTCGGGCGTTCGCTGCCGCGCTGGATCGCGACCACGTCGACCAGGCGCACCGGATCGGGGATGCGCGCGCCCGAGACCATCTTCTCGGGCAGCACGATGTCGAGACAGCCGTTGCAGGCCGCTGCGGTCTTGCGGAACTCGGCTTCGCCCCACGCGCGCGCCGCGCCGATCCCGCGCTTCGGATCGGTCTGCGACGACAGCGTGTGACGGGTGCCGAAGCCGGCCAGCGCCCTGACCGAGGCGGCGAGCCGCGCCTGCGACACGTCGTCCGCCGGATCCTTGGCGGCGAGCGGCGCCGCGAGCACGAGCGCAATGGGAATGGCCGCAGCCCGTGCCGTCCTTCCCATCAGAACACCACCGGGGCTTCGCCGTAGCGGTTGGGCCCGTCGGTCGATCCGAACACGCCGAACACCAGCACCACGATGAAAGCGATCCACCCGGCCAGGCCGAGCAGCGTCTGGCCAGCGCTTTGATGCATGCTCTGAGCCTGGATCTGTTGAAGCTTGGCCGGGTCGCCCATCGCCGCGGTCACCTGCTGCACCGCCGCATCGATCTTGCCGATCGCCGCGATGCCGAAGCCCACCGTCGCCAGACGGATCGCCAGAACCGCGCCGGCCCACCAGCCCGGATTGCCGGAATCGTGCAGCCGCCGGACGAAGGCCGCGAGGATCAGCAGGGTGAAGGCGAGGTTCGCGATCAGCCCGAACCAGGCGATCGAGGTCATGCCGGGACCCATGCCCTGCATCATCCGGGCGCCGATCTGGTCTTGAGGCACGCCCGCCTGAGCCGCCTTCATCGCCCCCTGCACCGCCGATCCGATCAGCGGCGCGAGGGCGATCACCCAGCCGATCACATAGAGGATGGCAAGGAACAATACGTAATACCAGAAGGTCTGGCGGGCGTCGCGGCCGCGAAAGTCGAGCAGGTGGGTGAGATTGTATTTGATCGAACCCAGCATGGTATCCTCTCCCTAATAGGCGCGCGCGACGTAGATCCTTTCCACAGCCGGTTCGCCGGTAAAGATGCAGCTTCCATCCGCCGGCTCGGCGCCGATCGGAACGTTGCGGATGGTCAGCTTGAGCGCCTTGAGCTGCTCGACCACCCTGTCGAGCGCGGCGCCGGTCGGCTTCGACCACTGGACTTCGACCCAGCCCGGATAGCGCTGGTCTTCGGCAAAAAACGCTGCAACCTCGTCCACCGAGGTGACGCCGCGCGTGATGTTCGCGTCGCGCCGTTCGCGCGCCTGCTCGAGCAGGCCCGACTGGATCGCCTCCAGCGTGGCGCAGGCATCTCCGACGAAGTCGCCCAGGGCGCGGAAGGCGAAATCGGGCTTGCCCTGCTCGGTCCATAGCCGGTCGCGGCGCAGCACCGCGACCTTGCCGTCGGCCATGTCGCGCGGTCCGACCTCGACGATAATCGGGGCGCCCTTGCGCACCCAGTCCCAGCGCTTGGCCGCGGCCTTGCCGGGCTTGCTGTCGAGCAGCACGCGCACCGGCTCGCCGCAGGCGCTTTGTTCGGCCAGCCCGAGCTTGAGCGTTGCGCAATAGTCGAGCAGCGCCGCATCGCCCTCGTCCTCGCGCAGCATCGGCAGGATCACGACCTGATAGGGCGCGATCCGGGGCGGCACCCGCAGCCCGTCGTCGTCGCCATGCACCATGATCACCCCGCCGATCATGCGCGTGGACACGCCCCAGCTGGTCGTGTGGCAGAATTGCTGCCCGCCCTCACGGTCTTGGTACCTGATGTTCGCGGCATGCGCGAAATTGGTGCCGAGATAATGGCTGGTGCCGGCCTGAAGCGCCTTGCCGTCCTGCATCATCGCCTCGATCGACCAGGTCTCCTCGGCGCCGGGGAAGCGTTCGTTCTCGGGCTTCTCGCCCGCGATCACCGGCAGGGCGAGGTCTTCCTCGGCGCAGGCGCGGTACATCTCGAGCGCGCGCATCGTCTCGGCCTTCGCGTCTTCGCGGCTCTCGTGCGCGGTATGGCCTTCCTGCCACAGGAATTCGCTGGTGCGCAGGAACATGCGGGTGCGCATTTCCCAGCGCACGACATTGGCCCACTGGTTGGTCAGCAGCGGCAGGTCGCGCCAGCTCTGGATCCAGCGGCTCATCGCGTCGCCGATGATCGTCTCGGAGGTCGGGCGGACCACCAGCGGCTCTTCCAGCTTGGCTTCCGGATCGGGGATCAGCCCGCCCTTGCCGTCGGAGATCAGGCGGTGATGCGTGACCACCGCCATTTCCTTGGCGAAGCCCTCGACGTGGCTTGCCTCGCGCTCGAAATTGCCGAGCGGGATGAAGATCGGGAAATAGCAGTTCTGCACCCCCGCATCCTTGATCCGCGCGTCCATCAGGCGCTGGATCCGTTCCCAGATGCCGTAGCCCCACGGCTTGATCACCATGCAGCCGCGCACGCCCGATTCCTCGGCCATGTCGGCGGCCGAGATGACTTCCTGGTACCACTGGGCAAAATCGTCGGCGCGCTTGACCGACAGGGCATGGCGAATTGCGGACACGGTTTCCTGCTTCTTGGTTGGTTTGGGGTGCACTAGCGGGTCGCGCGCACTTCGTCACTAACCGATGCCCTGCGCAGGCAGGGGTTTCGGGGGGACGAGCGCCAAAGCTGCATGAGGCCCCCGCCGACGCGGGGACGCGGACATGAAGGGTTCAGCTTCCGAGCGAATCCAGCTTCTTCTGCATCGCGGCCATCTGCGCGCGCAGCGCTTCCAGATCGTCTTCGGACGATTTCGCCGGCTCGGCCTCTTCGCCCGCTGCGCCGCCCGCATTGGGCATGAAGGCGCTGGCCGCGGCCTTGAACATCGCCATGTTGGTCTCGGCCATCTTGGCGAAGGCGTTGCCGCCCATGCTGGACTTGAACATGTCCTCCAGCTTGCGCTGGTTGGCCTGGAAGTTTTCCATCGACGCTTCGAGGTAATGCGGCATCAGCGCCTGCATCGAATTGCCGTACATCGCGATCAGCTGGCGCAGGAAGCTGATCGGCAGCATCTGCTCGGCGCCGCTCGCCTCTTCCTCCATGATGATCTGGGTCAGGATCTGGTGGGTGATGTCGGCGCCGGTCTTGGCGTCGAGCACCTGGAACTCGACCCCCTCGCGGGTCATCTTGGCAAGATCGTCGAGCGTGATGTAGCTGGAAGAACTGGTGTTGTAGAGCCGACGGTTGGCGTATTTCTTGATGATCACGGGATCGCCCGCACTGCCTTCACCCTTCGCCATCGGCCTTCTACTCCCTGCTGCGGTCCATGTTGCGCTTAGCACTTGCAGCAAGTGCAGTGCAACATGATTGCAATAGTGGGGCCCTGGCCGGTTTTACGGTGCCGGTTGCCGGGCGAAGCGTGAGCCGAGCACGGTAAGCAGTTCGTATTGCGAGAGGCCGCTCGCGGGTGCGGCATCGGGCAGGTAATAGGGTACGTCGAGCCAGTCGCCCTCGCCCGCCTCGGGCGCGGCGGCGAGATCGACCACCACCATGTCCATCGAGACCTTGCCGAGCAGGGGCAGGCGCGCGGCACCGAACTGCAGCGCGCCCCGCGCGCCCCAGCTCCGCATGAAGCCGTCGGCATAGCCGAGCGAGACCACTCCGACGCGCATCGGTCCGGGGGCGGTGAACTGGGCGTTGTAGCCGACGATGTCGCCCGCGACGAGTTGGCGGACCTGAATGATCGCGGCCTGCGGAAAGGCGACCTGGCGGATGATGCCGGCCAGCTCGGGCCGCGGCACCCCGCCGTAGAGCGCTACCCCCGGGCGGGTCAGGTCGAAGGCATAGTCGGAGCCCAGCGCGATGCCGGCGCTGTTCGCCAGGCTGCGGCGCTTTGCCGGGATCGCCGCACAGGCCTCGCCGAAACGGGCGCGCTGGACCGCGTTCAACGCCACATCCTCGTCCGCCGAGGCGAGATGCGACATCAGCAGGTCGATCTCGAGCCGGGCGAGCAGCGGCTCGCCGATTTGCGCCATCGCGATCCCCAGCCGGTTGATCCCGGTATCGACCATCAGATGGCAGGACCCGCCGCCGGCATCGAGCCAGTAGCGCGCCTGCTCGAGGCTGTTGATCACCGGGCGCACCCCCGCCGCGCGGGCATAGGCGGCATGCTCGGGCGATCGCGGACCGTGCAGCACGCCGACCCGGTCGGGTGCGACATGGCGCAGTATGCCGACGATCTCGTTCCAGCGAGCGATGAAGAACTCACGCGCGCCGGCTTCGAGCAGCACCGGCATCGCCTGGCCGAGCCCGAGCCCGTAGCTGTTGGACTTGACCACCGCGCTCGCGCTCGCGCTGCCCGAAAGCCGGTCCAGCGCGCGCCAGTTGTCGGCAAGCGCCTCCTGGTCGAGATGCAGGCGGAGACTACGCTGGGGCTCGGGGGGCAGGTCTATCTCAGGCAGTTTCAGGCTCGCTAAAATCTTTGGGTGGGCCTGACGGGATGCCCCACCAGCCGACGATGAGCGCGATAAACACGAATGCCCACGTATACCAGAGCCCGGCATAGACGTCGCCCGTGCGCGCGACGATATACCCGGCGATCACCGGCAGGAAGCCGCCGAAATAGCCCGCGCCGATATGATAGGGGATGGACATCGAACTGTAGCGGATGCGCGCGGGGAACATCTCCGACAGCAACGCCGCGACCGAGCCGTAGTTGAAGGCGGAGAGGATCCCGAACCATGCGAGCAGCGCGGCGATGCCGAGCTTGTGCAACCAGTCGGGATGCTGGACGGAGAAGTCATAGCCACGAGATTCCAGGGTCTTCCGGACGAGAGACATCCGGGCTGCATCGTTGTCGAACACATCGTCAGCAAGAGGCGTGCTCGAACTTCCCATGACTAGAAAAACCGACGGGTCTTCCGGAGAGATATCGATTGGAGTTACGGCGCGGGTGGTTTCATAGGGAACTCCCAGCGAAGTCAAATCCTGCAGCAATCGGCCGCAAAGCGTAGCTTGTTTATTGGCAAACGGATCATAGTCACAGTTTCGCCCGGCAACCGTGACCGGCGCGGCCTTGGCCGACGCCTTGAGCCCGGGATTGGCGACTCCGCCCAGCAGCCAGAAGGCCGGGAAGATCGTCAGCAGGATCATGAGATTGCCGACGATGATCGGGATCTTGCGCCCGACCCGGTCCGACCAGCGGCCGACCCACAGAAACACGCCCATGATCACCGGCGCCGCGACCAGCACCAGCATCTCGACCGTGGTCGGATCGACCCGCATGGGGCCCTTGAGGAACGACAGGCTGGAGAAGAACGAAGCGTAGAAGATCGTCGTCAGGCTGCCGGTCACCCCGAACAGGGCGACGAAGATGCGTTTCTTGTTGCCGGGATAGGTGAAGCTTTCCTTGAACGGATTCTTCGCGGTGCGGTTGGCGGCCTTCATCGCCTTGAACACCGGGCTCTCGCTCAGCTTGAGCCGCATCCACAGCGAGATAGCCAGCATCGCGATCGAGCTCACGAAGGGAATGCGCCAGCCCCAGGCGGCGAATTGCTCGGGTGTCAGGCTTACCCGGCAGGCGAGCACCATCGCAACGCTGAGCACGAAGCCACCGACCACGCTCGCCTGGATGAAGCTGGTGTACCAGCCGCGCTTTTCCGGCGCGCAATGTTCGGAGACGTAGATCGTCGCTCCGCCGTATTCGCCGCCGAGCGCGAGGCCCTGCAGGATGCGAAGCGTCAGCACGATGAGTGGTGCGGCCAGTCCGATGCTCGCGGCCGAGGGAATGAAGCCGATCGCCGCGGTGGCGAGGCCCATCACGCTGACCGTCACGAGAAATGTGTACTTGCGGCCGAGCCGGTCGCCGAGGAAGCCGAACAGCACCGCGCCCAGCGGGCGGAACCCGAAGCCGACCGCGAAGCCGGCCCAGACCAGCAGCATCTGCAATGTCTCGTTGTCGGCCGGGAAGAAGGCTTTGCCGATCAGCGCGGCGAGCGTGCCGTAGACGAAGAAATCGTACCATTCGAACACCGTCCCGGCGCTCGACGCGGCGATCACCAGCCGGATCTCTTTAGCGCTCGGCTGATGCGCGGCGATTGCGCTCGCGTCCGACATGTGCGGTGTACCCCCTGCGGCCCTGTTCCCGCCGCGGGCCCTAAACGCTCGCCTCGTTCGTGGAAAGGGCCGCGAGCGCAGCTTCCCACGGCAGCATCATCGCGCCGTGCCGTGCCGGATAGGCCTGCGCCGCCGCGATCGCCGCGATCCCGGGCCAGTCGGGCAGCGGCCCGCTCCCCGCGAGCCATTGCACCATTGCATCGCGTGCGGCGGCGATCGCCGCGCGATCCCTTCCGGCCGCGGCATCGGCGAAGATCGCCGCGCTCGCCTGCCCGACCGCGCAGGCCCGCGCGCGCAGACCGATCCGCGCGATGCGCCCCGCCCCGTCCAGATCGAGCCCGATCGCCAGCGTGCTACCGCAACTGCGCGAGCGCGCATCGCCTGCGAATGCGAGATCCTCCGCCCAGGGATAGTCGGCCAGCCGCAGCGTGAGCGCGAGAAGCTCGGGCGTGTAGAGCCGTTCGGAGCCGCTCATCTAGTCCGGCTTGCCGTCATGGCCGGCGACGTCGGCGTCGCTGGTCTCGCGTTCCTCATGGCGGCTGTCGATCATCTGCACCAGCGCATCCGAGCCGGCGTTGATCGCAGGGTAGGTCCGCGCGTTCACGATCCACGGCGGGCGTCCGGCGATGCCCCAGATCGAATCGTACCCAAGCACGAGCAGCGAGAAGGCCATCACCGCCACGATCCCGCCCTTCACTGCGCCGAAGCCGAAGCCGAGCACGCGGTCGATCGGGCCGAGGATCGAATTGCGCGAGCTTTCGCCGAGGCGCCCGGCGATCAGCTTCATGCCCGCGTAGGGGATCAGCAGCAGCAGGGCGAAGGCCGTCAGCGCCGAACCCGGCAGTTCGCCGACGTTCGCCGAGAGCCAGTCGGTCAGCGGAGTGTGGAGATAATGGATCGCGAACAGCGCAAGGATCCAGGCGGAGAGCGAGAGGACTTCCTGCACGAAGCCCCGCAGAAAGCCCCCGACGGCCCCCACCCCGATGATGATCAGGACGATGATGTCGAAGCCGGTCATTCGCCGTGAATTTTATGCGCTCGCCATGACCCGGTCAACGAGGTTGGCAACCCGCTTGAGCGGTTCGTAGCGCATCGCTTTCGGACTGTCGCAGCCCTCGCACGGTCCATGGCCCTTGTCGAAGCCGAGCTTGACCGCTTCACGCAGCCGCAGCGCGCCGTGGGCAACCGGGCGAATCTCCCCGGCGAGCGAAATTTCACCGAACCACACGCTGTTCGCGGGGAGCGGCTTGTCGGCGAGGGCCGACATCAGCGCGGCCGCGACCGCGAGATCCGCCGCCGGATCGGACAGGCGATACCCGCCCGCAACGTTGAGATAGACCTCCGCCGAGGAGAAATTGAGCCCGCAGCGCGCTTCCAGCACCGCCAGCAGCATCGCGAGCCGGCCCGAATCCCACCCGACCACCGCGCGCCGCGGGGTCGCGCCCGATTGCAGCCGCACGATCAGCGCCTGCACCTCGACCAGCACCGGCCGCGTCCCTTCGAGCGCCGGGAACACCGCGCTGCCCGCCAGCGGCTCGTCATTGCCGGAGAGGAACAGCAGCGAGGGATTGCCCACTTCCTCCAGCCCCGCCCCGGCCATCGCGAAGACGCCGATCTCGTCGACCGCGCCGAAGCGGTTCTTGAGCGCGCGCAGGATGCGATACTGGTGGCTGCGCTCGCCTTCGAAGGCCATCACCACGTCGACCATGTGCTCGAGCACGCGCGGCCCGGCGATCGAGCCGTCCTTGGTGACATGCCCGACCAGTACCAGCGCGGTACCGTTCTCCTTCGCATAGCGAATCAGTTCGAAGGCGCAGCCGCGCACCTGGCTGACCGTCCCCGGCGCACCCTCGATCTGGTCGGAATGCATGGTCTGGATCGAATCGATCACCAGCAGCGCGGGCGGGTTCATGCTGCCGAGCGTGGTCAGGATGTCGCGCACCGAAGTCACCGAGGCGAGCCGGATCGGCGCATCGCCCAGCCCCAGCCGATGCGCGCGCATCCGCACCTGCCCGGCCGCTTCCTCGCCGCTGATATAGACCGCCTCCGCGCCCGAACGCGCGATCGCCGCGGCGGCCTGCAGCAGGAGGGTCGACTTGCCGATCCCCGGATCGCCGCCCATCAGCACCGCCGATCCCGGCACCAGCCCCCCACCGAGCGCGCGGTCGAACTCCGCCAGCCCGGTCGCGCGCCGAACGGGCATTTCGGCCGGCTCGTCGAGCGAGACGAAGCTCACCGCCCGGCCGCCGCTCGAGAGATCGTGCTTGGCCGAAAACACCGTTGCCGGCGCTTCCTCGACCAGCGTGTTCCACTCCGCGCAATCGGCGCATTGCCCCTGCCAGCGGTGCGTCACGCTCCCGCAAGCCTGGCAGACATATCGGCGTTTCGCTTTGGCCATGGGCTTCGGAATATAGAGAACATAAGTGGAACGCAATTGCCTAAGGCGTTATTATAGAAAGCGTACCCAATGAAGCCGCGTTATGATAAGGGTGCCCCGCTACATCCGGGGAGGCTCATCGAAATGCTGCTCACTTACGCCCGCGCCTTTGCGACTTGCACTGCTGCGATAGAATACGCGCGCGGACAGCTTGCGGCGCTAATGGCTCAAGGGAGCGTGGAGCCTGTCACTTCAGGCAATGTCGCTGGACAATCTGCGGAACTGGCCCTGATCGAAGCACGCGATCTGTGCGGCAACATTCCCTCGCTGCAAAAGGTCGTCGCGCAAATCGATCGCACCAGCCAAACCATCGCAAGGGGGGATATCCCGTTAATTCTCTATCAGGAGCTTGGGCAACTCAACCTACGACTGCTCGACGAGCTGCAAGACCACTACTATTACCCGATAACCAAGGCTTATGCTGATACCTATTACAACGAAACTCCATTCGGGGAGGAGGTCTACAATAACTTCCCGTCCGCTCGTTTGGACATTCAGAATGCCGGAAAGTGCATAATCCTGGGGCAAGGAACCGCGGGGGTATTCCACCTTATGCGCGTGATGGAAGTAGCCCTTAAAGTCATAGGGCGCGATCTTGGCATTCCATACGCTCCTAGTTGGGAGGCGTATATTCGCCAGATCGACGCAAAGATCAGCGAAAAGCACGCCCAAAAGGCGCCGGCATGGAAGCGAAAAGAGCCCTTCTATAAGGAGGTTCTCGGAGATCTTGTCGCGGTGAAAGTGGCGTGGCGCAATCCCACCATGCATATCGTGAACGAGTACGGCACCGAAAAGGCTACGACCATCTATAATGCCGTGATGGCGCTAATGCAGCGACTTGCCGATAAGGGCCTCAAAGAGAGGGGGAGGCCCGTAGCGGTCAGCGTGGCGCTGGCGAGCGAGACCCCTTAACAAGCTTATCTAGCGCCGCGTCGGCGTCGGTGGGGCTTAGTTCGCCAGCGGCGACCAGCCTTTCCACTTCCGCCTTGAACCTTGCGCTCTGCTCGGTTTGGCTTTCCTGCTTTTGCTTTTTCGGCATCACGCACCAGTTGTTTGATAAGTCAGTCGCTTGCCGATGATACCCCGAAGCAGGTTATCGGCGCGGTCGGTGTCGTTGTAACCGAGCGCAACGCGGTTCGAGTAGCGGAAATTGAACTCGGCAACGTAGCGATGCAGATGCTTGTGCGAGCAATGCTGGTAGATGCCCTTCATGCCGCGCTTGAAGATGCTGAAATAGCCTTCGATGGTGTTGGTATGCACCGGCCCGCGCCCGAACTCGCCGGACATGTGGCGCACGGTGTTGTGCTCGAAGAAGAAGCGGCCAATCGACTTGTAGAGCGGCGCTTCGTCGGTGTGCAGCTTCGATTGGCGGCGCACGTTGTCGAGCAGGATGGGCTGGATTTCGGGGATGCTGATTGAGTCCACGACCATAGCGCGCGAACGACCGCCGCGCTCCACAAGAGCGAGGATTTTCATTTTGTGGAAATAGGCGGTTTTGACTTCGCGGCCCGGAAGGGTGCCGATGAAAGTCTCGTCCGCTTCAACGACCTTGCCAAGTCCGCCAAGCGGCCAGCCATCATCGCCCGCCATCGCTTCGCGAATACGGTGCGACATGAACCAAGCGGTTTTCAGGGTGACGCCAAGGATGCGGTGAAGCTGATTGCTCGAAATGCCCTTCTTCGATCCCGCGATGAGATACATGGCCTGAAGCCACAGGCGCATCGGAACCTTGCTGTCCTCAAAGATGGTGCCGATCTTCACGGTGAAGGGCTTGCGGCACTGGTAGCATTTCCAGACGCCGACGCGGGTGGACTTGCCCTTAAGCTTGCCCAGACGCTCCACACCGCCGCAATGCGGGCACACCGGACCTTGCGGCCAGATGCGAGCCTCAACGTAAGCGTAAGCCGCTTCTTCGTCGTGGAAATGAGGGGCGGAAAGGTTCGACATTTCAAGGTGCTCCGTTTGTAGAGTCACCTTACGTTCCTAATTTGGGTACGTCAAGTATAATAACGCCTTGCCTAAGCGCGCGATAGCCGCCACAAGCCCTCCATGCGCCAGAAGGAACTCCGCATCGCGCTCATCTGCTACGGCGGGGTGAGTCTGGCCGTCTACATGCACGGCGTGACCAAGGAGTTGTGGAAGCTCACCCGGGCAAGCCGGGCGATCCATGCCGAGACCGACTGCGCCTCGGGCAGCGAAACGGTCTATTTCGAGCTGCTGCAACATCTGCGCGAACGGCGGCAATTGATCCTGCGGGTGCTGCCCGACATCCTCACCGGCGCCAGCGCGGGCGGGATCAATGCGGTGTTCCTGGCGCAGGCGGTGCATTCGGGCCAGTCGCTCGAGCCGCTGACCGAGCTGTGGCTCGACCATGCGGATGTGGACCGCCTGCTCGATCCCGAGGCCCACAAACTCACCCGCATGGCGAAGTTCTGGGCGCCGCCGGTGGTCGAGTTCCTGTTCAGCCGGCCGGGCAATGCGATCAACGAGAGCGTCGCGCCCGAGACGCGCGAGCAGGTCCGGCGCAAGCTCGGCGGCTTCGTCAAGTCCCGCTGGTTCGCCCCGCCCTTCTCCGGTATCGGCTTCGCCGGGCTGATCGCCGATGCGCTCAAGGCGATGGAGCAGTCACCCGCCGGGGCGCCGCTGCTGCCGCCCGGCCATCCGCTCGACCTGTTCGTCACCTCGACCGACTTCGGCGGCTATATCGAGTTGCTGCGGCTCAACAGCCCCCCGGTGGTGCAGGAAAGCGAGCATCGCCTGCCGATCGGCTTTCGCTCGCAGACCCCCCAGGAACCGGGCAAGCCGCTCGCCCATCCGCTGGAACTGGTGTTCGCCGCGCGCTCGACCGCGAGCTTCCCCGGCGCCTTCCCGCCGATGAAGGTCGAAGAGATCGACGAACTGGCACGGCATCGCGCGATGGATTGGCCCGGACGCGATCGCTTCATCGAGCGGGTCATGCCGGCACACGTCCGCCAGCAGGATGTCGACAAGGTCTCGCTGATCGACGGTTCGGTGCTGGTCAACGCGCCGTTCTCAGAGGCGATGGAGGCGCTCAAGGGCCGCCCCGCGCAGCGCGAGACCGACCGGCGCTTCGTCTATATCGACCCGCGGCCCGACCGGCGCGGCCGCATCCGGCCCGAGGAGGACGAGGAAATCGGCTTCTTCCGCGCGATCTTCGGTTCGATCTCGGCGATCCCGCGCGAGCAGCCGATCCGCGACAACCTCGAACTGATCGCGGCGCAATCGCGCGAGGCCGAGCGCATGGCGCTGATCGCCGCTGCCCTGCGCCCCGATGTCGAGCGCACGGTCGACCGGATCTTCGGCCGGACCTTCTTCATCGACCGGCCAAGCGCCAAGCGACTCGCCACCTGGCGCAACACCGCGCAGCAGGAAGCCGCCGAGCGCGCCGGCTATGCGTTCCATTCCTACGCCCAGACCAAGTTCGCCGGGGTGATCGACCGGCTCGCCGGGATCATCTTCGCCCATGCGCCGGGCCTGCTGCTGCACGATTCCGCGCCTATCGCCGACCGGCTGCGCGAGGAGCTGGAGGCGCGGGGACTGGCGACGCTGGTGGAACCGCTCGGCGGGGCCACCCAGCAGGCGATGCAGTTCTACCGCGAGCATGACATCGGCTTCCGCATCCGCCGGCTGCGGCTGCTCGCGCGCCGCCTGTCGCGCGACTGGGAGGACGATCCCGAGATCGCCGACGCCGACCGCGACGCCGCGCGTGAGGTGATCTACCAGGGGCTGGCGCTCTATTTCGCGCGCGAGGGATCGGCCACGCTCGGCCCCGACTTCAAGCCGATCGCCGAGAAGGTGCTCGACGATCCGGGAGCGGCGCTCGATGCGCTGGCGCGGATGCGCGGGCTGATCGAGCTCGACCGGCAGGTCGACGATCTGCTCGCCAAGGCGCTCGCGAAGATGCCCAAACCACTCAGGCGGCGCATCCTGTTCGCCTATCTGGGCTTTCCCTTCTACGACGTCGCGACCCTGCCGCTGCTGCGCAACGAGGGCCTGACCGAGTTCGATCCGATCAAGGTCGACCGCATCTCGCCCGACGATGCCGTCTCCATCCGCGCCGGTGGCACGCTGGCCACGCTGCGCGGGGTCGAGTTCTACAATTTCGGGGCCTTCTTCAGCCGTGCCTATCGCGAGAACGACTATCTCTGGGGCCGGCTCCACGGCGCCGAGCGAATGGTCGACCTGGTCTGCTCGACGCTCGAAGGCGCGATGGAAGAGCATGAGATCCGGAGCTTCAAGCAGCGCATCTTCCTGGCGATCCTCGACGAGGAAGAACCGCGGCTGAAAGCGGACAGCGGCCTGGTCGCGGGGATCCGCAAAGAAGTGGAAGCTATGAAGATCGACGGCCGAAACGCTTGATCAGCGCGTCGGCAACCGCGGTCACGTCGGCCACCGTGGCATCGAAAGCCGGCTCCTCGCTGAAATAGGGATCGGCGACCGACTGGCCCTCGCGGCCCTTCACGCAGTCGAGCATCAGCGCGATCTCGGCGATCGAGCCGGTCGGGACGACATGCCGGACCGATTTGAGCACTCCGCGGTCCGCGGCGAAGATATGGGTGAAGCGCAGGAAATCCTCGGGGCCGATCTGCCGCGCGCTGCATGCGGATATGTCCAGGCCGTGGCGCTCGGCGGCGGCGAAGGCGCGGGGATCGGGCGCCTTGCCGGTATGGTAGGAGGAGGTCGCCGCCGAGTCCACTTCGAGGTCCAGCCCGGCACGCTCCGCAGCCCGTCGCAAGGCGGCTTCGGCGAGGGGAGAGCGGATGATGTTGCCGAGGCAGACGAACAGGACGGCAGGCAGAACGGTAGACTTCACGGCCGCCAAACGATCATTCGGTCAGATCGTTCCAGGCGTGCTTGAGCTTGGCGAAGAAGCCCGCGCTTTCGGGGCATTCCTCGCCGGTCTCGGTTTCCTGGAACTCGCGCAGCAGCTCTTTCTGCCGGGCCGACAGCCGGGTCGGGGTCTCGACCGCGATCTCGACCACCAGATCGCCGCGCCCGCGGCCCTGCAGCACCGGCATGCCGGCGCCGCGCTTGCGCAGCTGCTTGCCCGACTGGATCCCCGCCGGGATTTCGATCGTGCTCACTTCGCCGTCGAGGCCGGGGATTTCGACCTTGCCGCCTAGCGCGGCGCTGGTGAAGCTGATCGGCATGCGGGTGAACAGGTCGGTCCCTTCGCGCTCGAACACCGGGTGCTGCTTGACGTGGATGAAGATGTAGAGATCGCCCGGAGGCGCGCCGTGCGGCCCGGCCTCGCCCTTGCCGGTCAGGCGGATGCGGGTGCCGTTGTCGACCCCCGGCGGGATCGTGACCTCGAGCTTCTGGAGCTCGTCCACCCGGCCTTCGCCGCGGCAGTTGCGGCACGGGTTCTCGATCACCTGGCCGCTGCCGTGGCAGGTCGGGCACGGACGCTCGATCACGAACAGGCCCTGCTGCGCGCGGACCTTGCCGCGCCCGCCACACAGATTGCAGGTGCGTCGGCCGGTACCGTCTTCCGCGCCGGAGCCGTTGCAGGGCTCGCAGGGGACCGAGACCTCGACCTCGATCTCGCTGTGCTTGCCGTGGAACGCTTCCTCGAGCGAGATCTGCATGTCGTAGCGCATGTCGGCCCCGCGCCGCGGACGCTGGCGCGCCCCGCCGGCACCGAAGGCGTTGCCGAAGATCGTCTCGAAAATGTCGCCGATGTCGCCGAAATCCTGCGCCCCGCCGAAGCCGCCGCCGAACCCGCCCGCACCGGGGCCGCCGTTCTGGAACGCGGCATGGCCGAACCGGTCGTAGGCCGCCCGCTTCTGGGGGTCCTTCAGGCAGTCATAGGCTTCGTTGATCGCCTTGAACCTGGCTTCGGCCTCGTGATCGCCCGGATTGCGGTCCGGGTGGTACTGCATGGCGAGGCGGCGGAACGACGTCTTGATGGTCTTGTCGTCCGCGGTCCGCTCGACTTCGAGCAGTTCGTAATAGTCGATCTGGGTGCTCACAACTCGGTCAAGTCCCTAAACCGACCGCCGCCGGCGCGTTTCGGCACCGGCGGCGGCCTGGCTTTTCATCGCGGGCTCAGCCCTTGTTGTCTTCGTCGACTTCGGAGAACTCGGCGTCGACCACGTCCTCGTCCGGCTTGGCTTCCTGCGAAGCGCCGTCCGCGGAACCGGCGGAGGCCTGCTCCTTCTCATAGATCGCCTGGCCCATTTTCATCGCGACTTCGGTCAGCGCCTGGGTCTTGGCGTTGATCGCATCGGTGTCGCCGCTCTCGAGCGCGGTCTTGGCCTCGGCGATCGCCGCCTCGACCTGGCCCTTGAGCTCGGCGTCGATCTTGTCGCCGTTCTCGGAGAGCTGCTTCTCGGTCGCATGGACGAGGCTGTCGGCGTTGTTCTTCGCCTCGGCCCCGGCGCGCCGCTTCTTGTCCTCTTCGGCGAACTTCTCGGCATCGCGGACCATCTGGTCGATGTCGCTGTCCGAAAGGCCGCCCGAGGCCTGGATGCGGATCTGCTGTTCCTTGCCGGTGCCCTTGTCCTTGGCGCTGACGTTCACGAGGCCGTTGGCGTCGATGTCGAAGGTCACCTCGATCTGCGGCACGCCGCGCGGAGCCGACGGGATGCCGACCAGGTCGAACTGGCCGAGCAGCTTGTTGTCCGCCGCCATCTCGCGCTCGCCCTGGAACACCCGGATGGTCACCGCCTGCTGGTTGTCCTCGGCGGTCGAATAGACCTGGGTCTTCTTGGTCGGGATCGTGGTGTTGCGGTCGATCATGCGGGTGAACACGCCGCCCAGCGTCTCGATGCCCAGCGACAGCGGGGTAACGTCGAGCAGCAGCACGTCCTTGACGTCGCCCTGCAGCACGCCCGCCTGGATCGCGGCGCCCATCGCGACGACTTCGTCGGGGTTCACGCCGGTGTGCGGTTCCTTGCCGAAGAACTCCTTCACCGCTTCGCGTACCTTGGGCATGCGGGTCATGCCGCCGACCAGCACGACCTCGTCGATGTCCTTGGCGGAGAGGCCGGCATCGGCCAGCGCCTTCTTCATCGGCTCCTTGGTCCGCTCGATCAGCTTCGCAACCATCTTCTCGAGGTCCGAACGGGTGATCGTCTCGACCAGGTGCAGCGGCGTGGTGCTGCCGCCTTCCATGCGCGCGGTGATGAACGGCAGGTTGATCTCGGTGGTCTGCGCGCTCGACAGCTCGATCTTGGCCTTCTCGGCGGCTTCCTTGAGCCGCTGGAGGGCGAGCTTGTCCTGCGTCAGGTCCATGTTCTCCTTCTTCTTGAAGGAGTCGGCGAGGTATTCGACGATCGCGCTGTCGAAATCCTCACCGCCGAGGAAGGTGTCGCCGTTGGTCGACTTCACCTCGAACACGCCGTCGCCGATCTCGAGGATCGAGACGTCGAAGGTGCCGCCGCCGAGGTCGTAGACGGCGATCGTCTTGCCGTCGTTCTTCTCGAGGCCATAGGCCAGAGCGGCCGCAGTCGGCTCGTTGATGATGCGCAGCACTTCGAGGCCGGCGATCTGGCCGGCGTCCTTGGTCGCCTGGCGCTGCGCGTCGTTGAAGTACGCGGGAACGGTGATCACCGCCTGGGTGACCGT
>JAGIAR010000012.1 GCA_017744735.1 Novosphingobium sp. | reverse complement strand
GGACACGGACGCTGGACACGGACGCTGGACACGGACGCTGGACACGGACGCTGGACACGGACGCTGGACACGGACGCTGGACAGAGCTTCCAGGAAGCAGTGCCGGCCATAAAGACTGTCAACAAACGCGGTGCATACTTGCTGCAGAAAACTGTGCATTTTCGTCCACGCACAGTCCTTCTTAGCGAATGACCAAAGTAGCTGCGGGAAGAGATGGCGGCACAGGAAGCTTGGAAGGAATTTTGGGGCAATCTGACGATAGCGTCATAACGATTCTCAGGCTGAACTGCATCCTCCCGGAGAGGGTCTTTTGCGGAATTGGCGCCGCCCGAGGGGGCAAGTGTGCCTGATAAGGCAATCGGTCAGGCCAAGTGCAAACGCCATCCGGTTCCTGTAGGTAACACCGGCCAGGAAATTGTCCGGATCCTCGGCGTCAATCGCTTTGATTTCATCCGCGAACATGACGTCAAAGAGAGCCGCCTTCTTTACCAGTGCGCGGCGTGCTGCCACTGGAGCCGCACGCATGTCGGCAAGTCCCGACAGGCTAAGGAAGATTTCTTCAACCTTCTCGGCGATCTCAATCGCCTCCTCACTTGTCTTTGCAGTTGCGCGGCATCTTCTGCTCTCCTTCATCTTCCAGACCTTATCGACGAGCGGCTGGAAAGCTTCCCTCGGAACGGCGGCAACCGTCAGGTCACTGCAGATCTTTTGAGCGCAGGAGATTTCAGCTGCCGTGTTTTTCAATGCGGTCAGCAACTCAGCTTTCGGCAAACTCCCGTCCGCCACCTCGTCGAGATACGCGCCGGCTTTCCCGCAGCACTCAAACACCTCCCGATATTCCTTTTCGGTGAGGTTGGACCGGAGAGTAAAGTATCCATCATACGGATCCGTGTAGCTGGACATTTTGAACCTTGCTTGTGAGTGAGCGCCGATCGACAAAGTCGTTCTGGCTCAGGTTTGGTGGCGGCGCGAAGTTCAGGCTTCGAGCGCCCCGATTTCCTCGCTGATTTCTTCCGGCGCATCCGCATCAGCGTCTTCGCCCCCGGCCATCTCGGCCGCCGGCCGCCCAGGTCCGCGGTATTCGATCACGTCCCGGTCAAACCGGTCAGGCCAGTTGACCTTCCCGGGCTGGCGCGTGCGATTGACGATCCGCTGCTGCTGCGAGCGGGTAAAGCGAGTCTTGCGGCGGTCGAGCGCAGCCTGGACCAGCCAGGGTTCCAGCACCGCCCGCGCATAGGGGCGATAGGGATAGAGAATATCAGCCCCGCCAAAACCCATGAGCGCGACCTCAAGGCACGGCACCCTCATCGGCATATAAAGGCGGTCATCATCATCCATGCGCAGCGGCATGCCAGGCTCCGGCCCCTGGCACCGCTTCTCAAAGGCGGCCTCCGCGCGCTCCGTAATGTCGAGGAGCAGATTGGAAAGCTCGGCGTCACCAGGATGCTGGATCAGGTACTTATGGCCGGCGATCATCAGCGCTTCCATGACCCGGACCGTCTTGCGCTCGCCGTTGTGCAGGATCGTAAGCTTCCGATCGTAGGGATGGACAGTCTTCTTCGGCTTGTTCCTGCTTCCCGGCGGGCGGCCGAGCCGTTTAGGCGTCCGGAACTCGTCCGGCAGGTCGCCCACCATATGGTCGATATGACTCTTGAAGCGCCACTGCTGGCAGCCGCTGCGCTGCCATTTCAGGATGTCAGCGAGATGTTCATTCGAACACCGGTTTTCCTTGCGGGCCAGCTTGATGACCCACTCTTCCAGATTGTAGCGCTGATCGCGCTCAAACCAGTCGCGCTGACTAGCGGGCGGCGCGTCGACCCGATGCGCAATGCCGAGCATCTCCGCGACGTCGCCCACGCGCTCAAAGTCAAGGTTCAGCGTCTCGAACGTAATGGTCTTGTCGAAGTGCCCTTCCGCGATAAGCTTGCGCTCCCGCCGCGCGCCCCTTTTCAGCGCGATCATAAGTTCCTTCTTGTTTTCGCCGCTCAGTCCCTTCTGAATGTTGAGGAGCATCAGCCGCTCAGCGGCACTCTGGGTGCTCTTCCCATCGGCCATGAGACGCCGCTCACTCAGTACGTCGATTGTGGGAATACGCGGCTGCTTCACCCGCATCTGCGGCGTGTTATCCCAGGTCCATTCCATCTTGGTTCCCTCCTGTTGCCGAGCCGCGGCGCGACTCGTGGAAGGCCCCATTGTTGTGTCACGACCTGGGGAGGGGAACTCGCAAAGGTGCAAAAATCAGCGGCCAGTTTCAAAACTCGCGAGGCAGTTTTTTAAAATCCTGACCGGGCTTTATAAAATCCTCAGGCAATTTATCCGGGCCGCAAATTCCGCATTGGAGACAGGTTAGATCGCTGTTTTACAAGGAAATATCTGTCGGTCCAATGCTTGATCTCCGAAGCAAAAAACATATCTGAAAAAAGGCTGGATATCCCCTCCGATTGAGGGTTGTAGAGTGCCTGCCCGCTGCGAGCGGGTCTTCTCGGTAGGAGGCCTCGCCGTCTCCCAAGTGCCAAGGAGACCCCATGATCACGCAGCCGCCGCTGCTGGGCCAGCCGCCCGCCACCATCGCAGCCCTTGAAGACCTCGATCTCGAAGGCCTTCGCGCCATTTGGCGCAAGCAGTGGGGCAATGTCCCCTCGATGCGCTCGCCGGACGTCCTGCGCATCGTGATCGCCTGGCGGCTGCAGGCGCGCACGCATGGCGGGTTGGACAAGGAGATCCGGCGCAAGCTGCGCAAGAAGGCGCCGGTCGAAGCCGAGGGTCTCGACCTCGGGGTCGGGACCACCATCACCCGCACGTGGCAGGGGCGTACCTACGAGGTCGGGATCGAGCAGAAGGGCTTCCGCTGGGAGGACACGCTCTATGTCAGCCTCAGCGCGGTGGCGACCGCGATCACTGGCACGCGCTGGAACGGGCCGCGGTTCTTCGGGATGCGGGAGAAGAAGAAGTGAGCCGCAAGATCCTGCGCTGCGCGCTCTATACCCGCAAGAGTTCAGACGAAGGCCTCGATCAGGAGTTCAACAGCCTCGATGCGCAGCGCGAGGCCTGCGAGGCCTATGTGAAGAGCCAGGCGGCCGAAGGCTGGAAGGCTCTTCACACCCACTACGACGACGGCGGCTTTTCGGGCGGCTCGATGGAGCGGCCGGGATTGAAGGCGCTGCTCGCAGACATCGAAGCGGGCAAGATCGATGTCATCGTGGTCTACAAGATCGACCGCCTGACCCGCTCGCTCGCGGACTTCGCGCGGATGGTCGAGCTGTTCGACAAGCATGAGGTCAGCTTCGTCTCAGTGACCCAGAGCTTCAACACCACCAGCAGCATGGGCCGGCTGACCCTCAATGTCCTGCTCTCGTTCGCCCAGTTCGAGCGCGAGGTGACCGGCGAGCGTATCAGGGACAAGATCGCGGCCTCGAAGGCCAAGGGCATGTGGATGGGCGGGACGCTCCCGCTCGGTTACGATCTGCCGAACGACAAGTCCCGCACGCTGGTCGTGAACGAGGCTGAGGCCGAGACCGTCCGCCTGATCTTCACCCAGTACCTCAAGATCGGCGCGGTCCATAAGCTCGAGAAGTGGCTCGAAGAGCACGACATCCGTTCCAAGCAGCGCACCACGGCCGCAGGCAAGGTCGTGGGCGGGATCGTGTTTGGCCGCAGTGCGCTCTATCATCTGCTGCGCAACCACACCTACCTCGGCCTGATTCGCCACAAGGATGTGCTGCATCCGGGCAACCATCCCGGGATCATCGACCGCAAGCTGTTCGACAAGGTACAGGCCAAGCTCGACGACGGTGTCCGCCGCAGCGCCGAGCGCCGCAATCTCGTCGAGCGCGGACCGCTCAGCGGACGGATCTTCGATGCTGAGGGGCGGCCGATGAGTCCGACCTACTCGAAGGGCAAGAAAGGCGTCCACTACCGCTACTACGTCTCGACCACCCTGCAGCAGGGCAAGGACAAGAAGGCGGACAAGGACAGCACGCTCATCGAGCGCGTTCCGGCCAAGACGCTCGAGAACCAGCTCTCGATCCTGCTCGAACGGATCGCTCCCAATGCTCCCGGCGAAGTGCTCGACCGCCCCAAGCGGATCGACATCCACCGCGACGCGGTCCACATCGTCCTCAAGCGCGACATGTGCGCCGGCATCCAGGGCCGGCTGACCGAGCACGAAGTGCTGGTCGATGACGCCGAAGATCCGAGCCACCTGCGTGTCATTGCCTCGATCCGGATCCGCAACCGCCGCGGCACCACCGAGGTTGTCCAGGGCAAGGGTCCGAAGATCAACCGCGATCCCGTCCTCATCGGTGCGCTTCAGCGTGCGCATGCGATGATCGAGTTCGACAGCAATCGCCTCCCCCGCTGCATCAATGTTCCGCACACCCAATACGGCCGCCGGCTGATCCGCCTCGCCCTCCTCGCGCCCGATCTTCAGAAGATGATCCTTGCCGGCCGCCAGCCGGTCGGTCTCAATCTCGACCAGCTTATGTCGCCGCCTCTTCCTGCTGACTGGACCGAGCAGCGTAAGCTGTTCGCCTGAGCGTGCATTCCAACGCTTTGAAGCGTTGAGGAAATATCAGACCAATCCGTTTTAAGAGATCCACGTTCGTCCGCCAGGCGGATTGGACTCTGATCGACTCTTGTGCCCACGGAGTCACTCACCCGCAAACTCGCGGAACGGCTCGAATTTTTGAAACCGTACGTCTCTAGGGACGGCCAAAATCGGGCTTGGCAAATTGGCCGAAAAATGTGAGGGTGCGCTTCAGAAGTGCCAATCTCCACACTAGCGGCAGGCGCTCAACGCGGCAGAGAACCGGGATTTCTTCTCGAACTCGCCCGCTCTCCAAAACATGAATTGGGGTAGCTGGCGGAGCGGGAGGGATTCGAACCCTCGATACGCTTTTGGCGTATACTCACTTTCCAGGCGAGCGCCTTCGACCACTCGGCCACCGCTCCGCATTGCTCTGGAACGCGGGCGGATAGCGGCAGCTTTGCTTGCGGGCAAGCCTTGTCCCGCTTAACCCTGCGGGATGGATCGCGTTTTCGGAATTGCCCCTTCGGCCGAGGAGATCGAGGCGCTCGCGCGGGCTGCCCTGGAGCGGCTGCCCGCGCAGTTTCGCGTACATCTCGGCGACATCGTGCTGCTGGTCGAGGACTTCGCCGACCAGGAGACGCTCGACGAGATGGGGATCGCGGATCCGTTCGAGCTGACCGGGATCTACGAAGGCCTGCCGGTCGGCGACAAGAGCGTTTCCCAGTCGGGCGCGATGCCCGACCGGATCCGCCTGTTCCGTTCGCCGATCCTCGACGAATGGATCGAGCGGGGGGACGAGACTTTGGAGCATCTGGTCAGCCATGTGCTGATCCACGAGGTCGGGCACCATTTCGGGCTGTCGGACGAGGCGATGCATGCGCTGGAGGAGGAAGCGGAATGAGACGATTGGTCGCGCTCGCGGTGCTGGCGCTCGCCCTGCCCGCATCGGCCGAGGATGCTCCGGTCACGCCGAACGCGATCGTCGCCGCCGCGCCTGCCGCGGACTGGCAAGCGATCGATCCGGCCGATTTGCTGGTGATGGACCTTGCGCCCGACCGGGACGGCAATCCGCGCAGGGTGGTGTTCCAGCTGATCCCGGCGCCCTTCTCGCAAGGCTGGGTCGGCAACATCCGCAAGCTCGCCGCCGCGCATTGGTGGGATGGGACCAGCATCAACCGGGTGCAGGACAATTACGTCGTGCAGTGGGGCGATGTGACCGAGAAGAAGGCGCTGCCGAATGGGCTGACGCAACCGGGTGAGGAGCAATACTCCGAGCAGTATAAAGGACAGATAGACCACTACGGCCCATGCCCCGCCCCGCGCGGCGACGAGATTTGCAAGACAACCGAACGGCCAGCCGATGAAGCGATCGCGTTTTTTGATAACGACAGCTACACCGGAAACACGGGGTTTTACTCCGGGTGGCCGATTGGAATGAAAACCACGCGCGCTGCTCCGCTTGTCGTATCTGTTTCTGCGCCGGGCTCCAAAAGGCCGCCGACGGACATTCCCGTCCAGCTTGACAGCACCGAGATGTGGCCCACCCATTGCTACGGCATGGTCGGCGTCGGCCGCAACGTCTCGCCCGATACCGGCACCGGGGCCGAACTCTACACAGTGATTGGCCAGGCCCCGCGCCAGCTCGACCGCAACATCGCCCTCGTCGGCCGGATCATCGAGGGGATGGAGAACCTTTCCAGCCTGCCGCGCGGGCATGGCGACCTCGGCTTCTATGCGGACGACGAGGCGGACAAGCGGGTGCCGATCCTGTCGGTGCGGCTTGGGAACGAAATCCGCGACCTTCCGCGGTTCGAATATCTCTCCACCGAGAGCAAGAGCTTCGCCGCCTATGTTCATTCGCGCGCCAACCGGAAGGACGATTTCTACATCCAGCCGGCCGGCGGGGTCGACATCTGCAACGTGCCGGTGCCGATCCGCCGCGCGCCCCAATGAGCAACGAGATCGTCCGCTTCAGCGCGCGGCTGATCCATTGGGAGCTCGGCGACTTTGCCGGGCTCGGCTATGTCGAAATCCGCGGCGAGCCCGAGGAAGCGATCAAGGCCCATGAGCTGATGCGGCGGCTCGAGCTCGGCAAGCGGCGCGGGTTCGGATCGGTGAAGGTCAAGGTCACGCTGGGCGACAGCCACTGGTCGACTTCGGTGTTCCCGAGCAAGGATGTCGGCTGGTTCCTGCCGGTCAAGAAGGCGATCCAGCGGGCCGAGGGGCTGGAAGAGGGCGATCTGCTCGAGATCGAGCTGGAGCTGCTGTAGCTCCGTCCGCGCAAATGGGCGCGGTGCTCCTGCGAAAGCAGGAGCCCGGAGCGGTTACGCGCTTCGGTGCGCCCCTGGGTTCCTGCTTTCGCAGGAACACGAGCCGGGTTCGCTTGGCCAGGCCATTCCAGGGTTACACAAGTTACACCCTGTCACCCTTGGCTTGAGTGCGGATTAGCCAAATCAGTTCGATACTTAGGGCCGGAGGCGACAGGGTGACACGCCTGCGGAAGCAATTCGCGCGAAGCGCCGCCGGGCCGGATCGGGGAAATCACGAAATCAAGGAGCCGCCGCGAGCATGGCAAATCGCAGCCATGTAGGAAAACGGAAAATCCGCCCTCAGCCGACCCGCTGCATCAGCTCGATCCGGTTGCCGAACGGATCGTGCGTATCGCCGCGAACATAGCCGTCGAGGGGCTTGCCCGGCTTGAAACCGCAGCCTGCATCTTCCAGCCGCGCGGCCAGTGCCGCGAGATCGTCAACCAGCAGCGAGGGATGCGCCTTCTTCGCCGGAGCGAACCCTTCCTCCACCCCGAGGTGGAGATGCGCCCCGCCGCTTTCGAACCAGCAGCCGCCGCTGACCGCGAGATGCGCGGGCTTGGGCAGTTCGGCCATCTCCAGCACGCCGGTGTAAAAGCTCCGCGCACGGTCTTCCCCGCCGCGCGGCATCGCCAGCTGGACGTGATCGAGGCCGACGATCACAGCCCCATCCTCACAGGCCCATCCTCACAGGCCCGTCCTCACAGGCCCGTCCTCACAGGCGCGCCGCCTCGGCCGCCGCGTCGCTCGCGCGCAGCGCGCTGACGATGCGGGTGAGGTGGGCGAGGTCCTGCACTTCCAGGTCCACCTCATAGGTGTGGAACGGATCGTCGTGCTGGGTCATCTCGAGGTTCATCACATTGGCGTGGTTCTTGGCGAAGATCCCGGCGACCTCGGCCAGCGTGCCCGGCCGGTTGTAGAGCACCACCCGCACCCGGCCGGTGGCGCCGTGCGAACGTTCGCCCCACTGCAGGTCGACCCAGTCCGCATCGATCCCGTTGGCCAGCTCGAGGCAGTCGATCGTATGGACTTCCACCACCTCGCCCGGATGGCGCAGGCCGACGATGCGATCGCCCGGCACCGGATGGCAGCATTCGGCCAGGGTGAAGCCCACGCCGGGGGTCAGCCCGCGGATCGAGATCGCGCGTTCCTGCTGTGCCGGCTCGGGCACCCCGGCCGCGCTGCCCGGCACCAGCGCCTCCATCACCTCGCGATCCTTCAGCTTGGCCGAGCCGATCGCGTACATCAGGTCTTCCTCGTCCTCGAAGCCGAGCCGCTGCACCGCCGCGCGGATCGCCTTCTTGCCGATCTTGGCCGGCAGGCGGTCGGCGATCGCCTCGAACAGCTTCTGGCCGATCGCGGCGATCTCGGCATGCTCCTTCTGGCGCACCGCGCGCCGGATCGCGGCGCGGGCCTTGCCGGTGACGACGAAGCCGAGCCACGACAGCTGCGGCTCGGCATGGCGGCGCTTGATGATCTCCACCACGTCGCCGTTGTGCAGCTCGGTCCTGAGCGGCATGTGGCGCCCGTTGATCTTCGCGCCGACCGCCTGCGCGCCGAGCTCGCTGTGGACCGCGAAGGCGAAATCGACCGGGGTCGCGCCCTTGGGCAACTGGTGCAGCGCGCCCTTGGGGGTGAAGGCGAAGATCCGGTCCTGGTAGATCGCCATCTTGGTGTGCTCGAGCAGTTCCTCGGCATCGTGGCTCTGGTCGACGATCTCGATCAGGTCGCGCAGCCAGCCGACCTGCCCGTCGGGCCGCACCCCGCCCTGCTTGTAGGCCCAATGCGCGGCGAGGCCGAATTCGTTGGTCTCGTGCATCTCGCGGGTGCGGATCTGCACCTCCATCCGCATCGAGTTTTCGTAGATCAGCGCCGTGTGGAGCGAGCGGTAGCCGTTCGACTTGGGGGTCGAGATGTAATCCTTGTAGCGCCCCGGAATGAATTGCCAGGTGGTGTGCAACACGCCCAGGGCGCGGTAGCAATCCTCGGCGCTGTCGCACAGCACGCGGAAAGCCATGATGTCGGTGATCTGTTCGAAGCTGACGTGCCGTTCGGCCATCTTCTTCCAGATCGAATAGGGGTGCTTCTCGCGCCCCCAGACCTCGACGTTGAGCCCGGCCTCGGCCAGCGCCTGCTTGATCGCCAGCGCGATCGCATCGACCTGCCCGCCTTCCTGGCTGCGGATCTGCGCCAGCCGGCCGGTGATCGTGGCATAGGCTTCGGGCTCGAGCTGCTCGAAGGCGAGCAGCTGCATCTCGCGCATATATTCGTACATGCCCACGCGCTCGGCGAGGGGGGCGTAGATATCCATCGTCTCGCGCGCGATACGCCGGCGCTTGTCGGGGCTCTTGATGAAATGCAGCGTGCGCATGTTGTGCAGCCGGTCGGCGAGCTTGACCAGCAGCACGCGGATATCCTCGCTCATCGCGAGGAAGAACTTGCGCAAATTCTCCGCCGCCCGGTCGTTCTCGGGCATCTGTTCGAGCTTCGAGAGCTTGGTCACCCCGTCGACCAGCTTGGCTACGTCGGGCCCGAACTTCGCCTCGATGTCTTCGATCGTCGCCAGCGTATCCTCGACCGTGTCGTGGAGCAGCGCGGTCATCACCGTGTCCTGGTCCAGCTTGAGATCGGTCATCAGCCCCGCGACCTCGACCGGATGGCTGAAATAGGGATCGCCGCTCGCGCGCTTCTGGCTGCCGTGCTTCTGCACCGTATAGACATAGGCGCGGTTGAGCAGCGCCTCGTCGGCGTCGGGATCGTAGCTCTTGACCCGTTCAACAAGTTCGTACTGGCGCAGCATCGTTCTGGGAATGTGAGATTTCGGCGTGGATTGGGCAAGGGAGAAGTGAGGCTTGCCGTTGCATAGAACGCAAGCCCGAGAAACGGGCCGTCGTATCAGTCGCGATAGATGCTCGGTCGCAAAAGATGAACCGAGAGGATGATCACGCCGACATAAGGCACCAAAAGCACCACAAGCGACGTCCAGTCCCGACCGACATCATGCAGGCGACGCAGGATCGCGGAGAAGCTGGGCAAGAAGATCAACAAGCCCAGCAAGACATTGCCGAATCCCGTCAGGCCGTTGGGATGCAGGTTGGTCACCCGTGCCGCGACGGAGCCGAGCAGGATCGTGGCCAGCAGGGTGACAACCAGTTCGGTCCGACTTGCACGTCCCTTGGTGGTCGGCGCATAGGACAGCAGTGTTTCGGCGAGCCCGCCCCAACGCGTCGCGCGCAATCCTGCAGGAAACCGCACCCGGTTCATTGTCCGAACGCGCTCGCGACGCGGGCCAGTACGGTCATCGCCAGCCAGCCGATCGCCAACCAGGCAAACCAGCTGATGCCATTGGCCGGCACGATATCGGCGCTTGCGCTGCCTTTGACCGCCTGAGCCCAATACTCAACCGTTTCCGGATCGCACTGCTGCAGAACGGACGGATTGTTGTAACCGAGGCTCGAAATCAGCTCGGTGACCGAAGGGGAGAGCCGCAGGCGATCGGGCAGACCCGGCCTGCCCCCTTTCGGGACGCTCAGCGCCTGCCAGGCGTTGTGCCAGCGATGGTCCGGATCGGAAAGCACGCCGATGCAGCGCAGGTCGTTCGACCGTTGCGCCGCCGCGAACAGCAGGCGGTTGGGATGGGCACGGTCGAGTTGCGCTTCCCATTTGAAGCGGTCCGCCAGCATGACGACGATCGGATCGGAAAGCGGGATTGCGCGTAAGGCGGTCGAAGCGAGCCATTCCTCTGTCTCGCCGGCGAAATCGAACTGCTCCATCCGCGGATCTTCGAGCAGGGCGGTGACCGCACCGACCAGCGCGGCAGGGTCACTCCGCTGGCCCGGCTGCGGAAACAGGTTGCGCACGATCGCATCGACGAAGGGCTTGGCCGGATCGGGCGCCGGCTCGGGGGAAGCGATCGCTTCGAGGGCGCTTTCCGGATTGGAGGGTGCAGAGGCGCCGGTCCCCACATCGACAGCTTCGCCATGGCCGATCGTTTCACGCATCGCGCCCCGCCGCTGCGCATCGGCGCGGGCAATCGAAAGGGCAGCGCGGAGCCGGGAAAAACCTTCCACGTCGGTGTCGGGATCGATTTCCTTGAGCCGCGCCGCATAGGCCCGTTTGACGGCCCGCTCGTCATGGCATGGATCGAGGCCGAGTTGGCGCCACGCCTGCCCGACCGACATCACAGGAATTGCTCGCCTTCGATCTCGTCCAGCCGCCGGGCAATCTCCGTTCGGGCGCTCTCGATCTCGCGCGGGTCCTGGTTTGCAAGAACACTCTCGAAGTGGGACAGCAGGCTGCCGACATAGTCGCGCGTTTCGCCAAGATACCCTTCGTAGCAGCGATTGGCACGCGCCAGCAGGGCAGCGTTGGCCGCTTGGTCGCGCGGGTGCACCTTCAGTGCCGCCAAGGCTTCGCGCCGCGCGTCGAGATTGGCGGCCAAGGCCGCGTCGTCGCGATCGTAGATCAGCAATTGCTGCGAGATTTCGGTCTCGGGCACGCTCACGTCGACCTCAAGCAAGCCGCTGGTATCGTAGGTGAAACGGCAGTCTACACCCACTTCACCCGCCGGCTTGCGCGGGACGGGAATATCGAGCTGCCCGAGCCAAACGTTGTCGACGACATGGCGTGCTTCACCCTGATAGACTTCGAGCCGGATCGTCTCCTGGTTGTCGATCATGGTGAAATAGCGCTGCACGCGGCTGGCCGGAATCACCGTGTTGCGCTCGATGATCGGGGAGAAGATGCCGTCGCGGCGCCCGCCGCGCGCGTCTCTTTCGGATATGCCGACCCCCAGCGTGAACGGGCACACGTCGGTCAGCCGCACCTCGTCCAGGTCGGCGTCCCGCCGCTTGAGGCCCGCCTGCACCGCCGCTCCCAGCGCGACCGCATGATCGGGATGGACAGTGGTGTCCGGAAACCGGCCGAACATGCGCGTGACCGCCTTGCGCACGATCGGCATGCGGGTCGCGCCGCCGACCAGAACGATCTCGGACAGTTCGCCGACCTTCGTGCTGCCGTCGCGCAACGACCGCAGCACCGGCTCGCGCAGGCGTTCGATCAACGGCTCGGCCCGTTCGGCGAAAGCGTCGGCGGTCACCGCGATCCGATGTTCCCGACCGTCCCAGACGAAGCGATAGGGCGCCTCGTCCGCTTCGCTCAACGCGCGGCGCGCGCGCTCGGCGGCGTCGCGCATCACCTCGTAGAGGGCTTCTCCCTCGTGGGTCTCCGGCAACACTCCCGCCAGCTTTTCGCGCGCGAAATCGATCAGCACCCGGTTGAAGTCTTCCCCGCCCAGCCGATTGTCGCCGGCAGAGGCACGCACTTCGATAATCCCTTCGAACATCTCGACCAGCGACACGTCAAAGGTCCCTCCGCCAAGATCGAACACCAGAAACGGCTCTTCCACCGCACGCTGGTGGATGCCGAAGGCAAGTGCCGCAGCGGTCGGTTCGTTGATCAGTCGCTCGACCTTGAGCCCGGCCAGTTCCCCGGCCCGGCGCGTGGCCCGACGCTGCTTGTCGTTGAAATAGGCAGGCACCGTGATGACGGCACCGGTCACCGGCCCCCCAAGATGAACCTCCGCATCGCGCTTGAGGCTCGCGAGCACCAGCGCCGAAAGATCTTCCGGAGCATATTCCTTCCGGCCGAGCTTCAGCTTGCGCGAGGTTCCCATGTAACGCTTGAATGCCGTGGCGGTGCGGTCCGGGTGGGTCGGCTGGCGCTCACGGGCAGGCAGTCCGACCAGCAGCTCGCCGTCGTCATCGATGCTCACAGCCGACGGGGTAACGAGTTGCCCCAAGCTGTTGGGGACAAGACGCGCTTCCCCTGCGTCCCAATAGGCGACAGCGCTATTGGTGGTCCCGAGATCAATTCCGACAATCATACGCCCCCGCTGTCCTTCATCGTATAGGCAAGACAAAGGTCTTTGCCACAAGGATTTCGCCTGGGACCGGGACTAGGAACTTTCCCTTATATGTTCTGCCGCAGATCGGCTTGCGCATCTTGCTCGGCAGCGCGGCACACTCCACAAGACGTCCGATGAGCGAGACGCCCAAGACCACGATCTTCGAGCACATGTCGGCCCTCGCGCGCGAGACCGGGGCGATCAATCTGGGGCAGGGGTTTCCCGACCGGGAGCATGCGCCCGAACTGCTGGCGGCGGCACAGCGCGCGCTGACCGGGCGTTCGAACCAGTATCCCCCGATGCGCGGGCTGGCCGAGCTGCGCGGCGCGGTGGCGGAGTATTACGCGCGCGAGCAGGGGCTGGCGGTGAGCGCGGACGAGATCGTGGTGACCTCCGGCGCGACCGAGGCGCTGGCCGCGAGCATCCTCGCCTTCGTCCAGCCGGGCGACGAGGCGATCCTGTTCCAGCCCGCCTACGACGCCTATGCGCCGCTGGTCGAGCGCGCCGGCGGCACGGTCAGGCCGGTCAACCTCACCCCGCCGCACTGGGACCTGCCGCTCGACGCCTTCGAGGCCGCGATCGGGCCGAACACCCGGCTGGCGATCCTCAACACGCCGAACAATCCCACCGGCACGCTGATCGGGCGCGCCACGCTCGAACGGCTCGGCGCGATCTGCGAACGCCACCATCTCGTGCTGCTGTGCGACGAGGTGTGGGAAGGCATGGTGTTCGGCGACACGCCGCACCTCTCGCCGCTGGCGATCCCGTCGCTGCGCCACCGCGCGGTCAAGATCGGCTCGGCGGGGAAGATTTTCTCGCTCACCGGGTGGAAGATCGGCTGGGCCGTCGCCGCAAAGCCGCTTGCCGATGCGATCGCCGGGCAGCACCAGTTCCTCACCTTCACCAGCGCGACCCCGCTGCAATGGGCGGTGGCCGAAGGGCTGGCGCTGCCCGCCGAATGGCATCGCGCCCACCGCGCGCAATACGCGGCGGCGCGGGCGCGGCTGGTCGACGGACTGGCCGCGGCGGGCTTCGCGGTGCTGCCGGCCGACGGGACCTGGTTCGTCACGATCGACCTCGCCGCCTCGGGGCTCGAGGCAGACGATGCGGCGGTGGCCGAACGGCTGATCCGCGAGGCGGGGGTCGCGTCGATCCCGGTTTCGGCGTTCTATGCGGAGGCACCGGAAAAGGGATTCCTGCGGCTGTGCTTCGCGAAGCAGGACGCGGTGCTGGACGAGGCGGTGGCGCGGCTGGCGGGGTTCCGCGCCGAGCGTTAATTCGATGACGGTTTACCGATTGTCTGGGGAATGCAGCGGCGCGACCGAGTAGGGCGCGGGCCCGATCTCCGAGCCGCTCGAGAACGCGGTCGAAAAACAGATCAACCCTGCGCCGGCACGTCCTTGAAGCTCGCTGCGAATTTGCCCATCAGGCGCACCAGTTCGTCGAAGTCCCGTTCGTCCCATCCGGCGAAAACGGCCAGGCCGAGTCGTTCGCGTGCGCGGTCGATATGATCGGTCATCGCCTTGCCGGCCGGCGCAATCGCGGTGCGGCGGATGCGACGATCGGCCGGATCCGCCTCGCGCGTGATAAGCCCGAGAGCCTCGAGCTTGGCCAATTGGCGACTGACCGTGGTGTGATCGCGCCCGACCCGGTCGGCGAGATCGACCACCCCGATCGGGCCAAAGCGCTCGATCACCACCAGCAGCGGAAACAAGGCGCGATCGAGCTTGATCCCGGCCGCTCGGATCAGTGCATCGTCGCGTTGCGGGCGGCTCATCACCGCGACGATCTCGAGCAGCGCCATGTGCAGGCTGCGGTATTGTGCGATAATATGTGTATTATGCAGATTTTTCATTGACGCGCTCCCGATCGCGAAATACCTGTGCATAATACACATATAATCCGATCAGCAAAGGAATGCTGCAATGAAAGCCGCCGTCGTCAGCGCTGGGGGCCAAGCGCCCGCCTGCGAGAATTTTCAGGAGCCCGCGGCGCTCGCGAGCGAACATCTGATCGAAGTCGGTGCCGCTGCCCTGAGCCAGCTGACCCGCGGTCGCGCCTCGGGCATCCATTACAGCTCGGCCGGCGCCCTCCCGTTCGTCGCGGGAGTCGATGGAGTCGGGCGGCTCGCGGACGGGCGCCGCGTCTATTTCGTCCTGCCGCGTGCTCCGTTCGGGGCGATGGCGGAACGGACCGTGGTGGATGTGGCGCGCTGCATCCCGCTGCCCGACACGCTCGATGACGCGACCGCCGCGGCGATCGCCAATCCCGGCATGTCGTCCTGGGCGGCGCTGACCGAACGCGCGAAGCTGCGCGCCTGCGAGACGGTGCTGATCAACGGCGCGACCGGCGCCTCGGGGCAGCTGGCGGTGAAGATCGCGCGGCACCTGGGCGCCGCGAAAGTGATCGCGACCGGACGCAATCAGGCGGCGCTCGACCGTCTCGGCGCCGATGCCACGCTCGCGCTGCGCGGCGACGGGGAAGAGCTCGAACATGCGTTTAAGCCTCATTTCATGGAGGGCGTCGACGTGGTGCTCGACTATTTGTGGGGTCCGAGCGCCCGGGCGGCGCTGATTGCCGCGGCGAAGGCCGGGCGCGACGGCGTGCCGCTCCGCTTCGTGCAGATCGGCTCGGTCGGCGGCGCCGAGCTGTCGCTCCCCGGCGCGGTGCTGCGCGCCTCGGCGATCGAGCTGATCGGCAGCGGGATCGGCAGCGTCTCGCTCGAACGGCTGGTCGCGGCGATCGCCGCGGTCTTCGGCGCCGCGGCGACGGCAGGCCTGTCGCTCCCGACCCGGATTCTGCCGCTCGACCGGATCGGCGAAGCATGGGCGTATGCGGGGCACGAACGCGTGGTGGTAACGCCCGGACACTTTTAGTCGCACCCGCCATTGCCCGGTAAGGAATTTGTAGCAATAGTCCTGTCCGCGACGGAGCCGCCTGCAGGGTTGCGAGGCGGCGAAGCTGGAAGGTGTTTGCTTGAGTATCTCGATGGCCGCGCTGATCGTCGTCGGTGTTCCGGTGGCGGCAGATGTCACCCCGCCCGATCCGGTGCCCGCGACAGCATCCGCGGATGCGGATGCGGCAGACGAACCCGGCACCGAGACGCCTCCGCCGCCCGCTAACGACGACAACACGATCGTGGTCTCCTCCGGCCCCTACGTCGCGCCGCCGGGGGATCCGCTGGCCAAGCTCAACGCGCAGACCTACGACGCAACCCAGAAGGTCGATGAGGCGCTGGTCGCCCCGGTTGCCAAGGGCTACGAGGATGCGGTGCCGGGGCCGGTCCGCTCGGGGCTGCGCAATTTCTTCCGCAACCTCAAATCGCCGGTGATCTTCCTCAACTACATGCTGCAGTTCAAGCCGGGGAAAGCCTTCGAGACGGTCGGGCGCTTCGCGGTCAATTCCACCGTCGGGGTGGCCGGACTGATCGACGTGGCCAAGGAAAAGCCGTTCAACCTGCCGTTCCGCGACAACGGCTTCGCCGATACGCTCGGCTATTACGGGGTCGGGCCTGGGCCGTTCTTCTTCCTGCCGCTGCTCGGGCCGACCACGCTGCGCGACATGTTCGGCGGCGCGGTTGACGGGCTGGTGCTGCCCACGCTGGTCGGCAAACCGTTCAACACGCTCGAATACACCATCCCGACGGGCGTGATCCGCTCGCTCGACTACCGCATCGAGTTCGACGCCGAGCTGGCGCGTCAGCGCGCGACCGTGGATCCCTACACCGCTTCGCGCGAATACTACCTCAGCCGGCGCAAGGCCGAGATCGACGCGCTGCACGGGATCGTGGTCGATGCGGGCGCCTTCGAAACGCCGGTCTATCTCGCGCCGGTGGTGACCGATCCGGCCCCGGTCGCGGTGGCCTTGCCGCCGGCCGCACCGGAACCGGCGCCTGAGCCGCAATTCGTCTCCGAGCCGGTGGTGCAGCCGCTGCCCTGAGCGGTCAGGCCTTCGCCACAAATCCCGCCGCCGCGATCGCCGCGAGGGCGCAGGCCTCATCATTGTCCGAAGTGTCGCCCGAGACGCCGAGCGCGCCCAGCACGGTGCCTTCCGTATCGCAGACGATGATCCCGCCGGCCGCGGGGATCATCCCGCCCTCGCCCAGTCCGCTCGCCGCGGCGATGAAATGCGGCCGTTCCACCGCCATCTCGCCCAGCCGTCGGCTGGTGACACCCAGCGCCAGCGCGCCCGCCGCCTTGCCGGTCGCGAGCTTGGGGCCGAGCTGCGGCGCGCCGTCCTGCCGCTGGAACGCCACCAGATTGGCCCCCGGATCGAGCACCGCCGCCGAAAGCGGCTTGAGCCCGCGCTGCAGCGCATCGGCCTGGACGGCGGAAATCAGGGAATTGGCCTGGACGAGAGTAAGACGGTGCATGCGGGACTCCTTCGCCGACAAACTAGCAGGCCCGGAGCGATTGTCTCCCTCGACTCAGGCCTTCGATTGGAACAAAATAAGAACATAGTCCGATTCGGAGTTTGTCCCATGTCCGCCACGCTTCTGGCCCACCGCTATTTCTTCGCCGCCCTGCCCGACCGCGCCTCCGCCGCACGCATCCGTGCCTGGGCCGAGCGCAGGCTCGGATCGGAAGGCCTGCTCGACGCGCAGCGCCTGCACGCCACGCTGGCGATCGCGCCCGATTTCTCCACCCCGCAACACACGCTGTCGCGGGCGCTGGTGGTCGCCGGGCAGCGGGTTGCCGCCCCGGCCTTCGACCTGGTGCTCGACCGGCTGAGCATCGGCACGCGCAGCGCCGCGCTGCGCCCCGGGCACAGCCAGAAGGCGGCGTTGGCGCTGCACGACGAGATCGCCGGGGCGATGGCCGCGCAGGGGGTGGAGATGCGTGAGGGCTGGCGCTTCAGCCCGCATGTGACGCTGGCCTATCGCGACGGTCTGCCCGCGACGCAGCCGGTGAGCGACCTCGGCTGGACGGTGGGCGGCTTCGCGCTGATCCATAGCCTGGTCGGGCTGGCGCAATACGAGGTGCTGGGCCGCTGGATATTGCGGCCCGACCCCCAGTTCTCGCTGTTCGGATAAGGGCGCCGGAGGGCGCCGGCGCCTTACTTGGGCGCCAGCACCATCAGCATCTGGCGGCCTTCGAGCCGCGGATAGGCTTCGACCTTGGCGATCTCGGCCACATCGTCCTGCACCCGCTTGAGCAGGTTCATCCCGAGTTCCTGGTGGCTCATTTCGCGGCCGCGGAAGCGCAGGGTGAGCTTCACCTTGTCGCCCTCGCCGATGAACTTGACCACGTTCTTCATCTTCACGTCGTAATCGTGCGTGTCGATGTTCGGACGCATCTTGATCTCTTTGATGTCCTGCGTCTTCTGCGTCTTGCGCGCGGCATTCGCCTTCTTCTGCGCCTCGTAGCGGTACTTGCCCACATCGAGGAACTTGACGACCGGCGGATCGGCGTTGGGCGAGACTTCGACCAGGTTCAGGCCGATGTCATTGGCCTGTTCGATCGCTTCGTTGGTATACATCACGCCGAGATTCTCGCCATTCTCGTCGATGACGCGAACTTTCTCGGACTGGATCATGTTGTCGAAGCGGGGCCCGCTCTTGACGGGGGGCGCAAGCATGCGCCGGGGTGGACGGGATATCGTGCAGTCTCCTGTGACTGTTGCCGTGGTTTTCGAAGCGGCGGTCTTAGGGGGAATCTCCGGCAAGCGAAAGGGGCTTGCGGCGATAGACTTCAGGCCGCCGCGCGCCAGAGCGGGAATTGCAGCAGCTTCGCCCTGGTGGGCACCACTGCGTCGATCGCGCTGGCGGGCTGCATCGCGGAAAGGATCGCCGGATCGGCCGCATCCATCCCGCCGGTGAGCGCACCGAAGGCCGGCATGATCAGTTTGACGCCGGTCTTCGGACCCTCCCCATGTGGGGTCGAACTGACCACGACGCAAGGGCGGCGGATCGGGCGGCCGCGCGCGACCAGCTTCAACTGCGGATGGAAATGGCCCGACAGCTCGGGCCGCGCCTCGCCGCGCTGCGCGTGGTGGCGCAGGATCATGCCGCCGACTTCGAGCTCTTCCACGATCGTCCCGCCCGGCGCGCCGCGGGCATCGGCGCCCTGCCCCCGGTCGTGATTCCCGGTGATCCACACCCAGTCGGTCGCGCGGGTCAGCGCATCGAGCATGCCCGCGGCGTGCGGTTCCAGCCGGGCGGCCCCGCCCGCATCGTGAAAATTGTCCCCCAGGGTGAACACCCGCCGCGCGCCGGTTGCGCGGATCGCTTCGGCCACCCGTTCCAGCGTCTCGCGGCTGTCGTAGGGCGGCAGCATCTGGCCGTGGCGGGCATAGAAGCTCGCCTTCTCGAGATGGAGGTCCGCCACCAGCAGCGCCCGCTCGGCCGGCCAGTAGAGCGCCCGGCCGCCGGCCACCGCCAATTCCCGGCCGGCGAAGTCGAAAGCGAACGAAACGGGAACCATGGCCATCCCTTGCCGTGCGGCCGAGGCTTTGGCAAGGGCGATGCGATTGGAGAGCTGCGATGACCGACTGGACACAGCAAACTGCGGACGCCCGCGCCTGGTTCGAAAGCCTGCGCGACCGGATCTGCGCCGCCTTCGAGAGCATCGAGCGCGAAGCCGGGAGCGATGCGAGCTTCGAATACATCCCGTGGGACCGCGCCACCGAGGCCGACGATTCCGGGGAAGGCGGCGGCGGCGTGCGCGGGGTGATGAAGGGCAAGGTGTTCGAGAAGGTCGGGGTCAACGTCTCGACGGTCTCGGGCAGGTTTGCCCCCGATTTCGCGCGCACGATCCACGGCGCGGGCGAGGAGAACCCCGGTTTCACCGCCACCGGGATCAGCCTGGTCGCGCACATGGCCAACCCGCACGTGCCCGCGGTGCACATGAACACCCGCTTCCTCACCACCAGCAAGGCGTGGTTCGGCGGCGGGGCGGACCTCAACCCGCCGATCCCCTATGCCGAGGATACCGAGGCTTTCCACGCCGCGTTCCGCGCGGCCTGCGCGGCGCACAACCCGACCTATTACGAGAAGTTCAGGAAGTGGGCCGACGACTACTTCTTCATTCCCCACCGCAATGTCGCGCGCGGGGTCGGCGGAATCTTCTACGACCATCTCGAATGCGCGGACGAGTCCGAGTGGGAACGCAATTTCGCCTTCACCCGCGATGTCGGCCAGGCGTTCCTCGACGTGTTCCCGGCGATCGTGCGCCGGCGCATGGGCCAGGACTTCAGCGAGGCCGAGAAGCAGGCGCAGCTCGAATGGCGCGGGCGCTACGTCGAGTTCAACCTGGTCTACGACCGCGGGACATTGTTCGGCCTCAGGACCGGCGGAAACATCGACGCGATCCTGATGAGCCTGCCTCCGGAAGTGAAGTGGAGCTGATCGCCCGCCCGCCTTGCGCCCGCACCGCGAACCGCTAGGTTGCCGCGCGAGCCAGCAGGGGATCGAGGAATGAGCGCAGCAAGCACCGGGCTGATCGGCGAATACCGCAGCCTGACCAAGCCGCAGAAGACCGCGATCTGGGCCAGCTATCTCGGCTGGACGCTCGACGCCTTCGACTATTTCCTGATGGTCTTCATGCTCAAGGCGATCAGCCAGGAATTCGGCACCGGGATCGAGGACGTCTCGGAGGCGCTGTTCCTGACCCTGGCCGCGCGGCCGCTCGGCGCGCTGGTGTTCGGCTGGCTCGGCGATCGCTTCGGGCGCCGCCCGGTGCTGATGGTGGTGATCGCCGCCTTCTCGCTGCTCTCGGGCCTGTCGGGCGTGGTCGGCTCGCTCGGCCAGCTGCTGGTGATCCGCGCGCTGTTCGGCTTCGCGATGGGCGGCGAATGGGGGCTCGGCGCCAGCCTGGTGATGGAGACCGTCCCGGCGCGGATCCGCGGCCCGGTCTCGGGCCTGCTGCAGGCCGGCTATTCGACCGGCTACCTCGTCGCGAGCCTGGTCTATTTCCTGTTCTTCGACCTGGTAGGCTGGCGCGCGATGTTCTTCATCGGGATCGTGCCGGCGCTGTTCGTGCTGTTCGTCCGCGCGCATGTCGAGGAAAGCCCCAGCTTCACCGCGCGCCATGCCCACATCCGGCAAGGGGGGCCGCGCGAGGGTGTGCTCGCGGTGCTCGGCCGGCACTGGAAGCTCGCGCTCTATCTGGTGGTGCTGATGACCGGGATGAACTTCCTCAGCCACGGGACGCAGGATCTCTACCCGACCTTCCTGCAGAAGCAGCACGGCTTCGACACCCACACCACCGGCACGCTGGCGATCGTGCTCAACATCGGCTCGATCATCGGCTCGCTCGGCTTCGGGACGCTCTCGGAAAAGCTCGGCCGGCGGCGCACGCTGGCGCTGGCGAGCGTGATCGTGCTGCCGGTGATCCCGCTATGGGCCTATTCGAGCGGGCTGGTGCCGCTGGGCTTCGGCGCCTTCCTGATCGGCCTTTCGGTGCAGGGCGCCTGGGCGAACATTCCCGCCTATCTCAACGAGCTTTCGCCCCCCGCGATCCGCGCGATGTTCCCCGGGCTGGTCTACCAGCTGGGCAACCTGATCGCCTCGCGCGTCTCGCCGCTGCAGGCGGGGATCGCCGAGAGCCACGGCGGCAACTACGGCCTCGCGCTGGCGAGCGTCACCCTGGTCACCGCGCTGGTGCTGGTCGCGTGGATTTCCTTCGGCCCCGAAAAGCGCGACGAGCTGGACTGACCGGGGCCGGTCTCAGCCCTTCCACTCGCGCCGCTCCTCGGCCGCGCGCAGGACCTCGTAGGCCAGGCTGTAGGCCTGGAAGGCCTTGGCTGCCTCGGCATCCCCCGGCTTGACGTCGGGGTGGACTTCCTTGGCCTTGGCGCGCCAGGCCTTCTTCACCGCGTCGAAATCGGCATCGGCGGTGAGGCCGAACAGTTCCAGCGCGCGGACCTCGTCGCGGCTGCGGCTGCCATCGCCCGAGCCGGCCCAGCCATAGTGCTGCGATTCCGCGTAGCCTGCATTGGCGCGCTCCTCGGACTGGGCACGTGCCTCGGCCTCTTCCTTGTCGAGCCCTTCGAAATAGTCCCATTTCGAGTTGTATTCGGCGGCGTGTTTTTCGCAGAAATACCAGCGGTCGGGGCTGTTGGGCGATTTGGGCGCGGGGCAGTTGCCCGGCTCGTCGCACAGGTGCCGGTCGCAGATGCGCACGGTCGCCGCCTCGCTCGCCGAGCCGTAGCCGCGCCAGCGGGGGAAGCCCCAGTCGTTCGAACGCCGGGGCCTGCTCACAGGTGATTCCTGAAGGTCATCGCTTCCAATCTAGGCGTTCCGGGCCGCTCGCGCCACCCGCAGGGACGCGACAATTCGCGACATCATGCTGCATTGCAAAATAGCGGATCGAGACTATTTAGCCGGCTAAGGAGTTTGCGTGATGAGTCGTCAGCTTGCCATTTCCGCGGGATTTTCGGTCGTCGCCACCTTGGCGGTGGCCCTGTTCGCCGCCACGGGCGGCGCCGCGGCCGCGCACCACAGGCTGACGGGCGCCCCGGCCTATGCCGAAGCGCCCGCCCTGCTGCCGCAACCGAAGCTGCCGCTGATCGCCGACTGATCAGTCGATCGTGATCGTCGCCGCGCGGCGGTTCTGCGCCCAGGCGGCCTCGTTCGAGCCCAATGCCACCGGACGTTCCTTGCCGTAGCTGACCGTGGTCAGGCGCGAGGCGTCGATCCCCACGCTGACCAGATAGTTCTTGGCCGAATTGGCGCGGCGCTCGCCCAGCGCGATATTATAGTCGCGCGTGCCGCGTTCGTCGCAGTGGCCTTCGATGGTCGCGCGCTTGGTGGGATAGCGGCGGAGCCATTCGGCCTGGGTGCGAAGCGCCGCGGCGTCGGTCGCGTCGATATCGTATTTGTCGGTATCGAAATAGATCACGTTGCGGCCGTTCATCTGCGCGAGGAAATCGGCGTTGCTGCCCGGGATCACCGTATCGACCGGGCCGGGGCCGGGAGGCGGGCCGTTGTCGGCGACGGTCGCCGGCTGCGGCGGCAACTCATCTGCAACCTGGGCCTTCTTCGAGCACGCGCCGAGCGCGAGCGCACCGGCGAGCATGGTGGTGACGGCGAGGGCGGAAACTGACCTTTTCATCCTTCTCTCCTTCCAGATGGACAACAAGTGGGGGGTAATGGGGATTCCTTACTGTAACACACTCAAGGCAAAACCGGTCCCCAGGCGGGGTCGGAAGCGCCCACCGGGGTCGGCAGCCGGCGTTCGTTGCGGCCGGTCAGATCGACCTGCCACAGCGCCGTGTCGCCCGAATTGCGGGTGGTGCGGAAGAACTGGATGATGCGGCCGTTGGGCGCCCAGGTCGGCGCCTCGTCCTGCCAGCTGTTGGTCAGGTCGCGCACGTTCCTGCCGTCGGGGGTCATCACCGCGATGCGGAAATCGCCGACGATGTGGGTGAAGGCGATCTGGTCCCCGCGCGGACTCCATTCGGGGGTCGCCGCGCGGCCCGCGAAGAAGCTGATCCGTTTCTGGTTCGACCCGTCGGCATTCATCACATAGACCTGCTGCGTGCCCGAGCGATCGCTTTCGAACACGATCTTGCTGCCGTCGGGCGAATAGGATCCACCGACGTCGATCCCCGGATTGTCGGTCAGCCGGGTGCTCTGCCCGCCCTGGGCGGAGACGCGGTAAATGTCGGTGTTGCCGCCGACCGCCATCGAATAGAGGATCCAGCGCCCGTCGGGCGACCAGCGCGGGGCGAAGGTCGGGTTGCTGCTCTGGGTCACGATCCGCTGCTTGCCCGTGCCGATGTCGTAGACGTAGATCCGCGGATTGCCGTTGATGTAGCTGAGGTAGACGATCGACTTGTAGTCGGGCGAATAACGCGGGGTCAGCGCGGTCGCGCCGCCATTGGTGATGAAGCGGTGGTTCGCGCCGTCCGAATCCATGATCGCGAGCCGCTTGATCCGGTGGTTCTTCGGCCCGGTCTCGGCGATATAGGCGATCTTGCTGTCGAAGAACGGGCTTTCGCCCGAGAGCTTCGAATAGACCAGGTCCGCGCATTTGTGCGCCGCGCGGCGCCAGTCGGACGGCTGGACCACCCAGCCCTGGCGGATCAGCTCGTTCTTGAGCTGCACGTCGTAGAGATAGCAGCCGACCGTGAGTTGCCCGTCGCCGTTGGCGCGGACATAGCCCTGCACCAGCATCTCGGCGCTGCGCGAGGTCCACGATCCCCAGGCCGGCGCGGTGATCTCGGCGAAGCTCGGCTTGGGCAGGCTGTCGGGCCCGACCGGCTTGAACAACCCGTTGTTCTTGAGATCGGCGGTGATCACCCGCGCGAGCTCGCGCCCGAGCGCGGCGGTGCCTCCGGTGTTCGCCGGGGTCGCCACGTCGGCATTGGTGGCGAAGGCCGGGATCGCGATGCCGAGATCCTGCCACGCGCCCTCGCCGGTCACGGTGCCGACCAGCACGCCTTCGTCGTCGGCCTGGGCGGGCGCTCCCTGCGCCCCGGGCGGCGGCGCCACCACCTGCTGTTCCTGCGCGAAGCCCGCCGCCGGTACGAAGGCGATCAGCAGCGGCGCGAGATGCTTGAGCAATGTCATGAATTCAAATTCCAGTCGAAAGTGAATCTGAGCTTCTTCCAGCCGTTGTAGAATTTCGGCGGAAGGTCGAACGGTGCGGCCTGGCGGATCGCGCGGATCGCGGCATCGCGGTGCAGCCCCTGCTGCGGCTTGTTGCTGTCGGTCTGGCCGGTCTGGCTGATGAAGCGCGGGGCGCCCTTGAGCGTGCCGTCGTCGTTCAACTCCCATTCGATCACGGTCGAAAGCTTGTCTACGTCCACGCCCGAGGGCTGGCGCCAGTAGCGCTTGAGCTGGCGTGCCACCGCCTGCACCAGCGAGGCGCGGTCCGCGGCGCCGATCTGTGAGGCGGCGACCGGCGCGTCGGCATCGGCCTTGCTGCCCTTGCCGTCGAGGAAATCGCTGCCGATCCGGCTCGCGCCGGGGGCCTTCGGCACCGGCTTGGGCGGGGCGGGCCGCGGTGCGACCGCCGAGGTTCGGGGCGAGACCACCGGCTTGGCGGCCGCCTTGGGCACCGGTTTGGGTGGAGCGGGCTTCGGCGGGGCCGGCTTGGGCTGCTCCGCCTTGGGCTGCGGCACCGGCTTGGGCGGGGTCGGCTCCTCGCCGATCCGATCGGCGACCGAGGCCTTGCCTTCCGGCGCGACCTGCGCCGCGCTGGCCTCGAGCCCGACATCCTCGCTGAGATTGACCGTCACCCGTTCCGGCGGCGGGATCGCCGGCGGCGCGCGCAAGGCGTTGATCGCCAGCGCGGCGATGATCGCGACATGCGCGACCCCCGCCACGATCAGCCCGACCGTCTCGTCGCGGCGCAATCCGATGCCGTTGCGCGCAGGGGTGAGGACCGCGGTGCTCATCGCCGGATCGCTATGGCGCCTCGACTGAACTGTTGGTGACCAGCGAGATCTGGTCGAAGCCGGCATGGCTCAGTTCGCCCATCACCTGCATCACCCGGCCGTAATCGAGCGTCCGGTCGGCGCGCAAGGTCACCATCGGCGGCTTGCCGTCGCCCTTGCGGGGCACGTTGGCGAGCGCCGCAGGGAGATCGCCCTGCGCCACCGGCGCATCGTCGATATAGACCACCCCGTCGTTGGCGATCGAGATCGTCACCTGGTCCTCCTCCTGCGACAGCGCCTCCGCCCGGCTGTCGGGCAGGTCGAGCGGCACGCCCGAGGTCAGCAGCGGAGCGGTGACCATGAAGATGATCAGCAGCACCAGCATCACGTCCACCAGCGGGGTGACGTTGATCTCCGCCATCGGCGCGCGGCGCGAACCGCGTCCGTGGCGCCGCTTGCGGCCGGAAGTGGCGATGCCCATCGCCATCAGTTCTTCTCCAGGTCGCGGCTGAGCTGCGAATGATAGCGGTCGGCGAAACGCTGCAGGCGGGATTCGAACAGGTTCACCCGGTTGCTGTAGCGGTTGTAGGCGATCACGGCCGGAATTGCGGCGAACAGGCCGATCGCCGTGGCGAACAGCGCCTCCGAGATGCCCGGCGCGACCACCGCGAGCGACGAGTTCTGCTGCTGGCCGATGTCGAAGAAGCTGTTCATGATTCCCCACACCGTGCCGAACAGGCCGACGAAGGGCGCGACCGCGCCCACCGTGGCGAGGAAGTTCAGCCGCGCGCCGAGATCGTCCGCTTCCGCAGCAACCTGGCTGTCCATCGCCGTCGCGATGCGCTGACGCGCACCCTCCCGGTCGCCGCTGCGCAGCGCGGCCGACTTGCGGAACTCACCCAGGCCCGCCGCGGCGATCGCGGCCGAGGGGATCGCGGCGCGGCGGCGTTCGCCCAGCAGCGCGTCGGGATTGTCGAGCTGGAAGAATTCGCTTTCGAAATCGGCGCAGCGCCGCCGCAGCGCGCCGATCCGGATGCGGAACGAGACGATGATCGTCCAGGCCCACACGCTCGCGGCCAACAGCCCGGCCATCACCACCTGCACCACGATATCGGCATCGAGGAACAGCTTGATCGGATCGAGCCGAGTGGGGGTTTCGGCGGCGGCCGCGGCAAGGAGGGAAAGGTCGGTCATGCAATGCTTTCGGCTTTGAGATGGGAAAAGGCCTCGCGCCATGCCTGGGGCTGGCGGCGCGGGCGGCCGTCGGGCGAAACGAAGCCGACGCGGATGTCGGCCTCGGCAAGAAGCGCATCCTCCCTTAACGCACGCTGGCGCAGGGTGACGCTGGCGGCGCCGATATCGAGCGCGGAGCTTTCGATCGTCACCGCGTCGTCGAGCCGTGCGGGCCCGGCGAAGCGCAGGGTCAGGCCGGCGACGGTGTAGAACCCCTCGCCCGCCTCAAGCGCCGCGCGCTGGTCGATCCCGAGCAGGCGCAGCATGTCCGACCGCGCGCGCTCGAACCAGCGCAGGTAGTTGGCGTGATAGACGATGCCCGACAGGTCCGTATCCTCGTAATAGACGCGCACGGCGAAGAGATGACGGGGCCCGTCGAAGCGGCCGGAGTGCGGTTCGATCTGCGTCGTCATGGTTGACGGCAGGCTTTAGCCTTTCGCCGAGTCGCTCGGCAAGAACGGCTTTTTTACACCCGATCGGGAACCGCGGACGGAGAGACGGGCCGAGCCATTAGCGCGACAGCATGGGCCCGAGCGGCCCGCCGCCGAACAGGTGGACATGGAGATGCGGCACTTCCTGCCCGCCGTTGCGCCCGAGATTGGCGAGCAGGCGATAGCCCGGCTCGACCAGCCCGAGGGTGCGCGCGACATGGCCGACCGCGCGCACGAAGCCGGCGATCTCCTCCGCGCCCGCCTGGGCCGAGAAATCGTCCCAGCCGACATAGGCGCCCTTGGGGATCACCAGCACATGCACCGGCGCGGCCGGGGCGATGTCGTGGAATGCGAGCGCCCATTCGTCTTCGTAGACGGTGCGGTTCGGGATCTCCCCGCGCAGGATCTTCGCGAAGACGTTCTGGTCGTCATAGGGCAGGGTCGCGTCGATCGGCATTATTTGCCCCGCGCCGCTTTCTCGTCGATCCCCGAGGTGCCTTCGCGGCGCTCGAGCTCGGCGAGCACACGGTCGAACGCGATGCCCTTCTCGCCCAGCAGCACCAGCAGGTGGAACAGCACGTCGGCGGATTCGCCGACGACGTCCTCGTCGCTCCCGGCCAGCGCGGCGACCACGGTCTCGACCGCCTCCTCGCCCAGCTTGCGCGCGATCACCGTAAGCCCGCGCGCGTGGAGCTGCGCGACATAAGAGGTGTCGGGCGAGGCGCCGAGGCGCTGGGCGATGGTCTGTTCGAGGCGGGCCAATGTGTCCATGCGCGCGGTCATGGATATTCGGGCAGGCCCGGTCAAGGGCGCTCGGACGCCGGCCAGGCGGCGGTCAGGGTTCCTTGCGGGTCTGGTCCTTGGGGCGATCCTTCGGGCGCATCGCGCCCTTGCGGCCGACGATCACCCCGATCGCCCCGAGCGCGAACAGCGTCAGCGCCGAGCCTTCGGGCACCTGGGTCTCCTGGCCGGCAAGCGCAGGGCTGGCCGAAAGCAGGCAGGCGAGGAAGAGCAGGGCGCGGGACATCGAATCCGTTAACGCAAGCGCCGTGCCAGCGGCCATTCCCCTGCGTAAGCCGGCACTCACGATGGTTAACCGCGAGCGGGCCCGCAGTCCGTTTGTAAGCCTGATCGACAGTTCAGCTGCGCGCGGGCAGCCCCGCGGCTCGCAGCGCCGCATGCGCCTCGGCGATCGAATAGGTGCCGAAGTGGAAGATCGAGGCCGCCAGCACCGCGCTCGCATGGCCTTGCGTCACGCCCTCGACCAGATGATCGAGCGTGCCGACCCCGCCCGAGGCGATCACCGGGACCGAGACCGCGTCGGCGATCGTGCGGGTGAGCTTGAGATCGTAGCCGCGCTTGGTCCCGTCGCCGTCCATCGAGGTCACCAGCAATTCGCCTGCGCCCAGCCCGGCGAGCTTCACCGCGTGCTCGATCGCGTCGATCCCGGTCGCCTTGCGGCCGCCGTGGGTGAAGATCTCCCAGTGGTCGTGGCTCCATCTCGCATCGACCGAGGCGACGATGCACTGGCTGCCCATCTTCTCGGCGATGTCGCTGACCACTTCGGGGCGCGAGACCGCGGCGGAATTGACCGCGACCTTGTCCGCCCCCGCCAGCAATAGCGCCCGCGCATCCTCGACCGACCGCACCCCGCCGCCGACGGTGAGCGGCATGAAGCACACCTCGGCGGTGCGCCGCACCACGTCGAGCAAGGTGCCGCGGCCCTCGTGGCTGGCGGAAATGTCGAGGAAGCAGAGTTCGTCCGCCCCGGCCGCGTCATAGGCGCGCGCCTGCTCGACCGGATCGCCGGCGTCGACCAGGTCGACGAAGTTGACGCCCTTGACCACGCGGCCGTCGCGGACGTCGAGACAGGGGATGACGCGGATGCGGACGGTCATGACAGGCCCCCTCTCCAAGCTCCGCTAGCCGCTCCCGCGGCAAGCTGCGCTATCCTCTCCCCCTCGGGGGGAGAGGATACGAAGGCTTGGCTCCGCAGGGGCCTAGCCGCAGTTGGAGAGGGGGCAATCACGCCCGCGCCGCCATCTGCAACGCCGCCGCCAAATCCAGCCGCCCGTCGTACAGCGCACGGCCCGTAATCACGCCCTCGATCCCGTCGTTGGCATGGATCGCGAGCAGGCGGATGTCGTCGAGACCCTTGACCCCGCCCGAGGCGATCACCGGCAAATCGGTGCGCCGCGCAAGCTCGACCGTCGCTTCGATATTGCAGCCCTTTAACATGCCGTCGCGCCCGATATCGGTGAACAGCAGGCTGGCGACGCCCGCATCCTCGAACCGGCGCGCCATGTCGACGATCGAGACGTCGGAGACTTCGGCCCAGCCCTCGGTCGCGACCATGCCGTCGCGCGCGTCGACCGCGACCACGATCCCGCCCGGGAATTCGCGCGCCATGTCCTTGACGAACTCGGGGTCCTTGAGCGCGGCGGTGCCCATCACCACCCGCGCGACGCCGAGGTCGAACCAGCCCTCCACCGCTGCGCGGTTGCGGATGCCGCCGCCGAGCTGGACGTAGCCGGGAAAGGCCTCGACGATCGCCTCGACCGCCTCGCGGTTCTCCGCCCGGCCGGCGAAGGAGCCGTCGAGGTCGACCACGTGGAGATGCTCCGCTCCGGCCTCGGCGAACAGCAGCGCCTGCGCCGCCGGATCGTCGCCATAGACGGTCGCACGCGACATATCGCCTTCGGCGAGGCGGACGACCTGGCCGCCCTTGAGGTCGATGGCAGGAAATACGATCACGGCTTCCACTCCAGGAAACGTCCGAGCAGTTCCAGCCCGTAGGCCTGGCTCTTCTCGGGGTGGAACTGCACGCCCAGCAGATTGTCGCGCGCAACCGCCGCGACCAGCCCGCCGCCATGGTCGGTCATCGCCGCGACATGGTGCCCGTCGTCGGGCGCGAAATGATACGAATGGAGGAAATAGGCCTCCCCGCCCTCGATCAGTTCCGCGCCGTTGGTGAAGATGGTGCCGTGGTGCTTCATCGGCTGGACATCGTTCCAGCCCATGTGCGGCACCTTGATCGCCGGATCGGTGCGCTCGATCAGCCGGACTTCGCCGGGGATCCAGCCGAGCCCGTCGCACTCGCCGTGCTCATGGCCGCGGGTCGCGAGCAGCTGCATGCCGACGCAGATGCCGAGAAACGGCACCCCATCCGAGAGCACCCGTTCCTCCAGCGCCTCGACCAGGCCGTCGATCGCGGTCAGGGCCTCGTAGCAGGCGCGGAAATTGCCGACGCCGGGCAGCACGATCCGGTGCGCGCCGCGCACCAGATCGGGGTCCGCGGTGACCACGACATGGCCCGCGCCCGCCGCGAGCAGCGCGTTCCTGACCGAATGGAGGTTGCCGGCACCGTAGTCGATCAGCGCCAATGCCTCTGCCATGCTATCCGCCCAACTGGCCCTTGGTGGAAGGGATCGCCCCGCCCTTGCGCGGATCGATCTCCACCGCCGCGCGCATCGCGCGGGCGAAGCCCTTGAACGCGGCTTCGCAGATGTGGTGGTTGTTCTGCCCGTAGAGCAGCTCGATGTGCAGCGTGATGCCGAGCGTCTGGCCGATCGAATGGAACCAGTGCTCGACCAGCTCGGTATCGAGCTCGCCCAGCTTTTCCTGCGTGAAGGCCAGCTTCCACACGAAATAGGGCCGCCCGGACACGTCGAGCGCAACCCGCACCAGCGTCTCGTCCATCGGCGAATAGGCGCTGCCGTAGCGCCCGATCCCGCCCTTGTCGCCGAGCGCATCGGCGATCGCCTGGCCCAGCGCGAGCGCGCTGTCCTCGGTGGTGTGGTGCTGGTCGACATGCAGGTCGCCCTTCACCTTCAGCGTGACGTCGATCAGCGAATGGCGGCTGAACTGCTCGATCATGTGATCGAGAAAGCCGATCCCGGTGGAAACGTCGTAAGCCCCGGTCCCGTCGAGATTTACCTCGACGAGGATTTCGGTTTCCTTGGTGTTGCGTTCGATCCGGCCTGTGCGCATGGCCCGCCTATAGGCGCGTGAACGCGGGAATCAATGATTTGGGAGGCGCGAAGTGTCTTGACCGGACCGCTCGCCCTCGCCACTTGTTCGCGCATGAGCGACGATGCACCCGACAGCCTGATCCCTTACGACGAGATCGTGCAGGAAGCCCTGCGCGCGGTGGTCGGCCGGGTGCTCGGCCAGATCCAGCACACCGGCGGGGAACTGCCGGGCGCGCATCACTTCTACATCACCTTCAAGACCGGCGCTCCCGACGTCTCGATCCCGGCCCACCTGCGCGAACGCTTCCCCGACGAGATGACGATCGTGCTGCAGAACAAGTTCTGGGATCTCAAGGTGGACGATCACGGCTTCTCGGTGGGCCTGAGCTTCAACCAGGTGCCCGCCAAGCTCTCGATCCCCTTCGCCGCGATCACCGCCTTCGTCGATCCGGCGGTCGATTTCGGGCTCCAGTTCCAGGCCGCAGTGTCCGACCTGGAACCCGAGCCGCACGAGGATGCCGAGAACGATTCGCCCGACGACGCGTTGGAAGGCGGAGCGGCCAAGCCCGAGAGCGAGGACGGCTCGAACGTCGTGACGGTCGATTTCGGCCGCAAGAAGTAACTCCAGCCGAAAGCAGGCGATGGCAAAAGGCAAATCGCCCGAAACCGAAGAGGCGCTGGATGCGGAGCACCGCGCCACGACCGCGCTGGTGGTGGACGTGGCGCTGCGCGAAGGATCGCTGCTCGCGCGCCGGGCGATCAGCCACAAGCTGGCCGGGGGCGATTTCAAGGGAAGCAAGCGCGGCAAGCTGCCGCGCGCCAGTTTAACCAAGCGCGTCGCCGCCGCCACCCTGGCCCGGCTCGCCGCACGTTCGGTCCCAGGCACACTGGTGGTCGCCGGCGGCCTCGTTGCCAAGGCGCTGTTCGACCGGCGCCGCAATCGCCGGAACGCCGGGGAAGCGGCGGACGAATAATCTCCCACCCTTGATTGCCGGGCCGCGATGCGCCAACAGCGCGCATGGCCAACAAGGACGCCCTCAGGCGGCGCGGATTGATGCTCATCCTGTCCTCGCCCTCAGGCGCGGGGAAGACCACCGTTTCGCGCATGCTGCTGGAAGCAGACGCCGAAATCGGCCTGTCGGTCTCGGTCACCACCCGGCCGATGCGCAAGGGCGAGATCGACGGGAAGGATTATATCTTCGTCGACCGGGCGGAGTTCGAGCGCCGGGTCGATGAAGGCGAATTCCTCGAATGGGCCGAGGTCTTCGGCAATCTCTACGGAACCCCGAAGGCGCAGATCAAGGCCGGGCTGAAGGAAGGGCACGACTTCCTGTTCGACATCGACTGGCAGGGCACCCAGCAGCTCTACCAGCGGATGGAGACCGACGTCGTGCGCGTGTTCCTGCTGCCGCCGAGCATCGAAGCGCTCGAACAGCGCCTGCGTTCGCGCGCGACCGACAGCGACGAGGTCATCGCCGCGCGCATGGCCCGCGCCCGCGCCGAGATCAGCCATTGGGACGGCTACGACTATGTCGTGGTCAACGACGACATCGACGCCTGCTTCGAAACCGTGCGCGGGATCCTCGAGACCGAGCGCCTCAGCCGTGCCCGCCAGACCGGGCTGATCGACTTCGTTCGCGACCTGACCCGCGAGAGCTGACGCCTAACTTCCGTCGGGATTGCCGAGGTCGGCCGGCAGCGCCGCATCGACCAGCCCGCCATCGACCGTCAGCGTCGATCCGACCACATAGTCGCCCGCCCGGCTCGCGAGATAGATCGCCGCCGCCGCCATGTCTTCCGCCGTGCCGACCCGCCCTGCCGGGATTGCCTGCGCAACCGCATCGCCCGTGTCGCGCGCGGCCTTGTTCATCGCGCTCGGGAAGGCGCCCGGCGCGATCGCGCTGACCACGATCCGGTCCGCGATCAGCCGCGCCGCCATGCGTTTGGTGAGCTGGATCAACCCGGCCTTCGACGCCTGGTAGGAATAGGTCTCCCACGGATTGAGCTTGCGCCCGTCGATCGAGGCGATGTTGATCACCTTGGCCGGGCGTTCCGCGCTTGCCGCCGCTGCGAGCAGCCCGTGCAGCGCCTGGGTCAGGAAGAACGGCGCCTTGAGGTTGAGATCGACCACCTTGTCCCAGCCGCTTTCGGGAAAGCTGCCGAAGGGCGCTCCCCATGCGGCGCCGGCGTTGTTGACCAGTATGTCGAGCAGCGGCTCGTGCGCCGCGATGTCCTGCGCCAGCGCCTCGATCCCGGCGAGCGTCGACACATCCGCCGCAATCCCGACCGCCCGATCGCCCAGCGCGGCAACCGCTTCATCCAGTTCACCCTGCTTGCGCGCGGCAAGATAGACCCGCGCGCAGCCGGCGGCGAGCAGCCCGCGTGCGATCATCAGCCCGATCCCGCGCGATCCGCCGGTAACGAGCGCGACGCGGCCGTCGAGGCCGAACAGCTTTTGCAGGTCCATCCGTATCTCCTGCGCCATCCCTAGCGCAGGATGCGGGAAATCAGAACTTCCGGCTCCAGCGGAACGCAACGCCCTTGTCGTCGGGCAGGGTCGAATAATTGCCCGGGTTGCGCCGATAGTAGAGGCTGGCGGAAGCCCCGCCCCCCGCGAACATACCGTGCCAGGCGAGTTCGCTCATGATCTCGCGTCCGTCGGGCGCGAGCGAGATCGGGATCGTGCCATAGGTCGCGGCGAGAGTCTCGTAGCTGTAGGCGACCGGCAGGCTGAGGTTCAGCCCGCCGCTTTCGACCCGCAGCGGCTGCGACACGCGGAAGGCGATCCCGTCGTCGTTGCCGAACAGCCCGCGCTTCTCGAGATCGACCGACCACGACCGGCTCCGGATCACCGAGCTTTCGATCACCCGGCTGGTTTCGGGATAGGTCCAGCCGTTGCGGAAGGCGCCGCCGATCCGCAGGCCGGGCGCGAATTCCCAGTTGGCGCTGGCATCGAGGAACATCGTCTGCGCGCCGCCGCCGCCGAAGGCGTCGTGGAAGCGCGCGCCGAGGACGGTGCGGTCTTCGTTCATCCAGTCGAGCCCGAGGGTCGCCTGCAATCCGCCCCAGCGGCGATCCGCGGTGAGCTGCATGTGCTGGACCCCGTCGCCGATCTGGGTGCCGAAGGTTTCGTTGTTGATCCACACGCGGTTGGCGGTCAGCGCCCGGCCGCTGGTGCCGGCGACGGTCAGGCCCCAGCCGCCGAACTGCCGGCGCAGGGCGAAGGACATCGAATCGCGGCGCAGCGTGCCGTCGTCCTCGCCCGCCTGCTCCGAGATCATGAAGGCCGGGCGCTCCTGGCCCTGCAGCTGCATCACGAGGCCGTTGGAGCCTTCCGAATAGGTGAAGCCGAGCCGCGTTTCGGGCGACAGCTTGAGCGCGACCCGCGCCGCCAGCACCCGCGCGACCTGCGCATCGTTGACCGACAGCGACAGCGGGCTGGCCTCGGGGTCGTTGCCGAACTGCATCCGGCGGTTGTCGATGGTAAAGGCGGTCGCGGCATCGTCGCTGCCGCCCGAAACGAAGCGGGTCTGCGTGCCGATCGCGCCGTAGAGCTTGCTCTGCACCGCCGCGCTCCGCATCGTCGCGCCGAGGTTGGTGGTGAAGGCGCGGTCGTATTTGTCGAGCACCACCGCGCCGATCGAGAGATTGCTCAGCGCGTCGCCCATCGGCGGCGAGCCGACCGCCGAGGTGTCGCTGACCGCGATCGGCGAGGTGCCTTCACCGGCGAGGGAGGTCGTACCCAGCGGCTGGAAGGCGCGGCTGAGATCCATGATACCGTTGCCATAGACCGCATCGATGCCCGCCACGCCGACATCCTGCGCGGTATCGAACAGGATCTGGACCATGTCGGCCGCGCTCAGGTTCGGGAAGGCCTGCTTGAGCAGGGCCACGGCCGCGGCGATCTGCGGCGCCGAGAAGCTGGTGCCGGAGATCGCGTAAAAGCCGGGGCCCGTGTAGGAGCTGTCGATCGCAAAGCCCGAGCCGGACAAGTACACGGAAACCCGGTCGCCCAGGGCGGCGAGATAGTAGACCTTGCTGTTGCCCGCCTTGTCGCTGAAACTCGAAATGGTTCCATTCGCGCCGACCGAGCCGGCGATGATGACGTTGTTGAAGCCCTTGCTGGCGATCGACTGGGCGAACTGGTCGGGGTTCGCCTTGCCGTCGTTGCCCGCAGCGATCACCACCACGATGCCGGCGTCCTGCGCCCGCTGGATCGCCGCGATTTCGGCCGAAGAGGCGCTCGATCCCCCGAGCGACATGTTGATCACGGTCGCGTGGTGCGCGATCGCGTAGTCGATCGAGCCGGACAACTCGCCAAAAGTGCAATCGGTAGAACTTGCACAGCTGCCGGGGTCGTCGGACCGGATCGAGAGAATCGTGGCATTATACGCAATGCCGACCGTACCCGCGCCGTCGTTCGCAGCTGCTGCGACAAGGGCCACTTCGGTGCCGTGCGTCCCTTCGCCCTCGACACTGTTGCGCGAGCTGAAGATGTCGGTCGAGTCGGGCGAAATCCTGCCCGCCAGCTCCGAATTGGCCTGGAAGATGCCGGTATCGATGATCCCGATGATCGATCCCTGCCCGGTGTAACCCTGAACCCAGGCGGTCGCCGCTCCATGGAAGCGCGGCCCATTCGAGCGCTGATACTCGGTGTCGTTATAGCCGATGGTGTCCGTTGGCGGAAGGGGCTGGACCCAGCTGAGGGTGGGAGTGGGGGTCGGGGTGGGCGCAGGAGTTGGCGCCGGAGTCGGCGTGGGCGTCGGCGTGGGCGTGGGCGTGGGCGCCGGCGTTGGAGTCGGAGTTGGCGCGGGAGTGGGCGTCGGCGTCGGCGTCGGCGTCGGCGTCGGAGCAGGCGTCGGCGTAGGGGTCGGAACCGGGGTCGGAGTGGGAGTCGGGCTCGAGGTCGGCGTCGGCGTCGGCGTCGGCGAGGGCGTCGAACTCACCCCGCCGCCGCCGCAGGCCGCGAGCAGCGAAAGGGCCGAAAAGGCCGCTCCGGTGAAAAGCCATCCGCGAAGCGCATGCGAGCCGGACATAGAACCCCCAATATGTTTCCCGTGCGGTTCATCCCATCTTTACCGTAAAGATCGTGTAAACGCTGCCGACACTTCGCCACAGGGCGAAACAATTCGGTGGATGGCGCAATGCGCCTTGCCCCCTGCCGGGCGAGCGGTTAGGCGCTCGCGTTCTCCGGCCACCTCTCGCAGCGGCCGGCCTATGAGCGATAATTGGAGCTGGGCCTGACCATGTCGAACGAACTCGAAACCGCTATCGAAGCCGCCTGGGAAGCGCGCGACACGGTCACCCCGGCCAGCGCCGACGTCCGCGAGATCGTCGACGCGGCCCTCGAACTGCTCGACAGCGGCAAGGCCCGCGCGGCCGAGCGCGACGCCGACGGCGCCTGGCAGGTCAACCAATGGCTCAAGAAGGCCGTCCTCCTCTCCTTCCGCCTCAACGACAACGCCGTCGTCGATGGCGGTGCGGCCGGCGCACCGGCGTTCGACAAGGTGCCGAGCAAGTTCGAGGGCTGGGGCGAGAACCGTTTCCGCGATGCCGGCTTCCGCGTGGTGCCGGGCGCCGTCGCCCGTCGCGGCAGCTTCATCGGCAAGGGCGTGGTGCTGATGCCGAGCTTCGTCAACATCGGCGCCTATGTCGACGAGGGTACGATGGTCGACACCTGGGCGACGGTCGGCAGCTGCGCCCAGATCGGCAAGAACGTGCATATCTCGGGCGGCGCCGGGATCGGCGGCGTGCTCGAGCCGCTGCAGGCCGGGCCGGTGATCATCGAGGACGACTGCTTCATCGGCGCCCGTTCCGAGGTGGCCGAGGGCGTGGTGGTCGGCCAGGGCGCGGTGCTGTCGATGGGCGTCTATCTCGGCGCCTCGACCAAGATCGTCGACCGTGCCACCGGCGAGGTCCACATCGGCCGCGTCCCGCCCTACAGCGTGGTGGTTCCGGGCGCGATGCCCGGCAAGGCCCTGCCCGACGGCGCCCCCGGGCCGAGCCTCTATTGCGCGGTGATCGTCAAGACGGTGGACGCCCAGACCCGCTCGAAAACCGGGATCAACGAACTGCTGCGCGACTGAGCGCAACCGCGCTTCGCTCCGGCGGCGGGCGGGAACCCGACCTGCAGTCGTCCGTAGAATCCGCGATGCTCCCGTTCCGGGGGCGACCACGGAGATTTCTATGGAACGCCATGGCGAAGAAGTTCACCTCGACACGGACGAGGCTCGTGCCGGCTCGACGCCGCACGTCACCCGCTATGTGCTGGCGGTGAGCTTGGCGCTGGTCCTGATCGCTTTTACCGGGATCTGGCTGGCCCAGGCCCATCTCTGACAAAGCCTCAGGGCGCGGCCGCCTTGACCGGATATTCGATCGGCGGATCGGCACGATGCGCGGCAGCGTAGGCTTCCGCAGCCTTCAGCACCCGCAGCATGTTGCGGCTGGCGATCTTTTCGAGATCGGCCTGAGTGTACCCGCGCCGCGCCAGCTCCGCGAACAGCGCCGGATAGCCGCGCACATCCTCCATCCCCGCCGGGCCTGATTCCATCCCATCGTAATCGCCGCCCAGGCCGATATGGTCGATGCCGGCGACCTGCCGGATATGGTCGATGTGGTCGGCCACGTCCGAAACCGTCGCAAGCGGCACCGGATTGGCCTTGTCCCACGCAGCGAGCTCGCGCTTCACCGCGTCGGGCTGCCCGCGCCATAACGCCTTGAGCCGCGCTTCCTCGGCGTTGTGCAGCGAGTCCCACACCAGGACCTTCTGCGAAACGTAGTCCGGCAGCGCGACCACCATCACGATCCCGCCGTTGGCCGCGAGCCGGGTGAGTACGCTGTCGGGTACGTTACGCGCGTGGCCGTCGATCGCCCGTGAACCCGAGTGGCTGAAGATCACCGGCGCCTTGGCCACGTCGAGCGCGTCATTCATCGTCCCCTCGCTGACATGCGCGAGATCGACCAGCATCCCGATCCGCTGCATCTCGCGCACCACGTCCTTGCCGAAATCGGTCAGCCCGTCGTGCTTCGGATCGTCGGTCGCGCTGTCCGCCCAGGCGAGCGTCTTCGAATGCGTCAGGGTCATGTAACGCGCGCCGAGCGCATAGAACTGGCGCAGCACGCCCAGGCTGCCGTCGATCGCGCCGCCGCCTTCCATCCCCATCAGCGAGGCGATCTTGCCCTGCTTCCACGCCGCCTCGACATCGGCCGAGCTGGTCGCAAGCATCAGATCGTTCGGATATTTGGCGACCAGCCGCTTGACCAGGTCGATCTGTTCGAGCGTCTGCACCGCGATGTCGGGCTCGGGCTGGTCGGCATCGACATAGACCGACCAGAACTGCGCCCCGACCTTGCCCTGGCGCAGCCGCGGGAGATCGGTGTGCATCCCCGCCTTGCTGAACACGCTCGGCGCCGCGTGGGTTGTATCGTTGAAATCGAAATCCTTGAGCAGGTCGCGATAGCGCGCGCGGACCTGCTCGGGCACGTCGTTGTGCCCGTCCCATACCGGCGAGTTCTTGAGGGCAGCGGCCGCGACCTCCTCGGGCGTCTGGGCGGAGAGCGGAGCGGCAAAGGCGAGCACGGACGCGGCGAGGATCAGGGGAAGCTTGGCGGGCATAGAGGTCTCGATCGGCAGGAGGAGGCGACGCACCGTCTCTAGCAAGCTTGCGGCCCGCAGGAAAAGCCCGGTGATGCGCCCCCCCAGAGTCCGGTTCGGCGCCGCCGCGAGCGGCAGGGCAGCACCTGCGCGCGGCGAGCCGCGCATCGGTTCACCGCAAGCTCCGCCCGCGTCGTCCACACATTGGGCCCTCGCGAGAGGCATGGCTGGAACCGTGCCCGGACAGTCGCGTATGCGGAAAGTCCAAAAACCGGAGTCACGAACTCCGCCTGCAGAGACGACATCCATATGGGGCATTCAAGCCGTGTAACTCAGGGGCGACCGGCGATACCTACGAGGAGTATGCCAATGAAAGCTGTTTCCAAGAATTCGGGAGCCCTGTTCCTGCTCGCCGCGCTGGCGGTTCCGGCCTCGGGCCTCTACGCGCAGTCCGATACCGCGCCCGCCAACGGAGTGCTGACCACCGTGTACGGCGAACGCATTCCCGATCGCGCGACGATGACCGCCGGCCCGAAGATCGAAGGCGTGATCGCCGCGCGCAAGGGCGACATGATCCAGGTCGCGACCACCGACGGCAGCCGCAAGACGATTGCGATCGGCGACGACACCAAGGTGCGCTCGAGCGGCGGCTTCCTGGGCCTCGACCGCGACAAGCTGGCGACGGATTCGCTGCTCAACGGCCTGCCGGTGACGATCGCCACGCTGCAGTGGGACGGCGGGCTCTACGCCAGCCAGATCGACCTCAAGAGCAAGGACCTCAAGTTCGCCTCGATGATCCGCACCGGCACCGAACAGGGCTTTGCCGAGCAGACCGCGGCGACCGAAGCCTTGCGCGGCCGGGTGGGCGATATCGACCAGTACAACATCAAGGCCACCACCAACGTCAATTTCGACACCGGCAAGGCCGCGCTCTCGGCCAACGCCAAGGGCGATCTCTGCGCGATTTCGAACCAGGCTTCTGGCATGGACAACGCGCTGCTGCTGGTGGTCGGCTACACCGACTCGACCGGGAGCGACGAGATCAACCAGGAGCTCAGCGAGAAGCGCGCGACCACCGTGGTGCACTATCTCCAGCAGGCCTGCGGCTGGAAGCCCTACCGCATGCTGACGCCGACGGGCATGGCCACCGCCGACCCGCTGGCCGACAACAGCACCGAGGAAGGCAAGGCGCAGAACCGCCGCGTCGCGGTGAACGTGCTGGTCAGCAAGGCCGTCGACGGCATCGCCGACGGCAGCTGAGCTTCTTCGCCAGCCGAACGATTTGGGGCGGGCCCGAGGCCCGCCCCTTTTCGTTTCGGGATCGGCGAATTCACCCTCCCTTGCGCGGCGGAACCAGCGCGTCCCAGGTCGCCCAGTCGATCGCGCGGCCCGGATAGGCGACCTTCGCGAAGGGCCAGTCCTTCTTCACCCACTCCTGCACCCACTGGTACAGCTCGGCGTCGAAGCCACGGTCGTAATCGGCCTTGGTCACCCACAGGCGGACCACCGCGTCATAGCCGGCGACCGGGCTGGGGGTGATGTAGACGCTGCCGAGCTCGCGGCTGCCGTCGGGCGTCTGGACCGAATAGTCGAAGGCCTTGCGGGCTACGAAGCGTGCCTGCTCGCCTTCCATATCCTTGATCGCATCCGCGTCGGTAATCCCTTCGCGCGGCCATTCGGTGGTGCGGCTGAAGGTCGTCTGCAAATGCTCGATCGACGACATGTAGGCGGCGTAGTCGATCTTGGCCAAGGCCGGGCTGAACGGCACCAGCTTGAAGCCCGGCCCGTCGATCGCGGTCGGAACGACGAAGTCGGCCGCGACCAGCGGCGGCCTGGCGGCGGGCGCCGGGGCCCCGGGCGTGTCCGCCGAGGCCGGAGCCCCGGCCAGCGTAATCGCCGCTAGTGCGAGGCATGCGCCCGCGATCCTCAATTTCATGGTAGATGCTCCTTGAGAGGGGGGTCAGATTCCGGTGTGCCAGGCCCAGCCGCGCGAGGTCGCGCCGAAGGTATCGAAGTGGTCGGCGACGACGATCCGCTTGAGGAATTTCATGCTGCGGTAGCCGATCTGGCGCTCGACCCTGAGGCGCAGCGGCGCACCGTGCCCGATCGGCAGGTCGCGCCCGTTCATGCCGTAGGCGAGCAGGGTTTGCGGATGGAGCGCATCGACCATGTCGATCTGGTCCTGCCACCCGTCGAAGCTGTGAAACTGCACGAACCGCGCGCTGGACGCCACGCCGACCGCGGCGAGCAACACCGGCAGCGCCACTCCGGTCCATTCCGCGATTGCGCTCCAGCCTTCCTCGCACATGTGGCGGGTGATCTGGGTGCGCGACTGCATCCGCTTGAGATCGGCGAGCGAAAAGCTGCCCGGCCGTGCGACTCTGCCGCCGACCTCGATCCGCCAATCCTCGAACCCGCCTTTCCGCAACGCCGCATAGGCCTCGCCGCCCTCGATCTTGCCCGGATCGACCATGCCGGTAGCCGGCATCGAGGAGATCTGCGAGCGGTCGTATTCGCGCACGAGCTTGCCGTGCGAGAGCAGCAGGCGCTGCGCATCGTAGGTGAAATTGTCGCCCATCCGCAGGATGCTGCCGTAGGTGGGCGATTGCTCGTTGCAGCCCGACAGCAGCATTCCCCCGCCCGAAGCGAGCCCGCCGATCAGCGCGCGGCGCGAGAGCCGGAACCCGCTCATTCCGCGCCTCCCAGCACCATCGCCCGCAATTGCCGCAGCGGGCCGGTGAGCAGGATCATCGCCAGATGGACCAGCAGGAACAGCGCGAGGAAGGCGAAGGTGAAGAAATGGATCGTGCGCGCCGACTGCGTGCCGCCGAAGAGGTCGAGCAGAACCGGGTAGTCGGTGGTGATCGCGGGCGACATGGTGATCCCGGTGAGGAACATCAGCGGCAGCGCCAGCGCGACCAGCGCATAGGAAATCTTCTGCAGGATCGCATAGGGCGGACCGACCCGGGCGATCGGCATGGGGAAGCGGAGGTGCGCCTTCACATCCGCCCACAGATTGCGCCCGCCCAGCTCGTTCCTGCGCGGCAGCAGATTGCGGCGCAGATGGCCGGTGAACAGGCCCGCCAGCCAATAGGCCGCGATCCCGAGCAGGAAGAACCACGCGGCGAGGAAATGCAGGCTGCGCGCCCAGCCGTTCTGGTTCCACGGCTCGACCAGCCGGTCCGCGGTGACCGGGCCGCCAGCCGCCGCGAAGAACGGCTCCGCCGGGCCGAAGCTTCCCTGGCGGTAGTTCGGGCCGATCGGGATCTCGAACAGCGGCGTCATCAGGTCGTTGCCCGCCATGCCCCAATAGAGCTTCGGATGGACCATCAGGATCGCGACGCCCGAATAGATCAGCGTCAGCACCGCGCCGGCGATGGTCCAGTGGGTCAGCCGCACCCACAGGCGATGGCCGCCGCCGGCCTTGAGCTCCGAAGCCTCCCCTGCGCTCGCACCCGCCACCCGCGCCTCCGTGTTGCAGCGCAGCAGGCTATCATGCACTGCAGCATTGGCAAGCGGGATACCGCGCATTTCTGCGACGAACCGCAGGAACGGCTCCCGCTGCCGGCCGTTTGATCGGCAAGGACGTGAGACCCGCAAACTCAGGAGAAATGTCATGAGCGTCGAAGGCAAGATCAAGGAAGCGGCCGGCTACGTGAAGGAAGAAATGAACGAGCACGGCAAGTCGGTCGAGAGCCAGCGCAAGGCCGAGGAAGGCCGCGAGCTGCGCAACGAAGGCCGGGTCGAAGACGGCAAGGCGCCGAAGACCGCCCCGGTCGGCACCGGCGCGAAGTAAGCGAAGCTTCCGCTAACAAGCAGGCGCCGCTCCTCAGGGGGCGGCGTTTTGCTGTTCAGGTAACGTTGCCGGAGCACCCCTCTCCAACTCCGGCTAGGCGATAGATCGCCAAGCCTCCGTATCCTCTCCCCTCGGCGAGGGGAGAGGATAGCGCAGCTTGCCGCATCGGCGGCTAGCGAAGCTTGGCGAGGGGAGCTGTCAGAATAGCCGCTCGGCCAAAGCCATCGCCGCAGCGGGTGCTCTTTCCTTCGCACCGTTGATCAGGAAACAGAACACGTCGGAACCCTCGCTATCCCAGCGACGGCAGAGCGCGGCGAGGCGGTCGAGGTCTTCGTCCGGATAGCCGGTCTCGATCTCCGACTGCATCCCCTGCAAGCGGGCATAGCGGAAGCCGGCTGTGTTCGCGTCGATCGCCGGGCGCGCTTCCTCCTCGGAATAGACGATCGCAACCCCGGCCTTTTGCGCCAGCTCCGTGAACTCGGCGCAGGCGAAGCTGTCATGCCCGACCTCGATCGCATGGCGCAGCCCGAGGCCGTCATGCTCCCGCGGCAGAAGCGCAAAGAAGGCGGCTATTTCCTCCGCGTCGAATGTCTTGGTCTTCGCAAGCTGCCAGAAGATCGGGCCGAGCTTGTCGCCCAGTTCGGTCAGCCCCTGCGCGACGAAGTTCTGCACCCCCTCGCCCGCTTCGGCCAGATTGCGGCGGTTGCTGACGAAGCGCGAGCCCTTGAGCGCGAACACGAAGCCCTCGGGTGTCGCGTCGCGCCACTTCGCAAAGCTCTCGGGCTTCTGGCGGCTGTAGAAGGTCGCGTTGATCTCGATCGCGCGGACCTGGCGCGAGGCATAGGCCAGCTCGTCCGCCTGCTTGGTGCCCTTGGGATAGAAGGTCTCGCGCCAGGGCTCGTAGACCCAGCCGCCGATGCCGGTTCGGATTGTCATGGGGCGGATGGTGGCATGAGGGAAATGGCGTGGCTAGTTTCTTCGTGAGCGATAAATTGCAGACAAACCAAGATTGCTGCATTCTCGCTTGATGGAAAAATCACCGGCGCAGGCGGCGCGCATGGAATTGCGCAAAGCGATCGGCAATCGCGTCATCTCGGAACTGCCAACGCCGGTCGGCGGACCGACCTATCTGGTCGCTCACGCCTGTTTCGAATGCCGAAAATCTTGGAAGCTGGCTGACAAACAGGCCGCGATATGCCCACAATGCCGCAGCGAACTCAGCAGGATGGGCCGCGGCTTCAAGGCTCCGAAGAAATCGGACCTAGAACAATGGAAGAAGGTCGAGGCCCTCTGGAGGGCCGGTTTTCGTTTCCCCAGCCATGAGAGTTGGCGTCGGATCGAGCCTTATCCCGAGCGGTTTCGGGAGGTTGAGGCCTTCATCCGCGAGAACCCCGACCATCCGTTTAGGGTCACGGACTAACCCTCCCCGATCACCCGCGCCTCGCGCACATAGGTGAAGGCGCCCGCCCCGTCCCACGCCGCACCGTCCGGAAAACGCAGTTCGACCCCGGCGAGATCGGCCTCGTCCGCCAGCAGCATGTTGACCCCCATCAGCGTGTTGCCGTGCTTCGCCACCATCGCGGGCGTGAGCACGAAATGGGTGGTCGCGCCGCACTCGGGGCAGGATTGCACCTCGGCGCCCGGCTCGGCCTTGTCGGCGCGCGAATAGCCCTTCGTCACGCCTTCGACTGTCACCGTGGCGGGATCGAAATAGGCCCAGCGCGCGCCGGACTTGCGGCACAGAGTGCAATTGCATTCGTTGATGTAATCGGGACGTCCGGTTTCGAGGCGGACTTGGCCGCAAAGGCAGGTGAGGGTGATCATGCTGCGCGTGGTATCAGGAAAGATGCGGGCCGGACAATTCTTCTCCCGTTGACGGGAGAAGGATGGTGAAGCTTGCTCGCGCAGCGAGTTAGCGGAACCTGGATGAGGGCTGCCTCGTTTTCAAAGCAAACCAACCCTCATCCAACTTCGGCTAGCGGCAAAGCCGCAAGCCTGCGTATCCTTCTCCCGTCAACGGGAGAAGAATTTGAGCGCCCCTTATCTGATCGAGCAACTCAAGCTCCAACCCCACCCCGAAGGCGGGTGGTATCGCGAGACCTGGCGAGCGCAGGCCCCGCCGGGCGAGCGCGCGGGCGGCACCGCGATCCACTTCCTGCTCGAAGCAGGCCAGCGCAGCCACTGGCACCGGGTCGATGCGGCCGAAATCTGGCTGTTCCATGCAGGCGATCCGCTGCGCCTCTCGCTGAGCGCAACCGAAACCGGGCCGGTGCGGACGGTGCTTATGGGCAGCGATGTGCCTGGCGGGCATGCGGTCCAGCAGGTGGTGCAACCGGGCGAATGGCAGGCGGCCGAGCCTGCGCCGGTCGGCAGCTTCGGCTATTCGCTGGTGAGCTGCGTGGTGGTGCCGGGGTTCGACTTCGCCGGCTTCACCCTCGCGCCGAAGGGCTGGGTACCTGGGGCCTGAAGCCGCTTGAACTTGACCCTGCGTCAAGTGCGATAAGCCCTGCATGCCCGATTCGCTCGACATCGCCGAAGTTGTCCGCCGCACCGGCCTGACCGCGCGCGCACTGCGCTTCTACGAGGCGCGCGGGCTGATCGCGCCGCTGCGCACCTACTCGGGGCGCCGACGCTACGGCCCGTCCGAGCTCGAGCGGCTGCACCAGATCCTGGCATTGAAGCGCGCCGGTCTGACCGTCGCACAGATCCAGCCGCTGCTGTCGCGCCGCCCGCTCGACCTGCGCGGCCTCGTGCTGGCGCAGATCGCCGCGCTGGCCGAGCGCGAACGCGAGATCGCCGCCTCGCGCGGCCTGCTCCAATCAATCCTGTCCCGCATCGACCGTAGCGAGCCCATCGATGTCGCGACCTTCTGCTCGCTGATCCGTCAGGGAGAAACGACAATGACCAAGGAAAAATGGCTCGAAGCGGCCGCGGGCCACATGAGCGAGCAGCAGCGCGACGCGGTGAAACGGGTGCAGTCCGCATTGCCCGAAGGCTTCGACCGGCGCGCGCAGCTGGAGCGGCTGCTGGCACTGGTCGATCGGATCAAGGCGGCGCTGCCGCTCGATCCCGTCGGGCCGGCGGCGCAGCCCTTCATCGACGAATACCAGGCGCTGATCGAGCCGGTGCGATCGGCAATCGCGGTGCCGGGAATGCGCGACGGAGCGAAGGCGGTGCAGGAGAAGATCGATCGCGGAGAAGTGCATGCTCCGTTCGATCCGGAGGTCTATCGTTTCCTGCGCGCAGCTCTGCAGGCGCGCAGGGCGTAGCGAGGCCGGATCGACGCCTTCCCGCCCCATTCTGCCGCAACGCAGGAACGGCGCGGCGCTCCGGGGGATTGGTCATACGAACGCATTTAGGAGCATTCGCATGACCAAGACCCTGTCAGACATTTCCGCCGCCATGCGGGACATCGATTTCTGCATGCTGGTGAGCCGCGCGCCGGACGGTTCGATCGGCGGCCGGCCGATGAGCAACAACCGCGAGGTCGAATACGAGGGAACCAGCTGGTTCTTCACGCTCGACGATGCGCAGATGGTAAAGGACCTCGCGAAGGATCCCTCGGTCGGCCTGACCTATCAGGGCAAGGCCGGCCTGCTCGGCATCGTCGGCAAGCCGGGCATGTTCATCCATGTCGAAGGCCATGCCCGGCTGATCAAGGACAAGCTGCTGTTCGCCAAACACTGGGACGACAGCATGGGCCGCTGGTTCAAGCAGGGCATCGATACGCCCGGCATGGTCCTGATCGAGGTCGAGGCCCGGCGCATCCACTACTGGGATGGCGAGGATAGCGGCGAGGTCGCGGTGCGGGCGGCGGAGCGGGTGGCCTAGCCACCGCGCATGGGCGGGGCTATCAGCCGCCCTGATGATCCGCATTCTGCTTCGCTGGTCGCTCGGCATCTTCTATGCCGTCGCCGGTTGCATTCACCTGGCCGCACCGGCGCCGTTCCTGCGCATCACGCCGCAGTGGGTGCCATGGCCGGAGACGGTCATATTCGCGACCGGGGTGGCGGAGCTGTTGGGCGCGGTCGCGCTGGTGCAGCCGTGGTCGAGACCGTTGCGGCGCGCCGGAGCGATCGGCTTGGCACTCTACGCGGTGTGCGTCTTCCCGGCCAACATCAACCACTTCCTGATCGACATGGCGCGGCCCGACCGGGGGCTGGGCCTCGCCTATCACGTGCCCAGGATGTTTGCGCAGCCGCTGATCGTCTGGCTGGCGCTGTGGACCGGCGGCGTGACCGACTGGCCGGTCCGCCGCCGGAGCTCAAGCTAGGACCTACTTGTCTTCCTTGCCCGCCACACCGTAGGTGATCGCGGCGTTGCGGGTCTTCTGGAACTCCGGCACGGTCATGCCCTTGAACGCGGCGTAGATGTCGATGTTGCCGATGCCGGTCACCGCGCCGAGCTTCTCGAGCATGAAGAAGATCACGCCGTAGTGGATCATCCCGATCCAGTCGCGCTCGCGGACCAGCCGGCGTTCCTCGTCGGTCAGGCCGGCGGCGAGCATCGTCCCTTCCTCGTCCTCGCGGAACTTCTTGCGCGTCGCCGGATCGGTCAGCGAATGGAGGAAGTGATTGAGGCGGAAGCCCTTGACCGAACGCTCGATGGTGAAGGGATAGGTGCCCTCCAGCGCTTCGGCGCCGGCGTAATCGTGCCACGCGCGCTCGCGGGTGACTTCCGGATCCTCGACGGGCGCGTCCTGCGCGGTGTCCTCGAGGATCATCGTCGCGATCGGGGTCATCGAGGGGAGGAAATAGGTCTTGTGGGTGACCTCGACCTTTTCGCTGAGCGCCCCGCGCATCATCAGCCACATCACCACTTCGGCGCCTTCCCAGCCGCCGAGCTTGGCCAGTTCGGCCACGGTCATGTCGAGCAGGCCCTCGGGATCCTTCTCCAGCCGGTCCATGAATTCGTGATCCCATTCGGGATTGTTGAACCCGCAGCCCTCGCCATGGACCTGGTGCGACAGCCCGCCGGTACCGGCGATCGCGACCTTGATGTCCTTCGGATACGACAGGATCGCCTGGCGCAGCGAGCGGCCGAACTTCCAGAACCGGCGCGCGCTCGGCAGCGGCACGGTCAGCACGCCGCACACGACCGGCAACAGCTTGCAGGCCCAGCCCTTGTCGTCGTGATCGACCATCACCGACAGAGGCGAGAACGCGCCATGGTCGAGATTCTTGCCCTGGAAATAGGAAAGGTCGAATTCGTTCGCGACCATCACCCGGGCGACATGCGCGGCGAATTCCGGATCGCCCTTGATCGCCGGAATGTCGCGCGGGCCGCCGCCCTCGTCGGCCGGGCCGAATTCCTCGCCCACGCCGAGCGCGAAATGGCTGTAGTGGTCGAAGAACGCCGTCATGTGGTCGTTGTAGATATAGACCAGCACGTCGGGCTGCTTTGCGCGGAACCACTCCTGCACCGGCTCATAGCCTTCGAAGATCGGCTTCCACACCGGATCGTCGAACTTCTTCGCATCCTTGGCGAAGGCGATGGTGGGGGTATGCGACGTGGCGATACCGCCGACGATAGTGGCCATGACTCAGCTCTTTCCTCTCTCGGGCAGCGCGAAAAGGCGCGATTCCCAGACAAAACCGGTTTGCCCGTATCGTAAGCGGCACAAACGATCTTTGGGCAAGATCAAATTTCGGGCGTCGCTCTTCTCAGGGGAAGGGGATCCAGCTCAATTCCCGTCGAAGTCGATCCGCTCGATGTCGACGTCGTCCCAGTCGCCGTCGTCCTCGTCGCTGTGCTCGTACACGGCGGTGAGGATCGTCGCTGCGATCACGTGATCCTCCATCTCCTCGAGCAGCGCTTCGCGGTCGCTGCCGGGCGACAGCTCGATCGGCGCGTCGAGCGCGAACAGCTGGAACACGTAATGATGCGGCTCGCCCTCGGGCAGTTTGGGCAGCAGCCATTCGCTGTTGCGCTGAGAATTCTTGCCGACGCGCGGCGGCACCTCGCCTTCGAGCAGACGACCCTTTTGCGGCGCGAGACCCCAGACCAGCCAGTGGCAGCCGGGCTCGGAACCCGAGACGTCGGGATCCTCGACGATCAGCACCAGTTCCACCGCATCCTCGGGCGGCGCGGTCCATTCGAGCGGCGGAGCGACCGCGTCCTCCTCGTCCGCGGTAAAGCTCGGATCGAGCTCCTCGCCGTCGTCGAAGGCGGGCGAGGTGAGCTTGAAACCGCCGGCATTGATGATGCCGGGCTCGGCGAGCTTGGCGATGGCGAGGCTTGCATGACCGGCCTTGGCCATTCGGGAATTCCTTTCGCTGGGAAGGCGCCATCCTTAGTCGGCGCGAACCGCGATGGACAGGGGGCGGGAGGCAAATTTCCCCGTTTGCGCGCCGAACGCTTGCGGTTAAGCGTAGCTTCCTAACGAATGGGAGGAAGCGATGAGCAAGGGCAGGCGCGTGGTCACGGGCCACGACGCGAACGGCAAATCGATCGTGCTATCGGACGGCACCCCGCCGCAGAACCATCCCATGCACGGCGAAGCGGTCGGCGCGGACTTCGTCGAAATGTGGTCGACGCCCGAAGCGGTCCCCACCCTCGCCTCGCTGCCAGAAAGCGAACCCAACGATCGCGCTTTCACGATCATGCCTGCCTCGGGCCATCTGCTCCGGGTGATCGAGATCTATCCGCCGCGCATGGGTGGGCACCGGACGGTGATGCACCGCACCCGCACACTCGATTACGTGGTGGTGATCGAGGGCGAGATCGTGCTCGTCCTCAGCGACAGCGAAGTCGTGCTGCGGCCCGGCGACGTGGTGGTCCAGCGCGGCACCGACCATGCGTGGGAAAACCGCGGCGACGGGGTTGCCCGGATGGCCTTCTTCCACATCGCCGGCGAATTCTCCGACGAATTGCTCGCCAAATTGCCCGAGCCGCTCGAGCTGATGGAATAGCTCGACAAAGCGCCGCACCCCCGGCACAAGCGCGGGCGAGGAGAGGCATTGCAGGGGATCGCAATGTCTTATGGCGCTTAAGGGAATCAGGGCGCAGCTGGCTGCGCAGACCTCGCTCGGCTCGCCGACGCAGAATCTCGTGCGCGCGGCGCTGTTTGTGTGCCTGGTCTACGTCCTCTCCACCGCCGGGTTCCTCGCGTCGGGCTGGAGCCTCGCCGACGCCTTCTTCATGGTCACGATCACGATCTTCTCGGTCGGCTACGGCGAAGTCCACCCGCTGGACACTGCGTGGCTGCGGCTGCTCGACGAGACCACCATCATCTTCGGCTGCATCGGCATGATCGTCCTGACCGGCGCGCTGGTGCAGGCCTTTTCGCATTACCAGGTCGTCAGGCTTCTCGGGATCGATCGCATGGAAAAGCAAATCGAAAAACTCTCCGGCCACACCATCATCTGCGGGCTCGGGCGGATCGGGCACCAGCTCGCCAAGGAACTCGCGGGCGCGGCAAGCCCGTTCATCATCGTCGAACGCGACACGGTGAAGCTCGCCGAGGCGCGCGCGCTCGGCTATCTGTGCCTGACCGGCGACGCAACCGACGAGGGCGTGCTGGAGGAAGCCGGGATCGCCCGCGCAAGAGTGCTGGCGACCGTGCTGCCCAACGACGCGGCGAACGTGTTCATCACCCTTTCGGCGCGCAACATGAACCCCGCGCTGGAGATCATCGCGCGCGGCGAGGTGCCCTCGACCGAGAGCAAGCTGATCCATGCCGGGGCCAACCAGGTGGTGCTGCCCGCGCATATCGGGGCGGAGCGGATCGCCGAGCAGATCCTTTATCCCGCGACCCACAAATATATCGGCAATTCGCCCCACCTGCGCGAGATCAAGCGGGGGCTGCGCGACTTCGGGCTCGAGATCGAGGTCGTCACCGTGCCCGAGGGCGGGGCGCTGACCGGGCTGACCATCGCCGAGGCCGAGCAGCGTTCGCGCGGGGCCTTCTTCGTGATCCATCTCGACCGCGCCGACGGCACCAGCTTTCCGCATCCGCCCGAAACCGAGATCGTCGGCCCCGGCGACACGGTGGTGCTGGTGATGCGCGGCAGCAAGGTCGGCGCCGGGGCGCTGTTTTCCGCAGCACGCCAGAAGGTGCGGGTCGGCCGCGGGGGCTATGCGGCGGTGTGAGCGCTAATGGCTGCATTTCGGAGCTAGTCGGCAGCTCCGCCTGCTCCCGCCCCACAGCCCGCGAAGGCGAAGAGCCTCGGGCAATTGCGCGATAACGGAGCTATCTCGGATCGCCGCCTCCATCCCCCCGCGATAGCTCACACCGGAACTGGCTAGTGGGGGCACTCGATGGGATTGCGGTTCGCGTTTTTGGTCGGCGCAGCGGGCGCGCTGGTGTGCTCGGCACCGGCGACGGCCGAAACCAATGCGGAAAAGGTGAAACGGCTCGAGACGGAGCTGCAGGCGGCGCGGGACGCCCGGGCAGCCGAACTGGAGGCCGAAGCTGCACAGTTGAGGGCCGGGGGATCCGCATTCGTGGCAGCGCCGGCAGTCGTGCCAGCTCCTGCTCCCCTTCCTGCCAGTCCCCCGTTACTGACCGACGCGCAAATGCGAGCAGAGATTCTCGCTCGCGCGAGTGCCTCGGACTCGGACGTGAAAGTATCGCCGGCAGCCCTGCGGGTGGAGCGTGCGAAACAGGATCTGAGGATTGCCGTAGCCGGCTTGGCCTCGGACGGAGACGGTGGGACCCTCGCCTTTGTTGCGGGAAGCAACGAGGATCGAAAGATCGCGCAAGTCGTCAAGGCAACCGATGAACTCACCAATGCGAAAGCGGTCGAGGAAGGCGAGGTCAAGGCAGGCCAGGACTTCATGGGTTTGGGGCTCGGCGTCGGCCTTTCCTTTACCAAGAACTTCGGCCGCGACCGGATCACCGCGGCCACGCTCGATCCCAACGGCATTGTCCGCGTTACCGATCAGGACAACGCGGTCGCACGGGTCATGCTCGAAGCGCATCAGTTCTTCGGCCTCGGCAAGCCGATAATCTCGTCCGAGGGGAAAGAGACTTATCGCTATGGCTGGGGGCCGTTCGTCGCCATCCAGTCCGGGGACGGAGAGTTGATCGATGCGATCGGCGGCGGAGTGATGTTCGGCTTCCGGCCCGACGCCAATTCCAGCAAGAGCTTCAACCTCGGCGTGGGCATCGCGGTCGATCCGAACACGCAGATCTTCGGCGACGGGATCGTCGCCAACCAGCCGCTGCCCGCCGGGGAGACCGAAATACGCTTCAAGAAGACCGCGCGTTACGGCCTCCTGTTGCTCACTTCCTTCGGGTTCTGAACGCCCCTTGCCCGAACCGGCCCCTCACCCGAACCGGAACGCCGAGACCGCGCCCTTCAGCACCACCTCGCCATAGTCGCGCACGCCGGCCTCGTCCGAGGCGCCGGCGGCGACCATCAGCGGGATCAGATGCTCCTCGCGCGGGTGGCAGAAGCGCGCATAGGGCGCGGTGTCCCAGCGTTCGAGCAGCGCGGCGCGCGCATCTGCTTCGGCGCCCGCCGCCTGCCCCAGCCAGGCATCGAATTCGAGCGATGGCCCCTCGACCCGCGGATCGCCATAGGCGCGCAGGTTGTGAAAGCTCATCCCCGATCCGAGCACCAGCACGCCCTCCTCGCGCAAGGGCGCGAGCGCCCGGCCCGCCGCGACGTGGAGCGCGGGATCGAGCCCGGCGCAGAGCGACATCTGGAGGGTCGGGATCGCGGCATCGGGGAACGCGACCTTCATCGGCACGAACACCCCGTGGTCGTAACCGCGGGTCGGATGGATGCCCGCAACCGGCAGACCCGCCGCGCGCAGCAGTTCCACTCCGCGCTCGGCCAGCCATGGCGCGCCCGGCGCAGGCCAGGCGAGCTCATAGGTATGCGGCGGGAAGCCGTAATAGTCGAACAGCAGTTCGGGATGGTCGGCGCCGGTGAAGGCGAAGCCCTGCTCCTCCCAATGGCCCGAAACGATCAGGATCGCCTTGGGCGGCTCGGGCAGGCTCGCGGCGAGGCCGGCGAGATAGGCTTCCATCCTGGTCCAGGTCCCGGCGGGATCCGGCATGAAGAAGCACGGGCCGCCGCCGTGCGGGATATAAAGGCTGGGTTGGCTGGTCATGCGGCCTATCTAGTGCGCCTGCGCGCCGGCCGGTAGGGGCGCACCGCCCGTTTCCCGTTCCAGCCACTCGGGCAGCGGCTGGCGCAGCGCGTCGAAAATCAGCCAGAATATCGCGACCGCGCGGATCACCGCCGCGCACAGCACCGATGCCATCGGCACCGCCGGCCAGCCGCCCCCCTGGCCCGAGAAGAACCACAGCTCCATGAAATAGCACGCGGCATCGCCCAGCACGAACAGCGCCATCGGCTCCCACCGCCGCGCGGTGATCAGGATGAAGGGATAGGCCCACAGGTCGAACTGCGGCGAATAGACCTTGCTGGTGAACAGGAACCACAGCAGCACCGGGGTGATCATCAGCCACAGCCGGTCCTTGTAGCGCGGCCAGCCCTCGTGCAGCATCGCGCCCATCCCGGCGACGAAGGCCAGCCCCGAGAGCAGGTTGCGCATCGGAATGTCGGTGATGAACACCTGATAGTGGGCCGCGAGGTCCCACACCGCCGCCGCGGTGCCGCCGCGCTCGGACGAGAAGCGGTAGAATTCCGACCAGTTGTCGGGCGCCAGCAGCGCCACCGGCAGGTTCACCGCCGCCCAGGTTCCGACCGAGACCAGCACCAGCACCATGACCTCGCCGAAGCGGAAGGCGAGCAGCCGGCGGAGCGCGATCAGCGGCAGCAGCAGCACCGGGAACAGTTTCGCCGCCGCCCCCAGCGCGGCGAGCGCGCAGGCGCGCACCGGCCGCCCCTTCTCCGCCGCGACGAAGGCCGCGAGCGCCAGCGTCACCGCCAGCAGGTCCCAATTGTGCCCGACATAGAGCACCAGCAGCGGCGCCAGCGCCCAGGCCCACAGCCGTTGCGCCGGCAGCCGCAAATCCCACAGCATCCTGGTGACCAGCAGCGCCAGCGCGGTGTTGGCCAGGCTGACCACGAACACGAAGGCCGGATCGCCCGCGTCCGGCCCGAACAGCGCGTGGGTCCAGCGCTGTTCGAGGAAGATCAGCAGCCCGGTCAGCACCGGATATTCGATCTGCGTCTGGAGATAGGGAATCGCCCCTTCGGCCAGCCGGTGCCCGCGCCAGAAGGGGAAGGCATCCGAATAGCAGCCCTTGGCGTAGAGCTCGAGATTGTCCCATTGCCCGTCGAAGGTGCATTGCGCCTTGAACAGCCAGCCGGCGGCGCAGGTGACGAAGGTCGCCGCCAGCAGCACCAGCAGCGTCGGGCGGACCAGCATGTCGGCCCTCGCCGCCCCGGCTTCATTCCCACCCGTCATGCCTGCTCCCCGTCGCTGCGCCCGCCTTGCCGGCTATAGCCGGTAGGCGGGCGGGCGCAACGAGCGCGGCCATCCTCTTGCGCTCTGCCGAGACCAGACCCGGGCGCTCCTCGCCCGCGCGGTGAGGCAAATCGCCCCGCGCGCGCGGCGGACGCGGGAACGCGTCCGCCCGAGATGCATTGGTGGAGCGGGAGTTCCGGGGGGCTGGAGCGCGTTCGATGAAAGCCGATCACAGTCTGCGTGGCCAACCCCTGCGCCGCGCGCCCGCGCTGCTGGCGCGCATGCCGCTGCCCGCGGAAGCGTGGGAGCGGATTTCCCCGACGCTGCCGCCCTCGGTGCACCGCCTGCTCGACCTGCGCCACCGCCTGCCCCGGCCGAGCGGCCCCTGGCTGGTCGCCGGCGCGATTCCGGCCGGGCTGCTGCTCGGCTGCCTCATGTCCTGGGCAGTCGACCCCGCGATCATGCAGCACGGCGGCAAGCCCTATGCCGAGGCCGGCAACGCCGGGGTGCAGGTGCAGCTGCCCCGCCATGCCGGCCTGGACGAGGCCTTCCCCGAGGACCCCGCTCCGTTCGGCTATCCCGACCAGCCGGTGCCCGCGCATCTCGCCGCCGGGATCGCCGAAGCCGGCGACTACGCCGAGGCCGCCGGGACCGATGCCGAAAGCGCCGCGGCCGCCGCCAAGGCCGTGCTGGTCAGCGACGGCCAGGTGCTCGGCAACGACGCCCCCGCCGCGGGCACCGACCCCGCCTCCCCCGGCGCCAGGGGCCGCAACGCGGGCGCGCATGCCGCCCCGACCCAGCGCGTCTCCGCTGCCCAGCCTGCGCCCGCCCCGGCCGCGCCGCTGATCCAGGTGGTGCCGCAGCGCGCGCCGCAATAGGCAGCGCCGCCCCGGCCGCGACGCCGCGCTATTTCCCGATCAGCACGTCGCTCGCCTTGACGATCGCGGTCACGCGGTCGCCCGCCTGCAGCCCGAGCTCGGCGATCGCCTCTTCGGTGATGCTGGCGGTGATCGTGTTGCCGCCACCGATATCGACCTTGACCGTACCGTTGACCGCCCCGGGGGTGACCGACACCACCGTGCCGGCAAGCTGGTTGCGCGCGCTGATCTTCATCGCTGCTCTCCTTCGGGGCGAGGCTAGGCCCGCCGGCAGGGTGACACAAGTTACACCCTGTCACCCTGCGGAGCCGCCGCAAAAGCCGCGCAATTGCGCGATTCCATCGCCGCCGGACACGGGTGACACGCCTGCAAAGCAAATTTGCGCGCTGCACGGCGGAAAGGAGCGGGGCGGGGTGAGTCATCGGCGAGTTTAAGCCACAAACCGGGCTGTGTAGGAAAATGCTTTCTGCAAACTGCCCGCGCGGCCTAAGGGACGGGCCTTGCCCGCGAACCAGAGGACCCCGCGATGTCCGCCGACAGCGACGAAGACTATGTCTATGACGAGGACAGCGGCGACTGGCTGCCCGCGAGCGAGCTGGCCGCCAGACGCGCCGCCGCCGACCGGGTGGAGGTGCGCGACGCGGTCGGCAATCTGCTGGCCGACGGCGACCAGGTGACGCTGATCAAGGACCTCGAGGTCAAGGGCGCGGGGCGCACGCTGAAGCAGGGCACGGTTATCAAGTCGATCCGGCTGACGGGGGACGCGCAGGAAATCGACTGCCGCTTCGACGGGATCAAGGGGCTGGTGCTGCGGGCGGAGTTCGTCAGGAAGCGGTGAGGCTGGGCGCTTCGCCCTCTCCTCTCCCCTCGTCATCCTGAACTCGTTTCAGGATCCATCGCGCCGCCAGCGCGGAGTTTCCGCCATCGGGCACTGCCTCTGCCGCAAGCGGCAATATCTCACCCAGCAATCCGGGCAATTCGAAGAATGGATCCCGAAACCAGTTCAGGATGACGGGAGAAGGTGGGCGCGGCGCTCGGCCTCAATGCCGCTTGAAATACTGCACTTCCCGCTCATGCTTCTCCGCGGCGGCGCGGCTGTCGAAGGTGCCGAGATTGCGGCGCTTGCCGGTCTTGGGATCGGTCTTGCGCGAGTAGAGGCGGTATTCGCCGGATTTGAGCTTGCGGATCATGGGGAGGGAACGCTTGGGGGCGAGCGGAGTTTCGGATGCCCTCTAGCGTTCCACCTTGGTTTCTCCGAATTCAGAGCGAGCCATAGATAATTGCTCCTCTAATCAGCGGGAAAACGGACCTTGAACAGCTTCTTCAAAATTTTTCGCACAACATTCTCATAATCTTCAATAACTTGATCACTGACATCAGCCGTAGTTCGCTCATGTATCAATTTATTCCTAAGTCCATAATAATGTTGAGCTTTATCTATTAAAGATTGAGGTATATCTACATGTTTTCTAACCTCTTTAATTGCTAGAGTCCTTTTACTCATGATCGTTTGAAGCTGAGAATCTGTGTATTGATGAGGAGGATACAACGTAGGATTCTTTGCGATATATTCTTTCATCGCAATCTCAAAAGAGCTGTCGAGCACAATCAGTTTTATGCGGTTTTGCGTGTGTAGTCGGGATTTTCCTAAATGATCGACTGCCGCAACACTCTCCACCAAACCAAGAACCCAAGGCTGTTTTTCTATAAGCGTCTTATTCAGGGTACGAATTGAATCACCAATCGGTAGCTTTCGAACGCGAGGGAGGCTGGGAAGATTGAGGCGCTGATTCCATTTTGCATGAAATGCACCAAGGTCCGTGATTTGGCCTTTACGGTACGGAAAAACGGAATTGTCCCAATCATATTTGAGCCGACGTGAAAGCGAACTGAAATGGCTCGTAAGCTCGATTATCTTGGGCCGAACCAAGCTAAATGCAGGGTGAGCCGCCGAGATGCCTGACTTACTGCTATTCCACGGCATTTGTTCTGCGGGGCCATTGAAATCGACAATGACACGACAAAGTGATGCATCTGGGTGCGGAACACCCGCTTCGCTAGTGACGTAGTAACCCACATCTCGGTTTCGAAGCTCTTTCGAAATCAATCGATCATTGCAGTAAATATATACCCCATAATTATCTCCCTCGGCGTCGCGATCATGAATCAATCCCGCCTTCAGATAGACGTCCACGCTCTCCGGCAGCCCCAGAGCTAGGGTAGTTTTAGTTTTTACAGGAGGGTGTTCCTTTGGGTAAGCCCAGTTATCGAAGGAAGCAGGTTGCAGAATTTCGCCGTTCAGTGACAAATCAACACCATCTTTGATGAAACGCGCATACACCGCTGAGCAATGTGCCTTGAGGCCATCGATGTCGTCTTCGGAAAATTGTTGTCGTAATTTTGAGACCTGAACGATGGTCTTGCCTTTTGGGATTGGCGACACTTCATAATAAGCGAGATTCCAATCCTCCGATCTCGTCCACTCCTCATCGAGATCGATCTGGTATGTTTTGGTTTTTGCGCGCGTCCTGATTTCCACTAAGCGACCAAGTGCGACGCTGGCCCTTTTCCCTCCGACGCCGAAAATTCCTATTATTTCGCTTGTCGGATCATTGCCACTCGCGCCCGGTGCTACCAGCAGACGCAGATCATCCACCTCCACCCCACCCGCGTCGTCAGTAACGGTGATCAACTGAGCTTGCGTGTCGAGATCAACATCGACGGCTAATTTTCCTTTTTTCCCCGTCCGAACCCAAAAATCCAGTGCGTTATCAATAAGCTCGCATAGCCCAGTCGTAAGGTCATAATCACTGATGATAGACAGAAAGAGCCGCTTTTCGGGCGTCCCATCTAGAAAATCTACTTGGACCTTGCCTTTCATCACCATCGGAAGCCCCCTTTGCCTTGGGAAACTACGCCGATTTTCTCTAGATCGTCAAACTTCCGATTTAGTCGCGCTCCCGCCCACCGGACCCGACATAAAGCTCCGAGCCAGTCTCGCGGATACTTCTCGCTCATCGCCGCCATCCCGGCCTCCGCCTCCTCGGCGGCGATGAACGTATCCGGCGCCTGATTCTGCTTCGCCGCAAAATCCCGCACTTCCTGCGTGATCTTCATCGAGCAGAAGTTGTCCTCCCTGCAGTCGTTCGCCTTTGGCCCAGCCAGCACATGCTGCAGAAATGCGCGGTCTTGGCGCCCTCCGCGGGCAGGGTCTGGTCGTGGTATTGCTCGGCGGTGTCCGGGTCGAGCGACAGGTTGAACTGGTCGCGCCAGCGGAATTCGAACCGCGCCCGGCCGAGCGTGCCCCCGGAAACCCGGCACCCGGCTCATCCCGCCCCCAGATGCCCCCGAAACCAGTCGGCCAGTTCCTCCTCCGACAATTCGCCCGCGGCGAGCGCCAGCACGGCGACCACCAGTTCCGCGTCGCTCGCGCCCAGTGCATGGCCGTTCAGCATCAGAAAGGTTTCGGCGACGACCGCGGCGGTGCGCTTGTTGCCGTCGGCAAAGGGATGATTGCGCGCGATCCCGTAAGCGTAGGCGGCTGCCAGTGCCGCCGCATCGGTTTCGCCATATTCGAACAGGTTGCGCGGCCGCATCATCGCACTTTCGAGCGCACCGGCATCGCGCACACCGTCGGCCCCGCCATGTTCGGAAAGCTGTTCCGCATGTGCGGCCAGCGCCACTTCGGTGGCGATCCAGATCCAGCTGCCTGCCACTTCAGCCCCCCGTTCTTCAGAGGAGGGGGTCGGGGGTGGTGACCGGAGCGAACGGAGGCCGGCGCGTCCGCAACCACCCCTCGATCCCCTCCTTCGAAAAGGAGGGGAGGATCATTTCGCCAGTTCGCGCAAGGCGCGCTTGCGCCGCGCCATGACTTCCCGAGCCGCCGCCATCTGCGCATCGAAATCGGGCTCTTCGGCGGAAATTTCGATGCCGCGCGGGGTGGTGACGAGCGACAACGTCTCCCCCACCTGAGCGTTGAGATGCGCGAGCACTTCCCTGGGCAGGATGACCCCGGCGGAATTGCCGATTTTGGTGATCTTGAGGGTGGTGTTCATACAGGCGTTATAACATTGCCGGCAGCAACCCGCAAGCGAGCGGCGGCTGCCGTCAATCGTGCTCCCGCCCGTTGGCGCCGACGTAGAGCTCCGAGCCAGTCTCGCGATACTTCTCGCTCATCGCCGCCATCCCGGCCTCCGCCTCCTCGGCCGCGATGAACGCATCCGGCGCCTGGTTCTGCTTTGCCGCAAAGTCGCGCACTTCCTGCGTGATCTTCATCGAGCAGAACTTCGGCCCGCACATGCTGCAGAAATGCGCGGTCTTGGCGCCTTCCGCGGGCAGGGTCTGGTCGTGGTACTGCTCGGCGGTGTCCGGATCGAGCGACAGGTTGAACTGGTCCCGCCAGCGGAAGTCGAACCGCGCGCGGCTCAGCGCATCGTCGCGCAGCTTGGCCGCCGGGTGGCCCTTGGCCAGATCCGCCGCGTGGGCGGCGAGCTTGTAGGTGACCACGCCGACCTTCACATCGTCGCGGTCGGGCAGGCCGAGGTGTTCCTTCGGCGTCACGTAACAGAGCATCGCCGTGCCGTACCAGCCGATCATCGCCGCGCCGATGCCGCTGGTGATGTGATCGTAGCCCGGCGCGATGTCGGTCACCAGCGGCCCGAGGGTGTAGAACGGCGCCTCGCCGCAGGCGGTGAGCTGCTTGTCCATGTTTTCCTTGATCTTGTGCATCGGCACGTGGCCCGGGCCTTCGATCATCACCTGCACATCCTGCGCCCAGGCGCGCTTGGTCAGTTCGCCGAGCGTGTAGAGTTCGGCGAACTGCGCCTCGTCGTTGGCGTCGGCGATGCTGCCGGGGCGCAAGCCGTCGCCGAGCGAATAGGCGACGTCATAGGCCTTCATGATCTCGGTGATCTCGTCGAAGCGTTCGTAGAGGAAGCTCTCCTTGTGGTGCGCGAGGCACCATTTGGCCATGATGCTCCCCCCCCGGCTGACGATGCCGGTGACGCGCTTCGCGGTCATCGGAATGTACGGCAGGCGGACGCCGGCGTGGATCGTGAAATAGTCGACGCCCTGCTCCGCCTGCTCGATCAGCGTGTCGCGGAAGATTTCCCACGTCAGGTCCTCGGCGATGCCGCCGACCTTTTCGAGCGCCTGGTAGATCGGCACGGTGCCGATCGGCACGGGGCTGTTGCGGATGATCCATTCGCGCGTGTCGTGGATGTTGCGGCCGGTGCTGAGGTCCATGACGGTGTCGGCGCCCCAGCGGATCGACCAGACCATCTTGTCGACTTCGGAGGCGACGTCGCTGGCGACCGCGCTGTTGCCGATATTGGCGTTGATCTTGACGAGGAAATTGCGGCCGATCGCCATCGGCTCGGCCTCGGGGTGGTTGACGTTGCTGGGAATGATCGCGCGGCCGCGCGCGACCTCGTCGCGCACGAATTCGGGTGTGACGAAATCGGGGATGCTGGCGCCCCAGTCGTTGCCGTCGCGGATATGGCCGGCGAGCGCTTCGCGCCCCAAATTTTCTCGGGCTGCGACGTATTCCATTTCCGGGGTGACGATGCCGCGGCGGGCGTAGTGCATCTGGCTGAGGTTCGCGCCCGGCTTCGCCCGCAGCACCTGCTTGTGGACGTTGGGATAGGCCGGGACGCCGCCCGAGCGATCCGGGCCGAGCTGGCCGTTGTCCTCGGGCCGCACTTCGCGCGCGGCGTATTCCTCCACGTCGCCGCGATCGAGCTGCCACTGGCGGCGCAGCTGCGGCAGACCCTGCTGGATGTCGATGATCGCGGCCGGATCGGTGTAGGGGCCGCTGGTGTCGTAGACCCGCAGCGGCGGCTCGCCGCTCGACGGCTCGAGATCGATCTCGCGCATCGCGACCTGCACCTTCGGGTTTCCGGGGGCCACGACATGGACCTTGCGGCTGCCGCGGATCGGGCCGGTGGTGACGCCGATCTCGATGGGGGAATTGATGTCGGCCATGCAGTCTCTCCATTGGACGGAGAGCGAGCGCGTTCAGGACCGCCCACTCCCTCCGCCCGTGTTAACGGGTTCAGGTTCGACGGGTCTCGGCGTGCTCGCCGACTCTCAGCCGCGCCAGCGGCCCCCCGGGGATGGCCCGGTGTAGGCCCGGGCGCGCGCGAACGGAAGCGGCAATCGCGTCATTCGAACACTTCGGAGACGGCCTCGTCTTCCGAATGGCGCGGGTAGGTGTTCGCGACCCGCTGCGATTTGAGCAGGTACGCGGTCCATACCGTGTCGAACACGATCGGGCGGATCAGCTCCGGCCCCAGGCCATTGGCCATCTTGCCAAGCGGCACGCCGGCAATCCAGCCGACTATCAGAACCTCGACGAGCGAGGCAGCGACCCCGACACACCATATTCCGACGACCGCGAAGATCACCGAACTCCACCGGAATACGAACATCATCCGCCAGACGATCGCCCAGCAGCCCAGCAGGCTGATCGCGACCAGCGTCCATTCCGCGGTCAGAAGGGCGGACCACGAAGGCCCGTAGAACACCTCCAACTGCCGATTGCCGTACATAGTGCTCAGCAGACCGAAAACGGCCGTCGCTGGCGAGAACAGTCCTATCGCAAGCAGGAACAAGACCAGCCAGCCGCCGACCCCGCGCGGCCCATCGAGATAACTCATGATCGATACCCCCCGGGCGGGCGCATACCATAGGTGGCTGCACTGCCGCGAGAGGGATCTCGCCGGCCACGGCATCACTTTCCAATCCGGAAAATTGTCACTTGCCGAATCGGAAAGTCAGTTCTATTCGCTTTCCATATTGGAAAGTCAGGAGTTGCAGCGATGAATCCCGAAGAAGCCCAGGCCGCCCTTGCCGGCGTCCGTTCCGCCGAAGGCCGGCTTGCCGGCAAGGTCGCCAATTGCCCGCCGTGGCGCCATGCCGCCTTCGGCGGGGTGCTGGCGATCCTGATCGGCTCGATCGCGATCTCGACCCAGGCGCAGATCGTCGGCACGGTGATCGTGCTCGCGCTGATCGTGCTGATCGTGCAGTCCGACCGGCGGCGCTACGGCGTGTTCGTGAACGGCTATCGCCGGGGCAAGACCAGGTCGATGACGCTGGTCTATCTCGGCGCGATGACCACGATGGTCGCCGCCGCGATGTACATGCGGGTCAACGATTTCACGATCTGGAGCAAGCTGGCGCTGGCCCTGATCGCCTTCGCGCTGGGCACCGCGATCAGCGTGAAATGGCAGGCGATCTTCCGCCGCGAGCTGGAGGGGGGCGCCCGGTGAGCCGGGTCGATCCGATCGCGATCGATCCGGTGCTCCACCCGCCCGCACGGCTGCAGATCGCCGCGGTGCTGGCGCGGGTCAGCGATGCCGAGTTCGCGGTGCTCAAGGATGTGACCGGGGTGGCGGATTCGGTGCTGTCGAAGCATCTCTCCGCGCTGGGCGAGGCGGGCTACGTCAGATTGCGCAAGGCCGCGCGCGACGGGCGGCAGCGCACCTGGGCCTCGCTCACGTCGAGCGGGCGCAAGGCCTTCGCCGCGCACATGGCCGCGCTGCAGGCGCTCGCCGCGGCGGCGGAAGCGGCCGCGATCGCCGCCGAATAGCGGCCGGCTACTGGTACAGTTCTGGCAGGCGGGTGCGCATGTCGGTGAAGCCGGCGTAATAGATGTCCATCACCGCGTAGCTGATCCCGCCGCTGCCGGTGACCACTTCCTGCTCGACGCAGGCCCTGCCGTCGGCGCCGATGTAGGAGCGGCCGAACACCTTGCCCTGGTTGACCCCGTTCGCGCGGTCGGCCGTGCGGTTGGCGCCGGTGTCGTCGCAAGCCCACAGGATCAGCGTGTTGTAGCTCTGGCCGGCACAGGCCTGCTGCCCCACCCCGCAGAAGAACGAAACGCGGAAGGCATCGTCCTTCTCCAGCAGGATGGGATTGCCGCTGGTCGAGGCGCTGCGATCGAACTTCACGTCCTTGGTCGCGAAATAGTCCTTCACCGACTGGAGATCGGCGGCGGTGACCAGGCGCGTATCGGGGGCTGGCGCAGGCACCGGCTCGGCGGCGAACGAGGATGCCGCACGCATGACCAGAAGCCCCGCAGCCAGGGCCAGAGACAGGTAACGCGGCATCCTCCATCCTCCTTGCGACCGAAGGGCTTGTGAGGAAAATATAGGGAATCCGCGGGGTTAGGTCCAGCGAGGCGCGCGGCCGGCCATGCGATTGTCATCGAAATGTAATGTTGTCATCGAATTGCAATGAAAATCAAAGGGCTAGAAGACGTAGCCCAGCCCGACCGCGCCGAGCCACTGGTTGGCGCTGCCGCGCACCGAGACGATCGGCGAATCCGCCGCCTGCCCGACCATCCGCGAATAGCTGCCGATGAGGATCAGCGAAAAGCCGCCGTCGGTCAGGTCGCCGTCGAGGTCGATCGCGGTCAGCAACCGCCCACCGACATGGGTGAAGCCGCCCTTGGCATCGTAGGGGGCGAGCCCGCTCTTGAGCGATTCCGCGGGGCTGATGCTGTAATAGTAATCCATGAAGCTGTTGGTGCCGTATTCCGCGCTGGCGGTAAGCGAGGCCGCGATGCCCTTGCTCAGCGGGGTGAAATAGGTGACCGAAGGCTCGATCACCGTGCCCTTGTGCGCCCCCAGCACATCCCATGCCGCGTCGATCCCGAACGACAGGCTGTCGTACTGGTGGAAGATCTTCGGGACGGTGAAACCGAGGTTGGGGCCCACTTCCAGCGCGCGCTTGCGCTTGCCGAGGCTTTCCACCACCGGGTCCTTGATCTGGGTCGCGCGGTTGGCCCGCAGCCGCACCGAAGGCCCGAACGACAGGCCGATGCCGTCCTGCGGATCCTTGATGAAATCGAGCACCACCCCGCCCTCGCGCGGATTGATCGCAACCCCGCCGAGGCTGCCCTGCACCATCGGGATCGGGGTCAGCACATAGTCGTCGGACCCGTTGTAGGACGGCATGTAGACCGCCGCCCCGCCGATCCCGATCCAGTCGCCGTCGAACACGGTCTTGCCGCCGTCGTCCGCCGGCAGCGCATCGACTTGCGCCGTCGCCGGTGCGGCAACCGCCAGCGCAGCGAGGGCGAGCGAAAGGGTCACGAACAGCGGGGATCGTTGCATGGTCACATCTCCGATGGATCTTTGCCAACCAACGAAAACCGCGGGTTTGCGTTCCGCGCGGTGTGCGGTCCGGCACTAGCCCCGCAAACAGATCCCGCCTAAGCACCGCGGCATGGCCGATCCGCCTTCATCCACCCCGCTGCAGCGCGATCCCGCTCGCGCCATCCGCGCGCTGGGCTTCGTGCTGTGGCTCGCGGGCATGGCCGCGTGCTTCACCCCGCTGCTGTTCGGCTGGTGGCGGCTCGGCCCGCTAGGCGCAATCGACGCCGGGCTGGCGATCGCGGTCGGCGGCTGGCTGCTGCTGATCCTGGCGGCCGTGCTGCGCGGCCGCCGTCGCCGGCGGCAGCGTGCGAGCGGCGAAGCTATTTGAACTGGCTGTCGGCGTTCTGCCGGAACCACAGGAAGGCGTTGAACGACAAGTCCATCGCCTCGTAGCTGATCCCCTTGAGCCCGGTCGACACCGGCTCTTCGAGGCAGACGTAGTTGTTCGCGTCGATATAGGCCTTGCCCTTGACGTAATTGCGCGTCCACTCGTTGGTCTTGGTCACGTTGCCCTGGGCATAGCCGGCGTAGCAGGCCTGGAACTGCAGCGTCTGGCACTGATCCTTGGCATCGCTGCAGTCGTAGAAGAACACGTGATAGAGATTGCCGTTTTCGGCCAGTTGCGGCTTGCCGTCGCTGTCCTTGCCCGGCGTGACCATGTCGCCCTTGCTCGCCAGATAGTCGACCACCGACTGGACGTCGGCAGCCGAGACCAGCTTGGCGGCCGCGCTGCTGGGCGCGATGGTCGCCGCGGCGGCCGGCGTTACCGTCAGCGCTGCGGCCGACACGGCGGCGAGCGAAAGCGAACGTGCGAAGCGAAGCGAATGCTTACCCATGGACTACCCCCTCGATAGACAGGCCGAACCGACTCGATGCTCCCGAAGCGCAGGCTAACGCCGCTCAGCAACGCTGGAAAGCCGCTCGCTATCGAGTGCGGATCTTAGTCGGAATGCTCGCCGAAATAATCGTCGGCGCTTTGGGTGAAACCGATGAATGCCTCGTAAGACAGGTCCATCGCCTCGTAGCTGATCCCCTTGAGCCCGGTCGACACCGGCAGTTCGAGGCAGGCCCGGCCTTCCTTGTCGATATAGCTCTTGGCGTAGAAATAGTCGCGGCTAACCGCATTGGCCTTGTCCGGCGTAGCGTCCGCATAGTCGCCATAGCAGGCGCGGAACTGGATCGCGTCGCAGCTCGCGTGGTTGTCCTCGCACCAGAAATAGACGCTGTAGTAATTGTTGCTCTCGTTCAGCATCGGGTCGCCGTCGTCGCTCTTGCTGCGCTCGGTCTTGTCGCCCTTGCTCTCGAGATAGTCGATCACCGACTGGATGTTGTTGGCGCTGACCAGCTTGCTGCTCGGCGCAACCGTGGCCGCATGGGCCGGCACGGCGGCAAGCGCCCCGGCCGCCAGCAGAATTGCGAGAATGCCGCGCAGGCGGCGCGCGATGCGGTGCGAAAGCGAATCCATGAGGTCTCCAACCAGCTCGGGCGAACACCGATTCGCCCCCGTCCCGCCAGGAGCGTAACACGAACCGGATCGCTCGACTTGGCGTTATGCGCCAGCCTGCCAGGCGGCGATCGCCGGGACCGGGTGGACCAGCATCACCACGTTGAGGGTCAGATTGTCGCGGATGATCGCCAGTGTGAGCAGTTCCAGCGCGACCGCCAGTGCGGCGCTGGCCCAGGCCGGCAGGCGGCTGGCGACGAGAAAGCCGATCGCCATCCAGCCGATGTCGGACATCGAGTTGAGGATGCTGTCGCCGGAATAGCCCCAGCTGATCGTCACCGCGCGATAGCGGTCGATGATGATCGGCGAATTCTCGAGCAGCTCCCAGAAGCCTTCGAAGGCGACCGCGATCGGCAGCGCGTAGCGGGTCGGCAGCCCGCCGAACAGCCTCCAGCGCCGCCACAGCAGATGCGCGAAGAAATAGAACAGCAGACCGTGGATCAGGTGGCTGGCCGAATACCAGTCGGCGATCATCTGGCTGTTCTCGGGCGAATGGACCGCCCCTTCCCAGAACTTCACCGTGCCGCAGGGACAGATCGGCGGCCGCCCCATCCCGAACAGGATCGCCAGCACCGCCGCTGCGACCAGCAGGGTCGCGATCAGCGCGCGGCGGTTGGGGAGCAGGGTCTGCATACGCGGGTTGTCGCGCGGATCGCCCGCGCGCTCAAGCCGTTCGTGCGGTGCAGCAATTTCCTTGAACTGCAGGTTTTGCGATCTACGATCCGCCGCATGCACAAGCCGCTCCATCCCTTCGCAGCCCTGCTGCTGCTCGCCGCTGCGGGGCCGGCTCTCGCCGCGGACGATCCGCCCCCGCAGGCACCGGCCGCCGCCGCGGCCGATCCCTACGACGATGTCTATTCGGCGATCCTCGAAGGCGTGGACGATCAGGCGACGCTGGACCGGGTGCTCGACACGATCATGACCGCGCTCCAGCGCGAGGTACCCGAGATGGCCATCGTCGAGGACGCACGGCCCGGTTTCCTCGGCGAATTGCGCACCGCGATGCGGCCGGTGATGAGCGACTACTCGGCGCGGGTGATGGCCGCCTACCGCCCGAAGGTGCTGAAGGTGCTGGGCGAGGAATTGACGGTCGACGAGGCCCGGCAGGTGGCCGCCTTCTACCGTTCGGAACTGGGCAGGAAGCTGCTGGGCGGCGCGGTGCAGCACTTCGACCTCGACGAAACCATGCGCAGCGCGGTCAGGAACCCCGATGCCCCGATCGAGAGCGACACCGTCAACGCCGACTTCAAGCGGATCGGGGTGCAGGCCTACCTTGCCCTGACCCCCGAAGAGCGCAAGCAGCTCGACCTGATTGCGAGCCAGACCCCGGCGCTCATGAAGCTGGCGGCGGCGCAACCGCGGCTTACCGCGCTCCGCGCCGAAATGGAGAACGAACCGCCGACCCCGGAAGAGAACGCGCGGCTGGAGGCGGTGATGACGGCGGCATTCGCCAAGCTCGAGGATTAATTGGTGCACAGGCGTTGCACCCCTCTCCCCATCGTCTACGAGGGCCGTCATGGATGGACGCAGGGTTGATATCGCGATCATCGGCGGCGGGCTCGCGGGCGGGCTGATCGCGGCCGCGCTGGCCCGGCACCGGCCCGAAGTCGCGCTCGCGCTGGTCGAGGCGGGCGAAACGCTGGGCGGCAACCATCGCTGGAGCTGGTTCGCCAGCGATCTGCCGCCCGAAGGCGCGGCGCTGATGGAAAGCTTCCCCCACGCCGCCTGGGAACAGGGCTACGACGTGCGCTTCCCCGGCCTCGCGCGCACGCTCGCGACCCCCTATCGCTCGCTCGCCTCGGGCACCTTCGATGCGACCCTGCGCCGGCTGTTGCCCGAGGGCGCGATTCTCACCGGCACCCGCGCACTGGTTCTGGACGAGCGCGAGGTGACCCTGGAAGGCGGCGGGCGACTGAGCGCCGGCGCAGTGATCGACTGCCGCGGCCAGGGTTTCTCGCCGCATCTCACCGGCGGCTGGCAGTTGTTCTACGGCCGCCATCTGCGCACCGCGGTGCCGCACGGCCTGACCCGCCCGGTGATCATGGATGCGACGGTCGAGCAGTACGCCGCCTACCGCTTCGTTTACGTCCTGCCGCTCGCCCCCGACGAGATTTTCGTCGAGGATACCTATTACACCGACGATCCCCGGCTGGATCGCGAGGCGCTGGGCCTGCGGGTGGCGGCCTATTGCGAACGCCACGGCTGGGCGGGCGAAACTCTGGGCGAGGAGACCGGGGTTCTGCCGGTGGTCGACGGCGGCAATTTCGGCGGCTTCACCGGGGAACACCACGCGCCCGGCGTTGCCCGCGCCGGGGCGCGCGGCGGGTTCTTCCATCCGCTGACCTCCTATTCGCTGCCGCAGGCGGTCGAAGTCGCGCTGGCGATCGCCCATGCGCCCGATCTCGGCGGGCCGGCGTTGGTGGCGCTGCTGGAAGAGCGCGCCGCACGGCACTGGAGCCGGACCGGCTTCTACCGGCGCCTTGCGCGGATGCTGTTCGGCGGCGCGGTGCCGGGCGAGCGCTGGCGGATCTTCGAACGCTTCTACGGTCTCGACAAGGCGCTGATCGAACGCTTCTACGCCGGCCGGTCCAGCCTTGCCGACAAGCTGCGCATCCTGATCGGCAAGCCGCCGGTGCCGCTCGGAAAGGCGCTGGGCGCGCTGTTCTCGCAGGGCCGCCCGCTCGAAGCGCCACCCGCGGAGGAGGCCGCATGAGCACGCGGCCGCCGCCCCCCTCGGTCGACATCCCCGAAGCGGCCGAGCTACAGGCCAAATTCGCGCTGCTCGACAAGCGCGCCTGCGTGATCGGGGCGGGCTTCGGCGGGCTGGCGCTGGCGATCAGGCTGCAATCGGCCGGGGTCGAGACCACGCTGGTCGAGGCGCGCGACAAGCCCGGCGGCCGCGCCTATGTGTGGGAGAAGCAGGGCTTCACCTTCGATGCCGGGCCGACCGTGATCACCGATCCCGACTGCCTGCGCGAGCTGTGGGCCCTGTCCGGCCATCACATGGCCGACGACATCGAACTGGTGCCGGTCCATCCCTTCTACCGGCTCAACTGGCCCGACGGGACCAATTTCGACTATTCGAACGACGACACCGCGCTGCGCGCCGAGATCGCCCGCATCTCGCCCGAGGACATCGCCGGCTACGAGGACTTCCTCCGCTATGCCGAGGGCGTGTGGATGGAAGGCTACGTCAAGCTGGGCCAGGTGCCGTTCCTCGACTTTGCGGCGATGATCAAGGCGGCCCCGGCACTGGCCAAGTACCAGGCCTGGCGCTCGGTCTATTCGATCGTCTCGAAATACATCCGCTCGGAAAAACTGCGCGAGGCGTTCAGCTTCCACACGCTGCTGGTCGGCGGCAACCCGATGACCACCAGCTCGATCTACGCGCTGATCCACAAGCTCGAGCGCGACGGCGGCGTGTGGTGGGCGCGCGGCGGGACCAACCGGCTGGTCGCCGCGATGGTCCGCCATTTCGAGCGCCTCGGCGGGACCGTGCGGCTGGGCGATCCGGTCACCCGGATCCACACGATCGGGACCCAGGCGAGCGAGGTCGAGACCCGCAGCGGCTGGCGCGAGCGGTTCAGCGCGGTGGCCAGCAATGCCGACCTGATGCACACCTATCGCGACCTGCTGGGCGGCGACCTGCGCGGGCGGAAGGAAGCCCGCGCGCTCGCCCGCAAGCGCTGGTCGCCCAGCCTGTTCGTGGTCCATTTCGGGATCGAGGGGGCCTGGCCGGGCATCCCGCACCATTCGATCCTGTTCGGCCCGCGCTACGAAGGGCTGCTCAAGGACATCTACGACTACGGCGTGCTGCCGTCGGATTTCTCGATCTATCTCCATCATCCGACCGTGACCGACCCGACGATGGCCCCGGCCGGGCACAGCACCTTCTACGCGCTGGTCCCGGTCGCGCACATGGGCAAGCTCGCGCTGGATTGGGAACAGGTCGGCCCGGTATTGGAAAAGCGGGTGCTCGACGAGGTCGCCCGGCGGCTGATCCCCGACCTGCACGAGCGGATCGTGACCAAGTTCCACTATGCCCCGCGCGACTTCGCGCTGGATCTCAACGCCTATGTCGGCAGCGCCTTCAGCCTCGAGCCCATTTTGACACAAAGCGCGTTTTTCCGGGCGCACAACCGCGACGATGTCATCAAAAACCTGTATCTGGTCGGGGCAGGGACTCACCCCGGGGCAGGGATCCCGGGCGTGGTCGGAAGCGCCAAGGCGACCGCAAAGCTGATGCTGGAGGATTTGAAGTGAGATTGCCGATCGCCGCCCTTGCCCTGCCTGTCCTCGCCCTGCCTGTCCTTGGCCTGCCTGTCATTGCCCTGCTGCCCGCGGCCGCTATAGCCGCCACCGCCGCCGACTGGCAGGAGGTCGACCGGCTGACCGGCGACGTGCCGGTGGAGCTGAACCGGGCCAGCGTAGCCAAGGTGATGGACGGCGCAAGCGAGGTGATGCAGGCGACCTTCCGCCGCCAGATGCCGACCGGGATCATGGAGAGCGACGTGGCGATCGATTGCAAGGGCGCTTCCGCCAAGCTGCGCGGCCTGCGGCTGAGCAACGGCACCAACGTCTACAACCAGCAGGTCTCGCCGACCCTCGACTATCATCCGGTGAGCTTCGGCAGCGCCGATGCGATCTATTACAAGGCGCTGTGCGGGAAGGAGATCGCCGCCCCGGCCGACTATCCGGCCGATACCGCTACCCCCGCCGCCGCCCCCGCCGCCGCCGCCGACGGAGCGCAATGATCCGCCGCCTGGCCGTCTATTGCGGGTCCGCGAGCCCGGAGGATCCGCGCTACGCCGCGCTTGCGCGCGCGGTCGGCGACGCGCTGGCCCGGCGCGGGATCGGGGTGGTCTACGGCGGCGGCAAGCTCGGGCTGATGGGCGCGGTCGCCGCGGGCGCGCTCGACGCGGGCGGCGAGGTCGTCGGGGTGATCCCCGAGGCGCTGGTCGCGGCCGAGGTCGCCAATCCCGCCTGCACCGAGCTGGTGGTGGTCAAGACCATGCACGAGCGCAAGCGCGCCTTCACCGACCGCGCCGACGGCTTCCTGACGATCCCCGGCGGGGTCGGCACGATGGACGAATTGTGGGAGGCGGTCAGCTGGGCGCAGCTCGGCTATCACGCGAAGCCGGTCGGCCTGCTCAACGCCTTCGGCTTCTACGACCAGCTGCTCGCCTTCAACCGCCACATGGCCGAGGTCGGCTTCGTCCGCCCGGCGCATCAGGGGATCATCCTGGCCGAGGAAAGCCTCGCTCCGCTGCTCGAGCGGATGGATGCCTACACGCCGCACCGGCCGATCTTCGCGATGACCGCGGAGGATTTGTGAGCGCCGTCCGTGAATAAGGGATACCGCCCGCTGGTCACCTCCGACTGGGTGCGCGAGACGGTCCCGATCTCGGGCGGAAAGCGCCAGCGCCGGGTGCTGGTGATGCAGGCACGCGAGACGATCCGCGAAGGCTCGAAAAGCTTCGCCGCCGCCAGCCGCCTGTTCGACCGCACCACGCGCGAGCGGGTGTGGCTGCTCTATGCCTGGTGCCGCCGCTGCGACGACGTTGTCGACGGGCAGCAGGGCGGAGGCGTTCTGGGCGACCAGACCAAGATCAGGAAGCGGGTCAAGGCGATCCGCGCTCTGACCGAGCGGGCGCTGGCCGGCCAGGCTCCGGGCGATCCGGCCTTCGACAGCTTCGGCATCGTCGCGCGCGAGACCGGGATCACCGCGAAGATGGCCGACGACGTGATCCGCGGCTTCGAGCTCGACGCGGAGGGCTGGAAGCCGCAGACCCAGGCGGACCTGATGCGCTATTGCTTCCATGTCGCCGGGGCGGTCGGGGTGATGATGGCGGTGGTGATGGGCGTCTCGCCGCAGGACGACGACACGCTCGACCGCGCCTGCGACCTCGGCATCGCCTTTCAGCTCGCGAACATCGCGCGCGATGTGCTCGAGGACGATGCGGCGGGGCGCTGCTACCTGCCGGCGGAGTGGCTGGCGGAAATGAAGATCCCGCCCGACAAGCTCAGGCACAAGCGCTATCGCAAAAAGCTCGCCACGCTGGCCGCACGGCTCGCGGGCCTCGCGAAACAGCACAAGCGCGCCGCGCTCGCGGGCACGCGCAAGCTCGGCTTCCGCCAGCGCTGGGCGATCCGCGCGGCCGCCGGAATCTACGGTGCGATCGCGGTCGAGGTGGCGAAGCGCGGCGAACATGCGTGGGACGAACGAGTGAGCACTTCGAAATCCGCCAAGGCGGCGTTTGTCGCCGGCAGCTTCTTCCGCTCGCTGCTGCCCGCGCCCCGGCTGAGGCAAGCGCCCGAGTGGAGCCGCTCGGCGATGGCCGAGGCCTGATCTTCCAGCCCTATAGGGGAGCGCCAAGGCGCGCTTGCCCTTGCCGCCGGGTGCAGGCACTCTCCCGCCAGTTTCGGGAGAGGGGTTCGCATGGCTCAGGAAGCCGATCGGGTATCGCGCGCGTCGGTGAAGGTCATCGCCGCATCCTCGCTCGGCACCGTGTTCGAGTGGTACGATTTCTACCTCTACGGCCTCTTGGCGACGAATATCTCCACCCAGTTCTTCTCCGGGGTCAACGAGACAACCGCCTTCATCCTCGCCCTTGCCGCCTTCGCCGCAGGCTTCGCGGTGCGGCCCTTCGGTGCGCTGGTGTTCGGGCGGTTCGGCGATCTGGTGGGGCGCAAATATACCTTCCTCGTCACCATGGGGATCATGGGCGCATCGACCTTCGCAGTCGGGCTGCTGCCGTCCTATGCGGCCATCGGGGTCGCGGCGCCGCTGCTGCTGGTCGCACTGCGGCTGCTGCAGGGCCTCGCGATCGGCGGCGAATACGGCGGGGCGGCGATCTACGTTGCCGAGCACGCGCCCGAGGGACGGCGCGGGCTGCACACCAGCTTCATCCAGACCAATTCGACCGCCGGGCTGTTCGCTGCGCTGCTGCTGGTGATCGGCCTGCGCGCCACGATGGCGCCCGAAACCTTCGCGCAATGGGGCTGGCGCCTGCCGTTCCTGCTGTCGGCGGTGCTGCTGGCGGTCTCGCTGTGGATCCGCCTGCAGCTTGCCGAGAGCCCGGTGTTCCGCAAGATAAAAGAGGAAGGCGCCACCTCCGCCGCGCCCCTGTCTGAAGCCTTCGGCCGCTGGAGCAACCTGCGCTGGGGGCTGGTCGCGCTATTCGGCGCGGTCGCCGGGCAGGCGGTGATCTGGTATACGGCCCAGTTCTATGCGCTGTTCTATCTCGAGCGCACGCTCAAGGTCGACGCCGCGACCACCAACATCCTGATCGCAATCGCGCTCGCCATCGGCACCCCGCTCTATCTCCTGTTCGGCTGGCTGAGCGACCGGATCGGGCGCAAGACGGTGATCATGGCCGGGATGGCGCTGGGAGTCGTCACCCTGCACCCGCTGTTTTCCGCGCTGACCGCGGCAGCCAATCCCGCCTTGGCCGAAGCGAGCGCGCGAGCGCCGGTAACGGTGATGGCCGATCCGGCCACCTGCTCGGTGCAGTTCGACCCGGTGGGCAAGAAGACCTTCGACAAAACCCCCTGCGACATCGCCGCGGCGGCGCTGGCCAAGGCCGGGATCCCCTATCGCACCGAAGGCAGCGCGAACGGCTTCGTCACCATCGGCCGGCAGCGAATCGAGGTCCGCGACAAGGCGAGCTTCGAGGCGGAACTCGCGCCCGCCCTCGCCCGGGCCGGCTATCCCGCGAAAGCCGATCCCGCGCGGCTCAACATCCCGCTGGTGATCGCGCTGCTGGTCGGCCTGATGGTGCCCGTAACCATGACCTACGGGCCGCTCGCTGCATTGCTGGTCGAGCTTTTCCCCAGCCGCATCCGCTATTCGGCGCTCAGCCTGCCCTATCACATCGGCAACGGCTGGTTCGGCGGGTTCCTGCCGACCATCTCCTTCGCCACCGTTGCCGCGACCGGCAATATCTACGCCGGGCTGTGGTATCCGATCGGGGTGGCGGTGATGACGCTGGCGATCGGCCTGCTGTTCCTGCCGGAGACCTTCCGGCGCACGATCCACCACGAAGGCTAGGCGAGGAACGCTCCCACGTCGGCCCGCTCGGCCTCGCTCATGTGCAGGCCGAGCTTGCTGCGGCGCCAGAGGATGTCCTCGGCGGTCCGGGCCCATTCGACTTCGGTGAGATAGCGGATCTCGGCTTCGCTCAGGCCCGCCGCGAAGGTTCGCCCGAGATCGTCCCAGCCCTTCGCCTCACCCAGCCAGCGCGCGGCGCGAGTGCCGTATGCGCGGACGAGGCGGGTGGCGTCGGCCTCGGAGAGGAACGGGTAGTTCACGCGTGTCTCGGCAATCAGCGCCGGCTGCCCGTCGAGCGGAAAGTCGCCGCCCGGCAGCGGCGCATGCGCGGTCCAGGCCGGGCCCGAGAGTGCCGGGAGCCGCGCGGCCAGCTCGTCCACCGCCTCCTGCGCGAGATGGCGCGAGGAGGTGATCTTGCCGCCCAGCACGTCGAGCAGCGGGGGCCCCTCGCCCGGATCGGACAGCGGCAGGCGGTAGCCGCGCGTCGCCGCCTCGGGCTTGCCCGAGCCGTCGTCGACCAGCGGGCGCACCCCGGCATAGCTCCACACCACGTCGGCCGGGGCGACCGGCCGGGAGAAATACCGGCTCACCGCGCCGCAGAGATATTCGATCTCCTCCGTGCTCGCCGCGATATGGTCGAGCGCCCCGTGATGGTCCTCGTCGGTGGTGCCGATCAGGGTGAAGTCGCGCTCGTAGGGGATCGCGAAGCAGATCCGCGTGTCGGGGAGCTGGAAGAAATAGGCGTAATCGTGGTCGAACAGCTTCGGCACCACGATATGCGAACCGCGCACCCGGCGCAGGTGGTAATGCGCCGGCAGGCCGACCAGCCGGGCGACGTCGTCGGCCCCCGGGCCCGCGGCATTGACCAGCGCCCGGCCGTGGAACGTGCCCGCCGGGGTTTCGACCGCCCAGACATCGCCCTCGCGCCGTGCCGCGGTAACCGGGGTGAGGGTGCGGATCTGCGCCCCGCGCTCCGCCGCGTCGAGCGCGTTGAGCGCCACCAGCCGCGCATCGTCGACCCAGCCGTCGGAATATTCGAAGCCCCAGTCGAAGCCGGGCTTGAGCGGCTTGCCCGCCGGGTGCCGATGCAGGCGGATCGTATCGGTCGCCGGCAGCCGCTTGCGCCCGCCGATATGGTCGTAGAGGAACAGGCCCAGCCGCAGCTCCCAGCGCGGGCGCAGATGCGGCATCCACGGCAGCACGAAGCGCATCGGCCGCACGATATGCGGCGCGATCCCCCACAGCACCTCGCGCTCGGCCAGCGCCTCGCGCACCAGCGCGAATTCGTAATATTCGAGATAGCGCAGCCCGCCGTGGACCAGCTTGGTCGAGGCGGAGGAAGTGCCGCTGGCGAGATCGTGCGCTTCGAGCAACAGGACGCCAGCGTCCCGCCCCCCCAATCGCCCCTGCGCATCGCGCGCGATTGCCGTGCCGTTGACCCCGCCGCCGATGACGATGAGATCGAACGGCCCGGTCATCCGCGGGCGTCCATCAATGCACGCTCACCGTATGGCCGGGCGGGCGGCCGTGCAGCCGGCGGAACAGCCGGCCCTTTTCGCTGTAGAGCACCAGCGCGAGCGACAGCAGCGAGGCGATCAGCAGCGCATAGGCGAGCGGACGCGCGCTGCCGTCGTAATTCTGCCCGATCAGGATCCCGATCAGCGAGGCCAGCACCATCCGCACGAAGGCCTGGATCGAGCTGGCCGCGCCGGCAATCTCGGCGAAGGGCTGCATCGCGATCGAACCGAAGTTCGCGCCGAGGAAGCCGAGCAGCATCAAGTTGCAGGCCATCAGCGGCAGGAACCACAGCAGCGAGGACGCATGCGGCCCGTGCGCGACCCAGACCTGCAGCGCGCTGACCACGATGAAGATCAGCAGGCCGGTGTGGCTGACCCGGCGCGCGCCGAAGCGTTCGACGATGCGCGAATTGGTGATGCTGGAAATCGCCATCGTCGCCGCGGTACCGCCGAAGATATAGGGGAACATCTCGCCCGCGCCGAAATGCTCGCCGACCAGCTGCTGCGCCGAATTGACGTAGCCGAAGATCGTCCCGATCACGAGGCCCGAACCGATCACATAGCCGATCGCCTGGCGCGAACTCGCCGCGATGGCCATGTTGCGCGCAAGGATCTTCGGCTGGATCTGCTGGCGAAATTCGGGATGCAGCGTTTCCGGCAGTCGCAGCCCGGCCCAGACCGCCATTACGGTCCCCATCAGCGCGAGGCCGAAGAATATCCACCGCCAGCCCGCGACTTCGAGCACCAGCTGGCCGATCGACGGCGCGATCACCGGCACGGTGATGAACACCGCGGTGATCAGCGAGAACACCCGCGCCATCTGGTCGCCTTCGAACTGGTCGCGGATGATCGCGCCGGGCAGCACCATCAGCCCCGCGGTGGCGAAGCCCTGCAGCACCCGCAGCACCAGCATCTGTTCGAAATTCTGCGCCAGCGCGCAGCCCAGGCCGAGCACGACATAGGCCGAGAGCGAGATCATCAGCAGCCGCTTGCGCCCGAACCGGTCCGCCAGCACGCCCGGAACCAGCGCCCCCGCGCCCGACGAAAGCAGGAACAGTCCCACGATCAGCTGTCGCCGGTTCGCGTCGAGCACGCCGAAATCGGACGCGATCTTCGCCAGCGCCGGCAGCATGCCGTCGATCGCGAGCGCCTGCAGCGCCATCAGCATCGCGGTTAGCACGACCAGCTCGGTCGGGCCGAGCGTGCGCTGCGCAGGAGGGGTGACGGTCGTGGCCATGCGAGGCCCCTAGCCGCCCATGCCCCGCGATGGCCAGTTAGAATTGTTAGCAGGTGCAACAATTCTTCCTCGGCGAGACAAGCGGTGCGGGGATCGGTACCATCGGGCGGATGGATGAGGACGACGACAGCGACGAAGCGGCAAGCTCCGGCGGTTTGGGCCTGCGCAAGATCATCCATGTCGACATGGACGCCTTCTACGCCAGCGTCGAACAGCGCGACGATCCGGCGTTGCGCGGCAAGCCGGTCGCAGTCGGCGGGGCGAGCGGACGCGGGGTGGTTGCCGCGGCGAGCTACGAGGCGCGCAAATTCGGCGTCCGCTCGGCCATGCCCTCGCTGCGGGCGAAGCAGCTCTGCCCCGAGTTGGTCTTCGTCAAGCCGCGCTTCGACGCCTATCGCGCAGTCTCGCAAGCGATCCGCGCGATCTTCCGCAGCTTTACGCCGCATGTCGAACCGCTCAGCCTCGACGAAGCCTATCTCGACGTGACCGAGGATCTGAGGGGCATCGGTTCGGCGACCCGCATCGCCGAGCTGATCCGCGCGCGGATCAGGGCCGAGACGCAGCTCACCGCCAGCGCCGGGGTCAGCTACAACAAGTTTCTCGCCAAGCTGGCGAGCGACCAGAACAAGCCCGACGGCATCTGCGTGATCCGCCCGGGCGAAGGCGCCCGCTTCGTCGCCGGCCTGCCGGTGCGGCGTTTCCACGGCGTGGGTCCGCGCGGGGCGGAGAAGATGGCCCGGCTCGGGATCGAGACCGGCGCCGATCTCGCGGCGAAGGACATCGCCTTTCTCAAGGCCAATTTCGGCAGCTTCGCCGACTACCTGTTCCGCGCGGCGCGCGGGATCGACCTCAGGCCGGTGCGCGCCAATCGCAAGCGCAAGTCACTCGGCGGCGAGCGGACCTTCTTCAACGACATTTCCTCGGGCAACGCGCTCCACGCCACGCTGGACGACATCGCCGAGATTGTCTGGGGCCGGATCGAGGAAGCGCAGGCGAAAGGGCGCACGGTAACGCTCAAATTGCGCACCAGCGACTTCAAGACCATCACCCGCGCGCGTTCGCTGCCGCAGTATGTTTCCGGGCGGGAGGAATTCTTCGCCACCGGCCATGCGCTGCTCGACGAGGTGCTGCCGTTGCCGCTGCCGGTGCGGCTGATGGGACTGACCCTGTCGGCGCTCGAAGGCGACCGCAATGCCGAGCCGAAGCCCGACACGGCGCAGCTATCGCTGCTGTAGCAGCGCCAGCGCCCGCGCGACCCGCCCGCCGACATGCGCCGGAAGCGCGTCTGCCGCGAAGAACCGTGCCTCGACGATTTCGCGGCCATCGGGATCGGGCATTCCTTGCACCGGGCAGGCGAACACATGCATCCGGTTCGGCGCACCGTGGAGCGTGCCCTCGAGCATTCCCAGCGCGGCCAAAGGGCCAAACGGGCAGCGCAGTTCCTCGGCGAACTCGCGCGCGGCGCCGCGCACCGGATCCTCGCCCTTGCGCAGCCCGCCACCGGGCAGGGTCCACATCCCGGCGCCGTAGCTGTGCCGCACCAGCAGCACCCGGCCGGCATCGTCGAGCCCCAGCACCATCACCCCGGTGAGCAGCGGCTTGCGCAGCCTCCACCAGCGCTTGCGCAGCCCGTGCGCCAGCTGCAGCCCCGCGCGGTGCAGGGGCGGCGGCAGCAGCCGCTCGATCAGGCGAAGCATGTCACGGGAACGGAGGCCGCGCGCAGCAGCCGCGCGACCGGCAGGTCGTTACCCCCGCGCAGCGCCTGTTCGAACAGCGCGCGCTTTTCTGCGCCGCGGATCACGAACAGCAGTTCGTCCGAATCGATAAGCGCCGGGATCGTCAGGCTGACCCGGTCGAACGGGGCCTCGGGCGGCAGCGGGTCGGGGGTCAGCCGGCGCACCCGGCGCGGATCGTCGGGGCGCGGATCGGTGTTTGGGAACAGCGAGGCGACATGTCCGTCGTTGCCCATGCCGAGCCAGGCGAGCGCGAAATGCGGCGGCGTGGAATCCTCCGTCAGGGCGGTCACGGTGACCCCGGTGGGCTCTAGCAGCGCACGGATCCGCCCGACATTGCTGGCTTCGTGGCTCTCGGGCACCAGCCGGTCGTCGCCCGGCCAGACTTGGAGGCGCGCCCAGTCGAGCTGCTTGCGCACCAGCAGGGCGAGAATCGGGAACGGGGTCGAGCCCCCCGGCAGGGTGATCGCCACCGGGCCATCGGTAGCCGCCAGCGCGCGCATGAGCCGCCCGCCCAGCCAGTCGGCGATCGCACCGTCGTCGGCGCCCGGAATGATTGCTGTTTCGGCCATGTCCCCTCCCTTTAGGCCCTTAACAGAAAGGCCGCCACGGAACAGCCGGGGCGGCCTCACTGTCCAGGACTTGCCAGGGCCCCAGGGAGATTGCGATTGCCGCCGGGGGGTGCGGGCGCATCTTTGAGGGTGCCTGTGCCAGATCAACGTGACATGGCGCGCGCGGTTCCCGCGGTCAGACGATCCCGCGCGCCGCGGCCCCGGTCCACAGCGCAGCGAGCAGCAGCACCGCCGCAATGGCGAAGCGGATCGCGCGCAGCGGCAGACGCGCGGCCAGCTCCGCCCCCATCGCCCAGCCGAGCGTGACCGCCCCAGCGCCGCCGATCATCCCGCCGGCCCCGGCCAGCCAGTGCGACCCGGTCGCCGCGGCGAAGGCCACGATCAGGAAGCGCGCCGCGTCTCCCACCTGGCGCGCGGCCAGCACGATCGTTGCGGCGAACAGCGAGCGGGTGGGCTCGGCCGGCTCGCGCAGCCTGACCGGCCAGCACAGCTCGACCGCGCCGGCGAGCAGCGCAAAGGCGACGAACATCTGCTTGGCCTCGGGCGGCATCAGCGCCGCCAGCCCCTCCCCCGCAAGCGCGGCGATCGTGGCGGTCAGTGCGCTCGCGATCCAGGCTGCGACCAGCAGCCCGGTGCTCGCGCCGAGCTTTTCGGAGAGCCACGCCACCAGCCGCTGGTCGCGCCCGCCCATCGAGGCGACGAAGGTGGCGATCAGGGCAAGGAAGAACGCGGGCATCGCGCCCCCTTATCACGGGCGGCGCGCGGAACGGGCTGACAAAATCGCCGACAGCCTCTAACCGGATGCGATGATCGCCGCTTCCGCTCCCAAACGCCTCGCGCTGCGCCTGATCGCCGCGCTGCTGGTGCTGGTGGCGGCGACCCATGCGGTGCTGCCCGCCGGGCCGCAGGCCGAGCTGCGCAGCGGCTCCGCCTTCAGCGCGGCGACGGTCGATGTCGCGATCGGCTGCGACCGGCAGCGGATCGAAACCCGCGCGCTGCCCGACCGGCCGGCACCGCCGGTGCCGGATTGCGCCCCGGTGCTCGTTGCGCTGCCGGCCCGGAATCTCGTCATCGCGCTGCCGCTGCGCAGCCGCAGCCATGCTCCCCCGCAGCCGGCCCCGGCGCTGTCACCGCTCAATCCGAGGGCGCCGCCCGCAGCGTGAGCTTCCGCCGGCCGCCGTCGCGCGGCCTGCCGACCCTCCCATTTGCGAGCATGACAATGAACCAGAATACCCCGAATGCCGGGGCCGACGCACAGCGCGCGGCCGTGGCCGACCGCGTCCGCCGCTATCCGGACCTCACGCCGCAGGAACTCGACGAGACGCTGCTCTATTTGCGCAAACAGGCGACGATCCTCGACCGCGCGGCGATCGCCGCCGATCCCGAGGTCGAGCCGCAGTACCGCAAGCTGTGCCACGACCACTATCTCAGCCGCCCGCGGCCGCTGGCGGTATGGCTGGGCGCGGCGGCCGCGGCGCTGATCGCCGCGACGGCGCTGGCGGCCTTCGCGCCGTTCGCCTGAGCCGGACAGGACCGGAGCGGACCCGCGCCGTTCCGGCCCCAGTGCCGATCGCGAAAAATGAGGGGAAAGCGGCTGGAGCGGGTGAAGGGAATCGAACCCTCGTATTCAGCTTGGGAAGCTGCTGCTCTACCATTGAGCTACACCCGCCCGCTCTGAGCTTGCGCGGCGCCGCTAATGCCGCGCGATGCGGATTCGGTCAACATCCCATGCGCTGTCCTCCATTTCCCCCGCGCGCGCATCGCGCTAGGGGGCGGTATGCAACTGGGGCGTTTGAACCATGTCGGCGTCGCGACGCCGTCGATCGCCGCAAGCGTCGCCTTCTGGCGCGAGACGATGGGCGCGGTCACCGTGCACGCGGCTTTCGCGCTGCCCGAACAGGGGGTGACCGTGTGCTTCGTGGACACGCCGAATACCCAGATCGAACTGCTCCAGCCGCTGGGCGACGCCTCGCCGATCGCCAAATTCCTCGAGAAGAACCCGCAGGGCGGCCAGCACCACCTCGCCTTCGAAGTGCCCGACATCGCCGCCGCGCGCGCGGCGTTCGAGACGGCGGGCAAGCGCATCCTCGGCCCGACGCGGATCGGCGCGCACGGCACGCCGGTGTTCTTCCTTCACCCGAAGGACATGGGCGGGGTGCTGACCGAGATCATGGAATGGCCGCCGCGTGACTAGGCGCAGCGAGTGGGAAGCCCGCGCCGCGAAGGAGGCCAGAGGCGCCGACCTGACCTGGCGCACGCCGGAAGGGATCGCAGTCCAGCCGGTCTATGGCAACGGCGAGGACGGCGAATACCCCGGCGCCGCGCCCTTCACCCGCGGGCCTTACGCGACGATGTATTCGGTCCGCCCGTGGACGATCCGGCAATATGCGGGTTTTTCGACCGCCGAGGAATCGAACGCCTTCTACCGCCGTAACCTTGCCGCCGGGCAGAAGGGCCTGTCGGTCGCGTTCGATCTCGCAACCCATCGCGGCTACGATTCGGATCATCCGCGCGTGGTCGGCGATGTCGGCAAGGCCGGGGTCGCGATCGACACGGTCGAGGACATGAAGCTGCTGTTCGACGGCATTCCGCTGGGCGAGATGTCGGTCAGCATGACGATGAACGGCGCGGTGATCCCGGTGATGGCGTTCTACATCGTCGCGGGCGAGGAACAGGGCGTGCCGCTGGCGCAGCTCTCGGGGACCATCCAGAACGACATCCTCAAGGAGTTCATGGTCCGCAACACCTATATCTATCCGCCCGAGCCGAGCATGCGGATCGTCGGCGACATCATCGCCTTCTGCTCGGAGCGGATGCCGAAGTTCAACTCGATCTCGATCTCGGGCTATCACATGCACGAAGCCGGGGCGACCGCGGTGCAGGAACTCGCCTTCACCATCGCCGACGGCAAGGAATATGCGCGGCGGGCGATCGACGCCGGGCTCGACATCGATGCCTTCGCGCCGCGCCTGAGCTTCTTCTTCGGCATCGGGATGAATTTGTTCATGGAGGTCGCCAAATTGCGCGCGGCGCGGGTGCTTTGGGCCGGGGTGATGGAAGGGCTCGGCGCGACAAGCGAGAAGTCCAAGGCGCTGCGGACGCATTGCCAGACCTCGGGCGTGTCGCTGCAGGAGCAGGACCCCTACAACAATGTGATCCGCACCACGGTGGAGGCGCTGGCGGCGGTGCTGGGCGGGACGCAGAGCCTCCACACCAACAGCTTCGACGAGGCGCTGGCGCTGCCGACCGATTTCTCTGCCCGGATCGCGCGCAACACCCAGCTTATCCTCGCCGAGGAGAGCGGGATCGCGCATGTCGCCGATCCGCTGGGCGGGTCGTATTACGTCGAGGCGCTGACGGCTGAACTGGTCGAACAGGCCGGCGCGCTGATCGCCGAGACCGATGCGCTGGGCGGGATGACCGCCGCGGTCGCGAGCGGGATGCCCAAGCGGCTGATCGAGGAAGCGGCGGCCGCACGGCAGGCAAGGGTCGATCGCGGCGAGGACACGATCGTCGGGGTGAACACATACCGGCCCGAGGTCGAGGTGCCGATCGAGCTGCTCGAGGTCGACAACCACGCGGTGCGCGAAAGCCAGGTCGCGCGGATCGCGGCAGTGAAGGCGGGGCGTGACGAGGCCGCGGTGAGGGCGGCGCTTGCGGCTTTGACCGCAGCGGCAGAAATTCCTCCCCGAAACGGGGAGGGGGACCATGCGCAGCATGGTGGAGGGGCACAGGCCGCAAATCTCACGCAAACCGATGGTGCCCCTCCACCCCCCGCTGCGCGGGCGGTCCCCCTCCCCCAAGGGGGAGGAAATCTGTTGGCCCTCGCCGTCACCGCCGCCCGCGCGCGTGCGACCCTCGGCGAAATCTCCGCCGCGCTCGAACAGGCGTTCGGCCGCTACGAAACCACCCCCTCGCCGGTCACCGGCGTCTACGGCGCGACCTATGCCGGCGACGCGCGCTACGCCCAGGTCGCGGAAGGCGTCCAGGCCGTCGCCCGCCGCCTCGGCCGCGCGCCGCGGGTGCTGGTCGCCAAGATGGGCCAGGACGGGCACGACCGCGGCGCGAATGTGATCGCCAGCGCCTTCGCCGATCTCGGCTTCGACGTGACCAGCGGCCCGCTGTTCCAGACCCCGTCCGAAACCGCCGCGCTGGCGCTGGAGAAAGACGTCGACGCAATCGGCGCCAGCTCGCTCGCCGCCGGACACAAGACGCTGATCCCCGAACTGATCCGCCATTTGCGCGAGGCCGGGCGCGCCGACATCAAGGTGATCGCCGGCGGCGTGATCCCGCCGCAAGACTACGAATTCCTGCGCCATGCGGGGGTGCAGGGGATTTACGGTCCGGGTTCGAACGTGCTCGACTGTGCGGCGGATCTGCTGCGGTTGCTGGGGCATAATATGCCGCCGACGGGAGAGGAATGAGTATTCCCCCACTCGTCATGCTGAACTTGTTTCAGCATCCATCGTGCCCGATGGCCAGACCTGCGCAGAACGAGAAATGGACCCTGAAACAAGTTCAGGGTGACGGTTGGAAGGGACTCTAGTTGTTTTCCAAAATCCTCATCGCCAACCGCGGCGAAATCGCCTGCCGGGTGATCAAGACCGCCCGCCGGATGGGTATTGCGACGGTGGCGGTCTATTCCGACGCCGATGCGCGCGCGCCCTTCGTGAGCATGGCGGATGAGGCGGTGCGGATCGGGCCGGCTGCAGCCTCCGAGAGCTATCTCGTGCCGGAGAAGATCGTCGCCGCGTGCAAGGCGACCGGGGCGCAGGCGGTGCATCCGGGTTATGGCTTCCTGTCGGAGCGCGCCTCCTTCGTCGAGGCGCTCGAGGCCGAAGGCATCGCCTTCATCGGGCCGCCCGCAAATGCGATCGCCGCGATGGGCGACAAGATCGAGAGCAAGAAGCTGGCGCTCGCGGCCGGGGTCAATGTGGTGCCCGGCTATGTCGGCGAGATCGACGACACCGAGCATGCGGTGCGGATCGCCGGCGAGATCGGGTATCCGGTGATGATGAAGGCCAGCGCGGGCGGCGGCGGCAAGGGGATGCGGCTCGCCTGGTCCGAGCAGGACGTGCGCGAGGGCTTCGAGAGCGTCAAGCGCGAGGGGCTGAACAGCTTCGGCGACGACCGCGTGTTCATCGAGAAATTCATCGAGAGCCCGCGCCATATCGAGATCCAGCTGCTCGGCGACCGGCACGGCACCATCCTCTATCTCAACGAGCGCGAATGCTCGATCCAGCGGCGCCACCAGAAGGTGGTCGAGGAAGCGCCCAGCCCCTTCGTCACCCCGGAGATGCGCCGGAAGATGGGCGAGCAGGCGGTCGCGCTGGCGCGGGCGGTCGGTTATTTCTCGGCGGGCACAGTCGAACTGATCGTCAGCGGCGCCGATCCGACCGGCGAAAGCTTCTACTTCCTCGAAATGAACACCCGCCTGCAGGTCGAGCATCCGGTGACCGAGGCGATCACCGGGATCGACCTGGTCGAGCAGATGATCCGGGTCGCGGCCGGCGAGAAGCTCGGCTTCGCGCAGGCCGACATCGGGATAGAAGGCCACGCGATCGAGAACCGCGTCTATGCCGAAGACCCCTATCGCGGCTTCCTGCCGAGCATCGGGCGGCTGGTGCGCTACGCACCGCCGGTGCCGTCATGGAGCGGGGGCCTGCGCGGCACCGACGGGGTGCGTGTCGATGACGGTGTCAGCGAAGGCGGCGAGGTCTCGATCCACTACGATCCCATGATCGCCAAGCTGGTCACCTGGGGCGAAACGCGCGATGCGGCCGCCGATCTGCAGGTCGCGGCGCTGGACGATTTTGTGATCGAAGGCCTGGGCCACAACCTCCATTTCCTCTCCGCGCTGATGCAGCATCCGCGCTTCCGCTCGGGCAATCTCACCACCGGCTTCATCGCCGAGGAATATCCCGACGGCTTCCACGGCGCACCGGCGAGCGAGGACACGCTGCGCGCGATCGCTGCGGTCGCCGCCGGGATCGAGGTCAGCGAACGCGCGCGCGACGGGCGCACCTCGGGCAAGCTCGACGGCACGCCGCCGCTCGGGTCCGACTGGGTCGTCCGGATGGGCGGACGGGTGTTCGCCGTCACGCTGGGTGAAGGGCATGCGCTGGTCGACGGGCACACGGTCGAAGGCACCTGCGACTGGCGGCCCGGCGACCGGACGGCCAGTGCAACCGGCAACGGCCTGACCCTGGGCCTGCAGGTGAAGCGCGACGGCGTGCACTGGCGCATCGCCACCCGCGGCGCCGAGCACCGCGTGCTGGTGCTGCCCGCCCGCATCGCCCCGCTGGCCGAGCGGATGATCGAAAAGCCCCCGCCCGATCTCTCGCGCCTGCTGATCTGCCCGATGCCCGGCCTGTTGGTGAAGCTGCACGTTGCAGAGGGTGACCAGGTCGAGCCAGGCCAGCCGCTCGCCACGGTCGAGGCGATGAAGATGGAGAACATCCTGCGCGCCCAGAAGGCCGGCACGGTCGCGCGCATCGACGCCGCCGAAGGCGCGAGCCTGGCGGTGGATGCGATTATTCTCGAGCTGGATTAACGCCCGGCTGCGCGCGCGCCCTGGATATCCACCACCTTCGGGCTGTCGGCGAACAGCTTGGTGAAGGAATCGTCGAGGTCCATCGTGTGCGGCTCGGTGCCTTCGCGCACGGTGGTGCGGCGCATGTCGCGCTTGAAGCTCTTGTAATCGTACTCGCCGCCCTTGTGCATGGTGCAGAGATTGTCCCAGATCACCAGGTCGCCGGCATTCCACTTCACGCTGAAGATATACTGCGGCTGGGTGCAGTGCTCGATCAACTGCTTGATCAGGTCGCGGCCTTCCTGCTTGTCCATCCCTTCGATGTCCATCGTGTGGGCGGCGATGAACAGCGCCTTGCGGCCCGAGCCCCGGTGGACATGAACCAGCGGGTGCCGCGCCTTGAAGCGCGCGTCGATCTCTTCCTCGGGAATGTCGGCGCCGGCCTGCTTGCGGCTCCACCACAGCGAATTGATCCCGACCTTGTCCTCAAGGAAGAGCTTCATCTCCTCCGGCAGGTCTTCATAAGCACTGCGGGTATCGGCGAACCAGGTCTCGCCGCCTTCGCTCGGCACTTCATGCGCGAGCAGCAGCGAATAGGAGGTGCGCTTTTCCATGAAGGCACTGTCGGTGTGCCACAGCCGGTCGCCCTTGCGGTACGAGATCGCGGCTTCGTCGGTGGTGATCTCGCCTTCCGGGTTGAGGTTCGAGGCGTCGAACAATTCGCGGAACGGCAGCCGCATCTTGAAGCCCTCGCGCGTGGGCACGCGTTCGAGATAGCCGAAATTGCGGCTGAACTCGACGTGCTGCTCGTCGGTCAGGCCGGTATCGCGATAGACGCAGACGCCGTAGGTATCCATCGCGTCGGTCACCTGCTTGAGCTCGGCCGGGCTGAGTTCGCGGGTGATGTCGAGGCCCGAGCATTCGGCGCCGAACTTCGGCAGGATCGGTTTTACATGGAGGCCCACGGCCGTCTCTCCTGGTTTGTTGCGCCCTTTCGCGGCGATCGGGCGTGCCCGATTCCCGAGTTCGCGGACGAAGTCAATCTTGCGCCTCTAGCACAAACCGGCGAGGGTTCGCAAAACCGACAGGGAAGGAACGACGCCATGACCGATCGCACACGCATCCCGCCGCGTTCGAAATTCGAGGAAGAGATCGGGTTCACCCGCGCGCTGCGGGTCAAGGACCGGATCGTCGTCGCCGGCACGATCGACGACCGCAACCCGCCCGCGCCCGATGCCGGCGAGCAGGCCGACCGGATCTTCGAACTGATCGCGGGCTATCTCGAGGAACTCGGCGGCGGGATGGAAGACGTGATCCGCGTGCGCATGTTCGTGACCGACATTGCCGATGCCGACACGGTCAGCGCGGCCTTTTCCAAGCACCTGAAGCGCACCTGCCCCACCGGCACGCTGGTCGCGATCTCGGCGCTCTACCGGCCCGAAATCAAGGTGGAGATCGAAGCCGAGGCGGTGGTCGCCGACTGAGCGAGGATAGGAATCGGCCTTCGTGCGTTGTGACGGCAGAATTCCCGGAGGATTTTGCCATGACCCGTTCGCTCGCCGCACTATGCGCGGCGCTTTCGCTCGCCGCCTGCCATTCGGAGCAGCCGGCCGCGTCGCCGACGGAAACGGCGAGTCCGACCCTGGCCGCGACCCCGACGCCCAGCGCAACCAGTACGCGCGAATTGCAGATCCCGGCCGCGATCCGCGGGCGCTGGGGGCTGGTGCCGGCCGACTGCACCTCGACCAAAGGCGACAACAAGGGGCTGATCCTGATCGACGCCGAATCGATGACCTTCTACGAATCGCACGCGATGCTCGATGTGGTGAAGGAAGTGCGCGAGAGCCGCGTGGTCGCAAGCTTCGATTTCTCGGGCGAAGGCCAGACCTGGAAAATGGAGGAAACGCTTGAGCTGGCGAGCGACGGCAACCAGCTGATCCGCACCGAGAAGGGCGAGAATGCAACGACCGAACCTTTGCGCTATACACGCTGCGCATGAGGATGAGCCGATGAACCGACCGATACTGGTGGCGGGTGCGCTGGCACTGGCAGGCTGCGCTTCGACCGGCAGCGGCGAGCCGCCGACCGAGCATCGCGTAGAAGGCGAATGCACGGTCGAACCGGGTCAGGTGTTCGTCGGCCAGAAGGCCACCGCGGAAACCGGCGCCCGGCTGCTCAAGGCGACCAAGGCCCGCACCCTGCGCTGGGTTCCGCCGCGCACCGCGGTGACGATGGACTTCCGGCCCGACCGGCTGACCGTCACCTATAACGACGACCTCGTGATCGAGCGGGTTTCCTGCACCTGATCCGGCCGCTATCGCAGCGCCCATGGACGTCCATTCGCATCGCCACGGATCGGTGGGACACCTGTCGCTCGCGCGGCCGCGGGCGCTCAATGCCCTGAATCTCGCCATGATCGAGGCTCTGACCCGCGCGCTCCTGGAATGGCGCGATCAGCCGGCGGTGGCGGCGGTCCTGCTCGATCATGCCGAAGGCCGGGGGTTCTGCGCCGGCGGCGATGTCGCTGCGGTCCGCCGCTCGGTGCTGGAGGATGGCGGCAGCGCCGGGCGCGCCTTCTTCATGGCCGAATACCGGCTGAACCAGCTGCTGTTCGCTTTTCCCAAGCCGGTGGTGGCCTTCATGGACGGGATCACCATGGGCGGTGGGGTCGGGCTGGCGCTGCCCGCACGCTATCGCGTCGCAACCGAACACACGCTGTTCGCGATGCCCGAGGCGGCGATCGGCCTGTTTCCCGATGTCGGTGCCGGCTGGTATCTGGCGCGCCTGCCCGGGCGGCTAGGCCCCTACCTGGCCCTGACGGGCGCCCGGCTCGACGGGGGGGAATGCCTGTGGGCCGGGCTGGCGACGCATTACCTGCCGAGCGAAGCGCTTGCCGAAGCGAAGGCGCTGATCGCCGACGACCCGGCGGCGATCCGCGCGATCCTCGACCGGTTCTCGATCGCCGCACCCGCGCCGAAGCTCGCGGCCGATCTGGGCAGCATCGACCGCCTGTTCGCCGCCGACCGGTTGGAGGACATCATGGCCGCGCTCGCGAAGGATTCGTCCGAATGGGCCGCAGAGGCGCTGGCAACGCTTCGCGCCAAGAGCCCACTGACCCTGAAGGTCGCCCTGCGCCAGATCGCGCAAGCCCGGCACGTCGCCAGCTTCGCCGAGGAGATGCGGATCGAATACCGCCTCGCCAGCCGGATGATCGCGGAACCCGACTTCGCCGAGGGGGTGCGCGCGGTGCTGGTCGACAAGGACAATGCGCCGCGCTGGAATCCGGCCGCGCCCGAAGGCATAAGCGAGGCGAAGCTGGACGAATTGTTCGCGCCCTTGCCCATCGACGAGGAATGGACCCCGCTATGACCTACGCCACCCTCCTGGTCGAAACCGACGGCGCGGTGACCCTCGTCACGCTCAACCGGCCGGAGGCGCTCAATGCGCTCAACAGCCAGGTGCTGGCCGATCTCGTCGCCGCCTTCGCCGCCTATGAGGCCGACCCGAGCCAGCGCTGCCTGGTCCTGACCGGCAGCGAGAAGGCCTTTGCCGCGGGTGCGGACATCAAGGAGATGGCCGACAAGGGCTTCGCCGCGATGTATGGCAGCGATCTCTTCGCCGGCTACGACCGCGTGGTCGCGACGCGCAAGCCGTGGTTCGCCGCGGTTTCCGGTTATGCGCTGGGCGGCGGGTGCGAGCTGGCGATGATGGGCGACTTCATCCTCGCGGCGGATAGCGCGAAATTCGGCCAGCCGGAGATCACGCTGGGCGTCACCCCCGGCATGGGCGGATCGCAGCGCCTGACCCGCGCGGTGGGCAAGGCCAAGGCAATGGAAATGTGCCTCACCGGGCGGATGATGGATGCGGCGGAGGCCGAGCAGGCGGGACTCGTCGCCCGCGTGGTTCCATCCGACGAGCTGCGCACCGAGGCGCTGAAGACCGCCGCCAAGATCGCCGCCATGCCGCCGCTCGCCGCGATCGCGTGCAAGGAACTGGTCAACGCCGCCTTCGAGACCCCGCTCGGCCAGGGCCTGACCTTCGAACGGCGGCTGTTCGCGGGCCTGTTCGGGACCGAGGACCAGAAGGAAGGCATGGCCGCCTTCGCCGCGAAGCGCGCGCCGAAATTCACCGGCCGCTGATCGCAGCGGCTAGCGCACGTAAGACCCGGCAAAGAATTTCTGCCCGGCCCAAGGCTTGCTCCCCCGTCCAGCAACCGCCATGTGGCGCTACGATCATGCAACAATTGACTCATCTCGAACGGCTCGAGGCCGAAAGCATCCACATCATGCGCGAGGTCGTGGCCGAAGCGCAAAAGCCGGTGATGCTCTATTCGATCGGCAAGGACAGCGCGGTGATGCTGCACCTGGCACGCAAGGCCTTCTATCCCTCGCCGCCGCCCTTCCCGCTGCTGCACGTCGACACGACCTGGAAGTTCCAGGAGATGTACAGACTGCGCGACAAGATGGCCGCGGAATCGGGGATGGAGCTGATCGTCTACCAGAACCCCGAGGCCAAGGCGCGCGGGATCAACCCGTTCGACCACGGTCCGCTCCACACCGACATGTGGAAGACCGAAGGGCTCAAGCAGGCGCTCGACCTGCACGGCTTCGACGCGGCCTTCGGCGGCGCCCGGCGCGACGAGGAGAAGAGCCGCGCGAAGGAACGGATCTTCTCGTTCCGCACCGCGAGCCACGGCTGGGATCCGAAGAACCAGCGCCCCGAGTTGTGGAACCTCTACAACGCCCGCAAGGCCAAGGGCGAGAGCATCCGCGTGTTCCCGATCTCCAACTGGACCGAGCTCGACATCTGGCAGTACATCATGAAGGAGGAGATCGAGATCGTTCCCCTCTACATGGCGGCCGAACGCCCGACCGTCGAACGCGACGGGATGCTGCTGATGGTCGATGACGACCGCTTCCGGCTCGAACCCGGCGAGACGCCGCAAATGCGCTCGGTCCGCTTTCGCACGCTTGGCTGCTATCCGCTGACCGGCGCGGTCGAGAGCACCGCCTCGACCCTGCCCGAGGTGGTGCAGGAAATGCTCCTCACCACCACCAGCGAGCGCCAGGGCCGTGTGATCGACAAGGACGGCGGCGACGCCTCCATGGAGAAGAAGAAGCAGGAGGGGTATTTCTGATGGCCGATTCAGACCCCGTCTACCGGACCGACGCGCTCATCGCCGAGGACATCGAGGCCTATCTCGAGCTGCACCAGAACAAGACCCTGCTGCGTTTCATCACCTGCGGCAGCGTCGACGACGGCAAGTCCACACTGATCGGGCGGCTGCTCTACGATTCGAAGATGATCTTCGAAGACCAGCTCGCGGCACTGGAAGCCGACAGCAAGCGGGTCGGCACCCAGGGGCAGGAGATCGATTTCGCGCTGCTGGTCGACGGCCTCGCCGCCGAACGCGAACAGGGCATCACGATCGATGTCGCCTATCGCTTTTTCGCGACCGAGAAGCGCAAGTTCATCGTCGCCGACACCCCGGGTCACGAACAATACACCCGCAACATGGTCACCGGCGCCTCGACCGCCGACCTCGCGGTGATCCTGATCGACGCGCGCAAGGGCGTGCTGACGCAGACCCGCCGCCATTCCTACCTCGCCCATCTGATCGGCATCCGCCATCTGGTGCTGGCGGTGAACAAGATGGACCTCGTGTCCTACGACAAGGACACTTTCGACAGCATCGTCGAGGAATATGCCGAGTTCGCCGCTTCGATCGGTATCGAGGGCTTCACCGCGATCCCGATCTCGGGCTTCAAGGGCGACAACATCGCAATTGCCCCCTCGGCGAACACCCCGTGGTATGACGGGCCCAGCCTGATCAACCATCTCGAAACGGTCGAGGTTACCGATACGGCCGCCCAGGCGCGCGGCTTCCGCATGCCGGTGCAGTGGGTCAACCGCCCCAATCTGGACTTCCGCGGCTTCTCCGGCCTGATTGCCTCGGGCGAGATCGCACCGGGGCAGGACGTGCGGATCGTCCCCTCGGGCAAGACCAGCAAGGTCAAGTCGATCGTCACGCTGAACGGCGAGCTCGACCGCGCGGTTGCCGGGCAGTCGGTGACGCTGACCTTGGCCGACGAGGTCGATTGCAGCCGCGGCGACGTGATCGCGATCGCCGACGATCCGCCGCAGGTTGCCGACCAGTTCGAATCGACGATCGTGTGGATGAGCGACGAGGAGCTGATCCCCGGCCGCGGCTACTGGCTCAAGCTCGCGACCCAGACCGTCACCGCGACGGTCGCCGAGCCGAAATACGAAGTGAACGTCAATACGATGGAGCACCTCGCGGCCAAGACGCTGGGACTCAATTCGATCGGCGTGGCCGAAGTCACCACCGACCGGCCGCTGGTGTTCGAACGCTACGAGGATTCGCGCACGCTCGGCGGGTTCATCCTGATCGACAAGCTCACCAACGCCACCGTGGCCGCGGGGATGATCCACTTCAGCCTGCGCCGGGCGCAGAACGTCCACTGGCAGGCGCTCGAGATCGGGCGCGAGCAGCATGCCGCGCTCAAGCGGCAGGCTCCCGCGGTGCTGTGGTTCACCGGCCTTTCGGGCTCGGGCAAGTCGACCATCGCCAACATGGTCGAAAAGCGCCTGCACAGCTTCAGCCGGCACAGCTTCCTGCTCGACGGCGACAATATCCGCCACGGGTTGAACAAGGATCTCGGCTTCACCGAGGCCGACCGGATCGAGAACATCCGCCGGGTCGGCGAAGTCGCGAAGCTGATGGCCGATGCCGGGCTGATCGTGCTGACCGCCTTCATCAGCCCGTTCCGGGCGGAGCGCGAGATGGTCCGATCGATGTTGCCCGAGGGCGAGTTCGTGGAGATCTTCATCGACACGCCGCTGTCAGTGGCCGAGGCGCGCGACGTGAAGGGGCTCTACAAGAAGGCCCGCAGCGGCGAGTTGAAGAACTTCACCGGAATCGACAGCCCCTACGAGGCGCCCGAGAACCCGGAGATCCGGATCGACACCACCGCGACAACGCCCGAAGAGGCCGCCAATCTGATTGTCGAGCGGGTGCTCGGCGTATGGACGCCGGACCTCTAGGTCCGCGCGAAGGGGCTGGACGGTGTTTCTGTTCAAAGGGCGCGAGGCGCACAGCCGCTCGATCGTAAAGGCGGTGAGCTGGCGCGCGCTCGGCAGCATCGACACCTTCGTGCTGAGCTGGCTGTTCACCGGCAATGCCAAGGCGGCCGGCGCGATCGCCGGCACCGAGGTGGTCACCAAGATCACGCTGTTCTATCTCCACGAGCGCGCCTGGGCGCTGATCCCCTGGGGCTTCAAGCAAGACCCGCAACCCGACGATCCGGCTGCCGACATATGACGACCGACACAGATCTCGCCGCACAGCTCGCCGTCGAGGCGGGCCGCATTCTCCTCGACGTGCGCGCAAGCGGGCAATACGAGGGCAAGGAGCTGGGCAAGGCCGGCGACGCCGCGGCAAACCGCTTCCTTGTCGACGCGCTGCGTGCCGCCCGGCCCGAGGACGGGCTGCTTTCCGAGGAGGAAAAGGACGACGAGGCGCGGCTCGGGATCGAGCGGGTCTGGATCATCGATCCGGTCGACGGGACGCGCGAGTATGGCGAGGCCCGGTCCGATTGGGCGGTCCATGTCGGGCTGGCGGTGAACGGGGTGGCGACGCTCGGCGCGGTCGCGCTGCCCGGCCTGGAGGGCGGCGCGCTGTTCCGCTCCGACCGGCCTCAGTCGCTGCCCGCGCATGTCGGCGCCCCGCGCCTGCTGGTCAGCCGCACGCGCCCGGCCGCGGAAGCGTTGACGGTGGCGGAAGCGCTCGGCGGCGAGCTGGTGCCGATGGGCTCGGCGGGGGCCAAGGCGATGGCCGTGGTCCGCGGCGAGGCCGACATCTATCTCCATTCGGGCGGGCAATACGAATGGGACAGCTGCGCGCCGGTGGCGGTGGCCAAGGCCTTCGGCCTGCATTGCTCGCGCATCGACGGCGCACCGCTGCTCTACAACCGGGCCGACACCTACCTGCCCGATCTGCTCATCTGCCGTCCGGAATGGACATCCCGGGTACTCGACACCGTTGCCAAGACAACGTGATTTGCGCAAATTGACTATGTTCATTTGGCCCCGGCAGGCGTAGCGAGGCAGTCCGAAGCGGCCGCCGGAGTCGTGCGGCTCGGAAACCGGAGCGGAAAGCCTTGGCCCAGAACAACACGATCACCTTCTACGATCTCGCCCTCTCGACCGGCGCGACGATCAGCCCCTTCGTGTGGGCGACCAAATATGCGCTGAAGCACAAGGGCTTCGAGCTCGACGTGGTCCCGGGCGGCTTCACCAAGATCCCCGAGCGCACCGGCGGCAAGACCGAGCGCCTGCCGGCGATCGTCGACGACGGCAAGTGGGTGCTCGATAGCTGGGGGATCGTCGAATATCTCGACGCGCAATATCCGGCACGCCCGACGCTGATCCCGCACCCGTCAGTCGCCGCGGTAACCCGCGCGCTCGACACCTGGTTCTGGGGCGTCGCGACCGGACCGTGGATGCGCTGCAACTGCGTGAACTACCGCGATCTCTCGAACCCCGAAGACCACGAATATATCACCTATTCGCGCGAGAAGATGCTCGGCAAAACGCTGGAGGAAATGCAGCAGGGCTGGGAAGACCGGCTGCCGCAGATCTCCGCCGCACTCGAGCCGCTGCGCATCGCGCTGCGCGAAACCCGCTGGCTCGGCGGCGACGGCCCGAACTATGCCGATTACCGTATCATGGGCTCGATCCTGTTCACCGCATCGGTCTGCAAACACAGCCCGGTGCTGGCGAACGACGATCCGCTGCGCGACTGGATCGACCGCTGCCTGGACCTGTTCGACGGGCTCGGCCGCCATCCGGGGCTGTTCCCGCTGTTCGGTCTGGAGCGCCGCGAAGGCGATCCGCCGCTGTTCATGGACCCCGGCCTCGGCGGGATCCACAAGCGCAACACCGGCCCGGAATCGACCAGCGCCGAGACCAAGAAGATCACCGAGGGCATGAAGGCGGGCTAGGGCTCTCGCACGACCGCCAGCGCCCATGCCGCACCGGGATACCGCCTGGACCTCCAATCGCCTCGGCCCGGACGAGGCGATGGAGCATTGGCGGGACATCTTTGCACGGCGCCAGGAAACCCCGATCGAGGTGGAAGTGCTCGAAAGCGAGCGCTTCGACGCCTTCCTGTTCAGCCGCGGCATCGGCCAGCTACGGATGCTGCACATGCGCGCGCCGGCGCAACGGGTGATCCATCACGGAACCGCCGAGGACCTCGCCGCCGGGGATCGGCTGGTGCACCTGCTCTATCCGCTGGAAGGCAGCTTCACCGGGCGCGACCCGACGCGCGCCTTCGCGATCGAGCCGGGCCAGTTCGTGATGATGGACAACAGCCGGTTCTTCGAGCTGGAATGCACCGCGCACGAGGCGATCGACCTGATCATGCCGCTGCCCTGGCTCGAACAGCATGTACCCGATCCGCTGACGTTGCTGTCGCGAGCGATGTCCATGCGCGAGCACTGGGCCCCGCCGCTCGGCAGCCTGCTCGAAACTATCGCGCGGCAGGGCGAGGATTACCCGGTGCCGCGGCCGCTGGTCGCCGAGCAACTCGGCCATCTGCTGGCGCTGGCGATCGGCGTGCGCGAGCCTTCCGCCGGACGCCGGAGCGCACGGCTGGCCCAGCGGATCATGCAGCGGATCGAAAGCGACTATTCGGACCCCGAGCTGTCGCCGGTCGGCGTGGCAGCGGATCTCGGCATCTCGAAGCGCTACCTCCAGTCGCTCCTCGCGGGATCGGGAACCAGCTTCGTGCGAGAGCTCAACGCGGTGCGGCTGGATCGGGCCAATATATTGCTGACCGATCCGCGCACCCGCGAGTTGCCGGTGGCGGAAATCGCGTTCCGCTGCGGCTTCCTCGATCCCGCCTATTTCGCGCGCCAGTTCCGCAAGCGCTTTAACGCGACCCCGCGCGGCTGGCGGGCGATGAACTAGCGCCGGACGAGCGCGCCGACCCCAACTGGTTTCATTCAAGACGAAAGCGTATGCGCTTTTGTCCGGTTTGAATTGCGCCGGAATCCTTCCGCAAATGGCTTGGTCTACGTTACTTTCACCAATGAAAGTGCCGCTCTGGCCTTTCGGGATCGTACGAGCCACGGCTCGATAACACATCGCCGGGCAGGCAGCGGACTTGCGACAACAAGCAGGCTGCGGCGCGCTGAAGGCGAGAGGGGGGAAGACTAGCACGGGGGGATTGGATCCCCCCGTTTCTGCTTCCGGCGCAGGCGGCCAGCCTGCCGGATAGCCCGACCCCCACGAACCATGCCATAAGCCCCGCATGAGCGCGCGCGACAGCCAGGCGAACGACGACCGCGAATGGAGCTCCACCGGGCTCGCGAAGCGCGACGCGATCGACCAGTGGCGCAACTGGGCCGCCAGCACGATCGCCCCGATCGAAGTCACCCTGTTCGATCCCGAGGCGTTCTCCGCCCGCTGGGTCAGCCACGGGATCGGTCAGCTTCGCCTGCTCCAGCTTCACGCCCCCGCCCAGCGCGTCACCCATACCGGCGCCGAAGGCGCGGCGATGCGCGCGACTCCGTCGATCCAGCTGGTCTATTCGCTCGAGGGGACGATGAAGACCGCGATGGGGGGGCGGCGCTTCGCGCTCGAGGCCGGGCAGTTCGTGCTGCTCGACAACACCCGTTTCTACCAGATGGAGATGGAGACCGAGCACCGCGCGCTGGATCTGATGATGCCGCAGGGCTGGCTGGAGAAATACCTCCCCGATGTCGGCGAGCATCTCGCGCGGCCGATAGACGGACGGTCAGGCTGGGGCGCGCCGTTGGGGGCTCTGCTGGAAACGCTCGCCGAACGGCTCAAGAGCTCCACTTTCCCCCGGTCGCTGATCGCGGAGCAGATCGGCAATCTGCTCGCGCTCGCCACCGGGGCGGGCGAAGGCGGCGACATGCCCGGCCCCGCCTCGCGCCACCGCGGGCAGCTCACCCGCCAGATCCTCAGGCGGATCGAAAACGACTATGCCGATCCCGATCTTACGCCCAACCGGGTCGCGGCCGATTGCGGCATTTCGAAAAGCTATCTCCAGACGCTGCTCGCCGGCAGCGGCACCAGCTTCGTGCAGGAACTGAACGCGACCCGGCTGGAGCGCGCGGCCGACATGCTGTCCGATCCGCGCGGCCAGAGCCTGGCGATCGGCGATATCGCCTATCGCACCGGCTTCCTCGATCCGGGCTATTTCACCCGCCTGTTTCGCAAGCGCTTCGGCATCACCCCGCGCGAGTGGCGCGCGGGCCACGCGCCGCAATCCTGATACAAACAAGACAATAGGCTTGTTGTTTTATCCTATTGGTGATGGGCGCGAATCCTAACCGATCGGGTTCGGGCGCGGTATTCTTCAAGGATAATAACCGCGGACTCGATCACGCGGCGTTGGACGAAGGATGTTGACCATGGCCGAAGCAGCGAAGGGCTTTCCCCTTCCGAGTTCGCTCAAAGTGGTGCCCGGCACCGAGGCCGCGCAGGCCGCCTACCCCTATTACACGCAATTCGTGGCCGAGGACGACCAGCGCTTTTGGTTCTACAACTCGATGCACTTCCCCGAGCCGATGCATCACTTCGACATGATCACCGCCGAGGCGGCCTATGTCGCCTTGGGGGCTTTCAACACCCGCGTCCATGTGCTGCCGACCGCGAAGGGCATCGATCACCGGGTGATCAACGGCCGCGTCTATATCGGCGGCTACGCGGTGACCGATCCGGCCGAGATCGAGGAGCGCATCGGCGAATTCCAGCAGCGCGCCTTCTATTATTACGAGCACTGGGAAGATCTCTACGACCAGTGGAAGGACAAGATGAAGGCGCTGATCGCGGATGCCCAGGCGCTCCCGACCCCGTCGCTGCCCAAGTACGAGCCGCTCGAGACGACCCACACCGGCAAGGGCGTGGCCGCCAACCATGCGCTGCTCGATATCTACCAGAAGCAGGTCGAAGGGTACCACCGCATGTGGCACCACCACTTCGAGTTCCTGCTGCTCGGCTACGGCGCCTACATGACCTTCTTCGATTTCTGCAAGAAGGCCTTCCCCGAGATCAGCGACCAGGCGATCAGCCGGATGGTCGCGGGGATGGAAGCCGAGATCTTCCGCCCGGACGAGGAAGTGAAGCGCCTCGCCCGCCGCGCGGTCGAGCTGGGCGTCGACAGCCAGTTCACCGACGGGATGGATATCGACCAGGTGCTGGCCGATCTCGACGCGCTCGGCAATGCGGGCAAGGAATGGCTCGGCGAGCTGGAAACGAGCCGCAACCCATGGTTCAACGTCAGCAGCGGCGACGGGTTCTACCACTATCACCGCAGCTGGAACGACGACCTCTCGCTGCCCTTCGCCGCTCTCCCCGGCTATATCGACAAGATCAAGGCCGGGACCAATATCGAGCGCCCGACCGACCAGCTCGTCAGCGAGCGCGAGCAGCTGGTCGCCGACTACCGCGAGCTGCTCGACACCGACGAGGACCGCGCGACCTACGACCAGCTGATCGGCCTCGCCCACCGCGTGTTCCCCTATGTCGAGGGGCACAAGTTCTATTGCGAGCACTGGTACACCAACCTGTTCTTCAACAAGATCCGCGAGTTCGGCGCGCTGCTGCGCGATCACGGCTTCTGGGAGAAGGAGGAGGACGTGTTCCACCTCACCCAGTACGAGCTCGAAAGCGCGATCATCGATCTGATGCTCAGCTGGGGCATCGGCTCCGAGCCACGCGGCCCCAGCCACTGGCCGGCGATCGTCAAGCAGCGCGCCGCAGCGATCGAGGAATGGGGCAAGCACACCACCTCGCCCGCGCTCGGCGCGGTGCCCGAGCATATCGACGATCCGGCGATCGTGATGCTGTGGGGGATCACCCGCGAGAACCTCGACACCTGGCTCAACGCCGACAGCGAACCGGATTCGAACGAGCTCAAGGGCTTTGCCGCCTGCCACGGGGTGGTCGAAGGCCCGGCCAGAGTGGTGAAGTCGGTCGAGGAGATCGGCCGCTTGCAGCAGGGCGATATCCTCGTCTGCCAGGTGACCAACCCGACCTGGGCGCCGATCTTCCAGAAGATCAGCGCCGCGGTGTCCGACATCGGCGGGTCGATGAGCCACATGGCGATCGTCGCGCGCGAATACGGGCTGCCCGCGGTGGTCGGCACCGGCACCGCGACCCGCCGGATCAAGGACGGCCAGCGCATCCGCGTGGACGGCGGGCGGGGCACGGTGACGATTCTCGAAGACGAGCCGGTTCTGGAAGACGCGTAAACGATGGCCGATAACGGAAAAGCGGTCGCCTGGTTCGGTGAGGTCGGCATCGCCGACCGTCCGACCGTCGGCGGCAAGGGCGGCAGCCTGGGCGAGCTGACCGGCGCGGGGATCGCGGTGCCGCCGGGCTTCGTCGTCACCACGCACGCCTTCGAACGGTTCCTCGCCGCGCTCGAAGCGCGCCATCCGGTGCGCGCCAGGGTCGAGGCGCTCGATGCCGCCGATCTCGGCGCGGTGACGAAACTGTCCGTGGAACTGCGCCGCCGCGTGGTCGACGAGCCGCTGCCGGCGGAAGTCGAGCAGGCGATCCTTGCCGCGCACGCCGAACTCGGCGCCGACGCGGTAGCGGTCCGCTCCTCGGCCACCACCGAAGACGCCGAAGACGCGAGCTTCGCCGGGCTGCAGGACACCTTCCTGTGGGTGCTCGACGCCGCGGAGACGGTGGCCCGCGTGCGCGAATGCTGGGGCAGTCTCTATTCGGTCGAGAGCATGACCTACCGCCTCAAGCACAAGCTGCCCGAAGAAGGCGTGGCAATGGCGGTGGTGGTGCAGCAGATGGTCGATGCGCGCACCGCCGGGGTGATGTTCACCCGCTCACCCACAAGCGGCGACAAGTCGGTGATCACGATCGAAGGCGCCTGGGGTCTGGGGAGCGCGGTCGTCTCGGGCGAAGTCACGCCCGATCGCTGGGTGATGGGCAAGATCACCGGTGAGATCAGCGTGCGCGACATCTCGCACAAGCACGCCAAGCAGGTCCCGGCGCCCGCCGGCGGGATCGTCGAGATCGAGCTCGACGCGCCCGAGGCGAATGCTCCCTGCCTGTCGGACGAGGAACTGCAGGCGCTGCGCGAGATCGGTCGCAGGATCGAACGGCACTACGGCCGCCCGCAGGACATCGAATGGGCGATCGACAAGGGCGGCAGGCTGCTGCTGCTCCAGAGCCGCCCGGAAACGGTGTGGTCGGCGAAGGAGGCCGCCCCGGTGGCCGAGACGCTCACCAACTCGCTCAACCATGTGATGAACATCTTCGGCGGAGGTCGGCGATGATCCTGACCGCGAAAGACATCGCGGAAGTCACCCGGCTGCTCGACGAATCCCAGTTCTCCGAGCTCCGGCTCGAGATCGGCGCGTTCAAGCTGCGGGTCAGCCGCGGCGGCTCGGGCCGGCGCTTCGTCGAGGAGGACGAGGACGAAGCGCCGGCTCCGACACCTACACCTGCGGTCCGCGAACCGGCGCCCGCTCCGGCGGCGGAGCCGAAGCCCAGCGCTGCCGCGCAGGCGGGCGAAGTCGATATCCCGGCGCCCCTGCTCGGCAATTTCTACCGCTCGCCCCGCCCCGGCGATCCGCCCTTCGTCGAGGTCGGCGACACGATCGGCGAAGACAGCGCGATCGGGATCATCGAGGTGATGAAGCTGATGAACTCGGTCCGCTCGGGCGTCGCCGGCACGGTCGTCGCGGTGCTCGCCGAAGACGGCAAGGCGGTCGAGGAAGGCCAGCCCCTGATCCGCGTGAAGGTCGGCTGATGGCGAACGTCCGGCTCGTCGAGACCTCGCTGCGCGACGGCAACCAGTGCCTGTGGGGCGCGCTCGGGATCGATACCGCGCGCACGCTCACCATCGCGCCGATGATGGAGCGCTGCGGCTTCAAGGCGATCGACTTCACCACCAGCACCCACATGGGCGTTGCGGTGCGTTACAAGCAGGAGGATCCGTGGGAGCGGATCCGCGGCATGGCAGAAGCGTGCAAGACCACCCCGCTGCAGTTCCTCTCGACCGGGTTCCGCTTCATCTCGTGGGAGACCGCGACCCCCGAGTTCATGGAGCTGGCGTTCCGCACGCTCCAGACCAACGGCATCAGCCGCTTTGCCCTTGCCGATCCGATGAACGACGCTGCCTCGAACGTCGAGGTCGCGAAGATGGTCAAGCGCTCGGGCGGCGGGCAGGTGGTCGGCGCGCTGGTCTATACGATCAGCCCGATCCATGATGACGCCCATTACGCCGAAGCCGCGCGGGTGATGGCGGCAAGCCCGGACATCGATGCGCTCTACATCAAGGATCCGGGCGGGCTGCTGACCAGCAAGCGCGCCCGCACGCTGATCCCGGCGATCATGGCCGAGATCGGCGACAAGCCGCTCGAACTCCATGCCCACTGCACGATCGGGCTGGCCGAGCAGGCCTATCTCGAAGGGGTCGATCTCGGCGCCACGGCGGTCCAGTGCGCCAGCGGCGGAGCGGCCGACGGCACCAGCAACCCGCCGATGCAGCGGATGATCGCCAATCTGCGCGAGCTAGGCCACACGGTGGAGATCGACGACGACGCGGTCGCCGAGGTCAGCCGCTATTTCACCGCGCTGGCCGAGGCCGAGGGCCTGCCGACCGGGCACCCGCTGCCGTTCGACGCCGCCTATTTCCATCACAACCTGCCCGGCGGGATGGTCGGCACGATGCGGCGGCACCTCGCCGACCACGGCGCCGCGCATCTCGAACAGGCGGTGATCGAGGAGATGGGGCGGGTGCGACGCGAGCTCGGCTGGGTGATCGTGATGACCCCCTTCGCGCAGATGCTGCAGACCCAAGCGATGCTCAACGTCACCGGCAAGGAGCGCTGGGGGGTGATCCCCGACGAGGTGATCCGCTTTGCGATCGGCAAGTTCGGCCACCCGGTGATGCCGGTCGACCCCGAGGTCATGGACCGGATCATGGCCAACCCGCGAACCAAGGAATTGCAGGCCGAAAGCGGCATGGCCGATCTCAAGACCCTGCGGCAGAAGATCGGCGCCCATCTCTCGGACGAGGAATTCCTGCTGCGCGCGACCATGCCCGAGGCGCAGGTCGACGCAATGAAGGCCGCCGGCCCGGCCGAGCGGGTCTACAATCCCGAGACGCGCGGGGTGATGGACCTGCTGCGCACGGTGCTGTCTCGCCGCGACCTGACCGAAATCACGGTCGAGAAGGAAGGTTTCAAGTTGGAAGTGGAAGCGTGAGCCAGTTCGACGAACCGATCGGCATTGCCAAGGGCGTGATGTTCGACCTCGACGGGACGCTCATCCTGTCGGACCGCAAGCTCGGTGGCTATACCGTGCTGCCCGGCGCGGTCGAGACGCTCACCGCGCTCAAGGACCGCGGCATCCCCTACCTCGCGCTGACCAACGGCAGCGCCTATCCGGCCTATCAACAGGCACCGCGGCTGCGCGCGATCGGGCTGCCGATCCCCGACGAGAACCTGTTCACCCCCAACAGCGTCGCGGCCGGGGTGTTCAGGGATCGCGGCGTGGAGCGGGTGCTGGTTCTCGGGACCGAGGGCGTCGCCGAGGCGCTGCGCGGTGACGGGCTGGTGACGGTCATGCCCGATGCGGAGGGCGCGGCGAAGGCCGACGCGGTCTATGTCGCGTGGCACCCAGAATGCTCGATGGAACATATCCATGCGGCCTGCGAGGCGGTGCTGGGCGGCGCGGCGTTTTTTACCGCGAGCGACGTACCCTTCTTCGCGACCAAGGGCGGCCGCAGCTTCGGCTACAGCTGCGCGATCTCGGGCGCGATCGCGCGGGTCACGGGCAGCGAGCCCGAAGTGACCGGCAAGCCGTCGCTGCACGCGATGCAGTTCGTCGCCCACCGGCTCGGGCTCGACGCCGGCGAAGTTGCGGTGATCGGCGACGATCCGCGGGTCGAAACCGAAATGGCGCGGCTCGGCGGCGCGATCGGGATCGGGGTCACCACCGGCACGACCACCCGCGAAGGCTGGGCCGCGAGCCAGCCCGAGCATCGCCCGCACCGGGTCATCGACCGGATCGACGCGATCCTCGACATGGGTCTGCTCGGCTGACGCGAGCCTAGAGTCTCGGGTTTCCGGCGCTCCACTTCACCGTCAGTTCCACCCCCTGCCCGACCGGGAGCAGCGCCGTCTGCAGGTCGGGCTTGGCCCGGATCGCTTCCCGCAGCGCGCGAGCATTCGCGCGTGCGCCTTCCGGGTGGATCATGTTGTCGCTCGCGATCAGCGCTTCTTCCGAAAGCTTCGGATAGACCGCTTCGAAGCCGGGGACGTAAAGGTCCTTCCAGATGTCGAGCAGCACGAAATCGAACGGACCGGGTTGCGCCCCGACCAGTTCGAGCGCGTCGCCACACAGCAGTGTGACCTGTCCTCCAAGCCCGGCGCGTTCGAGCATCGTCCGCGCATGGGCCTGCTTGTCGGCGGCCAGGTCGATGGTGATCACACGCGCTCCGCAGCTGTGCGCCGCATGGGCGAGGAACAGCGTCGAATAGCCGTAGCTCGTCCCGAGCTCGAGGATCGTGCGCGGCTTTCGCGCCAGCACCAGCGCGTGGAGCAAGCCGGCAACCTCGGCCCCGACCGGGAGCAGGAATTCGTCGCGCCGCGCAAGCAGCTCGGGACCCGGCAATTGCGCCATGCACGCGAGCTCGTCGCGGTGGCGGCGCTCGTACTCCGCGACCGCTTCCGCCATCCGCGGATCGCTGAATTCCATCGCCCTCTCCTCCCGGAATGTTTCGCGCAGCCTAGGCCGCGCCTTCGTGCAAATCAAAAGGCCCGGGGGTTACCCCCCGGGCCTTTGGTTTGAGGTCCTTCGGACCGGTCGGGCTTAGTTGCCCGAGCCCGGGCCGTAGGTGATCTCGACGCGGCGGTTCTGCAGTTCGCGCACGCCGTCGGCGGTCGGAACCCGCGGATTGGCTTCGCCGAAGCCCTTGGCGGTGATCGCCGAGGCCGGGATGCCCTTGCCCGTCAGGTAGGACTGGACCGAAGCGTTGCGGCGGTTCGACAGGCCCACGTTGTAGGT
>JAGIAR010000011.1 GCA_017744735.1 Novosphingobium sp. | reverse complement strand
GAAAAGGTCGCCGCGCTCCACCTCGACAAGCTCGGGGTCAAGCTCACCACCCTCTCCCAGCGCCAGGCCGATTATATCGGCGTGCCGCAGAACGGACCTTTCAAGGCCGATCATTACCGGTACTGATGCGGCAACCATCCTGTCGAAGGATGGGGACCGCCCCATTGTAATCGATTGCCGCCGCGCATAGCGGTTGTTCGATGGAAATCAGCCCGACCGCACTGGCGCTGCTCGGCCTGTTGCTCGCGGCCTGGACCCTCGGCGCAGCGATCATGGTGCTGCGCGCGAGCGCCGCGGTGCGGGCTGCCGAAGGATCCCGGCGGGCGTCAAAACGGCTCGGCCGGATGGTCGATGAATCGCCCGCCGTCCCGCTGCTGGTGCGGGTCGACGGGCGGATAGAGGCGCCCGAGCGGCTCGCCTCGTGGCTCGGTCTGGACAGGATGCCGGGCTATCTCTCCGAACTCGACGCGGGATCCTACGGGATCGAAACCGCCCAGCTTGCCCTGCTCGACGAGCACGTCCGCCGCGCGCAGAAGACCGCGACCCCGTTTCGCATGGTGGTGACGCCGCGCGGCACCACCACCAGCCTCGCCGTTCACGGCCATCTCGCCGATCCCGCGGTCTCGCCCGGCGGGGCGGCGCTGGTGTGGTTCTTCGATTTTTCCGATACCCAGATCGAACTGGCCCAGCTGCGCGCCGACACGGCCCGGGCCAAGAGCGATTTCGCCGCGCTGGTGGGGCTGATCGAGGCCGCGCCCATGCCGATGTGGTTCCGCGGCCCGGATGCGAAATTGCGCCTGGTCAACAGCGCCTATGTCGATGCGGTCGGAGCCTCTGACGCCGATGCGGTGGTCGAGGGCCAAATCGAACTGATCGAGGCGGCGGACGGCCTCACAGCCGCGCAGATTGCCGAGCAGGCCCGGACGCAGGACCGCGCGATCGAACGCGACGTGACCGCCACGGTGGGCGGACAACGGCGAACCTTCCGGGTCAGCGACCTGCCGCTCGGCAAGGAAGGCGTCGCCGGCTACGCGGTCGATATCGAGGACATGGAGGAGCAGGCGCGGGCCTTCCGCGCCTTCCGCGAGGCGCAGCGTTCGATGCTCGACCAGCTCTCGGTCGGCGTCGCCCAGTTCGATGGCCGCCGCATGCTGACATTCGCGAATCAGCCGTTCCAGCGGATTTTCGCGCTGCCGGCCTCGGCGATGATCGATCCGCCGCATTTCGACCGCTTCCTCGACCTCGCGCGCGACGCCCAGCGCGTACCCGAGAGCCGCGACTTTCCCGCCTGGCGCAGGGAGCTGGGCGGGTGGTTTGCGGCGGGTACCCCGGCCGAGGATGCCTGGCCGCTGTCCGACGGTACCCATCTCAGGATCGTCGCCCAGCCGATGCCCGATGGCGGGCTGGTGCTGGTGGCGGAAGACCGCACCGAGCAGCTCGCGCTGTCGGCAACGCGGGACACGCTGCTGCGCACCCGTACCGCTACGTTCGATTCGCTGTTCGAATCGCTCGCGGTCTTCGCGCCCGACGCCAAGCTGCAATTGTGGAACCGCCGCTTCGTCGCGGACTGGGGCCTGGAAGCAGACTTCCTCGACGGGCATCCGCACATCGAGACGCTTCTGGGCGAGGTGAAGAAGAAGCTCGCCCGGCCCGAGCAGGCCAAGGCGATCGGCGACGTGGTCCGGGCGGCGACGCTGGACCGCAAGCGCAAGAGCGGGCGAGCCGCGCTGGCCGACGGGCGCACGCTCGAATTCGCCGGCGTGCCGCTGCCCGACGGCAACGGGTTGCTGACGGTGCTCGACATCACCGATTCGCAGAAGGCCGAGAGCGCTTTGCGCGAACGCAACGCCGCGCTGGAAGAGGCGGATGCGGTGAAAACCCGCTTCCTCGCCAACATGTCCTACGAATTCCGCACGCCGCTGACCTCGATCGGCGGGTTCGCCGAGCTGCTGCAGAGCGGAGTGGCGGGGGAAATATCCCCGCAGGGCCAGGACTATATCTCGGCGATCCTCGATTCGGTCGCACGGCTGGGCGAGCAGATCGAGAACGTGCTGGACCTGTCGCAGAGCGAGGCCGGGCTGCTGCCGCTCGACCTGGTCGACGTCGAACTGCTGCCCTTCGTCACCGGCATCGTCCGCGATCGCGAGACGGCGATCGGGGCCGCGGGGCTGAGCCTCGACCTGCGCGGCGACAAGACCGCCGGCGTCGTCAAGGCCGACCGCCGGCGTCTCGGGCGGGCACTCGGCCATCTGCTCGACAATGCGATCGCGGCGACGCCGGCCGGCGGCAAGATCCTGGTCGATCTCGCCCGGATGAAGAGTGGCGCACGGATCGTGGTTTCGGACAATGGCCGCGGCATGACCCAGGCGGAAGCTGCGCGGGCGCTCGACGGCACCAAGATCGCGCCCGACGGGAAGAGCCCGGAACGCCGCCAGGGGCTCGGCCTGCCGCTGGCGCGGCAACTCATCGAGGCGCATGGCGGCAGGCTTCAGCTCCTGTCGGAGAAGGGCGCCGGCACCACCGTCAGCGTGCTGCTCCCGTGAGTATCGCCCGCGCCACGGAGAACCTGCCGGATCTTGCTGCGATGGAGGCCTTCGGCGGGCGCATCGCGGCGCGCCTGCGGGTGGGCGACGTGGTCGCGCTCTCCGGCGGGCTGGGGGCGGGCAAGACCACGCTGGCGCGGGCGATCATCCGCGCGCTCGGGCACGTGGGCGAGGTGCCGTCGCCGACCTTCACCATCCTCGAAACCTACGATGTGCGCATTCCGCTGGTGCACGCCGATTTCTACCGGCTCGAACACCCCGACGAAGCGGTGGAACTGGGGCTGGACGACTACCGCGAGGGGACGGCGCTGATCGCGGAGTGGTCCGAGAATGCCGGGGGCTTCTCGGGCGAGCCGGCCTGCCTTTCGATCCTGCTCGAAGGTGCGGATGAAGGGCGGAAGGCGATTGTCGAGATGGGCTCCGATTGGCTAGGGCGCGAACCATGATAGTGCCCGCCGGTATCGAAGAATTTCTCGCCGCTGCAGGCTGGGGAGGGGCTGCGATCGAGCCGCTCGCCGGCGATGCCTCGTTCCGCCGTTATTTCCGCCTGCGCGACGGAGCGCGCACTGCGATGCTGATGGACGCGCCGCCGCCCGAGGAGGACACCGGCCCGTTCCTCGACGTCGCGCACTGGCTCACCGACAACGGCCATCGCGCGCCGGAAATCTATGCCGAGGACCGCGCGCGGGGTCTCGTGCTGCTGGAAGATTTCGGCCAGGACCGGATGCGCGACTGGCTCGACGAGCACCCGACTGCCGAAGTCGCGACCTACCGCAAGGCGATCGATGCGCTGGTGAAGCTCCACGCCTCGCTGCCGGGTCCGTTCGCGCCCTACGACATGGCGGTCTATCAGCGCGAGGCGGGGCTGTTCACCGAATGGTTCTGCCCGGCAGCGGAGATCGAGGTCGATGCGGCCGGCTACGCCACGGCCTGGGACGAGGCGCTTGCTCCGATGCTGCCGCGGCAGGAGCCCGGGGTCACCGTGTTGCGCGATTACCATGCCGAGAACATCATGCTGCTCCCTGATGGCGAGCAGGGGCTGATCGACTTCCAGGATGCGCTGGTTGGCCATCCTGCCTATGACATCGTCTCGTTGCTGCAGGACGCGCGGCGCGACGTTTCGGTCGAGCTCGAGGCGCAGATGCTGGCGCATTATCTTGCGCAGGTGGATGCGGGGCCGGACTTCGCGGCGGATTACGCCCGCCTCGGCGCGCAGCGGAACGCCAAGATCGTCGGCATCTTCACGCGCCTGTGGCAGCGTGACGGCAAGCCGCGCTATCTCGCCTTCATTCCGCGGGTGTGGGAGGCGATGGAGCGCGACCTGCAGCACCCGGCGCTCGCTCCGGTCGCGCGCTGGTTCGACGCCAACATTCCGGAAGAGATTCGCACGCGGCGCGGCGGCGGCTTGGGCCTGTGACCGCGCTTGCCAGCGATACCGCGATGATCCTTGCGGCCGGGCTGGGCAAACGGATGCGTCCGCTGACCGCGACCCAGCCCAAGCCGATGGTGCGGGTAGCCGGCAAGCCGCTGATCGACCACGTGCTCGACCGGCTCGGTTCCGCCGGGATCGCCAAGGCGGTGGTCAACGTCCATTACCTGCCCGACCAGATCGAGACCCATCTGAAGGCGCGGCAGAATCCGTCGGTAAGCTTTTCGGACGAGCGCCCGTTGCTGCTCGAAACCGGCGGCGGGATGGTCAAGGCACAGGAGCTGTTGCCCGATCCGTTCTTCGCGGTGAATGCGGACAATCTCTGGCTGGACGGCCCTTACGACGCGTTCCGCGAGCTTTCGGAAATGTGGGACCCGAAGCGCATGGATGCGCTGCTGCTGCTGGTGCCGCATTCGGGGGCATTCAATTACACCGGCAAGGGCGATTTTCAGATGGACCCGCTCGGCCGGATCGCGCGCCGGCGCTCCGGCCGGATTGCGCCGTTCATCTATTCGGGCATCCAACTCGTGTCGAAACGCCTGCTGCGCGACGCGCCCGAGGGACCGTTCTCGACCAACCTGCTGTGGTCGCGCGCGATCGAGGAAGGACGGCTCTATGGCCTGTGCTTCAGTGGCCAGTGGTTCGAAGTCGGCGAACCGGGGGCGATCGCGCCGACCGAAGCTGCGTTGAAGCGTGTCTGAGCGCCCCAAAGTCTATTCCATCGCCGCGCATCGCGGCTTCGCCGATGCGCTCGTCGCGGGTCTGGTGCCGCGCTATTCCGATCCCGAGCTAGGGCTGGCACGCCTGACCCTGCTGCTTCCGAGCAGCCGCGCGATGCGGACGATGAGCGAGGCCTTCATCCGCCATTACGGCACGCAGGAAGGGCGCAACGGGCTGCTGATGCCCCGTATGGCGGTGGTCGGCGATCTCGATCTGGATGAGACGCTGGGCGCCCTGTTCGATCCGATCGGGGAGGACAGTCCGATCCCGCCCGCGGCCGACCCGATCCGCCGCTGGTTGATGCTGGCGGAAATGATCCGCGCGGAAAAAGGGACTGAGGCTCCGAAGGGCGCGGCGCTGCTGCGGCTGGCGGCAGATATGGCGACCGGGATGGACCGGCTGCTGGTCGAGGAGATCGCGCCCGAGGAACTGCTTCAGGATCGGGTGATCGAGATCGTCGGCGATCTGCAGGATCACTGGCGCGCCGGGATTCGCCTGTTCGCAAGCGTGCAGCAGCGCTGGCTGGCCGAACTGGAACGGCGTGGCGAGGTCGATGCGGCGGCGCGCCGCAACATGTTGTTTCACGCCACACGCCGGAAATGGCGCGAATGCCCTCCGCAGACTGCGATCGTCGCGGCGGGGGTTACCAGCGCGGCCCCGGCGCTGGCGAAACTGCTGCGGACGATCGCCGAGCTTCCGCAGGGTGCGGTGGTGCTGCCCGATCTCGACCTGTCGATGGGCGCCGCGGTATGGCGCGAACTCGGTACTGCCGGGGCGCCGGAGGATGTCGGCGATCCGCCCTTCGCCCGGGGGGATGCGGTGACGCATCCGCAGTATCACCTGAAGCTGCTGCTCAACCGAATGGGCGTGAACCGCGCGGAGGTCCAGCCGTGGCACCGCGCAGGGATGGGCGCCGGTCCGCCCGAACGCAGCCGCGCGATCTCGAACCTGTTTCTCCCGCCCGAAGCGAGCAAGGTCTGGGCAGGGCTTCCCGCCGAAGACCGCCGGCTCAGGGGCGTGCGAATCCTGCGCAGCGCCAATCCGGAGGAAGAGGCCCAGGCGATCGCGCTGCTGGTGCGCGAGGCGCTGGAGCAACCGGATAAGCGCGTCGCGCTGGTTACGCCCGACCGCGGACTGGCGAGCCGGGTCGCCGCGCATCTCGGACGCTGGAACATCGTGGCCGACGATTCGGCGGGCCGCCCGCTGTCGCAGACCCCGGCCGGGCGGGTGCTGCTGCTGCTCGGCGAAGTGATGGCCGAACGCGCGCCGCCGGTGCCGCTGATGGCGCTGCTCGAACATCCGCTGGTCGGCGCCGGCGAAGGGCGGGCGCAGTGGCTCGACCATGCCCGCGCGCTGGAACTCAAGCTGCGCGGCCCGCGACCCGAGCCCGGTCTCGAAGCCCCGGGCAGGCTGGCGGATGCGGAGTGGTGGAAACCGGTCGAGGCGGCGCTCGCTCCGCTGCTGGCGTTCGAGGGCGACGCGCGTCTCGCGGCGCTGATCGATGCGCTGGCGGTGGCGGGCGAGGCTTTGTGCGGGCTTGGCCTGTGGGAGCGGGAAGACGGCCGCGCGCTGTCCTCGCTGGTCGAGGAATTGCGGCTCCACGCCGACGAGGTCGGAACCGTGCTGGCGCCGGAAGACCTCCCCGCGGTGCTACGCGACCGCATGGACGCGGTGGCAGTCCGTCCGCCGTGGGGCGGCCATCCCCGCGTCGCGATCTACGGACTGCTCGAAGCGCGGATGACCCGGGCCGATCTGGTGATCTGCGCCGGGCTCAACGAAGGCTCCTGGCCGCCGGTTCCGGCGCAGGACCCGCTGCTTGCGCCGGCGGTGCTGCGCGCGCTCGGCGTACCGGGCGGCGATTTTCGCATCGGCCTGTCGGCGCACGACCTCGCCGGAATGCTCGGCGCGCCTGAGGTGGTGTTGAGCCGTTCGGCGCGGGACCTCTCCGGCCCGGCGATACCGTCGCGTTTCCTGTTGCGGGTCGAGGCGCTGCTGGGTGAGCAGCTCGATCATCATCTCGACCAGCGCTCCGCCGAACTGGCCCGCGCGCTTGACCGCGCCGAGCCGGCGCCGCGCTATCTTCGGCCCGCGCCCGAGCCGAGCGCGGAGCAGCGCAAGGTCGCGGTCAGCGTCACCGCGCTCGACCGGCTGCGCGGCGATCCGTATCAGTTCTACGCCAACGCGATCCTCAAATTGCGTAGTCCCGACCCCCTCGACGCCGAGCCGTCGCCGGCCTGGCGCGGCGATGCGGCGCACAAGATTCTCGAACGCTGGCACCGCGAGAAGGGCGAGTTGCGCCCGATCGCCGAGCAAGTGTTGAACGAGATGAACGCTCACCCGCTGATGCGGGCCCTGTGGCGGCCCCGGCTGATGGCGGCGCTGGAATGGATCGAACGCGAGATCGCCGATCATCCCGAGCGCGAAGTCGCAGGGGTCGAGACCTGGGGCCGGATCGAGGTGATGGGTGTCACGCTGAAGGGCCGGGCCGACCGGATCGACCGGCTGCCGGACGGCGAGTTGGCGATCGTCGACTACAAGACCGGCACGCCGCCGTCGGCGCTGATGACCGAGAACGGCTTCGCGCTCCAGTTGGGCACGCTCGGGTTGATGGCGCGCGAGGGGGCGTTCAAGGACATGGCCGAACTGCCGATCACCGGTGAGCCGACCCATTTCGAATACTGGTCGCTCGGGCGCAGCAAGGACGGCTTCGGCTATGTCCAGGAGCCGGTGCTCGACGGACGCAAGAAGAGCGGACTGCCGCGCGAGGAGTTTCTCGTCAGGACCGATGAATTCCTGCGCGATGCGCTTGGCCGCTGGATTCTCGGCAGCGAAGCCTTCACCGCTCGGCTCAACCCGGACCTCCCGTCCTACGGCGAATACGACCAGCTGATGCGGCTCGACGAGTGGATGGGGCTGGAGGAATGAGCGGAAAGGTCTATCCGCTTAAGGGCAACCAGGCCCGCGCGGTGGATCCGCGCGAGACGGTGTGGCTCTCGGCCTCGGCCGGGACCGGCAAGACGCAGGTGCTCTCGGCTCGCGTTTTGCGGCTGCTGCTCCGGCCCGATGTCGCGCCGGGCGAAATCCTCTGCCTGACCTTCACCAAGGCCGGCGCTGCCGAAATGGCCACGCGGGTCAACGAAGTGCTGGCGAGTTGGGTGCGGATGGACGACACGCTGCTGGCGCAGGACCTCGGCCATATCGGCGCCGACATCGGGCCGGACACGCGCGCAAGGGCACGGACCCTGTTCGCCAGTGTGCTCGATTGTCCCGGCGGCGGCCTTCGGATCGATACGATCCACGCCTTCTCGCAATGGCTTCTCTCTGCCTTTCCCGAGGAAGCGGGTCTCACGCCCGGTACCAAGGCGATGGAGGACCGCGACCGCGACCTGCTGGCGCGCGAGGTGCTGGCGCAGATGCTGGTCGAGGCCGACGAGCAGGGCGATCGGGCGACGCTCCAGACGATCGAGCAGCTGTCGCTCGCCAAGGGGCCGGATGCGGTCGAGGGCTGGTTGATGACTTGCGCCAAGGCACGCAAGGCGTGGTTAGGACCGGGAGCGTGGCAGCCGCCGTTGCGCGCCCGGGTAAACCGCCTGCTCGGCCTCGAATCCGACGCGGGCGAGGCCGATGTGGCCGCGCTCTGTGCCGATGACCATTTCGACACGATCTCGTTGCGCCTGTGCATGGCCGCGCAGGCGGGCTGGAGCGCGAAGACCGGGCAGGAGACGGCTGCAGCAATCGGCGGCTGGCTTTCGGCCGATCCCGCCGCGCGCGCGGCGGCGATCGGCGATCTTGCCGGCGCGCTGTTCACGCAGAAGGGCGATCCCCGCAGCCTCACCAAGATGCTCGAGATCGATCCGCATTACGGCGCTCATATCGCGAGCGTTGCTGCCGCGATTGCGCGCGTGCGGGACATGCAAGTGCTGCTTGCGCTGGCCGAGTGGCTCACCCCCGCGCTCGAACTCGGGCGCAAGTTCGCGCTCGCGTGGGACGCGGCCAAGCAGCGCGAAGGGCTGATCGATTTCGACGACCAGATCCGCCAGGCTTCCGAGCTGCTCAACCGCTCGGAGCTCGGCGAATGGATCCGCTACAAGCTCGACCGGCGCTTCGATCATATCCTGGTCGACGAGGCGCAGGACACCAATGCCGAGCAATGGCAGATCATCGACGCGCTGACGGGCGACTTCTTTGCCGGGCTCGGCCAGCACGGCGACAAATTGCGGACCCTGTTCGTCGTCGGCGACTACAAGCAGGCGATCTTCCGCTTCCAGGGCACCAGCCCGGAAAATTTCGCCCGCGCGCGCGAACGGGTGCGCGAGAAGATGGCGGGCGCGGCGGAGGCGGCGGCGGAAAGCCATACGCGCGGCACGCGCGAGTTGGTGGATCTTGGGTTGGGGGAAAGTTTCCGGACCGCGCAAAGCGTGCTGACCTTCGTCGACGATGCGATCGGGTCCATCGGCCATGCCCGCTTCGGGCTGGCCGAGCCGCCCGAACCGCATGTCGGCGAGGAGCGGCCCGGACTGGTCGCCCTGTGGCGCCCCGTCCCGGCGACGCCTGATGAGGAGGAGGGCGAGGAGAGCTGGCTCTCCAGCTCCGAGCGCCGCCTCGCCAACCGGATCGCCAAACAGGTCAGGCAATGGCTCGACAAGGGTTTCGCCCTGCACAAGGGCAAGCGCCGCAGCGCCGGTCCGGGCGATATCATGGTTCTGGTGCGCAAGCGCCGCGACCTTGCCGGGCTGATCGTCGCCCGGCTGCACGCGGCGGGCGTGCCGGTGGCAGGGGTGGACCGTTTGCGGCTCGGCGCGCCGCTGGCGGTCAAGGATCTGATGGCCGCGCTGCGCTTCGCCGCCCAGCCGTTCGACGATCTCAATCTCGCGAATCTGCTGGTCTCGCCGCTCATCGGCTGGAGCCAGCAGGACCTGCTCGACCATGGTTGGCGCGAGCGCGACCGGGCGCCCCCGCTGTGGTCGCATCTGCGGCAATCGTCTGCTCCGCTCGTGCGCGAGACGCTCGATCGGCTCGGGCAGCTCCTCGCCCGTGCCGATTACGAGCCGCCGCAGGCCTTGCTGCACTGGATGCTGGTGGGACCATGGCAGGGCCGCAGGGCGCTGGTTGCGCGGCTTGGGCATGAGGCCAACGATCCGATCGACGAATTGCTCAACGCCGCGTTCAACTACGCATCTGCCCATACAGCGAGCCTGCAGGGCTTCATCCGCTGGTTCGACGTGGGGGAGGGCGAACTGAAGCGCGAGGCGGGCGCGAGCGCCGGTCTGGTGCGGGTGATGACCGTGCACGGATCGAAGGGCTTGCAGGCCCCGATCGTGATCCTGGCCGACGCGGCGGGCAATCCCGACAGCTCGCCGACCCGGGGACTGGAGCTGGAGGAGCCGCATCCGGGCGATCGGGTGATGCCGTTGCCGGGGCTCACCGGCGAAGAGCGTGTCGGCCGTGTCGCCGAGGCCGACGCCGCGGCGGCAGCGGCAGAACGCGAGGAGCACTGGCGGCTGCTCTACGTCGCGATGACCCGCGCCGAGGAGGCACTGTTCATCGGTGGATCGCTGGGCGCGCGCGAGCAGGAGCCGGCTCCCGACAGCTGGTTTGCGCAGCTGCGCCCGCTGTTCGGCGGGGAGCCGATCGGCGATCCGATCTGGGGAGAAAGCTGGGAACTGGGGGAGCGCGCCGCTCCGGTCGTCGAGGATGCGCCGGGTCCGAGCGAGGCGAAGATCGAGCTGCCGTCATGGACCGTCCGCCCGATCGGCCCCGAGCCGCGCCCGCCGCGTCCGCTCGCACCCTCTGCTGCCGGCGAGGACACTGCGGCTACGCCGCCTCTGCCACCGGGCGCGCTCAAGCAGGCGGCGCGGCGTGGAACGCTGATCCACCGCCTGCTCGAACGCCTGCCGGAGCAGCCGCAGGAAGCGCGCGCCGAGTCGGCATCGCGCTGGCTGGTGCGGCAGGCGGGCGACCTCTCCGACGAGGCGCGGGCGGAGATGGCCGAAGCGGCGCTGAAAGTTCTCGATACGCCCGAGTGGGCCGCGATATTCGGGCCGGAAGCCCTGGCCGAGGTGCCCCTCGCGGCGACGGTCGAGGGCAGGGTGATCGCCGGCACGGCCGATCGCCTGCTGGTGACAAAGGAGCGGGTGCTGCTGGTCGATTTCAAGACCGCCGCGCGGCCACCGGAAACGCTGCAAGCGATCCCGCTCTCGACCCTGCGCCAGATGGCCGCCTATGTCGCTGCGCTGGAGGCGATCTATCCCGGGAGAAGCGTGGAAGCTGCGGTGCTCTACACCCAGACCCCGCAGTTTTTCGCGCTACCGCCACAGCTGGTCGCGGCGCACAAATCGGCCTTGTCCCCGGCGGAGTAATCCTTGTCCCCGCCGGGCGTTGCCAATGGGCGGCGACTGCCTAGATTGACGATCAAAGGTTTAAGGAGATTCCCAATGGCTACCAAAGCCGTCACCGATGCCAGCTTCGAAGCCGACGTGCTCAAGGCGGACAAGCCGGTCGTCGTCGATTTCTGGGCCGACTGGTGCACCCCGTGCAAGGCGATCGCGCCCGCGCTCGAAGAGATCGCCGAGGAACTGGCCGGCGAAGTGTCGATCATGAAGATGGACATCATGGAAAACCCGGACGTTCCCGGCCAGCTCGGGGTACGCAACATTCCGTTCCTGGTGATGTTCAAGGACGGCAAACCGGTCGCGCACCAGGTCGGCGCTGCGCCGAAGAGTGCGCTGAAGGGCTGGATCCAGGGCGCCCTGTAACACCGTGGGCCCCCGCGCAGGCGGGGGCCTCATTTTTTCGGATGCGCTTTCGTCTGAGCCCCCGGGCTTCGCGAGGCTTCAGAGTTTGGCGAGCCGGTTCGCCAATTCGTCCCACAAAGCGGGACTGGCCGCGCCGATCAGGCCCTTGCGCCCGTCGTCCACGCGATAAGCCGACCCATCGGGCCGCGCGCATCTGCCGCCGGCTTCGTTCAAAAACAGCGCGCCTGCCGCGTGATCCCAGGGCAAGGTGCGTTCGAAGATCGACACATCGTTCTCCCCCAGCACCAGCCGCGGATATTGCTCGGCGGCGCAGAGCGGCACGTCGACCGTACGGTAATGCGGGGAGACGTGCCGGCGCACCGCTTCCCGATGTGCAGGGTCCATGAAGATCAGCGAAATCGCCGCGACTGGGGGGCTTTCCCGGGTCGGTCGGGCGGAGATCTTCTCGCCATGAATGAAGGCGCCCTTGCCGCGATGGGCGACGCAGAAGCGGTCGCTGAGGCAATCGTAGATCCAGCCCGTATGCGCCTCGCCGCCGTCCGCCATCGCGATCAGGATCCCGAACGGCGGCCTGGCCGCGGCGAAATTGCGCGTGCCGTCGAGCGGATCGACGATCCAGCAACTGCCCGAGAGCCGGTCCATCACCGTGGGGTCGGCGTGGGCCGCCTCTTCGCCGACGACCGCCAGACCGGGAACGATCTTCGCGAGCCCCTCGGCGAGCATCTCCTCGGAAAGCTTGTCGGCCACGGTCACTACATCGTCGGCTGCCTTGGCTTCGATCTGCTCGGCGGTGAGGGTCTGGTAATGCGGCAGGATCGCGCGGCGGGTCACGTCGCGCAGCAGTTCCAGCATCGCGGAGTGGAGAGCGTCCGGAGTCATGTGCCGCGGCCTTGCGGGTGGCGTGGCAAGCCGTCATCGGCCGCCGCGGCCCAGGGTATATGGCTGGTGTAATGGATGTGGATCGCGGGGGGAGCCGCTTCGGGGTGATCCAGTGTCGCAACGCTGAAATCGTAGGTCGAGCCCTCGACTTCGCGGAACAGCAGCGGCGTGCCGCAAGTGCCGCAGAACCACCGCTCGCCCTTTTCGCTTGAACGGTATCTGCGGATTGCGTCTGCGCCTCGTTCTATGTCGTAGTCTATGGCCTCGACCGACCCGAACGCCATCGCCGGGCTGCCCGAATTGAGCTGGCACATCCGGCAATGGCACCAGCCGAGATCGAACGGTCGGGCCGTCAGCCGGTAGCGGACCGTCCCGCACAGGCACCCACCGGTCAGATCAGCTCCGCCCATCCTCAACTCCGATAGTCGGCATTGATCGCGATGTAGCCATGGGTGAGGTCGCAGGTCCAGACCGTGGCGCGCCCGTCGCCAAGCCCGATATCGACCGAGATGTCGATCTCGCGGCCCTTGAGGTGTGCGGCGACCGGGGCCTCGTCGTAGTCGGCCAGCGGCTGCCCGTTCTTCGCGGCCCAGATGCCGCCGAAGCCGATCGAGAGCCTGTCGCGGTCGGCCGGTTCGCCGGCCTTGCCCACTGCCATCACCACCCGGCCCCAGTTCGCGTCCTCGCCTGCGATCGCGGTCTTGATCAGCGGGGAGTTGGCGATCGCGAGGCCGATCCTGCGCGCGCTGTCGTCCGAAACCGCGCCGGTGACGTCGACGGTGACGAACTTCTGCGCCCCTTCACCGTCGCGCACGACCAGCTTGGCGAGTTGCAGGCAGACGTCGTGCAGCGCCGCGGCGAAGGCATCGGCGCCCGGGCTGTCGAACGAGGCGAGCGGGGCGTTGGCGGCCTTGCCCGTGGCAAAGGCAAGCACGGTGTCGCTGGTCGAGGTGTCGCTGTCGACCGTGATGCAGGAAAAGGTCCGGAGGTTCGCGGCGGAGAGCAGGTCCTGCAGGAAGCCCGGCTCGACCGCTGCGTCGGTAACGATATAGCCGAGCATCGTAGCCATGTCGGGTGCGATCATGCCGCTGCCCTTGATGATCGCCGCGAGGGTGACGGTCGTGCCGCCGACGACCGCCGTGGCGGTGGCGCCCTTGGCGAAAGTATCGGTGGTGCTGATCGTCGCCGCGGCATCTTCCCACGAGCATTCGCCCGCTTCGAGGACGGCCGCAACACCGGCCTGGGCCTTGTCCTTGGGCAGCGGCACGCCGATTACGCCGGTCGAGGACACGAACACCTCGGCGGGGGCGCAGCCGAGATGCGCCGCCACCTGGCCCATGATCTGCTCGACCGCTTCGCGCCCGCGATAACCCGTAAAGGCGTTGGAATTGCCGGCGTTGACCACCAACGCGCGGGCCGTGCCGGCCTTGACCTGCTCGCGTCCCAGCTCGACTTCGGACGAGCAGCAGATGTTTTTCGTGAACACACCGGCGACCGCGGTCCCTTCGGCGAATTCGAGATAAGTGAGGTCGCAGCGCCCCCAGGCCTTGTAGCCCGCGCGCGCGATCCGCGCTTTCGCGCCGGCGATCGGCGGCATTGCGGGAAAGGGCAGGGCAAGCGGCGAGCGATCCAGGTCCATGGCGGTGCCATTAGGCCCGGTTGAGTAACCGGGCAAGGGACACTGGACGCGGCGCGCATGTGCGACTATCTTCCGACCGATGCTCAAGCGCATTCTGACCCTGCTTGCGTTCCTTACCGGTCTCGCCGCGATCGCGGCGCCGGCCGAGGCGCGCTTTGTCGCGCTCGACGACATCGGGGTCCACGCCTCCGGCGACAATGTCACGAAATGCGCGGACAAGCGTATCGACGACGATGCCGCGCCGGTCGCGCGTGGGGTCGAACGCAAGGCGCAGGCGCCCGCTGCCTGCCGCCCTCCGGTGATCACCATCGTGATCCCCACGGTCATGCTCGGCAGCGACCGTTCGCTGGATTAGTCCAGCCTATCCAACGGCTTGCTAGCTCAGCCGCGGCGCCCCTGTGCGCGTGCGGCTCGATTCCATCCAGATTATCCCAGTTTCACGTCAGGAAATTCCCATGCTCGCCGCAGCAGCCAAAGCCATTTTCGGTTCCTCCAACGATCGCTACGTCAAATCGCTCGACAAGATCGTCCGCCAGATCAACGCGATCGAGCCCGAGCTCGAGACCTTCAGCGACGAAGAGCTCTCGGCGCAGACCGCCAAGTTCCGCGAGATGCTCGCGAACGGTTCGACGCTCGACGACATTCTGCCGGAGGCCTTCGCCACCGTTCGCGAGGCCGGCAAGCGCGTGCTCGGCATGCGCCACTTCGATGTCCAGATGGTCGGCGGGATCGTGCTCCACCGCGGCGAGATCGCGGAAATGCGGACCGGCGAGGGCAAGACGCTGGTCGCGACGCTCGCGACCTATCTCAACGCTATCGAAGGCAAGGGCGTCCACGTCGTGACGGTGAACGACTACCTCGCCAAGCGCGACTCCGAGTGGATGGGCCAGATCCATCGCTTCCTCGGCCTGACCGTCGGCGTGATCGTGCCCAATCTCGGCGAGGCCGAGCGCCGCGAGGCTTACGGATCCGACGTCACCTATGGCACCAACAACGAGTTCGGCTTCGACTATCTGCGCGACAATATGAAGCACGAGCGCGAGCAGATGGTGCAGCGTCCGTACAATTTCGCGATCGTCGACGAGGTGGATTCGATCCTGATCGACGAGGCCCGTACCCCGCTGATCATCTCCGGCCCGACCGAGGACAAGTCGGACCTCTACGTCGCCCTCGACAAGATCGTGAAGACTATTCCGGCCGAATGGTACGAGGTCGATGAGAAGGCCCGCAGCGTCACCATGACCGAAGACGGGGCTGAGGAGATCGAGAATTTGATCGCCGCCTCGGGCCTGCTTGAGACCAGCAATCTCTACGACGTCGAGAACACCCAGGTGGTCCACCACCTCGACCAGGCGATGAAGGCGAACATCATCTTCAAGCGCGACATCGACTATATCGTCAAGGACGAGAAGGTCGTGATCATCGACGAGTTCACCGGCCGCATGATGGACGGGCGGCGCTGGTCCAACGGCTTGCACCAGGCGGTCGAGGCGAAGGAAGGGGTCCGGATCGAGCCCGAGAACCAGACCATGGCCTCGATCACCTTCCAGAACTATTTCCGCATGTATCCGAAGCTTTCGGGCATGACCGGCACCGCCGCGACCGAGGCGGCCGAGTTCTACGACATCTACAAGCTCAACGTGGTCGAGATCCCGACCAATGTTCCGGTCGCGCGGATCGACGAGGAAGACGAGTTCTACAAGAACACCCAGGACAAGTTCCAGGCGATCGCCAAGTCGATCGCCGAGAAGAACCAGAAGGGCCAGCCGGTGCTGGTCGGCACGGTCTCGATCGAGAAGTCCGAACTGCTCAGCGAATTCCTGCGCAAGGAAGGCGTGAAGCACAACGTGCTGAACGCCCGCTTCCACGAGATGGAAGCGCATATCGTGGCCCAGGCCGGGCGGCTCGGCGCGGTCACGATCGCGACCAACATGGCCGGCCGCGGCACCGACATCCAGCTGGGCGGCAATCTCGAATTCCGCACCGAGGACGAGCTGGGCGATATGGCCGAAGGTCCGGAGCGCGATGCCGCTATCCAGCGGATCAAGGCCGAGATCGCGGCCGAGAAGGCCCAGGTGCTCGAAGCGGGCGGTCTGTTCGTGCTCGGCACCGAGCGCCATGAAAGCCGCCGGATCGACAACCAGCTACGCGGCCGCTCGGGCCGTCAGGGCGACCCGGGCCTGTCGCGTTTCTACCTCTGCCTCGAGGACGATCTGCTGCGCATCTTCGGGCCCGACACGCTGTTCGCCCGCATGATGAATTCGAACCTCGCCGACGGCGAGGCGATCGGCTCCAAATGGCTGTCGAAGGCGATCGAGACCGCGCAGAAGAAGGTCGAGGCGCGCAATTACGATATCCGCAAGCAGGTCGTCGAATACGACAACGTGATGAACGACCAGCGCAAGGTGATCTACGAGCAGCGTGCCGAAATCATGGACTCCGAGGCGGTCGACGACGTGGTGCTCGACATGCGCCACGACACCGTCAACGCGATGGTCGGCGAGGCCTGCCCGCCGGGCTCGTATCCCGAGCAGTGGAACGTCGAGCAGCTCAGGGAACGGATCGAGACGATTCTCGGCCTGGAAGTGCCGCTCGACGAATGGATGCAGGAGGATGCGCTAGAGCCAGAGCGGATCGAGGAGCGGCTGCTCGAACTGGCCGATGCCAAGATGGAAGCCAAGATCTCGGCTTCGGATGCGAGCATCTGGCGGCAGGTCGAGAAGCAGGTGCTGCTCGACCGGCTCGACCACTTCTGGAAGGAACACCTCGCGACGCTCGATGCGCTGCGTCAGGTGGTGTTTCTGCGTGCCTATGCGCAGAAGACCCCGATCAACGAATACAAGCAGGAAGCCTTCGGCCTGTTCGAGCGCATGCTCGAGACGATCCGCGAGGATGTGACCCGGATTCTGATGATCAGCGAGTTGCGCATCGCTCCGGAGCCGCCGCAGGGCTTGCCCGACCTGCCCGATTTCCTCACCGGTCACGTCGATCCTTTCACCGGGCTCGACGATAGCGACGATGCCGACGGGTCGGAAAGGCGCGAGGCGATGTTCGGCAGCTTTGCCGGCGCGCCCAACGCCCAGGCGGCGGGGCCGGGCGCCGCGCTCGGCACGGTCGACCCCTATCGTGAGATGAAGGTCAGCCGCAACGCCCCGTGCCCCTGCGGCTCGGGCAACAAGTACAAGCATTGCCACGGGGCGATTGCGTAAGGGTCAGGGGCCCCGCCCGGGCGGGGCCCCGATTCCGGCGCTTGCCGCAATTGTAACACCTGTTATGGTTCTCTCCATTGGGAGAGAACAGAACCATGCAGATTACCAAGCTCGGCCTGCCGCGGTGCAAGGTCGGCGAAGGCCCGGTCTGGGACGTCGGCGAACAGGCGCTCTATTACATCGACATCTTCGAGAAAAAGGTGTTCCGCTGGGATCCGGCCAGGGGCGATTTCGCAAGCTGGGATGTGCCCGACATGATCGGCTCGATGGCGCTGCGCGGCAGCGGCCCGGCGCCGGACGGCGCGATCGTCGCCCTGGTTACCGGCATCCACACGCTCGATTTCGCGACCGGCGCGGTCGAGCCCTACGCGCTGATGGACCCGATCGACCCCGAGCTCCAGCTTGCGGACGGCAAGGTGGACCGGCGCGGGCGCTTCGTGTTCGGTACCAGCCACCGCAAGATGCAGGAGCCGAAAGGTGGGCTCTGGTCGCTCGGCACCGACGGCAGACTGACCCAGCTCGACGACGACATCCATCTCGGCAACGGCCCCTGCTGGGCGCCCGACGACACGGTGCTCTACCATGCCGACAGCCTGCGACACACGATCTACGCCTATGACTACGACATCGAGACCGGCGCCGCGACCGGCCGCCGCGCGTTCTTCGACTGCTCGGCCTACGGCCCGATCCCGGACGGCGCGACCGTCGATGCCGATGGCAATATCTGGGTCGCGATCTGCGAGGGCGGGGTGGTGCTGTGTCTCTCCCCGGCGGGCGAGGTGATCCGCGAGGTCAGGTTCCCGACCAATATCCCGGCGAGCGTGATGTTCATGGGGCCGAAGCTCGACACGCTGTTCGTGCCGACGATCGATCCCGGATTCATGGGCAAGCCCAACCAGCCCGACGACGGGCTCAATTTCCTGATCGAGGGGCTGGGCGTCACCGGCATCCCCGAGCCGCGTTTTGGAGGCTGACGCATGATCGACCGGCGCATGCTGCTGCTGATGTTCGCGGTGTTCATCAACATTGCGGGCTTCAGCCTGATCCTTCCGCTGCTGCCTTTCTACGGGCCGATGTTCGGCGCCGGCCCGTTCGAGGTGGCGGTGCTGTTCGCCGCCTACAGCCTGGGCAATGTGTTCGGCGAAATCTACTGGGGGCGCCAGTCCGACCGCCACGGCCGCAGGGCGGTGCTGATCTGGACCACTGCGGGTGCCGCGCTGACCTACGTCGGGTTCGCCTTCGCGCCGACCCTGTGGCTCGCGGTGGCTATCCGGGTCGTCAACGGCTTCTTCGGTGGCACGCTCAGCGTTGCGCAGGGCTTCCTGGCCGATGCCTCGCCGCCGGAAAAGCGCGCCAAGGCGATGGGCCTGTTCGGTTCGGCCTTCAGCCTCGGCTTCATCTGCGGTCCGGTGATCGGCGGCCTGTTCGCCGGCTCGGGCTCGACCCTCTCCGCCTTCCATGCGCCGATCCTGATCGCCGCGGGGCTCTCGGCCCTGGCCTGCTTCTGGTCGGTCACCGCGCTGCGCGATGTGGTTCCGCCGGCGGGCAAGGCACGCCCGTTGCCGAAATACAGCGAGGGCATCGCCTTCGTCAGCCGGAGCCCGCTGCTGCTGCGGCTGTTCGTCGTCTCGCTGGTGGGCATTTCGGCCTTCGCCTCGATGGAGGCGGTCTACGGCCTGTGGAGCAAGGCCAACTTCGGCTGGTCCGCGCGCGATCTCGGTTTCGCCTTTCTCGCGATCGGCGCGGGCGGGTTCATCGTGCAGCTGTTCTTGCTCCAGCCGCTGGTGACCCGTTTCGGCGAAGGGCGGATTATCACTGCCGGGCTGTTCGTGCTGGCGCTGTCGATGGTGCTCCAGCCGGTCCTGCGCGATCCCTGGATCGCCGCGGCGCTGATGGGCACGCTGATGATGGGCCACAGTCTGGCCTTTCCTACCGCCGGCGCGCTCACTTCGAAGACCGCGCCGGTCGAGCGCCAGGGCAGCATCATGGGCCTGTTGATGGCGCAGAACGCCGGAGGCAGGATCGTCGCGCCACCGCTGTTCGGGTTGGTCTACGAGCAGCTCGGCCACGACACGCCCTGGTATGCCGGGGCGGTGCTGGTGCTGCTGGCGCTGCCGGCGGCGCTGCAGCTCATCCGCCTGACGCGAAAGCCCGCCATGCCCGCCTGAATCGCTTGTCTCTCCCTCGATCTCGGGTAGCGTGCGTGGCCAGACCCGCCGACAGGCTGAATTGAGGGAGATTACCCGTGAAGAAAGCACTTCTTGCCAGCCTGATGGGCGCCTCGCTTGCGATGGTTGCGGTACCCGCCTGGGCTCAGCCGAGCGCGGCGATCGCGGCGGCGGTGGCCGACAGCGGTCGCCCCGACGCCGACAAGCAGCGCGACCTCGCGCGCAAGCCGGCCGAGATCGTCGACTTCGCCGGCGTCAAGCCGGGCGACAAGGTCGCCGAGATGATCCCCGGCGGCGGCTATTACACCCGCATCCTGGCCAAGACGGTCGGACCGCAAGGTCATGTCTATCTGCTGGTGCCGCCGTTCTTCGCGCAGCGCCCCGGCGGGCTCGACGGGGTGAACGCGCTCGCCGCCGCCTATCCGAATGTCAGCGTGGTGGTCGGGGACCTGTCCGCGATCAGCCTGCCCGAAAAGGTCGATGTCGTCTGGACGACCGAGAACTACCACGATCTGCACAACGGCCCGACCGCCAACCCCGCGGCGGTGAACAAGTCGGCGTTCGAGGCGCTAAAGCCGGGCGGGATCTATTTCGTCGAAGACCATGCGGCAGCCCCTGGGGCCGGCACCGGCGCGACCGCGACGCTCCATCGAATCGAGCCGGACGCAGCGATCGCGGAAGTGGAAGCCGTCGGCTTCAAGCTCGACGACCGGACAGACTTGCTCAAGAATCCCGAGGACGCGCACGACAAGCCGGTGTTCGACGCGAGCATCAAGGGCGAAACCGACAAGTTCGCCGTGCGCTTCCGCAAGCCGTAGAAGGTGGGGGAGGGCGGCTCAGCCGCCCAGCAGGCGGCGCAGCAGGCCCGGTTCTTCCATCGCTCGGACCGGGCCGAACAGCATGCGCCGGCGGCACGGGTCGATCTGGCGACGCCGTGGATCGAAACTTCCGGGATTTTTCAGGTCTGCATTCTGGTAAACCATGGAACACCCCATCGGAAAAATGCCCCCATCCAAGGGAGCAAATCTTCCGTGCGCGGCTTTGTTCCAGCGGTTTCTAGAAATTGGCTCCCCGAGTTGGATTCGAACCAACGACCAAGTGATTAACAGTCACCTACTCTACCGCTGAGCTATCGGGGAGCAGCCCTTGCGGGCAGGAGTGCGCCTATATTTGGGGCTTTGCGGTTTGGCAAGCACCCCGCCGTGGAAATTCGCGATCAGGCGATAAATTGCTCGGCGACGATCCGCTCGTCGAGGCTGTGGCCGGGATCGAACAGCAGCGTGAGTTCGCGATCGCGCGCGATTTCGAGGTGAACTTCGGCGATGTCGCGCACTTCCTTCTGGTCGGCCACCGCGGCCACCGGGCGGCGATCGGCCTCCAGTGCGCGCAGGGTAATAACGCTGCGATCGGGCAGCAGCGCCCCGGGCCAGCGCCGCGGGCGGAACGGGCTGATCGGGGTCAGCGCGAGCAGGTGCGAATCGAGCGGCAGGATCGGGCCCGAGGCGGACAGGTTGTAGGCGGTCGATCCGGCCGGGGTTGCGACCAGCACGCCGTCGCAGACCAGTTCCTCGATCCGGACCTTGTCGTTCACGGAGACCTCGATCTTGGCGGTCTGGCGCGTTTCGCGCAGCAAAGAGACTTCGTTGATCGCGTAGAAGGTCTCGCTGCCGCCCGAACGGGTGACCGCGTGCATCTTGAGCGGATCGACCGCGACCGCGCGCGACTTGGCGATCCGTTCCAACAGCTTGCTGCGGCTTTTCGGGCGGTTCATCAGGAAGCCGACCGTGCCCATGTTGATCCCATAGGCGGGGATCACGCGCCCGCTGTCGAGCATCTGGTGGAGCGTTTGCAACATGAACCCGTCGCCCCCCAGCACGACGACCGCATCGGCGCGCTCCAGCGGCACCCAGTCGGCCGCACCGGCGAGTTCCCCGGCGGCTTCCTGCGCGCGCGGAGCGTCGGAGGCCAGCAGGGCCAGCGCGCTGAAGGATTGTCCCTGACTCACGGCGGTCTCGGCTCCTCGAAATCGGCGCATAGCTAGGAAAGCACGGGGCGTTTTGCAATCGCGGCGAAAGGAAGGAAATCCTTACCGCTTTGCGCTATGGCCGCGCCATGGCCAGTGAATATGACGAGGTTGTCGACGAGCAGCGCGACACGCTGACGGGGCTTGTCGGCTCGGACGGTGCTCGCGAGCGGATCGTGGAGTGGCAGCGGCGTGCGGTGCTCGAGGGCGAAACCGCCCCGATCCACGCGCTGATGCTGGGTCTGCGCCGGTTCGATACGGTCAATCTCGCCTATGGCGAAGCGGCCGGCGATTCCGCGCTGGTCGCGGTCGCCGCCCGCATCCTGCGGTTCGCCGCGGACGAACTGGAAGGCGACTGGCTGGTTGCGCGCATGAGCGGCGGCAACTTCCTGCTCGCCGCCTGCGAGCCCTGCAGCCGCGAGCGCTGGCAGTGGCTGGCCGAGAGCCTCGCCGACAGTGTATCGCGCCCGATCGCCAACCCGGGCGGTGCCGGAACCCTGCGCCTGTGGCCCCGCGTCGCGCTGATGCGGGCGCTCAAGCAGGAAAGCGCAGATGCCATGTTCGGCCGCCTGGCCGAGACTCTGGAGCGTGCGCGCCACGAGACCGGGCGCCGTGTGGTGTGGGTCGATGGCGAGACCAGCATCGCCGGGCGCAGCGGCGCGCAGCTCGAGGCCGATCTGCTCGCCGCGCTCGACCGCGACGAGATCGAAATCCTGTTCCAGCCGCAATTCGACGCGGCGAGCGATGCGCTGGTCGGAGCCGAGGCGCTCGCGCGGTGGGAGCACCCGCTGCTCGGCCGGATCGGGGCCGGCGCGCTGTTCGCGATCGCCGAACGCGCCGATCATGTGGCGCAGCTGTCGCACCATATCGCCGCGCGCGCGCTAGACGCGGCGGCGCACTGGCCGGCAAGTCTCAAGCTCTCGCTCAACGTGACCCCGGCCGATCTAGCCGCAGGCAGCTTCGCGAACGATCTTTCCGGCCTGCTCAAGCGCAGCGGCTTCGCGCCCGAGCGGCTTACGCTGGAGATTACCGAACAGGCGCTGCTGACCGATCTCGACCGCTCGGCGCGAACCCTCGGCAGGCTGGTCGAGCTCGGCATGCATATCGCGCTCGACGACTTCGGCGCCGGCTTCTGCAACTTCCGCTATCTGAAACTGCTGCCGCTCGACTATCTCAAGCTCGACCGCGCGATGGTGGACGAGATCGCGACCGATCCGCGCGACCTTGCGATCCTGCGCGGGATCGTCGCAATGGCGCATGCGCTCGACCTCGACGTCATCGCCGAGGGGATCGAGACCGAAGACCAGCGGGCGCTGATCGCGCAGGAAGGCTGCGCGTTCTACCAGGGTTTCCTGCGCGCCAAGCCGATGAGCGGCGGCGAATTCCTCGCCTACGCCGAAGGCGTTTAAGCTGCCTTCTTCATCCGCCGCACAATCCCGCTCAGCCCCTTGGTGAGCTGCAGCAGGCCGTTGAGCCGCGCCGAAGGATCGCCCCAGGCGCGCTCGATCACCAGCTTCATGTCGGGCCGCAGGCGCGCGGTGCCCTTGAGCCGGTCGACATAGGCCAGCAGCCCGGCGGGGTCGGGGAAGTCGTCCTTGTGGAAGCCGACCAGCGTGCCGCGCGCGCCGACGTCGATCTTCGCGATGTTGGCCTCGATCGCCTGCTGCTTCACCTCGATCAGCTTGACCAGATTGTCGGTCGGTGCCGGAAGCGGGCCGAAACGGTCGATCATCTCCGCGGCGAGCGAATCCAGCTCTTCCTTGTCCTTGGCGTCGTTGAGACGGCGATAGAGTGCCATCCGCACCGCCAGGTCGGGAACGTAATCGTCGGGGATCATGATCGGTGCGTCGACGGTGATCTGCGGGCTGAGGCCGGTCTCCCGCTCGAGCCCGATCTCGCCGGCCTTCGCTGCGAGGATCGCGTCCTCGAGCATCGACTGGTAGAGTTCGAAGCCGACCTCGCGGATATGGCCGGATTGCTCGTCGCCCAGCAGGTTGCCCGCGCCGCGGATGTCGAGGTCGTGGCTGGCGAGCTGGAAACCGGCGCCCAGCCCGTCGAGATCGCCCAGCACCTTGAGCCGCTTTTCCGCGACCTCGGAAAGCTGCCGGTCCGCCGGATGGGTCAGATAGGCATAGGCGCGCAGCTTGGAGCGCCCGACCCGTCCGCGTAGCTGGTAGAGCTGGGCCAGCCCGAAGCGGTCGGCACGGTGAATCACGATGGTGTTGGCAGACGGAATGTCGAGCCCGCTTTCGACGATGGTGGTGGAGAGCAGCACGTCGTAGCGCTTCTCGTAGAAGGCGGCCATCCGCTCCTCGACCTCGCGCGCGCCCATCTGGCCGTGGGCGGCGATGTATTTCACCTCGGGCACCGCCTGGTGCAGCCAGCCCTCGACCTCGGGCATGTCGGCGATCCGGGGGACGACGATGAAGCTCTGCCCGCCGCGATGGTGCTCGCGCAGCAGTGCCTCGCGCATCACCACCTCGTCCCATTCCATCACATAGGTGCGCACCGCGAGACGATCGACCGGCGGGGTCTGGATCGTCGACAGTTCGCGCAGTCCGCTCATCGCCATCTGCAGTGTGCGCGGGATCGGCGTGGCGGTGAGGGTGAGCACGTGGACATCGGCCTTGAGCTCCTTGAGCCGTTCCTTGTGCTTGACCCCGAAGCGCTGCTCCTCGTCGACGATCACCAGGCCGAGGCGCTTGAACTCGACCTGCTTGGAGAACACCGCATGGGTGCCGATCACGATGTCGATCTGGCCGTTCTCCAGCCCCTCGCGCGTCGCCGAGGCTTCGCCCGCAGGGACCAGGCGCGAGAGGCGGCCGATGTTGAGGGGGAAGCCCTTGAAGCGTTCGACGAAGTTCTCGAAGTGCTGGCGTGCGAGCAATGTGGTGGGCGCGACCACCGCGACCTGCTGCCCGGCCATCGCCGCGACGAAGGCGGCGCGCAGCGCGACCTCGGTCTTGCCGAAGCCGACGTCGCCGCAGACCAGGCGGTCCATCGGGCTGCCCGAGGCGAGATCGCCCAGCACATCCTCGATCGCATGTTCCTGGTCGTCGGTCTCCTGCCACGGGAAGCGCTCGACGAACTGGTTGAAGCCGCTCTCGTCGGGCTCCAGCACCACCGCCTTGCGCAAGGCGCGGGCGGCCGCCGTGCGGAGCAGCTCATGCGCAATCAGGCGGATGCGTTCCTTGAGCTTCGCGCGCCGCTTCTGCCATGCCTCGCCGCCGAGCCGGTCGAGCGGCAGCGCCTCTTCGGACGAGCCGTAGCGGCTGAGCACGTCGATATTCTCGACCGGAATGTAGAGCTTGTCGCCCCCGGCATATTCCAGCATCACGCAGTCGTGCTGGCTCTTGCCGACGGCGATCGGCTCCAGCCCTAGATACTTGCCGATCCCATGGTCGATATGGACCACCAGATCGCCCGCATTGAGCGCCGACAGCTCCGCCAGAAAGGCGTCCGCATCCTTGCGCTTCTTGCGCCGGCGGACGAGGCGGTCGCCGAGCAGATCCTGCTCGGTGATCAGCTCCAGCTCGTCGTTGGAAAAGCCGCTTTCGAGCGGCAGCACCAGCGCGACCGGCGTGCCCTTTGCCGACAGGCCGAGCGCTTCCTGCCAGCTTTCGGCAAGCTGGAATGCAATGCCGGCCTCGGCCAGGATCGAGGTGATCCGCGCGCGCGAGCCTTGCGAATAGGCCGCGAACAGCGGCTTCTTTCCCGCCTTGCCGATCCCGGCGAAATGACGGGTCGCGGCTTCGTACACATTGTCGCCGCGCGCCCGCTCGGGCGTGAAATCGCGGCTGCTGCCGAAGCCGAAGTCGAGCACCGATGTGCTTTCGGGCTGCGCGAAGAGATCGGCGCGATGCACCGGCCAGCCGGCGAGCCGGTCGGCGAATTCCGCCGGGGTGAGATAGAGCGCGCCGGTCGCGAGCGGGCGGTACGAACCGACCGCCTGACCCGACGCGTTCACGCGCGCCTCGTGGTAATCGGCGATGTCGCTCAGGCGTTCGTCTCCGGCGCCGAGCGCAGACGTGTCCGCGACGATGATGTCGTCGGGCGAAAGGTGGTCGAACAGCGTGGCGAGCTTTTCCTCAAACAGCGGCAGCCAGTGCTCCATCCCGGCCAGCCGCCGCCCGTCGCTCACCGCCTGATACAGCGGATCGCCGGTCGCATTGGCGCCGAACATCTCGCGGTAGCGGCTGCGGAAGCGCTTGATCGTGTCCTCGTCGAGCAATGCCTCGCTCGCCGGCAGCAGCAGGTGCTGTTCGACGATCCCGGTGCTGCGCTGGGTCGAGGGATCGAACAGGCGCAGGCTTTCGAGCTCGTCGCCGAAGAAGTCGAGCCGCAGGCCGCCCTCAAGGCCCGAGGGAAAGATGTCGAACACCGAGCCGCGCACCGCGAACTCGCCCGCGTCGATCACCGTATCGCTGCGCGAATAGCCCTGGCGCTGGAGCAGCGCGGCAAGGCTGTCGTGCCCGATCTGCATCCCCGGCCGGATCATCCGCACCGCCTCGCGGATGCGGAACGGGGTCAGGACGCGCTGGAGCAGGGCGTTGACCGTGGTGACCAGCAACTGCCCGTTGTTCTTGCCCTGCTGCAGGCGGTGGAGCGCGGAGAGCCGCTGCGCGCTGACCGTCAGCGCCGGGCTAGCGCGGTCGTAGGGCAGGCAGTCCCATGCCGGAAATTCGATTACGTCGAGTTCGGGTGCGAAATAGCCCGCGGCATCGGCTACCGCGCGCATCGCCGCATCGTCGGGCGCGACGAACACCGCGCGGCCCTTGGCCGCGCGCGCCAGATCGGCCAGCACCAGTGGCTGCGCTCCGCGCGCGACCGAGGCGAGGGTCAGCGGGCTTTTCGAACTCAGGATGGCTTGGAAGTCGGGCATGTGGTCGGTCGTTCTCGGGGTCTCGGGCGCACGCAGTTTTGCCCCCTGCTCGATCGAGGAGGGGGTGCTGGGGCTGTGTGGGGTGGAGATAGCGGCGAAAGTCCGGAAGCGCTAGCCCACCCGCAGCTCGCCTAAACCTTTACGTAATCCAGCTTTTGCATCGCCCGCATCATCCGCCCGGCAAGGTGGTGCGGCACCGCCTGCGCCTGCAGCGCCCAGGCGAGGATGTCGGCGTCCTGCTCTTCGAGCATCGCCTCGAACCACGCCAGTTCGTCATCGTCCCAGCTGGCGTGATGACGGTCGAAGAACCCGCCGACCAGATAGTCGGCCTCGCGAGTGCCGCGGTGCCAGGCGCGGAACTTGGCTCGGGAAAGGCGGGCATCGCGGTCCATCGCGCTGGCCTTTAGCGCGGCCGCGAACGCTGGCAAGCCCATCGCGATGCGTTGCAGTGTACGTGCGGGCATTCGTTGTCACCCCTACGGTTCCGAAGGCAATTGATTCCTTTCTGTTTTTCCAACGCGCGATGGCGTGCTTGGTTTCCGCCGCGCCCGGTCTATTGAGGTTCGATGCGGCCCGAGATGCTCAATCCGCTGTTCGTCGAGGCCGGCGCCCTTGAAGGCGTCGGCCCGAAGTCGCGCAAGCCGCTCGAGAAACTGGGACTCGAGCGGGTCAAGGATATCGCCTATCACCTGCCCGAGCGCTTCGTGCTGCGCCATGCTGTCGACAATCTCGACCAGGCGAGCGTCGGCGAACAGATCGTCGTCGCGCTGACTCCGACCGAGCATCGCGCTTCGGCGGGAAGGGGGCCGTTCCGGGTGCTCGCGGCCGACGCGCTGGGCAATATCTGCGCGCTGACCTATTTCGGCAAGGCTTCCTACAGCGCGCGCAAGCTGCTGCCGGTGGGCGAGACGCGCTGGGTGGCCGGGCGGCTCGACCAGTACGGCCAGATGCTCCAGATCGTGCACCCCGAGCATATCGAGGTGGAGAGCGCGAAGCTTGCCGGCAAGCTTAACGAGCCGGTCTACCGTCTGGCAGAGGGTCTGACCCAGCCGATGGTGGCCAGGCTTGTCGCGCAGGCGATGGCGCGCCTGCCGGAGCTTGCCGAGTGGATCGAGCCCGGCCTGATCGAGCGACAGAAATGGCCAGCCTGGCGCGCCGCGCTGGCACTGTCCCACCGCGACGAGCATGCCGCCGCGCGCGATCGGCTCGCCTATGACGAATTGCTCGCCAACAGCCTTGCGCTGATGCTGGTGAAGGAGAGCAACCGCCAGCGGCGCGGGCAGGCGTTGCGCGGTGACGGCGCGTTGCGCGGCAGGCTGGAGCTGCCATTCGGCCTCACCGGGGCGCAGCGGCGCTCGATCGGCGAGATCGAGGGCGACATGGGGCAGGCCTCGCCGATGCTGCGGCTGCTGCAGGGCGACGTCGGTTCGGGCAAGACCGTCGTCGCGCTCGAATCGATGCTCATTGCGGTCGAGGCAGGCGCGCAAGCGGCCCTGTTGGCCCCGACCGAGTTGCTTGCGCGCCAGCATTATGAAACCCTGCGCCAGCTTGCCGCGCCCGCGGGCGTGACCCTCGCGCTGCTGACCGGTCGGGACAAAGGCAGGGCGCGCGAGGGGATCCTGATGGGACTGGCGGATGGCTCGATCCAGATCGTCGTCGGGACCCATGCGATCTTCCAGGAGGCGGTGAGCTATCGCAACCTCGGCCTCGTCGTGATCGACGAGCAGCACCGCTTCGGTGTGTCGCAGCGGTTGATGCTGACGCAGAAGGGCAAGGTCACGCCGCACTGCCTGGCGATGACTGCCACCCCGATCCCGCGCACGCTGACCCTCGCGCAATATGGCGAGATGGAGGTCAGCCGGCTCGACGAGATGCCGCCCGGCCGGCAGGCGATCGATACGCGGGTGGTCGCGATCGAGCGGCTGCCCGAAGTCGTCTCCGGGATCGAGCGTCACCTCGCGACCGGCCAGCAGGCCTATTGGGTCTGCCCGCTGGTTCGCGACAGCGAGAACGAGGGCGATGACCTGGCGGCGGCCGAGGCACGCTATGCTGCGCTCAAGGCGCGCTTCGGCGAGGAGGTGGTGCTGGTCCACGGCCAGCTGCGCCCCGAGCAGAAAGATGCGGCGATGGAGCGTTTCGCCAGCGGCCATGCGAAGCTGCTGGTAGCGACCACAGTGATCGAGGTCGGGGTCGATGTGCCCGCGGCGACGCTGATGGTTGTGGAACAGGCCGAACGCTTCGGCCTTGCCCAGCTGCACCAGCTGCGCGGGCGCGTCGGGCGCGGCTCGGAGAAGTCCACTTGCCTGCTGCTGCGCGGCAGCGAGCTGTCCGAGACCGCCAAGCAGCGCCTGGCACTGATGCGCGAAACGCAGGACGGGTTCCGCATCGCCGAGGAGGATCTGAAGCTGCGCGGCGGCGGCGAACTGCTCGGCACCCGCCAGTCGGGCGAAACGGCCTTTCGCATCGCCGGCCTCGAGCAGATCCAGCGCCTGCTTCCGCTCGCGCACGACGACGCCCGGCTGCTGATAGAGCGCGACGGCGGACTGGCCTCGCCGCGCGGAGAGGCCGCGCGCCTGCTGCTCTATTTGTTCGAGCGCGACTGGGGCGTTCAATTGTTGCGCGGTGGATGAATTACCGAAACAATGTTTCTTCAAATTGACTTCGAGTAATCTTGGGTTACCTTCCTCCAAAATCATAAGGCTCGACGGTCGCGCACCTGGGCATGTGAGATCCCGGGGCGCTCCGCAAAGGGGGCCTAGAAAATAAGGCCGCAATTCAGCGGCCGGTCTGGGAGAGAGCACATGAAGCGGACCGCTTTCCGTAAGCTGTTGGCGTACCCGAAACTCAGCTGCACAGCACTGGCGATAGGCCTCCTCGTGGGCGGCGGGGGAACCGCCTGGGCGCAGGACGAAGCGGCTCCGCAGACGGAGGCGAAGGCCAGCGACGACATTATCGTCACCGGCTCCCGCGTCAGCCGTTCGACCTTCGACACACCCAACCCGGTGACCGTTCTCAACTCGGAAGACATCGAAAAGCTCGGCCTCGTCAACGTCGCCGAAGTGGTGGCGCAATTGCCGCAGAACTCGAACTTCTTCGCCGCCAACAACGTCGGCCTCGGCAACTTCAACGTCGGCGCGCAATTCGTGAACCTGCGCGGCCTCAATCCCTTCTTCGGCACTCGCACTCTGACCCTGATCGACGGCCAGCGCGTGGTGCCTACTTCCACCGGCGGCGGTGTCGATATTTCGCTGGTGCCTTCGATGCTGGTGGGCCGGACGGAAACCGTAACCGGCGGCGCTTCGGCGATCTACGGCTCCGACGCGATCGCCGGCGTCGTCAACATCATCCTCGACAAGAAGCTCGAAGGCTTCAAGGGCCAGATCGATTACGGCGCCACGACCCATGGCGACGGAGACGATTGGCACGCGGCGGGTGCCTATGGGACCGCCTTCGACGACGACCGCGGCCACTTCATTATCGGCGCGGAATACCAGCACACGTCGTCGATCGGCAATTGCACCGAAGAGCGCGACTGGTGCAGCCAGAACTACGGCATGTTCACCAACCCGGATTTCGCGACCAACGGGCAGCCGCACTATATCATCGGACCCAACGCAACGGCGGCCTACAGCAGTTCCACAGGCGTGCTGATTCCGTGCTTTGCCTATGTCGGCGTATGCATCGCGGGCACGCCGGTTCAGTTCAATCCGGAGGGAACCGGGACTATCCCGTTCGACCCGGGCCTTTATTCGGGCGGCGCCGGCGTGTTCGGCTTCCGCCAGGGCGGCGATCAGTATTCGGTCGGAGCCTACGATGCCACGACCATGCGGCCGAGCATCAAGAAGTTCGCCTCGCTCGCGCGGCTGCAGTACGAGGTCAGCTCCGCCGTCACCGTCTCGCTCGAAGGGTCCTATGCCAAGAGCAAGGCGAACAACCCCATCGCGAACGGCGCGATCGGACCCTACGCCTTCGACGTCGGTGGCGGGGCGCTGGTCGGCTTCCCGATTGCGGCGGACAATGCGTTCCTTCCTGCAGACGTGGCCGCAACGCTCGGGCCGGGCGGCGCGATCATCGGTCGCAACATGAACAACCTCCAGTCCGCCGAGAACGACACCGAAAACGAGACCTGGCGGGTCGTCGCCGGGCTCGAGGGCGGCTTCGGCGGGAGCTGGGCGTGGGACGCCCACTATTCGCACGGCGAGAACCGCAACGACCAGGCGTTGCACCACAACGTCGTAGGTTCGCTGCTCAAGTTCGCGCTGGACGCGGTCGATGACGGCTCGGGCCACATCGTCTGCGGCGTGAACGTGCCCGGGCGGATCAACCCGAACACCGGGGCGGCTTATACCCCTGCCGAGGTAGCGCTGGCCACGGCATCGGGGACCTGCGCTCCGCTCAACCTGTTCGGCGCGGCGAATGCGGACCAGGCGGCGATCGATTACGCCTTCCGCACGCTCTACGAACATTCGACGCAGAAGCAGGATGTCGTCTCGTTCAACCTGCGCGGGGATCTGTTCGCCGGCTGGGGAGCAGGCTCGATCAAACTCGCGACCGGCGCGGAATGGCGCCAGGAGAGCGGCGTCGTCACGCACGATATCGCCGACCAGCCGTGGTATAACGATTACACCCTCGGCTATGGCCTCGACTACGGCGGCAAGACCAAGGTCCTCGAAGGCTACGGCGAACTCAACGTTCCGGTGTTCAAGGATTCCGCGATCGGGAAATATCTTGAGCTCGACGGTGCGGTGCGCTGGACGCACAACAAGAACACCGGAACCCTCGGCGCCAACGCCGGGCTTTCGCAGACCCGCGAATTCGTGACCTGGAAGGTCAGCGGCATCTGGGATCTGACCGACTGGCTGCGCATTCGCGGTACGCGTTCGCGCGATGTCCGTGCCGCGCAGTTCCGCGAATTGTTCCAAACCTACGCACCCACCGTCGGGGGGCCGTTCGGCACGGTCACCAATCCGTGGAATACCGGTGTGACCGATCCGGTCACCATCAACAGCGGCGGTGCGGTCAACCTCAAGCCGGAGAAGGCCGATACGCTGACCGCCGGCATCGTGCTGCAGCCGCAGGGGTTCCTGTCGGGCTTCCGCTTCTCGGCCGACTGGTACCAGATCAAGATCGCCGACGCGATCGTCGGTCCCCCGTTCGGCTTCGGGGCGCAGAACATCGTCGACAACTGCTACAAAGGCAGCGCGACATTCTGCGATCTCATGACCGGCGAAGGCACGTCCGATATCCTGGTGATCGACAACGTGGCCGGAAACCTGCAAGGTTTCACAACCCGCGGGATCGATTTCGAGGCGGCCTACAATACCCAGCTGGGCAAGGGTTCGCTCACCTTCCGCGTGTTGGCGTCCTATCTTTACGACCAACTGTTCGAGACCGGTCTTACCGACGCCAGTGGGAACCCCGAACCGCCGGTCAACTATGCCGGCCAGTCGGGCCCGACCGCCGCTTTCGGCAGCTTCAACACTGGGCCGAAGTGGCAGGGCAATGCCTTCCTGACCTATAGCCAGGGGCCGTTCACCGGAACGATCCAGGCCCGGTATGTCGGATCGGGGCGGTTCCTGACGGTGATCAACGGCGAGACGCCGATCGACCCGAGCGATCCCGGCTACGACACCACCCTGTCCAACAGCATCAGCGACAATTCGGTGAGCAGCGCGGTCTATTTCAACCTGGCCGCCTCCTACGACATCACCAAGGAGATCCAGGTCTTCGGTTCGCTCAACAACGTGTTCGACAAGGATCCGGTGATCGCGCCGGGGGGCAACGGCTTCCCGACCAATCCGGTCTATTTCGACACCTATGGCCGTACCTTCAGGGTGGGCGCGCGCGTCAAGTTCTGACGGCGTCGACAACCGGCAGGCGGGACGGGGCGGGAATGGCGCCCCGTCCCGTTCGCTTTCGCCCAGTTCGATATCGCCCGGTTACCGCGGGCCTTTTTCATTGCCTCTGAATCGGCGCCCATTTACACCCGCGCGACCCCACGGACCGACCGGAAGCCAATCGCTTGATCCTCTCCCCTTTCGAATGGACCATCGCCAAGCGCTACATGATGCCGGGGCGCGGCGAGGCCTTCATTGCCATCGTCGCTGCGATCAGCCTGTTCGGGGTAATCCTGGGCGTCTGGGCGCTGGTCGTGGTGATGAGCGTGATGAACGGCTTCCGCGGCGAATTGCTCGACAAGATCGTCGGGCTGAACGGCCACGCGATCATCCAGCCTTACGGCAAGCGACTCGACAACTGGCAGGGCGTGCTGGCGGAGGTGAAGCAGACCCCCGGCGTGGTGCGCGCCTCGCCGCTGATCGAACAGCCCCTGCTGGTCACCTTCAACGGGCGGGTGGAAGGCATCCTGGTTCGCGGGAATACGCAGGACGACATCAACCGGCTCGCCGCGCAGAAGGTCTCGGGGAGCTTCGCGGCGCTCACTCCGGGCACGAGCAGGGTCGCGATCGGTGCGCGGCTGGCCGAGAATCTCGGTGCGCGGGTGGGTGATACGATCACCATCATCAACCCCGCCGGCCGCTCGACCCCGTTCGGCACGGTTCCGCGGCAGGTGGCCTACGAGGTTGCAGCGATCTTCGAGGTCGGGGTCTACGATTACGACGAGAAGTTCATCGTTATGCCGATGCAGGATGCGCAGACGCTGCTGCTGCTCGGCGATTCGGTGCAGATGATCGAGGTCAAGACCTCCAACCCCGACACGGTGACCGAAACCCTCGCCCCGCTCCAGCGCCAGCTCGCCGGGCAGGCGGTGATCTCCGACTGGAAGACGATCAACTCGAGCCTGTTCGAGGCGCTGCAGGTCGAACGGGTGGCGATGTTCGTGGTCCTTTCGATCATCGTGCTGGTCGCGGTGTTCAATATTCTCTCATCGCTGATCATGCTGGTCCGCGCCAAGACCCGCGACATCGCGATCCTGCGCACGATGGGCGCGACCCGGCGCAGCATGCTCAAGATCTTCATGACCATCGGGCTCACCATCGGCGCGCTCGGCACGGTAGCGGGGCTGCTGATCGCGCTGGTCACGCTCTATTTCCGGCAGGGCTTCGTCCATCTGCTCGAACTGATCACCGGCCAGAACCTGTGGGATCCCTCGATCCGGTTCCTCACTGAGTTGCCGAGCCGGACCGACCCCGGAGAGGTGATCGCGATCTCGGCCCTGTCGTTGATCCTGAGCTTCCTGTTCACCCTTTATCCGGCCTTTAAGGCCGCGAACACCGATCCGGTCCAGGTGCTGCGTTATGAATAGTCTGCAACAGACGCCGGTGGTCCGCCTGCAGGGGCTGACCCGCAGCTTCTCGCAGGGCGGGGTGAAGATCGACGTGCTGCGCGGAGTGAACCTCGCGGTCCAGCCAGGCGAGATCGTCGCTCTGCTCGGCCCCTCTGGCTCGGGCAAGTCGACGATGCTGCAGGCGGTCGGGCTGCTCGAAGGGGGCTTCGGAGGGACGATCGAGATCGCTGGGGTGAATGCGAGCGCACTAGGGAGCGACGGGCGCACGACGCTGCGCCGCGACAGCCTCGGCTTCGTCTACCAGTTCCACCACCTGCTTCCGGATTTCAGCGCGGAAGAGAACGTGATCCTGCCGCAGCTCGTGACCGGCAAGCCCCGCGCCGAAGCGGAGCTGCGCGCACGCGAGCTGCTCACCTCGCTGGGCCTGGCAGCGCGCTTCGAGCACCGGCCAAGCCAGCTTTCGGGCGGCGAGCAGCAGCGCGTGGCGGTTGCCCGCGCGCTGGCCAACCGGCCGCAACTGGTGCTGGCCGACGAGCCGACCGGCAATCTCGACGAAGTCACCGCCGACAAGGTGCTGGCGGAATTCGTGCGGCTGGTGCGCGGCGAAGGCAGCGCGGCCCTGGTTGCGACCCACAACGAGCGGCTGGCGCTGGCGATGGACCGCGTCGTCCGCCTGCACGACGGGGTGCTGGGATAGGGGAGTGCTGGGATAGAAAAGGACGGGGATCGCTCCCCGTCCGGTTTCTCAGTGATAGGTGATGGTCAGCGCCGGGGATGCCGGGACGACCATGCTCAGCACGATCGAGGCGGTGATCGCGCCGATGATCAGATACAGCACGATCGCGCAGACAACGTAGAGCACCACGTAGCCGATCGCCTTGTCCTGCGGGACGCTCATCACCGGAGTGGTGCCGAGGTAGAACAGGTACAGGCCATAGGCCAGCGCCACCAGACCCAGGATGCCAAGGCCCGGAATGAAGCCGGTGAGCAGGCCCAGCACGCCGGCCAGCCAGGCTGGCGTGTAGGCATAGGCCACCAGCCTGAACGCGCTGGCATAGTCGTTCTTGCCGCCGAAATTGGAGCTGAGAAAATTGGCGACGAAGGCAAGCAGGTAGAGCGACGCGATACCGAGCACGAAACTGACGACCGCGGTGGCGATATAGTAGCTCAGCCCAAGACTGTAAGGCGCGAGAAAGCTGCCGATGATCGAGCAGATCGGGCCGATCGCGATCAGCGGAAGCGCATATTGCAGTAGGACCTCTTTAGGGCTTTTGGTCTCGGCCGCGATCTTCGGCCATTCGGTGGCCGGCGTCATGATGATCCCCTTCGCCCGGTTGACGAGCGAAGTTCTGGCTTCGGTGGAAAGTAGATCGGACATTTACGCGTCTCCCCGTATGCGCGGATGAAGGAGTGGACCCTTTTTTTCGAGGCTTGGCAAGCCTTGTCGCTTTTCAACAACTAGTGGCCAGCCCCCCGCGTTCCGCCCTTGAACCGGTGGCGCGGGCGGCTACTTTCGGGCGATGGCTTACGCGCCCTTCGTTCCCCTGAGAGTCCTGTCTTCGTTCTCGATGCTGGAGGGCGCGATCGACCCCAAGGCGATCGCGCGGCTGGCCAAGGAACGCGGGTTTCCGGCGATCGCGATCTGCGACCGCAACGGGCTCTACGGCACGGTCGCCTTCGCCGGCGCCTGCCGCGAATACGGGGTGCAGCCGATCGTCGGGACGCTGCTGGGCGTAATCCGTGAGGACGGCCGGCAGGTCGACTATCTACCGCTCTATGCGCAGGACGAGGACGGCTGGAACAACCTCTGCCACCTCGTCAGCCGGGCCCATCTCGACCGGCCGGTCGAACTCGATCCGCATGTCGCGCTCGGCGATCTGGAAGGCCGAACGGCGGGCCTGATCGCGCTCACCGGCGCAGGCGAAGGGGCGATGACCCGGCTGTTCGCCGAAGGGCAGATCGAAGCCGGTCGAGCCTATGGCGAGCGGCTGGAGGAACTGTTCCCCGGGCGGCTCTATGTCGAGCTGGCGCGGCGGGGCGAAGCAGCCGAAGAGGCGGCGGAAGGCGCGCTGATCGACTGGGCCTATGCGCGCGATCTTCCGCTGGTCGCGACCAATCCCGCGAACTATGCCGATCCCGGCTTCCATGCCGCGCATGACGCGATGCTGTGCATCGCCAATTCGACCCATATCGACGCGCCCGAGCGTCCGCGGTCGTCGGCCGAAGCCTTCGTCAAGAACGCCGCGGCGATGGAGCAGGAATTCGCCGACCTGCCCGAAGCGACCGCGAACACGCTGGTGATCGCGCGGCGCTGCGCCTTCGCCCCGCCCAAGCGCAAGCCGATCCTGCCCAGCCTCGCCGGCGACAAGGAAGGCGAGGCGCGGATGATGGCCGAGGATGCCCGCAAGGGCCTTGCCACGCGGCTCGCGGTCTATGGCGATCTCAGCGACGAAGACCGCAGGGCCTATGACGAGCGGCTCGAGTTCGAGATTGCGATCATCAACAAGATGGGCTTCGGCGGCTACTTCCTGATCGTTGCCGACTTCATCAAATGGGCCAAGGAAAACGGTATCCCGGTGGGTCCGGGGCGTGGTTCGGGCGCGGGCTCGGTGGTCGCCTGGGCGCTGACCATCACCGATCTCGATCCGCTGAAGTTGGGGCTGCTGTTCGAACGCTTCCTCAACCCGGAACGCGTGTCGATGCCCGACTTCGACATCGACTTCTGCGAAACCCGCCGCGGCGAGGTGATCCGCTACGTCCAGCGCAAATACGGCAGCGACCACGTTGCCCAGATCATCACCTTCGGCAAGCTCAAGGCCCGCGCGGTGCTGCGCGACACCGGGCGCATCCTGCAGATGAGCTACGGCCACGTGGACCGGCTGTGCAAGATGGTGCCCAACCATCCGACCGATCCCTGGACGCTGCCGCGCGCGCTCAACGGGGTCGCGGAGTTCAAGCGCGAATACGACACCCAGCCCGAGGTGAAGCGGCTGATCGACCTCGCGATGCAGCTCGAGGGCTTCCCGCGCAACAGCTCGACCCACGCGGCAGGCGTGGTGATCGGCGACCGCCCGCTGGCCCAGCTCGTCCCGCTCTACCGCGATCCGCGCTCGGACATGCCGGTGACCCAGTTCGACATGAAATATGTCGAGGAATCCGGATTGGTAAAGTTCGACTTCCTCGGCCTCAAGACGCTGTCGGTGCTGCGCAAGGCGGTCGACCTGCTGAAGAAGCGCAAGATCGAAGTCGATCTCGACCAGCTCCCATGGGACGACGCCGAGGTCTACCGGCTGCTCCAGAAGGGCGACACGGTCGGCGTGTTCCAGCTCGAATCCGAAGGCATGCGGCGCACGCTGGCGGCGGTGAAGCCGACCAATTTCGGCGACATCATCGCGCTCGTCTCGCTTTACCGGCCGGGGCCGATGGACAACATCCCGCTGTTCGGCAAGCGCAAGAACGGCGAGGTGGCGATCGAATACCCGCATCCGAAGCTCGAAGGCATCCTGGCCGAGACCTACGGGATCTTCGTCTATCAGGAACAGGTGATGCAGGCGGCGCAGATCCTCGCCGGCTACTCGCTCGGCGACGCCGACCTGCTGCGCCGCGCGATGGGCAAGAAGGTCCAGGCCGAGATGGATGCGCAGCGCCAGCGCTTCGTCGACGGGTGCAAGGCGGTCTCCGATATCGACCCGAAGAAGGCCAACGAGCTGTTCGACTTGATCGACAAGTTCGCCGGCTATGGCTTCAACAAGAGCCACGCTGCGGCCTATGCGCTGCTCGCTTACCAGACCGCTTGGCTCAAGACGCATTATCCCCACGAATTCTACGCCGGCTCGATGTGCTTCGACATGCACCAGTCGGAGAAGCTGTCGGTGTTCGTCGACGACATGCGTCGCAACGGCGTCGCGCTGGCCGGGCCCGACGTGAACTTCTCCGAGGCCGAATTCACCGTCGAGCAGACCGACGACGGATATGCGGTCCGCTATGCGCTCGCAGGGATCCGCAACGTCGGCGAGAAGGCGATGGAGGCGCTGGTGGCCGAGCGCGAGGCGAACGGCGCCTTCGTCAGCCTGGAGGATTTGTTCCGCCGGCTGCCGCCCGGTGCGATGAACCGCCGCCAGCTCGAAGGTCTGGCCGGTGCCGGCGCTTTCGACAGCCTCGAGCCGAACCGGGCGCTGGTGTTCGCGAATGCCGAAATGCTGATGGCGGTGACCGACCATGCGGTGCGCGAGCGCGAGAGCGGGCAGGGCGGCCTGTTCGGCGGCGAGGATCACGCGCAGCAGGACACCCGCCTTGCCGCGACTCCCGCCTGGTCCAAGCCCGAGACGATGGCGAAGGAGCGCGAGAATTTCGGCTTCTATTTCGCCGCGCACCCGGTCGAGCAGTTCCGCGCGATCGCTTCTGCGAATGGCGCGCGCTCCTATGCGGGGCTGATGGAAACCGGCGTTCCGGGCGGGGGCCGGATGCAGGCGATGATGGCCGCGATGGTCGAGGGCGTGAGCAAGGGCAAGACCCGCAAGGGCGGCGACTTCATCCGCGCCGATTTCTCCGACAACACCGGCCAGTTCAGCGCCGCCTGCTTCGAGGAAAGCCTGGTCGAGCCCTTCGTGCGCTGGGCGGCCGAGGGCACCTGCATCCTGTTGACCGTCGAACTGGACAGTCCCAGCCCGGACGAGCCTCCGCGGGTAACCGTGCGCGGCGCGCGGCCGCTGGCCGAGGTCAGCAGCGCCACGCGGATGCAGCTCAAGCTCGAGATCGAGCATGCGGAGGCCCTGCGCGAATTGTCCGCGATGCTGGTTCCCGTCGCGGAGGGCGGCGGCGAGGTGCTCGCCAGGCTCCATGCCGGAGAGGGACGTTTCCCCGAGATGCGGCTCGGCCGCAGCTTTCTGGTCGATGGCGAGCTGGTCGAGCGGCTAACCGCGGTGGACGGGGTTACCATCCTCCACTTCAAGCCGCTCGGTGGGCGCGACAACCTCAGGCTGGTCGCCTAGGCCAGCGTCATCGCGGAACATGCCGGTGAAGCGCGTCGCCAGCAGGATCATCGTGGGCATCACCATGGTGTTGAGGACATCGAGCAGGCTGTCGATATAGAGGCCCACGAAATCGCCCTGGATCGGGGCACCGTGCGCGGCAAAGGCATCGCGTATGTCGATTGCCTCGCCTGCGATCGCCGCCAGCAGCACCAGCAGCAATGGCTTCCAACTGCGCGCCTTCCAGCGGAACAGCAGGCAGCTGCCGAAGAACACGATCAGCGCGGCGTAGATGTGCAGCGCGTCGCGCGACAGGCCGGTGAGGTCGACAAGCGCGATTTTCGCGAGCTGGTAGGGGCTCATCGCCCCCTCCTGCCCGCGATTGCCATGCGCGGCAAGCGGCGGCATGATGGGCGCGGGAGAACGCCTGATGCTGGGCCAAATGCAGGATTGGGAGCTGCGCCTCCCGACATTGCTCGACCATGCCGCGCGCGAGCACGGCACGCGCGAGATCGTCAGCCATTGGGCCGACGGGAGCCGCACGCGCTCGAACTGGGCGGGGGTCCGCCACGATGCGCTGCGGCTCAGCCAGGCGCTCCGGCGGATGGGGCTGGGCGGCGGCTGCCGGGTAGCCACGCTGGCGATGAACCACCTCCATCACCTTTCGGCCTTCTACGGGATCGTCGGCGCCGGCGCGGTACTGCACACGCTCAATCCGCGGCTGTTCGACGACCAGCTCGATTATATCGCCAACCATGCCGAAGACCGCGTGCTGCTCTACGATGCCGCCTTCGCTCCGTTGGTCGAGCGGCTTAGGCCGCGCTGGCCGACGATCGAGCAGTTCGTCTGCTTCGACGACCTTGGTGGAGGGAGGGGCGAATACGAAGCCCTGCTTTCCGGCGAGGACGGGCAGGGCGAATGGGCGACCGGGGACGAGCGCGAGAGTTGCCACCTGTGCTACACCAGCGGCACCACCGGCAACCCCAAGGGCGTGCTCTACACCCACCGGTCGAGCATGCTTCACGCGCTCGCCTCGCTCCAGCCGGCGATCCTCGGGCTCGAGCCGCGCTCGGTGTTCCTCCCGGTGGTGCCGCTGTTCCATGCGGCAGGCTGGGGCCTCGCCTGGAGCTGCGCCGCGGCCGGGGCCAAGCTGGTGCTGTCGGCGGTCAACGAGCCCGCGGTGCTGTGCGACCTGCTGACAAGCGAGCGGGTGACCCACATGGGCGGGGTGCCGACCGTGTGGCTGGCGATGTTCGGGCATCTCGACGCGACCGGCCAGACCCCGCCGGCGCTCGAGCGGGCGATCGTCGGCGGCTCCGCCATGCCGCCGGCAACGATCGCGCGGCTGATGGAAGCGGGGGTGAAGGTGATGCACGCCTGGGGCATGACCGAAACCTCGCCGATCGGAACCGCCGGTGCGGAGCATCCCGAATGGGCGGGCCTGGGTTTCGAGGAGCGGGTGGGGAAGACCGCGCTCCAGGGCCGGGTGCCCTACGGCGTGGAGCTGCGCTGCGTCGATCTCGATGGCAGCGGGCGCGAGCTGCCCCGCGACGGACGCTCTCCCGGTGCCTTGCAGGTGCGCGGACCGTGGGTGGTGCAGCGCTATTTCGGCGCCGAGGAGGATGCGGTCGGCCCCGGCGGCTGGTTCGACACGGGCGACGTCGGGATCATCCATCCCGACGGCACGCTGCAACTGACCGACCGGACCAAGGACGTGATCAAGTCGGGGGGCGAATGGATCAGCTCCGTCGAACTGGAGAACGCGGCGGTCGGCCATCCCGACGTTGCCGAAGCCGCGGCGATCGGGATTGCCCATCCCAGGTGGGACGAGCGCCCTTTGCTGGTGGTGGTGCGCAAGCCGGGGCGCACGGTCGAGGCGGAAGACATCCGCCGCTTCCTGAGCACCAGGGTCGCCAAATGGTGGTTGCCCGATGCAGTGGAATTCGTCGCCGAGCTGCCCCACGGCGCGACCGGCAAGATCGCGAAACAGCAATTGCGTGCGGCGTTTCGCGGCTATTCCTTCCCCGACTAGGCGCCCTTCTTCGCCGCCGCGGGCTTGGCGAACAGCGTCTCGCTCCACACCTGGGCCGAACGGCGGAAAGTATAGAGCTCGATCGAGAGGTTGGTCCGGGTGATCCCGAACTGCGAGACGATATAGCGGGTCAGCCGGGTGGTGCCCTTCTGGTCGTAGACCGCGGTCGTGGCTTCGTGGCCCGCATTGAAGCCATTGACGATCGCCGCCATGTCGGCCGGGGTCTTGCCTTCGGGCAGCGAGAAGAACGCCTGGACCTTCAGCCCGGTGCAGCCGGTGTGCGCCTTGTCGTCGCTGCAGGCGGTGGGGGTCGCGACCGCGTTCAGGCCGCCGGGAAAGGCGATCTTGAACGAGGGCGAACCGTCGGCCGCCTTCTGCGGGGTCACCGTCGCGTTGAACGGCGCCAGCGCCTGGGTCACCGCGTCGCCGTCGAAATTTTCCACCAGCGTCTGGTCGAGCGTGATCTTCACGTCCTGCGCCGATACCGCCGAAGGCAGGGCGAGGGCGCAGATGGCGGCGGCGGCAAAAGCGAGTTTCATGCGAAGGCATCCTGATCCGTTGACGCGCCTGATTAGCCCGCACCGTCGAACAAATCCATCTGTCCGTCGCGCGCAGGTGCCCTGAAGCGGGACCGGTCGAGCTCGAACCGTGCGGACGGAATCCCCGCGCGCTTGCGGGCCAGGCGAAAGCGGGTGCGGAATAAGTCTGCCCAGGGGCCCTGGGCGTGGAAGCGCTTGTGGAAATCGGGCTCGTTATCGCGCCCGCCGCGCATCGCCCTGACGATCCCCATCACCTTCTCCGCCCGGTCGGGGAAATGGACCCGCAGCCATTCCTTGAACAGCGGCGCAACCTCGTGCGGCAGGCGCATCAATATCCATCCGGCGCCGCTGACTCCGGCCCTGCCCACCGCGGTCAGGATCGCCTCGATCTGGTCGTCGGTGATCGCCGGGATCACCGGCGCGATCGAGGCATAGGCCGGTACGCCGGCGGCCGCGAGCCGCCGCAGCGCATCGACCCGGCGGGTGGGTGTCGGAGCGCGCGGCTCGAGCTTGCGCGAGAGGTGCGGATCGAGGCTGGTGACCGAGATCGCGACATGCACCAGGTTGAGCCGCGCGAGCTCGGTCAGCAGATCGAGGTCGCGGGTGACCCGGTCGGATTTGGTGGTGATGGTCACCGGATGGCCGGTCTCGAGGCACAGTTCCAGAATCTGGCGGGTGATGCGCCAGGTTCCCTCGATCGGCTGGTAGGGATCGGTGTTGGTGCCCATCGCGATCGGGCGGGGCTCGTAGCCGCGCTTCGCCAGGGTCGCGCGCAGCAGGGCCGGCGCATCGGGCTTGGCGAACAGTTTCGTCTCGAAATCGAGCCCGGGCGAGAGATCGAGCCAGGCGTGGGTCGGGCGCGCGAAGCAATAGATGCAGCCGTGCTCGCAGCCGCGATAGGCATTGAGCGAGCGGTCGAAGCCGATGTCGGGGGACTTGTTGAAGCTGAGGATCGTCCGGGGGTGTTCGATCGTAACCGTGGTGCGCAATTTCGGGGGTGGGCCGTCGATCGCCTCGGCCTCGTCCCGCCAATCTCCGTCTTGCTCGCGTGCGGGCAGGGCGAAGCGCTTCGACAGCGCCCCCGATTGCGCGCCGCGGCCGTGGGTGAGGGGCTTATCGGACATCCGCCCAGGATAGAACAAACAAGGAACATTGGCAATCGTGGCGCGCATGCAGGGTTACACATGTGACGCATGTGACAGTGTTCTGGGCAAGAAATGCGGCCCTCCGCAAGGCCAGAGATAAGCGCGTTCGATCAGGGCGGCCCATTTCGCCGCGAAGGCCGGATCGCGCTTGCGCAGGCGATAGGCGGACTGCCGAGACATGCCCGCGGCGAAGGCCGCCGCCCGGACATTGGGACTGCGTTCCAACCGGTCGAGGAAGGCGTGCTTCCGTTCGGGCGTCCAGCATTTCTGCCAACCGTGGGGGATGTGCCGTCAGGCTGGGAATGGTCCATGATCCGCGTCTCCGTTGGGAACCAGCGAATCGGGATCGGTATGCACGGATCGGCGTGTAGGACAGCGGATTCTTTTGAGAATGCGGCCGTCCGGGAAACGCTGCCTACTTCTCCCGCAGCCGCGGCATCAGCTCGACGAAGTTACAGGGCCGGTTGCGGCTGTCGAGCTGCTCGGCGAGGATCCCGTCCCACCCGTCCTTCACCGCGCCGTTCGATCCGGGCAGGGCGAACACATAGGTGCCGCGCGCCAGCACCGCGCAGGCGCGGCTCTGGACGGTCGAGGTGCCGATCGTCTGGTAGCTGATCCAGCGGAACAGCTCGCCGAAGCCGGGGATGTCCTTTTCCTTGACCCGGTCGAGCGCCTCGGGGGTCACGTCGCGCCCGGTCAGGCCGGTGCCGCCGGTGATCACCACCGCATCGACCCCGCTGTCGTCGATCCAGTCGTTGAGCCGGCGGACGATCGCCTGGACATCGTCCTTCTCGATCGCGCGCGCGGCCAGCGCATGGCCGGCATCCTTGATCCGCCCGGCGAGAATGTCGCCGGAAGTATCCTCGTCCAGCCCGCGCGTGTCGGAAACGGTGAGGAGAGCGATGTTGATCGGCTTGAAGATGCGGTCGGGATCGACGGCCATGTGTGCTGCCCCGTGTGCTGCCCCTGCCGGGAAGTTAGTCCTTTGCGGACAGCCACACCCTGCCGCTGGACGGCTGGCCGGGGAACATCGGCCATTTGCCGCTGGCGAGCGCCTTGCGGCTGGGCGAATCGCTGTTCGCCTGCCGCTCGTACATCCAGTAGTTGCGCATGACGATGGCGACGTAGCTGCGGGTCTCCCAATAAGGGATGGATTCCATCCACAGCAGCGGATCGCCCTGGTCGTTGATCTGGGTGTTCCAGCGGGTCACCGGCGCGAGGCCGGCGTTGTAGGCGGCCATGATCTTGGGCAGATAGCCGCCGGTGGCGGGCGCATCGCGCAGCATCTCGAGATTCTGCTGGCCGAAGGCGAGGTTCACGCGCGGATCGGTGAGATCGACCGCCGGGGCGCTGAGGTTGAGCGACGGCGCGTGTTCGCGCACCGTGATCGGGGTGATCTGCATCAGCCCCTTGGCCTGCGCCGGGCTGACGACCGCGGTCTGGAAGTTCGATTCCTGCAGCGCATGGGCGAAGGCCAGCGCCGGATCGACCTGCCAGCCGGTTACCGGCATCCAGCGCGGCGCGGGGAAGCGCGCGGCGGGATCGGCGCGGCCGCCGATCGGCGCATTGTTGGCCATGTAGAGTTGGGTAGCGGGCAGGCCGAGACCGCGGGCGAGCCGCGACAGCGATTCGTAATCCGACGCATCGCCGATCTTGGCCTGGTAGAGCAGCACCTGGCTCGCGAGATCGTCGCGCCCCACCTCGGCGAGTTCGATCGCGATGCGAACATCGTCCTTGCCCTGCAGCCGGTCCCAGTCGTGCTGGTCGAAATCGGGCTTCACGAAGCGCTTCGGCAGGGTGGTGCCGAGCTGTTCGGCGGCGAGCATGCCGTAGAGCGTCTCGTCGAGCTGGGCCGCCTGCTTGAGGTGGTCGGTGCTCTTTTCGGGCATGCGGCAGCGGGTGGCCGCACGGCTGGCCCAGTAATTGGCGGCCGCGGTGAGTTCGGGGTTGGTGCTGCGGTCGCCCGCGCGCTCGAACCCGCCGAGCGCTGCCATGCAGTCGCCGGTGCGCCAGGCGGCAAGGCCGGCGACCCAGTCGCCTTCCGGGACCCACGGACCCGTGCCGTCGTCGACCGTCAAGGCCATCGCCAGCGCGTCGGCATCGCGGTTCTCGATGTAATAGGACCAGGCGACCCGCTGGCGCCATTCGGCGCGGGCGTCGCCCGAAAGCGCGGCGTCCGACGTGGCGAGCAGTGCCTTGGCGCCGTCCGGATCGTCCTTGTCGATCAGGTCGAGGATGCCGCTGCGCATCGCCGCGGGAACGGTGCCGTCGTCGACGCTGGCCGGGCGCGCACGCTTGGGCAGGCCCGGCTGGCGCACGAGGCCCTGCGCCGAAGGCAGCGCGGGAATGTCGGTCAGGCCGCGTTTCTGGCCGAGGCGGGCGAGCCGTTCGGCCTGCGGAAGCTCAGGGGCGCCCTGGAACCAGGCCTCGATCTGCGGAGCTTCGACCTTGGGCGAATGCGCGGCGAGATAATATTCGGCCAGTGCCACCTTGTGGAGCGGACCGTCCTTGCGCTGGTCGAACATCGACTGGACCGTCTTCCAGTCTTCCTTGTCGATCGCCGCGAACAGCGCCTTGTAATAGTCGCGGTCGGACTGCGGCAGCAGCGTCGGCACTTCGCTCTGCGACGCGCGCAGCGCGAAATACTCGGCGCTGTCTGCCAAAGCCGGCGAAGCGGCCGCGAACAATGCAGCGCCCGCCAAAAGCGATGCAGCCCAGCGTATCGGGCGAATGGAACGAACCATCGTCAAAATCAGCTACCCGTCCAGTCCAGCCATCGCTGCCAGAACCCCGCCCTTGCCGCCGGCCGTGCCAGCAGGAACTCGAGGCTCCGATCCGCGAATAGCGGAATGCTCGCGCCCTGTTGGTTTATTTGAAGTAAATATTGCGAAGTTTGCGCCGGATCGTGTCCGAGCAGCGGCAAAATGTCCTTACCGAACAGCAAAACCCTCTCGGGCGCGGCCAATTGCACGTGATGAAGCGCGATCGAACCGAGCCCCGCGGCGATCAGCCCGGCCCAGTCGGGATGCGGTGTATGCCGGGGAAGCGCGCTTGCCAGATAGGTCCGTTCCGGCGCGATTCCGGCGGCCGAAAGGAAGCTCTGCAGCAATCCGCCGAGGGGGCCCGACAGCAGCGTGTCGCTGTCTCCCGCCTCCGGCTCGGCGACCAGCACCATCAGCTTTGCGCCCTTGGCCCCGCGCGGAGCGATCCGCGGACGCGGCCCGCCGGCGTCGAGACTCGGCTCGGTGAGCCACCAGCCGGCGAAGGCCTCGAGTGTCTGCGGCCAATCCGCGGAAGGGCCGCCGATGGTCGGCGCGGGCGGGGGAGGCGGGGCCTTCGCTGCCCGCGTTGCCGGCGCGGACGGGTCCGCCGAGGGTTCGGCTCCACTCTCCTTGAGCCAGCGGGCCGGAGCGTCCTCATAGGCGAGGTCGATCCCGGCCTCGGCCCACCACGCCTGCGCGGCAGCAAGCTCCTCGGCGAGCGTAAAGGCTGAGCGTCCGTCCATAATCCCTGCCCGAACCTTGACCTGCGCCCCCGCGCCGATCAAGGCTCAAGCGGTGAGTTAAGCACGGTTGAGGATGAGATGAGCGAACGCGAGTCCATGGAATACGACGTCGTGATCGTCGGCGCGGGCCCGGCAGGCCTCGCCGCGGCGATCCGGCTCAAGCAGGTTTCGCCCGAGACGAGCGTCTGCATCCTCGAGAAAGGCTCCGAGGTCGGCGCGCATATCCTCTCGGGCGCGGTGGTCGATCCGAAGGGGCTCGACGAACTGCTGCCCGCCTGGCGCGAGAGCTGTTCGCTCGCGAAGACCCCCGTGACCGACAACTGGCACTGGGTGCTGAGCGAGACCGGCAAGCTTGCGATGCCGCATGCGCTGATGCCGCCGCTGATGAGCAACAAGGGCTGCTACACCGGCTCGCTCGGCAATCTGTGCCGCTGGCTGGCCGAGCAGGCGGAAGGGCTGGGGGTCGAAATCTTCCCCGGCTTCCCCGCGGCCGACGTCCTCTATGCAGAGGATGGGACGGTGAAGGGGATTATCACGCAGGACATGGGCGTCGCCAAGGACGGCAGCCACAAGCCGGACTACACGCCCGGGATCGAGCTGCACGGCAAGTACACGCTGTTCGCCGAAGGCGCGCGCGGGCACCTGACCAAGCGGCTGAAGGCGAAGTTCGGGCTGGAGCAGGACCAGCCGCAGACCTACGGCCTCGGGATCAAGGAACTGTGGGACATCGCGCCCGAGAAGCACGTGCCGGGCCGGGTGATCCACACCCAGGGCTGGCCGCTGTCCGAAAGCGGCAGCTGGGGCGGCGGGTTCCTCTATCACCAGGAGAACGGCCAGGTCGCGCTCGGCTTCGTCACCGCGCTCGATTACGCGAACCCCTATGTCTATCCGTTCGAGGAATTCCAGCGCTGGAAGCAGCACCCGGCGATCCGCGCGATCCTCGAAGGCGGAAGGCGTGTGTCCTACGGTGCGCGCGCGATCAACGAGGGCGGCTGGCAATCGGTGCCCAAGCTCGAATTTCCCGGCGGCGCGCTGATCGGCTGCGCGGCGGGCTTCGTCAACGTCCCCCGGATCAAGGGCAGCCACACCGCGATCAAGAGCGGGATGCTCGCCGCCGAAGCCGCGGCCGAGGCGCTCGAGGCGGGCCGCTCGGGCGACGAGCTGACAGGCTACGGCGCCTCGCTCCGCCAAAGCTGGATCGCGAAGGAGCTCAAGCTGGTCAGGAACGCCGAGCCGCTGGTCGCCAAATACGGCGGCACCTTCGGCACGCTGCTCGCCGGAATCGACATGTGGATGCGCACGCTCGGGATCGGCCTGCCGTTCACCATGGGCCACAACACCGATGCGTCGGAAACCGGCAAGGCGAAGGACTACCGGCCGATCGCCTATCCCAAGCCGGATGGTCAGTTCAGCTTCGACCGCCTGTCCTCGGTGTTCCTCTCGAACACCAACCACGCCGAGGACCAGCCGTGCCACCTGCACCTCAAGGACCCCAAGGTCCCGACCGAGATCAACCTGCCGGTCTATGCCGGACCCGAGGCGCGCTATTGCCCGGCGGGGGTGTATGAATTCGTCGGGGTGGAAGAGGGAAATCCGAGCCTGGTGATCAACGCCCAGAACTGCGTCCACTGCAAGACCTGCGACATCAAGGACCCGACCCAGAACATCGACTGGGTCACGCCCGAGGGCGGGGGTGGCCCGAATTATCCGAATATGTGAGGCTTAAATTCCTCCCCGGTACGGGGAGGGGGACCATCCGCAGGATGGTGGAGGGGCACAGGCATGATAACCGGACCTCGCGAAACGTTGAAGCGCGCCCGCAAACTCCGCTGCGAAATGACGCTGCCCGAGGGGCTACTATGGCGAGAACTTCGAAAGCGGCCCGACGGCTTCAAGTTCCGCCGCCAACATCCAGCGGGAATTTACATCTTGGACTTCTACTGCGCAGCCGTCCGCTTGGCCGTCGAGGTCGATGGAGCGGTGCATAATGGCGATGATGCAGCCCGCAAGGCAGCGCGGCGGTCGGAATATCTGATATCGCAGAAAGTTGCGACCTTGCGAGTTCCTGCCCGCGCGGTTCTTGAAGATGTCGGAGCAACGACAAGGCGGATCGTCGAGGTTTGCCATCAACGGAAGGCGCGTTTGCGGCACGTCCCCCTCCACCATCCTGCGGATGGTCCCCCTCCCCCGGTGGGGGAGGAATTGTGAACGAAACCGCCTACGCCAAGATCAACCTCGCGCTGCACATCCGGCGGCGGCGGGAGGACGGGTATCATGAGTTGGAGACGCTGTTCGCCTTCGTCGACAAGGGCGACGAGCTTGTCGCGCGGCAGGCGACGCAGGACCAATTGACCGTCACCGGCGAGTTTGCGGGTGCGCTCACCGACCCGTTCGACAATCTCGTCGCCCGCGCGCTCACGCTGCTTCCGCGCGCCGATGGGCTGGCGATCGCGCTCGAAAAGAACCTCCCCGTCGCGGCCGGCCTCGGTGGCGGGTCGGCCGATGTCGGCGCGGTGTTCCGACTGGTCGAGCGGATGCACGGACTGCCCGACGACTGGCGCGAGCGGGCGGCGCGGCTGGGCGCCGATGTGCCGGCCTGTGTCGAGAGTATCACCTGCATCGGGCGCGGGACCGGGACCGAGCTGGAGCCGGCGGGCAGCGACCTTGCCGGAACCGCGGTGCTGCTGGTCAACCCGCGCGTGCCGCTCAGCACCGGGCCGGTGTTCAGGGCGTGGGACGGACTGGATCGCGGGCCGCTGCCCGAAGGCACCTCGCGCGCGATCGCGCTTGCAGGCCGCAACGATCTTGAGGCTCCGGCCACCGCGCTCTGTCCGCCCATCGCCGAGGTGCTGGCCGCGCTCGCCGCCGTCGAGCCGTGGCTCGCCCGCATGTCCGGTTCGGGCGCGACCTGTTTTGCGCTGTTCGACGATCCTGCGCACTTGCGCGCGGCCTCGGATCGGCTAGCGCTGGAGCATCCGCAGTGGTGGCGGATGGAAGGGACGTTGCGATGAGTCATGAGGCATACCGGCTGCTGGGAACCCCGCGCTTCGGGGGCATCCTGGTGGTCTCGGACCATGCCTCCAACCGCGTGCCCGAGGGGATCGACCTCGGCGTCGATCCCGAACTGATGGACGATCACATCGCGATCGACATCGGCGTCGGCGCGATCGGCGCGATGATGGCCGAACAGCCCGGCATCGCGGCCTTCCAGGGCAACGTCAGCCGCCTCGTGTGCGACTACAACCGCGCCGAAGATGCGCCCGGACTGGTCCCGCTTGCCAGCGATGGCCAAACGATCCCCGGCAACGCGGGCGAGGGGGTTCGCGAGGCGCGGATCGAAGCCTATTATCGTCCCTATCACAATGCCTTGGCCGCCTTGCTTGAGGATGTGCCGCAAGCGCTGATGCTGTCGCTCCATAGCTTCACCCCGCAGCTCAAGAGCGATGCCAGCCAGCTACGCCCGTGGAATTGCGGAATCCTCTACAACCGGGTCGAACGCCCCGCGCGGATCGCGATCCCGCTGCTCGAGGCCGAAGGGCTGATCGTGGGCGACAACGAGCCCTATTCGGGCAAATTGCTCAACTTCACGATGAACCGCCACGCCGAGGCCGACGGGCGGCCCTACATTGGGATCGAGGTGAGGCAGGATCAGATCGGCCACGCCGCCGGGCAGGCCGAATGGGCCGAGCGGCTGGTCCGGCTGTGCAATCGCGTGGCGATAGAGCTGGAGGGGTAAGTTTCTTCCCCCTCGGTGGGGAAGGATGCGAAGACTTGCGAGCGTGCTCGCTAGTCGCAGCTGGATGGGGGTGTTCTCGTCCAAGCGCTACCTCACCCCCATCCAAGCGCCGCTAGCCGCTGACGCGGCAAGCTCCGCTATGCTTCCCCCATCCAGGGGGGAAGACGATGTCCGACCCGCAAACACTTGCGCTCGCGCTTGAGTAGGCGCAGGGCGGCGCACATATTTGCGTCGTTTTTAGCGAGTTGGAGCCGCACAATGCCTGCCTATCGTTCCCGCACGACCACCCACGGCCGCAACATGGCCGGCGCGCGCGGCCTGTGGCGCGCGACGGGGATGAAGGACAGCGACTTCGGCAAGCCGATCATCGCGGTGGTCAACAGCTTCACCCAGTTCGTGCCGGGCCACGTGCACTTGAAGGATCTCGGCCAGCTGGTCGCGCGCGAGATCGAGAAGGCAGGCGGGGTCGCCAAGGAATTCAACACGATCGCGGTCGATGACGGGATCGCGATGGGCCACGACGGGATGCTCTATTCGCTCCCCAGCCGCGACCTGATCGCCGACAGCGTCGAATACATGGTCAACGCCCACTGCGCCGATGCGATGGTGTGCATCTCGAACTGCGACAAGATCACGCCGGGCATGCTGATGGCCGCGATGCGGATCAACATCCCGGTGGTGTTCGTCTCGGGCGGGCCGATGGAGGCCGGCAAGGTCGTGCTCAAGGGCAAGGAAGTCGCGCTCGACCTGATCGACGCGATGGTCGCCGCCGCCGACGAGACGATGACCGACGAGGAAGTGCAGACGATCGAACGCTCGGCCTGCCCGACCTGCGGCTCGTGCTCGGGCATGTTCACCGCGAACTCGATGAACTGCCTGACCGAAGCGCTCGGGCTTTCGCTGCCGGGCAACGGCTCGCAGCTCGCAACGCACTCCGACCGCCAGCAGCTGTTCGAGCGCGCCGGGCGGCTGGTGGTGACGCTGGCCAAGCGCTACTACGAAGAGGACGACGAGAGCGTCCTCCCGCGCCAGATCGCCAGCTTCGAGGCGTTCGAGAATGCGATGTCGCTCGACATCGCGATGGGCGGATCGACCAACACCGTGCTGCACCTGCTTGCCGCGGCACAAGAGGCTGGGGTCGATTTCACCATGGCCGATATCGACCGGCTCTCGCGCAAGGTGCCGTGCCTCAGCAAGGTCGCCCCGGCGAAAAGCGACGTCCACATGGAAGACGTCCACCGCGCGGGCGGCATCATGGCGATCCTCGGCGAGCTCGACCGTGCCGGGCTGCTCCACACCGCGCTCCCGACGGTTCACAGCCCGACGATGGGCGATGCTTTGGCCGATTGGGACATCCGCCTGACCAACAATCCCAAGGTGCAGGAATTCTACAAGGCCGCGCCGGGCGGGGTGCCCACCCAGGTCGCCTTCAGCCAGAGCCGCCGCTGGGAAGAGCTCGACACCGATCGCGCGAACGGCGTGATTCGCTCGGCCGAGCACGCCTTCAGCAAGGACGGCGGGCTCGCGGTGCTTTACGGCAATATCGCGCTCGACGGCTGCATCGTGAAGACCGCCGGGGTGGACGAGAGCATCCTCAAGTTCACCGGTCCGGCCAAGGTCTATGAAAGCCAGGATGCGGCAGTCGCGGCGATCCTGACCGATCAGGTGGTCGCGGGCGACGTGGTGGTGATCCGCTACGAAGGGCCGCGCGGCGGGCCGGGGATGCAGGAAATGCTCTACCCGACCAGCTATCTCAAATCGAAGGGCCTCGGGAAGGCCTGCGCCTTGATCACCGACGGGCGCTTCTCGGGCGGCACCTCGGGCCTCTCGATCGGCCACGCCTCGCCCGAGGCGGCCGAGGGCGGCACGATCGGGCTGGTGCAGGACGGGGACCCGATCGAGATCGACATCCCCAACCGCACGATCCACCTCGCGGTGTCGGACGAGGACCTCGCGCATCGCCGCGCCGCGCAGGATGCGCATGGCTGGCACCCGGCGAAGGAACGCCCGCGCAAGGTTTCGGCCGCGCTGCAGGCCTATGCCGCGATGACCACCAGCGCGGCGAAGGGCGCGGTGCGCGACGTCTCGCAGCTCAAGCGCGGCTGACCGATGCGGGGGGCGTGGCTGGTCGTTCCGTTGCTGCTGGCCGGTTGCAAGGCCGGGCAGGCCAGCGACGCGCCAACCGCCGCCGCAACCCCCAGCGAAGCCCCGACCGTTGCCGCAAACGGCAACGACCTGATCGAATGCGCGATCCACGGCGGTCAGTGGTTCCTGCGCGAATGCGAGGTCGAGAAGAGCCGTGACGAGGCCGGTGCGCTGGTGCTGGTGGTGCATCACAAGGACGGCGGATTCCGCCGGTTCAAGGTCGTGACCGACGGGCGCGGGCTGGAAACCGCCGACGGCTTCGAGCAGGCGCAGACCGCCGTGGTCGACGGCCGGCTCGATGTGCGCGTCGGCGACGACCGCTACCGTTTCCCCGCGACGATCAAACCGCATGACAAATCCGCATAGCCAGATCCTCACCGTCGCGCAGATGCGGGCGGCTGAGCAGGCGCTGATCGATGCCGGAACCGGGGTCGACGCGCTGATGCAGCGCGCCGGGCGCGGCGCCGCCGAATGGGTCTATCGCCTTGCCTGGCCGAAGCCGGTGACCGTGCTGTGCGGCCCAGGCAACAACGGCGGCGACGGCTATGTGATTGCCGAGGCACTGCGCGCGAAGGGCCTGCCGGTGACGGTGGTGGAGGCGATGCAGCCGGCCACGGCTGCCGCGCAGAACGCCCGGGCGCTCTACGCCGGCGGGACCGCGATGGCGGGCGAACTGCCCTACGGCGCGGTGCTGGTCGATTGCCTGTTCGGCAGTGGACTGACCCGGCCGCTGGCGCCCGAGACGCTCGACTTGCTCCGGCGACTGGCGAATTCGCACCATCACCGGGTCGCGATCGACCTGCCGAGCGGTGTCGAGAGCGACAGCGGCCGTCCGCTCAACGAGGGCCTGCCGGATTACGTGCTGACCCTGGCGCTGGGTGCTTGGAAATTCGCGCATTGGACGATGCCTGCCTCATCCGCGATGGGTGCGCGGCATCTGGTGCCGATCGGCGTCGGCGAAATGCCCGAGGCGGCGCTTCTGCTGGGCAGGCCGAAGCTCGCGGCCCCGGCGGCCGACGCGTATAAATACACCCGCGGGCTGCTTGCGGTGGTCGCCGGTGCGATGCCCGGCGCGGCGCTGCTGGCGAGCGAAGCGGCGATGCGCGGCGGTACCGGCTATGTGAAGCTTGCCGCGCACACCGTGCCGGCCGGGGCGCCGCCGGAGCTGGTGGTCCAGCCCGATGCGCTCACCGATACGCGGCTTTCGGCGTTGCTGATCGGGCCCGGTCTCGGGCGGGGCGACTGGGCGCGCGAGAAGCTTGCCGAAGCGATCCGCCTGCCGGTGCCGCGGGTGATCGATGCCGATGGTCTGCTGCTGATGAAGCCCGACATGCTCGCGAGCCGCTCGGCGCCGCTGGTCGTCACCCCGCACGAGGGCGAACTGGCGCGACTCGCGGATGCCTTCGACGTCCATGCTTCGGGCAAGGCCGGGATCGCGCGCAAGCTGGCGCGGCGGGTCGGAATGGTGGTCGTTGCCAAGGGACCGGACACCTTCGTCGCCGCGCCCGACGGGCGGCTGGCCGTCGCGTGCCCGGCATCGAGCTGGCTCTCCACTGCCGGGACCGGCGATGTGCTCGCCGGGATCGTCGCGAGCCGCCTCGCGACCGGGGCCGATGGCTTCGACGCGGCCTGCGAGGGGGTGTGGCTGCATGGCGAGGCCGGGCGGCTCGCCGGCCCGGCGCTGACGCCTTCGAGCCTGATCGCACAGATCCCCGTGGCGCTCGCCGCCTGCCTATGACCACCGAAACCATCCTGCGCGTCGCCGCCAAGGGCGACGGAATGACCGGAAGCGGCCGCCACATCCCGCGCGCCGCACCGGGCGACATCGTCCGCGACGACGGCAGCCTCGAGCCCGGTCCGCATCATGCCGCCGCCGCCTGCCGCCACTACGGCGCCTGCGGCGGGTGCCAGCTCCAGCATCTCGACGATGAGACGCTCGCCGGCTTCGTCGCCGACCGGGTGGTCAACGCCGCCGAGGGGCAGGGGCTCGAACCCGCGAAGGTCGCGCTGCCGCACCTCTCGCCGCCCAACAGCCGCCGCCGCGCGACCTTGCACGCGGTCAACGGTGGAGGCGGGCCGCTGATCGGGTTCCACGAGGCCGGATCGCACCGCGTCGTCGGCTTGAGCGAATGCCCGGTGCTGCGGCCCGAGCTGTTCGATGCGGTCGGCAAGCTCAAGGCGATGCTCGCCCGCCGCAAGGGCAAGTATGCGGCGAACATCGAACTCGCGCTGACCGACCAGGGGGTCGATTGCGGGATCAAGGGCCTCACCTTCGAAGGGCTCGAGCAGGCCGAAGCGCTGATGGACTTTTCGAACACCAGCGGCCTCGCGCGGCTGACGGTGGACGAGGGCTGGGGGCCGGAAGTGCGCTGGGAGCCCGAGCCGGTCACGGTCACGCTCTCGGGCGTGGCGGTGCCGTTTCCCGCGGGCGCGTTCCTGCAGGCGACCGTGGACGGCGAGGCGGCGCTGGTCGCCGCCGCGCGCGAATGGCTCGATGGTGCGAACACCATTGCCGATCTCTTCGCCGGGCTCGGCACCTTCGCCTTCGCGCTCGCGGGGCCGGCGAAGGTGCTTGCCGCCGAGGCCGCGCGCGACGCGCATCTTGCGTGCAAGCTGGCCGCGGGGACCAGCGGCAGGCCGGTCCAGGCGATCCACCGCGACCTGTTCCGCAACCCGCTCCAGCCCGACGAATTGAGCCGCTTTGATGCGGTGGTGCTCGACCCGCCGCGCGCCGGCGCGCGCGAGCAGGTCAAGGCGCTGGCCGAAAGCGCGGTGCAGCGGATCGTCTATATCAGCTGCAACCCTTCAAGCTGGGCGCGCGATGCGGCGATGCTGAAGGAGGCGGGTTATCGGCTCGAGGAACTGCGCCCGGTCGGCCAGTTCCGCTGGTCGACCCATGTCGAGCTGGCGAGCTGCTTCGCCCGCTAGCTGATCACGGGCCCTTCGGCGGGGGCATCGTCGGACGTGCCGTAATCCCAATATTCGTCCGCATAGGCGAAGGGATCGGTCACCGGCGTGTCGCGGAAGCCCGCATCGCAGGCGAAATCGAAGATCGCCTCGGCATGGGTCCCGGGATTGACCGCCTGCCAGTCGCTGTCGACATCGGCATCGGCGAGATAGCTGTGGTCGAGGCCGAGCGCCGCATTGCCGAGATTCTGGTACTTCCGGCCGCTGCAATCGAGCCTGATCGGCCCGGCGAGGTAATAGATGTCCCCGGCCGGATCGTCGATCGGCTCGCCCATGCTGTCGAGCACGTTGACCTGCATGTAGGTGCCGCTTTTCGCGACGCTGCCGGCATCGGCGAAGAACAGATCGTCGTCGCTCTGGCCGACGAGATACCAGTCCGCCGCCTGCACGGGAGAGGCAAATGCGGCGGCGAGGCCGGCGGTAAGAAAGAGATATTTGCGCATGGCAGCCCCTGAAAGCGCGCCCTGCAGCTGATTAGGCGGGCTGACCGGCGCGATGCAAGCTTTCCAGTTGCTCCGTCACCCGTTCGAACAGCCAGTTGCGCGCCTCCGCCTCCGCGAAGGCGTGGCTGGCGCCGGGGCAGAGGGCGAGGCGTGGATCCCCGGAGTCCCAGGTCGCGGCGAAGACCTGCGCCGTGCGGTCGCGGCCGGCGAGGAGGATGGCGGTGGGCCCGGTGAAACGGGCGAGGCCTGCGGCGATTGCCACGCCCAGTCCGCTCGGCGGCGGTGCGGGCCGCAGGGCCTGCCGGATCCCGCGCGCCAGCTTGCCCAGCGAGACCCCGCCGGTCAGCAGGCGGCGGATTTCGCGCGGATCGCGCAGCTTGCCGGCATAGCGGGCGCGAACGGCCTCGGGCTGCGGCGTGCCGCTATCGTCCTCGATCGTCCACGGGTTGGCGAGGATCAGCGCGTCGAAGCCGTTCCCCCCCAGCAGCATCAGCGCGCTGGCGGCGTCGCAATTGCCGAAGCCCGCGATCCGCGACAGCTGGGGCGCCGCCTCGCGGAACGCGGCGAGTGCGGCGGCGATGTCGGGCGCGCTGTGGCGGAAGCCGAGATTGTCGCCCTCGCTGTCGCCGACTCCGCGGCGATCGAAGCGGAACACCGGGTAGCCCGCAGCGGCGATCCGCGCGGCCAGCTGCGCCTGCCCCCCGAAGGCGCCGGCGCGGGTCTCGTTGCCGCCCGAGACGATCAGCAGCCCGGTCGTCCCGTCGGCGGCGTCGAGCGTGCCCGCCAGCGCCGCGCGCCCGCAGGCGAAGGCGAGATGGCGGCGGCTCACCGGTTCAGCCCCAGCACCAGTACTGCCGCCAACGCGTCGGCCTGCGCCGGATCGAAGCCGGGTTCGGCGCGAAGCCACGGCGCGGGCCCGCCGACGGTGGCTTGCGAAATGTCGGTCAACCGCCCGCTGTCGGGCAGCATCGCCGCTTCGAGATCGCGGATCATCGCCGCGCCGATCCGGTAGCCCGCCAGTTCCAGCCCCTGCACGCGGCCCGCCTCGAGCAGGGCCTCGCCGGTGACCTCGTCTCCCGCCTCGCGTGCCGAGATCGTCCGCGCGCGCAGCAGCGCGCGCAGCGCGGGGGCGCCGCCGGTGGGAGCATAACGCCAGCCGGGCAGGGCGGGCGGTGCCAGGGTCGCCGCGGCGCGGATCGTCAGGACATGGGTGGGGGCGAAATGCCGCGCCGCGTCCTGTGCGGCTGCGCGCCAACTCGCGAGCGTCTGGTCCTCGAGCGGAGCGAGACTTTCGTTGCAGCCGGGCAGGTCTGGCAGGAAACTGTCGATCCCGGCGCCCGCCAGCCGGCGCATGGTCTCGGCCGCGAGTCGGCGGGTCTTGTTGCCCTCGTCGAACAGGGCCGGGAGCACCAGCAGCCGCGCCTTGCGTCCCTTGTCGAAGGCGAGCGCATATTCACCGCCTGCGGGAGAGGGCCAGGCTGCGATCATTCAGCCGGTTTTGGCTTCGGCGAAGGCAAGCAGTCCACCATAGGTTTCGAGCATCTCGCCATCGACCTCGTCATCGTCGATCACGATGTCCAGGCGATCCTCGATTTCGGTCAGCAGGCCGGCGACGGCCATCGAATCGAGTTCGGGCAGCGCCCCGAACAGGCCGGTGTCGGCAGTGAATTCATCGACCTGCGCGGCGTCGAGCCCGAGCACGTCGGCAAGGATTGCGCGCAGCACGGCATCGGTCTCGCTGCGTTCGGAAATACTGCTCATGGAACCTGAAGCTACCCCTGAAGGACGCGCCGCTCTAGCCAGCGCGGCTTCCGGAGGCAAGTTTGCGCAGTCCCGCCTTCGCCAGCCGCAGCCAATTCGCCGGGCGACCGGGCAGCAGGCATTCGAGGCGATAGCGGGGACGGGTCTCTTCCATCCAGAGGTTCTTGTAGGGATCGTCGCCGGTGCCGAAATCGACCAGCTCGACCTTGTCGGTGTCGATCACCCGTTCGAACAGGGCGGCGGTCAGCACCGTGCCGGCCGAAAGCTGCTCGGTGCCCTCGGTATGGGCGAGCTTGTGAATGAAGGCGGTGCCGTCCTCGACCGTCCAGAACTGCGCCGCGACCGCCCGTCCGTCGTGGCGCGCGATGCCGAGCCGTAGCCGTCCGGCCGCGCCCTCCTGTTCGGCGAAGCGGCGCAGCATCGCCGGCTTGCCTTCGCTGGGCTTCCAGCTCGATTGATAGACCGCCTCGTAATCGCGCCAGGCCTTGGGATCGAAGCTGTCCGCGATGGTCACCGCGATCTTCTTGGCCTTGCGCTTCAGCGTGGTGCGCAGCGGGCCGGGGCGCCCGGCGAGGTATTCCTCGTAACTGCGCCCGTCGATCCGCAAGATATGGTTGGTATCGCAGGGCTCGCGGATCACCGCCCAGCCGGCCGAGCGGAACGCGGCGGCGATCGCGGTCGCGGAAAGGTCCTCGTCGGGCACTGGCCATAGGAGTAGCCGGTCGCCCTGGTCCTTCAATTTCGCCGCGATCGCGACGAGCAGCGATTCGCGATCGGCCCCCGGAGTCGCCAGGGCGCGCCAGGTGAAATTGTACCAGTTCGCCAGCGGCACCAGCGCGTCGCGCGCGCGCATGAGCGGCAGGGCTGCCGCCTGTTTGCTGTTTTGGGCGCTGACGATCACCGGTTCGAGTCCACCCTCTTCGGCGAGCAGCGTAAACCATTCGGAGCGGTCGAACGGCGCGGCGCTTGCCAGGCCCATGGCTTGCAAGACATTAACCCTGTCGTGATAGCTGACTGCGATCACTCGACTGAACTCCTGATTGACCTATTTTCGGAAAATGCCGTTGCCAGTAGTCCCCGATCCGGTTGCCCGCCCGCTCGATCACCTGCCCCTGTTCGGGGCGGACGACGCGCCTGCGCTCGTGCTCCGGAGCGGTACTCTTAGCTACAAGGCCTTAAGGGAGCGTATCGCGCTGCTGGCGGGCTGGCTCGCGGCGCGCGTGCCGGAAAATGGCGCCCGGGTCGCAAGCTGGGCGGCCAAAGGGGAACTGACCTGTCTGTTGCCGCTGGCGGCGGCGCGCGCCGGGCTGGTGCACGTGCCCGTCAACCCGCTGCTCAAACACGCTCAGGTCGCGCACATCCTTGCCGACAGCGGGGCCAGCCTCGTGATCGCCAATGCCGCGCGGCTCGCAAGTCTGGGTGGAGGCGATGTGCCTGCGGATTGCCTGGGAATCGAGGAGATGCAGGCATGGGCCGATGCGGAAGCGCTCGGCGCGTCGCTCGGTCCATCGGCGGCCGACCCTGCGGAGCTGTGCGCAATTCTTTATACCAGCGGTTCGACCGGCAAGCCCAAGGGAGTGATGCTGAGCCATGCGAACCTCTGGCTCGGCGCGGTCAGCGTGGCCCATTACCTCGGGTTCGAGCCCGACGATGTGGTGCTCGGCGTGTTGCCGCTGTCGTTCGACTATGGCCAGAACCAGCTTCTCAGCGCCTGGCGCGCCGGGGCGAGCGTCGTCCCGCTCGACTATCTCACCGCGCGCGACGTGGTGAAGGCCTGCGAGAAATACGCGATCACCACGCTGGCGGCGGTGCCGCCGCTGTGGGTGCAACTGGTGGAGCAGGACTGGCCGGTCGCAGCCGCTGCGCCGCTGCGCCGCCTGACCAACAGCGGCGGGGCGTTGACGGTGGATCTGGTCGCGAAATTGCGCGGCCTGTTTCCGCAGGCGCGGCTGTTCCCGATGTACGGGCTGACCGAGGCGTTCCGCTCGACCTTTCTCGATCCCGCGCTGGTCGATACCCATCCCACCTCGATGGGCCGGGCGATCCCGTTCGCCGAAGTGCTGGTGATCGGCGACGATGGCGCGGTTACCGAGCCAGGCGAGGAAGGCGAGCTGGTCCATTGCGGGCCCCTGGTCGCGCAGGGATACTGGCACGATGCCGCGCGGACCGCCGAGCGGTTCAAGCCGGCCCCCGAAGAGTCGAGCTATGGCGGTAGCGCCGTCTGGTCGGGCGACCGGGTGCTGCGCGATGGGGACGGGTTGCTCTATTTCGCCGGGCGGCGCGACGCGATGATCAAGAGCGCGGGCAACCGCATCTCGCCGCAGGAGATCGAGGACGCCGCCCTGGCGACCGGCCTCGTCGTCGAGGCGATCGCGCTGGGCGTGCCCGACGCGCGGCTGGGCCAGGCGGTGCATCTGATCGTGCGCCCGGCCGCAGGCGCTGCCGAGGCGGAGCAGCAGCTTCCCCGGCTGCTGACCCGCGAACTGCCCAATTTCATGCAGCCCAGGGCGATTCACTGGCGTACGGCGATGCCGCTCAATCCGAACGGCAAGATCGACCGCACGGCGCTGGCGCAGGAACTCGCAACGGAGCTTGCCGCATGAAGCCGCTTGGTCCGATTTCCTCGTCTTATCAAACGATTGAAGGTGAGCTTTCAGTCGGCGGCCGAACCGCCTCGGCGCTGGTGGCCGAAGCCGGCGGGACTCCGCTGTTCGTCTATTCGCGGGACATGATCCGGCAGCGCGTCGCCGATCTGCGGGCAGCGATGCCCGAACGGCTGGCGATCCATTACGCGGTGAAGGCCAATCCGTTCGAACCGGTACTGCTGGAAATGGCCGGATTGGTCGACGGGTTCGACATTGCCTCGGGCGGGGAGCTGGCGATGGTCCTTGCCGCCGGGATCGATGCCGACGAGGTCAGCTTCGCCGGTCCGGGCAAGCGCGACGACGAGCTGGAGGCAGCGATCGCCGCCGGGGTGACGCTCAATTGCGAATCCGCCAACGAAACTCGTCGGGCGCTTCGGATAGCGGATAAAATCGGTCAAATTCCTAGACTTGCGATCCGGGTTAACCCCGACTTCGAACTGCGCGGCTCGGGCATGAAGATGGGCGGCGGCGCCAAGCCCTTCGGTCTCGATGCCGAGCGCGTGCCGGCCCTGGCGCGCGAACTGATCGCGGAGGGGGCGGATTGGCGGGGGCTGCATATCTTCGCCGGAAGCCAGGCGCTCGACGCATCCGCCCTGATCGAAGCGCAGGGCAATGTGCTCGATCTCGCCGCGCGGCTCGCGTCCGAAATCGGGACGCCGCTGCCGCGGCTCAACATGGGCGGTGGCTTCGGGATCCCCTACTTCCATGGCGATCGTCCGCTCGACCTTGCGGCGGTCGGATCGGCATTGAGAGAACGCTTCGAAAATCTTCCACAAGTTCTTGAGAGTACGGCGTTCTGTATCGAACTTGGGCGCTATCTGGTGGGCGAGGCGGGGGTCTATCTGACGCGCATCGTCGATCGCAAGGACAGCCATGGCCAGACTTTCCTGATCGTCGACGGAGGTCTCCATCACCAGCTCGCCGCGTCGGGCAATTTCGGGACGGTGGTGCGCCGCAACTACCCGCTGGCAATCGCATCGCATTTCGATGCACCCGCGACCGAGGAAGCGAACGTGGTCGGCTGCCTGTGCACGCCGCTCGACCGCCTGGCGGACCAGGCGCTGCTGCCGCGCGCCGAAGCGGGCGATCTGGTCGCGGTATTCTGCGCCGGAGCCTATGGCGCCACCGCCAGCCCGAGCGCCTTTCTGGGGCAGGGTCCGGCGCGCGAAATTCTCGTTTAGACTTGCCTCCGGGCCGGTCCCTTTTCGGGACAGCGCCGGAAAACCCCCTGCAAACCAACGCATTTGGGGCTTTTGACTAACGAGATGTTCACCCTTTTCGGGGAAGACGGCCCGTGGATCCACGGGGGCATGCCGGCGGCGCGCAGCGCTCCCCGGCGATCTTCTCCGAATGAATGCTTGGGAACGTATCGATGCGAAAGACCACGACCGCGAGGCTGTTTCTGGGGGCTGCGCTTGTCAGCCTGACCCTGACCGGCTGCGCGACCAGCAGCGGCCCCAAGCTGCCGCCGGCGCAATTCGTCGCGATGCAGGAAGGCCCGGGCGAAGAATATGTGATCGGCCCGCTCGATCAACTGACCATCTACGTCTGGCGCAACCCGGAGCTCGGCGCTTCGGTGCAGGTCCGCCCCGACGGTCGCATCACCACTCCGCTGGTGTCCGACATGCCGGCGGTGGGCAAGACGCCGTCGATGCTGGCGGAGGACATCCGCCTGCAGCTTTCGCAATACATCACCGATCCGCTGGTCTCGGTCATCGTGAACCAGTTTGCCGGTACCTTCAGCCAGCAGGTCCGCGTGATCGGGGCGACCGAGAAGCCCGCCTCGCTGCCCTATCGCGCGAACATGACGCTGCTCGACGCGATGATCGCGGTCGGCGGCCTCAGCGAATATGCCAGCGGCAACCGCGCCAAGCTGATCCGCTTCGACAAGGAAACCGGCAAGCAGACCGAATACGCGCTGCGCCTGTCGGACTTGCTCAAGAAGGGCGACAGCAAGGCCAATGTGATGCTGGCGCCGGGCGACGTGATCATCATCCCCGAAAGCATGTTCTGAAGCGGGCGGGGGGACACAGGACATGAACGCGATCCTCGAGGAAGTGCGCGCGGCGCTGTGGTCGGTGTGGAACCGGCGCTGGCTGGCGCTCGCGGTCGCCTGGGGGCTGTGCCTGCTCGGCTGGCTGGCGGTAGCCATGGTGCCGAACACCTATGAATCGCGCGCGCGGATCTTCGTCCAGCTCGACGATGTACTGGCCGACCAGATCGGGATCGGCACCGGCGAGCGCAAGAAGGACATCGACCGCGTCACCCAGACGCTGACCAGCGCGGTCAATCTCGAAAAGGTGATCCGCTCGACCCGCCTGGGCGAGAAGGTCACCAGCGACCGGGCGATGGAAAGCGCGGTCGAGAAGCTGGCCGAGACCATCTCGATCAAGAGCACCCAGGCCAATCTGTTCGAAATCTCGGCCACCAGCGGCCGCAGCGACCTGTCCGACGGGCAGAATGCCCAGCTTGCGCAGGACGTGGTGCAGAAGCTGATCGACATTTTCCGCGAGGAGAACCTCGGCGGCACCCGCGGCGAGATGCGCGACACGATCGACTTCCTCGACCAGCAATTGGCCGACCGCCAGAAGCAGCTCGAGTCGGCCGAACAGGAGCGGCTCGCGTTCGAGGCGCAGCATCCCGACATGATCGGCGGCCCGACCGCGATCGCGCAGAAGCTCGAGAATACGCGCGATGCGATGCGCAGCGTCGACGCCGATCTCGCCGCTGCGCAGAGCGCGCTGGCTGCGGCCGACGGCCAGCTTGCCGGCACGCCGCGCACGATGATGATCCCCGGGCAGGCCGGCGGCGCGCAGGGCGCGCTGATGCAGGCCGAGGCGAACCTGTCGGACATGCGCGCGCGTGGGCTGACCGACAACCATCCCGATGTGATCGCGGCGCAGAAGCAGATCGACAACCTTCGCATCCAGGCCGCGAAGCAGGGCAATTCGGGCGGCATGCCGAACCCGGCCTACAGCTCGCTCCTGTCGATCCGGGCCGAACGCCAGGCGAACGTCCAGGCGCTCCAGTCGCGCAAGGCCGCGCTGGCGTCGGAGCTTATGCAGGTCACCGCGTCGCAGACCCAGGAGCCCGGTGTCGCGGGCGAAGCCCAGCGGATCGGGCGCGACTACGATGTGCTGCGCAAGCAGTACGACAAGCTGCTGCAGGACCGCGAGGAACTGCGTCTGCGCGGCCAGGTCGAGAACGAGCGCAACGCGATCAAGTTCGAGATCGTCGATCCGCCGACGTCGCCGCGCAAGCCTTCGGCGCCCAATCGCCCGCTGCTCCTGTTCGGCGTGCTGGTGCTCGGCATCGGCGCCGGCGCCGGCGCGGGTTACGGCATGAGCATGCTGCGATCGTCCTACGCGACCGCGAGCAAGCTCGAGAACACCTTCGAACTGCCGGTGATCGGCACGATCTCGCAGGTCACCACCGAAGCCAGCCGGCTGCTCAAGCTCAAGCGCCTGAAACTGTTCGCCGCCGGGGCGGGCGGGCTGGCCGGGCTGTTCGTGGTCCTGCTGGCGGTCGAATTCATCCAGCGCGGCATGGTCGGCTGAGGAGGGGGACATGGGCGAAGAAAGCAAGATCCCGGTGCCTCCGAAGGCAAAATCCGACGGCGCTTCGCTGTTCGAGCGGGCCGAAGGGACGTTCGACCTCGGCGGGGCGTTCAAGCCGGCACCGCTGCCCGAGCGGCTGCCGCAGCGGCTTCGACGCAGCCCGCCGCCTCCGGCCGTTGCTGCCGAGCCCCCGGCGGTCGAAAAGCCCGAGCCCCCGACGCCCGCCGCGCCGTCTTTCGCCCCGGCGGCGGCGCCCGAACCGGTTCCGCTGGCCGAGCAGGCGCCCGTTGCCCCGGTCCAGCCGGTGCGCTTCACCGGACCGCAGCATGCGATCGATCGCGGGCATCTGCGCGAGCAGGGGCTGATCGAGCCCGAAGGCGCAGTCACCACGCTGCTCGAGGAATTCCGCATCGTGAAGCGGCAGTTGCTGCAGGCGGCCCGCGACGGCCAGCACGGCGGTATCCACAACGCTCAGCGCGTGCTGATCTGTTCGCCGCTGCCGGGCGAGGGCAAGACCTTTTGCGCGGTCAATCTCGCGCTGGCGATCGCCGCCGAGCGCGACAGCGAAGTGCTCCTGGTCGATGCGGATTTCGCCAAGCCGTCGGTGCTGTCGGTGCTCGGCCTGCCGGGCGGGCCGGGGCTGATGGACGCGCTGGCCGATCCGTCGCTGCGGGTCGAGGATTGCGTGATCGGCACCGATATTCCGGGGCTGTCGGTGCTGCCCGCGGGCAACCAGACCACCCGCGACAGCGAATATCTCGCGTCGGAGCGCACCGCGCAGGTGCTCGACCGGCTGACGCAGGGCGCGCCCAACCGGATGGTGATCTTCGATTCGCCGCCCGCCCTCGCGGCCTCGCCGGCGGCGGAGCTGGCGAAATACGTCGGCCAGGCGCTGCTGATCGTGCGCGCCGACACCACGGGGCAGAGCGCGATCGAGGATGCGCTGCACCTGCTTTCGACCTGTCCCGACATCAAGCTGCTGCTCAACGCGGCGATGTTCAGCCCGAGCGGCCGCCGCTTCGGCTCCTATTACGGATACGGAGGGTAACATGCGCCGCATCGCCCCCACGCTGCTGCTCGCGCTGGCCGTTCTGGGCCTGTCTTCGGCCATGCCCCAGGCTGCCTTCGCCCAGGATGAGGGCAAGGACAAGGGTGGGGAGGGAGACACCACGCCGCACCGTCACGTCGATGTCAGCCCCTATATCGAGGCCGCACAGGTAATCTCGCAGGAGTTTTCGCCCGGCAACGATTTCGTGACCTATACCCGCGTCGCCGCCGGGGTGGACGCGAACGTGCAGGGGCGCAACAGCGCCGGCTCGGTTTCGCTGCGCTACGAACGCCGGATCGGCTGGCGCGAGGGCGATCCCGACGGCGATCTGTTCAGCGGCATCGCGCGCGTGGGCGTGGGCGTGCTGCCGAACAAGGCGCTGACGCTCGAGGCAGGCGGGCTCGCCGCACAGACCCGGGTCACCGGCAACGGCGGCGCGATTCTCAGCCCGATCGTCGACAATCCGGGCCGCAGCAATATCTACGCCGCCTATGCCGGGCCCTCGCTGCATACCTATGCCGGCGACCTGGAGGTCCAGGGGCATTATCGGATCGGCTATGCCAAGGTCGAGGAGCCGGATTCGCTGGTCACCGCGCCCGGCGCGGACCCGATCGACGTGTTCGACCAGAGCGTGGTCCAGAACGCGCAGGCGCGGGTCGGCTTCAGGCCGAACACGATTCTCCCGGTCGGCGTCGGCCTTGGCGGCGGCTATTATCAGGAAGACGTTTCGAACCTCGATCAGCGGGTCAGGGACCGCTGGGTCCGCGGCGACGTCGGCATGCCGCTCTCGCCGTCGCTCGAAGTGGTCGGCGGGGTCGGCTATGAAAACGTCACGGTCTCGAACCGCGATGTGCTGCGCGACGGGCTCGGCAATCCCGAGATCGGCTCCGACGGGCGCTACCTCACCGACAAGAGCACCGCACGGAAGATCGCCTATCAGACCGACGGGCTGATCTGGGATGCCGGCGTGGTCTGGCGGCCGAGCCGACGGACCTCGCTGGAGGCGCATGTGGGCCGGCGCTATGGCTCGATGAGCTATTACGGCTCGCTGTCCTACAACCCCAGCCCGCGGGCGAGCTTCAACGTCGGGGTGTACGATTCGATCTCCGGCTTCGGCGGCCAGATCAACACCGCACTGGCCGATCTCCCGACCGATTTCGACGTGGTGCGTAACCCGATCTCGGGCGATATCACCGGCTGCGTGGCCAGCTTGCAGGGCGGCCAGTGCATCGGCGGCATCCTCAACGGAATCCGCTCATCCACCTATCGCGCGCGGGGCGTGTCGGGAACCTTCGGGGTCAAGTTCGGGCATCTCCAGGCGGGGATCGGCGCGGGCTACGACAACCGCGAATATATCGGTGCCGAAGGCACGATCCTGGCCGATGCGAACGGGCGCTCCGACCAGAGCGTTTGGGCCTCGGCCTATGTCAGCGGGCGGCTCGACGAACATTCGGGCTTCGGCGCGAACATCTACGTCAACTGGCTCGACAGCGGGCTCGTCAATGCCGGCAAGTCGACCGGCTACGGCGCTTCGGCCAATTACTATCGCAATATCACCCAGCACCTTTCCGCCACCGCGGCAGTCAGCCTGGATGGGGTCAAGAACGACGATATCGTCGACGAGAAGACCCTGACCGGCGCGGCGCTGCTCGGCGTGCGCTATTCGTTCTGACGGGGGCCTCGAGGAAACAACCATGTTCGACGATTTCTACGGCCTCACCGGAAAGCCCTTCCAGCTCACGCCGGATCCGGCGTTCTATTTCCCCAGCGGAACCCACCGCAAGGCGCTCTCCTACCTGCGCTACGGCCTCGCCCAGAGCGAAGGCTTCATCGTCATCACCGGCGAGGTCGGCGCGGGCAAGTCCACTCTGGTGGCGCATCTGGTCGCGTCGGTCGACCCGGCGCAGCTCACCGTCGGCCAGGTGGTGACCAGCAAGCTCGACGGGGCGGAGATCGTCCATGTCGTTGCCCAGAGCTTCGGGCTTCCGGTGGAGGGGCACGACAAGGCCTCTGCGCTCGGCGCGATCGAGGGCTTTCTCCACGAAGAGGCACGGGCAGGCCGCCGCTGCCTGCTGATCGTCGACGAATCGCAGAACCTTTCGGTCTCCGCGCTCGAAGAGCTGCGGATGCTGTCGAATTTCCAGCTCGGCGCGAATCCGCTGCTGCAGACGCTGCTGCTCGGCCAGCCGGAATTCCGCGCGACGCTGCAGGGCCATCCCGAGCTCGAACAGCTTCGCCAGCGGGTGATCGCGGCGCATCATCTCGAACCGATGGAAGAGCGCGAGATCGAGCCCTACATCATGCACCGGCTCAAGCATGTCGGCTGGAACGGCAATCCGTCGTTCGAGCACCAGGTCTTCGCCGGGCTGTTCGCGGCCTCGGGCGGCATACCGCGGCGGATCAACCAGATCGCCAATCGCCTGCTGCTGCTCGGCGCGGTGGAGCAGCGCTCGCAGCTCGACGCGGACATGCTGCAGCAGGTGCTGGCCGAGATGGACAGCGACAACGCGGTCCCCGCGAAGAAGCCTGAGCCTGAACCCGCGCCGGCAGCCGTCGTCGCGGCCCCGCCTGCGGCGGTCGAAGCGCCGCCGGCCGCCGCTCCGGTTCCGTCTTTCGACCACGCGGCCTTCGAAGCCGCCATGGCGGAGCGCGACGCGCAGATCTCCGAGCTGCAACAGGCGGTGGTCGAGCTGACCTATGCCCGCGATGACGAGGCGGCCGCTGCGCAGAGCCCCGAGATCGCGGCGCTGCACGATCGCATTGCCCAGCTCGAAGCCCGCCTGATCGAGCAGGAGCGGACGATGCGTCATACGCTGACCATGCTGATCGAATGGATCGAAAGCGACGACGGCTCGCAGATCGCCGCCTGAGGACTCCCGATGACCGACGCGTCGCATTCCTTCGCGATCGATCGCCGGGGGGTCGTCAACGGCCTGTCGGTCGATGTCGAGGACTGGTTCCAGGTCGGCGCCTTCGAGCGCGTGATCGGCCGCGGCGAGTGGGACGGTCTGGCGGCCCGGGTCGAGCGCAATGTCACCGAAATCCTCGACATGTTCGACGCGGCGGAAGTCAAGGCGACCTTCTTCACCCTCGGCTGGGTGGCGCAGCGCAACCGCGCGCTGATCCGCCGGATTGCCGAAGGGGGCCATGAAATCGCCAGCCACGGCTGGGACCATGCGCGGGTTCACACGCTGGATCGCGCGCAATTTGCAGAGGATATCCGCAAGGCGCGGATCGAGCTGGAGGACGCTTCGGGAACGCAGGTTACCGGCTACCGTGCGCCGAGCTTCTCGATCGATGCGCGCACTCCCTGGGCCTATCACGAGCTGGAGGCGCAGGACTATGCCTACTCCTCGAGCGTCGCCCCGATCGCCCACGATCACTACGGCTGGCGTGAGGCACCGCGCTTCGCCTTCCGCCCGCTTCCCGGGTCCGCGCTGGTCGAGATCCCGGTGACCACCGCCACCTTCGCGGGCAAGCGGCTCGCGGCAGGGGGCGGCGGGTTCTTCCGCGTGCTGCCTTACGGCTTCTCGCGCTGGGCGATCCGGCAGGTGAACCGCCGCGAGGGGCGCCCGGCGATCTTCTATTTCCATCCCTGGGAAATCGACCCGGACCAGCCGCGGGTCGCGGGTGCGCCGCTGCGCTCGCGCCTGCGGCACTATACCAAGCTCGATGCGATGGCCGACAAGCTGCGGCAGCTGATACGCGAATTCGAATGGGGCCGGATGGACCAACTCGCTCGGCGCGAGGCGGCGCGGGCCGGGGACATGCCCCGAGAGCGTGTCGCATGAACGCCCCGTTTCCTCTCGCCGGGGAGACGATCCGCCTTGCCGATCCCCGCCAGCCCGACGAGGCGGCGCGGATCGAGGGCTTCGTCGCGGAGCAGCACGGCTCGCTGTTTCATCGCCCGGCATGGCTGCGCGCTGTCGAGGTCGGGACGGGGCAGGGCGCGCTTGGCCTGATCGCCGAGAAGCGCGGCGGCCTGACCGGCTGGCTCCCGCTGACCGAAATCCATTCGCCGATTTTCGGCCGGGTGCTGGCGTCGAGCGGTTTCGCGGTCGGGGGCGGGGCGCTCGCGCCCGCGAAAGCGACATCGACTGCGCTCGCCCGTGCGGCCGAGGAATTGGCGCTGCGCCGTTCCTGCACCACGATCGAGCTGCGCGGCGGTGCGGCGCCGCAGGACTGGCAGATCCGCACCGACAGCCATTGCGGCTTCGAATGGGAGCTCGCGCCGGACGACGAGGCGCAATTGCTTGCGATCCCGCGCAAGCAGCGCGCCGAGGTGCGCAAAGGGCTGGAGCAGGATCTGACCGTGCATGTCGGCAGCGCCGACGAAGATCGCGCGGCACATTATGCCGTCTACTCCGAAAGCGTGCGCAATCTCGGCACGCCGGTGTTTCCGCGGCGGCTGTTCGAGGCTGCGCTCGACGCGCTCGATGCCGATATCCTCACCGTGCGCTGCCACGGCGTGCCGGTCGCCAGCGTGCTGTCGTTTTATCACGATGGCGCGGTATTGCCGTATTGGGGCGGGGGCACCTTTGCCGCGCGCGCGCTGCGGGCCAACGATCGGATGTATTACGAGCTGATGCTCCACGCCCGGCGGCGCGGCATGGAGCGGTTCGATTTCGGACGTTCCAAGACCAACAGCGGCGCGTATCACTTCAAGCGCAACTGGGGCTTCGAGCCGCAGCCGCTGTCCTATGCCAGCTGGACCGCGCCGGGGGCCGAGCGGCGTGACGCCGATCCCACCAGCGCGAAGCATTCGGCGCGGATCGCGCTGTGGCGCCAACTGCCGCTGCCGATCGCCAACCGGCTCGGCCCGATCATCGCGCGTGGCCTGGGTTAGGGGGCTCGGGTGAGCGAAATCCTGTTTCTGGCCCACCGCCTGCCGTTTCCGCCGGACCGGGGCGACAAGATCCGCTCGCACCATGTGCTCAAGGCGCTAACGAAGCTTGCGCCGGTCCATGTCGCGAGCTTCGTCGATGTCGCGGCGGACTGGGCGCACCTGGGCGCGCTCGCCGCCGTCGCCGAGAGCCATTGTGTTGCCGCGCGCAGCAAGCCGCTGGCGCTCGCGGGGATCGAGGCGGTGCTGCGCGGCGAGCCGGTCAGCCTTGCCGCCTTCGGCAGCGCCAGGCTGGCCCGTTACGTCGAGCGGGTGCTCGCCACTCGCCCGATCTCCGCAATCTACGTCTTCTCGGGCCAGATGGGGCAATATGTGCCGGCGGACTTTCCCGGCCGGGTGATCGTCGATCTCGTCGACGTCGATTCCGCCAAGTTCGAGGCCTATGCCGCCGGAGCAAGCTGGCCGAGGAGCTGGGTCGACGCCCGCGAAGCCCGCACGCTCGCCGTCGAGGAAGCCCGGCTGGCCGCGCGGGCCGATGCGACGCTGCTGGTCAGCGAAGCCGAGGCCGAACTGCTGCGCTCGCGCCTCCCGGGTCCGGCGAAGGTGCTGGCGCTCGGCAACGGCATCGACACCGCGGCGTTCGATCCCGCCGGGGTCGCTCCGGCGGAATTGGGCGAGGGCCCGCAGCTCGTTTTCACCGGCCAGATGGATTACGCGCCCAATATCGCGGCGGCGCTGCGCGCGATCGACCGGGTGTTGCCCGGGGTTCGCCGCCATCATCCGCAGGCGCAATTCCATGTCGTCGGGCGCGCGCCGACGCGCGAGTTGCTCGCGCGCGACGGGCGCGACGGGGTCCGGATCCACGGCGAAGTGCCCGACGTGAAGCCGTTCCTCGCCGCCGCCGACATCGTGCTGGTACCGCTGGAGATCGCGCGCGGGGTGCAGAACAAGGTGCTTGAGGCGATGGCCATGGCCCGGCCGGTGGTGCTTACCCCCGGTGCGGCAACCGGCATCGGCGCAACTGACGGGGTCGAGCTCGCGGTGGAGGAGAGCGACGCGGGGCTCGCCGCACGCACGCTGGCCTTGCTTGCCGATCCTCGCGCGGCACAGACGATGGGCGAGGCCGCGCGGCACTTCGTGATCGCCGAGCGCGGCTGGGGCGCGATGCTGGCCGGCTTGCCCGCGATCCTCGGCTTCGATGGCAAGGTGCGGCGCGATGCCGCCTGACGCCGCGCTTCCCGCGCGCCCGCTTGACGCTCTGGTCGCGCGCCTTCCCGTGCCATGGCGCGGGCCGCTGCTGCGTCTGGCACTGGCATGGATCGGGCTGATCGCGTGGTTCGCGCGCGACTGGGCCGACATGGCCAATCAGTGGTGGCACAGTTCGACCTACAACCACATCGTGCTGGTCCCGGCGATCCTCGCCTGGCTGGTGTGGCAGCGTGCGGGCGAGCTGGGCCGCCTGCGCCCGGAGGCCTGGTGGCCCGGCTTGCTGCTGGTCGCCGGTGCGCTGTTCCTGTGGCTGCTCGGCTCGGTTTCCGGCCTCAACCTGGCGCGGCAGGCGGCGGCGGTGATGGTGCTGCAGGGCGCCGTTGCGACCCTGCTCGGCCCGCGCGTGGCCGCCGGGCTGCTGTTTCCGCTCGCCTATATGGCCTTCCTCGTGCCCTTCGGCGACGAGTTGATCCCGGCGCTGCAGACGATCACCGCCAAGCTGACCATCGGCATGATCCACCTGAGCGGCGTGCCGGCACAGATCGACGGCGTGTTCATCGACACGCCGGTCGGCCTGTTCGAGGTTGCCGAGGCCTGCTCGGGGGTCAAATTCCTGATCGCGATGATCGCGCTCGGCGTGCTGGTCGCGCATGTCTGCTTCAGGAGCTGGTGGCGCCGCGCGGCCTTCATGGCGCTGGCTGCGGCGCTGCCGATCCTTGCCAACGGTGTGCGTGCCTGGGGGACGATCTTCATCGCTCAGTCTCAGGGCGTCAAATTCGCGGAGGGATTCGACCATATCTTCTACGGCTGGGTGTTCTTCGGCGTGGTGATGGCGCTGCTGCTCGGGCTGAGCTGGCGCTTCTTCGACCGTGCCGCCGACGATCCGCTGGTCGATGTCGCGCCGATCGAAACCTCTGCGCGGCTCGCGCGGCTTGCCGGCCTTCGCATCGGGGGCTGGGCCGCGCTCGGCGTACTCGCCGCGCTGGCGGCGCTGAGCGGGGCCTGGGCGTTGCGCGCGGACCGGCTGGCTGCGCCCCTGCCGGCGAGGATCGACCTGCCGGCGGTGCCCGGTTGGACGAGGGTCGATTATCGTCCCGCGGTGTGGTGGGAGCCGCGTGCCGAGGGCGCCGATCATCGGCTGCTCGGCCGCTATCGCGATGCTGCGGGGCGCGAGGTCGACGTATTCTACGCGCTCTATGCGGCGCAGGGCGACGGGCGCGAGGCGGGCGGCTTCGGCGAAGGGGCGCTGATGCCCGACACGCGCTGGCGCTGGGAAAAGCCGGGCCCGGCGATCGGCCGGGCCAACACCGAACTGCTGTTCGCGGGCGGCAGCGTCCACCGGCTCGCCGCGACCTTCTATCGCACCGACGGGTTGCTGACCGGCAGCAATAGCGAGCTCAAGCTGGCGAACATGCGCGACCGCCTGCTGATGCGCGCACGACCCACCGCGATGCTGATCCTCTCGGGCGAAGAGGGCGGGGCTTATCCCGCGGAGGACAGCATCGCCGCCTTCCGCCAGGCCACCGGATCCACCGCTGCGTGGATGGACGGCATCGGCCAAGTCCCCTAGCACCTGCCCCATGTGCGGCATCGCCGGAATCTTCCATTGCTCGACTCCGAAGCCCGTCGATGCCGCGCGCGTCGAGCGGATGACGCGGGCGCTCGCCCATCGCGGGCCCGACGGATCGGGCGTGTGGACCGCGCCGGGGGTAGGGCTGGGGCACCGCCGGCTGTCGATCATCGACGTCGCCGGATCGCCCCAGCCGATGCATTCGGCCGACGGACGCGCGGCGATCGTGTTCAACGGCGAAATCTACAATTACCGCGAGTTGCGCCGCGAGCTGCAGGGACTGGGCGCGGAGTTCCGCACCGATGGCGACACCGAGGTGATCCTCGCCGCTTGGCAGCGCTGGGGCCCCGACTGCCTTTCCCGCCTCCACGGCATGTTCGCCTTTGCGCTCTACGATCTCGGCCGCCGGACGCTGTTCCTCGCCCGCGACCGCTTCGGGGTGAAACCGCTGTTCATGGCACCGCTGAGCGACGGCAGCCTTGCGTTTGCCTCGGAACTGAAGGGCCTGCTGGCGCATCCGCTGCTACGGCGCGAGGCCGATCCGCTGGCGATCGAGGACTATCTGGCGTGGGGTTACGTGCCCGATCACCGCTCGATCCTAAAGGGGGTCGAAAAGCTCCCTGCCGGGCATTATCGCCTGCTGCGCCACGATGCGCCGCCCGCTGCGCCGGTGCGGTGGTGGGACATTTCCTTCGCGGAGCGGCACAAGGGTTCGGAAGCCGATCTCGAGGCCGAACTGCTTCACCGCCTGCGCGAGGCGGTAACCTCGCGCATGGTCGCGGACGTGCCGCTGGGCGCGTTCCTTTCGGGCGGGGTCGATTCCTCCAGCGTCGTCGCGCTGATGGCCGAGGCGAGCCGCGAAAAGGTGCGGACCTGCTCGATCGGCTTCGACGTCGCGAGCGAGGACGAGACCGGCTATGCGAACGAAGTCGCGCAGCTGTTCGCCACCGATCACCGCAGCCGCAGGGTGGGGGTCGACGATTTCGCCGAGATCGACCGTATCGCGGGGATGTTCGACGAGCCCTTTGCCGACGCCTCCGCCCTGCCGACCTGGCGCGTGTGCCAGCTGGCGCGCGAGCACGTGACGGTTGCGCTGTCGGGCGACGGGGCGGACGAGGCTTTTGCCGGCTATCGCCGCCAGGTGTTCCAGGCGCATGAGGACCGTATCCGCAGCATCCTGCCGGCGGGTCTGCGCGCACCGGTGTTCGGCGGGCTGGGCGCGCTCTATCCCAAGGCCGACTGGGCGCCGCGTCCGCTGCGGGCGAAGAGCACGCTGCTGGCGCTCGCGCGCGATGGCGCGGAGGCCTATGCGGGCGCTCTGGCGGTCAATTCGCAGGATCTGCGGGCCAGCCTCTATTCGCCCGAACTGCGCAATCTGCTTTCCGGCTACCGGGCCGAGCAGCCGTTTATCGACACGATGCGCCGGGCACAGGCCCGTTCGGGCCTCGACCGGGCGCAATATGCGGATCTGACGTTCTGGCTGCCGGGGGACATCCTGACCAAGGTCGACCGTACCAGCATGGCGGTGAGCCTGGAGGCGCGCGAGCCGCTGCTGGATCACCGGCTGGTCGAATTCGCGGCGGGCCTGCCCGAGCGCCTGCGCGTGCGCGGCAGCCAGGGCAAATGGCTGATGAAGCGGACGATGCGCCGTTATCTGCCCGATCATATCCTCTATCGCCCGAAGCAGGGCTTCGTGACGCCGATCGCGCAATGGTTGCGGGGGCCGCTGGCGGGCGAGGCGCGGGCGATCGGCTCGTCCGCGCTGCTGGCGCGGACGGGTTGGTTCGATGGAGCCAGGCTGTCGCGGATCGCGGAAGATCACATTACCGGGCGCGCCGACAGGTCGCGGCTGCTGTGGCAACTGCTGATGCTCGATCGCGCTTTTGCAGGTCTAAGTATCTCCGCTTAGGCGCTTTTTGCCCCGCTTCGGCACAAGTGACGGAAACTCTTGGTAAATTTAGGCAGCCTTGGTGCGGTTTCGCTCAGAAGCGGGACTGTTGGTAAATAATTCGTTTGCGGGCGACTCGGACGTGACGTAGATTCTTCAATGACTTCGGCAAAGAACATAACAAAGCCGCCGACAGGGGAAGCGAACATGGATCGACTGACGAGCAGTCTCGACAGGAGTGGCAGTGGTTCGGAAGACGCGGACAAGCCCGTGATGGTGCTTGGCGGCGGTGAGGAGCCATTGGTCGATGCCAGTGTCCGGCATTTGGCCATTCCGGAGGAACTATTCCATCTCGATGAGCTGGAATGCCTTTACGAAGATCCCCGGCAGACGCTGTGGACTTATATGCGCCCCTCCGGGCGGCCCAGTTTCACTCCGACTATGCTTGCCGATTTCTTCAACTGGCAGCGCCTGATCGGTGGCGCCTTCGGCCCCGGCGCGGTGCCGCTGCGGTTCCTCGTGCTCGGCAGCCGTGCTCCCGGCGTCTGGTGCTTCGGTGGGGATCTGGAGCTGTTCCAGAACATGATCCGCACCCGCGACCATTACGGGCTGGTGCAATACGGCTATAAATGCGTGGAGATTCTCCATCGCAACATGCAATCGCTCGACCTGCCGATGATCACCATCGGGCTCGTCGAAGGTGCGGCGCTCGGCGGCGGGTTCGAAGCGCTGCTGTCGTTCGACCATATCATCGCGGAACGCGGCGCCACCTTCGGCCTGCCCGAGGTGATGTTCGGCCTGTTTCCGGGAATGGGCGCGCATTCGATCCTCAGTCGCAAGCTCGGCGGGGCCATGGCCGACCGGCTGATTCTATCGAATCAGACCTACAGTGCCGAACAGATGTTCGATCTGGGGATCGTCCATCAGCTCGCCGAGCCGGGCGAGGGGCTTGCCGTGTGCCGCGAATTCATCGATCGCTCCGAACGGCGTCACGGCGGGCTGGTCAATGCGCGCAAGGCGATGAAGCAGACCCATCCGATCACGATCGAGGAACTGAAGCGCATCGTCGACCTGTGGGCCGACGCGGCGCTCCAGCTCCGCGAACAGGATCTCAAGGTGATGAACCGCCTGGCTTCCGCGCAATCGCGGCTGGCCCACGCCGGGCCGCAGGCGGCTTGACATCTTCCCCTCCCCGCCGGGGAGGGGATTGGGGGCGGGGGCTGGCCGTTCGCGAGAGGCCGAGCACCCCACCCGACTTGACCGGCCAGCAAGCCGACACGCTTTCCTGTCCCTCCCCCTGGCAGGTGGAGGGATGCGCTCCTAGCGCGCGTCGACCATCACCACTTCGGCGTCGTCGAGCGCTTCGACCACGATCGTGTCGACTTCGGTGATCGCGACGCCGTCGCGTGGCTGCGCTTCCGCGCCGTTGACCTTGATCCGGCCGACGGCCGAGACGAGGTACTGGTGGCGCCACGAAGCCGCATCGTATTCGATCACATCGCCCTTGTTGAGCTTCGCTGCGAGCACCTTGGCGTCGGTGCGGATCGGCAGGGCGTCGTCGCCCTCGGGATCGCCGCTTGCGAGCGTGACCCACTTGCCGGCGCGGTCGCCGCGCGGGAACTCGCGCGCGCCCCAGCCGGGCGCCTCGCCTGCGCGGTCGGGCCGGATCCAGATCTGGAACAGCGTGGTGTCCTCGTCTTCCAGATTGTATTCGGCATGCACCACGCCGGTCCCGGCGCTCATCACCTGCACGTCGCCGGCGCCGGTGCGGCCGGTGTTGCCGAGCGAATCCTTGTGGGTGATCGCGCCGGTGCGGACGAAGGTGATGATCTCCATGTCGTTGTGCGGATGCGGCGGAAAACCGGCTTTGGGGCCGATCACATCGTCGTTCCACACGCGAATGGTGCCCCAGCCCATGCGGGCGGGATCGTGATAGTCGGAAAAGCTGAAGTGGTGGCGGGTGTCGAGCCAGCCGTGGTCGCGATGGGCCAGGCCACCGAAGGGACGGATATCGATCATGGATTATTCCAACGTCAGCGGGGTGTTACCGCTGGATGGATCACAACATAATGTGCGCCGGCGGGGTTTCAACGGTGGGTCGCGCGGTCGGCAATCCGCGGGTGCCGGCCGATCGGCTCATAGCGGCGTTCGCCGGTCAGCGGGTCGATCCAGACCTCCACCCGTTCGCCACTCTCGTCGTCGATGAAACGTTCGCCGGTAAGCTGCCAGTCGCCGTGCGGAACCGATCGCTGCCGTCCCTGCCGGCCATAGCGGCGTTCGAACGCCACGCTCGCCACCACCAGCAGGCCGACGATCACCAGCGGGATGCCGGAGCCCTGCGCGAAGACGCTCATCAGCAGCCCGCCGGCGATCAGCGCGACCCCGAGCGCGACCACCCCGGCTCTGCCGGTCTCGCTCATGCGCGTTCGATCCGGATGGCCGTGCCATAGGCGACGACCTCGTTCATCGTCTGGCCGATCGACCCGGAATCGAACCGCATCATCACCACGGCATCCGCGCCCATCAGCTGGGCATTCATCACCAGCCGGTCGATCGCATGGCGGCGGGTGTCCTCGACCAGCGAGGTATATTCCTTGATTTCCCCGCCGATCAGCGAGCGCAGCCCAGCGATGACATTGCCGCCGAGCCCCCGGCTGCGGACGACCACGCCGAACACCTGGCCGAGCGTCTCGACCGTGCGATAGCCGGCGACGGTTTCGGTAGTCGATACGAGCATTGCTGTTCCCCCTCGCTGGAGGGAGACTATCGCCGCCGCCGGCCGGCTGCAATCAGGACTTTCCGTGGCCCTCGGCGAGGTAATCCGCGCTCTGCATTTCCTTGAGCCTGCTGACGGTGCGCTGGAACTCGAAGTTGCCGTCTCCTTTCGGGTAAAGCCCTTCCGGTTCGGCCGCGGCCGTTGCGAGCAGCTTGACGTTGTGTTCGTAAAGCGTGTCGACCAGCGTGACGAAGCGCGCGGCCTCGTTGCGCATGTCGGGGCCCATCACCGGGATGCCGACCACGATCACCGTGTGATAGGCATGGGCGATCGCCAGATAGTCGGCCGCGCCGCGCGCCTCGCCGCACAGGCGCTTGAAGCTGAACACGGCGACGCCCTTGAGACTCTTCGGGACGTGCAGGGTGCGGCCGCCGCCGAGATCGAGATCGGCCGACGGGACGTTGGCCGCATCCTCGGGATTGTAGTCGGTGAGGCGGAAGAACGCCTCGCGCACCTGTGCGGTGGCTTCGGGGCCTAGCGGCGTGTGCCAGGTCGGCATGCCGCCAAGCCGCTCGAGCCGGTAGTCTATCGGGCCGTTGAGAGCGAGCACGTCGAGCTCGCTCTCGATCAGCGCGATAAAGGGCAGGAAGTGCTCGCGGTTGAGCCCGTCCTTGTAGAGTTCCGGTGGCGCGCGGTTGGAAGTGGTGACCACCGTGATGCGCTCGTCCACGATCAGCGCGCGGAACAGGCGGCTCATGATCATCGCATCGGCGGAATTGTTGACCACCATTTCATCGAAGGCGAGCACCCGCAGGCCTTTTGCGATGTCGGCCGCGACCGGCGGGATCGGGTCGCCCAGTTCCTTCTCGCGCTCGATTTTGAGCAGCCGGTGGACTTCGAGCATGAAGGCATGGAAGTGCGTGCGGCGTTTTTGGTCGATGTTCAGGGTCTGGTGGAACAGATCCATCAGCATCGACTTGCCGCGGCCGACGCCGCCCCACAGATAGACCCCGCGCGGCTGGGCGTCCTTCCTGCCGAGCAGCCTGCCCAGCATGCCGGGCCTCGCGCCGTTCTCCAGTTCGCGCTGCAAGGCGTCGAGGCGCGCCGCCGCCGCGCGCTGCTCGGGATCGGCGCGCAGCTCGTCCGCGGCGAGCAGCGCCTCGTAGCGGGCCAGCATCCCGGCCATCAGCGCGTGTGATTGTCCCGCGGCTGCATCACTTCGTATTTGGGGAGCGCCGGATCGAAGCGGTCCCAGCTCGCCGCGTCCTTCAGATAGATCACGCTTTCCGGCGCGATCGCGGAAGGATCGTCGAGCGAGCCTGCCTGGACCATGATGAATTCGCCCGGCATGTCGCCCGAGGTGTAGAGCCGTCCGGCGCAAGTGCCGCAGAAATGGCGCGTGACGCTGCCGCCGCTCTCGCCGGTGTTGGTGTAGGTCGCCGGTTCGCCCTCCAGCGCAAGCTGGCTGCGGTGAATGCCCACGATCGTGGTGTGGCCGGTGCCGGTCGCCTTCTGGCAATCCTTGCAGCAGCACTGGGAGACGAACAGGCTGGGCCCGGTCAGGCGATAGCGGATCGCGCCGCACAGGCATCCGCCATCAAGGACCTGGCCTTCGGCAACCATCAGCCGTGGCGCTCGACCTGCATGATCTTGATCTCGGCGATCGCCTTCGCCGGATTGAGTCCCTTCGGGCAGGCGTTGGCGCAGTTCATGATCGTGTGGCAGCGATAGAGGCGGAACGGGTCTTCCAGCTCGTCGAGCCGCTCGCCGGTCATCTCGTCGCGGCTGTCGGCCAGCCAGCGATAGGCCTGGAGCAGGATCGCCGGGCCGAGGAACTTGTCCGAATTCCACCAATAGCTCGGGCATGAGGTCGAGCAGCAGGCACACAGGATGCATTCGTAAAGCCCGTCCAGCTTCTCGCGCTGTTCGGGGCTCTGCAGGCGCTCCTTGCCGGGATTGGGCGTCACGGTCTGCAGCCACGGGCGGATCGAGGCATATTGCGCGTAGAAATGGGTGAAATCGGGCACCAGGTCCTTCACCACTTCCATGTGGGGCAGGGGGGTGATCCGCGTCTCGCCGCTGCCGCAATCCTCGATCGAGGTGGTGCAGGCGAGGTGGTTCTTGCCGCCGATGTTCATGGCGCAGGATCCGCAGATCCCCTCGCGGCACGAACGGCGGAAGGTGAGGGTGGGATCGACCTCGTTCTTGATCTTGATCAGCGCGTCGAGGACCATCGGCCCGGTCTTGTCGAGATCGATGTCGTAGGTGTCGTAGCGCGGATTCTCGCCGCTGTCGGGATCGTAGCGGTAGATGCGGAAGCGCTTGACCCGTGTCGCGCCGGCTTCGGCGCGATAGTCGCGCCCCTTGCCGGTGATCCTGCTGTTGGCGGGGAAAGTAAGAGCGGCCATGGGTCCGTTTCCTGAAGTTCGCGGGCTTTCTCTAGAGATTGTGCGGCGCGGTGCAAGTGTGCGGATTTCAACCGAAGTTGACAAATCCGCCCGGGAGCGGAGTGTGGCCGGACCGGGAAGGGGTGGAAACCATGGGCTTTGGAAACTGGTACGACCAGACGATCTTGCCGCGATTCATCAAATGTGCGTGCGGCGACCCCCGGATCGCCGCGCTGCGCGCCGAGGTCGTGCCGCTGGCCGAGGGCAAGGTGTTCGAACTCGGCGTCGGCGGCGGCCTGAACCAGCCGTATTACGACCAGGCGAGGGTGACCGGTTTTTCCGGCATCGACCCTTCCGGAAAATTGCTCGACTATGCGCGTGAGGCCGCCCAGGCGCGCGGCTGGGAGGCCGATATCCGCGCCGGCTTCGGCGAGGCGATCCCCTTCGGCGACGCGAGCTTCGACAGCGTGGTCTGCACCTATACGCTCTGCTCGGTGAACGACGCGCCGCAAGTGCTGCGGGAACTGCGCCGCATTCTCAAGCCGGGCGGCAGGCTGCTGTTCCTCGAACACGGCAAGTCACCGGATTCCGGGCCAGAGAGATGGCAGCGCCGGATCGAGCCGGTCTGGAAGCGGATGATGGGCAATTGCCATCTCACCCGGCCGGTGTCCGACGCGGTTGCTGCGGGCGGCTTCGAGGTCGCGCCACTCGGGCGCCGCTATGTCGACGGCCTGCCGCGCTGGGCGGGCTGGACCGAATGGGGCGTCGGCACCAGATCGGCGTAGGCTACCCCCTGGGGGGAAGAGCGAGAGGCCGCACTTTGCCCGGTTCGGCGCAAGCCTGCGATACGGCAGAGTTTTCCACACGATCGTAGCCGGCGGGGAAACCCTTCGCGGTATTGCGCGTTAAAACGCAAATGGCGCTCGACTTGCGCCCCGGGGGCACTTGGACTGGGTTTTCGATCAATGCTGCAATTCGAACTTTCCGATACGACCGATCTTCCGCTTTCCATCCCCGAACCCGCGCTTTCGCCGTTCCACGAGCGGCTGCGCAACGCGACGCGCTTCTGCCATGACGAGGTGGACGGGCTCTTCGGTCAGTTCGACCTGGCCGAGCGCGGTTCCTATGGCGATTTCCTCGCCGCCCATGCCAGGGCGCTGATCCCGCTCGAGAACTGGCTGGATATCGCGCGACTGATGGAGGGAGCCGCAGCCCGCGCGCCGGCCCTGCGCGCCGACCTCGATACGCTCGCCCGCCCGCTGGTCGAGCCGGCGGCGCTCGTTTGGCACAAGTCCGAAGCCGCGCTGTGGGGCGCGGCCTATGTCGCCGAAGGATCTCGTCTTGGCGGGGCCGTTTTACGGCGCGCGGTCGCGGCCGGTCTGCCGCATGGCTATCTCGCGTCGACCCACCCGCAGGGCGGCTGGCGTTCCTTCCTGCGCAAGCTCGATCGCAAGGCCGCAGCGGGCGGCGAGGCATGGCGGGACGAGGCGGTTGCATCCGCTATCCGCACCTTCGGCCTTTACGCCGACGCGGCGGTGGCATGGGGAGCCATGCGTGGCCGCTGACCTGACGGGCTTCAAGGTCGATCTCACCAATTGCGACCGCGAACCGATCCATATCCTCGGCAATATCCAGCCGTTCGGTTTTCTGGTCGCGGTCGGGACCGACTGGCTGATCGCGCGCGTCTCCGCTAATGTCGAGCAGTTCACCGGAAAGACGGCCGACGAGTTGCTGGGCCAGCCGCTGACGGCGTTGTTCACCGAGGGCGGTATTCACAACATCCGCAACCGGGTAGCGATGCTGCGCGGGCCGGATGCGGTGGAGCGGCTCTACGGCCAGAAGCTGGTCGACGGGCGCGAGCCGTTCGATGTGGCGATGCATTTTGCGGGCGACAGCACGATCGTGATCGAGGCCGAGCCCTGGTCCGAAGATGTCGGCGAGGCCGCGGGCATGGTCCGCACGCTGGTGACCCGCCTGTCGCAGGCGGACGGGCTGACCGCCTTCATCCGCGAAAGCGCCCGGCTGGTGCGCGCGATCACGGGCTTCGACCGCGTGATGGTCTATCGCTTCGATGACGAGGGCTCGGGCGAAGTCGTCGCGGAATCGCTCACGCCGGGGATCGAGAGCTTCCTCGGGCAGCATTACCCGGCATCCGACATCCCGCAACAGGCGCGCAAACTCTATCTGCGCAACGTCTTCCGCATCATCGCCGATGTCGATTCGGTGCCGGTGCCGATCGTCCCGCAGGTCGATATCAACGGCCAGGTGCTCGACCAGTCGCTTTCGCTGCTGCGCGCGGTTTCGCCGATCCATATCGAATATCTCAAGAACATGGGCGTCAGCGCGTCGCTCTCGATCTCGATTATCGTCGGCGGAAAATTGTGGGGGCTGTTCGCCTGCCACCACTACCGCGCGCGGCTGCCCAACCTTGCGATGCGCACCGCGGCGGAACTGTTCGGCCAGATGTTCTCGCTGATGCTCGAAAGCCGCGAGCGAGCGGAAACCGCCGAATACGAGGCCCGCGCCCGCACCGCGACCGACCGCATGATGGCGGCCGTCGCGCAGGACGACTACCTGCTCAAGAATGCCGAATGGCTGGGTGAGGTCGTGTTCGACACCATTCCGTCCGACGGGGTCGCCGTGTTCGTCGACGGGGCGATGTCGCTCCATGGCCTGACCCCGAACGCGGAACAGTTCCGGAAGCTCGTTTCGGTGCTTAACACCGGGTCGCAGGGCGAGGTATTCGCCACCGATTCGATCCAGACGATCCTGGCCGATGCCGCTGCCTATGCGGAAATCGCCGCGGGGATGATCGCGATCCCGCTGTCGCGCCGGCCGCGCGACTATGTGGTGCTGTTCCGCAGCGAGCAGATGCGCTCGGTCCGCTGGGGCGGGAATCCCGAAAAGGCGGTCGAAGTCGGCCCGCTCGGCGACCGGCTGACCCCGCGCAAGAGTTTCGAGATCTGGTCGCAGCTGGTGAAGGGGCGCAGCCTGCCGTTCACCCAGTCCGAACGCCGGGTTGCCGAAGCCCTGCGGATCGGCATGCTCGAAGTGCTGATCCGGCTCGCAGACAGTGCCGGCGAGGAACGCCAGCGCGCCAACGAGCGGCAGGAACTGCTTATCGCCGAGCTCAATCACCGGGTGCGCAATATCCTGGCGTTGATCCGGGGGCTGGTCTCGCAGACCCGCGACGGGACGGTCGGGATCGAGGATTTCGTCGCCAATCTCGACAGCCGGGTGCAGGCGCTGGCCCGTGCCCACGAACAGGTAACCCGCGACCGCTGGGGACCGGCCAAGCTGCGCGACCTGATCGAAACCGAAGCCAATGCCTTCCTGACCGAGAAGCGCACGAAGCTCAAGACCGATGGACCCAACGTGCTGGTCCACCCTGCGGCCTTTACCGCGCTGGCGCTGGTGTTCCACGAACTGATCACCAACGCGGTCAAATACGGCGCCTTGTCCGACAGCGGCGAGGTCAGCGTGTGCTGGCGGGTCGATGAAGACGGCAGCTTGTTGATCGACTGGGCCGAAAGCGGCGGGCCTCCGGTGACGCCGCCGTCGCGCCGCGGCTTCGGAACGACCGTGATCGAGCAGACCATCCCGCACGATCTCGGCGGCGACGCGGAGCTGCGTTACCAGCTCGGCGGCCTGTCGGCGCATTTCTGCGTTCCTTCGCGGCACGTCGCCGGCGTGGGCCCGGACGAGGCGGGCAATGCCGTGCGCGAAGCGGGCGCAGTGGACGGCAAGCCGCTCGCCGGGCGGGTCGTGATGCTGGTCGAAGACAGCCTGATCATCGCACTCGACGGCGAAGACGTGTTGCGTTCGCTAGGGGCCGAGGATGTCAAGCTTGCGTCCAACGTCCGCAGCGCGCTGCAACTGCTGGACGAGGCGAAGCTGGACCTGGCGGTGCTCGACTACAACCTCGGCGCCGAGAACAGCGAGAGCATCGCCGAAGCGCTGAAGAACCGCGGGATTCCGTTCCTGTTTGCGACCGGATATGGCAGCGGGCTGGACGCTGCGCGCTACGCGAAAGTTCCGATCGTGACCAAGCCCTACGGGCGCGGCGAGATTGCGACCGCGGTGCGGGAGCTCGATGGCGCCGGTTAGTCGACCGGCTCGCCGCCCTTCAGAACCTTGTCGACATGCTCGAGCACGGTGACGTCGCTCAACGGATCGCCCTTGACGGCGACGATATCGGCCCAGGCTCCGGGCTTGAGCACGCCGACCTCGCCCTTCTGGCCGAGCGCCTCGCCCGCGTTCATCGTCGCAGCCCGGATCGCGTCGAGCGGCGTCATGCCGTACTGGACCATGTATTTGAACTGACCGGCGGAGGTTTCCTGCGGCATCACCCCGGCGTCGGTGCCGAACAGCATCTTGACCCCGGCCTTGAACGCCTTGCGGAAATTGTCGCGCTGGATCTGCGCGATGTCGCGATCCTTCTGGAGGTTCTCCTCCAGCACCCCGTTCTTTTTGCCTTCGGACTGGGTGTATTCGGTGTTGAAGATGTCCATCGTGAACCAGGTGCCATGCTCCTTGGCGAGCTGGATCCCTTCGTCGTCGACCAGGCTGGCGTGTTCGATCGTGTCGATCCCGGCGCGGATCGCGGCCTTGATTCCTTCCGCGCCGTGTGCATGCGCCGCGACCTTGAGCCCGGCCATATGCGCTTCGTCGGCGACGGCCTTGAGCTCGTCGAAAGTCATCTGCTGCTGGCCCGGCGTGTCGCCGTGCGAGAAGACCCCGCCGGTGGCACAGATCTTGATCACGCCCGCGCCGTATTTCTTCATTTCGCGCACGCGCTGGCGGAATTCGTCCGGGCTGTCGGCGACCGCGGGCGACTTCTTTTCCATGCTCGGCGGGAAGCCGGTGTCGTCGCAATGGCCGCCGGTGGCGCCGAGTGCATAATTGGCGGTGGTGATCCGCGGACCCTCCATCCACCCTTCCTCGATCGCCTGCTTCACCCCGTAGACATCGTAGTTCTGGTCGCCGACGTTGCGCAGCGAGGTGAAGCCGTGCTCGAGCATTTTCTTCGCGTTGACCGCGGCGATCACCGCCCAGAAGCTGTCGGTGAACTGCAGCGAATTGTAGCCGCTGTATTCCGGCCGACCGTCGAGATGGACGTGCATGTCGATCAGCCCGGGCAGGATCGTGTCCTCGCCCAGGTCGATCACCCGCGCTCCGACGGGGGCGGGCTTGCCGCTCTCGACCGCGGTGACCTTGCCGTCGGTCACGGCAACCAGTGGGTCGGAGACGTATTTCCCGCTCTCGACGTCGAGCAGCCGGGCAGCCTTGACATAGACCGTCTCGGCGGCTGCGGGGCTCGCCAGCACGCCGGTAAGGGCAGTGGCAAGAGCAAAGCGCCGCAGCGCCGAAACGGGTCCGGTCATGCTATTCTCCGAATGTGCGCTGCCACCAGCCGCGGCGAGCCGGGCCTTCCTGAACCTCTTCCGCGGCCTTTTCCTCCACCAGCACGGCAGCCTCGGCCGGAGCGGCTTCGACAGCGACGGCCTCGGGCTCCGCTTCCGGCGCGGGGGCCTTCTTGGCGCGGCTCCGCTTGGGCTTGGGCGCGGGTTCGGCTTCCGCTTCGGGAGCGGGAGCCGCTTCTGCCTCGGCAGCCGGAGCCTCTTCCTTCGGCTTCTTCGCACGGCTGCGCTTGGGCTTGGGAGCCGGTTCCGCCACAGCTTCCTCGACAGCGGCGGCCTCCTCGGGGGCTTCCTCGACGGCCGGTTCTTCCTTGGCCTTCTTCGCGCGGCTGCGCTTGGGCTTGGGCTTCTCCTCTGCCGGGGCTTCCTCGACCGGTTCGGCCACTACCGAGATATCCTCGGCCAGCTGCTCCGAGATCTCGGCGATTTCGGCAGGGACCTCGTCGGTCTCGGCTTCGCCTTCGGTCTCCGAGGTTTCGCCCTCTTCGCCTTCTTCGCGGCGGCGGCGGTTGCGGTTGCGTCCGCCACGACGGCGGCGCTTCTTGCGCGGACGATCCTCATCGTCTTCGGACGCGCGTTCGGAGCGCTCGCCCTCTTCGCCGTCCTCGTCGTCCGAGTGGGTCTCGCTCTCGTCGTCGTCCGAACCGCTCTCGTCGCGCTCGTCCCGGTCGCGATTGCGGTTCCGCCCGCCGCGGCGGCGCCGGCGACGCTTGTTGCCGTCGTCGCGCTCGGAGCGCTCCTCGCGGTCCTCTTCTTCCTCGTCCTCGTAGGCGTCGATCTCCTCGTCGTCCTCGGGCTCGTCATAGACGATCGGCTCGAACCGCGGGACCGAGGTCGGCCGCGGGCCGCCCGAGGTCACGCGCATCTTCGCGCCTTCCTCTTCGCCCTCGGGGATGACCTGAACGGTCACGCCGTAGCGTTCCTCGATCTCGTGCAGATCGGCGCGCTTGGCGTTGAGCAGATACACCGCCGCCTCGGTCGAGGCGTAGAGGGAGATGATCGTACCCTTGCCCTTGGCCGCCTCGTCCTCGATCAGGCGCAGCGCCGAAAGGCCGGCGCTCGATGCGGTGCGGACCAGGCCGGTGCCATCGCAATGCGGGCAGGAGCGAGTGGTCGCCTCGAGCACGCCGGTGCGCAGGCGCTGGCGGCTCATCTCCATCAGGCCGAAGCCCGAGATGCGGCCGACCTGGATGCGTGCGCGATCGTGCTTGAGCGCGTCCTTCATCGCGCGTTCGACCTTACGGATGTTGGAGTTGTACTCCATGTCGATGAAGTCGATCACCACCAGGCCCGCCATGTCGCGCAAGCGGAGCTGGCGGGCGATTTCCTGCGCCGCTTCCATGTTGGTCGAAAGCGCGGTCGCCTCGATCCCGTGTTCCTTGGTCGAACGGCCGGAGTTGATGTCGATCGAGACCAGCGCTTCGGTCGGGTTGATCACGATGTAGCCGCCCGAACGCAGCTGCACGACTGGATCGTACATCGCGCTCAGCTGGTCCTCGGCGCCATAGCGCTGGAACAGCGGCACCGGATCCGAATAGGCCTTCACCCGCTTCGCGTGGCTCGGCATCAGGAGTTTCATGAAGTCGCGGGCGGCCTTGTAGCCTTCCTCGCCCTCGACCACGACTTCCTCGATTTCCTTGTTGTAGATGTCGCGGATCGCGCGCTTGATCAGGTCGCTGTCCGAATGGATCACCGCCGGCGCGGTGGACTTGAGCGTGTTCTCGCGGATCTCGTCCCACACGCGGGCGAGATAGTCGAAATCGCGCTTGATCTCGGTCTTGTTGCGCTGGAGGCCCGCGGTGCGAACGATGCAGCCCATCGACTTGGGCAGGTTCAGTTCGGAAACGATGCTTTTCAGCCGTTTGCGGTCGCCGGCATTGGAAATCTTGCGCGAAATCCCGCCACCATGGGTCGAGTTGGGCATCAGCACGCAATAGCGGCCGGCCAGGCTGAGATAGGTGGTGAGAGCGGCGCCCTTGTTGCCGCGCTCTTCCTTGACAACCTGCACCAGCAGCACCTGGCGGCGATGGATTACGTCCTGGATCTTGTAGCGGCGGCGCAGCGCCATGCGCTTGGCGCGCACTTCGTCGACTTCCTTGGCGCGAGCGCGATTGCCGCCGCCCTTGCCCTGCCGGCGGCCGCGGCCACGCCCGCGACGGGGGCGCTCCCCGCCGTCCTCGTCGCCGTCTTCGCCGGCAGCGGCTTCTTCTTCGTGCTCGCCCTCGTCGTCATGCTCGTCGGAGGCGTCTTCGCCGTCCTCGTGCTCGTCGTCTTCGGCATAGCCGCCTTCGAACGTCGCTACGTCGTCCTTTTCGGACGTGTCGATTTCCTCGACCCCGGAGCCGTCGAAGTCGCCGCCCTCACCATCGGCCAGGGCATCCTCATCGTCTTCCTCCTCGGCACGCAGCGCGGCTTCCTCCGCGATCGCGGCGGCTTCCTCGGCCAGCAACGCCTCGCGGTCTTCCTTGGGAATCTGGTAATAGTCGGGGTGGATTTCGCTGAAGGCCAGGAAGCCGTGGCGATTGCCGCCGAAGTCGACGAAGGCCGCCTGCAGCGAGGGTTCGACCCTGGTTACTTTCGCGAGGTAGATATTGCCCTTGATCTGCTTGTGTTCGGCAGATTCAAAGTCGAACTCGTCAATCCGGTTGCCCTTGAGTACCGCCACCCGGGTTTCTTCCGGGTGGCGCGCATCGATCAGCATGCGCGTAGCCATTATGAATTCTCCAGGCGCGCCTGCCGCCTGCGACCCTCATACGTGAAGGGGCGGTGGCGCGCACATATGCGTGAAAACCGGCCCCGCCATCGCGGGTGCCGGAAAGTGAAAACCCGCCGGACCGCTGCATGCGGCCGGCGAAGCGGATCGTGTCTGCGGGAAGGAGATCGCGCGGCCCCGGAATGCGGGTGTGCGCCGCCTTTGCGGCCGACACTGCGACGCAGCCTTGCGGCTGCGGCAGTCGGTCGGGGCAATGGCTTCTCATTTCGGCATCAACCTGTAGCGGCCGGCTTTCCTTGAGGAATCCGGCAATTTTCCGATGCGGCTGCGGGAAATTTCCGGTCCGGCGGAAACTGCGGCAAGGCGGCAGCGGCGCTGGGGAGATCTCCGGGTGGCAGGCCCGCCTCGGTTGCGGGTTAGATAGCAACGGGTGCGAGGGGGGGCAACCGCTTTGCGAAAAAAGGCAAATTTCGCTTGTCGCTAGGCAATCCCTAACCATAGACCGCGGGTGCAATGCGGGAACGACTACAGGTCCTGTTGCTGTTCCTTTTCCCGGTCGTGCTCATGGCCGGGCTGTACGCGCTCAAGCTCAAACTGCCGGTCCCGGCGCTCGGCCGCGATTATGTGATCCGGGTCGAACTGCCCGACGCAGGCAGGCTGATCGGGCTGCCAAAGATCGAGGGGCCGCCCGACGCCTCGCGCCCGCTGGTGGTGATCGACGCCGGTCACGGCGGGCACGATCCGGGCGCGAACGGGGGCGGGATGGAGGAGAAGCGGCTGGTGCTCGGGCTCGCGCTCGCGCTGCGCGACCGCTTGCTGAAGCAGGGCGGCATCCGCGTTGCCCTGACGCGCAGCGACGACACCTTCCTAGTGCTGCAGGAGCGGGCCGAGATCGCCCGCCGTCTCGGCGCGGATCTGTTCCTCTCGATTCACGCGGATTCGGCCGGCGACGATGGCGGGGTGAGCGGGGCGAGCGTCTATACGCTGTCGGAAAAGGCTTCGGACGAGGCGGCAGCGCGCTTCGCCGCGCGCGAAAACAGCGCCGACCGGGTCAACGGCATTTCGCTTTCGGGCCGCAGCGATGCGGTCAGCGCGATCCTGGTCGATCTATCGCAGCGGCGGGCCCAGGCGGAATCGGCCGAGTTCGCCGGCCTGATCGTGCGCGAAGGGCAGGGAAGCATCGCGTTCCACCCCGATCCGCGCCGTTCGGCGGCCTTGGCCGTGCTGCGCGCGCCCGACGTGCCGAGCGTGCTGTTCGAGGCCGGCTTCATTACCAATCCCGACGATGCCAAGCGGCTGACCTCGCCGGAAGGTCAGGCCCGTTTCGCCGACGCGATGGAACGCGCGATCCGCATCTATTTCGCGCGGAATTCGGGCACGGCGATTTCTTCCACCCCTTCGCCGGCCGAATAGGCCGCTTCCTTCTGGCATCCGGCAAAGACCCCGTGCTAAGGCGCCCCCGACCATGAGCGACGCCCCGCAATCCGCCCCGACACCGATCCACCTCAGGATCCGCCGAGAGGCCCAGACCCTGATCACCTGGTTTCGCGAGAACTGGCGCCGAAGCCGCTGGTTCCGCTGGGTTTCGATCCTGCTCGGCGGGATTTTGCTGATCTATGCGGTGGTCTGGTTCACCCTCATCCGCACGCTGCCCGATGCGCGCGCGCTGCTGACCTACCAGCCGCCGCTGCCCACGATGGTGCGCGGCTACAACGGCGAGATCGTCGATTCCTACGCGCGCGAGCGCCGGGTCCAGTTGCAGTTTCGCGATTTTCCGAAGCCGCTGATCAACGCCTATCTGTCGGCCGAGGACAAGACCTTCTGGACCCATGGCGGGGTCGACATCACCGGCCTCGCGGGCGCCGTGTTCGACTATGCGAGCAAGCTCGGCAGCGGCCGGCGCGCCAAGGGCGGTTCGACTATCACCCAGCAGGTCGCCAAGAACATCCTTGTCGGCAACGAATATTCGGTCACGCGCAAGCTCAAGGAAATGCTGCTCGCGCGCAAGATCGAAGGCGTGCTGTCGAAGCAGCAGATCCTCGAGCTCTATCTCAACGAGATCCCGCTCGGCCGCCGCAGCTTCGGGGTGCAGGCCGCCAGCCGCGCCTATTTCAACAAGGACGTCGGCGACCTCAAGCTGAACGAGGCGGCCTTCCTCGCGATCCTGCCCAAGGCGCCCGAGCAATACGGCCGCCCGCAGAACGAGGCGAGGGCGATCGCGCGGCGCAACTGGGTTCTCGACGAGATGGTCAAGAACGGCTTCGTCGATCGCGCCAGCGCCGATGCGGCCAAGGCGATGCCGCTCGGCCTGGTGAACCAGCGCCAGGAATACACCACGGTCGATGCCGGCTACTATCTCGAAGAGGTGCGCCGGCAACTGATCGAGAAATTCGGCGAGCAGGCCAGCGACGGCCCCAACAGCGTCTATGCAGGCGGGCTGTGGGTGCGCACCTCGCTCGATCCCGAATTGCAGCAGGCCGGCGCCGACGCGCTGCGCGCCGGGCTGATCCGCTATGGCGGCGGCAGGGCCTGGGACAAGCCGATCACCACGATCGACGTCGACGACGACTGGCGCGCCCGGCTGCAGGGCGCCTTCCTCTCGATCAACTACCAGGATTGGCGGGTCGGCGCGGTCCTGTCGCGCGACGGCAATCTGGCGCGGATCGGTTTCGCCGACGGAACGCAGGCGCCGCTCGTCGGACTGCCCGACCGGCTCAAGAAGGGCGACGTGATCGCCGCGTCGCCCGCCGGCGGAGGGTCGTGGAAGGTGCGGACGATCCCCGAAATCTCGGGCGGGTTCCTTGCCGAGGATCCCAACACCGGCCGCGTGCTGGCGATGCAGGGCGGGTTCGATCCGCGCCTGGGCGCGTTCAACCGCGCGACGCAGGCGCTCCGCCAGCCGGGATCGACGATCAAGCCCTTCGTCTACGCCACCGGGCTCGACCAGGGGATGACCCCGGCCACGATGGTTCCCGACCAGGCCTATTGCGTCTACCAGGGCGCAGGGCTGGGGGAAAAATGCTTCCGCAACTTCGGCAACGAGGGCGGCGGGGGCGAGCACACGATGCGCTGGGGCCTCGAGCAGTCGCGCAACCTGATGACCGTCCATATCGCGGCCGATGCCGGGATGGACAATGTCACCCGCACCTTCCGCCGGGTCGGGATCGGCAGCTACGACAATTACCTCTCCTTCGCGCTCGGCGCGGGCGACACCACCGTGGCGAAGATGGTCAATGCCTACGCTGCGCTGGTGGCGCAGGGGATGCAGCACCAGCAGACGCTGATCGACTTCGTGCAGGATCGCAACGGCAAGGTGATTTGGCGGGCGGACGAGCGCGAATGCACCGGCTGCAACATGGATCAGTGGGACGGCAAGCCGATGCCGCGCCTGGCTCCTGCGGGCAAGCAGGTGCTCGATCCGCGGACCGCGTTCCAGGTCGTCCACATGCTCGAAGGCGTGGTTCAGCGCGGCACCGCCGTGGTGCTGCGCGATCTCAACTTCCCCCTGTTCGGCAAGACCGGGACCACCAGCGGGCCGACCAATGTGTGGTTCGTCGGCGGCTCGCCCGACATCGTCGCCGGGGTCTACATGGGTTACGACCAGCCGCGCAGCCTGGGCGGCTATGCCCAGGGCGGTACGCTGGCGGCACCGATCTTCAAGCAATTCGTGCAACTCAGCCGCGATCGCTGGAATGGCCAGCCGTTCGTTGCGCCGCAAGGCATCCGCATGGTGCGGATCGACCGCATCACCGGCCGCCGGGTGTTCGACAGCACCCCGACCGAGGATCCGAAGGCGGCGACGATCTGGGAAGCCTTCAAACCCGACACCGAGCCGCGCCGGGGCGGCGGGCTGCAGGACGACATCGATTCGATGCGCGATCTGATCATCGCCCAGCTCAAGCGGCGCGAACAGACGGCCGCAGCCGGCGCGGCCCCGGGCCAGACCGGTACCGGCCAGCCGGAAAGCTTTGCGGAAAAGCAGGGCGGGCTTTATTAGTCGGCTAAGGATTGCCCGTGGCGGGCCGCTTTGGGAGGAATGAACATGTTCGCACGCACCCTGACCGCTTGCGCCGCACTGGCACTGGTCGCCGCACCTGCCCACGCCGCGTTGAAGAAGGGCGCCACCGCACCCGAGTTCGTCGCCAAGGGCGCACAGGCCGGCAAGCCGGTGACTTTCGACCTGAAGCGCGCGCTGAAGAAGGGCCCGGTGGTGCTCTATTTCTTCCCCGCCGCCTTCACGCCGGGCTGCAACATCGAAGCGGCGGCGTTCGCGCAGGCGATCCCGGACTTCAAGAAGGCGGGCGCGACGGTGATCGGCCTGACGATGGGCAATATCGACCAGCTCGCCGATTTCTCGTCGAAGCATTGCGCCGGGCAGTTTCCGGTGGCTGCGGCAACCAATGCGATCAAGGCCGAATACGACGTCGATCTCAAGAAGCCCGACGGAAGCTCGACCGGCTGGACCGACCGGACCACCTATGTGATCTCGAAAAAAGGCAAGGTCGTGCTGGCCTACACCGCGATGAAGCCGGAAGAGCACATTACGAACAGCCTTGCCGCGGTGCGGTCGCTCAAGGGCAAGTAGACGGGCCAACTTGCGCGGAGGCGGGTGCGCCGTGGGCGGCCCGCCTTTACAATCGGCAGTCTTTCGCTAAGCGGTCCGCTCAATTTTGCGGAGACTTCCCATGCGTGCCGAAGGGCAGGCCCATATCGACCGGATCGAAGCCGCGCTGGCGCTGGTGCGCCGCTCGCTCGACTGGGACCGCGCGGTGCGCCGGCTCGACGAGCTCAATGCGCGGGTCGAGGATCCGACCCTGTGGGACGATCCCAAGCAGGCCGAGCAGGTGATGCGCGAACGGCGCCGGCTCGAAGGTGCGATCGGCGCGGCCAATGCGATCAAGGACGAGATGGCCAACGCGGTCGAGTTCGTCGAACTCGGCGAGCTGGAGAGCGACGAGGACACGATCCGCGAAGGGCTCGACGCGCTCGAGGCGCTCGCCGACCGCGCCGACGAGGACAAGGTCCAGGCGCTGCTCTCGGGTGAGGCCGACGCCAACGACACCTATCTCGAAATCCATGCCGGCGCGGGCGGCACCGAGAGCCAGGACTGGGCCAACATGCTTCAGCGCATGTACACCCGCTGGGCGGAGCGCCACGGCTTCAAGGTCGAGTTGGTCGATTATCACGCCGGCGAGCAGGCCGGGATCAAGAGCGCCACGCTGCTGATCAAGGGCGAGAACGCCTATGGCTATGCGAAGACCGAGAGCGGCGTGCACCGCCTGGTCCGCATCAGCCCTTACGACAGCTCTGCCCGGCGCCACACCAGCTTCAGCTCGGTTTGGGTGTTCCCGGTGATCGACGACAATATCGAGATCGAGGTCAATCCGGCGGACCTCAAGATCGACACGTACCGCGCCTCGGGCGCGGGCGGCCAGCACGTCAACACCACCGATTCCGCGGTCCGCATCACCCACGCGCCGTCGGGCATCGTGGTCGCGAGCCAGATCGACCGTTCGCAGCACAAGAACCGCGAAATCGCGATGAACATGCTCAAGGCGCGCCTGTTCGAAGAGGAGATGCGCAAGCGCGAGGAAGCTGCCAGCGATGTGCATGCGTCCAAAAGCGACATCGGCTGGGGCCACCAGATCCGCTCTTACGTGCTTCAGCCGTACCAGCTGGTGAAGGATCTGCGCACCGGGGCCACCTCGACCTCGCCCGACGACGTGCTCGACGGCGACATCGACGATTTCATCTCGGCCGCGCTGGCGCAGCGAGTCACGGGCGAGACCGTCGACGTGGAAGACGTCGATTGAGGCTGATCGCCGCTCTTTCCCTGGCGCTGCTCGCGTCGCTGGCGAACGGCTGCGACCGTGCCGCGCAGGACGACCAGTCGGATCGTCCCGAGACCGCGCGCCAATTCCCGCGCGCATCGCGCCCGGTTTCCGTCCATTCAGAAAACGGCGCGAGCGAACAGGCGCGCGACGATCGCCGGGAAGCGACCACGGTGATGGATCTGGCGCATATCGCGCCGGGCATGACCGTCGCCGATATCGGCGCGGGCGAGGGCTATTACACCGTGCGCCTGGCAGAGCGGGTCGGGACCCACGGCCGGGTGCTGGCCCAGGATATCGATCGCGGTGCGATCGAGCGGCTCGGCAGCCGGGTCGAGCGCGAGCGGCTCGACAATGTCTCGATCAAGCTCGGCGCCGAGGACGATCCGATGCTGCCCGAAGACAGCTTCGACCGGGTGTTCATGGTTCACATGTATCACGAGGTGACCGAGCCCTACGCCTTCCTCTGGCGACTCCGCCCGGCGCTGCGCGAGCACGGGCAGGTGGTGGTGGTCGATGTCGACCGCCCGACCGACCAGCACGGCATCCCGCCGAAGCTGCTGTTCTGCGAATTGGATCACGTGGGCTTCCGTCTGGTCGAATTTGTCCGTAAACCCGAGCTTGCAGGCTATTATGCGCAGTTCGAGGCAGTGGGGGATCGGCCCGAGCCGAAAGACATACAACCCTGCCGCCAGCCAGGTGATGCCAAGGGCAGATAGCCCGGCCAGCGGGTCCGCATTATTTAGGAACGTACATGAGTTTCAAGGGATTACGGCCCATCCTCTACGGCGGCCGCGAAGTTTGGCCACTGATCGAAGGCGGCAAGGGCGTCGCAGCCACCAACCACGCCTCCTCCGGCGCTTGGGCGGCCGCGGGCGGGATCGGCACGGTCAGCGCGGTCAACGCCGATTCGTATGATGCGGACGGACATGCGATTCCGCAGGTCTATCCCCAGCGCACCCGGGTCGAGCGGCACGAGCAGTTGATCCGCTATGCGATCGACGGGGCCGTCGAGCAGGTCCGCCGGGCCTACGACATCGCCAGCGGCAAGGGTGCGATCAACATCAACGTGCTGTGGGAAATGGGGGGCGCGCAGGCGGTGCTGGAAGGCGTGCTGGAGAAGACCCGCGGCCTCGTCACCGGCGTAACCTGCGGTGCCGGCATGCCCTACAAGCTCGCCGAGATCGCGGCGAACTTCAACGTCAACTATCTCCCGATCATCAGCTCGGCCCGCGCCTTCCGCGCGCTGTGGAAGCGGTCGTACAACAAGGTCGCCAATCTGATGGCGGCGGTGGTCTACGAGGATCCGTGGCTGGCCGGCGGCCACAACGGGCTCTCCAATGCGGAAGATCCGCTCAAGCCCGAGGATCCGTACCCGCGCGTCAAGCTGCTGCGCGAAACGATGCGCCAGGAAGGCGTGTCGGACGACGTGCCGATCATCATGGCCGGCGGCGTGTGGTTCTTGCGCGAGTGGGACCACTGGATCGACAATCCCGAGCTCGGCTCGATCGCCTTTCAGTATGGCACCCGCCCGCTGCTGACCCACGAAAGCCCGATCCCGCAGCAGTGGAAGGACCGTCTGCGCACGCTCGATCCGGGCGATGTGCTGCTCCACCGCTTCTCGCCGACCGGCTTCTACAGCTCGGCGGTGCGCAACCCCTTCCTGCGCAACCTCGAGGAACGCTCGGAACGCCAGATCCCCTATTCGCGGGTCGCCGCGGGCGAGCATACGGTCGAGCTCGACGTCGGGGTCAAGGGCAAGAACTTCTGGGTCGCGCCGAAGGACCGCGACCGGGCACGCGTCTGGGCGGGCGCTGGTTTCACCGAAGCGCTCAAGACGCCCGATGACACGGTGGTGTTCGTCACCCCCGAGGAACGCGGGATCATCCGCCAGGACCAGGCCGATTGCATGGGCTGCCTGTCGCATTGCGGCTTCTCGTCGTGGAAGGACCATGACGATTACACCACCGGCCGCCTCGCCGATCCGCGCAGCTTCTGCATCCAGAAGACCCTGCAGGACATCGCGCACGGCGGGGACACCGAGCAGAATTTGATGTTCGCCGGCCACGCGGCCTACCGCTTCAAGCAGGACCCGTTCTATTCGAACAACTTCACCCCGACGGTGAAGGAGCTGGTCGACCGGATTCTGACCGGGGATTGAGGCGTGGGCGCTTAGCCTCCCGCCAAGCCTTCCTCGGGAGGCGCTATAACCCCAGTTCGCTCAATCCAGGATGGCCTTCCGGCCGCGCGCCGCTCGGCCAGCGGAACTTCCGTTCGATCTCGGCGATCGCCAGATCGTTGATTGAGGCGAAGCGGCGCGCCATCAGGCCTTCGCCATCGAACTCCCAGTTCTCGTTGCCGTAGGAACGGTACCACTGGCCGCCCGCGTCGTGCCACTCATAGGCGAAGCGCACCGCGATGCGGTTGCCTTCGAACGCCCAGACTTCCTTGATCAGCCGGTAATCGAGCTCGCGGGCCCACTTTCGGGTGAGGAATTCGACGATCTGGGCGCGGCCGCGCGGGAATTCGGCGCGGTTCCGCCATTCGCTGTCCTCGGTATAGGCGAGCGAGACCCGTTCGGGATCGCGCGAATTCCACGCGTCCTCGGCCATCCGCGCCTTCTGCGCGGCGGTTTCGGCGGTGAACGGGGGGAAGGGCGGGCGGGCCATGGTCTGTTCCTCAGTCGAATTCCCAGCCACGCTCACCGTGGCTGGTGATGTCGAGGCCTTCGGTTTCCTCCTCGCGGCTGACCCGCATCGGGGCGACCAGCGAGACGCCCAGCGCCAGCGCCAGCGTCGCAATGGCCGACCAGGCGGCGACCGCGAGTACGCCGGCGATCTGCGCCCAAAGTTGCAGGCCCATCGTCATCCCGGCGGCATAGCCGGTTCCGCCGAGGCCGGTCGAGAGGAACAGGCCGAGCAGCACCGATCCCAGCATCCCGCCGACGCCGTGGACGGCGAACACATCGAGCGAATCGTCGATCTTGAGCTGCAGCTTGATCAGGTGGATCGCGCGATAGCAGACCGCGGACGAGGCCGCGCCGAACAGGATTGCCGCGCCGGGCGAAATCCACCCGGCCGCAGGAGTCACGCAGGCCAGCCCGGCGATCGCGCCGGTGGCGAAGCCGACGCTGGTGGGCTTGCCGAAAGTGAAGCGCTCGATCAGCACCCACACCAGCGCCGCGGTGCAGGCGGCGACATGGGTGTTGACGATCGCCCCCGCGGCACTGCCGGAGGCGGTCAGCGCCGAGCCGCCGTTGAAGCCGAACCACCCGACCCACAGCAGCATCGCCCCGATCATCGTCAGGCCCGGCGCGTGCGGCAGCATCGCCGTGCCGGGAAAGCCTTCGCGCCGGCCGAGCAGGAGCGCGATCACCAGGGCGGAAATCCCCGCGGTGGTGTGGACCACGATGCCGCCCGCGAAATCGAGCGTGCCGAGCCGGGCTGCCAACCAGCCCCCGCCCCATACCCAATGCGCCGCCGGAGCATAGACCACCAGGCCCCATAGCGCGCAAAATCCCACGACCCACGAGAACCGCGCCCGGTCGACCCAGGCGCCGACCATCAGTGCGGGCGTGATCGCGGCGAACATCATCTGGAACAGCGCAAAGGTATTTTCGGAGAGAGCGGTGCCTGAGCGCAAATCGGCGAGGTTGCGGAACATCGACAGGCCCGGTCCGCCGATCCAGCCATTCGCCGAGGGGCCGAAAGCCAGCGTGTACCCGAGCACGACCCATAGGGTCGAAGCCGCGGCGGCGACTGCGCCGCATTGCAGGGTGACCGAAAGCAGGTTCTTCGCCCGTACCAGCCCGCCATAGAACAGCGCGAGACCGGGCAGGCACATCAGCAGGACGAACGCGGATGCGGTGAGGATCCACGCCGTATCGCCGCTGTCGACGGCGGGAGCGTGCGGCGCCTGCGCCAAGGCACCGGCCGGGGTGGCGGCAAGCGCCAGCGCCGCCGAGACTCTGCGGATCATGTCGGTAATTCTCCCTGCGCACGCCCGTTAGCGGGCTGTTGTGGGGCGACGTCTAGGGCAGATTGTCGATGCCCGACAAGCGCTTGCAGGAAGTTATCAGACCGCGTCGGGCAGCGGCTCGCCCGCGATCCAGGCCTGGATGTTGCGGATGATCTTCTCGCCCGCCTCGGTCCGTCCCTCGACGGTCGCGCTGCCCAGATGGGGCAGGGCGGTGACGTTCTTGAGGTGCATGAATTCGGGGCGGATGTTCGGTTCGCCGACGAAAACGTCCAGGCCCGCACCGCCGAGATGGCCGCTTTCGAGCGCCGCGATCAGCGCCGGTTCGTCGATCAGGTCGCCGCGGCCGCTGTTAATCACGAAAGAGCCGGGCTTCATCGCCGCGATCCGCTCCGCGTTCAGCATTCCGCGGGTTTCGGGGGTGGAGGGGCAGTTGAGCGAGAGATAGTCGGCGCTGCGGATCAGCAGCTCGAGCCCGGGTTCGAACCGCACGCCGAGTGCCGCTTCCTCGGCTTCGGGCAGGCGGCGGCGGTTGTTGTAAGCCACCTCCATCCCGAAGGCGCGCGCGCGGATCGCCAGTTCCTTGCCGATCGCGCCCATGCCGACGATGCCGAGCAATTTGCCGCGCAGATTGCGCCCGAGCATGCGCGACGGGGCCCAGCCGTCCCATTCGCCCGCGGCGACCATGCGGATGCCCTCGGAAAGGCGGCGTGTCGCAGTGAGAATCAGGGCCATGGTGATGTCGGCGGTGTCGTCGGTAAACACGTCGGGCGTGTTGGTGACCGCCATGCCTTTGGCCTTGAGTGCCGGAATGTCGAGATGGTCCACGCCCGCGCCGAAATTGGCGATCAGCTTGATGCGATCGCCCGCCTGCTCGATCATGCCCGCATCGATCTTGTCGGTGACGTTGGGCACCAGCACGTCGCAATCCCGCATCGCGGCAAGCAGTTCCTCGCGGGTGAAGGCGCGATCCTCGGGGTTCAACACCGTGTCGAACAGTTCGAGCATCTTCGGTTCGACGCCGGGAAGGGGGCGGGTGACGATCACGCGCGGCCTGGCTGGAGGTTTGGTCTGGCTCATGGGCCTGCGCGCTATTCGGGCGGGGGTTACCGGTCAAGCGCGCTTGAAGTGCGCGGGCTCGTGGCGGTATGAGGCCCCATGCGTTTCTTCGCTCGCGTCCTCCCCCTTGCAATGCTGTGCCTGCCCGCCGCGCTCGCGGCGCAGGAGCGCGACACGCCCTATTGGGCCTCGCTGCGCTCGAACGAGGTCAACATGCGTGTCGGCCCGAGCGAGGATTATCAGATTTCCTGGCTTTATCATCGGCAGGGCCTGCCGGTTAAGGTCGTACGGCTGCGCGAGGGCTGGCGCCTTGTGCGCGATCCCGACGGCGCGCAGGGCTGGATCCTCGCGCGCTTGCTCAATCCCGCGCGCACCGCCATCGTGACGGGCAAGGGCCTTGCCGCGATCCGAGACGGGCGTTCGGAAGGCGCGAAACTGCTGTGGAACGCCGAGCCGGGCGTGATCGGCAAGCTCGGCGATTGCGACGACGGCTGGTGCAAGTTCGATGCCGCAGGACATAAGGGCTATGTGAAGCAATCCCGCCTGTGGGGTGCGGGAGAGCCCTGATCCTCCCCGAGGCGCGCTCGGGGAGGGCCGGAGGCGATCAGCTGACCTTGTCGAGCTTGAGCGGGTCGCCCTTGTCGGGCGTGGCGGTCAGATTGCCGTCCTTCTGCGATCCGCTCATCGTGTAGCACTGCGCGCTGGCACCGGCGGCGGAGGAGGTAAAGCAGACCTTGCCGTCCGTGAGCGCCCAGGTACCGGTTTCGCTGACGACGCCCGAGGTTGTGTCGGTGTAGGTATGGTTGATGTCGAGCACCGACATCATCTTTTTTCCGTCCGGCCCGGAATATTCGTAAGTCCCGGCCATTGCCTCGTCCGGGGTCTTGGGCTTTTCGGTGGGCGCCTCTGTGGGTTTCGCGGCGGAGCATGCCGCCAACGATGCAAGTGCAGCGATCAAAAGGATATTTCTCATTCTTCCCCTCCGTTATTTTTCTGGAGGAGAACAGCCTATCATGGATCGTGCACAAGCCCAAAAGTCGGGCCGGCGCGGCCGGGATGGCGGTCAGACGAGTTCGACCGCCACCGCCGTGCCTTCGCCGCCACCGATGCACAGGCTCGCCACCCCGCGGGTCTTGCCCTGGGTCTTGAGCGCGTTGATCAGCGTGACGAGGATCCTTGTGCCGCTGGCGCCGATCGGGTGGCCGAGGGCAGTCGCGCCGCCATTCACGTTGATCTTGTCGTGCGGAATGCCGAGGTCGTGCATCGCGAACATGGCGACGCAGGCGAAGGCTTCGTTGACTTCGAACAGGTCGACGTCGGCGATGCTCCAGCCGGCCTTGTCGAGCGCCTTCTTGATTGCGCCGACCGGGGCGGTGGTGAACTCGCGCGGCTCCTGCGCATGGGCGGCCATCGCTACGATCTTCGCAACCGGCTTGAGGCCTTTTTCCTTCGCCACGCTCTCGCGCGTGATGACGACGGCGGCGGCGCCGTCGGAGATCGAACTGGAGGATGCGGCGGTAATCGTGCCGTCCTTGGCAAAGGCCGGGCGCAGGGCCGGGATCTTTTCCGGGCGACCCTTGCCGGGCTGCTCGTCGGTCTCCACGGTGACGTCGCCCGCGCGGGTCGAATAGGTCACAGGCACGACTTCGCCGGCGAAGGCGCCGCCGGCGATCGCGGCATTGGCGCGGCGCAGGCTCTCGATCGAATAGTCGTCCATTCCCTCGCGGGTCAGCTGGTATGCGTTGGCGGTGTCCTGCGCGAAGCTGCCCATTGCGGCGCCGGCCTCGTAGGCGTCTTCCAGCCCGTCGAGAAACATGTGGTCATAGGCCGTATCGTGGCCGAGCCGCGCACCCGAACGGTGCTTCTTGAGCAGATAGGGCGCATTGGTCATGCTCTCCATTCCGCCCGCAACGATAACGTCGGCCGAACCGGCGGCCAGGGCTTCGGCACCCATGATCACCGTCTGCATGCCGGAGCCGCAGACCTTGTTGACCGTGGTCGCCTGGACCGATTTGGGCAGGCCGGCCTTGAGGGCCGCCTGGCGCGCCGGTGCCTGACCGAGCCCTGCCGGGAGAACGCAGCCCATGTAGATCCGCTCGATATCGTCGCCCGCAACACCCGCGCGCTCGACCGCCGCCTTCACCGCCGTCGCGCCGAGGTCGGTCGCGGAAACGTCGGAGAACACGCCCTGCATCCCGCCCATCGGGGTGCGCGCGTAGGAAAGGATCACGATCGGGTCATTGGCGGAGAACTCGGACATGGCGGAAATTCTGCCTTTCGCATAAGGATCGAAGGAACACCGGGCATCTAGTGCTGCGATAGGACGAAATCAATTCATCATGCCTGATCGGAGCGGCGCGCGAATGACATCCAAACTGGTCGGGAAACTGGTCGGAACGCTGTTCGCGGCCGGCATCTTACTGGCGGCTCCGGCCCTGGCCGGCGCGCCCGACTGGCGCGGGGCCGACGCGGAGACCGGGCAACTGACCGCGGTGGGCGACCTGACCCAGCTCGCGCGCGACTATCCCGACAGCTCGACTGTCCGGCTGCGGCTGCTCAATGCGCTGGCCGATGCCGGCAATACCGATGCGGCGGGGATGGCGGCGATCGAGCTGGCGCGGCGCGGCTATGCCTTCAGCCCACAGTCCGAAGGCACGATCGCCGGCTGGCTCGACATCGACTATGCGCAATGGTTCGCCAGCGCGATGCAGGTCAACCGTCACCAGATCGCGCCGAGCAGCCTGCTGACGACCGTTCCGGCCGAGGCGCAGCTGGTCGAGGGTCTGGCGCGCGATCCGAAGAGCGGCGATCTCTACGCGACCACGATCGTCTCGCGCGCGCTGTTCGTGAAGCGCGGCGAGGCCGACTGGCAGCGGCTCGAGCTGGCCGGGGCGGGCAGCCTGGCGGGGGTCGCGTGGGACGCGAAGAAGAAGCTCTTGTGGGTCGCGTCGGGCGATTACGACCAGACCCCCGGCGAGAAGGTGTCTGCCGCGCTCATCGGCTTCGATCCGGCCGCCGGGCAGGTCGCGCGGCGGCTCGAAGCCGGTGGAATGGTGCCGCTCGGCGATGTCGCGGTGGGGGATGACGGCACGGTCTACGCCGCCGACCCGGTCCACGGCGTGATCTATGCTGCCGGCCCGACCGATCAGGCGCTGCGCCAACTCGCCGCGCCGGGAAGCTTCCGCTCGCCCCAGGGGTTGGTGCCCGCTCCCGGCAATCGCCTGATCGTGAGCGATTACCGCTATGGCCTGGCGGTCTACGACATGGGCAGCGGCAGGGTCACCCGCCTGTCCGCGGCCAAGCCCGCGATGCTCGACGGAATCGACGGGCTATGGCGGCGGGGGCACAGCCTGATCGCGGTGCAAAACGGCACTTCGCCCAAGCGCATCCTGCGGCTCGAGCTGGCCGACGACTGGCTTTCGATCAAGTCCGTCACCGTGCTCGAAAGCGACGCGCCGGGCTGGACCGAACCGCTCGGCGGGACGCTCGACGGCGACCGCCTGCTGTATGTCGGCACCGGCCGCTGGGACCGCTTCGGAGACGGCGGAGCCCTGGCGGATGGCGCCGACCCCGGCACGACCGACATTCGGGCGTTGCCGCTGGGGAAATGAATGGCCCGAAGGGCCGATTTCGGCCCGCTCCGGCCTTGCCACCCGCCGGGGCAGGGCCTAGAGGCGGGCCGAATCTTTCCGTTTCTTTCCGAGACTCACCCTGTGGTCGATCTATCCGCATATCTTCCGATCCTGATCTTTCTCGTGATCGCGGTGGGCCTGAGTTCGGCCTTCGTGTTCCTGCCGATGGGCGTCGCCCGGCTGACCGGGGCGCATAATCCGGATGCGGAAAAGCTCAGCGAGTACGAATGCGGCTTTCCCGCCTTCGAAGACCCGCGCAGCCGGTTCGACGTGCGCTTCTATCTCGTCGCGATCCTGTTCATCATCTTCGACCTCGAAGCCGCGTTCCTGTTCCCCTGGGCGGTGAGCCTGGATGTGACCGGATGGCCCGGCTGGATCACGATGATGGTGTTCATCTTCGAACTGGTTATCGGCCTGATCTACGCTTGGAAGAAGGGAGCTCTCGAATGGGAGTGATCGAACCCGCAAGCGCCGCTGCGGGCGGTGCCGTTGCCGCGCCGGACCAGGCGTTCTTCGACAGCCTCAATTCCGAAGTGTCGGACAAGGGCTTCTTGGTCACCTCGACCGAGGAGCTCTTCCAATGGGCCCGCACCGGCTCGCTGTGGTGGATGACCTTCGGGCTTGCCTGCTGCGCGGTCGAGATGATCCATGTGAACATGCCGCGCTACGACATGGAGCGCTTCGGCGTCGCGCCGCGCGCGTCCCCGCGCCAGAGCGACGTGATGATCGTCGCCGGGACGTTGTGCAACAAGATGGCCCCGGCGCTGCGCAAGGTCTACGACCAGATGTCGGATCCGAAATACGTGATCTCGATGGGCAGCTGTGCCAATGGCGGCGGCTATTACCACTACAGCTACAGCGTCGTGCGCGGCTGCGACCGGATCGTTCCGGTGGACATCTACGTGCCGGGCTGCCCGCCGACCGCCGAAGCGCTGCTCTACGGCGTGATGCAGCTCCAGCGGAAGATCCGCCGCGTCGGGACGATCGAACGTTAAGATGGCAACCGTTCTCCACTCCGCCCCGAAGATCGCCGAGATCGACGGGATCGCCGCCACGCTTTCGGGCGCGCTGGGCACAATGCTGCTCCACGCCAAGGAAGAGCATGGCGAGATCGTCCTCTCGGTCGTGCGCGAGAACGTCGAGGATGCGCTGCGCCTGCTGCGCGACGAGCATGGCTACCAGCAGCTGATGGAGATCGCCGGGGTCGACTACCCGGCGCGTGAAGAGCGCTTCGACGTCGTCTACATGCTGCTCTCGCTGACCAAGAACCACCGCATCCTGGTGAAGTGCCGCGCGGCCGAGAACACCCCGGTCCCGACCGTCACCACCTTGTGGCCCAACGCCGGCTGGCTCGAGCGCGAAGTGTTCGACATGTACGGCGTCCTGTTCGACGGGAACACCGACCTGCGCCGGATCCTCACCGATTACGGCTTCGAAGGGCATCCTTTCCGCAAGGACTTCCCGCTCACCGGCTATCAGGAACTGCGTTACTCGGAAGACGAGAAGCGCGTGGTCTACGAGCCGGTCGAGCTGGCGCAGGATCTGCGCAGCTTCGATTTCATGAGCCCGTGGGAAGGCGCGCAATACGTTCTTCCGGGCGACGAGAAGGCAGCCGAGCAGCCTGCGCCGCCGCCGGTCGCCCAGCCCAAGACCACCGACAAGCCTGCCGAGACCGGTGCCGGCAAGCCGGCGGACAAGGCCGCCCCGAAGAAGGCCTCTGCCGGATCGCCCGCGCAGAAGCGCACCGCAAAGAAGGAGCCTGCCGCTCCCGCCCCGACCGAGGATCGCCCGGCCCGCAAGCCGCGCGCGAAGAAGGCCGGCAACGAAGGCGGCAGCGGCCCCGCTCCGGAGGGTAGCTGACCATGAGCGGCCTCACACTCGAGACCTCGCCGACCACCGGCGACGAGCAGATCACCAACTACACGATCAACTTCGGGCCTCAGCACCCGGCGGCGCACGGCGTGCTGCGGATGGTGATGGAGCTCGACGGCGAGATCATCGAGCGGATCGATCCGCATATCGGCCTGCTCCACCGCGGCACCGAGAAGCTGATCGAGCACAAGACCTATCTCCAGGCGCTGCCCTATTTCGACCGGCTCGACTATTGCTCGCCGCTCGCGATGGAGCACAGCTACGTCCTCGCGATCGAGAAGCTGCTCAATCTCGAAGTGCCGATCCGCGCGCAATACCTGCGCGTGCTGTTCGCCGAGCTGACCCGCATCTGTAACCACATGCTCAACATCGGCAGCCACGTGATGGACGTCGGTGCGATGACCCCGAATTTGTGGCTGTTCGAAATCCGCGAGGATTGCCTCAACTTCTTCGAACGCGCTTCGGGCGCGCGCATGCACAGCGCATGGTTCCGCCCGGGCGGCGTGCACCAGGACGTGCCGCTCAAGCTGCTGACCGACATCGCCGACTGGCTCGATACGCGCCTGCCCGAACTGTTCGAGGACGCGATGAGCCTCGTGGTCGACAACCGCATCTTCAAGCAGCGCAATGTCGACATCGCGATCGTCAGCAAGGACGATGCGGTGCGCTGGGGCTTCTCCGGCCCGATGATCCGCGCGGCCGGGATCCCGTGGGACATCCGCAAGGCCCAGCCTTACGACGTCTATAACCGGATGGATTTCGAGATCCCGGTCGGCACCAATTCCGACTGCTACGACCGCTTCATGGTCCGGGTCGAGGAAGTGCGCCAATCGGCCCGCATCATGAAGCAGTGTCTGGCCGAAATGCCCGAAGGCCCGACCGCTTCGAGCGACCAGAAGATCGTCCCGCCCAAGCGCGGCGAGATGAAGCAGTCGATGGAAGCGCTGATCCATCACTTCAAGCTCTACACCGAAGGCTTCCACGTTCCCGCCGGCGAAGTCTATGTCGCGACCGAAAGCCCCAAGGGCGAATTCGGCGTGTTCCTCGTCAGCGACGGTTCGAACAAACCCTACCGCTGCAAGATCCGTCCCACGGCGTTCTCGCACCTCCAGGCGATGGACTTCATGTCCAAGGGCCACATGCTCCCCGACGCGACCGCCATCCTCGGCGCGATCGACGTGGTGTTTGGGGAGTGTGACCGGTGAGGCTCCGTCTCCTCCTTGCTGCGGCGACCGTTCTTTTGGCGAGCGGAGCGTCCGCGGAAGCAGCAAACGCCAGTCGGTTCGAAGCGTTGGCGCAAGCGGTTGCCCAGCACGACGTTGAAGCGGCGAAGGCTTTGTTTCCAGATGAGCACAAAGTAATTTCGTGGTTCAACGGAAAATATTATCTCGATTCCTTTGAAGTGCTCATGGAAAACTTCAAGGATTCAGAACGGCTTGCAAACGTCGGTGACAACAATGCCGCGTTTAGCATTTGCGGTGGCAAGGCAACCTATATTCTCCAATATCGCGAGTCAGCAGAAAAGGGTGTCGAGATATTCTACGGAACGGCGGAAACGCCTCCGCCTCCAGTTCCCTACAGCATGCGGGCGGCCAAATCGCATTGTGACGGCGTCGTTCGTTATGTCGGGGGTCTGTGATTGCCGTGACTGACCTCCTCGAAACCGCGAAGCAGATGATCGCGCATTACAACGCGCAGGATGCCGACGCCTATGTCGAGCTGATGACCGACGACGCCTGCGAAGCAAACTACCGCGGCGCGGTGGTGCGCGAAGGCAAGGAAGGCACGCGCGAGGGGCTGAAGGCTGCTTTCGCCCGCTGGCCGCAGAACCATGCCGAGATCAAGGAAGCGCAGGAAATCGGCAATTACGTGTTGATGCGCGAACATGTCACCCGCGGCCCGGCCACAGACGGTTCGGAGCTGGTCGAGCCGTTCGACGTGATCGCGATCTATACTTTCGAAGGCGAGAAGTGTGCTCGCGTGGAGTTCGTGCGGTGAGCAGTGAAATCGCCCTTAATTCCGTCACCCTGAACTTGTTTCAGGGTCCATCGGGCCGCAAAGCCGATCGTTGCCGCATCGCTGCCAAGCCTGCCGGTTTGCGCGTGGCCGCTCGCTTCGGTGGATCGGCGAAATGGATCCTGAAACAAGTTCAGGATGACGAAGCTGGAAGGGGCGCGCTTCGTGGCTGACCGTCATCTCGAACCCGACACGCCCGAGCTGCGCGCCCGCTGGTCTGGCTTTGCCTGGAACGAGGCGAATGTCGCCAAGGCGAAGGAGATCGTCGCGCGCTATCCGGCCGGGCGCCAGCGCTCGTCGGTGATGCCGCTGCTCGATCTCGCCCAGCGCCAGGTCGGTGCCGAAACGAACACGCAGGGCTGGCTGCCGCTGCCGGTGATGGAATATGTCGCGGCCTATCTCGACATGCCGATCATCCGCGTGGTCGAGGTCGCGACCTTCTATTTCATGTATAACCTCGTGCCGGTCGGCCGCTATCACGTGCAGGTCTGCGGGACCACGCCGTGCATGCTGCGCGGCTCGGACGATCTGATCGCCGCCTGCAAGAAGCGCGGGATGCACTTCGGCCATGTCAGCGATGATGGGCTGTGGACGCTGACCGAGGTAGAATGCATGGGCAATTGCGCCTCGGCGCCGATGGTGCAGATCAACGACGACAATTACGAAGATCTGACCGCCGAAAGCCTCGACGCGATCCTCGGCGCGCTGGCCGAGGGCAAGCAGCCCAAGGCCGGTACCCAGCTCAAGAACCGTCACACGGTCGAGCCGGAAGGCGGGCCAACCACGCTGACTGCGATGGTCAAGGAAAACCACGATTATCGGGGGGAATGGTGATGACCACGCCCGCCAAGGCCGGCCCGCCGATCCTCGGGATCATCTTCCTCCTGCTGGGGCTGTTCAAGTTCATCAACGGCGGTTCCTGGGTGGTGTGGATCATCCTGGGCTGCTTGTTCGGCGGCCTCGGAATCTTCACGTCGCGCAAGTCGCGGGGGGCACAGTAATGGACGTCGTCGTTCCCGCGGGCATTGCAGTCGTTGGCGTGTTCATCGCCTGGAAGGTCCTCAGCGGGCTGATCAAGATGGTGGCGATGCTCGCCGTGATCGGCCTTGCCGCCTATCTCTATTTCGGAGGGGTCCTCTGATGCTCGCGGATAAGGACCGCATCTTCACCAATCTCTACGGCTTCCAGCCGTGGAACCTTGCCGCCGCCAAGGCGCGCGGGGATTGGGACAATACCAAGAAGCTGCTCGCCAAGGGCCCGGAAGCGATCGTCGACGAGATCAAGGCCTCGGGCCTGCGCGGGCGCGGCGGGGCGGGCTTCCCGACCGGCATGAAGTGGAGCTTCATGCCCAAGGAAGCGCCCAAGGACCAGTTCGGCAATCCGCGTCCCTCTTTCCTCGTCATCAATGCCGACGAGAGCGAGCCGGGGTCGTGCAAGGACCGTGAGATCATCCGTCACGATCCGCACAAGCTGATCGAAGGCGCGCTGGTCGCGGGTTTCGCGATGCGCGCGCGCGCCGCCTATATCTACATCCGCGGCGAATATATCCGTGAGGCCGAGACGCTGTTTGCGGCGGTCCAGGAGGCCTATGACGCCGGCCTGATCGGCAAGAACGCCTGCAAGAGCGGCTACGATTTCGACGTCTTCGTCCATCGCGGCGCCGGCGCCTACATCTGCGGCGAAGAGACCGCGATGATCGAGAGCCTCGAGGGCAAGAAGGGCCAGCCGCGCCTCAAGCCGCCGTTCCCGGCCGGCGCCGGGCTCTACGGCTGCCCGACCACGGTCAACAATGTTGAATCGATCGCGGTCGCCCCCACGATCCTGCGCCGCGGCGCTGCGTGGTTCTCGTCCTTCGGGCGCGAGAACAACAAGGGCACCAAGCTGTTCCAGATCAGCGGGCATGTGAACAAGCCCTGCGTGGTCGAGGAAGCGATGAGCATTCCGTTCGACGAGCTGATCGAGAAGCATTGCGGCGGCATTCGCGGCGGGTGGGACAATCTGCTCGCGGTGATCCCGGGCGGTTCCTCGGTTCCGCTGGTTCCGGCGGCGATGATGCGCGGCGTGCCGATGGATTTCGACGGCTGCAAGGAAGTCGGCTCAGGACTAGGCACCGCGGCGCTGATCGTGATGGACAAGTCGACCGACATCGTGCGCGCGATTTCGCGCCTCTCGGCCTTCTACAAGCACGAGAGCTGCGGCCAGTGCACCCCGTGCCGCGAAGGCACTGGCTGGATGTGGCGCGTGATGGAACGCCTGCGCACCGGCGATGCGGAGGTCGACGAGATCGACATGCTCCAGCAACTGACCAAACAGGTCGAAGGCCACACGATCTGCGCGCTGGGCGATGCCGCAGCGTGGCCGATCCAGGGCCTGATCAAGCATTTCCGCCCCGAGCTCGAGAGCCGGATTGCGAAGCGTGCGGAGAAAGCCAATGCCTAAGCTCACCGTCGACGGCATCGAGGTCGAAGTCCCCGCCGGGGCGACCGTGCTCCAGGCCTGCGAGGCCGCGGGCAAGGAAATTCCGCGTTTCTGCTATCACGAGCGCCTGAGCATCGCGGGCAATTGCCGCATGTGCCTGGTCGAAGTGAAGCCTGGGCCGCCCAAGCCGCAGGCGAGCTGCGCGCTGCCGGCGGGCGAGGGGCAGGAAATCCGCACCGACAGCGAAATGGTCAAGAAGGCGCGCGAAGGGGTGATGGAGTTCCTCCTCATCAACCACCCGCTCGATTGCCCGATCTGCGACCAGGGCGGCGAATGCGACCTGCAGGACCAGGCCATGGGCTACGGCCGCGGCCACTCGCGCTACGACGAGAACAAGCGCGCGGTCACCGAGAAATACATGGGTCCGCTGATCAAGACGGTGATGACCCGCTGCATCCACTGCACCCGCTGCGTGCGCTTCTCCGAAGAGATCGCCGGGGTGGACGAGATCGGCGCGCTCTATCGCGGCGAGAACATGCAGATCACCACCTATCTCGAACACGCGGCCAAGCACGAGCTGTCGGCCAATGTGATCGATTTGTGCCCGGTCGGCGCGCTTACGTCGCGCCCCTATGCGTTCGAAGCGCGGCCGTGGGAGCTCAAGAAGACCCTGTCGATCGACGTTTCCGACGCGGTCGGCGCGAATATCCGCGTCGACAGCCGCGGGCGCGAAGTGCTGCGCGTGCTTCCGCGCACCAATGACGACGTCAACGAGGAATGGATCAGCGACAAGGCGCGCTACCAGGTCGAAGGCCTGACCCGCCGCCGGCTCGATAAGGTCTGGATCCGCCGAAAAGAAAACGGGGGCGCCGGCAAGCTCGAAGCTGCCAGCTGGAACGATGCCTTCGCGGCGATCGCGGCGGTAAAGCCCGGCAGCAGCGTTGCGGCGGTCGCGGGCGATTTGCTCGATTGCGAGACGATGTTCGCCGCCAAGAAGCTGGTCAATGCGCTCGGTTCCGACCTGCTCGAAGGCCGACAGACCGGCATGGCCTACGACACGTCGAATCTCGCGGGCGTGAACTTCAACTCGACCTTCGCCGGGATCGAGAAGGCCGATGCGATCCTGATCGTCGGCAGCAATCTGCGCTGGGAAGCGCCGCTGGTGAATGTCCGCCTGCGCAAGGCGGCCAAGGCCGGCGCGAAGATCTTCGTGATCGGCCCGGTGTGGGAGCCGACCTATGCGGCGACCTTCCTCGGCGCCGACGTGGCGGTGCTCGACAAGCTCACCGCCGACGTCGAAGAGGCGATGAGCAAGGCCGAACGCCCGGCGATCATCCTCGGCGGCGGCGGACTGGTTGCCGGCGCGCATGCGAAGGCGCTCGATCTGGCGGCCAAGTGGAAGCTGGTCCGTGACGGGTGGAACGGCTTCAACGTCCTGCACTTCTCCGCCGCGCGGATGGGCGGGCTGATGCTCGGTTTTGCCCAGACGGGCGGGATGGCCGATCTCGTGAAGGCGCAGCCCAAGCTGCTGCTCGCGCTCGGCGCCGACGAGGTCGATTTCAGCGCCTTCGCGGGCAGCCTCAAGGTCTATATCGGCCATCACGGCGACAAGGGCGCCCATGCGGCCGACATCGTGCTACCGGGTTCGGCCTTCACCGAGAAGGCGGGGACCTACGTCAATACCGAAGGCCGCGTGCAATTCGCCGACAAGGCGGTGTTCGCCCCCGGCGATGCACGCGAGGACTGGACGATCCTGCGCGCGCTGGCCGATGCGCTGGGCGTCTCGGTCGGCTTCGACAGCTTTGTCGAATTGCAGGCCGCGATGATCGCCGAAGTTCCGGCGCTGGGCGAGGAAGGGCTGGCCGATTACGGGCAGAAGCTTCCGAAGCTGAAGGGCGACAAGCTCGGCGGCGAAATCCGCTATCCGATCAAGGACTTCTACCTCACCAACCCGATCGCCCGCGCAAGCGGCACGATGCAGCAATGCTCGGCCGAACTGCTCCACGGCGACGAGCTGGCGGAGGCGGCGGAATGACTGCGTTCTTCGAAACCCTCGGAATGCCCTATGGCTGGGCGTGGTTCGTCGCGACGATCTGCGGGATCTTGCTGATCGCGCTGCCGCTGATGCTCGCGGTCGCGATGATCATCTATGTCGACCGCAAGATCTGGGCCTCGATGGCGCTGCGCCGCGGCCCGAACGTGGTCGGCCCGTTCGGCCTGCTGCAGAGCTTCGCCGACGGCCTCAAGGTGTTCCTGCAGGAAACCATCGTTCCCTCGGCGTCGAACAAGGGCCTGTTCCTGATCGCGCCGATCATCACCTTCACCGTCGCGCTGATGGCCTGGGCGGTGATCCCGTTCAATTCGGGCGCGGTGCTGGCGGACATCAACGTCGGCCTGCTCTACATCCTCGCGATCTCGTCGCTCGGGGTTTACGGGGTGGTGATCTCGGGCTGGGCGTCCAACTCGAAATACCCGTTCTTCAGCGCGATGCGCGCTGCCGCCCAGATGATTTCCTACGAAGTCTCGATCGGCTTCATCCTGATTTGCGTGGTCCTGTGGGCCGGCAGCTTCAACCTGAACGCGATCGTCGAGGCGCAGCGCGACCATGTCTGGCTGATCAACGGCTTCGTCGCGAACCCGCTACTGTTCCCGATGTGGGTGATGTTCCTGATCTCGGGCATGGCCGAAACCGCGCGCGCGCCGTTCGACCTGACCGAGGCCGAGAGCGAGCTCGTCGCCGGCTACCAGACCGAATATTCCTCGATGAGCTTTGCGCTGTTCTGGCTCGGCGAATATGCCAACGTGCTGCTGATGTGCACGCTCAACGCGGTGCTGTTCTTCGGTGGCTGGCTCCCGCCGCTCGACTGGGCGCCGCTCTATGGCGCGACGCTGTTCGGCACCTACGTGTCGTTCGGCTTCATCTGGCTGCTGCTCAAGATATTCTTCTTCTTCTTCATCTTCAGCTGGGTGAAGGCGACCGTCCCGCGGTACCGCTACGACCAGCTGATGCGTCTCGGCTGGAAGATCTTCCTGCCGACCAGCCTGCTGTTCGTCGTGCTGGTCTCGGGCTGGCTCATGCTCACGAGGTACGGCGCATGAGGATACCCGTGCGCCTTTGCGCCTTGGTCGCCGCGTGTATGCAGGTTGGTGCGGCTCACGGTGCTTTGCCGAACGAGCCGATCGTTTTTGCATGTTATTTCGCGCAGATCGACATTGACGCCGTCCGTAAGAACGGAATGGCGGGGGATCCGACGAAGGGTGACTATCGCTTGTTAGGCGTGGAGCTTTCCGCGCCGATAGCCAACGACACCGACAAAGTGACCGCACGCATTTTCGATCCGAATTCACTCGTCCGCGTAAAGGATGTCGATGCAAGGCGACCGAGCGGCGACGCTGGTTTTGTTGCCAAATTCGGTTCTGGAGATCGAGGTTGGACGCTCGTTGGTGCTCGGGCACCGGGGAACATGAGCAAATACGTTGCCTCGCTTCTTCCCAACCACAAACCTAAGAAGGCAAATGAAGATTTGGGATATTTGGGCAATTGCGGTTCCGACATCCCTGCAGGCACTGGCTCCGACTTTGATCGGCTCGTCACGTTACCGGTCGTCATGAAAAGGAACGCAGCATGAGCGTCGCCTATTTCATCAAGTCGTTCACCCTGTGGGAGTTCGTGAAGGCGCATGCCCTCACGCTGAAGTATTTCTTCAAGCCCAAGGCGACGATCAACTATCCGTTCGAGAAGAACCCGCTCAGCCCGCGCTTCCGCGGCGAGCATGCGCTGCGGCGCTATCCGAACGGCGAGGAACGCTGCATCGCGTGCAAATTGTGCGAGGCCGTGTGCCCCGCGCAGGCGATCACGATCGAGAGCGAACCGCGCGAGGACGGCAGCCGCCGCACCACCCGCTACGACATCGACATGACCAAGTGCATCTTCTGCGGCTTCTGTCAGGAAGCCTGCCCGGTGGACGCGGTCGTCGAAGGGCCGAACTTCGAATATGCGACCGAAACGCGCGAAGAACTGCTCTACGACAAGGCCAAACTCCTGGCGAACGGGGACAAGTGGGAGCGGGCTATCGCCGCGAACCTTGAAGCCGATGCGCCGTATCGATAGGGGCCGCGCGCAAGCATGATCCAGGTCCTCGCCTTCTACCTTTTCGCCTTCCTCACGATCCTGTCCGGGGTCTGGGTGATCCTGTCGCGCAACCCCGTGCATTCGGTGTTGTGGCTGATCCTCGCCTTCTTCAACGCCGCTGGCCTGATGGTCCTGGTCGGCGCCGAATTCATCGCGATGCTGCTGGTGATCGTCTATGTAGGCGCCGTCGCGGTGCTGTTCCTGTTCGTGGTGATGATGCTCGACATCGATTTCGCCGAACTGCGCGCCGGCTTCGTCAAGAACTTCCCGCTCGGCATCGCCGTCGCGCTGGTGCTGGTGTGCGAGCTGGTGCTGGGGATGGGTGCCGAGAAGCTCGGCGCGCTGCATCTCGGCACGCCCGACGGTTCGGCCGCGCCGCTGGTCGACAAGAGCAATATCCAGAGCATCGGTGCGCTGCTTTACGGCAAGTATCTGTTCCTGTTCGAAAGCGCCGGCCTGATCCTGCTGGTCGCGATGGTCGGCGCGATCGTGCTGACCCATCGCGAGCGCAAGGACACCCGCCCGCAGAACATTTCGAAGCAGAACCAGCGCCGGCCCGACGAGGCGACCGTCAATGTGAAGCCCGAAGTGGGCAAGGGGGTGCGGCTGTGATCGGCATCGAACATTACGTCACCGTCAGCTCGATCCTGTTCGTGCTCGGCGTGCTCGGCATCTTCCTCAACCGCAAGAACGTGATCGTGATCCTGATGGCGATCGAGCTGATCCTGCTTGCGGTGAACATCAACCTCGTCGCCTTCAGCGCCTTCCTCCACGACCTCACCGGCCAGATCTTCGCGATGTTCGTGTTGACCGTGGCGGCGGGCGAGGCGGCGATCGGGCTGGCGATCCTGGTGATCTATTTCCGCGGCCGCGGCACCATCGCGGTCGACGACGTCAACCGGATGAAGGGGTGATCCTCTCGTGAACCCCATTCTCGCCATCGTTTTCGTGCCCCTGCTCGCGGCCATCGTCGCCGGGCTGGGCAACCGCGCGCTCGGCAACACCGTGGCCAAGTCGATCACCACGATCGGCCTGTTCACTTCGTGCGCGCTGAGCTGGCCGATCTTCCTCAGCTTCCTGTCGGGCCACAGCTTCCTGTGGGGCGCGGGCGAGCCGACCGTCACGCCGGTGCTGAGCTGGGTCCATTCGGGAACGCTCAGCTTCGACTGGGCGCTGCGGGTCGATACGCTGACCGCGATCATGCTGGTGGTGATCACCACCGTATCGGCGCTGGTCCACCTCTACAGCTGGGGCTACATGTCGGACGATCCCGACCAGCCGCGCTTTTTCGCCTATCTCTCGCTGTTCACCTTCGCGATGCTGATGCTGGTGACCGCCGACAACCTGGTGCAGATGTTCTTCGGGTGGGAAGGCGTTGGCCTCGCGTCCTATTTGCTGATCGGGTTCTGGTTCAAGAAGCCCAGCGCCAAGGCCGCCGCGATCAAGGCCTTCGTGGTCAACCGCGTGGGCGATCTGGGCTTCATGCTCGGGATTTTCGGCACCTATCTGGTGTTCCAGACCGTCTCGATCCCCGAGATCCTCGCCGCTGCTCCGGCGCTGAAGGGCGCCGCGACGATCGGGTTCCTCGGCGCCCGCTTCGACACGATGACGGTGCTGTGCCTGCTGCTGTTCGTCGGCGCGATGGGCAAGTCCGCGCAACTCGGCCTGCACACCTGGTTGCCCGACGCGATGGAAGGCCCGACCCCGGTCTCCGCGCTGATCCACGCCGCCACCATGGTGACCGCGGGCGTGTTCATGGTTTGCCGCCTCTCGCCGATGTTCGAAGCCGCGCCGGCCGCGCTGACCTTCGTCACCTTCATCGGCGCCGCGACCTGCTTCTTCGCCGCGACGGTGGGCACCACCCAGTGGGACATCAAGCGGGTGATCGCCTATTCGACCTGTTCGCAGCTCGGCTACATGTTCTTCGCCGCGGGCGTCGGCGCCTATGGCGCGGCGATGTTCCACCTGTTCACCCACGCCTTCTTCAAGGCGCTGCTGTTCCTCGGCGCGGGCAGCGTGATCCACGCGATGCACCACGAACAGGACATGCGCTATTACGGCGGGCTGCGTAAGCACATCCCGTGGACCTTCTGGGGGATGATGGCGGGAACGCTGGCGATCACCGGGGTCGGCATTCTCGACGTATTCGGTTTCGCCGGCTTCTATTCGAAGGATTCGATCCTCGAGGCAGCCTATGCCTCGGGCAGCGAGATGGGCCGCACCGCGTTCTACCTCGGCGTGTTCGCCGCGCTGCTGACCAGTTTCTATTCCTGGCGCCTGATGTTCCTGACCTTCTGGGGCAAGCCGCGCTGGATCGAGAGCGAGCACATCCAGCACGCGGTGCATGGCGAGCACGAACATTCGGACGATGAGACCTCGCACGATCATGGGCACGACGCGCACGCGCATGCCCACGACGATCACGGCCATCACGCGCACGGCGACGGTACCGGCGGCTATCACCCGCACGAGAGCCCGTGGAGCATGCGCACGCCGCTGGTGGTGCTGTCGGTCGGTGCGGTGCTTGCGGGCTTCGTGTTCCAGCCGGCGTTCATCAACACCGAGAGCTTCTGGCAGGGCGCGATCGCTTATAACGAGCACCTGATTCATGCGATGCACGGTCTTCCGCTGGGGGTGAAGCTTTCGGCGACGGTGGTGATGCTCACCGGCTTCGCGATCGCCTGGTTCGCCTATATCAAGGACACCTCGATCCCGGCGAAGTTCACCGAGCAGTTCCGGCTCGTCTACCTGTTCCTCTACAACAAGTGGTACTTCGACGAGCTCTACAACTTCCTGTTCGTGCGCCCGGCCTTCTGGCTCGGCCGCAAGTTCTGGCTGTGGGGCGACGTCGGGATTATCGACCGCTTCGGCCCGAACGGCGCGGCCTGGGTGGTCGAAAAGGGCGCGGTCGTCGCGAAGCGGATCCAGTCCGGATATCTCTATTCCTATGCGTTGGTTATGCTGCTCGGCCTTGTCGCCGCGATTAGCTGGATGATGGCACGATGAGCGGCTTTCCCATCCTTTCCCTGATGCTGCTGGTGCCGCTGGTCGGCGCGGTGGCGTGCCTGTTCGCGGAGGCGAAGGCGGCGCGCTGGATCGCGCTGGCGGCGACGCTGGTCGATCTCGCGCTCGGCATCCTGCTGTGGGCCAATTACGACGTGGGCGGCGCGCAATGGCAGTTCACCGAACGGCTGCCGCTGTTCGCGGGCTTCAACTACGCGCTCGGCATCGACGGCATTGCGCTGCTGCTGATCGTCCTGTCGGTGTTCCTGATGCCGATTTGCATCGGGGCGAGCTGGATCGGCATCACCAAGCGCGTCGGCGAATACATGGCCGCGTTCCTGCTGATGGAGACCCTGATGATCGGCGTGTTCGCCGCGCAGGATCTCTACCTGTTCTACATCTTCTTCGAAGCCGGCCTGATCCCGATGTACCTGATCATCGGCATCTGGGGCGGCGATAACCGCATCTACGCGGCCTACAAATTCTTCCTCTACACGCTGCTCGGCTCGGTGCTGATGCTGATCGCGATGCTGTGGATGGTCCACGAGGCCGGCACCACCGACATCCCAACGCTGATGAACTACGACTTCCCGGTCCAGGCGCAGACCTGGCTGTTCCTGGCCTTCTTCGCCAGCTTCGCGGTGAAGATGCCGATGTGGCCGGTCCACACCTGGCTGCCCGACGCGCACGTGCAGGCGCCGACCGCCGGCTCGGTGATCCTTGCCGGCGTGCTGCTCAAGATGGGCGGTTACGGCTTCATCCGCTTCTCGCTGCCGATGTTCCCCGAAGCCTCCGCGCATTTCGCGTGGCTGGTGTTCGGCCTGTCGATGGTCGCGGTGGTGGTCACCAGCCTGATCGCGCTGGTCCAGCACGACATGAAAAAGCTGATCGCCTATTCCTCGGTCGCCCACATGGCGATCGTCACCGTCGGCCTGTTCGCGTTCAACGTGCAGGGCATCGAGGGCGGCATGATGGTGATGCTCGGCCACGGGCTCGTTTCGGGCGCGTTGTTCCTCTGCGTCGGCGTGATCTACGACCGGCTGCACACGCGCGAGATCGCGCGTTACGGCGGGCTTGCGATCAACATGCCGAAATATGCGCTGTTCTTCATGCTGTTCACGATGGCGTCGGTCGGCCTGCCCGGCACCAGCAACTTCGTAGGCGAGTTCCTCTCGCTGGTCGGGATCTACCAGGTATCGACCTGGGTGACCTTCGTCTGCACCACCGGCATCATCCTGGGCGCGGCCTATATGCTCTATCTCTACGCCCGGGTGGTGTTCGGCGAGCAGAAGCATGCCGACGCTGCCGCGATGCCCGATCTCGATACGCGCGAGTGGCTGATGCTCGCGCCGCTCGCGGCCGCGGTGCTGTGGATGGGCGTCTATCCCGAAAGCTTCCTCGCGCCGATGCGCAAGGATGTCGCGGCGCTCGACGCGCGGATCGCCCGGGCCAAGCCCGAAGGGGATTCGATGCTGAAGATCGGCGAGCCGAAGGCTTCCGCCGCTCATGAAGAACACGCCGAGGGGGCGCACTGATGGACTTCGCCGCTTCCCTTCACCTGATCCTGCCCGAAGAGATCCTCTCGATCGCGGCGCTGGTTCTGCTGCTGGTGTCCGCCTGGGCGGGCGACAAGGCGTCGCGCGCGATCAGCGTTGCCGCCTGCGTCGCACTCGGCGCGGCCTTCGCACTCGTCGCGCCGTCGGTCTGCGGCGGGGCGAGCGGGCCTGACACGCTGGCCTTCGGCGGCCAGTTCGCGGCCGATGCCTTTGCGGGCATGGCCAAGTTGATGATCTTCGCGGCCGCCGGCGCTTCGCTGGTGATCGCCCCGGCGTTCTTCGAGCGTTTCCGCGCCATGCGTGCCGAATATCCGGTGCTGGTGCTGCTGGCGGTGATCGGCATGTGCATCATGGTGTCGGCGCGGGATCTGATCACGCTCTACATCGGGCTCGAGCTCAACAGCCTCGCCGCCTATGTGCTGGCATCCTTCCTGCGCACCGACGACCGCTCGGCCGAAGCGGGCCTCAAGTACTTCGTGCTCGGCGCGCTGGCCTCGGGCATCCTGCTGTTCGGGATGAGCCTGACCTACGGCTTCAGCGGCACCACCGGCTTCGAAGGCATCCACGCCGCGTTGACCGGCCCGATGCAGACCGGCGCGCTGTTCGGGGTGATCTTCGTGCTCGCCAGCCTGGCGTTCAAGATCAGCGCGGTGCCGTTCCACATGTGGACGCCCGACGTCTACGAAGGCGCGCCGACGCCGGTGACCACCTTCTTCGCTTCGGCGCCCAAGGTCGCCGCGATGGCGCTGACCGCGCGGGTCACGCTCGATGCGTTCGGCGCGCAGGCCGAGGCGTGGCGCCAGATTGTGATCTTCGCCGCGCTCGCCTCGATCGTGGTCGGTGCGCTGGGCGCGATCGGCCAGTCGAACATCAAGCGCCTGCTCGCCTATTCCTCGATCAACAACGTCGGCTTCATCCTGATCGGCCTCGCCGCGGGGACGCAGGCGGGCGCTTCGGCGATGCTGGTCTATCTCGCGATCTACGTGGCGATGACGATCGGCGGGTTCGTTTCGGTGCTGATGCTCAAGGATGAGGCTGGCGAGCCGGTGGAGGCGATTGCCGATCTCGCGGGCCTTTCCCGCACCCGCCCGGCGCTCGCGCTGTGCCTGGCGATGGTGATGTTCAGCCTTGCCGGCATCCCGCCGCTGTTCGGCTTCTGGGGCAAGTTCGTGGTGTTCCAGGCCGCGGTGAACGCGGGCTTCGTTCCGCTCGCGGCGATCGGTATCGCGGCCTCGGTGATCGGCGCGTTCTATTACATCAAGATCGTCAAGGTGATGTATTTCGACGAGCCTGCCGACAAGGTCCGCGGCGCGAGCGATGGGGCGCACTGGGCGTTGCTGATCATCTCCGCGGTTGTCATCTCGCCGCTTGGGTATATCCTGACGCCCTGGCTGGGCGCGTTGGCGGACAAGGCCGCTGCCGCCCTGTTCCTGGGCGGATGATCGTTTGAACAAGATCGAAACACTTCCCGAAACCGGCTCGACCAATGCCGACCTGATCGCGCGCCTGCGCGGCGGCGAAGCGGTGCCGGAAGGCTTCTGGCTGCTAGCCGATCGTCAGACCGCCGGGCGTGGCCGGCACGGCCGCGAATGGAGCAGCGTGCTCGGCAACTTCATGGGCTCGACCGTAGTGCGGCTGACCGGACGTGAGCCGGCGGCTGCCACGCTTGCGCTGGTTGCCGGCCTTGCGGTGTTCGAGACCGTTTTCAGCCGGATGTTGCTTCCCGCTGCACTTGAGCTCAAATGGCCCAACGACTTGCTGCTCGGTGGCGGCAAGATCGCCGGAATCCTGCTTGAGCGCGAAGGCGATGCAGTGGTGGTCGGGATCGGTGTCAACCTCGCGAAGACGCCGATGGTCGCCGGGGCGAAGGCGGTATCGCTCGGCCAGTTCGGCCCCCCGCCGGATCGCGATGCGTTCGCGGCGGATCTGGCGCACAATTTTGCCGAAGAGGTCGAGCGCTGGCGGACCTACGGGCTCGACCAGGTGGTCGCGCGCTGGTCCGCGGCGGCGCATCCGCAAGGGACCCGGCTCAACGTCAGCAATGGCGGGCCGGAGCGGATCGAGGGCGCCTTTGCCGGGCTGGCGCAGGACGGCGGCCTCAAGTTGCAGCTCAACGACGGCAGCATCCGCGTAATCCATGCGGGCGACGTCTCGCACAGCGTGGCGACTGCCTGATGCTGCTCGCCTGCGACGTCGGGAACACCAATGTGGTGTTCGCCCTGTTCGATGGCCGAACGATCAAGGCCCGCTGGCGGATCGCCACCGATCCGCGCCGGACCGGCGACGAATACGCGGTCTGGCTGCTGCAACTCATGGCGATCGAGAAGATCGCGCGCGAGGAAGTGACGCAGGTGGTGGTTGCAACCGTGGTCCCGCGCGCGCTGCACAATCTGCAAGTGCTCGCGAGCAAGTATTTCGGGGTCGAGGCGCTGGTCGCGGGCGAGGGGCGGGCCGCCTGGGATTTCGAGATCGATGTCGATGAACCGGGTTCGCTCGGTGCGGACCGTGCGGTCAATGCGGTCGCTGCCCATGCGAAATATGCGGGCGACCTGATCGTGGTCGATTTCGGCACCGCCACGACGTTCGACGTGATCGACTTCGGCGGAGTCTACAAGGGCGGGATCATCGCGCCAGGCATCAATCTCTCGCTCGATGCGCTGGTCGGCAACACCGCCAAGCTCCCGCGCATCGCTATCGAGGCGCCGGAATCCGGCAGCGTGATCGGGCGCAACACCGAAAGCCAGATGCTGATCGGGATCTTCTGGGGCTATGTCGCGATGATGGAAGGCCTGATCGCGAAATTGCGCGCCGAGATCGGCCGCCCGGCGAAAGTGGTCGCGACCGGCGGGCTCGCGATCCTGTTCGATCAGCATACAGACATATTCGACGCGGTAGATGCCGACCTGACCCTGGACGGTCTCGCAATCATCGCCGAGAGAGCAGGCGCGGCTTGAAGAAAGATTTTACGCCCGAAAGGGAATTGCTGTTCCTGGCGCTCGGCGGATCGGGCGAAATCGGCATGAACGTCAACCTCTATGGGTGCGACGGGAAGTGGCTGATGGTCGATCTGGGCATGAGCTTCGGAGCCAACGAATATCCCGGTACCGAACTGGTCTTCGCCGACCCCGCCTTCATCGAGGAGCGGCTCGACGATCTCGTGGGCATCGTCCTGACCCATGGCCACGAGGACCATATCGGCGCGATCCCCTATTTCGCGGCCGATTTCGGGGTGCCGCTCTATGCGACGCCGTTCACCGCCGACCTGATCACGCGCAAGCTCGAAGAGGCCGGGATCGCCGAGAAGGTCGAATTGAACGTGGTCGAGGATCTCGAGGCGTTCGATCTCGGCCCCTTCGCAATTTCCTACATCCCGCTCGCCCATTCGATTGCCGAAGGGCACGGCTTGCTGATCGAGACGCCCTATGGCCGGGTGTTTCACACCGGCGACTGGAAGCTCGACGACGAGCCGCTGGTCGGGGTGCCTGCGACCGCCGAGGAGCTGACCCGGATCGGGGACCAGGGCATCCTCGCGCTGGTTTGCGATTCGACCAATGTTTTCAATCCGGCCCCGTCGGGCTCGGAAGGCGAGGTCTATCGCGGGCTGCTGAAGGAAGCCGCCAACCATGGCGGCAAGCGTCTCGTGGTGACCACTTTCGCGACTAATGTCGCGCGCTTGCATACGCTGGGCGAGGTCGCGAAGGCGACCGGGCGCCAGCTCTGCGTCGCAGGCCGGTCGCTTGACCGCATCATCGAGGTCGGCAGGGCAAACAACTATCTGCTGGACCTTCCGCCAGTGGTCGATTTCGATACCGCGATGGCGCTCCCCCGCGGACAGGTGCTAATCGTCGCGACCGGCGGGCAGGGCGAGCCGCGTGCCGCGCTGGCGCGCATGGCCGAGGGCGAGCATCCGATCGAGCTGGCCGAAGGCGACGTGGTGCTGTTTTCCAGCCGCCAGATCCCGGGCAACGAACTCGCCATCGGGCGGGTGCAGAACCTCTTCGCCCAGAAGGGGATTGCTATGGTGACCGATCGCCAGAGTCCGATCCACGTCTCGGGCCACCCGGGGCGTCCGGAGCTCGAAGCCCTTTATGGCTGGCTCCGGCCCGAAATCCTCGTCCCTGTCCATGGCGAGATGCGACATATGACGGAGCAGGCGCGGCTCGGTGGGCAAAGCGGCATAGCGCGCCAAATCGTCCAGAAGAACGGCGATATCGTCCGCCTCGCTCCCGGCAAGCCCGGCAAGATTGCCGAGACCCTCACCGGCAGGCTGGTGCTCGACGGGGACATCATCGTTCCGGCGGACGGAGAGGCGATCACCATGCGCCGCCGGATCGCGCGCGACGGCGTGCTGGTGGTAGTTCTGGGTCCGAAAGGCTCGATCGCGGTGCAGAGCATCGGCCTGCCGCTCGACGAGGATTACGACGCCTTCGTAGAGGAAGCGGTCAACGATATTCGCGATGCGCTGAAGCGGCTGCGGCGGCGCGAGGAGGGCGATGTGCTGGAGGCGGCGCGGCTTGCCGCGCGCCGGGCGGCGCAGCGCTGGAGCGGCAAGAAACCTCAGACGCGAGTGATACTGGCGGGAGAATGAAGCGATGATGAGATGGACTTCGATCGCCGCAGTCTACCTGCTGTTCTGGGTGATCAGCGCGTTCATCCTGCTGCCGTTCGGAGTGAAGACTCACGAAGAGGCGGGGCTCGACAAGATCCCCGGCCAGGCCGACAGTGCCCCGGTCGATTTCCGCCCCGGCCAGATTGCGATCCGGGCGACGATCCTTTCGGCCGTGCTGTGCGCGGCGTTTGTGGCGAATTACGCCTTTGGCTGGATCACCGCGGACGACCTCAATTTCTACGGCGACGCGCCGACGGACTATGGGGTGGAAAAACCGAGCTCGAGCGCAACCAATCCGGTGTAGACAGCCGGCCGCAGGTCAGCTCCGCAGGCGTTCGATCGCCTGGGCGAGGGCGACGTAGAGCTTGCCCATGTCCGAAGAGAGCAACGTCACCCCCAGGGCATTGCCGTCCCGCGTCGAGAGCATGGTCCGCAGCATGCCTTCGAAATCGTGGATGTAGCGGCTCACGTGCTCGCGGAACTCGCGATCCTGGTCGTAGATTTCGGCGATCTCGCGGGCCTCCGAATTGTCGAGCAGGCGCACCGCGCGGCGGGTGAAGATGCCGCGGTCGCCACGCAGGTAGGAAACCCAGGCGGTGTCGGTGACGTCGTTCGAGAGCGCCTTGGCGATGTCGATCGAATGCGAGTTGAGGCTTTCGGTAATCAGCGCGACCCGGCGTGCGAAATCGTTGTCTACCTGCTCTTCGGCACGCTCGCGCGCACGGGTGACGCGGTTTTCGAGATTGCCGGCCAGTTCGTCGACCTTGGCAAGCTGATCGCGCAGTTGCCGCGCGGCTTCGCGGCCGACCCCGCTGGCATGGGCCGCCGCCTGTTCGAGCGCGCCGATCGCCTCGGTCGCCTGCAGCTTGATGGCCCGCTCGATCGCACCGGCGCTTTGTTCCCCGATTCTCGAAGCGAGACCGTCGATTGCGGCGCTGTGGCCGCTGCCGAACTCGTCGAGCGTACTGCGCAGGCTTTGTTGCAGCCGCTCGACCGCCTGGTTCAGTTCCCCGTCCGCGCGCCGGGTTAGCGCTCCGCTTTCCTCGCTCAGCGCCGTGAGCGCCTGGCGCAGTGCGTCGATGCGCGCGGCGTGGGCGGCCTCGTGCTCGGCAAGGCCGGCGTGGAGCGCTCCGAGCTCCTCGGTCAGTGCCTTGCCGCCCGCTTCCGCAGCGGCAACCTGGTCCGACAGTTTCTCGCCCGCACCGGCCGCTTCGCCCAGCACCTCCGCCAGATTCCGCGAGCGCTGCTCGAAATCGGCCAAGCGGGCTTCGGCAGTCGCGATCGCGGCCGGCAACTGCTCGCGGCTGTGCCGGGATCCCGCCTGGATCAGATCGAGCAGGCGCGCGCTCGAATCGGTCAGGCCCGCGATGGCGCCACCCGTCGCGTCGAGTATGTCCCTGTTCGCGGCTAGCTTCGTCGAAAGCCGATCGACCGCATCAGCCAGTTCCTCGCCGATCAGCGTATTTCTGCCGGCGATATTTTCCATAAGGCCATCGATCTGGCCCAGGCCGGCCAGCCGCGCTTCGATCGCTTCGCCTATCTCGGCCATTTGCGCGTCGTTTGTGGCGCGGCGTGCGGCGATCTCCGCCATGAAGCTCTCGGCCCGCTCTACCATTGCAGTGTCCACGCGGCGCGCCTCTTCATCGAGGGCGCTCAGCCGGGCTCGGGTGCGGTCGAGCGCGGCCGAATCGATTTCGGCGATCTCGCGCAGCGCTTCGCCGAGCCCGGCACGCAGGCGCTCGATCGAGGCTTCCCAGTTGCCGAGCGCCGCGGTTTCGGTTTCGCGAATCGAGGCGGACACGCTGCCGCATTCACCCTCGAGCGCGGCAAGCCGCTCATTGAGCGACACGATCACCCGGATCGAGGCATCGCCGAGACCCTTGGCGCGGGTCTCGAAGCTCGCCATCGCCGTGTCGATCTGGCCTTGCAGCCCGGCGATCAGCTTGGTGCCGGCGTCGCCGAATTCGTTGACGCGCTGAAGCCCGGCAATCAGTTCCGCGATCTCCGATCGCGCGGTGCGCCCGGCGTTGCCGATCTGGCTGGTAACGTCGCGTGCGGAATTGGCGACTACCGGCAGCTCCGTGCGCAGTTTGTCCATGTTCTCAAGTGCAGTAGTGCTGACACTTGCGATCGATTCGATCTGTGCGGTGTTGGCGTGGATCAGCGTCGACATGCGCTCTGCATTGTCGGCCAGCCGCTCGCTCGCGACGCGGCCGAGCGATTCGAGATCGCGCGACTGGGCGGCGATGAAATCGCGCGCGAGACTGAGCTCGCGGTTGACCGTGATCAGTCGCGTCTCAAGCTGAGCGCTCTCACCGCGCAGCGAATGGGCGACTTCGCCGAACCGCACCGCTTCGCGCCGGCTCGACCGCATTGCCAGCAGCCACAGGCCGACGATCAGGACCACCGGGACGGCCCATTGCACCGTAAGATCGCTCGCTTGCGCCGGCGTCACGCCGCCGAGCAAACTGGCCTGATGGGCAAAGGCGAAGAACCCGCTCCAGGCCAGGACCGCCAGAATCGCCAGCGTCGGGGCGATCCAGGCGAGATTGCGCGGGCGAGCTTGCTCCTCGTCCTCGTAGACCTCGTTCAGCTCGTAAACGGCTTCGCCGCCCGCTGCGGCGGTTACGGTGTGCTGGCCGGCGGGAGCGTCGCTCTGACCGACCGCGGCGATTTGAGATGCCCCATTCATAGCGCAAGAATACCACGGACCGGGTTACAATAAACCCCCGCTTAACCTTGTGCGCCTAAGCCCGGCCCATGGCCTACGAAAACGGTGCTCTCGATGCGACTTTGGCCGCCGCCGCCGGGAACGATCCCGCGCTGCTGGCGGAGCTCCGCGGCGCCTTTGTCGAAAGCCTTGGCCTGCACGTCGACCTGCTGCGCCGCGCGCGTTGCGATGGCAACTGGAACGTCGCGGCCATGCGGCTGAAGGGTCTGGCCGCGAGCTTTCACGCCGAACGTCTGATCGGGCTGGCGGAGGAAGCGCTGGAGGCGGCGCCGGGCGAGCCGGTCGTCATCCGCAAGCTCGAACGTTTCCTGACCGAGTTCAATACGTCGGAAAGCTGATCCGCCCGGCTTGGCAGGCGCGGGGAGCTGCCCTAATCGGGCGCGATGCGGGTCGCCCTGATTTCACTGCTCCAACGCGCTCCTGACGCGCCCGATACGCCATTGGCGACGCTTGCGCTTGCCGGCAGGAGCCTGGCCGAGCGGCAGCTCGACCTCGCGCTTTCGCTCGGCTGCGAGCGGATCGTGTGCCTGTCGCAAGGTTTCGATACCGGGCTGATCGGTCTCCAGCACCATGCCGAAGCCGCGGGCACCAAGTTCAACCTGATCGCCGGACCGCGTCCGCTGGCCGGGCTGGTCAATGCGGGCGACGAATTGATCGTGATCTCCGAAGGCCTGCTCCCCGCGGCCCCCGAAGCGAAGGTGGCGCTCGAAAGCGGTCCCGGGGTTCTGGTGCTTCCGGTGGAGGGCGGGATCGCGGCAGGTTTCGAGCGGATCGACCTCAACCATGCCTGGGCCGGGGTGCTCGCCATGCCCGGCCGGCTCGTGGAACGGCTGACGCAGCTCCCGCCCGATTGCGACACGATTTCCGCGCTGCTGCGGATCGCGCTGCAGGGCCGGGTACCTCTGCGCAATCTGCCCGAAGCCGCGCTGGCGGAGCGGCGCTGGGCGATGGTGGCTGGAAAGGCGCAGCTTGCCGAGCTCGAACCCGAATGGTTTCGCCGCCACGTGCCCCCGCCGCCGCGGTTCGCTCCCGGCCGGGCGGCAGCCCGTGTTGCAATGCGCGCGGCAGGAACAAAATTGCTCGCCAAGGGCTGGAAGCCGGCCTTTCTGGCGAGCGGCGGCGTTCTTGGCGGGATATTGGGCGTGACCGCCGCGGCACTGGGGGTGCCGGCGCTGGGCATCTTCGCCTGCGGATTGGGGTGGCTCGCGCTGGAAGCAGGCGAGGCGCTCGGATCCTTCGCCCAGGCCGGTTCGATGACCGGCGAACGACGGGATCGCATGCTTCCGGCCGCGGCGATCGTGGTCGACGTGCTGCTCGTGGCGGTGCTTGCGCTGGCGCTGTCCGGCAGCATGGCGGAACGCCTTTATCCGGCGCTTGTCCTGCTCGGCTCGGCCCGCGCAGCGGGTGGTTTGATCCCGGCGAAATGGGGCGAACTGGCAGAGGATCGTGCGCTACTCGCGCTGGTGCTCGCCGCGGCCGCGCTGGGCCACGCTCTGTTGCCCGCCATCGAACTCGTCTCACTGTCCCTGATTGGCGCAATTCTCGGCATCGCACGGCTAACACGGACTTAACCAAGTGCCGCTAATGCGGGCATAAGGGACAGAGTATGACCGAGTTTAGCGACCAGAGCGTCGAGGACGCATTGCGCCTGGAACTGGCGGAAGGCGATGCCATGATCGGCACGCTCGGCCCGGTCCTGCGCCACCTGCTCGCAACCGACGATCATTCGCTGTTCAGCGACGAGATCGTTGCCCGGGTCCGTGGGATGATCGAGGATCTCGCCCGGCAATTGCTTTACGCCCAGGCGGCTGCGGCGGGCGAGGAACATCCCGAAGGTTTCGTAGCACAGCGGATCGAGCGGTTGGCGGGCGCGCTGCTGGGGCGGCCGGCGCTGCTCAACCATCTGCATGCGCTGACGATCGAATGGCAGCTGGCCGAGCGTCTCCACCTGCGCAATGGCGCGGATCCGGTTCTGTCGCCGCTGCTCCAGGCGCTGATCGCCTCGAGCGATCCGGATACGGCCGCCGCGGCGATGACCGCGCTGGCGGCCCAGGCGCGGTTCGTCCAGAGCTTGCGCCGGATGGAGCTTCCGCTCGCGGAACTGCCCGGTGATCTGTTCCACACGGCGCTGGTGGCCTTGCGGGTCCTGTCGGACGCCGCCGATGCCGCGAGTGCGGAGGCTGCCGGAATCGCGCTGCGGGCCGCATTCGACGAGAGCCGGAGCCGGCTCGGTCTGCTTTCGCGGCTCGTGACGGGCATGGGCGGCGGGGCGCTGGCCGCACTTTCGGCGGACCACGCCGGGATCGCGATTTTCCTTACCGCTCTGGCGATCGGGTCTGGCCAGGACCGCGACCTCACGGCGATCGCGACGAATGACCGTCAGTTGGCGCGGCTTGCACTCGCCCTACGCGCGACCGGGCTCAAGCCGGCAACGGTCGCGCAGCAATTGGCCTATTTCCATCCCGACGCCGCCCCGCCGGCCGGGCTCGAGCATGTCCGGTCCGATCGCGCGGCCGCGCTGCTGGGATCCTCCGCGCCCTATCCGGCGGCCTGACGATGGCGGTTGGCCCCTATCTCGCTCGCGCGCGCAGCGATGCCGACGACCGTCTGGTCGAGGCCGACGAATTGCTGGCCGGCCTGCAATTGCGCAGCGGGGGAGAGCTGCCGGGAGTGATCGCGACCCCGGCGCTGCTCGAACTGGTGCGCAAGGCTCGCCGGTTCGGGCTCAAGCTGGCGCGACCGATCCAGGCGCAGGACGAACGCGAGACCGTGACCGCATGGATCGAGGTGACCCCGGACCAGGGTGGCACGGGTGGATGCGACATCGGACTGGCGAACTGGCAGGCCGCGCCGCTCGCGCCCGAGGATCCAGCGAGTTCCGCGCAGTTGAGCGCCGAGATCGACCGTGAATTGGCCGAGTTGACCGCGCGGCTCGACCCGCGCCAGGGCGTCCTCTCCGCCGATACCTCGGCCCCCGAGCTCGAGAGGCTGGCGCAGCAGATGCGCGACGGCGTGGGCCGGCCCTGGACCGACTTCATCGAAGTTGCCGGCAGCCAGCACCAGCAGCCGCTCCACTGGCGTCTGCTCGACGGCGCGCAAGTCAAGCTCCCCGGCTCGACGCGCGAGTGGAAAGCGAGCCTGGTGCCGCTGGGTGCGCCCGATCCGGGCTCCGCCGGCTTCGAGCTCTATCTTACGGCCGAGCAACCGCCGGCCGCGCGCCAGGCGCCCGTCGCCATGCCGTCGAGATCGGCCGGTGCGGTGATCGGGCGCGACGTCGCGCCGGTGCTGCGCCAGCCGATCGCGCGGATCATCGCCAATGCCGAGACGATCCGCACCCGCCTCGCCGGCCCGCTGGCGGAGGAATACAGCAATTACGCGGCGGATATCGCGGCAGCTGGGCAGCATCTGCTGGCCTTGATCGACGACCTTGCCGACCTCGAAGTGGTCGAGGCTGCCGAATTCACCACCGCGCCCGATCATATCGACCTTGCGGACGTGGCCCGCCGGGCGGTGGGGATTCTCGGTGTCCGGGCGCAGGAGCGCGGGATCCGGATCGATGCCCCGGATCATGACGAGAGCGTGCCCGCGATCGGCGAATTTCGCCGGGTCCTCCAGGTGCTGCTCAATCTGATCGGCAATGCGATCCGCTACACGCCCGAGGGCTCGCAGATCTGGGTCAGGCTGACGGGCCCGAGCGACGGCGGAGACGGCATGGCCTGCGTCACCGTGGCCGACCAGGGGCAGGGGCTGAGTACCGAACAGCAGGCCAAGGTGTTCGAAAAGTTCGAGCGGCTCGGTCGCAGTGGGGACGGCGGATCGGGGCTCGGCCTCTATATCTCGCGGCGGCTTGCGCGGGCGATGGGCGGCGAGCTGACGGTGGAGAGTGCGCCGGGGAAGGGCGCCCGCTTCACACTGAGCGTGCCCGCCGATCGCGCGGCGCGCCGCTGAGCCCCCGCAAGGGGGCCCAGGCGGGGCTCAGCGCTTGCCCATTTCCACGTAATCGCGTTCGACCGGGCCGGTATAGAGCTGGCGCGGACGGCCGATCTTCTGGCCTGGATCGCTGATCATCTCGTTCCAGTGCGCCACCCAGCCGACCGTGCGGGCAAGGGCGAACAGGGCGGTGAACATGGTGGTCGGGAAACCGATCGCCGAGAGAATGATGCCCGAATAGAAATCGACGTTCGGGAACAGCTTCTTCTCGATGAAATAGGGATCGCTGAGCGCGATCTCTTCCAGCCGCAGCGCGGTCTCGAACAGCGGATCGCTGACCTTGAGCGATTCGAACACCTCGCGCACGGTCTTCTGCATCACCGTCGCGCGCGGGTCGTAGTTCTTGTAGACCCGGTGGCCGAAGCCCATCAGGCGGAACGGGTCGTTCTTGTCCTTGGCGCGCTCGATATAGTGCGGAATCTTGTCGGGCGTGCCGATCTCGCGCAGCATATTGAGCGCGGCTTCGTTCGCGCCGCCGTGCGCCGGGCCCCACAGGCAGGCGATGCCGGCCGCGATGCAGGCGAAGGGATTGGCGCCCGACGAGCCGGCAAGCCGCACGGTCGAGGTCGAGGCGTTCTGCTCGTGGTCGGCATGGAGGATGAAAATCCGGTCCATCGCCTTCTCGACCACGGGGTTCACTTCGTAGGGCTCGGCCGGAACACCGAAGGTCATGCGCAGGAAATTGCCGGTGTAGGACAGCGAATTGTCGGGATACATCATCGGCTGGCCGACCGAGTACTTGTAGGCGGCCGCAGCGATCGTGGGCATCTTCGCGATCAGGCGGTGCGAGCTGATCCGGCGATGCTCGGGATCGGCGATATCGGTGCTGTCATGGTAGAAGGCAGAGAGCGCGCCGACCACGCCGCACATTATCGCCATCGGGTGGGCGTCGCGGCGGAACCCGCGATAGAAGGTCGCGAGTTGCTCGTGGAGCATGGTGTGGCGGCTGATCGTGCGGGCGAAGCCGTCAAGTTCGCTCTGGTTGGGCAACTCGCCGTTCAGCAGCAGGTAGGACACTTCCATGAAGCTCGAGTGTTCGGCGAGTTGGCCGATCGGATAGCCGCGGTGGAGCAGCACGCCTTCCTCGCCGTCGATATAGGTAAGGGCGCTTTCGCACGAGGCGGTGGAAGTGAAGCCCGGATCGTAGGTGAACATATGCGCCGCGCCGTAGAGCTTGCGGATATCGAACACTTCCGGCCCGACGCTGCCTTCCAGCACCGGGAATTCGTAGCTGCTGTCCCCAACGGTGAGCGTGGCGGTCTTATCTGCCAAAGTCGTACTCCTTAAAGCTCGGCGGCCTGTTCGCCGGCAACGGACTGCGCGTCGATCCGCGCAAGGCTTTCGTCCCTGCCCAGAAGGACCAGGACGTCGAAGATCCCCGGCGAAGTTGTCTGCCCCGTAAGCGCGGCGCGAAGCGGCTGGGCGAGCTTGCCAAGGCCGAGCCCCAACTCCTCCGCGAGTCCCTTCAGACTGGCTTCCAGCGGCTCGGTTGTCCAGCCGGATTCTTGTTTCAGAAGCCCAGAGATTCGCGCCAGCAACGCGCGCGCATCGGGGGTGAGCAAAGCCTCCGCATCGCCGGTCAGCGCGAGCGGGCGGGTCTTGAACAGGAATGCGGCGCCATCGGCGAGCTCGTTGATATCGCGTGCGCGGGTCTTGAGCACCGGCATCGCCGCGACCAGCGTGTCGATATCGGCCTTCGGTCCGACTTTCCCGGCGATCAGCGCGGCGAGCCGGGCATTGTCCGCCTCGCGGATATAATGCCCGTTGAGGTTCAGCAGCTTCTTGATGTCTAAGCGCGAGGGGCTTTTGCCCACGCCCTTGATGTCGAACAGTTCGACCGCTTCCTCAAGCGTGAATTCCTCCCGGTCGCCATGCCCCCAGCCCAGTCGCAGCAGGTAGTTCAACAGCGCTTCTGGAAGAATGCCGAGCTCGTCGCGATAGGCCTCGACCCCCAGCGCGCCGTGGCGCTTGGACAGCTTGGCGCCGTCCTGCCCGTGAATCAGCGGGACGTGGCCGTACAGCGGCTCGGCCCAGCCCATCGCGCGCATGATCGGAAGCTGGCGGAAGGCGTTGTTGAGGTGGTCGTCGCCGCGGATGATGTGGGTGACGCCCATGTCGTGATCGTCCACCACTACCGCGAGCATGTAGGTCGGCGTGCCGTCCGAGCGCAGCAGCACGAAATCGTCGATCTCGGCGTTCTGGACGGTGACTTCGCCCTGGACGAGGTCATGGATGGTGGTCGCGCCTTCGGTCGGCGCCTTCAGCCGGACCACATGGGGAAGGGCGGGATCGCCATCGGTCCGGTCGCGCCAGGGCGAGCGGATGCGCAGGGGCTTCTTGGCAGCCTGGGCTTCGGCGCGCATCGCATCGAGCTCGTCCGGCGTAAGGTAGCAGCGATAGGCGGCGCCGTTCTCCAGCATGGTGCGCGCAACGTCCGCGTGGCGCTCCGCCCGGGCGAACTGGAACACCGCGTCACCATCCCAATCAAGCCCGAGCCAGCGCATGCCGTCGAGGATCGCCTCGATCGCGGGCTGGGTCGAACGGACCCGGTCGGTGTCCTCGATCCGCAGCAGGAAATCGCCGCCGAAATGCTTGGCGAAGAGATAGTTGAACAACGCCGTGCGCGCGCCGCCGATGTGCAGGAAGCCGGTAGGCGAGGGCGCAAAGCGCGTGACGACCTTGCCGGTGCCCGCTCCGTTGCCGCTATCGCTTGCCATCGCCCGTTCGTTCCGTTCCATTGTCTTCATGGCAAAGAGCTCGCCCGTCACGGTCCCGCTCGGGGAAGACGAAGCAGATGCTGCGATGCAGCAGACGCATTGGCGCTTTCGCGGGCGATTGTCCAGCGTGGGCAATGCGCTGGATGCGTTTTTGGCAGCAACCGGTTCGGATCGCGGACCGTGGCTGGCGGTCGCTTTCGCAGCCGGAATCGCGGCCTGGTTCGTGCTGGCGACGCCGTTCCAGTGGGCAGCGGCGATCGGGCTGAGCATGTGTGCGGCGCTTGCCGCCGCGCTCGGGTGGCGGCCCGAGGGGCCGCGTGCCCATCTGCGGATCGCTGTGCTGGCGATCGGGCTGGCGATGGCCGGCGGAGTCGCGACGGTTTGGGCGAAGTCCGAGCTGGTCGGGGCAGAGCCGATCGCGCGGGCTGCGGTCGGCACGTTCGAGGGCCGGGTGCTGCAAAGGATCGAACAGCCGGCCGAACAGCGCGTCAGGCTGGTGCTGGCCACGCGCGATCCGCTGAGCGCGCGCGCGATCAAGGTGCGGGTCAACGTTCCGCTCGAACTGGACACACCGGCGTCGGGAGAGGGGGCTGTGGTCCGGGTCAAGACGCGCCTGATGCCGCCAGCGTCCCCGATGCTTCCCGGCGGCTACGATTTCGCACGCGCGGCGTGGTTCGATGGGCTTGCCGCCACGGGAACCGCACTCGCTGCGCCCGAGGTGATGGAACCGGCGCCCGAGCACGGCAGCATTGCGCGTTTCCAGCGCTGGCTGGCGGGCCATGTGCGCGACCGCCTCGCCGGCTCGCCCGGCGCGATCGCGGCTGCCTTTGCGAGCGGCGACCGGGGTGCGATCGATCCGGCCGACGAAGATGCGATGCGCGATGCCGGGCTGACCCATCTGCTCTCGATCAGCGGGCTTCATGTCAGCGCGGTGATCGCGGCGGTCTACATCATCGCGATCCGGCTGCTGGCGCTGTGGCCGTGGCTGGCCCTGCGGGTGAGGCTGCCGGTGGTCGCGGCGGGCATCGCGGCACTGGCCGGGATCGGCTACACCCTGCTCACCGGAGCCGAAGTGCCGACCGTGCGCAGTTGCGTCGGCGCGGTGCTCGTGTTGCTGGCGCTGGCCCTGGGACGCGAGCCGCTCAGCTTGCGAATGATTGCGGTTGGCGCGGTTTTCGTCTTGCTGCTGTGGCCAGAGGCGCTGGTCGGCCCGAGCTTCCAGATGAGTTTCGCGGCCGTGATCGCGATCGTCGCGCTGCACAATTGCGGATCGGTGCGTGCCTTTCTCGCGCCGCGGGGCGAAGGCTGGCCGGCCCGGACCGCGCGGCACGGTGCGATGCTGCTGGTGACCGGCTTCGCGATCGAACTGGCGCTGATGCCGATCGTGCTGTTCCACTTCCACCGCGCGGGAATCTACGGCGCCTTCGCCAACGTGATCGCGATCCCGCTGACCACCTTCGTCTCGATGCCGCTGATCGCACTGGCGCTGTTTGCGGACTTGTTGGGGATCGGGGCGCCGTTCTGGTGGCTGGCGGGAAAGTCCCTCGAGGCTTTGCTGCGGCTCGCGCATTTCACCGCGGGGCAGCCGGGCGCGGTGAAGCTGATGCCGCAGATGGGCGGGACGGCCTTCGCCCTGTTCCTGCTCGGAGGGCTGTGGCTGGGCCTGTGGCGGGGCAGGGTCCGGATACTGGGCCTGCTGCCGCTGGCGGTCGCAAGCGTGCTGCTCTGGACGACGCGGGTTCCCGATATATTGGTCACCGGCGACGGGCGCCATGTGGCGATCACCGGCGCGGGCGACCGCCTGCTGATGCTGCGCGAGAGCAGGAGCGACTTCACCTCGGACAATCTGCGCGAACTGGCGGGCGCAGAAGGCGAGTTGCTGACCATGGACCAGTGGCCTGGCGCGACCTGCAGCCCCGACTTCTGCAGCGTCACGCTGGATCGCGGCGGCCGGAGCTGGCGGCTGTTGTTGGCGCGCAGCAAGGCGCAGGTGTCCGAGCGCAACCTGGCCGCGGCGTGCGACCGGGCAGACATCGTGGTCGCCGACCGGATGTTGCCGAATGCCTGCACGCCCACCTGGCTAAAGGCCGATCTCAGATCGCTGCAGGCCAGCGGCGGGCTGGCGATCGACCTGACGCGAGGCAGAATCCGCAGCATCGCCGATGGGCAGGGCGAGCACGGATGGTGGAGGGCAAGCGGAAAATAGCCTCCCCGGCAAGGGGAGGATGCTCTCAGTGATACTGCCGCAGCAGCCCGGCGAGCTTGCCCTGCACGATTACCTCGTGCGGATCGTAATATTGCGGTTCGTAGGCGGCATTGGCCGGATCGAGCCGGATGCGGCCGCCTTCGCGGCGCAGATACTTGAGCGTCGCTTCCTCGTTGCGGACGAGCGCGACCACGATCTCGCCGTCGCGGGCGGTGTCGGTCCGGCGGACCAGCGCGAAGTCGCCGTCGAGAATGCCGGCCTCGATCATCGAATCGCCCGAGACTTCGAGCGCATAGTGATCGCCGGCACCCAGCAGCGCGGCGGGCACAGGCAGCGTACGGTCGGTTTCCAGCGCCTCGATCGGAACGCCGGCGGCGATCTTGCCGTGGAACGGGATCTCGATCACGTCGTTCGCGATCGGGCGCAACATCTGCGGCGGAGAAACCACGCGGCTCACAGTATCGTTGGCCGGTTTCTTCGCGTTGATATCTTCCGGGTTCTTGAGCACTTCGAGCGCGCGCGCCCGGTTGGGCAGGCGACGCAGGAAACCGCGCTCCTCGAGCGCCGAGATCAGCCGGTGGACGCCCGACTTGGACTTGAGGTCGAGCGCTTCCTTCATTTCCTCGAACGAGGGCGAAATGCCCGAATCCTCGAGCTTTTTCTGAATGAACAGCAGGAGCTCATGTTGCTTGGCAGTGAGCATCGACGCACTCTCCTCAGATGTTCCAAATCGGAACGAATAAGGAACAACTAGGCAACGAATTCCGACAAGTCAAGCCATTCGGCCATTTCCGAGCCAATAGGCCGGAACAAGCTCCCCCGCGCGCGCGGCCGGCGCTTCGGCCGGGCGCTCGATCAGCGCATTGGCGAGGGCCAGCGTGCGCAGGGCACTCGAATCCTGTTCCTCCAGCGAAACAACCGAGCCCCCCGCCGCGCGCGCGCGGCGGAACTCGAGCCGGTCGCCCCCGGCGGGCACGTCTGCGCCGAGCGGCAGCATGACCGGGCGCGGCAGCGGATCGCGATCGCCCGCGAGCGCGCGCAGCAGCGGCAGCAGGAACAGATAGCCGGTAACGAAGCTCGACACCGGGTTTCCGGGCAGGCCGAGGACCATCTGGCGGCCCTTGCGCGCGATCAGGATCGGCTTGCCCGGCTTCATCTTGACCCGCCAGAAGTCGATATCGGCACCCCATGCCTCGAGCGCCGGATAGACCAGGTCGTGATCGCCGACCGAGGCGCCGCCGCTGGTGACGATCACGTCGACGTCGCCCGCCGCGTCGAGGGCACGGGCGAGCGCGCCGAGATCGTCGGGTACCGGGCCGAGCCGGCGGGTCTCGTTCGCGAGCCCCGTGGTCATCGCCGCGAGCATCGCGCCGTTGCTGGCCGGAATGCGGTGCGGGGCAAGGTCGGCTTGGTCGGTCGCGAGTTCGTCACCCGAATCGAGGATCGCGAGGCGGGGCAGGCGATGGACCGGGATTTCCCAATTGCCGGCCGAGAGCGTCAGCGCGAGCTGGCCCGGGCCGATCCGCGTCCCGGCGGGCAGCAGCGTGTCGCCGTTGCGGAAATCGAAGCCCTCGCGCCGGATATGCCGCGGGTCGGGATCGCCTTCGCCGTTGAGCACCAGCGCATTGCCCTCGCGGATCGCGTTCTCCTGCAGCAGCACTGCCTCGCCGCCATCGGGCATCAAGGCACCGGTCGAGATGCGGATCGCCTCGCCGGCAGACAGCGTTCCGGGGAAGGGATGCCCGGCGGCGCTTTCACCGACGATGGTCCACGGACCGCGCTCGCCGGCCTTCACCGCGTAGCCGTCCATGGCCGACAGATCGGCGGCGGGCTGGGTGCGCAGGGCGAGCAGGGGTTCGGCCAGGCAGCGCCCGAGCGCGGCTTCGGCGGGAACGATCTCGGCCGGCAGCGGGGGGACCTGCGCGAGCAGGCGGGCCTGGGCTTCGGGGAGCAGGATCGGCGGGGTGCGGGGCGGGCTCATGCGATCGTCACGCGTCGCCGGCGCGCCACTCGCCCGACTTCCCGCCGCTTTTCGCCAGCAGCCGCACTTCCTCGATCACCATGCCTTTGCCGAGCACCTTGGCCATGTCGTAGATCGTCAGCAGCGCGACCGCGGTGGCGGTCATGGCTTCCATCTCGACCCCGGTCTTGCCGACCAGCGCAGCGGTGGCGGTGGCGCGTACGGCACCTTCCTCGAATTCGAACTCGACCGTCACCGAGCTCAGCGGCAGCGGGTGGCACAGCGGGATCAGGTCGGCGGTCTTCTTCGCGGCCATGATTCCCGCGATCCGCGCCGCGGCGAGCACGTCGCCCTTCGGCCCGCTGCCGTCGCGCACCGCCTGCAGCGTCTCGGCCGACATGGTGATCCGCCCGGTCGCGACCGCCTTGCGGTCCGAATCGGCCTTGCCGCCGATATCGACCATGCGCGCGGCGCCGGTGTCGTCGAGGTGGGAAAGCTTGCTCATGCTGCCTCGCAAGGTGACAGGTGTGACACATGTGACAGTGTTATAGAGACGAAAAACCTGCCCACGGGGAATCCCGCTTCAGGCGTCGGCATTCCGGGTCCGATTGGCGCAGTCATGCGGCTCCAATGGCAGATCGACGGCGTGTAGGACAGGGTTTAGCTGCCCAGCAGCGCCCGGGTCGCCGCGGTCACGTCGTCCTGCCGCATCAGGCTTTCGCCCACCAGGAAGCAGCGCACGCCGCTCTTCGCCATGCGTTCGAGGTCGGCGTGGGCGTTGATGCCGCTCTCGCACACGAGCAGTGTGCCTTCCGGCGCCAGCGGCGCGAGGCGTTCGGTGGCGGCCAGATCGGTGACGAAGGTCTTCAGATTGCGGTTGTTCACTCCGATCAGGCGGGATTTCAGCGCAGCGGCGCGCTCCATCTCGCTCTCGTCGTGGACCTCGACCAGCACGTCCATCCCGCGCTCGATCGCGGCGGCTTCGATCTCGGCCATCTGCGCGTTGTCGAGCGCGGCGACGATGATCAGGATCGCATCGGCGCCGATCGCGCGGGCTTCGGCGACCTGCCACGGATCGACCATGAAATCCTTGCGCAGGACGGGCAGCGAACAGGCCGCGCGGGCTTCGATCAGATAGTCCTCGTGGCCCTGGAAATAGGGCGCGTCGGTCAGCACAGAGAGGCACGCCGCACCGCCTGCCTCATAGGCGCGGGCGTGCTCCGACGGGTGGAAGTCGGGGCGGATCAGGCCCTTCGACGGGCTCGCCTTCTTGATCTCGGCAATCAGCCCGAACCCGGCCGAGGCGCGGCCTTCGAGCGCGCGGCGAAACCCGCGCGGCGGCGACTGCACTTGGCCGCGGATGTCGAGGTCGCCAAGGCTGGTCTGGGCCTTGCGGGCGGCGACTTCCCCGCGCTTGGCGGCGCAGATTTCGGCGAGCTTGTCCATGCGGGGCCTATGGCGCTGGCGTGGGCGCGTGTCGATAGGTTTGGGTGTTTCGGTTCACGCGGAGACGCGGAGAAGAAAAGAAGGGTCTCGCGCAAAGACGCAAAGCCGCGAAGATATAGCGTATACGGCGAAGCCGCCCTCATCCGCACATCGCGTCGGGCGCGAGATTGAAAGTGAAATATTGCCTTCAGCTTAAACCAACCTCTTGGCGCCTTTGCGTCTTTGCGCGAAATCAATCTCCCGCTTCCGCGTGAACTGGAAGATCACCTCACCGCATCGATCCAGCAATCGAGCAGCGCCTTCGCCAGCCCCTTGTCGATCGTCTCGGCGGCTTCCTCCACGCCTTCGGCCCAGCTTTCGGCCTCGCCCGCCACGATCAGCGCGCCGGCCGCGTTGAGCAGCACCGCATCGCGATAGGGGCCGGGCTCGCCCAGCAGCAGCTTGCGCAATTGGGCCGCATTGTGCGCGGCGTCGCCGCCCTTGATCGCCTCGATCGGCGCCACGGGGAGGCCGGCATCGGCAGGCTCGACCCGCTTCATCGCGATCAGTCCGCCCGTGATCTCGGCGATCTCGGACCCGCCGGCGATGCTCAGCTCGTCGAGGCCTTCGTCGCCCGCGATCACCATCGAGTGCTCGGTGCCCAAGCGGTTGAGCGCCTCGGCATAGATCGGCACGTATGCCGGGCGCGCGATGCCGACGAGCTGGCGCTTTACATCGGCCGGATTGGCGAGCGGTCCCATCAGGTTGAAGATCGTGCGCCGGCCGATGCTCTTCCGGATCGGCATGATCCGCCCCATCGCCGGATGGTGCCGGCCGGCGAAGAGGAAGCAGATGCCGATGTCGTTCAGCGTCTCCTCGGCGGTCGCCATCGCGCGGTCGAGATCGAGCCCGAGCGCTTCCAGCGTATCCGCCGCGCCCGCCTTGCTGCTCGCCGCGCGGTTGCCGTGCTTGGCCACCGGCACGCCGCAGGCCGCGACCACCAGCGCAACCGCGGTCGAGACGTTGAGCGTGTGATGCCCGTCACCGCCGGTGCCGCAGACGTCGATCGCGTTTTCGGGGGCGTGGATCGCGATCATCCGCGCGCGCATCGCCTTCGCGGCGCCGGCGATCTCGCTCGCGGTTTCGCCGCGTTCGGACAGCGCGACCAGGAAACCGCCGATCTCCTCGTCCGGCACCGTGCCATCGAGGATCGAGGCGAAGGCCTCCTCCGCCTCGGCCTGTTCGAGCGGCAGATCCCCGACCTGCGGAAGGCGGTTCATGCGAACTCGGAGATGTTGACGCCGCAGACCTTGAGGAAATTGGCCAGCATCGCGTGGCCGTGCTCGGTCGCGATGCTTTCGGGGTGGAACTGCACCCCGTGGATCGGCAGCTCGCGGTGGCGGAAGCCCATCACATGGGCATCGTCGGCGGTGGCGTTGACCACCAGCTCGTCGGGAATGTCGGTCACGATCAGCGAGTGATAGCGGGTCGCGGTGAAGGGGCTGGGCAGGCCTTCGAACACGCCGGTGCCGTCATGGCTGACCGGCGAGGTCTTACCGTGCATCAGCCCGCCGCGCACGACCTTGCCGCCGAAGTGCTGGCCGATCGACTGGTGGCCGAGGCACACGCCGAGCAGCGGGCGTTTCTCGGCGGCGCAGGCGGCGACCAGGTCGAGGCTGATACCCGCCTCGTTCGGCGTGCAGGGGCCGGGCGAGATCAGGAAGCCCTGCGCACCGCTGGCGAGGGCTTCGGCCGCGGTCAGCGCATCGTTGCGCACCACTTTCACCTCGGCGCCCAGTTCCATGACGTAATGGACCAGGTTCCAGGTGAAGCTGTCGTAATTGTCGATGACGAGGATCATGATGAGCCCGCCTTTGCGCGTTTCTCGACCACGATCAAGGGTCCTATCGGAAAGCCGTTGTCCAGCCGGCCGCTCGCGGGATCCCACAGCGACGATACCGTTCCGTCGAGGAACAGCGCATTCTTCACCTTGAGTTCGTCGCGATAGAAGCGGGCGAGCCTGCCGAAGCTGATCGGCATGTCGGAAATCACGAACAAAGCGCGGCCCTTGTCGTCGACGCCGACCGCGTCGCGGATGCGCTCGGACGGGCCGTCGGGATCGATCTTCGGGTGCAGGCTGCCATCGATCACCAGCATCGGGCCCGACTGGGTGCCGAAATCGGGGCGCTGGGTCACGCGGGCGAAGAAATCCTCGGCCGTCGCCACGTGCCACTGGCTGGCGCTGCCGTAGAACACGCCGTTGGGCAGCATGTGAAAATTGCCGGGGCCCTGGTTGCGGTTGAGCGCGTGCTTCTTCTCGCCGCCCTCGACGTAATAGCCGATCGGCTCACCATTGTCGTCGAACATGCCCGCGTTGAGCGCGAAGACCACCGGTTGCGCATCGGCGGGGCGGTTCGCCGAGAGATTGGCGAGGCTGCGCCACGGCTTGCCGTTCGCGGGGCCGAGCGCGGTGCGGATCGTGTGCAGCGCCGGATCGGCCACGCAGACGGTCAGCGGCGTGGTCTCGAACGCGACCTTCTGACAGCCGGGATGAAGTGCAATTTCGGGCGCGGGCCCGTTGCCGCCCTTGCCGCAGGAACCGAGCGCCAGCGCCGCAACCAGCAAGGGCGCGGCCAGGCGCATCGTCATTGGCCGAAATCCGGCTCGCCCGCCACCCGGGCCGCCTCCCGCGCGGCGGCGATAAGGGCGCCGGCCTTGTGGCGGCATTCGGCCGCCTCGTAAGCGGGGACGCTGTCGGCGACGATCCCGGCACCGGCCTGGACGTGCATCACCCCGTCCTTGACCAGCGCGGTGCGCAGCACGATGCAGCTGTCGATCGAGCCGTCGGGCCCGAAATAGCCAACGCCGCCAGCATAGGGCCCGCGGGTTTCCGGTTCGAGTTCGGCAATCACCTGGCAGGCGCGGACCTTCGGGGCACCCGAAACCGTCCCCGCGGGGAAGCCCGCGAACAGCGCGTCGAGCGCGTCGTGCTCGGGCGCGAGCGCCCCGACCACGTTCGAGACGATGTGCATCACGTGGCTGTAGCGCTCGATCGTGAAGCTGGCGGTGACCTTGACGCTGCCTTTGGCTGCGACCCGGCCGACGTCGTTGCGCCCGAGGTCGAGCAGCATCAGGTGCTCGGCGCATTCCTTCGCATCGGCGAGCAGGCTCGCCTCGTTCGCGATGTCTTCCTCGGGCGTTTTGCCGCGCGGCCGGGTGCCGGCGATCGGCCGGATGGTGACTTCCCCGTCACGCACGCGCACGAGGATCTCCGGGCTCGATCCGACCACCGCAAAGCCCGGCAGGTCGAGGAAATAGAGGAACGGCGAGGGGTTCACCCGGCGCAAAGCCCGGTAGAGGTTCAGCGGCGGGAGCGGGAAGGGGCAGGTGAACCGCTGCGCCAGCACGACCTGGAAGATGTCGCCGGCCTCGATATAGTCCTTGGCCTTCAGCACGATCCGCTCGTAATCGGCTTCGGGCAGCACCGGTTCGAGTGCCATTTCGGGCAGCGCCGGATTCTTGAACGGCGCGGGGCTCGCGCCGGCAAGGCGGCGCAGCACCTCGTCGATCGCCTCGCCTGCGGCTTCGATCGCGCGATCCGGTGCGAGCTCGCCGGCCCACAGCGGCGCGATGCAGAACAGGTCGTCGGTCAGCCCGTCGAACACCAGGATCAGCGTCGGACGCACGATCAATATGTCCGGCACGTCGATTTCGCTCTGCGGCGCGCGGGGGAGGTTTTCGACCAGCCCGATCGTCTCGTAGCCGAAATAGCCGACCAGGCAGGCGAGGGCGGGCGGGAGGGCCTGCGGCACGTCGATCCTGCACGAAGCGGCGAGCGCGCGCAGCTCCTCCAGCGAGTTGCCGGCCAGCGGAGCGAAGGCCTCGCGATCGTGCCGCCAGGCGCGGTTGACCTCGCAGGCCGCGCCGGTCGCGCGGAACACCAGATCGGGATCGAGGCCCAGCAGGCTGTAGCGCCCGCGGATCTCGCCGCCTTCGACCGATTCCAGCAGGAAATCGCCGCGGCCCGGCACGATCAGCTTGGTTGCGGCGCCCACCGGCGTTTCGGTGTCGGCGACGAGCTTGCGCCAGACGAGCGCGGGCGACCCTTGCGAAAGGGCTGCGCGGGCACCTTCGGCGCCTTCGGGCAATGCTCCAGACAGCGTCCCGGCCTCAGTTGCCGTTGCCGACCAGGCGCTTGCGCACGGCTTCGATCGCGTCCTTGTTCTTCTGGACGCCCACCGCCTTGCGCGCGGCGTCGAGGAACTCTTCGCCATATTCCTGGCCCGCGCTCTGGCCGAGCTGCTCGGCCGACTTCGCGATCAGCGGATCGTTGGGCGCCAGCTTGCCCGGCTCGACGTCGTCGAGCTTGACCACGAACCAGCCGTTGTTGTTGGGCGCCTCGAGCCGCTTCACCGTGCCCTCGGCCATGCTGAACATGAGTGCCAGCACCGGCGCGACCCGCCCGCGGCCCATCTTGGCGAGATCCTCGCGCGACAGGTTTACCTGGTCGGGTGGGGGCAGCTTGACGCCTTCCTTGGCCATTGCCGCGGCGACCGTCTGGCCGCCCTGAACCAGCTTCGTCACCCTGTCCGCCGCATCCTTGGCGGTCTTGTCGCCTTCCGCGCGGCGCCAGGCAGCGGCCACGGCATCGTGGATTTCGGCCAGCGGAGCCGGTGCGGCCGCGGTGATCTTGCCCACATCGAAGATCAGGAAGGTCTTGCCTGCCTCGACTTCGGCGAGCTGCGGCTGGCCTTCGTCCATCTCGAACGCCGTCTGCAGCGCGCGGGCGAGCACCTTCGGCGCGGTTTCGCCGGGCTTGTCATAGACCTGTCCGGTGCCGACCAGTTCGGGAGTGGACTGGATCGTCAGGCCGAGCGCTTTGGCGACATCGGCGAGGCTCGAGCCGTTCTCGAACTCCTCCTCGATCTTGGAGCTGCTGTCTTCCAGCGCTGCGTTGCGCTTCTCGGTGTTGAGCTTGTCGGCGATCTCCGCGCGGGCCTGCGCAAGCGTCTTGCCCGGCGTTTTCTCGATCGCATCGACCTTGGCGACATACCAGCCGAGCCCGCCGCGCGCGGGGGCGGACAGCTTGCCCTGCGGGGTCGCAAACACCGCGTCGGCGACCGCGGCGGAAGCCTGCGAGCTAAGCGCAGGCTTGTCGACCGGCCCGATCGCCGCGACCGCCAGGCCTTTCTCGCCGGCCGCAGCGACCAGCGTCTTGCCTTTCGCCACTTCGTCCGCAATCGCTTTCGCCGCGGCTTCGGTCGGCACGACCAGCTGCGTCAGACGGCGCTTCTCGCTGGGGGCGTAGAGCGCACTGTCGCTCTTGTAGCGCGCGGCGATTTCCGCGTCGGTGGCGGGCGTAACGTTCTTCAACTGGTCTGCGCCGAATTCGGCATAGCGGATCACCCGGCGCTCGGGCCGCATGTAGCTGGCGCGGTGCGCGTCGTAGAACGCCTTGACCTGCGCGTCGGTCGGCCCCTGTTTCGGCGCATAGGCATCGCTCAGCAGCAGGCCGATCTGGCCGTGGCGGCGTTCGCCCAGCAGCGCGGCGTAATGCTTCACCAGCGAGAGAGGGATCGTGCCGGTGACCGCGACCGGATTGACCATCTGGCGCGAGAACAGCGAGTTCGAAATATCCTCGCGCACCTGCGCGTCGGTCAGGCTGCGCTGGGCCAGGAACTGGCGATAGGCTTGGTCGCTGAATTTGCCGTCGGCGCCCGAGAAGGCGGGAATCTTGGCCAGTTCGCTGCCAACCAGCCGGTCGCCCGCGCGCAGGCCGTATTTGCGGCCGAACTCGGCAACCGCGGTCGCATCCAGCAGGCGATCGACCGTCTCGTCCAACCCGCCGGCGGCCACGAACTGCTCCATCGTCAGCGTCGGGTTCTGCTGCCGGGCGTTGTCGAACTGGCTGCGCGCCGCGGATTCGAGCTCGTCCATACCGATCTTCCGGCTCCCCACGACCGCGACCTTGTCGCCGCTGGAGAGGCCGCCGAAACCGCCGCTATGCGTGACGTCGCCGGCCGCGAAAGCGAGCGCGATCAGAATAAGGAATGCCAGCGTGGCGATCACGCCGCCCTTCGAATTCATGAAGCTGCGGAAGAGGTGAAGCATTGCGGGACGTCGCCTGTCAGAAATGGAATGGCGGGCTCTTGCGGCCCGGTCGGGAGGCGCTTTATCCCCGCTGAGGCGAGCGGGCAACAGTCGTCGCGCAGCGTGGCATTATGTGGAAAAGCGGTTTTGACAAGCCGTTCGCCCGCGACTAGCGGGCTTCCTCCGAAACGGCGCCGACCCCTATGGCGGCGCGGCTTGGAGCGGTTTAAGGAATTTCGATGGCTCAGCGGCCCTATATCGTCGGCAACTGGAAGATGCATGGCACGCGTGCGATGCTGGCCGAGGCACGCGCGATCGACCGCGCGGCGGAACGGCTGATCAAGGCCGAGGTCGCATTGGCGCCCCCCTACACGCTGATTCACGCGACCCATAAGGAAGCCACGCTGATCGCGGTCGGCGCGCAGGATTGCCACCCGGCCGATGGCGGGGCGCATACCGGCGACATTTCCGCCGCGATGCTCAAGGATTCGGGCGCCAGCTTCGTGATCGTGGGCCACAGCGAGCGCCGCGCCGGCCACGGCGAGAACGATGCCGCGGTAAAGGCCAAGGCCAATGCCGCGATCGCGGCCGGGCTGGCGGTGATCGTCTGCGTCGGCGAGCGCGAGGCCGAGCGCGACGCGGGGAAGGCCGAGGACGTGGTCGCCAAGCAGCTCAAGGGCTCGCTTCCGGCGGGCGAAGTGGCGGAGAAGGTCACCGTGGCCTACGAGCCGGTCTGGGCGATCGGAACCGGCCGGACCCCTTCGGTCGAGGACATTGCCGCGATGCATCGCGCGATCCGCGCCCGGCTGACCGCGATCTATCCCGCCGGAGGCGCCGAGATCCGGATCCTCTACGGCGGTTCGGTCAAGGCCGACAACGCGGCCGAGATCCTGCGCGCGGACGAAGTCGGCGGCGCGCTGGTGGGCGGGGCAAGCCTGACCGCGGAAAGCTTCCTCGGGATTATCGTCGCCGCCGCGGAACTGTAGGGTTCCCTTGCGGTTTGCGGGTCGCGTCGCTATCTGCGCCGCAATCAGATCGCTTCTTTAGAAAAGGCCGCGAAGCCATGTTCCTGTTCCTCACGGTCGTCCAGGCCCTCGTCGCCGCCGCGCTGGTCGCGGTGGTGCTGATGCAGCGCTCGGAAGGCGGCGGGCTCGGAATGGGCGGCGGGGGCAGCCCGGCAGGGCTGATGTCGGCGCGCAGCGCGGCTGACTTCCTGACCCGCACGACTGCGATCCTGGCCACGATTTTCGTCGCGCTTTCGATTCTGCTTGCGGCGATCGGTATCGGTTCGACCGAAGCCCGCAAGGTCGATACTTCGCTCGACCGCACGGTGACCCCGGAACAGGGCGGTGGCCGGCAGAAGAATCTGCTGGGCGAGCCGGCAGCGCAGCCCGCGCCGGCCCAATCGGCTCCGGCGAATCCGGCTCCCGCCGGCAACGACCCGCTCAAGGGCGCCGCGCAATAACGCACTAGCGCAGTTTCCTCCCGCAACTGTGGATGGAAGCGCACCGGCGCAAGCATTCGGCTTGCGCCGAATCTGCAACACGTCTTAAGGCCCAAATCCCATGGCGCGGTTCATTTTCATTACCGGCGGCGTGGTGTCCTCGCTTGGCAAAGGCTTGATGGCCGCAAGCCTCGCGGCGCTCCTCCAGGCGCGCGGCTACAAGGTCCGCATCCGCAAGTTCGACCCCTATCTCAACGTCGATCCGGGCACGATGAGCCCCTATCAGCACGGCGAGGTGTTCGTGACCGACGACGGGGCGGAGACCGATCTCGACCTCGGCCATTACGAGCGCTTCACCGGGGTTTCGGCGCACCAGGGCGACAACATCACTTCGGGCCGGATCTACCAGCAGATCATCGCCAAGGAACGCCGCGGCGACTATCTCGGCGCGACGGTGCAGGTGATCCCGCACGTCACCGACCAGATCAAGGAATTCGCGCTCGCCGACGTCGACGATCTCGACTTCGTACTGTGCGAATTCGGCGGCACGGTCGGCGATATCGAGGGCCTGCCGTTCATCGAAGCGATCCGTCAGCTGCGCAACGAGCTCGGCCGCGAGCAGACCTGCGCGATTCACGTCACGCTGGTGCCCTATGTCTCCGCCGCCGGCGAGCTCAAGACCAAGCCGACCCAGCACTCGGTGCGCGAACTGACCAGCCTCGGCGTCCAGCCGGATTTGCTGCTGTGCCGCTGCGAGCACGAGCTGCCCGAGAGCGAACGGCGCAAGATCGCGCTGTTCTGCAACGTGCGGCCCGAGGCGGTGATCCAGGCGCTCGATGCGAGCTCGATCTATGCGGTGCCGGCGCAATATCACCAAGAGGGCCTCGACGCGGAAGTGCTGCGTCATTTCGGCCTGACGGCCCCGGCGCCCGACATGGCGCGCTGGGACGACATCATCGACCGCTACGTCCATCCCGAGGGCGAGGTGACGATCGGTGTGGTCGGCAAGTACGTCGGCCTGCCCGATGCCTACAAGAGCCTCAACGAGGCACTGGTCCACGGCGGCATGGCGAACCGGGTCAAGGTCAACATCCGCTGGATCGACGCCGAGATCTTCGAACAGGACGATTCGCTGATCGCGGCCCAGCTCGAGCCGATGCACGGCATTCTCGTCCCCGGCGGCTTCGGCACGCGCGGGACCGAGGGCAAGATCGCCAGCGTGCGCTTCGCGCGCGAGCGTGACGTGCCGTTCTTTGGCATCTGCCTCGGCATGCAGATGGCC
>JAGIAR010000010.1 GCA_017744735.1 Novosphingobium sp. | reverse complement strand
TTCTTCGATCCCAACGGGCACCGGCTTGAGCTCGCCTGCAACATCGGCACGCCCGAGCAATATGCCGAGCTCCAAGACCTCGCCCCGGTGATGCTGGAGGAATGGGCCGCGACCAGGCGCGCGCCGCGCCATGCAGCGTGGCTGCACACCGAGCCGAAAAGGTGAAGCTCGCCTCGCTCGAAGGTGGCCGCGACGGGCGACTGGTGGTCGTGTCGGACGATCTCGCCCGGTATGCCGATGCCGGGGCGATCGCACCGACCTTGCAGGCCGCGCTCGACGATTGGGATGCTGCCGAGCCGCGCCTGCGCGCGCTGGCACGCGATCTCGGGCATGATGCGGTCCCGCAGACGCGTTTCGACGAGCGCGAGGCGCTATCGCCCTTGCCCCGCGCATATCAGTGGGCCGACGGTTCGGCCTACGTCAACCATGTCGAACTGGTGCGCAAGGCGCGGGGTGCGGCGGTTCCGCAAAGCTTCTGGCACGACCCGTTGATGTACCAGGGCGGATCCGACGGCTTCCTTGCCCCGCGCGATCCGATCCCGCTCCCCGATCCGGCCTGGGGCTGCGACCTCGAAGCCGAGATCGTCGTTGTAACCGGCGATGTCGAGCAGGGCACCGAGCCCGACGATGCGCTGGCTGCGGTCCGCCTTGTTGGGCTGGCCAACGATGTGTCGTTGCGCAACCTCATTCCGGGTGAGCTGGAAAAAGGCTTCGGATTTTTCCAGTCGAAGCCGGCGAGCGCCTTCTCGCCGGTCTTCGTCACTCCCGACGCGCTGGGCGAGCGTTGGCGAGGAGGGCGGCTGCGTGGCACGCTCAGCGTCGATCTCAATGGAAAACCGCTCGGGCGCGCCGATGCGGGCGAGGACATGACCTTCGATTTCGGCCGCCTGATCGCCCATGCGGCGAAGACTCGCAACCTCTGCGCCGGGACGATCGTCGGTTCGGGCACCGTCTCGAACCGCGGCGCGGACGGCGGCCCTGGCCTGCCGGTCGGCGAGGGCGGGCGCGGCTATTCCTGCCTGGCCGAACAGCGCATGGTCGAGACAATCCTGCGGGGCAGGCCCGAGACTGCGTTCCTCCAATCTGGCGACAGTGTCCGCATCTGGATGGATGACGGGCAGCGCCGTTCGATCTTCGGTGCGATCGAACAGACGGTAGCAGCCGTCTGAAGGCCCCTCGCCGGGTGGCGAACCGCCGGTTATCGCTCGTTGCGATGCCCCCCGGCCAAATCGTTATTCGCGGCCAGCCGAAAACCTGTTCAAGTCGAGGACGGCATATTGGCGGACCTCTGCACCCTGCGGAGGCGACGCCCAGTTTGGGAGCAATGGATGATAACGATTTCCGGCGAGGGTCTGACGCTTGAGCAGATCGCCGCAGTTTCGAACGGTGCAGAAGTCCGCCTGACCGATGATGCGACCATCAACGCGCGGATCGACGCGTCGGTCGCCAAGGTCAAGGCCGCGGTAGAAGCCGGTGAGCCGATTTATGGCGTCTCCACGCTCTACGGCGGCATGGCCGACCGGATCGTTCCGATCGAGCGGATGGTCGAACTGCAGCACATGGCGCTGTGGCACCACAAGACCGCGACCGGTCCCCGGCTGTCGCGCCAAGACGTCCGCGCTGCGATGCTGCTGCGCGCCAATTCGCTGGCAAAGGGCTATTCCTCCGTCCGCCGCGAGCTGATCGAGCGGTATGTAACCTTCCTCAACAAAGGCGTGACGCCGCATGTGTTCAAGCGCGGCTCGATCGGCGCGAGTGGGGACCTCTGCCCGCTGTCCTACATCGGCGCCAGCGTGATCGGTCTCGATCCGCGGTTCCTCGTCGAATACGGGGGCGAGGACATGAGCTGCATCGAGGCGCTGAAGCGCATTGGGCTGGAGCCGCTGGAACTGCTGCCCAAGGAAGGGCTGGCGATGAACAACGGCACCACCGCCTCGACCGGCGTAGCCGCGAACAATATGGCCCGCGCCCAGAATATCGCCGCGCTCGCCTTTGCCGCCCAAGCGCTGATCTTTCAGGCGCTGCTGGCTACCAATCACAGCTTCGATCCGGTAATCCATCAGGTGAAACCCCATCCGGGCCAGATATTCGTCGCCGACCAGTTCCGGCAGCTGCTCGAAGGCAGTGCGCTCATCCGCACCAAGGCAGCGGTGAACCAGGAGCACAAGGGCGGGGACCTGATCCAGGATCGCTATTCGTTCAGGTGCTTGCCGCAATACACCGGCCCGATCCTCGAAGGGCTTGCCAACGCAGGCCGCCAGATCGCGATCGAGGCGAATTCGGCGAACGACAATCCGCTGATCAATCCGGATACCGGCGAAGTCTATCACACCGGCAACTTTCTGGCACAGTACACCGCGGTCGCGATGGACGATGTCCGACTGCATCTTGCGATGCTGATCAAGCACCTCGACGTGCAGGTGGCGCTGCTGGCCACGCCCGAATTCAGCAAGGGGCTCTCCCCCTCTCTGGTCGGGAATGAGGAACACGGGCTTAACCTCGGGCTCAAGTCGCTGCAGGTGCAGTGCAATTCGATCGGGCCGTTGATCCATTTCCACGGCCGGTCGATGGCGGATCTCTATCCGACCCATGCCGAGCAGTTTAACCAGAACATCAACAGCCAAGCGATGAACTCGGCCAATCTTGCGCGCGAGACCATCGAATTGTGCGAGCATTTCCTAGCCTGCGTGCTGGTATTCGCGGTGCAAGCGGTAGAACTGCGTTCGGGCAAGAACGGCCGGGGTTACGATGCGACCGGCGTACTTTCGCAGGCTACCCGCCCGTTCTATCGGGCCGCGCGGGAGATCGCGTCGGGAGCACCCGATCCGGCCAAGCCGCTGGTCTGGGACGACATGGACGGTTTCATCGAGGACAAGGTGGCCAATCTGCTGGCGGATATTTCCGGGGGTGGAAAGCTGCTCGCGGCCATCGCCCCGACCCGTCGGGCGATCGCGGCCTTCGTTGAAGGCTAGCGGGGTGTTTGAGAAGCTCGAAGCCGCGCCGCCGGATCCAATTCTGGCGCTTGCGGGTCTGGCGCGGGCGGACACACGGCCCCAGAAGCTCGATCTCGGGATCGGGATCTATCTCGACGAGGACGGCAACGCGCCGGTGATGGCGGCGGTCCGGCGGGCAGAGCAGCGCGTCCTCGACGGCGAGGTGAGCAAGGCCTACCTGCCGGCGAGCGGCAATGCGGCATTTCTCGAGCGGCTGGGGCGAAAGGTCTTCGGCGAAGGCCTGTGGACCGGTCGGCGCGAGCGGTTCGGGGGGATTCAGTCAACCGGCTGCGTTGCGGCGCTGCGGCTGGGCGCCGAGGTTCTGCGGCGTGCAGGCTGCCGCAGAATCTGGGTGAGCGATCCAACCTGGCCGATCCACGATCCGATATTCTTGGCGGCGGGGCTCGAGCCGGTCTCCTATCCCTATTATTCGGTGGGCGCGGCCGGTGTTGCTTGGGACGAAATGGTCGGCGCAGTCTCTCGAATGGAACGGGGCGACGCAATTCTGCTCCATGCCGGCTGCCATAATCCCAGTGGGGCCGACCCTACCATCGATCAATGGGATGAACTGGCCAAGCTGCTTCGCGACCGTGAGGTTCTGCCGTTCTTCGACGTCGCCTACGCGGGCCTCGGATATGGCTGGGACGAAGACCTTGCCGGGGTTCGGGCACTCGTCGAAGCCACAGGAGAAGCCTTGATAGCGGTTTCATGCTCGAAGAGTTTTGCGCTCTATCGCGAACGTACGGGGGCGCTCTATTTCATGTCCAGGCAGGCCCAAGAGGTCGGCAAGGTTCTGTCCAACGCGATGAGTGCGGCCCGGACCAACTACTCGATGCCACCCGATCATGGCGCGGCTGCGGTCGCCGAGCTTCTCGGCGATTCGGAGCTCGAAGCGGAATGGCTCGCAGAGCTTGGTCGAATGCGGACGCGAATCGGGACGCTGCGCGAGACGCTTGTGCAGGAAGCTTTCGAGGCCGGTCTCGACTGGCGCTATTTGCGTGACCAGCGGGGCATGTTCTCCCTGTTACCGCTCGACGGTGAGCAAGTCGTGCGCTTGCGGGACGACTTTGGCATCTACATGCCGACCAACGGACGCATCTGTATCCCGGCTTTGGCGCGCATCGGTGCTGGATATCTGGCCAAAAGCTGCGGTATCTTGAGCTGGATGAAGACCGCGGGGAGCGGCTGAGCGAAAACAGGCGACCGGCGGGTGCGCGACGGTACGTCGAAAACGGGTGATGGAGTAATGAAAAGCTTCGGTTTCCATCGAGCCGCGCTCGTCGCATTGGCGCAGCTATCACTGGGCTTGCCTGCCAGCGCACCGGCTCAAACCGCTCGCGAGCCCACCGTCGCATACACACCCCTGCCCGAGCGCGCGGAGATCGCGCCGGTGATAGACTGCGGCAAATTGCCGGAGCAGAATTTCCTCGGCATCGAGGGCGCCCCGGCGCGTGTGGTTTCGGCGGAGGTGGTGACCCGCGACAATGGCCGTCAGTTCTGCTTCGTGAAGGGGATCATCGCGCCGCAGATCCAGTTCGAGTTCCATCTACCCCTGAAGGGCTACACCGGACGTTATCTCCAGGGCGGCTGCGGAGGGGCCTGCGGGGTCGTCTACAAGACGATTTCGCCGAGCTGCGACAATGCGGTCGCCTTCGACGGCAGATTTGCGGTGAGCTTCAACAATTCGGGTCATGTGGGCCCCGAAATGATGGATACGCTGTGGGCGGCCAAGGATCCCCAGTTGCGTGTCGACTACGCCTATCGCGCCGCGCACGTAATGGCGGTGGTGGGCAAGGAAGTTCTCACCGCGTTCTACGGCAGGAAGCCGGAATATTCCTATTTCGCCGGCTGCTCCAACGGTGGGCGCGAGGCGATGATGGAAGCCCAACGCTATCCTGCCGATTTCGATGGGATCGTGGCGGGGGCGCCGGCGCTGTGGGTCACCGCGGGGGTCGTCCGCATCCTTCATGAAGCGAGGGTCTCGAGGGATGCGGACGGCAATCCGATCCTTACGCCCGCGTCCACAGCGCTGCTGCACAAGGCGGTGATCGAGGCGTGCGATCCGCTCGACGGGTTGAAGGACGGTCAGATCGACAATGCGCGGGCGTGCAGCTTCGATCCGCATGTGCTGGTATGCAAGCCGGGGCGGACGTCGGATTGCATTTCAATGCGGCAGGCGGACGTGATGGGCTTGCTCTACCGGGGCGCGGTCGATGATCAGGGTCGACAGCTGTTCTTTGGCGGGGAGCCCTACGGTTCGGAGTTGCTTTGGACCCAGCCCGGCAGCTTCCTCTCGATGGGCGACCAGCTGGCCGCGAACCAGATCAAGTTCATGATCTATGGAGGCGACACCAGACAGGATTTCGACTGGCGCAACTGGCAACCGGGCAAGGCCGATCTCATGGATCTGCTGGCAAAGGGAGGCTTCCAGAACGCGAACAATCCGGACCTGTCGGCTTTCAAGGAATCCGGTGGCCGGCTCATCATCTGGCAGGGCGAAGCCGACAACGCCGCCGGCTCGCACATCCTGCAGGACTATTACCAGCGGGTGCGTGACACCATGGGCGGGTTCGCCGCGACCGATCCGTTCATGAAGGTGTATTTCTTTCCGGGGGTGTATCATTGCTCGGGGGGCTATGTGGCCTATCAGCACGACGTGCTCGGCGCGATCGTGAACTGGGTCGAAACCGGCGTCGCGCCGGACGAACTGACCGGAACGGCGACCCTCGACGATGGGACTCTGCGCACGCGACCGACCTATCCCTATCCTGTCCAAGCGAAATACAAGGGGAAGGGCGACATCAACGCGGCATCGAGCTTCATGCCCGTGCGGCCCAACGGCGAGCCCGTCGACCGTTTCGACTGGCTCGGGGCGGGTTCGGTCGGCGGCGCGCCGCCCGAAGGGTTTTGAAGGTATCGCCGAAGGCGAAAGGGAGAACGCCGGATGATTGAATTGCTGAAAATGTCGCGGGCCGACACGGGTCGGCGAGCTGCGTTGCTGCTCGCATTCGTCTGCTGGGCGATCGGAATGCCGGCAGCGGCACAAGTGCAGACCGAGGTCCCGCCGGCCGTGGCCGGAGCGCCGCGCGCGGCGATCGAACGGATCAAGGTTCATTCGCCCTCGATCGAGGGCAATCTCGAAGGGAATTCGCCCGATCGCGAGGTGGTGGTCGTCCTTCCACCGAGTTACGGCGCAAACCCCTCCCGCCGTTACCCGGTCGTTTACGCCTTGCACGGCTACTCGATCGGCGCGGAGCAGTGGTTGGAGGAAATCCACGTTCCGCAGGTCGTTGAAAGCGCTTTTGCCAAGGGCACGCCGGAAATGATCCTGGTGTTCCCCGACAGCAAGACCGTCCACAACGGCTCGATGTATTCGACCTCGGTCACGACCGGGGATTTCGAGGACTTCGTGGCGAAAGATTTGGTCGCCTATATCGACAGTCACTATCGCACGATTCCCGACCGCAGGAGCCGTGGCCTGGTCGGCCATTCGATGGGCGGCTACGGCGCGACCCGGATCGGCTTCAAGCATGCCGACACCTTCGGCGCGCTCTATCTGATGAGCCCCTGCTGCATGCCTGCGCGCCCGGCCGGCGGCGCGCTGACCCCGGAGATGCTCGCCAGCATCGCGACGCTCAAGCCCGGCGACGACATGTCGCAGGTGCCGTTCCCGGTTCGCGGGCTGCTTGCAATGTCTTCGGCGTGGTCGCCCGATCCGGGCAGGCCGCCGCTCTATCTGGATATTCCCTACGACAAGGAGGGCAAGCCGCTGGACGACGTGTTCAGGCGTTGGGACGCGAACGCTCCCTTCGCGATGTTCGACCAATACGTGCCCAATCTGAAGCGCTATGCGGCGATCGCGCTCGACGTCGGCGACGAAGATACGCTCAAGGACGACACGCGCAAGCTGCACGAGATGATGCTCGCCTACGGGATCGCGAACGGTTTCGAACTCTATCACGGCACCCACACCAGCCGCGTGGCCTTTCGCATCCAGGACAATGTGTTGCCGTTCTTCGGCGAGCACTTGGTATTCGAGCCGCGGCGATAGGCGGATGAGAGATTTTCAGGCCGGGGAGGAGGAGTCGATGCAGCAGGCGGCCGGGAGGGCGGCAGCGCGTGTCTTGATTGTCGGGGCGGGGGCGATGGGCATTATCATGGGCAAGCTGCTTCAGGCTGGGGGTGCCCGGATCAGCTACCTCGTGCGGCCCAACCGGCTGGAGCGCCTGTCGCGCCCGCAGGTGCTCTATTCGTTCGACGATCATCGCCTCACGCATTTCACGGGCTACGAAATCCTGACCGATCCCGGGCGGATCGAACGCGACGCCTACGATTACGTGATCTTCACGATCGACGGGATCGCGCTGCGCAGCGTGGAAGGGCAGGCGCTCGTCCGCCAGGTGGGCGAGATCGCACGGGGCACGCATACCAAGGTGCTGATCGGAACCATGGGGGTCGATCTCCGGCGGAATTTTCTCTCGCTTTCCGGCCTCGATCCGTCGCAGGTGTTCAACGGCGGGTTGTACATCCTGGTCTATCAGGCCGACCGGGTGACCCTGCCACTGCATCCACCGACCGACGCCGGATTGCTGGCGCAGGCAGACTTCGCGCACCGGCAGGCCGCGCCGATGGGGTTCTTCGTCGATGAAAGCGCGCCGGAAGCGGCGCGCGCCTTCGCCGGGCTGTGGGAAGCGAGCGGGGAATCGCAATGCGTCGTGCTGAGCGAGGAAGCCTTTTCGACGCAGGTCCCGGCGGTGTTCGCCCTGTTCGTCGCCTGCGACATAATGGGCTGGCCGTCATGGCGCGACATGCACACAGATCCCGGACTGTGGGAGCTGGCGGCGGAGGCGACCCGCGAGATTCAGGGCCTTTCGATCAATGGCGAAACCGGGCAGCAGGCCCGTCAGGCGACCACCGCACAGGGCCTGATCGACATGTGGCGGGCGCTCGAGGAGGAAACGCTGCCGGCCGACCTGCTCGAGTTCAACCGCTTCCACCACGGTGGGAAGGTCTACGAGCAGGATGTGGAACTGCTGCGGGACTGTGCCGCGCTCGGGCATGCGGAAGGCAAGTCCATGGCGGCGCTCGAACAACTCATCGAACGGTCGCGCGCGGCGCGGCGGGAGCGCGGCTCGCGCTGATCAGGCGGCCTGACGCTGCCGGAGCGTCTCGCCGCGCGCGCGCAGCAACAGCAGCAGGATCGCAGCTGCGCTCATCACTGTGAAAGCGGTGCCGATCAGCAGGATCTGCGCATTCGTCGCATCGAGCTGCAACGCCAGCGAAACCAGCAGCGGGGAAACCACGCTGCTGGTGCGCCCTACTCCCTGCGCCCATCCGACGCCGCTCGCGCGCAGTTCGGACGGATAGACGTCGGCCGCGACCACGTTGTTGCAGATATAGCCACCCACCACGGAGAAGCCGACGACGACATTGAGGGGAAAGATCAGCCAGGAACCGAAAAACAGCGGCAAGGCGATCATGCTCACCCCGGCGATCGCGTAGTTGATCAGCAGCCAGGCCTTGCCGATCGAGTTGAGGAGCAGCCCCCCGATCACGCTGCCGACGAGCCCGCCCGCGCTGACGAAGGCGACTGCGAAAGCGGCGTGCGCGGTGGTGTAACCGCTCCTGGTCAGCAGCGAAGGCATCCAGGACATGATCATGTAGAGCGCGCCGACGCCGCCGAAATGCAGGAGCCAGACGCTTGCGGTCAACCCGCGCCGGCCCGGCCGGAAGAGCGAGCGGATGCCTGCGATGTCGCTGCCCGTACCCCGATCGGCGATGCGCGCGGAGTTGCCGAGGAACTGGAAAAACAGGATTCCGACCAACAGCAGCGCGGCGGCGGCGCCGTAGAACAATACCCGCCAGCCCCACACGGGAATCACCGCCGAAGCCAGCACGCCGCACAACAGATTGCCGAGCGAGAAGCCGCAACCCACGATCGTGACCATTAGCACGCGAACCCGCATGGGTGCGACCTCGAACGCGATGGCAACGACCAGCGCCGTCATCGCGCCTACGGTAAGGCCCACCGCGATCCGGGAAAGGATCAGGTGCACCAGATTGCCGACCAGTGCGTTGCCAGCGGTCGCGGCAACCGCCCCGGAAACCGCGACCAGCATGATCGCCCGGCGGCCGTACCGGTCCGCGGCGGGCGCCAGCGCGAGGGCACCCAGGACCAGCCCCAGCAGGCCCGCCGAAAACACCCATCCGAAAGTCGACAGCGGCACGGACCATTCGCGGGCGATTTCCGGCGTGACGTAGGAAATGATCGCGACATCGTATCCATCGAGCACCGCGCACAGCAGGCACGCGGACAGGAGCATGACGGATCGGAGGGTAAAGCCCTCGGCAGCCCCGCGCCCGTCGCTTGGCTTCAGATCGGTCAGTTTGTCCTCCCATATGTCCTTTGTTTTGCGAGTAGCTATAACAGATTCGGCAGGGCGAAAAAGCACTCGCTGCAACGAATTCGTCCCGCCAAAGGGTTATCCGGCAGGCCGCTCTCGGCACAGGTCGACAACGGGCCGGTGGTGCCGGATCGAGGCGGCTCTTCACTCAGCGACCGTTATTTGTGCGCTGGCGTCCCTTCAGGTGCCCCACTTGCGGTGTCTCGCATGGCCAAGGCGGGCTAAGGATCGATCGGTGAGACTTGCGTCCGATCGCTCGCGATCGGGAAGGGAGGATGGATCGGCAATGGTGGTTGAAGACGTGCGGGCTCTGTTGCAACCGATCGAGTTTGCCGGCCTCACACTGCCGAACCGGATCGTGATGTCTCCGATGACCCGCAGCCGCACCCCCGGTGGCGTGCCCAACGCGCTCAACGCCGAATATTATGCGCAGCGGGCCAGCGCGGGCCTGATATTCGCGGAGTCCACGGCTGTGTCGGCCTATGGTGTGGGCTTCATCGACACGCCCGGAATATTTACCGACGAACAGGCGGCCGGCTGGGCCGATGTGACCTCGGCAGTCCATCGCCGGGGCGGCCGCATCGTGCTGCAATTGTGGCATAGCGGGCATTATTCCCACCGCACGCTGCTGCCCGGAGGCGCTCTCCCGATCGGGCCTTCGGCACGGCCGGTGTCTGGAAGCGTGCGCACCCCCACCGGACGGATGGACGTGGAAGTGCCCCGCGCACTCGAACGCGAAGATGTCCCGCAGGTTCTCGACGAATATCTCGCCGCCGCCCGCAGGGCGCTGGAAGCGAATTTCGACGCGATCGAGGTGCACGCCGGGAATGGCTATCTGATCGACCAATTCCTGCGCGATTCGACCAATCACCGAACCGACGAATACGGCGGCTCGCCGGAGAACCGGATGCGCCTGCTGCTCGAGGTGATCGAAGCGGTTTCCTCCGTCTGGGGGCGCAAGCGGGTCGGAGTACGCCTGTCTCCGACGAACCCGTCGGTGTTCGGCATTGCGGACTCGCAGCCCGAAGTGCTGTTTCCCCAAGTTGTCGATGCACTCGAGGGGGCCGGCATCGGGTTTCTCGATATGGTCGAAGGCGCCACCGGGGAAGCGGCCGACCAATACCCGTTCGATTACGAAGGGCTGCGGCGGCGGTTCTCGGGGGTCTACATCGCCAATAACCGCTTCAGCCGGGAAAGCGCCGAGCAGGCGCTGGCCGATGGGCGGGCGGACATGATAGCCTTCGGGCGTTCTTTCATCGCAAATCCCGACCTGGTGGAGCGCTTCCGTGCGGGCGCATCGTTGAATCCGATCGTATTCGAGACGCTCTACGGATCGGGTGCGGAAGGGTATCTGGATTATCCCACGATGGCTTGAAGGAGCCGGCGCAGGATGCCGGGGCTGAATGGATGGAAACGCGTCGGCCCCGAAGAGGCGGCGCACAGAGGGTGAGGTTACATTGGCAAGCTCAGAATCATCCGCGGCCGCGCAGGCCGCGACAACCGCCGATCCAGTCTTCACCCGCTCGACAGTGATCCTGCTGATTGCCTGTGTGCTATGTGCGATCCTCGACGGGTACGACGTCGTCGTCATATCCTACGTCGTGCCCCTGCTCTCCAAGCAGTGGTCCGAGCCGCTGGCCAGCTTCGGGATCGTATTCTCGATCGGACTGGTAGGGCTGGTGCTGGGCTCGTTAGGGTTGGCGCCGCTGGCCGATCAGCACGGCCGCCGGAAGGTGATGCTCGGCGCGCTCGCGCTCGGGGCGGTCGGAACCTTCGCCAACGGGCTGGTCGGCGGGCTCGGGCCGCTTCTGGTGTGCCGGTTCTTCGTGGGCCTCTCGATGGGGGTGATCATCGCGCTGGTGGTCACCATCGCGCACGAGGCTTCCCCTGTGCGTTACCGGATGCTGCTCGTCACCATCGTGGGCTGCGGCCTGTCGCTGGGCAATCTCGCCGCCGGACTGTTCGCATCCTATGTCCTGCCACGCTTCGGCTGGGAGCCGCTGTTCCTGGGAGCGGCGGCGCTGAATGTTGTCATTGGCGCGATGTTCATGGCGACCCTGCGGAATTCGGCGACCGCACCCCGGCCCGCCCACGCGCGTTATCTCTCGCGGATCGGTTCGCTGTTCGGCAAGGACCTGGCCAAGTTGACCATCGTCCTGTGGTTGCTGCACTTCGGTGGGGTCGGGGCCAATTACATGCTGATCTCCTGGCTTCCGTCCCTGCTGACACGCTCGGGGTACACGCCGGCGGATGCGGCTCTCGCGACTTCCCTGATCAGTTTCGGGGGTCTCGTCGGCGGGCTGCTTTCGGGTGTGGCGCTCCCGCGTCTGGGGCGCGGGTGGATTTTCTCGCTCTATGGTTGCGCCGCCGTGTTGATCGTGACGATCCCGTTCCTGCTCGGGACGCCCTTGCTCTACCTGGTCAATTTCGTCATCGGGATCTGCATCGTTGGGGGCTACATCAGCAACAACGCGATAACCTCCGAGCTTTATCCCGCCTCCTCGCGGGCTAGCGGGCTGGGCTGGGCCCAGGGTGTCGGCCGATCGGGCGGGGTGATTACCCCGTTGATCGTCTCGCTCGCGCTGCAACTGAATGCGTCCCTTAACCAGATCGTCCTTCTCGCGGCGGCCTTTCCCCTGCTGAGCACGGTCGCCGCGGTCCTGCTTGGCAAGGTTTCGCCGTCGACGCCACGCGCCGAGGAGGCCGTGTAACGATGCCGGAGCAGGGCCGCGAACCGGCGCGGACGATGCGCGAGGAGGTGACCAGTTTCAAACGCGCGTCCATCCTCAGGGAGGCTGCGCGACAGTTCTACACAAAGGGTTACGACGGCACCCGGATCGACGAGATCGCCAGCGAACTCGGCGTGACCAAGCCATTCATATATTATCACTTCAGGAACAAGACCGAACTGCTCGACGAAATCTGCGTGAGGGCCACCGCGATCTCGGGCGAAGTGCTTGAGGCGGTGGCAGGGCGGCAGCACGAGACGGCTGTAGAGTTGCGCGAGGCGATCCGCCTGCTTGCGCTTCAGGTGATCGAGAATCGGGCCGATATCGCAATTTGCTTCCGGGAAGAAAAATATATCTCCCCCGGGGCAAGACAGCATCTCGAAGCCAACCGGCGCCGATACGACGCGGCGCTGAGCGGGGTGCTGAAAAGGGCCGATCGCGAAGGACTGATCTCGGTCGGCGATGCCCAGGTTGCGACGCAGGTGCTGACCGGCGCGATTACCTGGGGATTCGTCTGGTATCGCGAGGGTGGCCGACTCCAGCCGGAGGACGTGGCCGAGCAGGTGCTGGAGCTTGCGATGGCGATGCTGAACGCACGCGACCTGCCCGCCTGACGCGCCGGCTGGTGCCGCACGGAGGGCATTCTAGGGCATCCGTTGCACTCAGCGACACAAATCCATTCACGCACTGACAACCGCATCGCGCCGCAGGCTGGTATCTGGAATCACCGCAATAAGGGCCACGGGCGGACACGCTTGCTGGGAATCATATAAATGACGGGGAGAATACATGTTGTACTCGTTTCATCGTAGTGCCCGGAACGGGCAGAAGGCCGGCCTGCTCTTAGGCGCAGCTCTTGCACTCGTGCTGACGCCTTCGGCAGTCATGGCGCAGGACACCGATGCTGCGAAAAGCGCTGACGCCGCGAAGGGCAGCGACGACCAGATCCAAGAGATCGTCGTCACCGCCCAGTTCACCAATCAGAGCGTTCGCGACGTGCCGATCTCGATCACAGCCGTTTCGGGCGAGACGCTGGAAGCGCGCGGCCAGACCAGCCTGACCGACATCGGCCAGTCGACCCCGGGTCTCGCGATTCGTCCGTCGGGCCAATACGGCAACGCCACCGCCGTCACGGTCCGCGGCGTAGGCAACTTCAACGCGCTCTACGGTTATGAGCCAGGCGTCGGCATCTACATCGACGACGTCTATTATCCGACCCTCTACGGTTCGCAACTCGACCTGCTCGATCTCGACCGCATCGAAGTGCTGCGCGGTCCCCAGGGAACGTTGGCGGGCAAAAACTCGATCGGCGGCGCTGTAAAGCTCTACAGCCGGGAGCCCACCGGCAAGGGCGACGGTTACGTCGAAGCCACGATCGGCGAGCGCAACCAGCGCGGAGTGCGCGCCGCAGCTGACTTTACCCTTGTGCCTGATCGGTTGTTCTTCCGCATCTCGGGCGTTTACAAATCGGTTGACGGCTATGTGAACCGGATCGACTACAAGTGCCGCAATCCTTCCGCCAACGTTCCGACCGTGGCGCCGCAGTACGATCTCGGCAACTGCAAGATCGGTACCGAGGGCGGCACCGACTACGGCGGCGTGCGGGGCGCGTTGCGCTACCTCAGCGGCGACGAGCGCCTGGACGCGACGCTGCAGTTCGACGTCTACAAGGATACCAGCGACGCCCAGCCCGACCGGCTGGTGACGGTCAACCCGGCCAGCCCGAACGCCGCACTGCTGACCCCCTTCCTCGATTCCGGAAAGTATGAAAGCTACTCGACGTTCCAGACCCAGACCGGGCGTGGTTTCGAAGGCGTCAACCGGCTCAAGGGCTACGGCTTTTCCGGCCGCATCGCCTACGATCTTACAGATAACCTGAAGTTCACCTCGATCACCGCTTACCGCTCGTACAAGGCCGGCTACCAGGTCGATATCGACGGCACTCCCTACGGCATGACCACCGAAGACCTGCACTTGCATTTCAACTGGTTCACGCAGGAAGCAAGGCTCGGCGGATCGTTCCTCGACAGCGCGATCGAGTATACCCTTGGCGGCTATTACTATAAGGCCACCGGTAACCAGGCGGGCTTGCTGCAAATCAGCGGAACTCCGGTGGTGCCGCCTGCGGTTCCCACCGCTTTCACGTTGAATGCGCTGCAGGGCGATATCATCAAGTCGGAAAGCAAGGCCGCGTTCCTCAACACGATCATCCATCCGGTGACGAATCTGGATATCGCGGCGGGTATTCGCTGGACCGACGACAGCAAGAATTACTTCTACCATCGCCGCGATGCGAACACCCTGCTGCCGATCACGCCTCCGGACGGGCTGAGCGGTTCGTTCTCGGGACAGAAAGTCGACTATCGCGTCGCGGTTTCGTACCACATCAGCCCGGCGGTCATGGCCTACGGGTCCATTTCCACCGGCTTCAAGGGCGGCGGCGTAAACCCGGCGATCTACCGCGCGGAACAGATCGTTGCGTTCGGTCCCGAAAAGCTCACCGCCTACGAACTCGGTACGAAGGCATCGCTGTTCGACCGGCATCTGACGATCGACGTTTCGGGGTATTACAACAAATACAACGACATCCAGCTGATCATCACCTCGGGCACCGGTATCTACGCCGCCCCTGCGTCGGTTCCGGTCAATGGCGGTGCGGCGACGATCAAGGGCGTGGAAGTCGAAGCGAATGCCTCGTTCGGCGGCTTCAGCGCGGACGCATCGTTCAGCACGCTCGATTTCAAATATACCGACATCAGGCCCGGAACCGGGATCAAGCCGGGCTTCATCACGCCCTACACGCCGAAGACCAAGTGGTCGGCCGGCGCCCAGTACACGCTCGATCTGAACAGCGACCTGTCGCTGATCCCGCGGATGGACGTGAGCTATCAGTCCGGCATCTATTCGCTGGCGATCAACGCGCCCGAGAACTATTCGTCCGGCTTCACTGTCGCGAACGCGCACCTGAAGCTGCAGAGCTCGGACAATCGCTGGTCGTTCGATCTCGCGGCGAGCAACTTGTTCAACAAGTACTACTACACCAGCCGCTACGCCAATCTGTACGGCCTGATGGGAACGATCTCGGGCCAGGTGGCCCCTCCGCGGCAGATCAGCGGAACGTTGCGCTACAACTTCTGATCCGAGGACGAACCTCTCCTCCCGGGCGGCGTACGAAAGTGCGCCGCCCTTTTTTTGGTTCGAACAGTCTTGCGAAAGTGCTGCGTACGGTGCCTCAGCACGGCGCGCCCGGCGATCCTGGGATCAGCCGAGGGCGCGTGCGCCTTCCAGCCGCTGGCGATAGGTCGACGGGGGATAGCCGTACTGTCCGCGGAACCGCTTCGAAAAGCCGTTCGAATCGCGAAACCCGCAGCGCAGCGCGATCTCCATGATGTCCACCCGATCGAAGCGATGATCTTCGAGCAGGCGCCTGGCGCTCTCAAGGCGCACCCGTGTCAGTTCCTTGCCGAAACTGGTGCCGGCCCTTGCGAACAGCAGGTGCACGTAGCGCTTCGACAGGCCGTGCTGCTCGGCCAGTTGCGAGGGATCGAAATCCGGTTCTCGATGGCGGTCGGACAGGGTTTCTTCGAGCCGCTTGAAAAGCGCTTGCTGGTGCCGCGTGGCCGACGAGGTGTCCGAACCCAGTGCGATCGCCAATTGCGCCATCACCTGCTCGACAACCAGGAATTCGGGCAGCGCAAGCCCCTGCGGCGCGGTTTCCGGAAAGTTGGCTAGCGTCGCTGAAAGCGCGCGGCCCCAGCCAGACTCGCCCTCGATCCTCCGCGCTGTCATCTGTTCGGGATCGGGGAGCCAGCTCTGCAAGATCTGGCTCGAAACCGACATGCTCAGTCCGACGAATTGCTCCTGCGCGCGGATCGAATAGGGTGCCTTGGCCGAAAGCAGGATGCAGTCCCCCGGAGTGGCGATGGCGATCCGGCCGTGCTGCTCGATCGCCACACGGCCTGCGCGCTGCTGGATGACGAAATAGCCGTCCTTGCGATCGCGCCGGATATGTTCGCGTGTGCGTTCGATCTGGGATCCGGAGGAACGAACTTCCTGAACGCCGACGGAGCCGAAGGCATAATGCGTCAGAGACGCGTTGAAGTCCTCCGCCGCAAGCGATTTTATGCTGCAGGCGACAAACGTCTCCGTGACCAGCTCCTGCCACTGCCGCAACGAGTGCTCGCTGCTAGACTGGTCGGTCGACCAGGAAAGGCCGCCCTTGCTCATTGATCTTTCACGATGCACTTCGTTCACGATCCTCGTCCGCAACGACCAACACCTGCGCGCCCAGATCGCGACCCGTTCGAACGGAGCCGGAGCAGAAGCAAGCGCGTGTCACATATATTACGCTGTGGCGTATATCAATTCGCTGTTGCGAATTTATCCATCGATCGTTATCGGGCTGAGCCAGAGAAGCCGATATGCTGGAGATCGTGGTGCAATCTAGGATCGTGGTTTTGGTGAAGCAGGTTTTGGACGCGAACGTCCGCCCCCGCGTGCGGCCGGACGGCAGCGGCGTGGACCTCGCACACCTCAAGCTTTCGATGAATCCGTTCGACGAGATCGCACTCGAGGCGGCGATCCGACTGAAAGAGCAGGGCGCCGCGCAGGAAGTGGTCGCGTTGACGGTCGGCCGTGGCAAGGCGCAGGATACGTTGCGGGCGGCGCTCGCTATGGGTGCGGACCGGAGTATCCTGGTCGAAAGCGAATTCGAGCTGGAACCGCTGGCGATTGCCAAGACGGTGCGTTCGGTACTTGCGGATATCGAGCCGGTCCTGGTGATCGCCGGCAAGCAGGCGATCGACGACGATTGCCACCAGACCGGGCAGATGCTGGCCGCGTTGCTCGGTTGGGGCCAGGCGCTCTGTGCCTCACGGATAGCGCTTTCGCCCGATCAAGTGGAAGTCGATTGCGAAGTGGACAATGGCAGGGAAACCCTGCGTCTGCCTCTACCGGCGGTCGTCACCACCGACCTGCGTCTCAATACCCCGCGGTCGATTTCCCTCCCCAATTTGATGAAGGCGAAATCCAAGCCGCTCGATATCGTGGCGTCGTCCACGCTGGGCATCGATGTTCGCCCGCGCCTGAAAATCGTTGAAGTCCGCGAACCGCCGGTGCGTTCCGCAGGCGTCAGGGTCCACTCCGCCGCCGAGATCGCCCAGGTCCTCAAGGACCTGGAGGCCGCCTGAGCGAATAGAGAGAACACGCAATGAAAATCCTGGTCATGGCCGAGCACAACGGCACGACGGTCGAAAGCCAGACGCTAGCGGCGATTGCCGCCGGCGTGCAGATCGGTAGCGTGGAAGTCCTGGTTGCAGGTCACGCCTGCAGTGCTGTGGCCGAAAGGATTGCCGGACTCGAGGGCGTAGAACGTGTCTGGCTTGCCGACGCGCCGGCCTTTGCGAGCCAGCTTGCCGAGAACGTCGCGGCGCTCGCGCTCGAGTTGATGCCGCGGTTCGACGCTTTCGTGGCGCCGGCCACGAGCAGGGGCAAGGCGGTGGCTCCACGGGTCGCGGCGATTCTCGACGTGATGCAGATTTCCGACATCGTCGCAGTCGATGGCCCGCGCGTATTCAAGCGCCCGATCTATGCCGGCAATGCGATCCAGACCGTCGAGAGCGAAGAGCCCAAGCTCGTGCTGACCGTCCGCACCTCGGCGTTCCGCCCTTTGGGCGAGCGAGCGCATGTCTGCGAAATCGTGCCGGTCGCGACGGTGCACGAGTTGGGCCTGTCCGAACTGATCGGCTCGGATGTGGTGAAATCCGACCGGCCCGAGCTCGCCAGCGCCAAAATCATCGTATCGGGCGGGCGTGCCCTGCGTGACGCCGAAACCTTCTCCCGCACGCTCGCGCCATTGGCGGACCGGCTGGGCGCCGCGATCGGAGCGAGCCGCGCTGCGGTCGATGCCGGTTATATATCGAATGAGTACCAGGTCGGGCAAACCGGGAAGATCGTCGCGCCGGAAATCTATCTTGCGGTCGGGATATCGGGGGCGATCCAGCATCTCGCCGGGATGAAGGAGTCGAGGGTCATCATCGCCATCAATTCCGACGCGGATGCGCCGATCTTTCAGGTCGCCGACTACGGCCTGGTGGGAGATCTCTTCGAGGCGATCCCGGAGATATTGAAGCAACTCGCGGCCTAGGACGATGTGCCGGCTCGCGCGCAAAGCGGTCTTGGCGTGCTGCGACATTGTCGGTTAAGAGCAGATTTTTCGGCGGGGTAGTGGGGCATGTCCAAGATCGTAGATCGCACGCTCGACTTCTTCGAACTGTTTGCCGAACAGAAGCGGACGTTGTCCCTGTCCGAGATCGCGAAGCTGCTCGATATTCCCGTATCGAGTTGCCACGATGTGCTGCAGGCGCTGATCCGGCGTGGCTATGTCTACGAACTGGCTTCCCGTGCCGGATATTATCCCACTAGCAGGCTTTACACCCTGGCCGAGGCGATCGTCGATCACGACCCGCTGCTGCTCCGCGCCGAACTGGCGATGGATGCGCTGGCGGCCAAGGTTGGCGAGACCGTCGCTCTCGCGAAGGCGAGCGACCTGGAGATGAGCTACGTGATGGTGAAAGAATCCAACCACCAGCTCAGGTTCTCTGTGAGGGTCGGAGATGGGGTCCGGAGCCTCTATGCGACCTCTGCCGGCAAAGCGCTGCTTGGATCGCTGGACGGCAAGGCACGCGATGCGGTGATCGCCCGGCTGAAGCTCGAACAGTTCACGCCGATGACCATCGTCGACAGGGACGCCCTGAGGAACGACATCGCCGTCGGAGTCGAGCGGGGATGGTATCTCAACGACGAGGAAAGCGCGCTTGATGCGATGACGCTTTCGGCCAGCTTCCGCTGGCGCAACGTGCTCTACGTGCTGACGGTGGCCGGTCCGAAAAGCCGGGTATCGAGCAAGCGCGAAGAGATCATCGACAGCCTGCTCGAGACCTGTCGACAACTATCGGCCTGAACCGCGCGGCGGACTGCCGTGCGCACCATCAGTCAACCGGCTCCCTTGCGGCAAAAAACCGCGGCGGACCCCGTGAAAAACCCTTTGAATCCGATGATTCTCGCTTGGCCGGTCCGTCTCCGGTCCATGGGGGTTGACAAGTCGCGACAGGAGCTACAATCCGCTGTAGCGAAAGATTATCCGAGAGAGCGGAAGGGTGTTTCATGGATTTTGGGTTGAGCGACGACCAGTTGGCGCTGATCGAAGCGGTGGAGCGGACCTGCGCTCCGTTCGATGACGAATATTGGAGCCGCTGCGAGGAAGAGCATCATTTCCCGCATGAGTTCTACAAGGCTTTCGCCGATGGCGGCTGGATCGGGATCGCGATGCCTGAGGAATTCGGCGGCGCCGGCTTGGGTATCACCGAAGCGGCGCTGCTGATGCTCACCGTCAGCCGGATGGGCGGCGCGATGGCGGCCGCTTCGTCGATCCACATCAACATCTTCGGACCCCACCCGATCGTGGTCCACGGAACGCAGGAGCAGAAGCAGCGCTGGCTGCCGCCCATTATCGAGGGACGAGAGAAGACCTGTTTCGGCATCACCGAGCCCGATGCGGGGCTCGATACCGGCCGGATCAAGACCAAGGCGGAGCGCACCGATGACGGCTATGTCATCAATGGCCAGAAAATCTGGACTTCGACCGCGCAGGTGGCAGACAATATCCTGATCCTTGCCCGGACGACCCCGCGCGAGGAGTGCGAGAAGTCGATCGACGGATTGAGTCTGTTCTACACCAAGCTCGACCGCGAGCGGATCGAGATTCGCCGCATCGAGAAGATGGGCCGTGCGGCGGTGGATTCGAATCAGATCTTCATCGACAACCTTCACGTCGGCCGCGATGCTCTGATCGGGGAGGAGGGGCAGGGCTTCCGGGCCCTACTGCACGGATTGAACCCCGAGCGGATCATCAATGCGGTGGAATCGATCGGCATCGGCCGCGATGCGCTCGCCCGCGCAACCCAATATGCGAAAGACCGTATCGTGTTCGACAGGCCGATCGGCCAGAACCAGTCGGTCGCGCACCCGCTCGCTCGCTCGTGGGTCGAACTCGAAGCGGCCTACCTGATGGCTATGCGCGCGGCGACGCTGTACGATCGTGGTGAAAGCTGCGGGCTGGAAGCGAACGCGGCCAAGCTGCTCGGGTCCGAGGCCGGCTACAACGCTGCGCACCAATCCTTCCTGACGCTGGGTGGGATGGGCTATGCGAAGGAATATCAGATCGAGCGGCTGCTGCGTGAAGTCATCATCGCACGGACCGCGCCCGTGAGCACGAACATGGTGCTCAACTTCATTTCGGAGCGCGCGCTCGGCCTCCCGCGGTCGTACTGAGATGGGTACCGAAGCGCTGAACGGGATTGTCGTTCTCGATCTCACCCGCGTGCTGGCGGGCCCGATGTGCACCCAGTATCTGGCCGATCTCGGCGCGAGCGTGATCAAGGTCGAGCCGCTCGGTCTCGGCGACGAGACGCGCGGCTGGCCGCCGTTCGGGCCCGAGGGGAGCGCGGTATTCGCCAATTTCAACCGCAACAAGCGGTCGATCGCGGTCGACCTTAAGACGGCCGAGGGCCAGGCGGTGATCCACCGTCTCGCGCGGAAGGCCGATGTGGCGATCGAGAACTTCGGTTACGGTGTGGCGCAGAGGCTGGGAGTCGACGAGCCGACGCTCCGCGGGCTGAACGAGCGGCTGATCTATTGCAGTATCGGCGGCTTCGGCGCCGGGGGCCCGCTCAGCAAGTTGCCTGCCTACGACGTGGTGCTTCAGGCGTTCACCGGGATGATGGAACTGACCGGCGACGTCGGCAGCGGCCCGATCCGGAGCCCTTATTCACCCAACGACTACGTCACCGGGATGAACGCGGTGATCGGCATTCTCGCCGCGCTGCGCAGGCGCGACCTGGAAGGCGTGGGCGAACGGGTCGACGTCTCGCTGTTCGACACGGCGATGGGCCTGCTGTCCTATCAGATCGAGAGCTACTGGGCTTCCGGGCGGCTTCCGCAGAAAAACGGATCGTCCCATCCGTCGATGTGCCCCTATCAGGCGCTCGATGCCTCGGACGGGCCGATGCTGCTGGCAGTTTCGAACGACAGCCAATGGCAGCGGTTCTGCGACGTCGCCGGCGCGCCGGAACTGAAGACCGATCCGCGTTTCGCGACCAATGCCCAGCGCGTTGCCAATCGGCCCGAGACGCTCGCGGCGGTTCAGGCGCTGCTCGCGACGCGGACCGGAGAGGAGTGGATGGTCCTGCTGGGGCAGAACCGCGTCCCCTGTTCGCCGATCATGAATCTGGACGGTGTGCTCGCGCATCCGCAGACCACGAACAGAGATGTGATCCGGACCTACCGCGCGGCGGATGGCGGAGAGCGTCCGGCGGTCACGGTCCCGGTGAAGTTCGACGGCGAGGACCGCACGGTGGGCCGCCGGCCTCCCGCGCTTGGTGAAGACACTGCGGCGCTGCTGTCGGAAAGCGGGTTGTCGGACGACGAGATTTCGAGCCTTCGGGAGCGCCACATCGTTGGCTAGCCCATGGATTGCAAGGAGACGGTGAGCGTGGAGACCCCAGACGAGGATGGTGCCGATCTACTGATCGAGCGGCGGGGCAGCGTGCTGTGGCTGACGATCAATCGCGAGGCACGGCGCAACGCGATCAGCGCGGCATTGATCGCGCGGATGCACCAGGCTTTTCGCGATGCGCAGGGCGACGTTTCGCTCAGGGCGATCGTACTGACGGGCGTGGGGGACAAGGCCTTCTGCGCCGGCGCGGACCTGAACCGGGGAACGCAGGCGTTCCGCGATGAGGACGAAACCACGACCGATTTCGGCCGTATGGCGCGCACGGTGCGGGAACTGGGCGTTCCGCTGATCGCGCGGGTCAACGGCGCCTGCGTGGCCGGTGGAATGGGGCTGATGGGGATATGCGACCTTGCGGTGGCGTCGGACAATGCCCGGTTCGGTCTGCCCGAAGTGAAGGTGGGGGTGTTCCCGATGCAGGTGCTGGTCCACCTCAGGGGCGTGATCGGCAGCCGGCTCGTCAGCGAACTGTGCATCACCGGGGAATTGATCGACGCCCGCCGCGCGTTCGAGATCGGGCTGGTGAACCGGGTAGTCCCCTTCGTCGATCTCGACAGCGAGGTGGAAAAGCTGCTCGGCGCCATCCGCAAGGCCTCTCCCGCCGCCATTCGCAGTGGCAAGCGGGCAATGGCGGCGATGCAGGACATGGCGTTCGACGAGGCGATGCCCTTTGCGGAAGCCCAGATCAACCTGATCTCCCGCTCGTCCGGAGCGGCCGAGGGGATCGCTGCGTTCAACGAACGGCGTCCCGCGAAATGGGCGGAAGACGGGCAATGAGCGATCGCACGATCGTAATCGGCGGAGCCTCGGGCGGCTGGGGTGACAGCCCGCGCGCCGTGCCGCAACTGCTTCGCGAGCGCCCGGACTATCTGATGATGGACTACCTGGCCGAGGTGACCATGTCGCTGCTCGCGCGCGCGCGGCAGAAGGACCCGGAACTGGGTTATGTCCCCGATTTCGTTTCCTACCTTGGCCCGTGCCTGGGGGATCTGCGCGGTACGAAGGTGATTACGAACGCGGGGGGAACCAACCCGCGGAACTGTCGCGCGGCACTGGAGGTGGCCTGCCGCGAGGCCGGTGTCGACCTCAGGATCGCGGTGGTGGAAGGCGACGACGTGCTGCCGATGGTCTCCGGGCTGCAGCCACCGCCGACGGCGCTGGAAGGGCTGTCGCCCGACAGGTTGATCAGCGCGAACGCCTACCTCGGTGCGTGGCCGATCGCGGCCGCGTTGCGCGCGGGCGCGGATATCGTGATCACTGGCCGCTGCGCCGACAGCGCACTGGCACTGGCGCCGCTGATCGCGGAATTCAGCTGGCAACCGGACGAGTTCGACAAGCTCGCCGCCGGGAGCCTGCTGGGCCATGTCATCGAGTGCGGACCGCATGCGACCGGCGGTATCTTCACCGACTGGGCAGAGGTACCCGAGTGGGAAAACATCGGCTACCCGCTCGCCGCCTGCCGCCCGGACGGGACGTTCGAGGTCTACAAGCCCGCCGGAACCGGGGGCATGGTCAATTGCGCGGTGATCGCCGAGCAGATTCTCTACGAAGTGGGCGATCCTGCGGCTTATATCCTGCCCGACGTCGTCGCCGATTTCACCGGGGTGACGCTGGAGCAGGTCGGCACGGACCGGGTCGCAGTGCGCGGCGCGAAAGGCCGTCCGGCGACTCCGACCTACAAGGTCTCGGGCACCTATCAGGATGGTTACCGGCTGGTAGCCTTCGTTTCGATCGTCGGGGTCGATGCGGTGAAGAAGGCGGAGCGTACCGCCCAGGCGCTGATCCTGCGCGGGCAGCGCTTCCTCGAGGAAACCGGCGTCGCGCCATTCTCAGCCACCCATGTCGAAGTGCTGGGAAGCGAGGCATCCTATGGCAGCCATGCACGGCACCGCGACACGCGCGAAGTGATCCTGCGCCTCGTGGTCGCGCATCCCGACCGCAAGGCGCTCGACCTGTTCGGTCGCGAGATTTCGTCGATGGGCCTCGGGGGGGCGCCCGGGACCACCGGATATATCGGCGGACGGGCCCGGGCGGTGCCCACCATCCGTCTGAAAAGCTGGCTGATCGCAAAATCAGAATTGCCCGCGCCGCGGGTGCAGGTCGGCGAGGAGCCGTGGTTTGAAGTCGAACTGCCGGCTTACGGCGGCGAGGTGGGCGCCGATGTTCCCTCTGCGCCTGCGCGCGAAGGATCACGGGCTATGCCCGGCGAAGATGCGGTCGCGATTCCGCTCAGCCACATCGCGCGTGCGCGCTCGGGCGACAAGGGCAACGATTCGAACATCGCCATACTGGCCCGCAGCGCCGACTATTTCCCGCTCCTGCGCGACCATCTCTCTGCCGAACTGGTCGCCCGGCACTTTGCCGAGGACATCGCCGGGCCGGTGGATCGGTTCGAAGCGCCGGGCCTGTGCGGGTTGAATTTCCTGCTGCACGAAGCGCTTGGCGGGGGCGGTATCTCGTCGATGCGGATAGACCCGCAGGGTAAGGCCTTCGGCCAGCGCTTGCTGGAACTGGAATTGCCGCTGCCGCGCGAAGCGGCGGTGAAGCTGGGATTGACGGCCGACGCCACGGCTTTGCCGGCTCGCTGAAGAATTTACGGAGATGAAATTGGACGGGAAAGCGGGTTATCCGGACGTCGAGATGTTGATCGGCGGCAAATGGGTCATGGCAGACTCGCGCCCGGTCTACGATCCCTGCAGCGGAGAGGTGATCGGCGAGCGAGCGCATGCCGGCACTGACCATCTCGACGAAGCGGTCGATGCGGCCCGGGTCGGCATGCGCGCGTGGTGGGAATTGGGCCCGGCCGGGCGCGAGGCCGTCATGGTCAAGGCGGCCGCATTGCTGCGTGAGCGGGTCGAGGAGATTGCTCGCATCATCACGCTGGAAGAGGGCAAGACGCTGCGGGAAGCGCGCGGGGAAATCCTGCGCGCGGCGAGCTATATCGAATGGGACGCGCACGAGGGGCGCCGCCTCTATGGCCGGATCGTTCCGTCCACCGACGATTACCAGCTCGCGGTGCACCGCCGGCCTGTCGGTCTCGTGGCGGGCTTCTCGCCGTGGAATTTCCCGATCGGGTCGCCGACCCGCAAGATCGGCGGGGCACTTGCGGCCGGATGTGGGGTGATCCTCAAGGCGGCGGAGGATACGCCGGGCGCGGCGCGGCAATTGGTGCAGGCCTTCGTGGATGCGGGCATTCCGGACGGCGCACTCAGCCTCGTTTTCGGCGATCCGCCTGCGATCTCGGAGCATTTGCTTGCACATCCCGAGGTCCGCATGATTACCTTCACCGGCTCCGTCGCAGTCGGAAAGCACCTCGCGGCGCTGGCCGGCGCGGAGATGAAGCCTGCCCTGATGGAATTGGGCGGGCATTGCCCGGTGTTCGTCTCGGCCACGGCGGACGTTGCCGCGGCGGCCCGGTCGACCGCGATGGTCAAAACGATGAACGCAGGCCAAGTATGCGTCTCGCCGACGCGGTTCTTCGTTGAGGATGCGGCTTTCGACGCCTTCGCCGATGGGATGGTCGCGGCCGCCGGTGCGCTCCGCCTGGGCAGCGGGCTCGACGAGGCGACCGAGATGGGGCCGCTGATCAACCGGCGGCGGCTGGATTCGATATCCGGACTGGTCGCGGAGGCACAGATTGTCGGGGCGAAACTTCTGGCCGGGGGCGCGCAGGTCGACCGCCCGGGCAATTTCTATCCGCTCACGGTGCTGGCGGACGTGCCCGACGACGCCAGGATCATGCGCGAGGAGCCGTTCGGACCGGTCGCACTCTTGGTGCGGGTGAGGGACGTCGACGAGGCGATCGAGCGCGCGAATTCGGTGTCCTATGGGCTGGCGGGGTATGCCTTCACCAACTCGGCGCGCGACATGCAACGACTCTCGACCCGGCTGGAAGTAGGCAATCTGGCGATCAACCATCTGATGGCGTCCGACGCCGACCTTCCGTTCGGGGGCGTGAAAGACAGCGGCCTGGGCCGCGAGGGCGGCGCGGAAGGCCCGTTGAACCATACCGTCGTCAAGACCGTCTCGACGCTGTTTCCCGACGCGAAGTGATCCAACCGGCGCGGCCCAGGAAGCCCGTCCTGCAAGGAGAATGCAAGTGCGCCTCGAAGGCAAATTGGCCGTCATCACAGCAGCGGGATCCGGCATGGGCCGGGCCGCTTGCATCCGGTTTGCCGGGGAGGGGGCGACCGTCGTCGCGATCGACGTGTCGCGCGAAGGGCTGGACCGGACCGTGGCCGAGTCCGGGGGACGGGTGCAGGCGCTGCAGGCCGACCTGTCGCAGCCGGAGCACTGCCGGCGAGCGGTACGGGAGGCCGCCGCGCTGCTCGGCGGGATCGATATTTTCTGGAACCACGTCGGCAGCCCGGCACCGAACGTGATCGAGGAGCTCGACCTTGCGGACTACGAGCTCGCGATGGCGTTGAACCTCACTTCAAGCGTGGTGATGGCGGGTGAAGCACTGCCGCATCTGAAAACACGGGGCGGTGGCGCGATCCTGTTCACCGCATCCACTTCCGGCCTGGTCGGATCGCCGCGAAGCCCGGTCTATTCGGCAGGCAAGTTCGGGGTGGTCGGCCTCGCAAAGTCGCTTGCGATCCGCTACGGACCGGATGGCATTCGCGTGAATGCGCTCTGCCCTGGCCTGACCGACACGCCGATGGCCTTTTCTTTCACTGCGCCCGACGGGCGCGCAGAAACCTCCGCCAAGGTCGCGGAAGCAACCAGGGTGAGCATCCCCCTGCGCCGGATCGCAACCCCCGAGGATGTCGCGAATGCTGCGCTGTTCCTCGCCTCGGACGAGGCGAGCTACATTACCGGCGTCGCGCTGCCGATCGACGGCGGTGCGACCGCGATGTAAATTTCGCATCGCCTCGCTCGCAGCTTTTCCCAACGCGCCGGTAGAGTGCGCTGCTTGACCGTGTGGAAATGCTACCGTAGCGGCTGGAGCGGGCGCCCTTCCCGACGAAAGCCGATTGCGGGGCGCCGCTGGAAAGAGGCCAGGGGCGGACCGTTTCCAGAGCGACGGAGTGGTGCGGTGATGGCGCGGACGATGCGAGAGGAAGTGGCCGATTTCAAGCGCGCCTCGATCCTCAAGGAAGCGGCGAGGCAGTTCTACGTCAAGGGTTATGATGGGACGCGGATCGACGAGATCGCGGCAAGCCTCGGCGTCACGAAACCGTTCATCTACTATCATTTCAAGAACAAGACCGAGATCCTGGACGAAATCTGCATCGAGGCGACCGCGATCTCTGGCGAGACGCTGGAAGCGACGATTGCCGAGCACGACGCGGTGACCGCCCAACTCAGGGCGGCGGTGCGCGAGCTGGTCCTGCAGGTCGTTGCCAACCAGGTCGGGATCGCGATCTGTTTCCGGGAAGAAAAATACATCTCTCCCGAGGCGCGCCAGCGGCTCGAGGCTAACCGCCGGCATTACGACGGCCTGCTGGGCGACCTCCTCTCGCGCGCGAACCGGCAGAAGGTGATCGCGGTGGAGGATCCCCAGATCGCGACCCAGGTTCTCACAGGCGCGATCACCTGGAGCTTCGTATGGTATCGCGAAGGCGGGCGTCTCAAGCCGGAGGAGTTCGCCGACAAGGTGCTCGATCTGGCGCTGGCGATGCTCAACGCGGAAGGCTGACGTTCGTCAATCAGACAAGCCGATCAGACTGCTCCGGCCAGCCCGCCCAGCGATTTGCCGCCGTCGACAAACAGGGTCTGCCCGGTGATGAACGACGCGTCCGGCGAAGCCAGGAAGGCGATCGCCGGCGCGATTTCCGAAGGCTTGGCGGGGCGGCCGCGCGCTTCGAGGGCCGAGGCCGCCTTGATGCCTTCCTCGCCGAAGGCCCGGATCATCGGTGTGTCGGTAAAGCCCGGCGCCACCGCATTGACGGTAATGAAGCGTTCGCGCAGGTCCATCGCCATTGATCGCACCATGCCGACGACCGCTGCCTTGGAAGAGGCGTAGGCGACGTTGTCCCGCCCACCCAGAACTCCGCGCGAAGCAAGCATCACGATCCGCCCACCTTCGGGTATGCGAGCCAGGGCCTCCTGCGCGAGCCGGAACACGCCGTAGACGTTGACGTCGAAAGTCAGCGCGAAGTCCTCGTCGGTCTGCTGGTCGATGGGCTTTGGCCTCAGAATACCGGCGGCGCAGACCACGACATGGATCGCCGCCAGGTCGGCAATCGCATCGCGAATGCTTGCGCGGTCGGTCATGTTAGCGATCCGCCCCTCGACCTTAAGGCCCTCCGCCGCCAGCGCCGCTGCCGCGTCGACCACCGCCGGATTGAGGTCCAGCGCGATCACCGAATAGCCTTGGCGGGCAAGCAATTCCACGGTGGCGAACCCGATGCCCTGCGCGCCCCCCGAGACCACCGCGGTCTGGCCCTTCATTTCCATTCTCCTCGCCCTTTTTTGGCGGCCGGCAAGGCCGGCCCGTTATCGGACGCCCGAGCCTCAGGCGCAGGCCTCTTTCTCGAGTATCCTGAACCCTTGATAGCCATCCCGCGCAACCTCGTTGCATTTCTTCTCGTAGCTCGGAACGCCGCCGGCATAGGCGAAGAACACGCGCGGCTTGCCCGGGATATTGGCGCCGAGGTACCAATTGTCGGCTTTGGTCATGATGGTCTGTTCGGCACACTGCCGGACATGTTCGGCCCAGTCCTCCTCGGCAGCCTCGGTTGCCTCTATCCGGCGGCCCTCAAGATCGGAAAGGCAGCGGTCGATCCATTCGACATGGAACTCGATCGACGGCAGCACATTGCTGAGGACCGAAGGGCTTCCCGGCCCGGTAATGATGAACAGATTAGGGAAACCGGCAACCATCAGGCCGAGATAGCATTTGGGTCCTTCGCGCCACTTGTCGCGCAAGGAACGCCCCCCCACCCCACGGATGTCGATCCGGTTGAGCGCGCCGGTCCCGGCGTCGTAGCCCGTCGCGTAGATCAGCGCGTCGAGGCTGTGAAAGACGTCGCCGGTTTCGATCCCGTCCGCATCCACGCGCGTGATGGGCGTCCGGCGTAGATTCACCAACGTCACGTTCGGGCGGTTGTAGGTATCGAAATAGCCGGTATCGCACACCAGCCGCTTCGCTCCGAGTGGATAGTCCTGGGGCGTGAGGTCTTCCGCGACCTGCGGGTCGTTTACGATCGACGCGATCTTCCCCCGAACGAATTCCGCTGCGGGAGCATTTGATTCCAGCGAGGTCAGCAGATCGTCGAACGCGGCGATGAAGCTCGATCCGCCGCCCTTTTTCCCGTCCCAACGCGCTTCGAATTCCCGCTCGACCTCGGCGGTGTCGAAATTGCCGAGCGGACCGCGACTGCGCGGAAGAATCGTGCCGGTGCGGGTCCGATGCACCAGTGCGCGCATGTTCGGGTAATCCGCTTTGATCGCCGCGATCTCCTCGTCGGCCAGCACCCGGTTGCACGCCGGCACACTATAGTTCGCGGTACGCTGAAACACGGTAAGATGTTCGGCCTGCCTCGCGACTTCGGGAATGCACTGGATGCCCGAGGAACCGGTCCCGATCACGCCGACTCGCTTCCCCGCAAAATCGACCGCATGATGCGGCCATGCGCCGGTGTGATAGGATTCGCCGGCGAAATTCCCGATCCCGTCGATATCGGGAAGCTTCACGTCGGACAGATTGCCCGTAGCCATTATGCAATAACGCGCCCGGAAGACCTCTCCTTGGTGCGTGGTCACGACCCAGGCATCGTCTGCCTCATCGAACACCGCGCTCTCGACCGTGCGATCGAACAGGATATCGCGCCGCAGATCGAACCGATCCGCGACATGCTGCGCATAGGAAAGAATTTCGGTCTGGGGCGCAAACCGCTCGGTCCAGGTCCATTCCTGGTCGAGATCCGGTGAGAAGCCGTAGGAATATTGATAGCTCTCGACGTCGCACCGCGCGCCGGGATAGCGATTCCAGTACCAAGTGCCCCCGACGTCGGAACCACGGTCGATCACGATGGCAGTGCGGCGCGAGAGCCGCAGTCGGTGCAGCATATAGAGGCCGGCAAAGCCCGCCCCGACGATCACGACGTCCAGTTCGCGGACAGAATCCGCTTGGCCGGCTTCCTTATGCAAGGTCAATTTCCCCGAGTTCATATTGGTCATACCCGTGGGTATAATGTTCTTCCTCACCTTGTCAATGCGATCGGTCTCCGATCATATAGGGAGCGGCAGAAGGGAGGCCTGCGGAGGGGCGCTTGACAGCACTTAAACTCATCGTATTGTAAAGATACCAGTGGGTATAAAGGTCGCCCCGGTGCCAGTGGGGAGCGGCATTTCGTCGTTCCGCGCGAGATCAAATCAAGACAATGGACGGGGTGCCTTATGGATAGTGCGAACATCGATGCATTCAGCGATGTTCACGGCGGGAGCCGGGAGCTGTGGCGTTCGCTTCAGGCGCGCTGGCCGGCGTTCTTTTCCGCCTATGCGGGTTTGGCGGAGGTGCCTCGGCGGCGGGGCTCCCTGTCGCCGAAGACCCGCGAGCTGGTGCTGCTGGCGGTCAACGCAGCGGTAACGCATCTCAACGAAAGGGCGATGCGCGACCACATCCGCGCTGCCTTGCGGGAAGGCGCGAGCGCCGACGAGATCGCCGAAGTCCTGCAGCTCGTCTCGGTGCTGGGCATCCATGCGATCTCGATCGGCTTCCCGGCGGTATTGGACATCGCGGTACAGGCCGGTCGCGAAAGCGAGCTCCCTCCCGCCGAGATGGCTCCGCACCAGCTGGAACTGAAAGAGAACTTCACCCGCACGCGCGGTTACTGGAATCCGTTCTGGGAACAGGCGCTGCGGCTCGATCCGGCTCTCTTCGAGGCCTATTTCGCCTTCTCGAGCGTGCCGTGGAACGACGGCGTACTAGAACCCAAGGTGAAGGAGTTCGTCTATGTCGCGATCGACGCTTCGACCACCCACATGTTCGACGATGGAACGAGGGGCCACATGGCCAATGCGTTCAAGCAGGGCGCCAGCGTGGAGGAGGTACTGGAAGTCCTCGAACTGTGCGTCCCGCTAGGGATCCAGTCCGTGACGATCGGCCTGCCGATTCTCGACGAGGAACTCGCGCGTCTCGGACACGGGCCGGGAGCAGCCCAATGAAGCGGCCCATCGCCTGGGTTACGGGCGCCAATCGCGGCATCGGGCGCGGCATCTCGGCGGCCCTCGCCGCGCGGGGCTTCGACCTCGTCGGCACCGACCTCGAGGAAAACGAGGATACCGGGATCACCAGAACGATGGTCGAGGAAGCAGGTGGTTCGTTCCGCTTCCTTCCAGGCGACATCGGCCGCGCAGGCGACGCTGCCGAGTTGACCGGCGCCGCGATGCGCGATGGTCCGATCCATTGCCTGGTCAACAACGCCGGGCTGCAGACGCGCCAGCGGATCGACATACTGGAGCTTCCCGAGGCGGAATTCGACCGGCTGATGGCGGTCAACCTGCGCGGTACCTTCTTCCTCACCCAGGCGGTGGCTAAGGCGATGCTCGCCGACGAGCCCACCGCGGGTAGGTCGATCGTCTCGATCACCTCGGTCGCCGCTAGAGCCGCCAACCCGATGTCGGCCGCCTATTGCATGACCAAGGCTGGGCTTTCGATGATGGTGCGGCTGTTCGCTCTGCGCCTCGCGACCTCGGGGATCGCGAGTTTCGAGGTGCGTCCGGGTCTGATCCGGACGCCGATGAATTCGGACGACCTGCGCCCCTATCTGGCGGCATTCGAGAGCGGCCGGGTCCCCTATCGCGATTGGGGCCAGATCGACCAGGTCGGGCAGGCCGTCGCCACGCTCGCGTCGGGCGACATTCCTTACAGTACCGGCGAGGTGATCAATGTCGCCGGCGGGTTCCAGATCGAGCAGATAGCCTAGACGATGGCGAGTGAGGAATTCCAGAAGCTGGCCGCATACATGGCCGCCAATCCGATGCCGAAGCTCGGCAATGCCGAGATGCGCGAGCAGATGGCGGCGTTCGGCCGGCGGGCGAAATTGCCCGAGGGCATGACGGTCGAGACCCCGGCCGACGCGCCGGTGCCTGCGCGCATGCTGACGCCCGCGGGTGCGGAGGACGGGTTGATCCTGTTCGCCCACGGTGGTGGGTTCACGCTCGGTTCGATCGAATCGCATGCACATGTCGCGGCCTGGCTGGCCGAGGCGGCCGGGCGCGCGGTACTCGTGTTCGACTACCGCCTCGCCCCCGAACATCCGTTTCCGGCCGCCCTGGACGATTGCCGCGCGATTTATCGCTGGGCGCTCGATCGGGGCATCGCGCCTCGGCGCATTGCGCTCGCGGGCGATTCCGCAGGCGCAAACCTCAGCCTCTCCGTGGCGATGAACCAAGGCCTCGCGCGTCCGGGCGCGATAGCGATGCTGTCGCCCTCGCTGGATCTCGCAGCCTATCTCGCGCTCGATCCGGCGGAGATTTCCGACAAGAGTGTCGACGCGGCCGGAATTGCCGACGGCTTCCGCGATTACATCGGCGGGGCGGACGCGGAAGATCCGCGCATTTCCCCCGGCCGCGGCGACGTGGCGGGCCTGCCGCCGCTGTTCGTCCAGCTTGCGAAGCACGAAGTGTTTGCGCCCGACGCACTTGCCTTTGCCGAGCGCGCTAAGGCGGCCGGCGGACTGGTCGAGATCGACGTATGGGACGAAATGACCCACGATTGGCACTGGTACGCCCCGCGCCTTCCGGAGGCGCGCGAAGCCCTCGAGCGGGCGGCGGCCTTTATCCGCCACCATCTGGCCTGAGCTTGCTTCCCGGCAAGCGGCCTGCGATCAGTTTTCAGAGGAAACAGCCAATGTCCGATACCACGGTAAGCCTCGGCGCCAGGGATGTGCTTGTCGATCGGAGCCCGGGCGGCGAAATACTGCTCCGGAACCCCGATCCGCTTAAACCCTATCCCGCGCGCTTCACCGAGCGGATGGAGCACTGGGCCGACGAAGCGCCCGACCGCGTGTTTCTCGGCGAGCGCGCGGGAGCAGGCTGGCGGACCGTCACCTTCCGCGAGGCCCTGGGCGCGATCGAGGCGATCGGCCAGGCGCTGGTGGAACGCGGGATGGACGGCAGCAAGCCGTTGATGATCCTCGCCGCCAATTCGATCGACCATGCGCTCGTCGCGTTGGCCTGCATGCATGTCGGCATTCCGTCCGCGCCGATCTCGCTCGGCTATGCGACGCTCTCGACCGACTTCGAGCGGCTCGCCTATGCGGTCGAGAAGGTCGGGCCTGCGGCGGTGTTCACCAACAATGCCGGCCAGTTCGCGACCGCGCTGACCGCCGTGCTACCTGCCGACATCGAAATAATCGCCGGCTCGGGCACCATTCCAGGCCGCACCGTCACGCCGCTCTCCGAACTGAAAGCCACCGTGCCGGGGCCGGAGATGGCGGCTGCGCGCGATGCGGTGACTGCCGACACACCCGCCCGGTTGATCTTCACCTCCGGCTCAAGCTCCCTGCCAAAGGCGGTCATCAACACCCACGGGATGCTCGCGTCGAACCAGCAGATGCACGCCCAGGTGTGGCGTTTCATGGAAGAGACGCCGCCGGTGATGGCGGATTGGGCGCCATGGAATCACACCGCCGGCGCCAATGTGGCGCTGGGCGCCGCGGTCTATTTCGGCGGCTCGCTCTATATCGACGATGGCCGGGCCACTCCGGCGGAAATCCGCCGGACGGTCGAGAACGCGGCCGAGATCCGCCCGACGGTCTACTTCGGGGTCCCGCTGGTCTATCAGTTGATCGCGCCGATCCTCAGAGAGAATCCCGCGCTGCGCGAGGGTTTCTTCGGCAGGTTGCAGATGCTGTTCTACGCCGGCGGGATGATCGCCGAGGGCGTGTGGGACGACCTGCGCTCGATGATGGTCGAGACGCGCGGCGACCATATCTACACCTGCGGCGGCTACGGCGCGACCGAGATGTCCCCCAGCGTGCTGCTGAGTTCGTGGGACGCAGGCCGCCCCGGAATCGTCGGCCTGCCGGTACCGGGGATCACGCTGAAGTTGACTCCGGTCGGCGAAAAACTGGAAGTTCGCGTGAAGGGGCCGTCGGTGACGCCGGGCTACTGGCGCAGCGAGGAGGCTACGGCCAAGGCTTATGACGAGGAAGGCTGGTATTGCACCGGCGATGCAGTGCGCTTCGTCGATCCCGAGCGCCCGCTCGAAGGGATGCTTTACGACGGCCGCCTGTCCGAGAACTTCAAGCTGAGCACGGGGACCTGGGTCGCGGTCGCGAATCTGCGAGCGCAGGCGGTCAAGCACCTCGAGCCGCTGGTCGGCGACACGGTGGTGGTCGGCCAGGGGGAAAGCGAGATCGGCCTGGTGCTGTTTCCGATCTTAGAGGCCGGACGGAAGCTCCCGGGGTGCGAGGATGCGGAGAATCTGCCGGAACTGCTGGCGAGGCCCCCGTTCCGAGAGGAAATGCGGCGGCGCCTCGAGGCCTTGAGCCAGACCGGCACCTCGGCGACGACCAGGGTCACGCGCGCTGTGCTGATCGCGGAGCCGCCCTCCGGAGTCGAGATCACCGACAAGAACACCCTGAGCTTCAATGCGGTGATGAACCGGCGCAATGCGGATATTCGCGCGCTCTATGCGGGCGAAACCGGCGACCGGTTCCTGTATTCGCAGTCGGCCAACATCTTCTCTAAGATCGGCTGAACCGCTTCGACCGGAAGCCCCCCGGCCTCGCTCCCGCCAGGCCTCGCCTTCGGCGGGGCTCCATCGTTCGTCGGACCGGTGCGGACCGGCGGCTGGCTTCCATTCGGCACGCCCAGATTCTTAGGTACCTTTCCCTATTGCGCCTCGCACGGAGAAGTATGCCGCACATCGTCGAGGCATTGACACCGACGGGAACGACAATATACTCGAGAGTATAAATGAAGGTAGCAGGGTTTTGCGGCCTTCCTCTAGAGAAGAATATGGCCCGGAGGAGTTGGATGAAGGAGTCTCAGTTCGGCTGGTCTACGGAAGACGGCAGGGAAGGGCCCGCCCTGAACCGCTGGATGGCGGTGCTGGCGGAGCGGCTCGTAGACTGCCGCATCGATTCCGATGCGGAGGCTCGTTTCTCAGCATCGCTCAGAACCTATTCGCTGGCCGGGACGGGGTTCTATTTCCTTCAGTCGAGCCGCTCGGACATCCGGCGGACCAGAGAATGCGTTGCCCGGCGCAAGAGCGACCAGTATTTCCTGATCCACCAGCGGGACGGCGACCTGGTGGTCGAACAGGACGGACGCGTTGCGATCGTCGAACCGGGTGATTGCGTGCTCGTTTCGGGCCGCGCGCCTTTCCGGATGCGGAATGCCGAAGCGATGGAAGCGCTCGTTCTGGCTCTTCCGGCGGAGCTGCTGCTGGGCTGGCTGCCGGAGCCCGAGGCCGTCACCGCCCGCACGCTAACAGGCGCGCAGGGTTGGGGACGTGCACTCGCGGCGACGCTTGCTAACTTCAACCGGTCCACGCCGGTGGAACTGGCGCTTTCCCCGGCAATCGTGCGAGACCAGATTCTGGCCCATCTCGCCATCGCTGCCAATTCCGAAACCGCTAGCGCCGCCACGATGCACCAGCGTGCGCTGGTGCGCAGGCTCGCGGATACGCTGTCCAATCGGTTTTGCGAGCCGGACTTCGATCCCTCGCGCCTTGCGCTGGAGCACGGTCTGTCAAAAAGATACGTCCACATGCTGTTCGCCAAGGCCGGGACCAGCTTCGGACGCGAGTTGGAGAAGGTGCGGCTCGAACGTGCGAAGCGGCTGCTCGAGGACCGGCGCTTCAACTGCGTCGACATCATGGAGATCGCGCTGCGCTGCGGGTTCCGCGATTCGAGCGGCTTCTCCAAACGCTTCCGGGGCCGGTACGGTGCTCCGCCGTCGCTCTATCGCCGCCAACTGGGCGCCTGAGGTAATAATCGCGCGGAACTCCGCCGTCCGATTGTTACCGCTATTTTTTGTCTGGCGGGCATGCATTGAAAAGCCGGTGTCCTTCGTGCGCAATGCACAGCGTCCAGCGGAAGCCTGAGCGGGAGTAGAAATGTCGATTTCCATGCCCCCGGTCGATTCCTCCGTGATCGCCCGCCGCGCCGCGATCGTTGCCGCGTTGCGCGGCATCGTCCCCGGCGAAGGGGTGATCGACGGCGACGACTGCCTGCGCCCCTATGAATCCGACGGGCTTACCGCCTATCGCCAGCCGCCGCTGGCAGTGGTGCTGCCGGAAACGACCGAGCAGGTCGCACAGGTGCTGGCGTGGTGCCATCGCAACAAGGTCAAGGTCGTGCCTCGCGGGGCGGGCACCTCGCTTTCCGGTGGCGCGCTGCCGCTGGCGGACGCGATCCTGCTTGGCATGGCGAAGTTCAATCGCATTCTCGAAATAGACTATGACGATAGACTCGTGGTGGCACAACCCGGGGTCACCAATCTGGCGGTCACCCGCGCGGTCGAAGGGCGGGGTTTCTATTATGCGCCGGATCCTTCAAGTCAGATCGCCTGCTCGATCGGTGGCAATGTCGCGGAGAATTCGGGTGGGGTTCACTGCCTGAAATACGGCCTGACCACCAACAACGTGCTCGGCTGCGAGCTGGTGACGATCGAGGGCGAGGTGTTGCGGTTGGGTGGAGGGCAGTTGGAGGCCGCAGGCATGGATCTCGTCGGCCTGGTGGTCGGTTCGGAAGGGCTGCTCGGAGTGGTTACCGAGGTGACGCTGCGAATTCTGCCCGCGCCCCAGACTGCCCGCGCGATGCTGATCGGCTTTGCCGATGTCGAGGCTGCCGGGCAATGCGTGGCGGACGTGATCGCCGCAGGGATCATTCCCGCAGGCATGGAGATGATGGACCGCCCGGCCATCCACGCGGCCGAGGCCTTCGTCGGTGCGGGTTATCCGCTTGACGTCGAGGCTCTGCTGATCGTCGAACTCGACGGCACGCTGGCCGAATGCGATCATCTTATCGGCGAGGTCGAGGTGATCGCCTTGGCCAACGGCGCTGCTGGCGTGCGAATCTCGCAAAACGAGCAGGAGCGGATTGCGTTCTGGGCCGGCCGCAAGGCCGCCTTCCCCGCGGTGGGCCGGCTGGCCCCGGACTATTATTGCATGGACGGCACGATTCCGCGCAAGCGTCTGCGCGAGGTGCTGGAACGGATCGGCGAATATTCGAACCGCTTCGGGCTCGAAGTCGCGAACGTGTTTCATGCCGGCGACGGCAATCTCCATCCGCTGATTCTCTACGATGCCAATCGGCCGGGCGAGCTCGATCGGGCGGAAGAGTTTGGCAATGCGATCCTGCGCCTGTGCGTGGAGGTCGGCGGAGTGCTGACCGGCGAGCACGGCGTCGGGGTGGAGAAGCGCGATCTGATGCCGGAGATGTTCACCGAGATCGATCTGCAGCAGCAGCAGCGGGTCAAGTGCGCGTTCGATCCTGAGCTTTTGCTCAACCCCGGCAAGGTCTTCCCGCGGCTGCATCGCTGCGCAGAGCTGGGCCGGATGCATGTGCACGGCGGCGCGGTGCCCTATCCCGACCTGCCGCGGTTCTGAGCGATGGCGGCCATCGGAATTCCCTCGTGCGAGCACGACATCGCCGACGCAGTCGCAGACGCGTTGCGCGACAGGGCGAAGCTTTCGATCGCCGGTGGGGGAAGCAAGGCTGGAATCGGGCGCAGGGTGGTGGCACGCGAGCTGCCGATGACGGGCCTCTCGGGGGTGATCGACTACGATCCAGCCGAATTGGTACTGACCGTCAGGCCCGGCACACCGCTTGCGGAGCTGGTTTCTCTGCTTGCGGCAAAATCGCAGTTCTTTGCCTTCGATCCGTTCGACCATGGACCGATTTTCGGGCTTGCCGCGGGCAGCGCGACGATCGGGGGCATCGTGTCGGCCGGAGTGGCGGGGTCGGGGCGGATTTCGGGGGGCAGCGCTCGCGACCATCTGTTGGGCTTTCGAGCGGTCTCGGGCCGGGCGGAAATCTTCGCCGCCGGGGGCAAGGTGGTGAAGAACGTCACCGGCTTCGATCTTTCGAAGCTCGCTGCGCAAAGCTGGGGCCGGCTGTTCGCGCTTACCGAACTCACGCTCAAGGTCATGCCACGCCCGCCGGAGCAAGTGACGCTGGTGTTGCCCGGCCTCACCGACGCCGATGCGGTGCGGGCGATGTCCGTCGCGATGGGATCGCAGGCGGAAGTTGCGGCCGCCGCCCACTTCCCGGCCGCCGTTCGCGACAGCGAAAGCGCGACCATCCTTCGCATCCACGGCTTCGGTCCATCGGTCGCGGCGCGGCAGCGAATGCTCGAGGAACTGCTGGCGGGTTTCGGCCGGCTCTGGGCCGCCCGAACGGACGAGGCGTGCGGGATGTGGGAAAGTCTGGCCACGCTGGCGCCGCTCGGCGCTGCGAGTCCGCTGTGGCGCATTTCCGTCCGCCCCCGCCGGGCAGCCGAAGTCGCGGGCGATTTCTCCGATCGGGATTCGGCATGGATGTTCGACTGGGCAGGCGGATTGATCTGGCTCGCTACCGACGCCGATCCGCAATTCGTGCGTGAGGCCGCGGCACGGCGCGGCGGCCACGCGACCCTCGTTCGCGCGAACGACGCGACGGGCGACGTGGCGCCGGCCTTTCATCCGCCGGCACCGGGGATCGCCGCGCTCGAACAGCGTGTCCGCGCGGCGTTCGATCCCTCAGGCGTATTCCAGACGGGGCGTTTCTAGATGCAGACGAGGTTTCCAGCCGAGGCCTTGGCCGATCCCGCGATGGCCGTGTCGGAAGCGGTGATCCGCAAATGCGTGCATTGCGGCTTCTGCACCGCGACCTGTCCGACATACGTGCTGCTGGGCGACGAACTCGATTCCCCGCGCGGACGTATCTACCTGATCAAGGAGATGCTCGAGAACGGGCGCAAGCCGACCGCGGATGTGGTCAAGCATATCGACCGCTGTCTCTCGTGTCTTTCGTGCATGACCACGTGCCCCTCAGGCGTGAACTACATGCACCTCGTCGATCACGCACGGGCCTATATCGAGCGCGAATATCGCCGGCCGTGGCACGCGCGGCTGCTTCGCAGGACCTTGGCGGCAGTGTTGCCCTATCCGCGGCGTTTCCGCGCGGCGCTCGTTTTCGGCCGGCTCGCGCGTCCGGCCATTCCTCTGCTGCGCCGGATCCGGCCGCTCCGTGCGGTCGCTGCAATGCTGAGCCTCGTCCCCGGCCGGCTCGAGCCGGCGCCGAGGATCGCCCAGCGGCCTACACCGAACCGGAAGGGGCGCGTGGTCCTGCTCCAAGGTTGCGCCGAGCCGGTTCTGCGGCCCGGGATCCGCGAGGCGACGGTGCGTGTGCTGGACCGGGCCGGCTTCGAGGCGGTGCTTGCGCCCGGCGAGGGGTGCTGCGGCGCGCTGGTCCATCATCTGGGGCGGGAGCGGCAGTCCCTGGACGCGGCCCGGCGCAATGTGGACGCGTGGACGGCCGAAATCGAACGGGCCGGACTCGATGCGATCGTCATCACCGCTTCGGGCTGCGGGACCACGATCAAGGATTACGGTTTCATGCTCCGGGAAGATCCGGCCTATGCAGAGAAGGCCGCGCGCGTCTCGGCGCTGGCAAAGGACATCACCGAATTCCTCGCTGCGATCGAATTGCCCGCCGCGGGCGCGCCCGGACTGAGGGTAGCCTACCACCCGGCGTGCTCTCTCCAGCATGGTCAGCGGGTCAAGCTCGAACCGGTCAAGCTGCTGGTCGGTGCCGGCTACGACGTGCACCTCCCGGAGGAGGCCCATCTGTGCTGCGGCTCGGCGGGCACCTACAATATACTCCACGCGGACATCGCGGATCGGCTCGGCAAGCGGAAGGGCGCGAGCCTCGAACGGCTCGAACCCGACGTGATCGCGACCGGCAATATCGGCTGCGCGACGCAGATAGCCCGCTATGCCGGCACTCCGGTGGTCCACGTTGTCGAACTTCTCGATTGGGCGACCGGCGGTCCGCCTCCCCCCCAACTCCGACACCATATCCAAAGGAGAATTCTGTGACGCGTATTACCCTTGAGCAGGCCAATGCGGTCATCGACGGTGCTCTCGCCAAGGGCAAGGAGCTCGGCCTTGCGCCGCTGACCGTGGCCGTTACCGACGCGGGCGGACATGTGATCGCGCTTCAACGCCAGGACGGATCGTCGCTGTTGCGGCCGCAGATCGCCTCGGCGAAGGCCTGCGGCGCGCTCGGCGTGGGAGTTTCGAGCCGCAAGATTGCCGAGATGGCGGCCGACCGTCCGACTTTCGTCGCGATGCTTGGCGAACTTGCGACGCAGGGCATCCTTCCGGCCGCCGGCGGTGTGATCGTGGTGGATTCCGAAGGCTTTCCGGTCGGGGCTGTCGGCGTGACCGGCGACACCTCGGACAACGACGAACGGGCGGCGATCGCGGGTGTGGCAGCCGCGGGCCTCAAGGCCCGGGGCTGACCATGGCCGAAATTTTCCTCGACCGCCGCGGTCTCCGCGTTTCCGCGACGCTTGCGAATTTCCTGGAACAGGACGCGCTGCCGGAAACCGGGATCGCTCCGGACGCCTTCTGGGGAGGCCTGTCCGCAATCTACGCCGGCTTCGCCCCCCGCAACGCGGACCTGCTGGCAAAGCGCGATGCGCTCCAGGCCCGGATAGACGAATGGCACAAACAGCGGGCCGGGCGACCGATCGATCCCGATGAATATCGGGCCTTCCTGCGCGAGATCGGCTATCTTGAGCGCGAGCCTGCGCCCTTTGCGATCGCGCCCACGAACGTCGATCGGGAGGTCGCCGCGATTGCCGGTCCTCAACTGGTCGTGCCGATCACCAATGCGCGCTTTCTGCTCAATGCGGTGAATGCCCGCTGGGGTAGCCTCTACGATTCGCTCTACGGCACCGATGCGATTCCCGGGAGCGCTGCGGCGGGCGGGTATGACCGAGCCCGGGGCAAACAGGTAATCGCCTGGGCGAAAGCTTTCCTCGACCGTTGCGTGCCGCTGAATGGCCTGGGCTGGGGCGAATGGGCTGGAGGCGGCGATCCGCCGCTCGCCGATCCGAAGTGCCTGGCCGGCCACGCGGGCGACAACTTGTTGTTGAAGCATCATGGGCTGCACATCGAACTCGTGATCGACCGGTCGCATCCGATCGGCCGCGACGATCCGGCCGGCATTGCCGACATCCTGCTCGAAGCGGCGGTCACCACGATCGCGGATCTCGAGGATTCGGTCGCGGCGGTCGATGCGGAGGACAAGGTCACCGCCTACGCGAACTGGCTCGGAGTGATGCGCGGCGATCTCGAGGCTACTTTCGAGAAGGGCGGCTGCAGCACCACCCGTCGGCTCGCGGCCGACCGGCACTATGTCGGCACGGACGGGACGAAACTCGTGCTGCCCGGCCGCAGCCTGCTGTTCGTGCGCAATGTCGGGCATCTGATGACGACGCCGGCCGTGCGTCTCCCCGGCGGCGGCGAGGCGCCTGAAGGCATTCTCGACGCGGTCGTCACCAGCCTCGTCGCGCTGCACGATCTGAGGCGTGACAGGAACCTGCGCAACAGCCGGGAAGGATCGATCTACATCGTCAAGCCGAAGATGCACGGGCCGGAGGAATGCGCCTTCACCAACGATCTGTTTGATGCGGTGGAAGACATGCTCGGTCTCGCGCGCCACACGATCAAGGTCGGGATCATGGATGAGGAACGGCGGACCTCCGCCAACCTCGCCGCCTGTATCCACGCAGTGAAGGATCGTGTGGTTTTCATCAACACCGGCTTCCTCGACCGGACCGGCGACGAGATGCACACCTCGATGCATGCGGGACCGATGATCCGGAAGGGCGACATGAAGGCGAGCCAATGGATCGCTGCCTATGAAGACCGCAACGTGCAGATCGGAATCGCCTGCGGCTTTTCAGGCAAGGCCCAAATCGGCAAGGGCATGTGGGCGGCGCCGGACCGGATGGCGGACATGATCGGGCAAAAGATCGCCCATCCGCGCAGCGGCGCGAGCACTGCGTGGGTGCCGAACCCGACTGCGGCCACGCTGCACGCGACCCATTACCACGAGGTCGATGTGGCGGCTTGCCAGCAAGAGCGAACGGCTGAACCCGTTGCCCCGCTGGCGCAATTGTTGCGGATTCCCGTTGCCGCAAACCCGGAGTGGAGCGAGGCCGAGCGGCGCGACGAGCTCGACAACAACGTGCAGGGCATTCTGGGCTACGTGGTGCGATGGGTGGAACAGGGGGTCGGGTGCTCGAAAATCCCCGACATCCACGACATCGGCCTGATGGAGGACCGCGCGACGCTGAGAATTTCGTCGCAGCACATCGCCAACTGGCTCATGCACGGCATCGTTACGCCCGAAGCGGTAGAACAGGCGCTACGCCGGATGGCGGCGAAGGTGGACGGTCAGAACGCGGGCGAGGTCGGTTATCGGCCCATGGCACAGGATGTCGCAGGCAGCCTTGCGTTTCAGGCGGCGCACGCCTTGATATTCGACGGGGCGCAGCAGCCCTCCGGCTATACCGAACCGCTGCTGCATCGCTTTCGCCAAATGGCGAAAGGTGAACCGGGCTCGGATGGGGAGAGTTGAGGCCGAGGTACAGCGCGTACGGAAAGCCTGGTGCCGGCTAGAGGCTTCGAACCCCTGACCCCCTGATTACAAATCAGGTGCTCTACCAACTGAGCTAAGCCGGCCTGGCCAATGTTGGGCGCGACATGGGGGGGTATTGCGGCAAGGTCAAGATGGCGCGGCGGTCAAAGCGCCCCGAAGGTCCAGCCCTCGGTCGCGGCGATGGCGGGGGTCATTCCCTCGGGCGACCAGTATTCGGGCAAGGGCGCGATCCGGCGGAGCCAGGCGGCGGCGAGCAGGGCGTCGCTGCTGTGATCGTCGATCGGCCCCTTGCCGCGCGCCGGCCTGCTGCCCAGTTCGGCGAGGGCGGCGTTCAGTTCGGCGTAGCTGCGCAATTTGGTCCGGCCCTTGCGCCGCCCGGCGAGGATCGCGGCGAGCGCGGTGTAGATCTCGACCACCAGCGAGCCGCCGTGTCGCGGCAGCGGGTCGATCGGCCAGACCGGCAGCCTGCCTTCAAGCCGGTGCAGCACGCGCATTCCGGTGAGGCTCGACTTGCCGACCTGCGCCGCGCCGACGAGGTTGAAGTTCGAATAGGGATTGCAGCCCATGCCCGCCTGCGCGTGCTCGGTCACCCGGAAGCGGCCGCGGCCCGGCGGAAACAGATTCCCCCGGCGCCCGCCGTGGCGGCGGAAATGGCGGCTGGCTTCGGGATGGTCGACGAAGCTCGACGCGGAGAAATGCTCGTCGGCTTCGCTGACGCGCTCGACCATCGCCCAGAGTTCGCGCGCGTCGGCGGGGCTGTCGCTCCAGCCCGGGAAGAACGCGCCCTCGTCGGCGAAGGGGAGCGAGAGGCTGAGGTCGATCCCGGCCAGCGTTCCCCGCGGCATGTCCTCGGTCAGCCAGTGCAGGACCTCGGCGCGCGACCAGCGGTGCTTCGGGCGGACCAGCCTCGGTGCTGCATCGCCCGGGCCGCAGATTGCGACGGCGATTCCGCGCTGGCGCTCGCCCGCGGCGCCCGACCAGTCGATCGCGGCGTAATGGGTGAAATGCGGGATCATGCGGTTCTTTCTGTCATCCCGGACTTGTTCCGGGATCCCGCTTCTTTGTCATGGTCCGGAAACGAGCGGGACCCCGGAACAGGTCCGGGGTGACTAGGAATGAGGACACACCCCCGCCATCGGTTTCCACCTGTTCGCCTCCGCCGCAAACCACGGGTCGCCCGGCACCTTGGGCAAATCCTCGTACTTCTCCGGAATACGCTCCGAAGGCACGTAGGACAGGCTCACGCAACTATCGCCATGCCAGCCGTCGGTGCGCCATTCGCCATCGGTCGGCAGGCCGTCGTCGTAATGGGCGATTTGCTTGAGGCCGACCGGCAAGATGTCCCACACCGCGAAGGCATTGAGCGACCCGAAGCCCGAGGCGCTGATCTCGACCGCGGCGAAGCGCTTGCCCGAGGGCGCCGCGAGCGGCGCGACCCCGGTGTCGACCACCTGGCCCTTGCCGCTGCGGTCGATCACAATGTAGCCGCCCGCCTCGTAGCCGCTCCACCCGAAGGCGAGGAAGCGTCCGTCGGGCGAGGCCTTGGCGTCGTCGATCGTCTCGATCCAGCTGGTGTCGACGCAGACCGTCCCGCCGGTGGCGGTGACGACCGCTATGTGGCGAAGATCGCTTGCGGCGAGGTTGCCGAAGGCCGCCGGGATCGCGAGCGGCCTGGTGCGCTGGAGTTCGTCGGCCGGCCGGGCCTTGGGGCAGGCGGCAAGCTCGGGCTGGCGCAGGACGGGCGCGCCGGTCACCGCCGGCGTGGTGGCTGCGGCCGGCGTCGGGCTTGCCTCCTGCGCGTTCCCGCACCCGGCAAGCAGCGCTGCGAGTGCGATCGGTCCGGGCGATCCACGCATCGGCAGTTCTCCCTCATTTCTTCCGCGGCGGACGGTTCTTCTTCACTGCGGCCAGCGCATGGGCGTGTTCGATCACATGACGCACCCGCTCGGGATCGGGGCTCGCATAGCGCACCAGCACCGCCCCGCTGCCGGCGTAATGCGGCGATTGCCAGAAGCTGTCGGGATCGGTTTCCATCAGCATTTCGGCGTAGCCCTCGTCGACCGGGACCGCGAACGACGTTTTCGCCTCATGCCCGGTGACCAGGAACGGGCGGCGGTTCTTCGCGACCATCACCATCGGCATATTGTAGATCGTGCTGCGCGCCGTGCCGGGCAGGGTCAGTGCGAAAGCTTCGGCCTTGTCCCAGCTATCGAGGGGGCCGTTCATCCCTGCTTCTCCTGCCGCCGCTTGTCCCACCATTCCATCCGCTTGCGCACTTCGCGCTCGAACCCGCGCTCAACCGGGGTGTAATAGGTTTGCGGCTCCATCTCCTCGGGCCAGTAATTGTCGCCCGAGAAACCGTCCTCGGCATCGTGGTCGTATTGATAGCCCTTGCCGTAGCCGACGTCCTTCATCAGCTTCGTGGGTGCGTTGACGATGTTCATCGGCGGCATCAGGCTGCCGGTCTCGCGCGCACTGCGGAACGAGGCGCCCATCGCCTTGTAGGCGGCGTTCGATTTGGGCGCGGTCGCGAGGTAGATGCAGGCCTGCACGATCGCCAGCTCGCCCTCGGGCGATCCGAGGAACTCATAGGCCTGCTTGGCGGCGATGCATTGCAGCAGCGCATTGGGATCGGCCATGCCGATGTCCTCGACCGCCGCGCGGGCCAGCCGGCGCAGCACGAACAGCGGCTCCTCCCCGGCGGTGAGCATCCGCGCCATGTAATAGAGCGAGGCCTGCGGGTCCGATCCGCGCAGCGATTTGTGGAGCGCGGAGATGAGGTTGTAGTGCCCCTCGCGGTCCTTGTCGTAGACCGCGACCCGCCGCTGGAGGAAGGTGCCCAGCGCCGCCGGATCGAGCGGCTCGGGAATGTTGGCTGCGTAGAGCGTCTCCGCCTGGTTGAGCAGGAAGCGCCCGTCGCCGTCGGCGCTGGCGATCATCGCGTCGCGCGCCTCGGGCGTGAGGGGCAGGGAGCCTTCGAGTTCCTCCGCCCGGTCGAGCAGATGCGCGAGTGCCTTCGCGTCGAGCCGGTGGAGGATCAGCACCTGCGCTCTGGAGAGCAGCGCGGCGTTGAGCGCGAAGCTGGGGTTCTCGGTGGTCGCGCCGACCAGGGTGACGGTGCCGCGCTCGACGAAGGGCAGGAAGCCGTCCTGCTGCGCGCGGTTGAAGCGGTGGATCTCGTCCACGAACAGCAGCGTACGCTGCCCGGCTTTGGCGGCGGTCTCGGCCTCGGCGAAGGCCTTCTTGAGATCGGCGACGCCGGAAAACACCGCGCTGATCGCGACGAAGCGCATCCCCACCGCATCCGCCAGCAGCCGCGCGATGCTGGTCTTGCCGGTGCCCGGCGGGCCCCACAGGATCATGCTCGACAGCTTTCCCGCCGCGACCATCCGGCCGATCGCGCCTTCGGGGCCGGTCAGGTGCTCTTGCCCGATCACCTCGCCCAGATCGGTCGGCCGCAGCCGGTCGGCCAGCGGCGCGTCCTCGCGCGGTGCGTCGGCGGCGGGCGGGGGCGGAAGATCGTCGGCAAACAGGTCGGCCATCGGGACACCATAGGGCGCTGCGAAAAATTTTGCAGGCCTCGTTGACAAGCTCTATCTAAGATATATCTTAGAGCTATCGCATTAACCCAAAGGATTTCAGACAATGCACAATCACAGACATGGTGGCCGCGGCCGGCGCGGCAAGGGGTTCGGGGCAGGCGCTCCGTTTTTCGCCGCGATGGAAGACATCGGCGACGAGATCGGCCGCGGCTTCGACCGCTGCGGCGACAAGGCGCGCGCGCGGTTTGCGCAGCGTGGTTTCGGAGGCGGCTTCGGCGGTGCTTTCGGCGGCTGGGGCGATGAATTCGCCGGTGGTTTCGGCGGCCGGGGTGGCGGCGGGCGGGGCGGGCGCCGCGGGCGGATGTTCGCTTCAGGCGAACTGCGCCTCGTGCTGCTCAAGCTGATCGCAGACCAGTCGCGCCACGGCTACGAGCTGATCAAGGCGATCGAGGAGCTCACCGGCGGAACCTACGTGCCGAGCGCCGGGACGGTCTACCCCACGCTGGCGCAGCTGGCGGACGAAGGGCTGATCGAGGACACCGCCGGCGAAGGCTCGCGCAAGGCCTTTGCCGCGACCGACGCGGGCCGCACGGAGATCGACGAGCGCGGCGAGGAAGTCGAGGCGCTGATCGCCCGGCTGGCCGAGCTCGGCAAGCAGGACGAGCGCCACCGTTCGCCCGAGGTGTTCCGCGCGCTGATGAACCTCGGCAGCGTGCTCAAGAATACCGTGTTCCGCGGCAATCCGGACGCCGACAAGCTGCAGCAGATCGTCGACATCCTCGACGAGACCGCCAAGCGGATCGAGCGTCTTTGACCCGGTTGGAACTCCTGCGCCGGCGCCATCTGATGGTGCCGGCGCAAGCCAAGGATATTGCCATGAGCTCCATCACTTCCGCCGCCGTGCCCACCGCCAGCGGCAGCCGCTACCTCCAGCAGTTGTGCAAGCACTGGTCGCACAGCCTGGAGGTTTCCTTCACCCCCGATCACGGCGAGGTTCGCTTTCCGGCCGAAGGCCGCGCGGGCACCTTCCCAGCAGGGGCTCTGGTCACGCTCGAGGCCTATCCCGACACGCTCGCGGTGCGGATCGAGGCCAGCGTGCCCGAGCAGCGCGAGGTGATGAAGGGCGTCGTCGCCCGTCACCTCGACCGCTTCGCCTTCCGCGAGGCGCCGTTGCAGTTCGACTGGCGCGACGCCGCCGGCTGAGCTTTCCCGATGGCGCCGGGAATGGTATTCGTTTCCCATTGCTGATGGCAGGGGGAAGAAGCCATGAGTGAGGATATCGCCAAGGCGCCGCGCCATCTCTGGGTGGTGGGCATCCTTTCGCTGCTGTGGAACCTGACGGGCGCAGCGGTCTACACGCTCACGATGATGCGCGATCCGCGGGCGCTGGACGGTGCCGATCCGCAGATGGTGGCGGCGATCGATGCCAGCCCGGTCTGGGCGACCGGGGCCTGGGCGCTCGGCGTCTGGGCCGCGCTCGCGGGCTCGATCCTGCTGCTTGCGCGCCGCCGGCTGGCGGTCACCGCATTCGGCGTGTCGCTGCTCGGGCTGGCGGTGGTCGGCGGCTACGAATACGTCGTTCGCATGCCGACCAATCTGGCGCAGAACCTCGCGATCTGGCTGATCGCGCTGCTCGTGTGGCTCTATGCCCGGGCGATAGCCGAGCGCGGGGTCTTGCGCTAGTACGAAGCTTGGGCCCGGCGCTGCCCGACCAGCCGCAGATAGGTGTCGAGCATTCCCTGGTTGATCCGGTCCCAGTCGAATTCGAGGCTGCGCCGTTCGCCCGCCGCGCCGTGCGCCGCGCGCAGCTCGGGCTGCTCGACATAGGCCTGCAGCGTCCGCGCGAAGTCGCGGATCGAATTGGGCTTGATCAGCGCCCCGGTCACGCCGTCGACCACCAGACTGTCGCTGCCGGTGGCCTGCGCCGCGACCACCGGATGGCCGCAGGCCATCGCCTCCAGCGTGACATTGCCGAAGGTCTCGGTCGCCGAAGGGTTGAACAGCACGTCCATGCTGGCGACCGCAGTGCCGATCTCGGGCGGGTGGAGCACCCCGCTGAAGGCCGTATCGGCCGGCAATTTGCCCTCGAACCACGGTCGCGCCGGGCCGTCGCCGATCACCAGCACGCGGAACTTCACCTTGCGCTTCTCCATCAGCGCGATGGTGTTGGCGAAGACGTCGAGTCCCTTCTCCATCACCACCCGGCCGAGGAAGCCGATCGCGACCTCGTCGTCGGCGATGCCGTGCCTGCGCCGCCACTCCAGGCTGCGGCGGGCGGGATTGAACAATTCGCGATCGACCCCGCGCGCCCAGATCCCGATCTCGGCGCTCATGCCCTGTTCGAACAGGACCTGCCGCATGCTCTCGGCCGGGGCCATCAGCGCATCGGCCCGGCGGTAGAAGGTGCGCAGCCAGCGCTCGACCGGGGGACGCAGGAACGGCGCGCCGTAATAGGCCGGATAGGTCTCGAACCGCGTATGCACCGTGGCGAGCACCGGCACGCCGTGATCGCGCCCCCACTTGGCCGCCTGGCGCGCAGCGAAGTCGGGGCTGGCTACGTGGATCATGTTCGGCTCGAACTCGGCGAACTTGTTCCAGGCGTTGCCGTAGAGGCCCAGCGGAAACTGGTACTCGCTGCGCCCGGGGATCGCGATCGAGGGCACGATCACCAGATCGCCGGTCGGCTCGACCTGCGGATGCCGGGTGGTCGGGGCGAAGATGCGCACCTTCGCACCCTGCCGCAGCAGATAGCCGACCAGCCGGTTGAGCGCCTGGGTCGGCCCATCGCGCACCATGTGGTAATTGCCGGTGATCAGGGCAATTCGAAGGTCGGAAGCTAGCATCGTCCCGGCGTTTAGGGGGGCGGGGGGGATACCGCAACAAGGCTGCGGCGCGTGTCTCGCCTTAGCGGGCAAGATGGTGCTTTTACGCCGCCTGCCGCTTCGCCTTCTTGCGCTCGTGCGGATCCAGGATCGCCTTGCGGATGCGGATGCTCTTGGGCGTCACTTCGACCATCTCGTCGTCGTCGATATAGGCGATCGCCTGCTCCAGCGTCATCACCCGCGGCGGGGTGAGGCGGATCGCGTCGTCCTTGCCGGTCGAGCGGAAGTTGGTCAGCTGCTTCGACTTCATCGGGTTGACTTCGAGATCGTCGGGCTTGGCGTTCTCGCCGATGATCATGCCTTCGTAGATCTTTTCCTGCGGCTTCACGAACAGGATGCCGCGTTCTTCCAGCGCGTTGAGCGCATAGCCGACCGCTTCGCCGGTGCCGTTCGAGATCAGCACACCGTTGGGGCGGCCCTCGATCGCGCCCTTGTAGGGGCCGTATTTCTCGAACAGGCGGTTCATGATCCCGGTGCCGCGCGTGTCGGACAGGAATTCGCCGTGATAGCCGATCAGGCCGCGGCTGGGAGCGGAGAAGGTGATGCGGGTCTTGCCGCCGCCCGACTGGCGCATGTCGGTCATCTCGGCCTTGCGGATCGCCATCTTGTCGATGACGGTGCCCGAGTGCTCGTCGTCGACGTCGATCACCACGGTTTCATAGGGCTCGGTGCGCTCGCCGTTCTCCTCGCGGAACAGCACCCGCGGGCGGCTGATACCCAGTTCGAAGCCTTCGCGGCGCATCGTCTCGATCAACACGCCGAGCTGCAGTTCGCCGCGGCCGGCAACCTCGAAGCTGTCCTTGTCGGCGCTTTCGGTGACCTTGATCGCAACGTTGCTTTCGGCCTCGCGCATCAGGCGGTCGCGGATCACGCGGCTGGTGACCTTGTCGCCCTCGCGCCCGGCCATCGGGCTGTCGTTCACCGCGAAGCGCATCGAGAGCGTCGGCGGGTCGATCGGCTGGGCCTGGATCGGGGTGCTCACCGAGGTATCGGCGATCGTGTTCGACACGGTCGCGACGGTCAGGCCGGCAAGGCTGATGATGTCGCCCGCGCGGGCTTCTTCCACCGGCACGCGCTCGAGCCCGCGGAACGCCATGATCTTGGTCGCGCGGCCGCTCTCGATCACCTTGCCGTCACCGTCGAGTGCATGGATCGGCTGGTTGAGCTTGAGCACGCCGGTCTGGACCCGGCCGGTCAGGATACGGCCGAGGAAGTTGTCGCGGTCGAGCAGCGTGGCGAGGAAGGTGAAGGGCGCATCCTCGTCCACCGCGTGCGGCGGCGGAACGTGGTCGACGATGGTCTTGAACAGCGGGGTCAGGTCGCCCTCGCGCGCGTCGGGGTTGTCGCTGGCATAGCCGTTGCGGCCCGAGGCGTAGAGGATCGGGAAGTCGAGCTGTTCGTCAGAGGCGTCGAGGCTCAGGAACAGCTCGAACACTTCGTCCAGCACTTCGGCGTGGCGTCCGTCCGGACGGTCGATCTTGTTGACGACCACGATCGGGCGCAGGCCGAGCGCCAGCGCCTTGCCGGTCACGAACTTGGTCTGCGGCATCGCGCCTTCCGAGCTGTCGACCAGCAGGATCACCCCGTCGACCATGCTCAGGATGCGCTCCACCTCGCCGCCGAAGTCGGCGTGGCCGGGCGTGTCGACGATGTTGATCCGGGTGCCTTCCCATTCGACCGAGGTGCACTTGGCGAGAATCGTGATCCCGCGCTCCTTCTCGAGGTCGTTCGAATCCATCGCGCGTTCCTCGACGCGCTGATTGTCGCGGAAGGTGCCCGACTGGCGGAAGAGCTGGTCGACCAGGGTAGTCTTGCCGTGGTCGACGTGGGCGATGATCGCCACGTTGCGGAGGTTCATAAATTATCCTGATTGCCGCGGATATGCGGTTTCGGGCGCGCCCATAGCGGAGATTGTGCAAATGCGAAAGTGCCTTAGAAGGGCCGCATGACCCAGCCGTTACAAATCCTCGTGATCCTCGGTTCCGTGCGCGAAGGGCGGGTTGCCGCGCCGGTCGGAAACTGGGTGATGGAACAGGGCGCGGGGCTGACGGACATCGCGCTGGAACTGGTCGATCCCAAGGACTGGGCGCTGCCGCCCTATCCGTTCCCGAAGCCGCCCGCCGCCGGCGGCTATACCGACCCGCTGCAACTGGCCTGGGCGGAGAAGATCGCGGGCGCGGACGGCTACATATTGATCGCGCCCGAATACAATCACGGCATTCCGGCGGTGCTCAAGAATGCGCTCGACTTCGTCTATGCCGAGTGGGTGCGCAAGCCGCTCGGCTTCGTCGGCTATGGCGGGGCGGGCGGGGCCCGTTCGATCGAGGGGCTGACCCAGGTCGCACGCTCGCTGCAGATGGTCGCGCTCGAGGCGGGGGTCCACATCATGGGCGTGAACGGAAAGATCGCCGATGGGCGCTTTACCGGAGAGCCGCATGACACCGGTTCGCTCGCCCGGCTGTTCGACCAACTCGCCTGGTGGGGGACAACTCTAAAGGCCGCCCGTTAACGATTGGTAACAAGCTTTTATCTGCGCTGACGCTACGTCACGGCGGGGTTTGTTAACCTTCTCGCACTAGGTGTGACGCAAGGGCAACAGAGGCAGTTTCGGCTGCAACCAGCGCTCTATTTGCCAATTGTTTCCAAAGGGCCACAAACGTATGAATACCGCTGGAGTCCGGGGTGCTGACGGACGCCTCGCTAGAAGGCGCACGGGGTTCTCCGGGGATGGAGAGATGGAGCTTCCTATGAACAAGACCTCTTGCCGTGCGCACGCGCGGCGTGCCCTGTTCCTGATTGGCGTCGCGGGAATCGCGACGGGGCTGCCCACCGCCGCTTTCGCGCAAGACCAGGAGGTCACGCCGTCCGAACCTGCGCCGCCGGCTCCCGAGGCCGAGGCGACCGGCAACGAGATCCTCGTCACCGCGACCAAGCGAGAACAGACGCTGCAGGACACGCCGGTGGCGGTCACCGTCGCGACCCAGGAGCAGCTCGAGCGCTCGCAGGTCCGCGACCTCAAGGATCTCTCGATCCTGGTGCCCTCGCTCCGCGTGACCCAGCTGCAGAGCTCGGCCAACACCAACTTCATCATCCGCGGCTTCGGCAACGGGGCGAACAACGCCGGCATCGAGCCTTCGGTAGGCGTGTTCATCGACGGGGTCTATCGCAGCCGCACCGCCTCGCAGATCAACGACCTGCCCAATATCGCCACGGTGGAAATCCTGCGCGGCCCGCAGTCGACCCTGTTCGGCAAGAACGCCTCCGCGGGCGTGATCTCGGTCCGCACCGAAGCGCCGCAGTTCGATTTCGGCGGCAACGTCGAAGGCAGCTACGGCAATTACAACGCGGTGGTCGCGCGCGGCTACGTTACCGGGCCGCTGTCCGACACGGTCGCGGCGAGCCTGGCCGGCGGGTGGTCGGGCCGCGACGGCTATCTCAAGGATCTCGGCACCGGCGACCGCACCAACGAGCGCAATCGCTGGTTCGCGCGCGGGCAGCTGCTGTTCGAACCGTCGACCGACCTCAAGGTGCGGATCATCGGCGATTACAGCGCGATCGACGAGAACTGCTGCGGCGTGGTCAATCTCCAGCCGTCCGCCGCGACCAGCGTCATCAAGGCGCTCGGCAATATTCCCGATGCCGATCATCCCTATGCCGGCGTCGTCTACGACAACATCAATTCGACCAACGACATCAAGGATTGGGGCGTCTCGGGCGAGATCGACTGGCAGGCCGGGCTGATCGGCGTCACCTCGATCACCGCCTATCGCAACAACCATTCGATCACCGCGCAGGATGCGGACTTCACCAGCGCCGACCTGATCAATCCGCTGGCGGCCGACGTCAACATCGACACCTTCACGCAGGAACTGCGCCTCACCGCCGACCTTGGCAATTTCGCGCATTTCCTGCTCGGCGGCTTCTACATCCACGAGAACGTCGACCAGACCGGCTCGCTGCTGTGGGGCAGCCAGGCGCGGCCCTATGCCGACCAGCTGATCCGCGCGCTGACCGGCAACACCCAGAACCTGAGCTTGCTGGAAGGCACGCTCGGCACGCTCGAAGGCAATCCGACCAAATATCTCGGCGATTTCTTCGCGCAGGGAACCGGTAACACCAACGAGGACTTCACCCTCAAGAGCGAAGCCTATTCGATCTTCGGCCAGGCCGATTTCCAGGTCGCTCCGGGCCTGACCCTGACCCTTGGCGGCAACTACACCAAGGACACCAAGGACTACACCGCCTCGATCCTGGGCACCGACGTGTTCTCGCAGGTCGACCTGGTGGCGGATGGACGGACCGCGATCTATCTCACCGGCGTGTCGCAAGGCGTGGGCGCCTATCTCGGTCATGCGCCGACGCAGCAGGAAATCGCCGCTTTCGCCAGCGATCCTTCCACCGCCGCGACCTATGCCGCGATCAGTGCGGGGGCGCTCGCCTATGCCAGCGCGAACCAGAACAATGCCGCGGTCAATCCGCTGCTGGCGCTGCAGCCGCTGCAATATCTGCCGCAATTCGTGAGCGTGCCGAACTCGGTGGAGCCCGGACATATCTCGGACGATGCGTTTACCTACACGATTCGCCTCGCCTATGAGCTCAACGACCAAGTCAACGTCTATGCGACCTATGCCACCGGCTTCAAGGCGGCATCGGTCAACCTTTCGCGCGACAGCCGTCCGCTTGCGTCGGATGCCGATGCGCTGGAGAATGCCGGGCTGACCCAGGTCAACCAGACCTACGGCACCCGCTTCGCCGATCCGGAGCATTCGCGGGTCATGGAATTCGGCCTGAAGACCAACTTCGGCCGGGCCTCCGCAAACCTCGCGGTGTTCGAGCAGCGGATCAAGGGCTTCCAGTCGAACATCTTCACCGGCACCGGCTTCGCCCTGTCCAATGCCGGCGAGCAATCGACCTTCGGCGTCGAGTTCGAAGGCCGGGCCGAGCTGTTCAAGGGCTTCACCGCCAACGCCGGGGTGACCTACCTCAAGCCCAAGTACAACGATTACAAATTCGCCGCGGTGGGCGATCTTTCGGGCACCCGCCCGGCGGGCATCCCGACCTGGACCACCGTGATCGGCGGCACCTACGATTATGCGCTGGGCAATGGCGACGACATCATCCTCGACGCTTCGTATCACTACGAAAGCCGGGTAAAGGTGGTCGAAGGCCTGCCGGGCTTCCTCGACGAAGGCTCGGCCGCGGCGATTGCGGCGGCGGATCCGTTCACCCGCCAGGTGGACGACGTTACCGCCTCGATCTCGTACAAGATGCAGAACGGGCTCGAGTTCACGCTGTGGGGCCGCAACCTGCTCAACGATCGCTACATCCTGCAGATCTTCGATTCGGTGGCGCAGCCGCACTCGATCTCGGGCTACCCGAACCAGCCGCGCACCTGGGGCGGCACGGTGCGGTTCAAGTGGTAGGCGGGATCGACTGACGGTTAAGGAAGAGGGGGGCTTCTGCCCCCCTTTTTCTTGCCCGCACGCCGGATTTGTGGTCGCATCGCCTTGCGCAGGGGTGCGCGGGCAAAATCGACGGGGGGCGTCATGGAAGTGAGCGTTGGAGGAATCGTCTCGAACACGTTCGGGGTGGTGAAAGAGCGGTTCGGCGTACTGATCGGGACCTGGTTCGTGTATTTTGCGATCCAGATGGTGTTTTCCATCGTGCTGCTGGCGGGGCTCGGGGCTTCGGTCGGCCTCGCTGCCGGCAACCTGGAGAACCCGGCGGCTTTCGGCAGCTTCGGGATCGGAATGATCCTCATGGTGATCATCTTTTATCTTGCCTACTTCCTGATCTACTGCGCCCAGAATGCGTCGCTGAACGCACTCGCCTCGCCACTCCAGCAAATCGGCTTCGGTGACGCCTTCGGCGTCGGACTCCGCAGCGCCCTGCCGCTGCTGGGCGTTATGGTGATCCTCGCAATCGGTTATCTGATCGGCGGCTCCGTGCTGGGCCTCGTGTTCGGCCTGCTGTCCTTCATGGGCAGGATCGGAAGCGTCATCGGAGGCCTCGCGATGGTGGTGATCATTCTGTATCTGGCGAGCCGCCTGGCGATCATCTTCCCGACCATCGCGGTCGAAGGGGTTCGCAACCCTCTGACCGCGATCGCCCGCTCGTGGAACCTGACGCGCGGCAAGGCACTACCGATCTTTCTCGCCACGCTGATCTATGGGGGGATTGTCGTGGTGCTGTGCGGGATCGCCCTGCTGCCTGTGATCGGGACTTTCACGGCAATGACGACGAGCGTCGAGCTCGGCGGAGCTGCGCCGGCGGCGGCGATCGGAAGCATGGTGTATATCTTCTTCGCTTTCGTGACGATCTTCGTGCTCATCTCGATTTCGGCGGCGGCGTTCCAGTCGGTGATCCACGCGCAGGTGTCGGGATCGACCGGCGAGAATTTCAGCGAGACCTTTGCCTGATCGATAGGAGTCGGAGGCGCGGGCGGGATGCCCGCGCCTCTCGCCCTAAAGCTCGCGCAGCGCCCGAGCCGGCCGCGCCCGCAGCAGCGGCAGCGATCCGCCGAGTGCGAAGCCCAGCACCAGCAGCAGCCCGGCGCCGAGCACTTCGAGGATCCGCGCCCAGTCGGGCAGCCAGTCGAATTCGAACAGTTCGACCACCACCAGCCACGCGAGTCCGCTGCCGAGCGCCAGCGCGACCGCCGCGAGCAGCAACGCCAACAGCCCGTATTCGGCAAGCTGAAGCAGCAGCAACTGCCGCCGGCTCGCGCCGAGCACGCGCAGGATCACATTGTCGTAGAGCCGGCTGGCGCGGGCGGCGGCGATCGCGCCGAGCAGCACCGCGAGACCGGCCAGCACCGCCACCGAAGCCGCGGCGAGGATCGCGTTGCCGACCTGGCTCAGGATCGTGCGCGCTTCGGTCAGCACCTGGCCGACCTCGATCGTCGAGCTCGAGGGGAACGCCTTCACGAGCTTGCGCAGCAGCGGCCCGGTGGGGGCCCCGTCGGGCAGGTCGATCGTCGCCGCGAGGTTGTGGGGCGCGTCGGCGATCGCGTTGGGGGTGAACACCAGCGCATAGTTGAAGCCCATCGAATCCCAGTCGATCCGGCGGAAATTGGCGACCCGCACCGTCCGTTCGACCCCGAGCAGGCCGATGGTCAGGTAATCGCCCAGATGCAGGCCGATCGCCTGCGCGAATTTCTCGTCGACCGAGACCAGCGGCTCGCCGGTGTAGTTCGGCCCCCACCATCTGCCCGCGGTCACCGCATTGCCCTCGGGCACGGCGTCGGCGTAAGTCAGCCCGCGCTCGCCGCGCAGCGCCCAGGCGCCGTCGGGGATCTCCTTGAGGTCGGCCACGCGAACCATGCGGTCTTTCGGTCCATAGGCGAGCACCCGGCCGCGCAGTGCCGGGACCGCGCGGATCTTCGCGGCCGGGCTTTCCGAATGCACCAGCGCCTCGAACTCGCCGATCCGGTCGCGCGGCACGTCGAGCACGAAATAGTCGGGCGCCACGCTGGGCACGGTGCGCTGGATATTGGCGTTGAGGCTGGTCTGGACGCCCGCGAGCAGTACGAAGGCGGAGAGGCCGAAGCCGAGCGCCGTCACCAGCGCGCCGGTTTGCGCGCCGGGGCGGTGGAGATTGGCCAGCGCATTGCGCAGCAGCGGGTTCTTCGGTCGCGGCGCCTTTGCCGCGCCCCGGCGGATCGCCCAGCCGAGCGCGGCCAGCACCGCCAGCAGCCCGGCCGCCCCGCCGAGAAACAGCGCCGAGAGCCACGGTTGCGGAGTGCCCACCAGCGCCAGCAAGGTGATCGCCAGCAGCCCGCCGCCGACCGGCAGGACGAGCGCCTTCCATTCCCCCGCGAGCGGCGCCACGCGCTCGCGCATCAGCGCCATCGCCGGGAAACGCCGCGCCTTGGCCAGCGGCGGCGCGGCGAACACCAGCGCCACCAGCAGGCCGAACCCCGCCGCGCGGGCGAGCGCGGCCGGATCGATCACCAGCCCGGTTTCGACCGGCAGCAGCGATCCCAGCGCCCAGGCCAGCAGCGGGGTCACCGCCACGCCGGCAACCAGCCCGGCGAGCGCGCCCGCCAGGGCCGCCGCGCCGATCTGCAAGGCGTAGATCCGCGCGATGTCGCCGCTGGTTCCGCCGAGGATCTTGAGCGTCGCGACGCTCTGCCGCCGGGCCTGAAGGTATGAGCCGACCCCGCCGCCGATCCCGATCCCGGCGATCACCAGTGCCGCGAGGCCGACCAGGATCAGGAACTGGCCCATCCGCGACACGAAGCGTTCGGCACCGGGCGAGGCGTCGTCCGCGGTGCGGAATTCGAAACCCGACGAAGGGAAGGCCTTGCCGAGCGCGTCGGCCGCCTTTTGCGTGTCGTACCGCCGGTCGAAGGCGATGCGGTACTTGCCCTGGTACATCGCGCCCGGCGCGGTCAGCCCGGCGCGGGCGGGCACGTCTTCGTCGACGATCACGGTCGGACCCAGGCTGAAGCCTTCGCTCAGCCTGTCGGGCTCCTCGCCGATGATCCCGCCGACCTTGAGGGTCAGCGTGCCGAGCTGGAAGCTGTCGCCGGGCCCGACCCCGAGCCGCTCCGCCGCCCCGTCGGCCAGCCAGGCTTCGCCAGGCGGGGGCGGGCCGGCCTTGCGCCCGTCCTTGAGGGTGAAGCGGCCGTACATCGGCCAAGCGGCATCGACCGCCTTGAGCTCGATCGGCGCCGCGGCGCTTGCGGTGCTGGCGCTGGCCTGCATCCGCAGCCCGCCCGAGACCCTGCCGTACCGCTCCAGCGCGGCGAGCTCGGCGGGGTTGGGCGCGCGCTGCCACAGGGTCGCTTCCAGATCGCCGCCGAGGATCTGCTGCCCCCGGTCGGCCAGCTCGGTACGGATCGCGCCGGTGAGCGATCCGATCGCGGCGAGCGCGCCGACGCCGAGAAACAAGCAAACCAGCAGCAGCCGCAGGCCGCGGAACCGCCGATGCAGATCGCGCCGGGCGATCGTCCAGGCCGTGTGCCAGGGAAGGGCTTGCGCGGCGTGTCTCATCCGGCGGAGGTGTCGCTCACGATCCGTCCGTCGCCCAAGGTCACGATCCGCCCGCAGCGCTCGGCCAGCGCGGGATCGTGGGTGATGATCACCAGCGTCGCCCCGGTTTCGGCGCGGCGGGCGAACAGCAGCTCGACGATGTCCTGGCCGGTCGCGCCGTCGAGATTGCCGGTCGGCTCGTCGGCGAAGATCAGCTGCGGGCGCGGGGCGATCGCGCGGGCGATTGCAACGCGCTGCTGCTCTCCGCCCGAAAGCTGCGCCGGGTAATGGGTCAGCCGGTGGCCGAGGCCGACCGCTTCCAGCTCGGCGGCGGCGCGGGGCCAGGCATCGGCTTCGCCGGCCAGCTCCATCGGCGTGGCGACGTTCTCCTGCGCGGTCATCGTCGGCAGCAAATGGAAGGCCTGCAGCACGATCCCGATCCGCCCGCGCCGGGCGGCGGCCAGCGCATCCTCGTCGAGTGCGGCGAAATCCTGCCCGGCGACGGTCAGGCTGCCGCCGCCCATCCGCTCGAGCCCCGACAGGACCGCCATCAGCGAGCTTTTGCCCGAGCCGGAAGGGCCCAGCAGCGCCAGCGTCTCGCCGGCGCCGACCGTCAGGTCGATGCCCTTGAGGATGGGGACGGCGGCATCGGCTTCGCCGAGCGTTAAGGTGAGGTTGCGGGCTACGATCGCAGGGGGGCTTGTCACCCTGCCGGGATGGCATAGCTACGGGCAGGCAAGCAAGGGAGCTTAGGGTAATGAAGCGTCGCAGGTTCTGGGTTCTGGCGGGAGCGGTCGCGCTGGCCGGGTGCAACAGCGATGCGCCGTCGACCCCGGCGCCCTCGGTGGACAGCGAGACCGCAGGGCCGCCCGCGCCCGAAGTGCCGGTGATGGGGCCCGAGCGTCACATCCTCGCCTTCGGCGACAGCCTGTTCGCCGGCTACGGGCTCAACGAGGGCGAGAGCTATCCGGCCAAGCTCGAACTGGCATTGCGGGCCAAGGGGATCAACGCGCGGATCGCGAATGCCGGGGTCTCGGGCGACACCAGCGCAGCGGCGCTGCAGCGGCTCACGTTCACGCTGGATAACCAGCCGCAGGCGCCCGACCTTGCGCTGGTCGAGCTGGGCGGCAACGATCTGCTGCGCGGCCTTTCGCCGAAGGAAACCAAGGCCAATATCGGCGCGATCCTGGCCGAGCTGAAGGCGCGCAAGATCCCCGCGATGCTGATGGGGATGCGCGCGCCGCCCAATGCCGGGGCGCTGTTCCAGGGGCAGTTCGACGCGCTCTATCCGGCGCTGGCGGAGCAATACGGCGTTCCGCGCGTGCCGTTCTTCATGGAGGCGATCTACGGCAAGCCCGACCTGCAGCAGCTCGACCATATCCACCCGACCGCGCACGGGGTGGAGGAGATGGTGAGCGCGACGCTGGACCAGGTGGAGAAGGCGCTTCCGCCGGCTAAAGCCTTGCAACTTCCCCCGCAGTAACCCGCCAGTTCACCGCATCGCCGGCGATCCCTTCGAACGGCGCGGTTTCGGTCCCGGTGATCCAGGTCTGCGCCTTGCCGTCCTGCAGCCGCTCGAACAGCGCCGCGCGGCGGACCGGATCGAGATGCGCGGCGACCTCGTCGAGCAGCAGCACGCCGGGCCGTTCGCCCGCCGCGAGTGCGGCATGGGCCAGGGTCATCGCGATCAGCATCGCCTTCTGCTCGCCGGTCGAGCACTGCGCTGCGGGCTCGCCCTTGCCCGCCATCGTCACCTCGAGCTCGTCGCGGTGCGGGCCGATCAGCGTGCGCTGCGCCGCGCGGTCGCGGTGGCGGTTGCCCGCGAGCGCGCGGGCGAGGGCGGCGGGATCGAGCGGGCCGCCGGGAACGTAGGCGAGCCCGGGGCGCGCGAAGGGCTGGTCGGGCAAATGCGCGAGTTCGGCGGTGAGCCGCTCAATCAGCGAGAGCCGCCCCTGCGCCAGCGCCGCGCCCGCCCCCGCGAGCTGGCCCTCGATCGCATCGAACCAGCGCGGATCGGGCTCGTCCTGCGCGGAAAGCATCCGGTTGCGCTCGCGCAGCGCGGTTTCGTAGCGCACCGCGCGCTTCGCGTGGACCGGATCGAGCGCGACCGCCAGCCGGTCCATATAGCGCCGCCGCGCTCCGGCGGCTTCGGCGAACAGCCGGTCCATCGCCGGGGTCAGCCACGAGATCGCGAGCCATTCGCCCAGGCTGATCGCGCTTTTCGCCGCGCCGTTGACCTGCACCAGCCGCCGGCCGGGCTGTGCCGCCTCGACCCCGGTGCCGAGCCGCACCGGTTCGCCTTCGCCGGCGAGGTCCGCGCTGATCGCGAAGCCGCCCGGCCCGCCGCTCGCTGCCATCTCGGTCAGGGCCGCGCGGCGGAGGCCGCGGCCCGGCGCCAGCAGCGAGAGCGCCTCCAACACGTTGGTCTTGCCCGCTCCGTTCTCGCCGGTGAGCAGGTTCAAGTGCCCGGTGCCGTCGAGGCGGCTCGCCAGGTGGTTGCGGAAAGCGAAAAGACTGATCCGGTCGAGCCCCATCCCGGACAAGCGATAGCGGCGCGGGGCAGCGCAAGCCATGCGGAATCTCGCTGAACTGAAAGTTGGCGAAAATTCCCAACAATCGGTTTTCCAGTGCGGCGGGGCGGGTGATTTTTCCGGCGACCCGACCTTGAACCGGCGCGTTTCCGCCATTTCCATCAAATTGGCACGGCCCCTGCAATATCTTTCGCATCGGCAGGATCGTCCCGCCGCATATGTTCAAGAAGGGGAATTTTATGTTTCAGGTTTCTTCGGCCAACCGCGTCGTCGCCGGTGTTTCGGCCTTCGCGCTTACGATGTTCGTGATCGCCGCCAGCTTCGTCCCGCAGGGCGCGTTCGTTTCGGGCTTCGTCGCATGAGCGCGCTCGATCGCAACCGCGCCGCCGCACCGGCCCGCTTCCGGCTCGACCGGGAAAACGGCAAACTGATGGGCGTGTGCTCCGGCATCGCCAACTATCTCGGGATCGATCCGCTGTGGCCCCGCGTCGCCTTCGTCGTCGCGGCGCTGGCGGGCTTCGGCACCCCGGTGATCGCCTACCTCGCGATCGGCGTGATCGCGGACTAAGCGGGGGAGCTCACGGGCTCCCCCGTTTTTATCCTGACCTCGAACTCAAGTAGCGAAGCGGTAGTTCGGATAATTACGCTTTGGCGAAGGGGGAGAAATGGGTGTTCGTGTCGAATACCTCGACCCCCTCGCGCCGCTTGAGGAAGCCGACGATCAGATAGGTTACCGGCGTCAGCACCACTTCCCACAGCGTCTTGATGATCCACTGGGTGATCGCGAGCGTGATCACCGCCTTGGTGGTCCAGCCCGGAACGCCGAGGAAGGCCAGCGGATAGAACAGCGCGCTGTCGGTCGCTTCGCCGAAGATCGTCGAGCCGATCGTGCGGGTCCACAGCATCTTGCCGTCGGTGAATATCTTCATCTTGGCCAGCACGAAGCTGTTCACGAATTCGCCGCACCAGAACGCGACCAGCGACGCGAACACGATCCGCGGGGTCTGCCCGAATACCGACATATAAGCCGCCTGGTTCGGTGCGGTGACGGTCTTGCCCAGCACTTCGTACTGGCCCGAGGCCATGGCCCATTCGGGCGCCGAGGGGATGTTCACCACCACCACCGCCATCACCACCATGAACAGCAGCGCGAACAGCCCGGCCCAGATCACCCGCCTTGCATGGGCATAGCCGTAGACCTCGGTCATCACGTCGCCGATGATGTAGCTCACCGGGAAGAACAGCACTCCCGCGCCGAAGGTGATCGTGCCGAGCGCCGGCAGCGTCACCTGCGCCTGCTTCGCCGCGCCGATCAGGTTGGACAGCAGCAGGATCGTGACGAAGGCCGCCATGATGAAATCGAAATAGCGGAACCGGTGCACTGCGCCGGCGACGCCTTCCATGCGTTTGGGATGATCGCTCATGTGGTGGCCCCTGAACTGGTGATGGGCGGACGTAACCCGATTTGCGACCGGCGCAAAGATGGCTATTGGAAGCGCGCGCGCGCCCGTAGTTCAACTGGATAGAGCACGAGCCTTCTAAGCTTGGAGTTGCAGGTTCGAGTCCTGCCGGGCGCGCCAGCAGCCATTCGCGAGTGGCAAAGATTAGCCGAGCTTCATCGAAAGCTCGACATCGTCCGCGAAGGGAACCGAGAGATAGCCTTGGGCGGGATCGCGCACGCGGCCGAGATATTCCGGGCAATAATCGGCGTTGTCGGCGACAATCAGCGAACCCGGCCGCAGCCGGGGTTCCAGGCGGTCGAGAATGTCAGAATAAAGGCCTTTGGCGCCGTCGAGCAACACGAGGTCTATCGCCTCGGGCAAGTCGCGGGCCAGCGTTTCGAGTGCATCGCCCTCGCGGAATTCGACGAGGTCGGCAAGCCCGGCGGCTTCCAGGTTCGCCCTGGCGCGCGCGACCTTGGCAGGCTCGAATTCGCTGGTGATCAGCCGCCCGCCTCCGTTGTCGCGCAGCGCCGCCGCCAGATAGAGCGTCGACAGGCCGAAAGAAGTGCCGAACTCAACGATTGAGGTCGCTCGATTGCTGCGTGCCAGCATGTGGAGCATCACCCCGGTTTCGCGGGAAACAGGCAGCGGCAGGTCTTTCATCTGGGCGTAAAACTCCCGGTAGCCGGTTTTGCTGCGCATCGTCTGCGCCTTTTCCTCGTCGGACAGGCCGTTCCAGTAAGCCGCGGCGGCAGGGGGCATAGTCGAGAAGCCGGCGGCCTCGGCCTCAGCGAAAAGGCGGTCGAGCAAGGGCGCCAGTGGCATGGAAGTAAGAGTGTTCATTGAGCAAACTCCATTGGAAATGATGCTTTGTTGCCGTAATGAAAAATACGATTGATCCGTCGCATTTCCAATTCGCATTCGGCTACCTCTCCATGAACGCTCCCGCAAACCCCCGAATTTCCTCGCGAAAAGATCCCAAGCAAGCGCGCTCTGCCGCGTTGGTCGAGGCGGTGCTGCAAGCTGCTAGTCAGGTTTTGGCGAAAGAGGGCGCCCAGCGTTTCACCATGGCCCGCGTTGCGGATGCCGCGGGCGTGAGCGTAGGCTCGCTCTATCAGTACTTTCCGAACAAGGCCGCGATCTTGTTCCGGTTACAGAGCGACGAATGGCGTGAAACCAGCGGCTTGCTACGTGTGATCCTCGAGGATCGCTCGCTGCCCCCGCTCGATCGGCTTCGAAAGCTGGTGCATGCTTTCATTCGTTCGGAGTGCGAAGAGGCGGCTGTGCGGATAGCGCTCGACGATGCGGCTCCCTTCTATCGGGACGCACCGGAAGCGAAGGTCGCCAAAGCGTCCGGCGCCGGCATTGTCCTCGCCTTCCTGGAAGAGGTGCTCCCCGACGCCTCTTCCGAAACGCGCTCGCTCGTCGGCGACATGATCAAGACCACGATGAGCGAGGTCGGCAAGACCTTTTCCGAGAGGCGCCCGACCGAGGGCGAGATCGTGCGCTACGCAGATGCGATGGGCGAAATGTTCTGCGCCTACCTCGCGCAGGTCCGCAGATCGTGAGACTCTCGTTGCAGTCCTACTTCTCCGGCAAAGTGAACACGTAGAGCACATTCGCCATCGCCACCTTGTACTCCGGCGTCAGCCCGGCGAGCGAAAAGGCCTCGGGCGAAAGCCCTGTCCCGACAGCGACATACTGCTTGCCGTCTGCGGCGTAGCTGATCGGATAACCGCCGACCGGGCTGGCGAGGTTCACCTCCCACAGCTTCTGCCCGGTCGTGTCGTCGAGCGCTTTGAACCGGCCGACCGCGTCGCCGGCGAAGACCACGCCGCCGCCGGTCGAGAGCAGCGACATCATCCCCGCGCGCTGGTCGAGCTGCCAGGCGGTCTTGCCGGTCGCGACCGAGATCGCGCGGATCGTGCCGACGTTGGTTTCGCCTTCGGGCAGGTGCGCGACATTGGTGATGCCCATGCCGAGCGCGCCGCCGCCGCTCTTGGGGGTGGCGACGGTCTCGCAGATGTTCTGCAGCGGCATGTACATCAGCCCGGTGCGCGGGCTGTAGGTGCCTTCCATCCAGTTCTTGCCGCCGGCGAAGCTGGGGCAGATCTCCAGCGTCTGGCCAGGGCCGGTGAACACCGCGGCCGGGTTGTCGGTGACGTTCCCCGTCGCGCCGTCGATCGACTGGACCACGGTCTGGCGCACGGTCGGCGTCGCCCACAGGAATTCGCCGGTCTGGCGGTCGAGCGTGTAGACGATCCCGGTCTTGCCCGGGATCCCGGTCAGCACCTTGCGCTTCTCGCCGGGCACGATCTTCGGGTTGATCCACCGGACCGAGGCCGGATCGGGCGCGACTTCGGTATCCACCAGCAGGCGCTCGAAGGTGTGGTCGAAATCCCAGTGGTCGATCAGGTGCTGGTAGTGCCACACGATCTTGCCGGTGTTGGCGTCGATCGCGAGGGTCGAGGTCGAATAGAGGTGCTGCTTGTCGTTGCCGCCGAGCAGGTACTTGGGCGTCGGCGCGGTGACCGAGGTGCCGTAATAGATCAGATTGAGCTCGGGGTCGTAGGTCGGCGGCATCCAGGTGCCGACCTGGGTGCGCTTGCTCCACGGCACGCCGCCCCAGCTGTCGTCGCCCGGCTCGCCCGGCTTGACGATCGTGTGCACGCGCCACAGCTCCTTGCCGGTGCGCGCGTCGTTGGCCACGATCACGCAGGCGTCCGGTCCGGCCTCGGCCGCGCAGTTGCGGCCCGAGATCACCTTGTCGCCGGCGATGATCGGCCCGCCGCTGGTCGATGCGGCCTGGGTCTTCCAGTCGGTGACCTTGGTTTCCCACACTTGCTTGCCGGTCGCGATGTCGAGCGCGTAGACGAAGCCGTCGGGGCTGCTCGCGATCAGCAGGTTCTCGAACAGTGCGGAGTTGCGCTTGCTGCTGCCGGGGCCGCCGCGGAAGCCTTCGGGATATTGCCGCTGGTATTTCCAGATGAAATCGCCGGTTGCGGCATCGACCGCCTCGACCACGTCGCCCGGCTCGATGATGTACATCACCCCGTCGTGGACCAGCGGCGTGCCCTCGTAGGATCCCTCGGCCAGCGGGCGCGACCAGGCGAGCTTGAGGCCCTTGACGTTCTGCGGGTCGATCTGGGTCAGCGGGCTGTAGCCCCAGCCGTTCACCGTGCGGCGGAAGCTCAGCCAGTCGTCGGCCGGCGGGTTGGCGAGCGCGGCGGGATCGACCGGCGCGGGCTTGTGCAATTCGAGCGGCTGCGCTGCCGCCTTCAGTCCGATGCCGCCCTCCTGCGCCAGCGCTCCGCTGGTGCAGAGTGCCGCCAGCGCCGCCCCGGCCATCATGTGCCAGCCCGAATTCCGCATCGATCTTCTCCCGTGTCTTGCGCTGGCGCCTTGTGCCAAGCCGCCCACGGAAGTTCAATCGTTGTCTGCGCACCTATTGCCCGGCGCTCCGTTAACTTTTTCCCCATGTCTCTGTGTCGAATTGGAACGCGGTGCAATCGGCCGACTAATCCTTACGATTATCGGTTAACGGGCCGCCCGTTCCCTCGAATGGCAGAGTTTCGTCACGATGCGTTTCAAGTCCCGCTCCCTGCTCACGGCCGCGCTGATCGCGGCGATTTCCGCTCCCGCTTTCGGCTCGACCGACATTTCGGGCACCGACATCCTGCGCGAATGGAACCTCGTCGTCCTCGGCGATCTCAACTCGTCTTCCGAGGTGGAGGGGCGCACCTTCGTCGGGGGCGACCTCAACGGCAATTCGTCGAACTACAACATCGCCTCGATCCCGGTCTCCAGCAACGGCGAGCCGGGGCTGACGGTGGTCGGCGACGTCAATGGCGGGACCAAGAACCTCAACAACGGCGCGGGCGCGGTGGTCGGCGGCAACGTCAACAGCGGGTTCAACCTCAACGGCGCGGCGCAGACGGTGGAGGTCGGCGGGACGATCAGCAACACCAACGTCAACCAGAACACGGTCAATTCGGGGCTCTCCTCGTCTGACCCGGCGTTCACCCAGAACCTCGAGCAGCAGTCGAGCCTGATCGCTTCGAGCACCAAGGACCTTTCGCACGACCTGAGCACGCTGACTTCGAACAGCAACCTCACGATCAACGGCAACACCGGCACCTTCACCGCGCAGCCCGACGCGAACGGGGTCGCGGTGTTCAACATCAGCGCTGCCGATCTCGACAAGATCGGTGAGATCCAGTTCAACCTCAACGGCGCCGATACCGCGATCGTCAACGTCAGCGGCACCAGCATCACGCTGAACGACAATTTCCTCGGCGGAACCAACAACCTCGGCCAGAACGTGATCTGGAACTTTCCGGATGCGACCGACCTGACGCTGACCACGGCCTTCGGCGGTTCGATCCTCGCGCCCAATGCGGCTGCGCATACCTACAACTACATCCAGGGTTCGGCGGTGTTCGGCAGCCTGGTGCAGGACGGCGAGATGCACGTCGGCACCTATGGCGGCAGCTACTACACCCCGCCGCCCTCGGCCAGCAGCAGCACTTCGGGCGGTTCCTCTTCGGGCGGCACAGACGTACCCGAGCCCGGCATGCTGCTGCTGTTCGGCGCCGGGATCGCCGGACTGGTTTACTGGAGGCGGCGCCGGCCCAAGGCCGCGTAAGCCCTTCGGTGTCGCGCGGGGGCCGGGCGGAACGGCTCGGCCTCCAACGCGGCGTCAGGATTCTGACGCCCTTTTCCTGCGTTTCGTCGAAATCTGTCGGGCCGCTTTACACCGGCCAACAAGGTAAACGCCGCGGCAACCATCGTCCGGACCGGAAAACCGCCTCCGCCGCAAACTGGCATGGTGGTTGCTATATAAGGGACGTACCTGTCTCCTTGGTACTCCACGTCTTCGAACAGAGGCGGGACCGGATCCCCTGTCCCCCATAAACTGGTCTCCCGGTCCCGCCTCTTTCGATATTCCCGAAAAGCAAAGGGCGTCATCCTGAACTCGGTTCGGGATTCATCGTGCCCGAAGCGCAGATGCGCGAACCGAACGCGAAATCGCGGCCCGGTGGGTTTTTGCTTCCTCGCTCCGGGCAAGCCGAGGAATGAATCCCGACCCGAAGGCGGCAAAGCCAATCGAGTCCCGGATCACGATTTCGGGAGTGTGGCGGGAGTGGGAGAGCTCAGCTCGCCTTGGCGACTGCGGCGTCGTCCATCAGTTCCTGAAGTTCGCCGGCCTCGAACATCTCCATCATGATGTCGCTGCCGCCGACGAATTCGCCCTTCACATACAGCTGCGGAATCGTCGGCCAATCGGAGAACGCCTTGATGCCCTGGCGGATCTCCATGTCCTGCAGCACATCGACGCTGCCATAGGCCACGCCCAGCCGTTCGAGGATCGCGACCGCGCGGCTCGAGAAGCCGCATTGCGGGAAGAGCGGCGTGCCCTTCATGAACAGCACCACATCGTTGGCATTCACGATCTCGGTAAGGCGGGCATTGGTATCGGACATGGCACTGGTCCCGGAAAATTGGATTGCGTCTTGCACCGTCAGTTGGGGACTGCAGTGGTCAGTTGCAAGGCATGGAGCGCGCCGCCCATCTCGCCGCCGAGCGCGGCGTAGACCAGCTTGTGCTGCTGGATGCGGTTCTTGCCCGCGAAGGCGGCGGAGGTGACGCGCGCGGCGTAATGATCGCCGTCGCCCGCAAGATCGGTGATTTCGACCACGGCATCGGGTAGGGCGGATTTGATCATCGCCTCGATGTCCTTTGCCGCCATCGCCATCGGATCAGACCCCGCCCATCAGCTGGCGGCGGGCCTCGACCGACTTCTCTTCCAGCGCGGCACGCACGCCGGCCTCGTCGATCTCCACGCCCGCTCCGGTCAGGTCGCCCAGCACCTTGCGGATCACGTCCTCGTGCCCGGCTTCCTCGAAATCGGCCTGGACGACGGACTTGGCATAGGCGTCGGTTTCCTCCGCGGTCAGCCCCATCTTGGCCGCCGCCCACTGACCGAGCAGCTTGTTGCTGCGCGCGGCCACGCGGAACGAGGTTTCCTCATCCATCGCGTATTTGCTTTCTTCCGCCCGTTCGCGGTCCTTGAAATCGGTCATGTAAAAATCCCCAGAGACAAACAGCGGTTCAGATAGCGCGGCCTCCGCTCAGGCCGCAAGGCCGGTCCCTTTCGCGAACCACGGCAGATCGTGCGCCTGGCGTTGTTCGTAGGCGCCGATCGCGTCCTTGCGGGCCAGGGTCAGGCCGACTTCGTCGAGCCCTTCCAGCAGGCAGTGCTTGCGGAACGGGTCGATCTCGAAGGTGAAGCGGTCCTGGAACGGCGTGGTCACGGTCTGGTGCTCGAGGTCGATCGCGATCGGATCGGTCTCGGCCACTTCCATCAGCCGGTCGATCGCTTCCTGCGGCAGGACCACGGTGAGGATGCCGTTCTTGAACGCATTGCCCGAGAAGATGTCGGAAAAGCTCGGCGCGATCACCGCCTTCACGCCCATGTCGATCAGCGCCCAGGCGGCGTGCTCGCGCGAAGAGCCGCAGCCGAAATTGTCGCCCGCGACGATGATCGGCGCGCCGGCGAATTCCGCGCGGTCGAACACGTTGTCCGGGTCCTTCCGGAGCGCTTCGAACGCGCCCCGGCCGAGGCCGTCGCGGGTAATCGTCTTGAGCCAGTGCGCGGGGATGATGATGTCGGTGTCGACATTCTTCATCCCGAACGGATAGGCGCGGCCTTCGACGGTGTTCACCGGATCCATCAGCGGGCTACCTCAATCGGTCTCGGGCGGTTCGCCCGAAGGGACGGCGGTGTTCTGCACCGGCGGTTTCTTCTTGCGGGTCGTCGCATAGAGCAAAGCGGCGGCAACCGCGGCCGATCCGATCGCGGCGCCCGCGATCGCGGCCTTGGCGGCGGTGTTCTTCTTCTTGGTCATGACCTGAACTCAATGGTGCGGAGAAGGACGGCTGGCAAGGGTTCAGCGGAGGAATTTCGCTAGCGCGCGCCAAAGCGCCTCTTTCTCGGCGAGCTTCATCGAGGCGTGGGCCGGGCTCGAGGAGGGCAGGGCGACCAGTGCGACGTCGGCGCCCTCGAGCAGCCGGGTGCCGATCCGCGCGGCCTTGGCGCCGTTGAACGCGACCGCGCGGAGCTGCGGCAATTCGCCGACCAGCTTCGCCAGCGGATTGTGCTGCTCCTCGCGGATCGCCGCGTCCAGACTTCCCGGCCGCAGGGCCGAAGCGACCGTGTCCCACAGTCCGATACGCGCCTGGAGCAGCGCCGCCAGCCGCTCTTCATAACCGAGCGAGACGAGATCGGCTCCAGCCACCGGCCCCATCAGGTGCCAGAACAGGTTGCGCGGATGGGCATAATAGCGCCGCGCGGCCAGCGAGGCCTCGCCTGGCAGGCTGCCCAGCACCAGCAGGCGGCAATCCGGCGCAGCGACCGGCGGGAACGAACTCTTGCGGGCGTCAGTCGACGAGGTCGCGGACATCCGTCAGCCTGCCGGTCACCGCCGCAGCCGCCGCCATTGCGGGGCTGACGAGGTGCGTGCGCGCGCCCGGGCCCTGGCGGCCGACGAAGTTGCGGTTGCTGGTCGAGGCGCTGCGCTCGCCCGAGGGGACCTTGTCGGGATTCATGCCGAGGCAGGCCGAGCAGCCCGGCTCGCGCCACTCGAGCCCGGCGTCGATGAACACCTTGTCGAGGCCTTCTTCCTCGGCTTGGCGTTTGACCAGGCCCGATCCGGGGACGACGATGGCCCAGCGGATATTGTCGGCCTTGCGGCGACCCTTGAGCACCGCCGCGGCTGCGCGCAGATCCTCGATTCGGCTGTTGGTGCAACTGCCGATGAAGATGTTCTGGACCTCGACCTCGGTCATCTTCTGGCCGGGGTGGAGACCCATGTAGTCGAGGCTCGCCTGCGCGGCCTTCTGCTTCGACGGGTCGGCGAAGCTCTCGGGCGCGGGGACGACGCCGCCGATCGCGACCACGTCTTCGGGGCTGGTGCCCCAGGTGACGGTCGGCTGGACGGTCGAGGCGTCGATCACCACGCTCTTGTCGAACTGCGCGCCGGGATCGGTCTTGAGCGTCTTCCAATAAGCGACCGCCGCGTCCCATTCGGCGCCCTTCGGCGCATATTCGCGGCCCTTCACATAGGCGACGGTGATTTCGTCGGGCGCGATCAGGCCGGCGCGGGCGCCGCCCTCGATCGACATGTTGCACACGGTCAGCCGGCTTTCGATCGACATGTCCTCGAACACCTTGCCGCGGTATTCGATCACATGGCCGGTGCCGCCGGCGGTACCGATCACGCCGATGATGTGCAGCACCAGATCCTTGGCGGTAACGCCGGGGGCGAGTTCGCCTTCCACGCGCACTTCCATCGTCTTCGACTGCTTGAGCAACAGCGTCTGGGTGGCGAGCACATGCTCGACCTCGCTCGTCCCGATGCCGAAGGCCAGCGCGCCGAGGCCGCCGTGGCACGAGGTATGGCTGTCGCCGCACACGATCGTCGAGCCGGGCAGCGAGAAACCGGTTTCCGGCCCGACGACGTGGACGATGCCCTGGTTGACGTCGGTCGGGCCGATGTAGCGCACGCCGAATTCGGGCGCGTTGCGCTCCAGCGCGGCAAGTTGCTGCGCGCTCTCGGCGTCGGCGATCGGAATTCGCTTGCCCGCGGCATCGAGCCGCGCGGTAGTCGGCAGATTGTGGTCTGGCACCGCGAGGGTCAGGTCGGGGCGGCGGACCGGGCGCCCGGCCATGCGCAGCGCCTCGAAGGCCTGCGGGCTGGTCACCTCGTGAACCAGGTGGCGGTCGATATACAGGATGCTGGTGCCGTCTTCACGGCGCTCCACTTCGTGGGCGTCCCAGATCTTTTCGTAGAGGGTGCGGGGTCGGCTGGACATGGCGGGGGAGCTAAGCCCGCCGACCCGGCATGACAAGGGAGGAAAACTTGCTTCGCCTCAAGCGCCGAATGGGTGCGGGAGGGCGGTCCTGTCGGCGGGCCCGGTCGTGCATTGCCGAACGGGGCCGGCATCGCTGCCGGCCCCGCCGTCCGGGGTCGCCGGGACTCTGTGACCCGCCCTTAGCGGTGGCCGTGGTCCGACCAGCCGTGATTGGGTCCGCCGCGGCCGTGGCTGCCGATCTCACGATCGATCTGGCGCTGGACGGTGTCGATCCGCTGGTCGAGGATCCGCAGTTCGGCCCTGGTGAAGCCGTTCTTGGCATAGCGGACCTGCAGCGTCCGGACCTGGGCGACCTGGCGGGTGAGCTGCAGCGCTTCCTGGCGCGAGAGCCGGTGCTGGCGCTCGGCCTGGTCGATCGTGCGGTCGAGCTGCGCGATCTGCTGGCGGACACCGTTGCCGTTGTTGTAGGGCGCAGCGCTCGCGGGGGCGACGGCGCCGATGGCCAGAGTGGCAGCGAGAGCGGGAGCGATCAGCTTGGTCAGACGGTTCATGTCGGTCTTCCTTTCATTCGGTTGCGGGTGACTCCGCATGTGTTCATAAATAGACCTGATTTTCTGAACGCCGCGAAAACCCGTGTCACGCCCGCGCACCGGTTTGTAAGGAAGTGTCGCGCATCGGGGGCGCCGCTGCCTTGAAAGGGTCGCATTCCCGGGATAACTTACAGCAATGTCAGCGAAGCCGCATAATTTCCCGATCACGATCCTGCCCAGCGACATCGATTTCATGGGGCACGTGAACAATTCGCGCTATCTGGCCTGGGTGCAGGATGCGGTGCTCTCGCACTGGCGCAAGCTCGCTCCGGCCGAAGCCGCCGCCTCGCGCCTGTGGGTCGCGCTCAAGCACGAGATCACCTACCGCAAGCCCGCCTTCCTCGACGACGACGTGATCGCGCGCACGGTGCTCGAGCACTATCACGGCGCGCGCGCCTTCTATCACACGGTGATCGAGCGCGGGGGCGAGGTGCTGGCCGAAGTCCAATCCTCGTGGTGCTGCGTCGATGCGGTCACCTTGCGCCCCGCGCGGATCGGCGAGGAACTGCGGCGGTTCTTTTTCCCCGAAGACGATTGATCTATAGGCGGGGGCGCCATGAGCGTGCTGATACCCGCCCTGATCGTCCTTGCGGCCGCAGCCGCGATGGAAGCCGTCGCCTGGGCGAGCCACAAATACATCATGCACGGCTTCGGCTGGGCCTGGCATCGCGACCACCACGAACCGCACGACAATCTGCTCGAGAAGAACGACCTGTTCGCGCTGGTCGGTGCCGCGCTGAGCATAGCGATGTTCGCGGCCGGCAGCCCGCTGGTGCTGGGTGCCGAGGCGTGGTGGCCGGGCACATGGATCGGGCTCGGGATCCTCCTCTACGGGATCGTGTACACGCTGGTGCACGACGGGCTCGTCCACCAGCGCTGGTTTCGCTACGTTCCGCGCGGCGGCTATCTCAAGCGGCTGGTGCAGGCGCACAACCTCCACCACGCCACGACCAGCAAGGAAGGCGGGGTCAGCTTCGGCTTCGTGATCGCGCGCGATCCGGCGGCGCTGAAGGCGGAACTGAAGCGCCAGCGCGAGGCGGGGCTGGCCACGCTGCGCGAGGCCGAAGGCGCGTCCTAGGTCTCGCCGAACATCTCGCGCTGCGCGGTCTCGACCTCTTCGAAATAGCGCCGCCGGGCGTGCTTCTCGGTCACGATGCCGAGCACGCATCCGTCCGCATCGACCACCGCCATCTCGTCCGCCGCAAGCCGGTCGAACCGGCGCAGCATGTCCCGGATGCCGGTGTCGGGCGACAGCGTCTCGTCCGCCAGGATCGCGAGGCCGGTCAGCGGGGCGGCGTCCTTCACCGCGGGGCTGTAGGCGGCGGCGGTCTCCACGATCCCGCGATAGTGCCCGTGGGGATCGAGCAGCACGGCCTTGCTGGCCGAGCCGAGCGCCACCTGCGCGCGAAACGCCGCGACGCTTGATGCGCACGGCACTGTCACGAAGTCGCGCCGCATCATCCGCCCGGCGGTGAGTTTCATCGACCAGCCGATGTCGCGCGGGCTCTTCACGTTCGACCCGCGCAGGTGGAGGCGCCAGGTGGAGAAGGAATAGCCGAAGGCTTCGCGGGTGAAGGCGCTGGAGATCAGCGTCGCGGTCAGCACCACGCCCATCAGCGCGAAATCATGGGTCGTCTCCAGCATCAGGATCGCCAGCGTCATCGGCCCCCCGACGATCGACACGCTGAGCGCCGCCATCCCGACCAGCGCCGCGTCGTTGGGATCGAGTATGATCCCGAGCCCCGCGAGATTCACCAGCCCGGCGAAGATCTGGCCGACCAGCGAGCCGAGGAACAGCGAGGCGAAGAACAGCCCGCCGCGGAACCCGAAGCTGAGCGAGACCACCGAGGCGGCGATCTTGAGCAGCAGCACCGTCGCGAGAAACCCGATCGCCGGATGCAGCACGAGGTCGAGATGCAGCGCACCGTGGCCGGCCGAGAGCGACTGCGGCGAAAGCCACGCGATCGGGATCAGCAGCAGCCCGCCGATCACCGGACGCCAGCCCTCGATCGGCTTGATGGCGTGTACGCCCTGCTCGGCGAGCGCGACCAGCCGCATGATCGCGATCCCGATCACGGCGCAGGCAAGGCCCAGCGCGCCATAGGCGAGATAGTCGCCCAGCGTCAGCGTGCGGTTGGCGGTGGTGGCGATCAGATAGGGCTCGACCCCCAGCCACCGGGTGACCGAGGCCGCCGCCAGCGCGGCCGCCATCACCGGGGCGATCGCCGCGGGGGTGTAGTTTCCGATCACGATCTCGAACGCATAGAACGCGCCGGTCACCGGGGCGCCGAAGGCCGCGCCCACCGCCGCGCCGGCGCCGCTGCCGACCAGCGTGCGCAGATCGTTGCGGCGCAGCTTGAACCACTGGCCGAGCAGCGAGGCGAGCCCGCCGCCGGTCTGCGCATAGGCGGCTTCGAGCCCGACCGAGGCGCCCGCACCGTTGGAAACGATCGTCTGCGCCGCGATCACCAGATTGTCGCTTGCCGGGATGCGCCCGCCGTGCAGCGCATTGGCCTCGACCACGTCGATCGGCGCCCGCGCGCGCTTGCGCAGCAGCCGGGCGATGCCGACCAGCGTCAGTCCGGCCAGCGGCAGTGCCAGCAGCTTCCACGGGTGATGGATCGATCCGAGCGCGCTCAGCCGGTTGATCGTGACTCCGTAGAGCAGGTGCTGGATGGTGTGGGCGACAAAGGCCTGGAGATTGGTCAGCAGCCCGGCGGCGAAGCCGGCGATCGTGGCGAGCACGATGAACGCCGCCTCGCTTTCGCGCAGCGAGCGCCGCTGGCGGATGGTGGCCGCGAACAGCCGGGATTTGAGCGAATGGCGCACCCCGCTGCCCAAAGGCCCAGGCACACCCGCCGTCAAGGGCTTAGGCCCCTGCGGGCCCTGCTGCCGCGATCCGCGCCGCGTGTTCCTGCACCAGCGCGATCATGTTCGGCACGCCTTGGGTGCGGTTCGAGCTGAGCTGGTTCTTGAGGTCGAAGGGCGCGAGCGCGGCGGTTATGTCCAGCGCGGCGACCTCCGCGGCAGGCTTGTCCTGCACCGCGCTCAGCACCAGCGCGACAATCCCCTTGGTGATCGCCGCGTTGCTGTCGGCAAGGAAGTGGAGGCTGCTCCCCTGCTCGACCGGATAGACCCAGACCGCCGCCGAGCAGCCGCGCACCAGAGTCGCGTCGGTCTTGAGCGCGTCGGGCATCGGTTCGAGCTCGCGGCCGAGTTCGATCAGCAGGCGATAGCGTTCGTCGCCTTCGAGGAATTCATATTCGTCGCGGATGTCTTCGAGGGAGCGCATTGCGCGCCTCTAGCAGGGCGAACCCGCAGGTCCACCCCTTGCCGGCCGCGAGGGCACGGGCCGGTGCTCAGCGCAGGCCGGGTGCGAAGCGCAGCGGATTGAACCGGGAGAGCCACGATTTCGCGCGCGGCGCGCGCAGATCCATCCCGCGCGAGCGTGCCGCCCGCTCGAGGTCGCGTGCGAGCGAGCGCAATTGCCGGTCGTTGAGCGCGAGCTCGACCCGGTCGAATTCCTTGCGTTCGAACGCGGCCACCGATTCCGCCACCTGCAGGGTAAGCACGATCCCGTGGCCCGACGGCGTCCGCCTCCAGCCCGCCAATGCGCCGCGTGCGATTATCGATCCCATGATGCCCCCGTTTTCGGGCCGTGCCCGATCCATCGCAACGGCCCAGGTTCGCGCCCCGAAGCTTTGGCCTGCGGCGTGCATCTTGCACGGCCGCGGGGAGCAGGCAACTGTTCCGGAACGGGATTCCCCCCGGGGAAGATCGGCCGCGAACAGCGCCGCAGCGCGCAGGTCAGAGGTCCACGCCCGAGGCGATCGCTTCGAGCTTGCGGATACGCTCCTTGAGGTCGGCCAGTTCGATCCGCGCCGCGCCGGAGGCGGCGCCGCCCTCGATTTCGTGGCGGGTGCGATCGAGCTCGCGCTCCTTCAGCGCCAGCCAGCCCTGCCAGCCGCGCAGCGTGGTTGCGGAGAGGATCATCACCCCGAGCAGGGCCGATATCGCAATCAACACTTGTTCGCTCACCATTGGATTTCTCCTGGGATGCGGCCGCTCAGCGGTCGCGCAAACTTTCGATTTCGGCGGCGATCGCGCGCGGGCTGCGCTCGTCGGTCGCGATGCGTTCGAGCACCTTGATCCGCTCCCGCAGTTCCTCGACTTCCTTGCGGAGTGCCGGCTCCTCGCCGCCGGCCAGCTTGAACTGGCCACCCATTGCGTCTGTGCCGATCCCGGCATGGGCACGATAGCGTGCGCTCAACACTCCGCCGATCATCGCAAAGGCCGAAATCAGCACCATTGCCGTCCAGAAACCCATCTGCTTCCTCCTCAGTTCGCCCGTAGGGATCAGATCGTCTTGCTGCGGTTCTCGAGCTTGCGCTCGGCGTCGCGTGCACCGTTGTGGCGGGTGTCCCTGAGCGCCTCGATCTCGCTCGCGAGATTGTAGCTCTTGTCGGTCACGATCCGCTCGAGCACCGCCAGCCGGTCTTCCGAGGCTTCCAGCCGGTCGGTAAGCCGGGCGTTCTCGGCTTTGAGCCGCTCGACCTCGCCGTCGTCCTGCGCACCCCGGCCGAAGCGGCCGCGGCGGCCGCGGTCGAAGGGATGGTCGGGAAGACCGGCCTTTGCCCTGACGGCGGTCTTCAGCACGCCGCCGAAGGTTGCGATCGCGATGATGCCGAGAATGAATTCCGGGCCGCCGATTGCCATCTTGCCAAACTCCTCAGTGCAATAAGTTCAGTTCTTCGCCGTGTCGGCGAAGTGCGGGGTGCTTTCGCGCAGCCGCTCGATCTGGTGCGCGACGTCGAAGCCCTTGTCGGTCACGATCCGCTCGACCACCGCCAGGCGATCCTTCATCGCACCCAGCTCGGCGCGCAGCCCGGCGTTCTCCTGCGTGAGCAGCTTGACCCGCTCCATCGCCTCGGTGGTGATCTCGGGCTTAAGCGACTGGCCCCACATGCCCTCGAGCGGATAGCCGTTCTTGATCTTCATTCGGGTGTTGTGGACCGAGGCGAAGATCCCGCCCGCGCCGAGCGCGAAGCCGCCGGCAACGATCCACCCGATGTAGGGCAGCAGGGTCGAAAGAGTCTGGTTCACCGCGTGGTCTCCTTCGGGCTGCGGGTGGTCGCTTGAGCGACGGTGTCGCGCGCGTCGCGCAGCGCCTCGATCTGCGTCGCGAGGTCGTAGCCGCGGTCGGTGACGATGCGTTCGAGCACCTCGACCCGGTCCTGCAGCACTTCGACCTGCTCAACCAGCCGCGCCGCGTCGCCATCGGCGATACCGCCGGTGTGCTGGCGCATTTCCTTCTGGTGCTTGGTCCAGATCGCCAGCATCGGAATGCCGAAGATCATCACCACCGCGACCAGTCCGATCAATTCACCCATCGAAAAGCCTCCCTTGCCCGCAGTCTCAGAATTGCCGCGCGGGCTGGCGGCCGGTCCGCACCGTGTCGGTGTCGTCTCTGAGCGCCTCGATCCGGTTGGCGAGGTCGTAGCCGCCGCTGGTGACGATCCGTTCGAGCACGCGCACGCGCTCCTCCAATTCGCCGATCCGGTTCTCGCGGCGCTCGTCGCCCTTGCCGTTGTCGATCAGGCCGGCCTCGATCCGCTTCTCCTCGAGCTTCGCCCGCGAGCGGACCCAGACAATCCCGACGACCATCAGGAACGGGGCGAAAGGGGCCAGGTCAAAGAAATCCATGGCGTTGCTTCCCTCAAAAGCGATGACTGGTCAGCGCAGGCGTTCGATCTCGGCCGAAAGCCGCGCGTTGTTGCTCACGTAATAGTTCTCGACCTCGGCCAAGCGGTGGTCGATGTCGCGGAAGCGGGCGCGGATCTCGCGCGCGGTGCGCTTCGGGCTCTGGCGCACGCGCTGCCAATAGCGCTGCTCCGCACGGTCCTCGTAAAGCCCGGCGGGCTTTTTGTTGAGCACGAAGCCGGCGATGAAATAGCCCGGGACCGTAAGGCCCGACATCGGGGTAAAGACCGAGATCACGAGGGCCAGGCGGATCCAGTGCACGTTGATCCCGGTGTAATCCGCGATCCCCGAGCAGACGCCCATGAACTTGCCGTTCTGCTTGTCGCGATAGAGCGTGGTGCGCGGGCCGTTCACTTCTTGCCTCCCTTGATCGCCATCAGCCGGTCGAGCTCGCGCAGCTTCTGGTTGTCGGTTTCGAGATCCGGAATGATCCGGGCCGGATTGAAATCGGGATTGTCCGACGCGACCAGCCGTTCGACCGTGTCCATCCGCTCGTCGAGCCGCTTGGCGAGCTGGTAGAGCTCTTCCAGCAGGGTCTCGTCGTCGTTGGTCAGCGTCGCGGCGGTCTTCCACTTGGTGATGTAGTGGAAGATGATCCACGGCAGCCCGATGAAAATCGCCGGGACAATGATAATCGCTTGATCCACGGATCAGTCCCCCTTGTGTTCGTCGCCCATACCGAGGGCGCGCTTCATTTCTTCCAGTTCGGCATCGATCTTGTCCGAGCCCTCGAGCGCGGCGATCTCGTCCGCCAGGCTCGGCGGGCCGCCCTGCGCGATGTTCAGCGCATCGGCGCGGCCCTCGGCGTAATCGACCCGGCGTTCGAGCTGGTCGAACCGCGCCAGCGCGTCGTCGACCCGCTCGGTCGAGAGCAGCGTGCGCAGCTTGACCCGGTTCTCGGCGCTTTCGAGCCGCGCGGCGATCTGGGTCTGGCGGCTGCGCGCCTCGCGCAGGCGGTTCTGCAGCTTCTGGATGTCGTCCTCATAGGCGCGCAGCGCATCGTCGAGCACGGCGATCTCGGCCTTGAGCTGGTCCGCCATGTCGGCCGCCTTCTTCTTTTCGACCAGCGCCGCGCGGGCCAGATCCTCGCGGTCCTTCGAGAGGGCGAGCTGCGCCTTGTCCGCCCAGTCGGCCTGCAGCCGGTCGAGCTTGACCGTGTGGCGGTGCATCTCCTTCTGGTCGGCGATGGTGCGCGCCGCGCTCGCGCGGACTTCCACCAGCGTCTCTTCCATTTCGAGGATGATCATGCGGATCATCTTGGACGGGTCGTCCGCCTGGTCGAGAAGCTCGTTGAAGTTCGCGGCGATGATGTCGCGGGTGCGCGAGAAAATGCCCATCCAGGGGACTCCTGCAATCTGTGCGTTACGGGTCGGTGTGGGGCTCTGCCGCAACCGCTCGACCTCGGCGTCGAGGCGCGAACGATGCGGTTGGGCCGAAGCGCCGTCAAGACGGGGGGACTGGAACCCGCCTTCGTTGCGATCCCGGCGCTCCGGCCCGAGGGGGGCGAGCGGATTGAGGTCGTGGTCGCTCACGCGAGTTCCACAGTCGCGCCGGCATGCGCCAGCGGCACGGGGGCCGCCTGGAGCTGCTGGCTGAGCGTCAGCACGTTGAAGGCCAGCATCGCGGCGATGCTGATGATCGCGGCCTTGCCCAGATTGCTGGAGAAGAAGCGGCGGTCGTACATGGTGATATTTCCCTCTGAATTCCGATGAAAGCCGTTTTGCAAAGGGTGTGCCAATTCCCACGGAGGGCCGAAATCGGCCATTTTTCCCGCGTGGGACAAAAGTCGGTTTGGGAAATATTGCTACCTGTTGGGAATTTGCGCTATCGAGCGGCGCATGGAGCGCGATAACCAGTTTATCGGCCAATCGGGGGCGTTTCTCGACGCGGTGGAGCGCGCCAGCCGCGCCGCGCCGATGCGCCGCCCGGTGCTGGTGATCGGCGAGCGTGGCACCGGCAAGGAACTGATCGCCGAACGCCTCCACCGCCTGTCGACCCGCTGGGACGAACCGCTCGTCACGATGAACTGCGCCGCGCTGCCCGAGACGCTGATCGAGGCGGAACTGTTCGGCCACGAGGCAGGCGCCTTCACCGGTGCTACCAGGGCGCGCGAGGGGCGGTTCGAGGAAGCCGACAAGGGCACGTTGTTTCTCGACGAACTGGCGACTCTTTCGATGGGCGCACAGGAACGCCTGTTGAGGGCGGTCGAATATGGCGAGGTGACCCGCATCGGCTCGTCGCGCCCGATCCGGGTCGACGTCCGCATCGTCGCCGCGACCAACGAGGATCTGCCGCGGCTGGCGCGCGAAGGGCGCTTCCGTTCCGACCTGCTCGACCGGCTGAGTTTCGAGGTCATCACCCTGCCGCCCCTGCGCGTGCGCGAAGGCGACATCGCCGTGCTTGCCGACTATTTCGGCCGCCGGATGGCCGCCGAACTCGGCTGGCCGGCGTGGCCCGGCTATGCCGAGCACCTGCAGGTCCAGTTCGAGAACCATCCCTGGCCGGGCAATGTGCGCGAATTGCGCAATGTGGTCGAACGCGCGGTCTATCGCTGGGACGATTGGGGCGAGCCGATCGGACACGTCCAGTTCGATCCGTTCGACAGCCCCTGGAAACCCGTCGCCGCCCCTCAGCGGGCGGCCGAGCCGGGGCCAGGGGCCCCGCCGCCAGCGGCGTTCCAGCCCGCGACCGCCTTCGACGACATCGAGGACCTCCGGGCCGCGGTCGATGCCCATGAAAAGGCGATCCTCGAACACGCGCTCGGCAAGCACCGCTGGAACCAGCGCCAGACCGCCAAGGCGCTCGGCCTGACCTACGACCAGCTGCGGCATTGCATCAAGAAGCACGAACTGACGCAGTAGCCCCAGCGGGAATTTTTCCGTCGGCCCGGCCGCGTTCGCGTGCGGTTCAGGTGCGGGTGTTCATGGGCGTCCGAGCAGTTTGCGAGCCGGAGGCGGCCGAGGACCGATGGGTGGGCGGCGTGATCGGAAAGTGAGGCTTGATCCGCCGCTCTGCCGGGCTGGCGGAGCCTGACCGCGATGCTCCTCGAACGCCCATTGCCAAGCAGCGAACCGCGGTCGTCCGGGCTCGGTCGGCCGCTTCGCGTGGCGCTGTTCTCGGGCAATTACAATTATCTGCGCGACGGCGCGAACCGCGCGCTCAATCGGGTGGTGCGCGACGCGTCGGATAGCGCAAACATCGAATTCCGCATCTATTCGCCGACCACCCGCACCCCCGCGTTCGAGCCCGCCGGGACGCTGATCTCGGTCCCGTCGATTCCGTTTCCGGGGCATGGCGAGTTCCGGGTCGCGTTGGGCATGCCGCGGCGCATTCGCGAGGATCTTGCCGGCTTCGCGCCCGATCTGGTGCATGTCTCGGCGCCCGACCCGCTTGGCAATGCGGCCTCGAAGTGGGCCGGCGCCCATCGCATTCCTGTCGTCGCCAGCCTCCACACGCGGTTCGAAACCTATTTCGGCTTCTATGGTCTCGGCTGGATCCGTGGGTTGGTGGAGGGCCACCTCGACCGGTTCTACGACCGCAGCGATTTCATCCTTGCCCCCAACCGCCCGATCATGGCCGAACTCGCCGCGCGTTACGGCGCACAGCGCACGCGGCTGTGGCACCGGGGTGTCGAGCACGGCGATTTTTCGCCAGCGCGCCGCGATTTGGCGTGGCGCAGGTCGCTCGGCTACGCGGACGACGCGCCGATCGTGCTGTTCTTCGGCCGGCTCGTCCGCGAAAAGGGCATCGACATGTTCGCCGAGGCGATCGGGCTGCTCGAGCGGGAATTTCCCGGATTGAGGCCCATGGTCATCGGCGACGGGCCCGAGCGCAAGCGGTTCGAAGCCATGCTGCCGCGCGGCGTCTTTCTCGGGCATCTCGACGGCGAGAGCCTGTGGCGCGCGGTCGCAAGCGCCGACATATTGTTCAATCCCAGCGTGACGGAGGCCTTCGGCAATGTCGTGCTTGAGGCGATGGCGGCCGGTCTGGCGATCGTAGCCGCGGACGCGCCCAGCACCCGCGCGCTGATCGCGCCGCACGAGAACGGGATCCTGTGCCCACCGAACGATCCGCCGGCCTATGCTGCCGCGCTTGCGGCATTGCTCGCCGATCCGCCGACCCGGCGGGGCATCGCCCTCGCGGCGCAGCGGGCGAGCCTGGAATTCAACTGGAGCGATTCGGTGGGGAATGTGCTCGCGGTCTATGCCGAGGCGATGGCGGGGCGTTGATCCCGCATTGCCGAACGAGCGCTTGCAATCGGCGCGCCGAGCGCCTATTTGCCCGCCATCCCGACATTGGTAGCAACGTCCGGGCTGGCGCCGAAAGGGGCCGGCACCAAACCCCGTTGCGGCATGTCGGATAACCCTTCTTCCCCCATCGAGGGGGAGGCGAGGAAACCGGAGATTTGAGTGGCCGATATCGCGCGCCTTACCGAAGTGATCGAGCCCGAGGCGAAAGCCCTGGGGTTCGAGCTCGTGCGCGTGAAGATGATCGGGGCCGAGGCGGGCGAGGGCGAGCCTGCGCTGCAGATCATGGCGGAAGACCCGGCGACCGGGCAGCTGGTGATCGAACAATGCGCCGCGCTTTCGCACCGCGTTTCTGATATTATCGACGCGCTGGAAGAATCGGGCGAAGTGCTGGTCGAAGGGGCCTATCGGCTCGAAGTGTCCTCGCCCGGGATCGACCGGCCGCTGACCCGGCCGAAGGACTATGCCGACTGGGCCGGGCACGAAGTGCGCATCGCGCTGACCGAGGCGGTCGCGGGGGACGACGGCAAACCGCGCAAGACCGTGAAGGGCGACTTGATCGGGCTCGAGGGCGACACGGTCGCCGTGCAGGATTCGAAGGTCGGGCGGATTTCGTTCCCGCTCGATCTGGTTCATTCGGCGAAGCTGGTCCTGACCGACCGGCTGATCGCCGCCACCCGCCCGCTCGATACGACCGGCGCGGACGAGATTCTCGAAGAAGAGGAAGGCTGATACCCATGGCCAGTGCAATTTCCGCCAACAAGGCCGAGCTGCTCGCAATCGCGAACTCGGTCGCCACCGAGAAGATGATCGACAAGGCGATCGTCATCGAGGCGATGGAAGAGGCGATCCAGAAGGCCGCGCGCGCCCGGTACGGCGCCGAGAACGACATCCGCGCCAAGCTCGATCCGCGCACCGGCGACCTGCGCCTGTGGCGCGTCGTCGAAGTGGTCGAAGAGGTCGAGGACTACTTCAAGCAGGTCGATCTGAAGGCCGCGCAGAAGCTCCAGGCCGATGCCAAGCTGGGCGATTTCATCGTCGATCCGCTGCCGCCGGTCGATCTCGGCCGCATCGACGCGCAGAGCGCGAAGCAGGTGATCTTCCAGAAGGTCCGCGATGCCGAGCGCGAGCGCCAGTACGAGGAATTCAAGGACCGCGCGAACGAAGTGATCACCGGGGTAATCAAGTCGGTCGAGTTCGGACATGTGATCGTCAACCTCGGCCGCGCCGAGGGCGTGATCCGCCGCGACCAGCAGATCCCGCGCGAAGCCGCGCGCGTCGGCGAGCGCGTCCGCGCGCTGATCATGAAGGTCGAACGCAACAACCGCGGTCCGCAGATCTTCCTCAGCCGCGCGCATCCCGAATTCATGAAGAAGCTGTTCGCGCAGGAAGTGCCCGAAATCTACGACGGCATCATCGAGATCAAGGCCGCCGCCCGCGATCCGGGCAGCCGCGCCAAGATCGGCGTGATCAGCCGCGACAGCAGCATCGATCCGGTCGGCGCCTGCGTCGGCATGAAGGGCAGCCGCGTCCAGGCGGTGGTGCAGGAATTGCAGGGCGAGAAGATCGACATCATCCCCTGGAGCGAGGACACGGCGACCTTCGTGGTCAACGCGCTCCAGCCCGCAACCGTCAGCCGCGTGGTGATCGACGAGGACGAAAGCCGCATCGAAGTGGTGGTTCCGGACGACCAGCTCAGCCTCGCGATCGGCCGCCGCGGCCAGAACGTGCGGCTCGCCTCGCAGCTCACCGAGAGCCAGATCGACATCATGACCGAGCAGGAAAGCTCGGAAAAGCGCCAGAAGGAATTCGCCGAGCGCTCGAAGATGTTCGAGGAAGAGCTCGACGTCGACGAGACCCTCTCGCAGCTGCTCGTGGCCGAGGGCTTCGCCGAGCTCGAGGAAGTCGCCTATGTCCAGCTCGACGAGCTGGCCGGGATCGAAGGCTTCGACGAAGAGCTGGCGCAAGAGCTCCAGTCGCGCGCGATCGAGGCGCTCGAACGTCATGAGGAAGCCGCGCGCGAAGAGCGTCGCGGGCTCGGTGTCGACGACGCGCTGGCCGAGATGCCGCACCTGACCGAGAACATGCTGGTCACGCTCGGCAAGGCCGGGATCAAGACGCTCGACGATCTCGCCGATCTCGCGACCGACGAACTGATCGCCAAGAAGCGCTCGGAACCCCGCCGCCGCAACACCGACGGCCCGCAGCTGCGCCGCCCGAACGCCCGCCCCGAAGACAAGGGCGGCGTGCTCGGCGAATACGGCCTGACCGAAGAGCAGGGCAACGAGATCATCATGGCCGCGCGCGCCCACTGGTTCGACGACGAACCCGCCAATGAGGAGGCCGCCGATGCGGATTCCTCGCAATGAGCCGCTAGGTTCCGACAGCCTGGAAGCGCCGGAGAGGCGCTGCATCCTCACCGGCGAAAACGCTTCGCGGGATGAGCTGATCCGGCTCGCCATCTCTCCCGATGGCGACGTGCTTCCGGACGCGCTGGCGCGTGCGCCCGGGCGCGGGGCGTGGATCGGCGTCGATCGTGCCGCGCTGGAGCAGGCGCTGGCCTCGGGCAAGCTCAAGGGAGCGCTGGCGCGCGCATTCAAGGGCGCGGCGCTGGCGATCCCGGCCGATCTGCCGCAGCGGATCGAGGATGCGCTGCGCAAGGCGGTGCTCGATCGGCTGGGCCTCGAAATGCGCGCCGGAAAGCTTATATTGGGTACGGACCGCATCGCCGAGCACGCTCGGGGCGGCGCGCTCGCCTGGCTCGGCCATGCCGCCGACGCGGGCGAGGACGGCTCAAGGAAGCTCGACCAGGCCTTTCGCGTCGGGATGGACGCGGAGGGCTCGGGCATGACCGGGGAGCGCTTGCCGCTGGACCGCGCGGCACTGTCTGTGGCATTGGGCCGCGACAATGTCGTCCACCTGGCGCTGGCCGATCCCGGATCGGCCGAAAGGGTCGCGATCCCGTTGGGGCGCCTGGTGCGATTTTCGGGGGCCAATTCCGCGAGCGAACAGGCTTCCGTTGCAGGACCGGCCGACCGCGCGGGCCCGATGATGACGACGAATTGAGAATACGAAGGATAGAAGCAGGCGTATGAGCGATACCGACAACAAACCGACGCTGGGCCGCAAGCCGCTGGGGCTGAAGCGTTCGGTCGAAGCGGGCGAGGTCAAGCAGACCTTCAGCCACGGCCGCACCAACAAGGTGGTCGTGGAAGTGAAGCGCCGCAAGATCGTCAAGCCCGGCGAGGCGCCTGCCCCGGCGCCGGTTGCCGCGCCCGCTCCGCCGCCGCCTCCGCCGCCGGTCGCCCAGAAGCCGCAGCCGAAGCCGGCCAGCATCCCGGGCGAGACCCCGCAGGAACGCACCGCGCGCCTCCAGCGCGAGGCCGAGGAAGCGCGTCTCGCGACGCTCGAGGAAATGACCCGCCGCGAGGAAGAGGAAAAGGCCCGCGCGCTCGAGGAAGAGAAGCGCCGCGCCGAAGACAATCGCCGCGCGGAGGAAGAGGCCGCCAAGGCGCCTGCCCCGGCTCCGGTCGAGGTCGAGGACGCCGCGGCTCCGGCCGAGGCGCAGGGCGAGGAGGAAGCCAAGGCCGAATCCGGCGCCCCCGCGCCGCGCAAGTTCACCCCCGTCGCCCGGCCCGAGATCAAGAAGCCCGAGCCGAAGAAGCGCGAGGAGAAGAAGGGCGGCGGCGCCGGCCACAACCGCAGCAACCAGGTCGACGACCGTCGCCGCGGCGGCAAGCTGACCGTCAACCGCGCGCTCAACGACGACGAGGGCGCCCGCGCCCGGTCGCTCGCCGCACTCAAGCGTGCGCGCGAGAAGGAGCGCCGCGCCCACTTCGCCGGCCAGAGCCAGCCGCGCGAGAAGCAGGTGCGCGACGTGATCGTGCCCGAGGCCATCACGGTGCAGGAGCTCGCCAACCGCATGGCCGAAAAGGGCTCTGACCTGGTGAAGGCCCTGTTCAACATGGACATGATGGTCACCATCAACCAGACGATCGACCAGGACACGGCCGAGCTGCTGGTCGAGGAATTCGGCCATCGCATCCAGCGCGTCTCCGAAAGCGACGTCGACATCGACCATTCGGACGACGTCGATGCGCCCGAGACGCTCAAGCCGCGCCCGCCGGTCGTCACCATCATGGGCCATGTCGACCACGGCAAGACCTCGCTGCTCGACGCCTTGCGCGGGACCGACGTGGTCAAGGGCGAAGCCGGCGGGATCACCCAGCACATCGGCGCCTACCAGATCACCACCAAGGGCGGCGACAAGATCACCTTCCTCGATACGCCGGGCCACGCGGCCTTCACCGAGATGCGCCAGCGCGGCGCCAACGTGACCGATATCGTGGTGCTGGTGGTCGCGGCCGACGACGGGCTGATGCCGCAGACGATCGAGGCGATCAAGCACACCAAGGCGGCCGGCGTGCCGATGATCGTGGCGATCAACAAGGTCGACAAGCCCGAAGCCAACCCGCAGCGCATCCGCGAACGCCTGCTCGAGCACGAAGTCGTGGTCGAGGAGATGAGCGGCGACGTGCAGGACGTGGAAGTCTCTGCCAAGGCCAAGACCGGGCTCGACACGCTGATCGAGAAGATCCTGCTGCAGGCCGAGCTGCTCGAGCTCAGGGCGAACCCGAACCGCGACGCCGAAGCGACCGTGATCGAAGCCAAGCTCGACAAGGGCCGCGGCCCGGTCGCGACCGTGCTGATCAACCGCGGCACGCTGAAGACCGGCGACATCTTCGTGGTGGGCACCGAAAGCGGCCGCGTGCGCGCGCTGGTCGACGACAAGGGCAAGCAGATCAAGACCGCCGGCCCCTCGCTGCCGGTCGAAGTGCTCGGCCTCGCCGGCATCCCGATGGCGGGCGACAAGCTGACGGTGGTCGAGAACGACCAGCGTGCCCGCGAAGTCTCCGCCTACCGCAAGGAAAAGGCGACCGAGAAGCGCACCGCGATCGCTCCGGCGAGCCTCGACACGATGTTTTCCGCGCTCAAGGACAAGGAGAGCGTGGTCGAATTCCCGCTGGTGGTGAAGGGCGACGTGCAGGGTTCGGTCGAAGCGATCAACACCGCGCTGCACAACCTCTCGAACGACGAGATCAAGGTCCGCATCCTCCATTCGGGGGTCGGCGCGATCACCGAGAGCGACGTTACCCTGGCTTCGGCCAGCGGCGCGCCGATCATCGGCTTCGGCGTGCGTCCCAATGCCAAGGCGCGCGAGCTGATCGAGCGCAACAAGACCCGGATGATGTATTACGACGTCATCTATCACCTGACCGACGAGATCGCGAAGGAGATGGCGGGTGAGCTCGGGCCGCTGCGGATCGAAAACGTGGTCGGCCGCGCCGAGGTCAAGGAAGTGTTTCCGGCCGGCAAGCGCGACAAGGCGGCGGGCCTGCTGGTGCTCGAAGGGGCGATCCGCAAGGGCCTCTACGCGCGTCTCACCCGCGCCGACGTCATCGTGTCGAAGACCACGATCGCCTCGCTGCGGCGGTTCAAGGACGATGTGGACGAAGTCCGCGCCGGCCTGGAATGCGGCGTGGTGCTGGCCGATACCAACGACATCAAGCCGGGCGACAATCTCGAAGTGTTCGAGATCGAGGAACGCGAACGGGTTCTGTAACCCGTTCGCGCCTTCCCCTCGCGGAAGGAGAGAAAGATGGCACGCCAGCAATCCACCCCCGAACAGCAGAGCGTCCGCGTGCTCAAGGTGGGCGAGCGGGTGCGCCACATGCTGAGCGAGATCCTCGCGCGCCAGCAGGTGCACGACGACACGCTCAGCGCGCATTCGGTCTCGGTCACCGAGGTGCGGATGACGCCCGACCTGCGCAATGCGACGGTCTATGTGAAGCCGCTGCTCGGCGCAGACGAGGAAGCGGTGGTCAAGGCGCTGCGCCAGAACACCGCCTTCTTCCAGAAGGAGGTCGCCAAGCGGCTCGGGCTGAAGTTTGCCGCGAAGCTCCAGTTCAAGCCCGACGAGAGCTTCGACGAGGCCGACCGGATCGAGCGGCTGCTGAGCGATCCGCGCGTGCTGCGCGATCTGGATAACGAGTAGTTACCCGGCTAACCACCGATAGCTTGCCGCCCTCCATTGCCTGTGAGACCTTCGTTCGCAGAGGATGGGGGATCCCATGGTGTTCAAGCGATTCGCCGGCGGCCTGTTGCTCGCCTTCGCCTTGCTGTGCGGCGCTCCGGCCGCGGCCAAGACCGCGCTGCCCGGCCTGTTCCTGCATAATGGCCAGGCCTTCATCTTCCGCCTCGAAGCCGGCCAGCCGGTCGACATCCGCGCCGCGGGCAAGGACGACAAGCCCGCCAAGGGCGAGCTCAAGGCCGGGCTGGAAGACAATTTCGGCAGCACGCTGACGGTCACCAGCGAGGCTTCCGAACAGCTCGACTACGAAGCCTGGATCGCCAAGGACGAATATTCGAAGGGCACCCGCACCAAGGTCTGCACGCTCGTGCCCGGGCAACCGGGCTTCGAGAACTGGCCCGAAACCCTGGCCGGGCTGCGCCTGACCAACTTCAAACCGGCTGGAGATTCCTTCGGCTGCGATTAAGACCGGCGGATGGCCAAGCTCTATTTCTACTACGCCAGCATGAATGCGGGGAAATCGACCACCCTGCTGCAGGCGGACTTCAACTATCGCGAGCGCGGCATGGCGACGATGCTGTGGACCGCCGCGCTCGACGGGCGGGTGCAGGGGAAGCCGATCGCCAGCCGCATCGGGCTTGAGAAGGGCGCGCACCTCTACGACGCGGGCACCGATCTGTGGCAGCGGGTCACCGCCGCCCATGCCGGGGCCGACGGTTCCCGGCCGCTGTCCTGCGTGCTGATCGACGAAGCGCAGTTCCTCACCCCCGCGCAGGTCTGGCAATGCGCGCGGCTGGCCGACGAGGCCAATATCCCGGTGCTGTGCTATGGCCTGCGGACCGACTTCCGGGGCGAATTGTTCCCCGGCTCGGCGGTGCTGCTGGGGATCGCCGACGCGCTGGTCGAGCTCAAGGCGGTCTGCCATTGCGGCCGCAAGGCGACGATGAACCTCAGGGTCGACGAGCGCGGCACCGCGGTCAAGGCCGGCGCCCAGACCGAGATCGGCGGCAACGAGCGCTACGTCGCGCTGTGCCGCAAGCACTTCAGCGAGGCGATGACGGCGTGAGCGATCCTCTCTACATCCCGCTCGAGGACGGCGACCTGCGGCTCGAACCACTGGCCGAGCGGCACCGCGAAGGGCTGCGCGCGGCGACCGCCGCCGACGCCGAAATCTGGGCGATCTATCCCTACGATTACGCAGGCGATGCGTTCGATCCGCGGTTCGACTGGCTGCTCGAAGGGCCGCCCCGGCGCAGCGGCTATGCCGTGCTGCTGGAGGGCAGGGTGGTCGGCATGAGCGCCTGGATCGACCGGGGCGAGCCCGGCTGGTCGGTCGAGATCGGCAACAGCTTCATCCTGCCCGAACTGCGCGGCACCGGGTTCAACACGCGGCTCAAGCACTTGATGATCGGCCATGCCTTCGCCTGCGGGCTCGCGCGGGTCGAGTTCCGGGTGGATGAGCGCAACCGCCGCTCGCAGGCCGCGGTGCTCAAGCTCGGTGCGGTCAAGGAAGGGGTGCTGCGCGCCGAGCGCAAGACCTGGACCGGCCATGTCCGCGACACCGCCGTTTTCTCGATCCTCGCCGGAGAATGGGGACGGCGCGCTTGACGCGCTTGGCCTCGCGCCAAAGCCTCCCTATCTGACCGGGCATGGACGGAATGCTCTACAACGCGCTGGCGTTGATCGTGCCGCTGGTGATCGCGGTCGTGTTTCACGAAGTCTCGCACGGTTATGTCGCGCGTTTGCTCGGCGATCCGACCGCACACGAACGCCGCCGGCTCAGCCTCAACCCGCTGCGCCACGTCGATCCGGTCGGGACGGTGCTGTTGCCCGGGGGGCTTGCGCTTGCGGGCCTGCCGGTGTTCGGCTGGGCCAAGCCGGTGCCGGTCGATGCGCGGCGGCTGCGCAACCCGCGCTTCGGGATGATGGCGGTGGCTGCCGCCGGGCCGCTGTCCAACTTCGTCATGGCCGGTATCGCCGCGATCGCACTCGGCTTCCTGTTGCAGCCCTATGGCCCCCTGCAGCAGCCAGGTGAGGTGGTGGATTTCGTTGCGAAGAACCTGATCAATTTCATCGCGATCAACATCTTCCTCGCGCTGTTCAACCTGCTGCCGATCCCGCCGTTCGACGGCTCGCATATCGTCGAGGGCCTGCTGCCGCGCGCCGCCGCGCGCCATTATGCCGCGCTCCGGCAATACGGGCTGCTGGCGATGATCCTGCTGCTGGTGGTGGTGCCCTATATCGCGCCGCAATGGGGGATCGTCGACCGGCTGGTCGGACCGCCGTTCGACTGGGTCCAGGCCTGGTATATCAAGCTCACCAGCCTGATCGCCGGAAACTGACGGCAAGGTCGGTTGCGTTCGGCTCCGTCTTGAAACTGCCGCCTTCGCAAACGACATTGGCGGTGGAAGCGGGGCTGAAAGGAACTGACGATGAGACTTTCTCCCATTGCGATCGCGCTTGCAGCGGCGGCGATGCTGCCCACGGCGGCCTATGCCAAGGATGATAAGCCGGTCGCGGCGAAGTCGGCCGATGCCTATATCCCCTTCGTCAATCACGGCGGAGTGCGCGACTGGCGCGCGGATGGCGACCGGACGATCTATTTCCAGGATGCGCATCGCCGCTGGTACAAGGCCGAACTGATGAGCCCGGCCTTCGACCTGCCGTTCACCGAATTCATCGCGATCGACGGCGGCCCCAGCGATCGGCTGGATTCGTTCGGCTCGGTCTACGTCAAGGGCCAGCGCTATCCGTTCCGTTCGTTCGAGGCGATCGACGGGCAGCCGCCGAAGAAGGGCAAGAAGCCCAAGGCGGGCTGATATATTAACCCGGATAATATATTGACAATTTAATCCGGGCGAATATATGCGGGATCCGAAAGGATACCGCGATGAACCTGACCGTGTTTCTCAAGGGCGAACCGATCGCGCGCGGGCCGGCCGAGCAGGTCGCCTCGGTCGTGCGCGCGCTCGAGGCGCCCGCGCGGGCGAACGATCTGCTCGCCTTCGACGACGAGACCGGCAAGCAGGTCGATCTCGACCTCCGCGCCGATGCCGCCCCCGTGCAGCGCGGCCGTGGGCGGCCCGCGCTGGGGGTCGAGGCGAAGGAGGTGACGCTGCTGCCGCGTCACTGGGAATGGCTGGCGGCGCAGCGCGGTGGGGCGTCGGCGACGCTGCGCAAGCTGGTCGAGGAAGCCCTGCGCAAGGGTCGCGGTGCGGCCGATCACCACGATGCGGCGTTTCGTTTCCTCAGCGTGATGGCGGGCGACCTGCCGGGCTTCGAAGAGGCGGTGCGCGAGATCTATGCCGGCAACCGCGTGGGCTACGATCACTTCAGCCATGAATGGCCTGCCGGAATCCGCGACCACGGCCGCAAGCTGGCGTTTCCCCATGCCGATACCCATGCCGATACCCATGCCTGACGGCTGGATCATCCTCGACAAGCCGGTCGGGCTGGGCTCGACCCAGGCGGTCGCGGCGGTGAAGCGCAATCTGCGCGAGGCGGGTTACGGCAAGGTCAAGGTCGGGCACGGCGGGACGCTCGATCCGCTCGCCTCGGGCGTGCTGCCGATCGCGCTGGGCGAGGCGACCAAGCTTGCCGGGCGCATGCTCGACAGCGACAAGACCTATGCCTTCACGGTGCGGTTCGGGAGCGAGACCGACACGCTCGACCTCGAGGGCAAGGTGGTGGCGACGTCGGACGCGCTGCCGTCGCCTGCCGAAGTGGAGGCGGTGCTGCCGCGCTTCACCGGGCCGATCGAGCAGGTGCCTCCGGCCTATTCCGCGCTCAAGGTCGACGGCAAGCGCGCCTACGACCTTGCCCGCGCGGGGGAACAGGTCGAGCTGAAGACGCGGGCGGTGACGATCCATCAAATCCTCCCCGAGACGGGGAGGGGGACCATGCGAAGCATGGGGGAGGGGCAGGTGCCGCAAAGCATGGCTTCGCGAGGCTCGCCGGAACTGCCTGTGCCCCTCCACCGTCCTGCGGACGGTCCCCCTCCCCGAACCGGGGAGGAATTGGATAGTCTCACCCTCGTCGCCTCGGTCTCCAAGGGCACCTATATCCGCAGCCTCGCGCGCGACATCGCGCATGCGCTCGGCACCGTGGGCCACGTGACCTGGCTGCACCGGATCAAGGCCGGTCCCTTCACCCTCGAACGGGCGATTTCGCTGGACAAGTTGAACGAAATCGGCAAGGGCGCGCCCCTTGAAGACGTAATCCTGCCGCTGGAGGCAGGGCTGGACGACATCCCGGCCCTTTCTCTCAGTCCGGAAGCTGCAGGAGCGGTCCGCCAGGGCCGCGTTCTTTCCGGGCTGCCCCAAGGTGACGGGCTGTATTGGGCAAGGGCCGGCACGGTTCCGGTGGCGCTCATGCAGATCGAAGCCGGGACGGCGACAGTCGTCAGGGGTTTCAACCTTCCCGATGTCGCGGAGTGAAGAGAATGTCGGTTACCGCCGAAAAGAAGACTGAGATCATCGAAAGCAATGCCCGCGCGAAGGGCGACACCGGTTCGCCGGAAGTGCAGGTCGCGATCCTCACCGAGCGCATCCGCAACCTCACCGAGCACTTCAAGGGCCACCACAAGGACAACCATTCGCGCCGCGGCCTGCTGATGATGGTCAACAAGCGCCGTACCCTCCTCGCATACCTCAAGAAAAAGGATGTCGAGCGGTACAACAGCCTGATCCAGAAGCTGGGTCTGCGCAAATAAGATCGAACGGGAAGCGGCCCCTGGCGGGCCGCTTTTCGCTTTTAGGGGTCCGCTCGGCAATTCGGCGGAGCGGCCCGGGGCGAGGAATACAGCCCCACACCGGACCGGGACGGTACACCCGGCAGAAAACCCCGCCGGCAATCGGGCCCGCGGGTCGAAGGAAAACACATGTTCGACGTCAAATCCGTATCGCTGGAGTGGGGCGGCAAGACCCTCACTCTGGAAACCGGCCGCATTGCCCGTCAGGCCGACGGCGCGGTCCTCGCCACCTATGGCGAAACCGTGGTGCTCTGCGCGGTGACCGCCGCCAAGAGCGTCAAGGAAGGGCAGGATTTCTTCCCGCTCACCGTCCACTACCAGGAAAAGTTCTTCGCCGCCGGGCGCATCCCGGGCGGCTTCTTCAAGCGCGAACGCGGCGCCACCGAAAAGGAAACCCTGGTTTCCCGCCTGATCGACCGGCCGGTCCGTCCGCTGTTCCCCGAAGGTTTCTACAACGAGATCAACGTGATCGCGCAGGTCCTCTCCTATGACGGCGAGACCGAGCCCGACGTGCTGGCGATGATCGCCGCGTCGGCCGCGCTGACCATCTCGGGGGTGCCCTTCATGGGCCCGATCGGCGCCGCGCGCGTCGGCTATGTCGATGGCGAATACGTGCTCAACCCGAAGCAGGACGAAGCCGCCGCCGGCGCGCTCGATCTGGTCGTCGCCGCCACCGGCAATGCGGTGATGATGGTGGAATCGCAGGCCCGCGAGCTTTCGGAAGAAGTGATGCTGGGCGCGGTGATCTTCGCGCATGACGAGTGCAAGAAGGTCGTCAACGCGATCATCGACCTCGCCGAAAAGGCCGCCAAGGAACCCTGGGACGTCGCCACCAGCGACAATTCGGCGATCAAGGCCAAGCTCAAGGACCTGATCGGCAAGGACATTGCCGCCGCCTACAGACTGACCGACAAGTCCGCCCGCTCGAACGCGCTCAACGAAGCGCGCGCCAAGGCCAAGGAAGCCTTCGCCAACGAGGACGCGCAGACCCAGATGGTCGCGATCAAGAGCGTCAAGAAGGTCGAGGCCGACATCGTTCGCGGCGCGATCCTGAAGGACGGCACCCGCATCGACGGCCGCACCACCACCCAGGTCCGCCCGATCGAGAGCATGGTCGGCTTCCTGCCCCGCGCGCACGGCTCCGCCCTGTTCACCCGCGGCGAGACGCAGTCGATCTGCACCACCACGCTCGGCACCAAGGACAGCGAGCAGATGATCGACGGGCTCGAGGGCCTGAGCTACTCGAGCTTCATGCTGCACTACAACTTCCCGCCCTATTCGGTCGGCGAAGTGGGCCGCTTCGGCGCGCCGAGCCGCCGCGACGTCGGCCACGGCAAGCTTGCGTGGCGCGCGCTGCAGGCGGTGCTCCCGGCCAAGGAAGACTTCCCCTACACGATCCGCGTGGTCTCGGACATCACCGAGTCCAACGGCTCCAGCTCGATGGCCACCGTCTGCGGCGGTTCGCTGTCGATGATGGACGCCGGCGTGCCGCTGACCCGCCCGGTCTCGGGCATCGCGATGGGCCTGATCCTCGAAGGCAAGGACTTCACCGTTCTTTCCGACATCCTCGGTGACGAGGACCATCTCGGCGACATGGACTTCAAGGTCGCCGGCACCTCCGAAGGCATCACCACGATGCAGATGGACATCAAGGTCGCCGGCATCACCCGCGAGATCTTCCAGGCCGCGCTGGCGCAGGCCAAGGACGGCCGCGCGCACATCCTGGGCGAGATGCAGAAGGCGCTCGGCTCCGCGCGCACCGAGCTTTCGGCCCACGCCCCCCGCATCGAGACGATCCAGATCGACAAGTCGAAGATCCGCGACGTGATCGGCACCGGCGGCAAGGTGATCCGCGAGATCGTTGCCGAAACCGGCGCCAAGGTCGACATCGACGACGAGGGCGTGATCAAGATCTCCTCGTCCGACCTCGACCAGATCGAAGCCGCGAAGAAGTGGATCCTCGGCATCGTCGAGGAAGCGGAAGTCGGCAAGATCTACACCGGCAAGGTTGTCAACATCGTCGACTTCGGCGCCTTCGTGAACTTCATGGGCGGCAAGGACGGCCTCGTCCACGTCAGCGAGATGCGCAACGAGCGCGTCGAGAAGCCGACCGACGTCGTGTCGGAAGGCCAGGAAGTGAAGGTCAAGGTCCTCGAGATCGACCCGCGCGGCAAGGTCCGCCTGTCGATGCGCGTCGTCGACCAGGAAACCGGCGAGGAACTCGAAGACACCCGCCCGCCGCGCGAGCCCCGCGAACCGCGTGGCGATCGGGGCGGCGACCGCGGCGGCGACCGCCGTGGTCCGCGCGGCGACCGTGGCGGCAACCGCGACCGCGGCCCGCGCCGTGACGGCGACCGCGATCGTGGACCCCGTCGCGACCGCGACGGCGAAGGCGGGGGCAACCCCGACCACATGCCGGCGTTCCTGAAGAGCGACGACTGAGTGTCGGCCTGACGCTTCTGCACAGCCAGGAGCCGAGGGCACAGCAACGAAAAAGGCCGCGGGGAGCGATCCTCGCGGCCTTTTCCATGTTCGAAGCCGGCCGACAGCAGAAAGCCCGCTTCGCCCCCGGCGGCGATCGCCGGGGAGGGCGTGAGCCTGCGGGCCAAAGTGCTTTGAAGGTTTCGGCCCGGCTCTATACGGGCACCGGATTGGTTGGGCAGGTCGCCAGGATTCTGAACTGCAATGAATTATCGCCATTCCTTCCATGCCGGCAACAGCGCCGACGTCGTGAAGCACAGCCTGCTGATCGCGCTCGTGCGGGCCTTGCAGCACAAGCCGGGCGGGCTGACCCTGATCGACACCCACGCCGGCTGCGGGTTGTACGATCTCGGCGGCGAGGAGGCCCGGCGCACCGGCGAGGCCGCGCAGGGCGTGCTGCGGGCCCTGGCCGACCCCAACCCCTTGCTGGACGACTACCGCGCCGCGGTGCAGGCGGTGAATGCCGGGGCAGGAGACGGGACGGGGCCACAGCTTTATCCGGGCTCGCCGCGAATCCTGGCGCAGCTTCTGCGCCCGCAGGATTTCCTGGTGCTCAACGAAAAGCATCCCGAGGACATCCATGCGCTGCGCGAGGCGATGCGCGGGACCCCCGCCGCGGTGCACCAGCGCGACGCCTACGAGCTGTGGCTGGCGATGGTGCCGCCGCGAACGGCTCGCGGCGTGGTGGTGGTCGATCCGCCGTACGAGCAGACGGACGAACGCGCCCGGATCACCGCGACCCTTGCCGCCGCCCACCGCAAATGGGCGCATGGCGTGACGGCGATCTGGTATCCGCTGAAAGAGCGGCCCACGCATGCGCAGTGGAAGCACCGGCTGCGCAAGCTCGGCATCCGGAAATTTCTGAGCGTGGAGCACTGGCTGTACGATGCCGACCAAGCCGGCATCTACAACGGCGCAGGCCTGTTCATCGTCAACCCGCCCTACGCCCTCACCCAGGCGCTGCCGCCGCTGCTCGAAGCCCTGCGCGCCGCGCTGGCGCCCGAAGGGCATAGGGGCGAGATTGCAGCCGCGTGGTTGGACGATTGAGGTAACCGCGGGGATCCGGACTTCGGCCTCAATATATCGCAGCGACGATCTCGTCGGTGATCCAGCGGGTTATGAAACTCCCCGCGCGCCGGACGCCCTCTTCCGCGCCGTGCAGTCCGATCAGCATTTCGCACAGGCTGCCGAAGGTCGCACCCTGGCGCAGCAGGGCGAAGCTCTCGCCCTCGTCATCGTCGAGCATGCGGAAACAGGGTTGGAACCCGCGGCGCCAGACGGCGACCGCGCGCGGAGCGGGCAGGCTCGCGTCGCTGGGGATCGGCCCGCCGTCGGCGATTGCATGCCAGATCGCCGCGCAGTCGGTGGCGACCGGGCGCACGGCCAGGCCGGGAACGAAGTCCAGCCGCATCGCCGCCCAGTCTTCGTCGGTATAGGCCGCGGTCGCCACGGCGAAGTCCTGCGCGCTCGCGGCGGCCGCATCCGCGCCGATGAAGGCCTGGCTCATGTCCCATTCCAGCGCCGCCAGTTCGGCGACCTCGGGGTCGCCGGAAAACAGCTCCACGAGCGTATCCGCGAAGCCGCGCCCGGCCTCGTCGAGCGTCCAGCTTGCGGGCGGGTGGGCGACCAGGTGGTGGATCGCGGCCGTGTCGAAGCTGTCGTCGCCGATCCAGCTCCAGGTCTTCTCGAAGCTTGCGCGCAGCGTTTCGACCAGGCGCATGCGATAGGCATTGCGATAGACCGCCAGTCCGCGCCGCTGGGCTTCGTCCCAACCGGCGTCGTCGGGCGCTCCGGAGCCGGTGATGGCACCATGGAAGCGGGTTTGCAGCGCGGCCAGGGTCATGCGGCCGCCTTCGCCCGGGCGACTTCGAGCGGATGGCGGGCGCGGGCCAGTTCCTCCAGCAGGACGGGCAGCGGCGGGATGGCGTCATCGCGCTCGATCATCGTCGCGGCCGGGCCGAAGCGCGCGATTGCCTGCTCGTACAGCGCCCACACCGCGTCGCACACGGGGGCGTCGTGGGTGTCGATCAACAGGCCGTCGCCTTCGCTGTGCCCGGCAAGGTGGATTTGGCGCACCCGATCTGCGGGCAGGCCATCCAGGAAGGCGATGGGATCGAAGCCGTGGTTGCGGGCACTGACATAGATGTTGTTCACGTCGAGCAGCAGGTAGCAGCCGGTCCGCGCGCACATCTCGGCAAGGAACTGCCATTCGCTCATCCCGGCAGCGGGAAAGGCGACGTAGCTTGAGGGGTTTTCGAACAGCAGCGGGCGCTCCAGCACGTCCTGCGCCAGCGCGATGTTGGCGCAGACGATGTCCAGCGCCTCGCCGCTATAGGGCAGGGGCAGCAGGTCGTGGGTGTTGTGACCGGCAATGCCGGTCCAGCACAGGTGGTCGGAGACCCACAGGGGGCGGACCCGGTCGGCCAGCGTCCTCAGCCGGCGCAGGTAGTCGCGGTCGAGGCCCCCGGCCGAACCGATCGACATCGATACGCCGTGCATCGCCACCGCGTGACGTTCGCGCACCGCGTCGAGCGTGAACAGCGGCCGGCCGCCCTCGACCATGAAATTCTCGGAGATGATCTCGACGAAATCCACCGGCTGCCGCTCGTCGCCGAGAAAGTCGGCGTAGTGATCCCGGCGCAGGCCGAGACCGAAACCGTGGAAGCGAGGCGGGGTGATCATGGGACGCGGCTTTCCTGCGGCAGAGGGGAAATGGGGCGATCCGGGGGGACGGGGGAGGGGGCAGCCGGATCGCCCCAAGCTGGTCAGAGGTCGCCGATGGTGCCGCCCTTGGTAAGGCACGCGCCGGCCTTCAGCTCCTTGAAGCCCTGGCCCTTGCAGGCGTTCTGGCCCTTGCATGCATGCGCGGCGGTCTTGCAGTCGGCAGTGCCCTTGCAGCTGTTGACACCGTAGCAGTGGACGGTGTCGCTCGCGGCGACAGCCGGCCCGGTGCTGCCCGCGGGGTTAGGGGCGGCGCTGGCGAGCGAGGAGAGTGCGAACAGGGCGGCGGCCGAGGCTGCGCCGAGGCCTTTGATGGTGGTGGTCATGATGCGAGAACTCCGGTTGGAACCTGCCTGATTGGCATCGGCCGGTTCGTGCCTGGGCGGGCAAAAGTTACAGCGCGCCGGAAAAATAAATCTCGCACCGGCTGTAACGTTCGCCGCCGTTGCGCCGAACCGGGGGCAGCAAGGCGCATCGCACATCGGGTGCGCGCCCCAGGGAGTATCGGAAAATGACCAGCATCTCAGTGAATTCGCTCCTCGCCGCAACGCTGTCCGCCGCAGTTGCGGTCGCCGCTGCCGCGCCGGTTCCCGCTCATGCGGAAAAGGCCAAGACCGAAAAATGCTATGGCGTGGCCAAGGCCGGGCAGAACGATTGTTCCGCCGGCCCGGGCACGAGTTGCGCCGGCACCTCGGCCAAGGACTACGACGGCAAGGCCTGGAAGCTGGTCAAGGCTGGCACCTGCCTCAAGATCAAGACCCCGGCCGGCAACGGCTCGCTGACCCCGAAGGCCTGAGCGGATGGGCCGGCTGCTCTCGATCTACGACCGTGTCGTGGCTGCGCTCGGCTCCCGGCTGCCGGAAGGAGTCGCCTTGCTGCTCGTGCGGGTGGCGCTGGCGGGCGTGTTCTGGCGTTCGGGACGGACCAAGGTCGTGGAAGGCAGCTGGTTTCATCTCAGCGACACGACCTTCGTGCTGTTCCGCGAAGAATATTCGGGCGTCCCGCTCCCGCCCGTTTTCGCCGCCTATGCTGCGGCGGGGGCGGAGCATCTGTTCCCCGTCCTGTTGGTGCTGGGGCTTGCCACGCGCCTTTCGGCGCTCGCCCTGCTAGGAATGACGATGGTGATCCAGATCTTCGTCTATCCCGAGGCCTGGTGGCCGGTGCATTCGCTGTGGGTCGCGCTCGCCGCAATCCTGATCGTGCGCGGCGGCGGCTTCTTCGCGCTCGATACGGCCCTGGCCCGGAAGCCCCGCCGATGAGGGCCGACGAAGCAGGCCTGGCGCGGCTGATGGTGTTGGCGCAGCGCGGCGACAGGGCGGCATACGCCAGCCTGCTCAAATTCTGCGCGGGCTGGCTCGACCGCTATTACAGCCGCCGCGTGCCGCCCTGCCGGCGCGACGACCTGGTGCAGGAGACGCTGCTGTCGCTGCATCGCAAGCTCGGCAGCTACGATCCGCAGCGGCCGTTCATCCCGTGGCTCGCGGCGATCGCCCGATATCGCTGGGTCGATCACTTGCGCGCGGTCTATCGCAGCGATGAGGTGGTCATCGAAGCCGATCTGGCGGCGCCCGACGAGGACGAGCCCGCAACCGCGCGGATCAGTCTGGAAAAGCTGTTCAGGCAGCTGCCCCAAGGGCAGGCGAGGGTGATCGAAATGGTCAAGATAGAAGGATTGAGCGTGGCCGAGGCGGCGCGAAATACCGGCCAGAGCGAACCGCTCGTCAAAGTGAATATCCACCGGGGCCTGAAGCGACTGGCCGCCCTGATCGAGAAAGCAGACTGACATGCCACTCCAGACAGAAGACATGATCGACACGCTGGTCGGCCAATTGCAGCCAACCCGCGTTCTGCGCCGGAGTGTGGGACTGGCGCTCGCGGGACTGGCGGGGATTGCGACGATCGCCATCACGATCGGCCTTGCCGGGATGCGCGAAGACGTCGCCGCCGGGCATTTTCCGCCCTTGTTCCTGATTGCGAACGGGCTGGTCCTCCTGCTCGGACTTTCGGCCTCGATCGCTGCGGTGACCATGGCCAATCCGCAAGTCGGCAATCGCCCGCAGGGCTGGCGCTGGGGCGCAGCTGCCGTGCTGCTGCTGCCGCTTGCCGCCATCGTCGCGCTGGTTTCGCATGCCGCTGCGGTGCCCGGTTCCTGGTTCGGCGCCCACGATCGCGCCTGCCTGACCATGGGCCTTATCCTCGGCTTGCTGATGGCCGGGACGCTCACCGCCTGGCTGCGGCGGGGCGCACCGGTGGCTCCCGAAATGGCGGGCTTGCTCGTGGGCATCGCGTCGGGCTGCACAGGGATGTTTGCCTTCGCGTTCTATTGTCCGTCGAACTCCCTCTACCATGTGGGGGTGTGGCACACTGCGCCGATCGTGCTGAGTGCGATCCTCGGACGGCTCGTCATACCGCCGCTGGTGCGCTGGTAGCCAAGCGGCGCAGGCACAGCCGATCCGAGGGCGAAATTTCGCTGTCCTACAGCCCCCGATCCCGGATATCCGATCCGCCTCTCGTCAAACCGAGCCGTTGAAGCAAGCCCTGCTTCGCAGCCGCCGGGGTCGGGACAATCGGAGGCAGCATGCTTCGCGCAATTCATTCCGCAGGTGTGTCACCTGTCGCGTCGGCCAGAAAAACTGTTTCGGTTCAAGGGCGTGCACCCGCAAAAGCCAGGGTGACAGGGTGTAACTTGTGTCACCCTGCGTCCGGCGTGGCAGGCGCCGCTACAACAGCGGGCTCATGATCCGTGCGGTGTTTTCCAGCAGGCGCTGCACCTGCGGGCGGGCGCGCCATTCGGGAAGGTGGAGGCGGTCGCTCGCGGCGACGTAGCCGTGCTGGATGCGCTGCAATTGCGCGATCGCCTCGGCGTCGTGCAGCAGCAGGCTCGCCTCCTCGTTGAGCTGGAACGAGCGCAGGTCGACATTGCTGGAGCCGACGATGCCGAGCGTGTCGTCGATGCAGGCGTTTTTCGCGTGGAGCAGGAAGTGGCGGTAGCGGTGGATGTGGATCCCGGCGGTGAGCAGTTCCTCGAAATAGGAGCATTGCGCGTAATGGACCAGGCGCTGGTCTACCACTTCCGAGACCACCAGGTCGACCGTGACCCCGCGCGCGACCGCGCTGCGCATCGCGCCGATCACGTCCTCGTCGGGGATGAAATAGGGGGTGACCATCACCACGCGGGTCCGCGCGCGGTGGAGCTGCCAGACGAGCAATGTCTCGAAGCCTTCGAGCGGATGGTCGGCGCCCGAGGGGAGGAGCTGGAGGCGGGCGGTTCCGGTGGCTTGCGGGATCGCGACCGGATCGGGGCGAGGCGGGCCGGCGGCCTCGAGCGCCCAGTCGCCCGCGATCGTCGCGGCGATGCTGGCCACCGCCGGCCCGGTCACCCGCGCGACCAGCTCGCGGTTGGTCACGCCGGGGCGGAAGTCCTTCGCGACGAGGTTGAGCGAGCCGGCGTAGCCGACGGTGCCGTCGATCGCGAACAGCTTGCGGTGGTTGCGCATGTCGGCCCGGCTGCGGCGGCGCAGCAGGCGCACCGGCAGCGCCTCGCGCACGTCCACCCCCGCGCCGCGCAGCAGCGCCAGCGTGCCCTTGCGCCAGCGGTGCGAGCCGACCGGATCGAACATCACCCGGCAGCGCACCCCGCGTCTCACCGCCGCGGCGAGTTCTGCCGCGATGCGGCGGCCGATCGGATCGTCGGCATAGATGTAGACCAGTATGTCGACCGTGCGCTGCGCGGCGGCGATGTCGGCGGCGAGGCGGTCGATCGTCGCGTCGTAATCGTCGAGCAGCTCGATCGTATTGCCGCCCGCGGCGGGCATGCGGCCCAGGGTCTGGGCGAAAGCGCCGGTCTCGCCCGCGTCGGCTCCGGCGGCGGTCTCGAGCCGGTTGGCGAGATCGGCGTAGAACGGGTGCAACTCGCGGCAGCGGCGCTCGCGCCCGCCGGAGAACCGCGGGCGGCCGATGAAGAAATAGAGCACCGCGGCGGGCACCGGCAGAAAGAAGATCAGCAGCAGCCACCCGGCCGCCGTTCCGGGCGAGCGGCGCAGCGGCACGATCGCCAGCGCGCCGATGCGGATCAGCCACTCGAGCGCGTAATAGGTCTCGTAGAGATAGGGTGGTTCGGCGAGCATCGCGAAAGGTGTAGCGGGAAATGCCGCCGGAGCGAACCGCGCCGGAGCAGGGCTACTCCACGCCCTTCCTGGGGTGGAACTTTGCCGGAAACGCGGCGGGCGTCAGCCTTGTCAATCTTCTGTCGGCCGGACCTTGGAGCGGACGCGCGACGGCTTCTCGCCGTAGTTGAATCCGCTCTCGTCCTGATGTCCGACCGGGGCGCTCGAAAGCGCGCTGGTGATGAAGGCGGCACAGATGCCGCAAGTCGCCAGCAGCAATAGGACCCAGATCATGGCATTCCCCTAGGATGCTCCAAATCGTCACCATGGATGCCAAGAAGAATGAACGAGGACGGGAAAAGTTTCGAAAAACCGTGCAAAACGCACCGGCATCGTGGAGCGAGTCCGGACCGCGCAGGCTGCTCAGGGTCGGCGCAGCACCATCGTGCGGGCATAGTCGCGCAGCGGTGCGCCGGTTTCGATGGTCAGCCCGTGGCGCCGGGCCAGTTCCTCCCCCGCCTCGAACAGATCCGCCCGCGGGGTGACATGGAATTGCGCAAGATAGGCGCGGAACGCAGTGCCGAACCAGCCGGGCAGCCGGTCCTGCTGGCCGAAGTCGACCACGTGGATCGAACCGCCCGGCGCAAGGATCCTGCACCCCTGCTCCAGCGCGGCGCGCCACGGCGGGATCATCGAGAGCGTGTAGGAGAACATCACCCGGTCGAACTGCGCGCGGCCGAACAGCGCCTGCGGATCGAACCCGGCCGCATCGCCGATCGCCAGCCGGGCGTCGATCCCCTTCAGGTTCCGGCGTGCCGACTTGAGCATCTCGGCCGAGATGTCGATCCCGCAGAAATGGGCTTCGGGATAGCGCCGCGCGGCAAGGGCGAGGTTGCGCGCGGTGCCGCAGCCGATCTCGATCAGCGAGCCGCCCTTGCCGAGGTCCAGATCCCGGATCAGCCGGTCGCGGCCGAGCAGGTAATACTTGCGGGTAAGGTCGTAGACGTGCCGCTGCAGGCCGTAGATGGCGTCCATCCGCGCGCCGTGTCCGGCCCCGCTGGTTTCGGAGAGGGTGTCAGTCCCGGCGGACATAGAGCCAGGTCGCGCCGTAGATGCTCGAACGGTCCTGCGCCGAAAGCTCGGCCGAACGCTCGGGCAGGAACTGCCACATGTCGAGCAGATCGGGATCGAGCCGTCCGTCGATCACATTGGGCTCGTCTGCGGTGCGGAACAGCACCCGCGCGCCGGGCCGGGCGGTGCGGCAGATCTGGGCCCACAGCGCGTTGAGCTGCTGGTCGGTCATCCAGTCCTGCGCGTCGAGCAGCACGAAGCGGTCGACGCTGTGCGCTTCCTGGCCGGCGAGATAATCGGTCATGTTCGCCTGCAGCACCTCGATCCCGCCCAGGCGCAGGCGCAGCGCCTTGTAGTTCGCTTCCTGCAGATAGGGCGGCAGGCTCGCCTCCGGCGCCTTCGCGTAGCCGCGGCCGAAGGCCTGCCAGGCGAAGTAGTTGTCGCGGAAATCGAAGTTGCAGGTCAGCCGTTCGAGCCGTTCGCGCAGCACGTCGACCATGGTCCGCCCCCCGGCCAGCTTGTCGTATTGCGCCGGCGGGATGCCCAGCCCGAACAGCGAGGCTTTGCGGCGGGTCAGCCAGCGCAGCAGCGGCTTGTCGAAAAACGGGAGGAAGTGCTGTTCGAAATGGGCACGCTGCTGCTCGATCCCCTGCGCTTCGAGCACTCTGGCCGGCTGGACCCCGTGCATCCGGGCAAGGAAATGGACGAAGCCGATGAAATTGCCGAGCAGGCCGTAGCGGTAGAAGCCCTTGGCGAACATCTCGATCCGCCGGCGCCCGAGGAGGTCGCGCGATTCCCAGTACTGGCGCGAGCGCGGATCGAGCTGCGGGGCGATGAAGCGGTGATAGGCCTCGACGTTCCCGGCGCTGTCGGCCTCGGCGAAGAAGCGCCGGAATTGCTGGTAGCTCGGCAGGTGCATCAGGGCGGCCCGCTTGAGCTTGCCGAGCGCGACGTGGGCGGAGTTGAGATCGACGGCGGTGACCTTGGCCGGGCTTGCGGTGAGATAGGAGAAGGCATTGCAGCCGCCGCTCGAGATGGTGACGACGTGGTCGCCGGGGCCGATCTGCAGCCCGTCCATATCGGCGATCGGGTCTTCCCAGATCTGCGGATAGACCAGGCCCCGGAAGGCGAGCGCGAAGGCGCGTTCGAGCAGCGCGGTGGGGGTGAAGCCCTTGCTGCTGACCGCGGCTTTCTCGACCAGCCGTCCCGTGGCCGGGGCCTTCAGTGCAATGTCGCGTTTCATCGGCACGTCCTTTGCGCCGGGCAGCGTGCGCCCGGCTCCGGGTCGGCCCTATCTCCACCGCATGACCCTGGCGCGACGGATCGGTTACAGTTCGATTGCTTTCCACAGCGCGCGACTTGTGCCGAACGCGCTTGCCAGACTCGCCTTCCCGCGTGACACTCGCAGCATCGTTTGGAAGGGGTGCGGGCATGGCGGGGCGTTGCAAATGGCTGGCGATTGCGATGCTGGCGGTAGCCGGCATGTGGCTGTCGGGCGGCCCGGCCCGGGCGAGCGGCGACTATGCCTGCAATCCGAGCTGGAGCCTGCGCTCCGCCGATCTCGATTGCGGCAACAGCCTGGTGATCGCCCCGGGCGCCGACAGCCGGGTGAACCTCGCCCTGCTGCTGCGCGACCGAGGGGGGCTGGCCAGCAAGCGCGGGACCTATCCTACCCCGGAGTGGGACTTTTCCTACGGCCACAACTTCGTCGACTGGAGCATCTTCGCCGGCGTCGCCTATCCGAAGGAGCCCGACGACAGCGGCAACGACTACTATGGTTCGCGCTGCGTCAGTCTGAAGGGCGGGGACGCGGCGTTCCGCGCGGCGGTGATCGCGAGCCGGAAGCTGCTGCCCGAGGAGCGGGACAAGCTCATGGCCGCGCGCGACCAGCTTGCGCCGATCTGCCAGAGCTTCGCCCCGAGCTATTACTTCAGCGAGCCGGACGAGGGCGCGAACAAGACCGCACGGCCTGCGCCTGCCTGGCCGGTCGATGTGCAGAGCAAGGCCGGGCAGGAGTTCGTCGCCTATCTGGTTGCGGCGGCGGCCTTCTATGGCGAGGACTGGGATGCTGCCCGCAAGGGATTCCTCGGCGTGGCCGGATCGGCAGACCCGTGGCTGAAGGAAACCGCCCGCTACATGCAGGCGCGGGTCGAGCTGAACGTCGCCCAGGCCCAGAGCTTCGACCAGTGGGGCTCGTTCGACTTGAGCAAGACCGATCATGTCGCGGCCGAGCGCGCGGGTCAGGGACTGAAGGCCTATCTCGCGGCCTATCCGAAGGGGGCCTATGCCGCATCGGCCAAGGGGCTTCAGCGCCGGGTGCTGTGGCTCAATGGCGATCTGTCCGCGCTGGGCGAGACCTACGAGGCGCTTCTCGGCGCGACTGCACCGGGAAGCGAGGCCGAGCGCGACCTGATCGAGGAGGTGGACAACAAGCTGCTGTCCGCGGCCGGGGTCGGGCAGGCGCTCGACACGCCGCTGCTGCTCGCGACTGCGGACCTGATGCGGATGCGCGCACAGGCTTCCGGGGATACGCAGGATCACGCTTCCGCGCTGAGCGCTGCCGAACTCGCAAGCCAGGAACCGGTGTTCAAGGGCCACGAGGAATTGTTCCAGTTCCTCCACGCGAGCTATTCCTTCTACGTGAAGGATGACCCGAAGGACGTGTTGCTGCGGATCGCCGACAATTCGGTGACCACCAGCCATTCCGCGCTCGATTTCAGCCGCCAGGTACTGCGCGGCCAGGCGCTCGCGGCGCTCAGGGATCCCGGCGAGGAGGCGTTCTGGCGCCGGCTGATCGGTGGCTCCACCGGCATCTACCAGCGCCCGGCTGCGGAACTGGGCCTGGCGCTGCTGTGGGAACGCAGCGGCAAGGTCCCGCTGATCTTCGCTCCGGATTCGCCGGTGCAGGACAGCATGATCCGCAAGGTTCTGATCGAGAAGGTCGCGAGCCCGGAAATCCTGCGGGCGGAGGCGAAGGATGCCGGCCGCCCGCGGAACGAGCGCGACCTCGCGTTGTTTGCGCTGCTCTACAAACAGCTCAGGCGCGGGCAATATGCGGCCTTCACGGTCGACGTGAAGCTGGTTGCGGCAAATGCCAATACCGATGCCGGGCTGTGGAACCTCACGGGCGGGGATGTTCCGGTAGGCCTGTTCGCGGCCGGCAGGTTCAGCGACGGCTATGCCTGCCCGTCGCTTGCCGTCACCGCCGCGGCGCTGGTCAAGAACCCGAAGGATGTGAAGGGCCGGCTATGCCTGGGCGATTTCTACCGCCTCAACGGGTTCGACGATTTCGTCGAGTTCGATCAGTTCGATCCGAACGACTATTCGCAGCCCGCACCGGCCGGCACGCTCGGCAGCAGCAAGACGCTGTTCCCCGGGGCGGAGACCCCGCGCGCCGCCTTCTACGCCGCGATCATCGCCGATCCCGCCGCCCCACGCGACGACAAGGCCTATGCGCTCGCGCGCTCGGTACGCTGCTACGCCCCCTCGGGCAACAACACCTGCGGCGGCGAGGATGTCGACGAGAGCCAGCGCAAGGCTTGGTACAATATGCTGAAGCGCCAGTATGGCGACACCCGCTGGGCGAAGGAGCTGCAGTATTACTGGTAGGCTCCTCCTCGCGACCTTTGCGGTTCTGCTGCTCGCAAGCTGCGGGCAGGGCGGCGAGCGCGCGGTTGCGGCCGCGGACTACGATTCCTTCTTCCTCTGGGCGGGGGTCGAGCCGCCGGCTGTGCTCGACCGGGCCAAGGCGGTCTATCTCCTCGCCGGCGAGGTGCGGGCGGGCGACAATCGCCGCTTCGTGCCGCTGCGGCCGGGCACCCCGAGTGCAGACCGTAGCGAGATCTGGCTCGTGCTGCGGGTCGAGCGGATCGACTGGCAACCCTCGGTCACGCGGCAATTGCTGGCCGAGCTGGCGCGGTGGCGGGCGGCGGGAGCCAATGTGCGCGGGGTGCAGATCGATTTCGATTCCGCCACGCTTGGATTGGAGCGCTATGCCCAGTTCCTCAAGGGACTGAGGCGGGATCTGCCCAAGGGTACGCGCCTCTCGGTCACCGGGCTGATGGACTGGAGCGCCCACGGCGATCCGGCGGCGCTGGCGAAGCTCGGCACCGTGGTCGACGAAGTGGTGGTGCAGACTTATCAGGGACGCAACACCATCCCCGGCTACGAGAGCTATCTCGCTTCGCTTTCGCGGTTGTGTCTGCCCTACAAGATCGCGCTGGCTGAGGGCGGAGAATGGCGGGCGCCGCCGGGGCTGGCGGCCGATCCGCATTTCAAAGGTTACGTTGTGTTCCTGCTGCCCGAGGCCAAGGGCTGAAAGAGGCTTGCCATGCTCCGTTTCCTTGCCATCATCCTGCTGATGACCACTACCGCCGTCTCCGCTGAAGAGCCCGCCAAAGGCCGGATTACCGGCATCGGGGGAGTATTCTTCAAGGCCAAGGACCCCAAGGCGCTTGCCGCCTGGTACAGGGATGTACTCGGCCTGCCGATCCAGAGCTGGGGCGGGGCGACGCTCGATTACGATGCGCCGGGCCATCCGCCGATGGTGGTGTGGAACGCCTTCCCGGCCGATACAGACTATTTCGGTCCGTCCGAAAGCGATCATATGATCAACTACGCGGTCGATGATCTCGACGCCTTCCTCGCGCGCATCGAGGCAAAGGGCGTGCCGGTGCTCAAGCGGGACGACAGCGATCCTTCCGGCAAGTTTGCCTGGATCCTCGATCCCGAAGGCAACAAGCTGGAATTGTGGCAGCCCCTAGGCGGCTGACGCCCCTCCGTCAGGGCGCGATCCGCAGTTTTGCGAGATAGTCCATCTTGCCGATCGGGACGCCCGCGTGGCGCAGGATCGCGTAAGCCGTCGAAACGTGGAAGTAGAAGTTCGGCTGGGAGAAGCTGAGCAGGAACTGGTCTGCGGTAAAATGGCGCTCGGTTTCGCCGATCCTGAACACCATCGGCTTGCCGATCAGCGGCTCCATGTCTGCGGCGGCAAGCCCCTGGAGATATGCGAGCGCTTCGCCGACCCGTTCCTTGAGCCCGGCGATGGTCGTGGGTGCGGGCGTTGCGTCGGGCGAGAAGAGGCCCTGCATCGCGCCCGCTATGCCCAGCTGAGCGTGCATGCAGAAGCCGCGCACCTGGCGGTTGAACGGAAACATGTCGGGGTTGAGCCGCGCGTCGATCAATTCCGCTTCGGACTTGCCGGATTCCGCGGCAAAGGTTGCCGCCTTGTCCAGCCAGCCAAGCGATCCGTCGAGGATCTGCAGCAGGCTCGGCACGGTGGCATCGTAAAGGGTCAAGGGCACCGGTCTCTCCTCATCGCAATGTCGCAATTCGCTCAGCGCATAGACGACGGGGGGCCGCTCTGCCAAACGATGTCCAAACATGGAGAGAGGCATGCGAAACGGATTCGTGTTGCTGGCGGCGTTCATGCTCGGTGCACCCGCAGCCGGCCAGACCGCCCGCCCGATGCTCGATTACGCCACCGCCGCAAAGATGCGCGATGCCTGCGTCGCCTATGCGACCGCGCAGCACACCTCGGTCGCGATCGCGGTCTATGACGAGGAGGGCCGGTTGCTGACCTACGACTTCATGGACGGCACCTCCAACGTCGCCGGCGAACTCGCCGAATGGAAGGCCAAGGCTGCGCTCGGCTATCGCGTGTCGACCGCGGACATGGCCAAGTGGGGCGCCAGCGGTGTGCCCGGCACCGCCAATCTTCCCGGCGGTGTGCCGGTCTTCACTCAGGACGGGATTGCGCTGGGCGCGATCGGCGTTTCGGGCGGGGCCAACGGCGCGGACCTGCCCTGCGCGCAGGCGGCCGTCGCGGCCGCCGGGCTGAAAGAATCACCAAGCAAGGACTGACAATGATCGAGAGTTTCGAAGGAAAAATCGCCTTCATCACCGGCGGTGCGAGCGGCATCGGGCTGGGCATCGCCAAGGTGCTGGTCGAGCGCGGCGCGCAGGTGGTGCTGGCGGATCTGCGGCAGGACCATATCGACGACGCGCTGGCCGAGTTCGCCGGCGGCGGCCGGTCGAACGCGGTCTCCGCTCTCCAGCTCGACGTGACCAACCGCGAAAAATACCGCGAGGCCGCGCAGAAGATGCAGGACGAATTCGGCGGGATCGATATTCTGGTCAACAATGCCGGTGTCGGGCTCGAAGGCCCGCTGCTCGAAGCCACCTACGCCGATTACGACTTCGGCTTCGGGGTGAACGTCGGCGGGGTGATCAACGGCTTCACCGAATTCATGCCGCAGATGATCGCGCATGGTCGCGGCGGGCATATCGTCTCGACCGCCAGCCTCGCGGCCGAGGTGGTGATGCCGCCGCAGATGGCGATCTACGCCGCCAGCAAGGCCGCGGTCGCGCATTTCTGCGAGGCGGTGAAGCCCGAACTGATGCAGCACGATATCGGCGTCTCGATCCTGCTCCCGGGCCCGGTCAAGAGCCGCATCCACGAGACGATCGACAACCGCCCCGAGCACCTGCGCAGCGGCAGCGGCTTCGTCGCATCCGAGAAGAAGCTCTCGCGCCGGATCGTCGGCGGTAACTGGATGGAGCCGACCGAGGTCGGCAATCTGGTCGCCGACGGAATCCTCTCCAATGCGACCTATCTGGTCACTCACGGTTTCTTCAAGGACGGCATGCGTGCCCGCGCCGAGGCAGTGTTGGCGGCCACACCGGATACCAAGGAAGTGTTCGACAGCTTCGGCAACTACCGCGACGAAGAGGAAGACTGATCCGCCCTGGTGGCGGACGGAAAGGGAGAGAAGAATGCAGGACCTCGAGGGAAGGGTCGCCTTCATCACCGGCGGAGCGAACGGGATCGGCTTCGGCATGGCCCGTGCGATGCTGGCCGAAGGGATGAAGGTCGTGATTGCGGACTGGAGCACTTCGCACATCGAGAAAGCGAAAGTCGCGCTGTCGGGCAACAATGCGGTTCATTTCGTCCGCACCGACGTTTCCGACCGTGCCAACCTCAAGGCGGCGGTCGATGAGGCGTTGGCCGCCTTCGGCAAGATCCATGTGCTGTGCAACAATGCCGGGATCAACGGCGGCGGCACGGCGGACGATCCCGAGTTCGACGATTTCGACCGGGTGATGGCGGTCAATTTCGGCGGGGTGCTCAACGGCACCAAGATCGTCGCGCCGATCATCAAGGCGCAGGGCGAGGGCGGGCATATCGTCTGCACCAGTTCGATGGCCGGGGTCGTGCCGCTGATCGGCTTCGCTGCCTATTCCGCCTCGAAATACGCGGTGCGCGGCTACGCCGAGAGCCTGCGGATGCAGCTCGCCCCGCTCGGCATCGGCGTCTCGTGCCTGTGCCCGGGCGCGACCCGGACCGGAATGCTCCACCCGCCCGAGGACGAGCCGGAGACCGACTTCCACGAGGACGAGGCGAACGATTTCATGAAGGCGCTGTGGGATGCCGCGCGCGCCGGGATCGATCCGCTCGACAGCGGCCGCGCGGTGGTTGCGGCGATCAAGGAAAACCGTTTCTGGGTCCTCACCAACCGCGAGTTCCTGGAAGAAGTCACCCGCATGAACCGCGAACTGGAGGATGCCTTCCCGAAAGAGGAAGCGCCGAGAGCCCGTGCTGTGTTCGAAGAAATGCGCGCCGACCTGGCGCAGGATCTGCTCCGGACCGGCAACCGCCCGGTGGTCGAGAATGCGGATACGAGCGGTCTCGAGCTCGGCTTCCGCTCGAGCAAAGTGGACTGAACTCAGGCCGCGAGGAGTTCGCTCACCGTCCCGCCCGCAAGCCGGTAAAGCCGGTCCTGCGGGCAGGGCAGCATCAGCATCGCCTCGCCGTCGAGGCGCTCGTGCAGTGCGCGCATGATGATCCCGGTGATGCCGTGCGATACGGCTACCACCGTCCTGCCCTCCGCCCAGCGGAGCCAGTCTTCGACCCGCGCCATCGCCTGCTCCAGGGTCTCGCCATCGGGGCAATGGTCGCGCCAGGCTTCCATGAAGCTCTCGGCTCCTTCGTAGCCGGGGTGGCGCGCCGCAATCTCCGGCCGGGTAAGCTGCTCCCACGAACCGCAGCCGACCTCCATCAGCCGCTCGTCGGCCTGGATCGGGGCGGCGATGCCGGCATGGGCACGGACGATCTCGGCGCTGGCCATGGCGCGGCCCAGCGGGCTGGCGACGATCGGCACCGTGTGCCGCGCTTCGCCCAGTTCGGCACCGAGCGCCCGGCCGAGCGCGGCAGCCTGCTCACGCCCGAGCGCGGTCAACGGACTGTCGCACTGCCCCTGGATCCGGCGCTCGGCGTTGAACTGCGTCTGCCCGTGGCGCAGCAAATAGATCATGCTGCGCCCGGCCTAAGTCGGCCTTAGCGGACCCGCGGGCCGCCGAACGGCAGCGGCGGAGGCGGACGGCGCGCGCCGCGCGGCAGCTGCGCCTGGTAGGCGCGGCCGCAATGCTCGACGCAATAGGGGAAGCCGGGGTTCACCTGCTCGCCGCAGAAGTGGAAGTCCGGCTCGCCCGGATGGCCCATCGGCCAGCGGCAGACCTTGTCGCTGAGGTCGAGCAGACTGGTCTTGTCTGCGATCTCCGCGCTCGGCTTCGCGGGCACCAGGCGGCGCGGCGGAGCCGGCGGAATCGGGGCCTGCTGCTCGCCCGGGCCCTGGCGCAGGAAGCCGCCCGGGCCGACCGAAACGATCTTGGGCGAAGGCGCATCCGACGCGCCGGGGATCGGTTGGGTGGGGATGGCGCCGGCCGCCGCAGCGGGGCGGGCGGGCTTGGGCGCGGCGAGGGGGGCGGGCTTGGCCACCGCCACCGGCTTCGGGGCGGGCGCCGCCTTGGGCGGCTTTGCGGCCGCTTCTTTCTTCTTTGCGGGGGCCTTTTCCTCGCCTTCCTCGTTCGCCTTCACCGGCGACGGGCGCGATTTGAGGCCGAGGCGATGCGCCTTGCCGATCACTGCGTTGCGCGACACCCCGCCCAGCTCATCGGCGATCTGGCTTGCCGTGGCGCCGCCTTCCCACATCTTGGTCAGCGTCGCGATCCGTTCGTCGGTCCAGCTCATTGCGTTACTCGATCCTTAGAAATTCTTGCACATGCCCACCGCGAGGGAGCTTGCCAGCGCAGGCCGCTGTCGATAGTCGGCAGGCCATGGCCGATCAAGCCCCGACACAGACCCGGTTCGACCCTGCCGAAGGGCAACAGACCCAGCGTTTCCTGCCTTATGGAACGCCCGTGTTCGGCGGATTGAACCGCATCGGGCTCACGACCCTCTATATGAAGGAGGTGCGGCGGTTTCTCAAGGTCCAGACCCAAACTGTCTGGGC